>NZ_JAENGP010000001.1 GCF_016595155.1 Advenella mandrilli
CCTGCGGTTGGTAAACAGGTAGGCATGATGGGGCTGGGCGGCACCAAAGACCATGACCACGCGGCTCAGCAAGGTATCCATGCCAGCCCGCATGTCGACAGGTTCGGTACCCAACCAGATCTGGTCGTAATGCTCCGACCAGTGCCGTCTTGAATTTCCTCGTAGAAAAACGACAATAGGTTCCAATCTATTTTTAGGTTGGAACTTATGAACAGCACTCACACTTCTACAGACGCGTACCGGCGTCTTTCTCGCCGTCATTTCACCAAAGATTTTAAACGCAGCGTGGTTGAGCATTTGCTCAGCAATGAATTAACGGTCGCTGAGGTTGCCCGTGAACACGATTTGCATCCCAATCAATTATGCCGTTGGCGTAATGAATACCATAACCAGCAGCTGGAAACAACCCCCGCCAAATATCAAGACACTTCCTTTTTGCCCGTTACCGTGACGGAGCCGTCTCTTGCCCATCAAAAGATGACGATTAAGGGACGGGATCCGCACGATCAAACACAGGTGGTTTTAACCATCACGCTACCCAAGGGGAGCTTACAGGTCCATCACCAGTGTTCGACACAGTTATTATCCATGGTCATTGAGGCGCTTAAATGATTGGCTTACCCGCAGGAACCCGCGTCTGGCTGGCGGCAGGTGTGACCGATATGCGCCGGGGCTTTGATGGTTTGGCCGCCATTGCCCAGGACGTCTTGCAACAGGATCCCTTCAGTGGTCATGTATTTGTCTTTCGTGGACGCAAAGGCGACCGTATCAAGGTGCTATGGTGGAGTGGAGACGGTATGTGCCTGTTGGCCAAACGCTTGGAACAAGGCCATTTTGTCTGGCCGCAAGCTGAATCCGGATCAGTGCATTTAACGCCTGCGCAACTGTCCATGTTGCTCGAAGGCATTGACTGGCGACGGCCCGCCAGAACACATAAACCGAGTCGCGTATAGACGCCCTAAAAAACGACAGAATGGCGTATTGACTGGCGTTCCGGCTTTTTATTTAATGCTGTCAGGGTGGTTGTTTGGTAAAATAACGGCTATGCCTACACCGCCACCGCTTCCCGATTCCATTGAAGATTTACAGCATTTGGTGCTTGCCATGCAAGCCGACATGGAAGCGGTTCGGCTGGAGCGTGACACCCTGAAATCAGGACGCCTGAACGATAAACAGGAAATCGAACGCCTGACTTTATTACTGGCCAAATTACAGCGCCTGCTGTTTGGCCAGAAGTCTGAGAAACTGGTGCGCCAGATAGAACAGCTGGAACTGGAGCTGGAAGAACTGCACATCAAGCAGGGAGATCATCCCGTTCAGCCAGAACCTGTTACACCGCCAACGCGCACCGCACCGGTGCGCAAACCTTTACCCGAACATCTGCCTCGCGATATCCAGGAGCACCTGCCGCAGGCGTGCTGCTGCCCCGATTGTGGTGGCGCCTGGCAACGTATTGGCGAAGATGTGAGTGAAGTGCTGGACTATGTCCCCGCCAGCTTGCGGGTGGTCCGTCATGTGCGTCCCCGCTTCAGTTGCCGCCAGTGCGATCGCATGGCGCAGGCACCGGCCCCCAGCCGCCCCTTGGCGCGCAGTTATGCCGGAGCAGGATTGCTCAGCCATATCATGGTCTCCAAATATCTGGATCATTTACCCTTATACCGCCAAAGCCAGATGTGGGAGCGGGAGCATGTTTCCTTGAGCCAGAGCACGCTGGGCGACTGGGTAGGTGGCGTGCATCAATTGCTGCGCCCATTGATCAACGCCTTGCACCAGCATGTCTTTAGCGCCCGCAAGCTGCATGCCGATGACACCCCGATTGCGGTGCTGGCACCGGGGAGCGGTAAAACCCGGCAAGCCCGCTTATGGGTGTATGCCCGCGATGATCGCCCCAGTGGCGGCACCCAGCCACCGGCGGTCTGGTTCCGCTACTCACCCGATCGCAAGGGCATTCATCCACAAACCCACCTTAAAAACTTCGAGGGTATTTTACAGGCCGATGCCTATGCTGGTTACAACGAGGTATACCGAACCGGCCAGGTGACCCAAGCGGGTTGCTGGGCCCATGCCCGGCGCAAGTTCCATGATATTCATGTCCATCGGCCCTCTGATATTACCCATCATGTGCTCACTCAAATTGGCCGTTTATATGAGATTGAGGCCGGCATCCGGGGCAGTCCACCACTAACTCGTCAGGCTGAACGCCAGGACAAGTCATGGCCAATTGTGCTTGCCTTGCATGAGTGGTTCATGCAGCAGTTGCCGACCCTGTCACGCAAATCCGTGACGAGCGATGCCATCCAGTATGCCCTTAACCAGTGGCAGGCCTTGACACGCTATCTGGATGACGGGGAAATTGAAATCGATAATAATGCGGCAGAACGGGCATTACGTGGCGTGGCTGTAGGACGCAAGAATTATCTATTCCTGGGTTCGGATGCGGGTGGTGAGCGGGCGGCAACGCTTTACAGTTTGCTGGGCACGGCCAAACTGAACGGGATCAATCCCGAAGCGTACCTGCGTCATGTGCTGTCGGTGATTGCCGACTATCCGGTTAATCGCATCGACGAATTATTGCCCTGGCGAGTGCAGCTGTAAAAAACAAGTTTTAAGCTGTCAATACGGTATGGGGCGGAGCGTTACGGTCTTACTCGTTACCAACGCAGGAGGGAACGAGCCGGTGCCTTCGTGGATTTTAACTGATTGAGATATGCGCTGTGGCCGGAACTCAATCCAGAAACGTCAGCTGCTGTGCCCGGTTGGGTGCTTCCCGGCTGTATTTAAAAATCAAAGTACCTTCATAGCCTTTTCTTCTGCCGGCTTCTACTGTCAGGTACCAGGTGGGGATGTGCGCCATGTTTTCCAGGCGGCTTAGCAGTTCTGTAATGCTGCCGTCTTGGCGGGTCTTGAAAATGGCAATTTCCTGTGCGGTCCAGGCAACACCCGGCGCTGCTTCAGCTTTGTCTGCGTCGTAGGTTTGCCCAGCGTAGCGAATGGCGTAACCATCTTTGGTTTTGTCGCAAGAAGGGTTGGGGCATTCCATTTGGAATACTTCTTCTAGCGCGTTTTTAGAGGGCATGATGCTGGGGGTTTTGTTGTACCCGGCCCGCAAGGTAAGCACTTCATCGCATAAATCGGCAATGATCTTGGGGTTGGCAATGTCCAGGAATTTGGCCGTGGCAATCCAGTGCTTGCCAGTATCAGCCTGCCTGGCTGCATCTCGCAGAAGTTGGATTTGTGCCGTATTCATGAAGTGATAGTGCCTGAGTTAAAGAAACGAAGCTGGCATTTTAGACAACTTTAAGCAAGTTGTGGCGGGTTTGAAAGTGTAGGCGTTATTTTGTAGGCCAGATAACTGAAAAAATTGTGCCATAGCAGTTATCAAGCCTATTCAACTTTGGAATAGTTAAAAATAATCGTCAATATGTTGATCTATTCGGGATTTATTTGTTAATCTTTCTGGTAACATCTTGTATAAATTAATGAATAGCCAACAGGAGACACAATGGCTGATTTTGATACAGGCCTTCAACGCAACAAGGCCAATTATGCCACCCTAACCCCCATTGATTACCTGCAGCGTGCCGCCAGTGTTTATGGTGATCGCCTGGCAATTGTACATGGGCCAATCCGGCAAAACTGGGCCGAAACCAACCGTCGCTGTACGCAGTTGGCCGTTGCCCTGCGCCAGTTGGGGGTTCAGCGTAATTCTACGGTTGCCGTTTTGTTGCACAACACACCTGCCATGGTAGAGGCCCATTTTGGGGTACCCATGTCGGGTGGTGTGCTGTGTTCGCTTAATGTGCGGTTAGACACAGACAGTCTTATTTTCTGTCTCGAGCACGGCGAGGCGGAAGTGTTGCTGGTAGATAGCGAGTTCGACGCCCATATTCCTCAAATTCGTCGCAAATTGCCGCATCTTACTATTGTTCAGGTTAATGATGCCTTGGGGCCACAAAATGTACCACCGTTTGCCGAGCTTGATTATGAATCCCTGCTGGCTTCTGCCAAAGACCTCGATAACTGGCAAATGCCTAGTGATGAATGGGATGCCATCGCGCTTAACTACACCTCAGGCACCACCGGTAATCCTAAAGGGGTGGTGTACCATCACCGGGGCGCAGCCCTTAATGCACTGTCAAATATTTTAGAATGGGATATGGTCAAGCATCCTGTTTATATGTGGACCTTACCTTTGTTCCACTGCAATGGCTGGTGTTTTGCCTGGACAGTGGCTGCCCGTGCCGGGGTTAATGTATGCCTGCGTAAGTTTGATGCAAAGGTTTGCCTTGATTTAATCCGCGATGAAAAGGTCACGCATTATTGCGCCGCTCCTGTGGTGCATTCCGCCCTGGCCAATGCGCCAGATGATCTTAAAAAAGGCATTGACCACACCGTTAAGGGTTTAATTGCCGGTGCAGCGCCACCTGAAGCCGTGTTGGCCAGCATGGAAAAAATGGGTTTTGATATTACCCATGTTTATGGCCTTACCGAAGTCTACGGCCCTGCATCGGTTTGCGCAGAGCACGACAGCTGGCAAGCGTTAAGCACAGAAGAACGGGCTAAACTTAAATCTCGCCAGGGTGTGCGCTATCACCTGCAGGCCGGCTTAAGCGTAAAAGATCCGTCCACCATGGAAGACGTTAAGGCCAATGGTGCTGAAATGGGCGAGTTGATGTTCCGGGGTAACATCGTCATGAAAGGTTATCTTAAAAACCCGCATGCAACCCAGGAAGCCTTTGACGGTGGCTGGTTCCATACGGGCGATCTGGGTGTCATGCATGAAGATGGTTACGTGCAAATCAAAGACCGCAGCAAAGACATTATTATTTCAGGTGGTGAGAACATTTCCAGTATTGAAGTTGAAGACGTGCTGTATAAATACCCGGGCGTGGCCAACTGCGCGGTGGTGGCGCTAAGCGATGAAAAATGGGGAGAAATTCCGGTTGCCTTTGTCGAGCTGAAAGAGGGCGCACAAGTTCAGGAAGACGAAATTCTGGAATATTGCCGTGACAACCTGGCTCGTTTCAAGGTGCCTAAAAAAATCATATTTGGTGAGCTGCAAAAAACAGCCACCGGTAAAATCCAGAAATATGAATTAAGAAAACAGGCGCAGGCATTATTATCTTCATCGTCATAAAGGGCAAGTTGGTTAAAAACTAAATGAGATGGTCAAAGGGCATATAAGCGTTTCTTATATGCCCTTTTTTCGTTTTGTCTGCCAGGGAAGGGAAAGTCCCTATACGCAATTACTTTATTAATTTTAAAAAATCGGCATAATTCGTCTTTATAAGTAAATATATTTACATAAATGGAGGCGGTGATGAAAAGGGAAAGAGGTTGTATTTTAAGTAAGGTGGCAAAGGCAAGTGTTGGTCTGTCGTTAGCCTTGGCTGCATTGCCGGTAGCGCAGGCCAATGAGGCAAAAATCAGTGACAATCTGGTCAAGATAGGGGTGCTGACCGATATGAGTGGCCCTTATTCAGATTTTACCGGTGCCGGAGCAGTAACCGCCGCACAAATGGCGGTTGATGATTTCCAGAAGGAGAATCCCGATTTCAAGATACCCATAGAATTGGTCAGTGCCGATCACCAGAACAAAATAGATGTTGGCATGGCCAGGGCCAATTTATGGTTTGATGTGGACAAGGTGGATGTGATTACCGAGTTGGTCACTTCCAATATCGCTTTGGCAGTCAGTAAAATTGCTGCCGATAAGAACCGGATTGCGCTGGTGTCCGGGGCAGCGTCCTTGCCGTTGACTAACGAGCAATGCAACAAGAATACCGTGCATTGGGTTTATGACACGTATTCGCTGTCCAATGGCACGGCCAAATATGTGCTGGATTCAGGCAAGAAGAATTGGTATTTTATTACAGTTAACTACACCTTTGGCGGTGCCATGATGGATGCCGCTGGCAAGGTGATTGAGAAAAACAATGGCAAGATTGTGGGGTCTTCCAGGCACCCGCTGAACTCAACCGATTTTTCTTCTTATTTGTTGAATGCCCAACAGTCCAATGCCGATGTCATTGCCCTGGCTAATGGCGGCCAGGACACGATTACCGCTGTCAAGCAGGCTGCCGAATTTGGCATAACACAGTCTAAGCAAAGCATTTTACCCATGGTCATGTTCATTAATGATATTCATGCGCTTGGGCTGGAAGCGGCGCAAGGCCTGATGCTGACAGAAGGTTTTTATTGGGATCGCGATGACAAAACCCGTGCCTGGTCAGAGCGTTACTATACCCAAACAAACAAAATGCCCAGCATGGGGCAGGCCGGAGTGTATTCATCGATTATCAACTATCTGGATGCCATCAAGCAAACCGGTACTGATAAGGCCGATAAGGTAATGGCTTATTTGAAATCAAAAGAAATTGATGATGGCCTGTTTAAAGGCAAGATTAGGGAGGATGGCAAGTTTGCCCATGATATGCTTTTACTTGAAGTGAAAAAACCGGCCGATTCCACAAGACCATGGGATTATTACCAGATCAAGGGTGTTATCCCGGCCGAAGATGCCAACCTTCCATTGTCAGAGTCCAAATGCCACTTGGTAACACAGCGTTGAACATAAGGAGTCAATATGCCTGAATCGGGGTTGATTGGTAAGGAGTTAGGGTCTCACCAGGTGCCGGTTTCCCTGTTCCAGGTACAGTTTTATGCGAAAGTCACCGGGCAGACCGAGCGCTGCTTCTTTGATGAGGTTTATGCCAAAGCGCAGGGGTATCCGTCGGTCGTGGTGCCAGTGGGGTTGTTGTTTGGCCTGGAAATGAACAAGGAAAGCCCGTATGCCTGGTTTGACGAGGTGGATCTGGATGCCGGTAAAACATTGCATGCTTCGCAGGAATTCATCTGCCATGGCCAGTGTTTTGCCGGTGATGTACTAACTTTTACTTCCCGGGTGGCAGATACCTATACCAAAAAAAACGGCACCCTGTATTTTCTTGAGCGTTATACACGGGTGGACAACCAGGATGGAAGGCATGTAGCCGATTTGATATCGGTGTTTGTGGAAAATCGGAAATCATGAACAATTCAGGGTTTAAATTAAGGCATTGCAAGGCAGGAGACCCTTTGCCGATATGGCATGGGGAACCCTTTAGCCGTGCGGCGCTGGCTCTTTTTGCCGGGGCTTCGGGCGACCATAATCCATTGCATATAGATAGTGATTATGCACAAGCTGCCGGTTTTGATGATGTTTTTGTGCATGGCATGTTTACGTTTGCCTTCATGCAGCAGTGCCTTGCCCGCATTGTGCGGCAAGAGTCTCTGGATAATATCAAGGTGCGCTTTGTGAGCATCATGCAGTTGGCAGAGCAACCGGTATGCACCGGCATAATCAGACAGGCAGAACAAACCGAAACCGGCCTGCAGTTTATGATGGACTTGAACGTTTGCAACCAGCATGGTGTGCCAAGGCTAACCGCAGAGGTGCGGGTAACATTGCCTTTTATTTGAATATTCAGAACACTGCTTTGTTAATGCCCAATGCGTCGCCTGTGATCCGTACCGGTGTTGCAAGGGTAGGGTGCGGTATTGCACGTCATAAAGCAAAAAATGCCAGGCAATGCCCCAGAGGATAACTGTCAAGTCAAGTCACGTCACGTTCAATCAAGTATCATTATTGCTGCCAAATGATGTTTTTAACCTTGAATAGGTGCTTATGACTGCCGTTTCACCTGCATATACGCTTTCGATTTCCTCTTTGCCAGCCCTGTCCATTGACGCGCTTGTGGCGGGTGATGCCCGCCAGCAACTGGTGTTAACGGTTAATAACCGGCAGGCATTGCGCCTGAAGCAGCTACTAACCCAACAAATGGGTTCTTCTGCCCGCATTGTTGAATTGCCCTTGATTATGCCGCTGGGCCGATGGCTTCGTGCTTTGCATGATGCCCGTTTGTTTACTGCGCAAGGTCATGTGCCGGCCATTGCGCTGGACCGTTTTGCCGAACAGCTGGTGTGGGAATCGGTTATTGAGCAGGAAGAGGGGGCGGGGCGTTTGCTGGACTTGCCGCAAACGGCAAAAATGGCTGCTGATGCCCATCATTTGTGTGCCGACTGGCATATTCAGGTTAAAGATGATGAAAGCACGCAAGAATATGAACGATTCAGGCAATGGCAAAAGGCTTACCTGCATCGTCTGTCCCAAATAGATGCCGAAGACGATTGCCTGATGCAGGAAAGTCTGATTCGCACACTGGAGAACGGGGAAAACCTGGACTTGCCGCAGCAAATTATTTTGCTTGGGTTTACAGAATGTGCGCCGCGCTTAAGCAGATTGTTAAATGCTTGTCAGGATAATGGCACAGACCTGGCGGTACTGGCAGAAAATTCGGCCAGCGCCAGTGAGGTTGGCAAGACAGCGTTGGGTGATACGGTAGCAGAATGGGAAACGGCCATTGAATGGGCCAGACAGGCCCTGCAAGAAAATCCCCGGGGCACGTATGCGATTGTGGCCCCCGATCTGGAAGCAAAAGCACCGTTGGCCAGGCGCTTGCTGGCACAAAATCTTGGTCGCCATGAGCTGTCCTGGAACGTGGCGGTTGGCCGCCCATTAACAGAATGGGCCCCCGTGCGGGCCGCGTTTGCCTGGCTCAGGCTGCTGGCACAGCTTGGCAGCCGCCGGCAATGCGAGGTACAGGTGTTGGGCGCGGCCCTGCTGGCCGGGCATTGTGCGGTCAAACCGTCCGCCTTGGCCGCCATGGCACAACAGGATGCCCAATTGCGTCAAAATGAAGATATAACGATTCCTGAAGCGGATGTTCTGGCTGTGTTTGATCAGTTTGCCGATGATCTTTCTTTTGATTTTAAAGAGATTTACCAACACTGGCGCCATCCTTTTCAGGAAAAATATACCCGTGCCCGCACAGATCAATGGGCGCAGCGTATTCGCGAATGCCTGGTTAGTCTGGGGTTTCCGGGGCCGGCAACCTTAAGCAGTAGCAACTTTCAGGTGTGTCAGGCCTTTGAAAATCTGTTGGTCCGCTTTTCTGCCCTGTATGAGGTGGGCGGGCTTCTTGATGGCACAGGTGCCTGCGCCTTGTTGTATCGGCTTGCCCTGCAATCGGCTTTTCAGCCACAAAGGGACAAACAGGCACGGCTTGATGTCCTGGGGTTTCTTGAGGCTGAAGGCGGCCGTTGGGATGCCGTATGGATTTTGGGCTTGACCGACGAGGTATTGCCTGCCAGTCCTAGCCCCAATCCTTTTTTGCCGGTCACCGCACTGCGTCGGGTTAATGCGCCCCGTGCCACCCCCGAACGGGAAAAAGCCTGGGCCGATGAGATGTTTCATGCTTTAAGGCAATGTGCCCCGCAAGTCAGCGTAAGCTGGCCCCTGATGGAGGGTGAAAAAGAGCTCAGGGCATCTTCATTATTGGAAGATATTCCATTGTTTGAGGTTGAAATTTCATGTGCGGACGCAAAAGAGACCGCACTTAATCCTAAACTTGAAGTGTTGCCTGATCATCAGGCCCCTGCGCTTTCAGGAAACCGTCCGGTAAGAGGTGGCCTGGATGTGCTGGAAACCCAGGCGCGCAATCCGCTGTGGGCCTTTGCCCGTTACCGTTTGGGTGCGCGCGAACTGAAAGATTACCCGCAGGCGGTGAGCCAGCGGGTGCGCGGCATTTTTCTGCATAAAGTCATGGAACTGGTGTGGGGCATGTTGCAAGATTGGGAGCGCCTGGCTGAAAAATTTGAAGACGGCTCTCTTGAGGCTTTTGTGAATGAATGCGTGGAACTGGCAGCCGATCAGGAGCTGAAGCATGATTATGCTGCGGTGGTGCAAATGGAAAAAGACCGTGCCCGCCAGATCGTAATGGATTTTTTGCTCATTGAACTTAAGCGCGAACCTTTTGCCGTGCAGCAGCTGGAGCAGGATGTGAAGTGGCAGCGTGCGCAGGTCAGCCTGTCATTACGCATGGACCGGATTGATACCTTGGCGGATGGCCAGCAGGTGATTGTCGATTATAAATCCGGCAGTACGCCTTCCTTCAAACAGGATTGGTCACGAGAGGTGCCGGTTAATTTGCAATTGCCTTTTTATGCTTCGGTGATGGGGTCTGGCAAGGGTAATCCGGTGGCCGGGCTGTTGTTTGCCCGCTTGAATGCCCGCCAGATTGAGCTTAAGGGCATTGCCAATGAAGACCTGGGTATTGACGGCCTGGACAATCGTGACAGTTGGGAGCCGCCGGTTTCCTGGGATGAATTGTTGCAACGCTGGCAACGGGTGATGGAACAACTGGCCGATGATTTTTCTGCCGGCAAGGCATTTAACCGTGCCTGGCGGGAAAACGATTTGCAGTATTGCGATGTAAAACCCTTTTTAAGACTGGCGCAAGAAAGTGACGATGAGTGAAACCATGACAGCAGAGCAATTCTTACATTCCCCGACACACCCGCTTAGTGATTCGGGAGAACGCTTGCCCAGTGATTATCAGGCCCGTGCACGGGCCGTGAAACCTGGTGAGTCGTTCCTGATTCAGGCGCCGGCCGGTTCCGGCAAGACAGAGTTGCTAACTGACCGGATTCTGGCCTTGTTGGCCACGGTGAACCGGCCCGAGGAAATCCTGGCCATTACCTTTACCCGCAAGGCAGCATCGGAAATGCATGCGCGGGTGTTGAAAAAACTGGCGCTGGGTTTGCAGGAAGAAGAGCCTGAAACAGCGCACCAGAAAAAAAGCTGGCAACTGGCTCGTGCGGCTTTGCACCGTGACCTGGAAAAAGGCTGGAATTTGCTGGCGCATCCGGCCCGTCTTAGCATTAAAACCATTGACTCGTTTTGTGCTTCGCTGGTGCGCTCCATGCCCTGGCTGTCGGGGATGGGCGGTATGCCTTCGGTGGCCGAAGATGCCCGTGCCCTGTACGGCAAGGCGGCCCGCAAAACACTGGCCCATATTGACAGTACCGAATGCGTGCAGGCACTGGTGGCGCATCTGGATGTAGATTTGCAGCCTGCCGAAGAGTTGTTGGTGGATATGTTGGGGTTCAGGGACCAGTGGCTGCAGGTGGTGAATGACCCTGCGGGCGCCATGCAGGTCGTGATGGAATCCCTGGCGCAGGCCATGGATGAGGATATTGCCAGGGTGAGCGGGCTGATGCCTATGGGTTGGGCCAGCAGTTTGGCGCCCATGGCCAGGATGGCGGCCAGTACCTTGGCAGACCCGGCTGTCAGCCACGATGATGACTACCCGCTACTGGACTGGGATGGCACCCCCCTGTTGCCTTACTTTACGGATATTGCCCGCTGGAAGGCGATGGCCCGCCTGTTGCTGACGGGTAAAGGGCAGCTGCGCAGCCGCTTAACTAAAAACGAAGGTTTCCCGCCCAAGACAGAGCACAAAGATGCCATGCAAACCTGGCTGGAATCACAGCGGCCTGATTCGGAAGAATGGACGCAAGCCTTGTATGATTTGACAAACTTGCCGGATGTTTTGATGACTCCGCAGCAAATGCATATTATTGCTCATCTGCTGGAATGCCTCAAGCTGGCCGCGCAACAGCTTGAACAGGTTTTTGCCAGTGAAGGCGAGGTGGATTTTATTGAAATTGCCTGGCGGGCAGGGCAGGCGTTGGGCTCTGTAGATGATCCGGCCGAATTGCTGCTGTCGCTGGATGCCGTGATTAAACATATTCTGATTGACGAATTTCAGGATACCAGTCAGGTACAGATTGACCTGATTCGCAAGCTGACGTCAGGCTGGCTGGCCAACGAAGACCGCACCTTGTTTCTGGTGGGCGACCCAATGCAATCGATCTACCGTTTCAGGAAAGCCGAAGTGGGTCTGTTTTTGAAGGTGTCCGAGGAAAGCATTAATGATTTGCCATTGACTGTGCTCAGATTAAGTGAGAACTTTCGTTCCCGCTCGGGCGTGGTTGAGTGGGTTAACCAAGCCTTTGCAAAGGTATTCCCGGCCACAGATAACCCGGCGCTGGGGGCCATCAAATATACGGCATCGGTGCCCTTTAATAACGAGGGAATGTCGCCGGCGGTGTTGATGCATCCATTTTATTATGGCAGCCACATACCCGCCCAATTGCTCAATGCAGATACCTTGCCACAGGTATCCGTCCAGGATGAAGAACCTTCTGTCATTGAAATGACCCCTGCAATGGCCGAAACAGCCGCTCAGGACAGGGTGATTGAACTGGTCAAGTCGGCACTGCAAACGCATGCCGGTAAAAAAAATCCCGTCGCCATTCTGGTGCGGGCGCGAACACATCTTAATGAATTGATGCATCGATTAAGCATGGAAGGCATTCCCGTGCGGGCTGTGGACTTTCAGCCACTTAAAGACCGTCAGGTGGTGAGCGATCTGGTGCAGCTGATTCGAGCCTTGTCGCACCCTGCCGACCGGGTGGCCTGGCTTTCCCTGTTGCGCTCACCCTTGTGCGGCCTGACCTTGGCCACGCTGGATACCCTGTTTGGCGAACAGCAGAAAATACCGGTGCCTCAGTTGCTGGCACAGGTATTGGCAGGCACTTCCGGCGCTAACGGGCAAGCGCTTGCCGAAGCGGCGGATTTGTCCGCGGCCGAACTGGCCCGTGTGTTGCCGGTGGCCCGGGCCTTGCTGAATCGCTCTTTTGAGCGGGATGCCATCACTTTTTCAGCCCATGTGGAATCCGTTTGGCGCGGTTTGGGCGGGTTTGTTTTTTATGCGCATGAAAGTGAATGTGCCGATGTGCAGACGGTGCTGCGCCTGCTGGACAAGATTGCCCCTTATGGTGGCCTGAATCCTGCCGATCTTGACCGTGAACTTGAGCGCCTGTATGCCGCGTCCTCGCATGAGCAAAATGCGGTCACCATCATGACGATGCATAAATCCAAGGGGCTGGAGTTTCAGGAGGTTATTTTGTATGGCCTGCATCGGGTACCCCGCAATAACCCCGATCCTTTGCTACGGTTTGAGCAGTCCGAGGGGCACTTGTTGCTGGGGCCGATCAAGCCTAGGGCATCACAGGAAAAAGATCCCATTTCGGTCTATCTGGCCGGACGGGAAAAAAAGCGCACCGATTATGAGCTGGATCGCCTGCTATATGTTGCCGCCACACGGGCATGCCAACGGCTGCATTTGGTAGCGGTACTGCAGGTTAAGGAAGGGGTGGTTGCCAAGGCGTCATCCAGCACCCTGTTCTCGCGCTTACAGCCTTTAATGGATACCTTCGATACGGTTAAGCCGCCATATTTGCCTGTGTCGCTGGTCAATAACGGGCAGGGCAATGAAAACAGTCGCTACGAGGTGGTGGGGCCGCCGTTAATCCGCTTTACCGATGCCACGATGCAAAGCCTGCACGCGCAAGCGGGTGTCGTTTATAAGCCGGCAGCTCCTGCTCTTCACGATGGCGGAGCCTGGCAGTTTGAAGAGCGCCTTGAGGCACATATCGGTACGGTGGCGCATGCCTGGCTGGCCCGTATGGGGCAAGATCAATTACAAGGCTGGACACCCGCACGGATTCAGTCGGCTGAAAATATTATTGTGCGCCAATTGTTGCAGGAAGGTTTGCGTCCCCAACAGGCCCGCGAGGCTACCGGGCGGGTGCAGTCACTATTGCTAAGTTGCCTGAATCATGACAAGGGGCAATGGCTGTTGACACAGGCCAATGCCCGTCAGGAATGGGAACTGGTGGATGCCAATGGCAAAGTGCTGATTGTGGACGTGGCGGTTTCCGAGCCTGATGGCTGGCTGGTGGTTGATTATAAAACAGCACAACAACATGACAATGAGTCTGATGAGGTGTTTGAAGATCGTCTGCGGCAAACTTACCGTAAACAGTTGCAGGATTATTGTGAACGCTTGACTGCCTTGGATGGTCGTCCTGCCCGAGCGGTTATTTACGCGCTGGGCACAAATCGCTGGTTAACGCTATAAGCGGTCTTGTAGCCGGATTATTTCATAACAATGATGTAATAAGTTGTTAATTTATGGGTTTATATAAAACATTTATTTGAAAAAGGGGAATAATGCTTGTCAACTAATTATGTTTACTAGATTTTAAGTTTTGGAGAGCCAATGAATCCGATTAATCATGCAGCATGGAAAACAACAGTGTCAGACAAAAATACAAGCACGGTGTTGCGCAATTGGATAGTGTGTGGGGCAACGGCAGTTGCGGTTTTTAGCGGTTTGCCGGTAATGGCCCAGGCGGTTAGCCCCATCATGGCTGCCATGCAAACGGTGTATGAAGCGGTACCTGCATCTTCTCCTGTAGCAGTTACCCAAAATGATGATACCCGTACGATTTCTGTAGGCGGGCAAGCTAATGGAAAAGAAGTGTCCGTGGCAGGTAGCGAAGGTCCTCGTGCGATTTCAGGGGTGGCGGCAGGAAGCCGGCCTACCGATGCCGTGAACTTGGGCCAAACCAAAGAAATGTTTAATGATGTAAACCGTAAAATACGTCAAACCGAACGCAAGGCTGATGAAGGCACAGCGGCCGCGATTGCCGCAGCCAATTTGCCACAGGCGGTTTTGCCGGGTGAAAAAGTGGTTGGCGTGGGTGGCGGTACCTGGTCGGGTGAGTCCGGTTATGCTGTTGGTGTATCTGCTGCAACCGACAATGGCAAGTGGTTGCTTAATGGCTCTGTGGTGGGTTCTTCGGGTGGTGATGTGGGGGCGGGCGTTGGCGTAGGCTATCGCTGGCGTTAAATGTGCACGCAGTCCGGGTTAATTTTCACTTTTAGATTGTAATAATTTCCAAAGCTGCTACAATGCTTGTCGGTGGGCCCCTTCGCATGGGCCGGCGGTGAAACTGGTCAGGTCGGGAACGAAGCAGCCATAATCGCTCAGGTTCAGTGCCGAAGTAAGGCTCACCCCCCTATACCCATATACAACAAAAATATTCAGTACAACAGTCGTCACCTTCAGGGTGACGTTTGTATTTCTGGGCTACAATCATTCACATGAGCTACCTTGTTCTTGCCCGTAAGTGGCGTCCCCGATCCTTCGAAACCCTTGTCGGCCAAGAGCACGTGGTAAGGGCATTAAGCAATGCCCTTACCACCCAGCGACTGCATCATGCCTGGTTATTTACGGGTACCCGTGGTGTTGGTAAAACCACGTTGTCACGCATTCTTGCCAAGTCCCTTAATTGTGAAACCGGCATCACCGCCACGCCTTGTGGCCAATGCCGTGCCTGTGTCGAAATAGACGAAGGCCGCTTTATTGACTATCTTGAATTCGATGCGGCTTCCAACCGGCGGGTCGAGGAAATGACGCAACTGCTTGAGCAGGCCGTGTATGCGCCCAGTGCGGGCCGTTTCAAAATCTACATGATCGACGAAGTTCACATGCTCACAGGGCATGCGTTTAACGCCATGCTGAAAACGCTCGAAGAACCGCCGCCGCATGTCAAGTTTATTCTTGCCACCACCGATCCGCAAAAAATTCCCGTTACGGTATTGTCCCGTTGCCTGCAGTTCAACCTGAAGCAGATGCCACCCGAGGCCATTGTGGGTCACCTGGAAAACGTGCTCACGCAGGAAGAGGTTGGTTTCGACCTTGGCGGTTTGCGACTTATCGCACAGGCGGCCGCCGGCTCCATGCGCGATGCCCTGTCTTTAACTGATCAGGCCATTGCTTACAGTTCTTCCAATATTACCGATGCCGCCGTACGCGAAATGCTGGGCACCATAGACCAGAAGTATTTGGTCCGTTTCCTGCAGGCGTTGCTGCAGGGTTCGGCGCAGGGCGTTATGGATACGGCCAATGAGTTGGCAACGCGTGGGTTTTCCTATTCGGGTGCCCTGGCAGATTTGTCGGTCTTGCTCTCGCGCATTGCGATAGAACAGCGTTTGCCGGGTACCATCATGCCAGATGACCCTTTGCATGAAGATATGCAGGCATTGGCCAGGGCGTTTCACCCGGATACCTTGCAGCTGTTTTACGGCATTGCCGTGCATGGCCGTAATGAACTGTCTTTGGCGCCTGATGAATATGCTGGTTTTGTCATGACGGGCTTAAGAATGCTGTCACTGGTCAGTACGGTAGATGTGGCCGCATTGCCTGCACCTGTAGCCACAGTGGCTGGCGCAGCAGCACAGCCTGAACTTGTAACCAAGGCCAGCGCACCAAAGGCAGGCGTAAGTACTCATCATGCCGCTTCAAATCGTGAGGTGGCCACTGCTGTTGAACATAATGCAGAAGCCGCTTCCGTTTCGGTGAAACCCGATGCCAGTACCACGGCTGCTCAGGTAACTGCTGATGGCAATATTCCAGCTGCCAGAAATGAAAACACGGCTTCCGCTGAACATGCGCTAAGCACTGAGCATGCGGTCATTGCAGAACCAGCAGTAAGCACTGAAAAAGCAGCAACAGCAGTAACCGCTGAAAAAAAAACGGCTGAGGATTTTATTCCTGCCTGGGAAGACATTCCTGACGACTGGGAATTGCGGGCTGTTCCCGCACCAGAGGATGAAGTGTTTTTTGAGCAGGCAGTGCCTCCTGATCTTGATCTGGATCTGTCAGACCCTGAATTGGCCTCTTTTCCTGTTGTGGAAGAAGATGTGTCCTGGGTTCCCAGTCACCAGGGCCAGTCGGCAGGGTACAGCCTGCAGCAAATGACGTCGCATGACTGGACTGTTTTGTCACAAGAACTGCCCCTTACCGGTGTGGCGGCCGAATTTGCCAAGCAAAGCGAATGGCTGGGTTTTGAAAACAACGAAATCCGTTTGCGCATTCCTGTCAAGAACACGAATGAGCTGGGGGCGAAAGCAAAACTGAATACGGTGCTTACTGAATATTTCAGGCAAGTGGTGAAGGTGTCTTTCGAGTATGCCGAAAACGTCGAGGAAACCGCCTACGCCTCGATTCGTGCCGAACAGGCTGCGCGCCAGGAAAAAGCCGAGCAGGCCGTGCAGGAAAGCGAATTTATCAATGCCCTTATTGAAGAGTTTGGTGCCAAGGTGCTTCCTGAAAGTATTAAACCGTGCTGATTGCCGTGATCTTTACGTATTAATCTACTAAAATACATGTTATTCCCATTAATCAATGAATCAGGAAATCATTCATTATGATGAAAAATCAACTGGCTGGCTTGATGAAACAAGCCCAGCAAATGCAGGACAACATGAAAAAAGCCCAAGAGTCGCTGGCGGACATTACCGTCGAAGGCTCTTCGGGTGGTGGCCTGGTTAAGGTAACCATGACGTGTCGTAACGATATAAAACGCGTGGTGATTGACCCTTCCCTGCTGGAAGATGAAAAAGACATGCTTGAAGACCTGGTGGCCGCCGCTTTTAATGATGCCCTGCGCAAGGCTGAAAGCACCGCCCAGGAAAAAATGTCTTCCGTAACGGCTGGCATGCCATTGCCACCAGGAATGAAATTTCCATTCTAATGCGTGATAATTTACCCGAGCCGGAACCGCTTTCTGCGTTGGTAGATGCCTTGCGCAGATTGCCCGGTGTGGGTGTCAGAAGCGCCCGGCGCATGGCCTATCATTTGCTGCAACACGATCGTAAAGGGGCACAGCAGTTATCTTTTGCCCTGTCGCATGCCGTTAATAATTTAAGGCACTGCCAACGCTGCCATTCTTTTTCCCAAGATGAAATATGTGAAACCTGTCTTAATCCCAAACGGGATGACAGCTTGCTTTGCATTGTAGAAACCCCTGCAGACCAGAATATGATAGAGGCCAGTCATGGATATCGGGGTTTGTATTTTGTGTTAATGGGCAGCCTTAAACCCCTTGAGGGGGTTGGGCCCGGAGACTTGGGTTTTGATAAATTGCTTGAGCGTGTTAGTGATGGCAAAGTGCAAGAGGTTATTTTGGCCACCAACTTTACGGCTGAGGGCGAAACCACCGCCCACTACCTGGCTGAAATACTTAAAAGCAGAGACCTGAAGGTATCCAGAATTGCCAGAGGGATTCCCACTGGCAGCGAGCTTGAGTATGTTGATGCAGGCACTATTGCCTGGGCCTTCATGGAGCGGCGAAGCTCCTGAAGACCTGTTCAGGGACAGTTTAGGCCTTTACAAGGCGCTTAGGCGCGGGCCTGTTCAATAATCCGGTCCAGCTTGATGGAATCGGCCACGAAAGCACGAATGCCTTCGGCCAGTTTTTCGGTGCCCATGGCATCTTCATTAAGCATAAAACGGAATGAGGCCTCATTGATTGCAATCGGATCAATATCCAGTTCGCTGGGGTTTTCGGTATTTAGTGCTGGCTGAATCGCTTCATTGTTGCTTGAAAGGCTTGCCAGCAATTCCGGGCTGATGGTTAACAGATCGCAGCCGGCAAGGGCAATAATTTGCCCCTTATTGCGAAAACTGGCACCCATAATTTCGGTTTTGATATCGTGTTTTTTGAAATAGTTGAAAATACGGGTAACCGATTTCACGCCAGGGTCATTCACGCCTGCATTATCTTCTTCAATCCAGTCGTTGCCAGCATTCTTTTTGTACCAATCGTAAATCCGGCCTACAAAGGGTGAAATCAACTGCACTTGGGCGTTGGCGCAGGCAACTGCCTGAGCCATCGAGAACAGTAATGTCATATTGCATTTAATGCCTTCGTTTTGTAAAATTCGGGCAGCATTAATACCTTCCCAGGTAGAGGCAATCTTGATAAGAATGCGATCACGCGACATGCCTTCTTTTTCGTAAAGTCCAATAAGGTGGCGGGCGCGCTGGATGGTGGCGTCGGTATCAAATGAAAGGCGAGCGTCCACTTCGGTGGAAACCCGGCCTGGTACGATGTCCAGTATTTGTTTGCCAAACTTAATCAGCAGGTGATCCAGGGTTTGTGACGTGCTGGCGTTGGGGTGGTCCCGGATGGTTTGTTCCAGAAGGGGGCGATATACTTCTTTCTGAATCGCTTTCAGGATAAGGGACGGGTTGGTGGTGGCATCGGTAGGACGATGCTCACGCATGCTTTGGAAGTCTCCGGTGTCAGCGACAACAGTCGTGAATTTACGTAGTTCATCTAATTGATTACTCATATATACTTGTATCCAGGATAGAAATTATAATGACAACGATATTGGAAGTTGTTTATCAGGTTCCATATGACAATATAGCCTGATTTTTAATCAGGATTTAAGTCTGGCAGGTATCATGTCGTTTATATGTTTCAGGTTTGACAGGATAGTGTGCAGGTTGTAGGGTTTTGCCACTCAAAATTATTGTTTTGTGTGAATGTCAGCTGTCAATTTGTGAATAGCTTGATATCATCTCATCGTGAACGATTCATTTTAATTAATAAGGTTGTAAGTAAATGCCACTTAAATTGGGTGGGCTATTTTCAGTATTTTTAGGCCTGCTCTTGTCCGTAGGAACAGTATCTGCGCAATTCGATCCCTCTCTGTCAAGGACTGGCGTCGGGTTGCAGTTTGCGTTTCAGGAAGTTGCCCTTAATCCCTGTATTCCCGAGTCGGTTATCAAGGGTCGGTTTGGGCAAAGTGGCGTAAAACTGTTGCATGAGTCCCAAAAGCAGTGGCCTGCAAAAATGTGTGAAAACACGAAAGTGGCTAGCGGTTTGTTCGAATGGCTGTATATCAGTTCGGCCCTTCAGGCGCAAACTGATCGTCCGGTGCTAATCAGCCGTTTAATTAAAACTCGCAGCAATGGCCTGGCTTTATGCCAAACTGTTGCATGCCTGGGTGAGCGCTTGCCGCGCATGATAGAGTGGGCTCAAACCAACCTGGACCGTACCGCTGTTTATCGCGAAAGCGATCGTATCCGGGTAAAGTCAGAATTGTTATCACATCCCCGTCTTTCCTTGCGGGAACTGGTTTTGCCCTTGCATGGGCAATTCGAGCACTGCCGCAGTTCCACCTTTGACTCGCTTGATTTTTATACGGTAAACATAAAGGTTTCAGGTAAGGCCCTGGTTATGGTGCAGTGTAAAACCGCGACACCCGAAAGCCCTACCTGGATTATAGAAAATGCCGCTAATTCCAAGGTTTGGGTGCCCATCATGTTCAACCCGTCATTAAATGACCTGTACATTCTGCCTAACAGCCGTTATACCTACCCCACGCTTTATGGTCAAAAAAATGTCTCTGAGGGTATACGGGTTAGTTTCTTCGAATACGGAGAAGATCTTTACCAGCAAAAACTCGGATTTACCATTAATGCCGATGCTTCGGGTGAAACTTTAGCTTTTGATGTGCAGATGCCCTGAGAAAAAATAAAAATCATGGTTTTTTTCGCGTCTGAATCGTAAAATTTCTAATTGAAAATCAATAAAATAGTATAATGCCAAGGTTTATTTACTGATTTTAGAACTTGGGGTTTTATGACGCTGCCGTCACATATTTTCGGGGAAAATACAGAATCCCCTACCGCAATTCTGGCTTTGGCCGATGGTACTGTATTTAAAGGTATCTCTATTGGAGCCAACGGTCATACCGTAGCCGAACTGGTTTTCAACACCTCAATGACTGGTTTCCAGGAAATCCTGACTGATCCCAGTTATTCCCAGCAAATTGTCAGCTTTACATACCCGCATGTTGGCAATACGGGCGTTAACAAAGAAGATGTTGAATCTTTCAAGCCACATGCCGCTGGAATGGTCATTCGCAATTGCCCGGCCCGCATTTCAAATTTCCGTGCCACCCAGTCATTGCCTGCTTATCTTAAAGAAAATGGCATAGTCGCCATCTCAGAAGTTGATACCCGCAAAATTACCCGTCTATTGCGTGAAAAAGGGGCACAGGGGGCATGTATTCTGGTGGGTGATGACGTAGAAAAGGCGCTTGAACTGGCGCGTGCTTACCAAGGCATGCAAGGGCAAGACCTGGCCAGCCAGGTTAGCCGTCAGCAAACCGAGCACTGGACCGAAGGTACCTGGCAATTGGGGCAGGGCTATACCCAGCCTGACCAATCCAGCTATCATGTGGTCGCCTATGACTTCGGGGTGAAATCAAATATTTTGCGTATTCTGGCCGACAAGGGCTGCCGTTTAACGGTGGTTCCCGCTACAACGTCTGCAGAAGATGTCCTAGCCCTGGAACCTGATGGTGTTTTCCTGGCCAATGGCCCCGGTGACCCTAGCGCTTGCGGTTATGCCGTCGATGCCGTTAAGGTTCTCCTTGATAAAGAAATTCCGCTGTTTGGCATTTGCCTTGGGCAGCAAATCCTGGCGCAGGCTATCGGTGCCCAAACCCTGAAAATGAAAACAGGCCATCATGGTGATAACCATCCGGTTAAAGACGTGCAAACCGGCCGAGTATATATTACTGCCCAAAATCACGGTTTTGCGGTAGATGCCAATACTCTGCCTGCCAATGCACGGGTTACCCATGTATCTCTGTTCGATGGCACATTGCAGGGCTTCGAGCTTACCGATCGTCCCGCCTTCTGCTTCCAGGGCCACCCTGAAGCCAGTCCAGGCCCCCATGACATCATTGTCCTGTTTGATAAATTCATTAGCCAAATGGCACAGCAAAAGTAGAGTATTATGCCAAAGCGTACCGACATAAAAAGCATTCTTATTATTGGGGCAGGCCCCATCATTATTGGTCAGGCTTGTGAATTTGACTATTCAGGTGCCCAGGCTTGTAAAGCCCTGAAGGCAGAAGGTTACCGTACCATTCTGGTTAACAGTAACCCGGCCACCATCATGACCGACCCGGAAACTGCCGATGTTACTTATATCGAGCCTATTACCTGGCAAGCAGTTGAAAAAATCATCGAAGTAGAAAAACCCGATGCCCTGTTGCCAACCATGGGTGGCCAGACAGCGCTTAACTGTGCACTTGATCTGGCGCATAATGGTGTTTTGGCCAAGCACAATGTCGAACTCATCGGTGCCAACGAGCATGCGATTGAAAAGGCAGAAGATCGTCTTAAATTCAAGCAGGCCATGGAAACCATCGGTCTTGAGTCAGCCAAATCTGGCGTGGCTCACAGCATGGACGAAGCCTGGGAAGTACAAAAAAGCATTGCCGCAGAAATCGGCACGGCTGGTTTTCCGGTGGTTATTCGCCCCAGTTTTACGCTGGGTGGTAGTGGTGGCGGTATTGCCTACAACCCCGAAGAGTTCGAGACTATCTGCCGTCGTGGCCTTGAAGCGTCTCCTACCAAAGAGTTGCTCATTGAAGAGTCCCTGTTGGGCTGGAAAGAGTTTGAAATGGAAGTGGTTCGCGACAAGGCGGACAATTGCATTATCATCTGCTCTATCGAGAACCTGGACCCCATGGGCGTACATACCGGTGACTCCATTACGGTTGCACCCGCCCAAACCATGACCGACAAAGAATATCAAATCATGCGTAACGCCTCTATTGCGGTGTTGCGTGAAATTGGTGTGGATACGGGTGGTTCAAACGTGCAGTTTGCGGTTAACCCCGATAACGGTCGCATGATCGTGATTGAAATGAACCCGCGCGTATCCCGTTCCTCCGCGCTGGCATCCAAGGCAACCGGTTTTCCAATCGCTAAAGTAGCAGCCCGTCTGGCGGTTGGCTACACGCTTGATGAATTGCAAAATGAAATTACCGGTGGTGCTACACCGGCTTCTTTCGAGCCAACCATCGACTACGTGGTTACCAAGATTCCACGTTTTGCCTTCGAAAAATTCCCTCAGGCAGACTCTCACCTAACCACCCAAATGAAATCCGTTGGCGAAGTCATGGCTATTGGCCGTACTTTCCAGGAATCTTTCCAGAAAGCCCTGCGTGGCCTGGAAGTGGGTGTAGACGGCCTGAACCAGAAAACCCTTGACCGTGAAAAACTGCAGGTTGAGCTGGCTGAACCCGGCCCGGAACGCATCTGGTATGTTGGCGATGCTTTTGCCCAAGGGTTCACCCTTGATGAAGTGCATGCCCTTACCAAGATAGATCCCTGGTTCCTGCATCAAATTCAGGAAATCGTCGAGATTGAACTGGCGCTTGAGCAAAAAAATCTGGCTGACCTGAAAGAGAACACCATGCGCGAACTCAAGCGTCGTGGTTTCTCAGACCGCCGCCTGGCATTCCTGCTTGACGTGTCTGAATCTGAAGTGCGTAAAGTACGTCACCAACTGGGTGTACGTCCGGTTTACAAGCGCGTGGATACCTGCGCGGCAGAGTTTTCCACTAAAACCGCGTATATGTATTCTACCTACGAGGAAGAATGCGAAGCCGAACCCACCGACAAGAAAAAAATCATTGTACTGGGTGGTGGCCCCAACCGTATCGGCCAGGGTATCGAGTTTGATTATTGCTGCGTGCATGCTTCCCTGGCATTGCGTGAAGATGGTTATGAAACCATCATGATTAACTGCAACCCCGAAACCGTTTCTACCGACTACGATACTTCCGATCGCCTGTACTTCGAGCCGCTAACGCTTGAAGACGTACTTGAAATCGTCAATATCGAAAAACCCGAAGGCATGATTGTTCAGTATGGTGGCCAAACTCCGCTGAAACTGGCGCGTGCCCTCGAGGCCAATGGTGTACCTATTATTGGTACCAGCCCCGAATCTATCGACGTGGCCGAAGATCGTGAACGATTCCAGAAACTGTTGCAAAAACTGGGTCTGCGTCAGCCGCCAAACCGTACTGCACGTACCGAGGCCGAGGCAATTGCCCATGCGGCTGAAATCGGTTATCCGCTGGTGGTTCGCCCAAGCTATGTGCTGGGTGGTCGTGCCATGGAAATTGTGCATGAGCAAGATGACCTTGAGCGCTATATGCGTGAAGCCGTTAAGGTTAGCAACGACTCACCGGTGCTGCTGGACCGCTTCCTGAATAACGCTACCGAGGTAGACGTAGACTGTCTGTCTGACGGTGAAACCGTGTTTATCGGTGGCGTGATGGAGCACATCGAGCAGGCGGGTGTTCACTCGGGTGACTCTGCATGCAGTTTGCCACCGTATTCGCTATCCAATGAAGTCATTGAAGAAATCAAGCGCCAAACCGGTTTAATGGCCAAGGCGCTTAATGTCAAGGGCTTAATGAACGTTCAGTTCGCCATCCAGAATGGTGATGTCTACGTCTTGGAAGTCAACCCCCGTGCATCACGTACTGTGCCCTATGTTTCCAAGGTTACCGGCTTGCAGCTGGCCAAAATTGCGGCCCGTGCAATGGCAGGAAAAACCCTGGCTGAACAGAATATCGGCAAGGAAATCATGCCTCCTTATTTCTCAGTAAAAGAAGCCGTGTTCCCGTTCGTTAAATTTCCGGGCGTTGACACCATTCTTGGCCCTGAAATGAAGTCTACCGGTGAAGTGATGGGTGTTGGTGAAACCTTTGGCGAGGCCTTTGTCAAGTCACAGCTGGCTGCCGGTGTTGTCCTGCCAGAAAATGGCACGGTTTTCATTAGTGTCAAAGACCAGGATAAAGTCAAAGCGGTTGATATTGCCAAAGGCTTGCACGAACTGGGCTTCAAGCTGGTTGCCACCCGTGGCACTGCCGCCGCCCTTGAAGAGGCTGGTTTGCCGGTATTGGCCGTTAATAAAGTCACCGAAGGTCGTCCACACATTGTTGACATGATTAAAAACGGTGAAATTACAATGGTGATCAATACGGTTGAAGAGCGTCGTAACGCCATTCATGACTCCCGTACTATCCGTACCCAGGCTTTGGCTGCCAGGGTTACGTTCTTTACCACCATTGCGGGTGCCCGCGCTGCGGTAGAGGGTATGCAGTATATACGTGATTCACAGGGTATGAAAGTGTACTCCCTGCAATCATTGCATGCTTCTATTAAAGGCTGATGCCTTGCCCACTAACAGGCGTGAACGGTTTTAATTCACGCCTGTTAGTGGCATTGGAATTAAAAAAACTGCTCACTTTAGGGGCAGTTTTTTTATATTGGTTATAATTTGATATCACCCTCATAAAGACAGGAATTAATATCATGAAAGGACATCCCGAAGTCATTGGCTTTTTAAATCAATTGCTCACTGGTGAATTAGCTGCCCGCGACCAATACTTTATTCATTCTCGCATGTATGATGAATGGGGTTATACAAAACTGGCCGCACGTATTGGTCACGAGATGGAAGATGAAACCGGGCATGCCGATGATCTGATCCGTCGTATCCTTATGCTTGAAGGGACACCCAATATGGTACCAGCCAACATTAATGTGGGTAAAGATGTGCCTGAAATGTTGCAGTATGACTTGAATACTGAGTATGAGGTGCGCGAGAACCTGAAAAAAGGCATGGCACTATGTGAAGAGCATGGCGATTATGTATCACGTGATATCTTGCTGAAACAGCTTGATGACACCGAACAGGATCACGCGCACTGGCTCGAACAGCAACTGCATTTAATCAAGCATGTGGGGCTTGAAAACTACCTGCAATCCCAGTTGTAATTGCTTTGTGTGCTATTCAGGGTAGGGAGTTGTTTCTGGGTTTTCTGCCCGATCTGAACGAAAAATAATCGTATACCGGGTTGGGAACCCATTTAAGCAGTTTGGCCACCATACCCATTTGCCATGGAATAACCGAATAGCTGTTTCCTTTTTCGATGGTTTTGAGGGCAGCCTTGGCAAAACTCTCGGGTTGCATCAGGAAAGGCATCTTATACGGGTTGTGTTGCGTCATGGGGGTATCAATAAAGCCTGGCGCAATGGTTACTACCTTAAGGCCGGTATCGTGCAAGTCAACCCGCAGGCTTTCCAGGTAAGTGGTGGTGGCCGCCTTCGAGGCAGAATAGGCGCTGGAGCCTGGCAAGCCACGTACGCCGGCCACGCTGCTAATGCCTACCAGCGTTCCACAGTCCCGTGCTTTCATGGGTTTAATAAACGGTTCGAAAGTTGCCACCATGGCCAGCAGGTTGGTGTTGATCACTTTCTGGAACTGGACAAAATCTTCTTCATATTCGGTCAGGGTGCCAATGCTAATGCCGGCACAGGCAATCACGATATCAACCGGTCCCGGCTCAAGAAAATCACGGGCAGCCGCATGCAGGGCGTTTCTGTTTAAAATGTCCAGGGCGTAAATCCGGTGTTGCCCGGGCAGGCTGGCAGCCAGTTCTTCCAGTGCCGGTGTATTGCGCCCAACCAGTCCCAGGCTGGCACCCTGTTTGGCATAAGCCGTAGCCAAGGCCTTGCCAAGCCCGCTGCTGGCGCCAGTTATGAAAATACGCATGTAATAATCCTTCCGGAAGCTGTTTTTTTTAATCAACCACATCACCATCAAAATAAAACCATTTGCCGTCTTCTTTAACAAACCGGCTGTTTTCATGCATTTTAAAGGCTTTCCCGTTTTGCTTGTATTTGGCGGTGAAAGAAACCTCTTGGTGGTCGGCATCAATGTCATGAAATTCATGCACCGTAAGACCCAGCCATTGTGATGGGGATGTTTCAAGATCAAGAGAGGCGGGTCGCGTGGCAACATGCCAGGTATTCAGCAGGTAATGCTCGTTGCTGTGTGCGTAGGCAGAATAACGTGAACGCATGAGACGCTCGGCATCGGGGGCTGCCTCCTGGCCCTGGATATAAGGTTCGCAGCATTGCCCAAACCGCGTTTTTTCCTGGTAACCCCCGCAGGGACAGGCCGTGTTTTCAGTATTTTTATTTTTCTTTTTGCTCATCTTGTACTCCTTTTATCCTGCTGGATTGCCCGAAATATGAGTAGGGATAAATGATTGGTTTGTTTGTTAGCGTATTTCGTCAAGATGACTGGCATCGGCCCATGATATGACCGACCATTTTTTTTCATGGGAAATTTGCAAACGGTTAATGGATGTATTGCGTTGCGTAAATGCTCGGGGGGCATGGGGGGGCAGTTGATTGGCCGCCCGCCACATCATGTCAATGGCGCCGCCATGGGAAATTAATAGCAATGTTTCATTGGGATGTTGCGTGGCCAGTTCAAGTAAGGTGTTTCTGATTCGATCGTAGAAGGTTTGCAGTGATTCGGCCTGGTGTTCTTCCTGGTTTAATTCTATGGCCAGGTTTTCTTCACGGGTGGCATTGTATTCTTTCAGGGCTGTCCAGTGTTTGCCTTCAAGAATGCCATAGTTTCGTTCACGCAAACCGGGTAAAGCGGTAATGTTCAGGGTATTGGCACGGGCATAGGGCAGGGCGGTGTGGTAGGCCCGTTGCAGGTCGCTGGTATAAACGTGATTAGGTAAAACCTGAAAAAAATGCTTGTTAAGGTGTTTGCACAGGGTTTGTGCCTGTGCAATACCGGCATCATTCAGTGGAATATCTTTCCAGCCTTGCAAACGGCGTTCGCTGTTCCAGTCGGTTTCTCCGTGGCGGATAATCCAGATATCAGTATGTGACATAGGGGGTATAAAGCAATTTGCTTGTTGAATTCAATAATATCTTATTGTATTACTTTAACCGGTGATGGTGGTGGGCACTGGAAGTAAGCGTATTTGTGACGGAGTGAGGGCAAGAGAAACAGCCTGGCCTATCTGCAGTTTTTTCTGTTCTGAAAAATGGGTCTGGTCGGCGGTGATTAAGGTGTTGCCCGTTGTAATTTGGTAGCGAGTGAACTCTCCCAGAAACTCACTGGCCTCTACCACACCCGGAAGCCAGATGAAATTTGGATCCTGTCGGGTATTGGCAGGGTGTATTTGTAGGGTGTGAGGACGAAAACTGGCTGCCAAAAACTCACCTTCGGGGATGTCGCCATTGACCGGAATGTGCAGTTCGCCAATCGTATCGACATGAATGGATACCTTGTTGGTGTCGCGGGCGATTACCTTGCCTTCCAGCGTATTCATGGTGCCAACAAAATTGGCCACGAAACGATTGACCGGATAGTCAAAGAGGGTGGTGGGCGTGCCAATTTGCTGAACCACACCATGATCCAGAACGGCCATGCGGTCTGCCGTTGTCATGGCTTCTTCCTGATCATGTGTCACAAAAATAGTGGTAATGCCAAGCCGGCGTTGTAACGATAACAGCTCTCGTCGCATTTGTATCCGCAGTTTTTTGTCCAGGTTGGAAAGTGGCTCATCCAGTAACAGTACCTGAGGCTCAATCACAATGGTTCGTGCCAGCGCAACACGCTGTTGCTGTCCGCCGGAAAGCTCATTGGGACGACGTTTGGCAAATTGCGACAGGCCTACCAGCTCCAGGGCGGTAGCGGTTTTTTCCCTGATTTGCGCGGATGGCAATTTGCGTTCAACCAGACCAAAAGCCACATTATCCCAGACCGATAAGTGTGGCCACAAAGCATAACTCTGAAATACCATGCCAATATTGCGTTTATGGGGGGGAGTGTGCGTGATGTCATGACCATCAAGCAGCAATTGTCCGGCATTATGCTGGTTGAAACCGGCAACCAGGCGCAGCAGGGTGGATTTTCCAGAGCCGGATGGTCCCAGCAAGGCAAAGAACTCGCCGGGTTCAATTTTGATATTGATGTTTTTCAGAACCTCATTGTTGCCATAGGAAAGGCAAATGTTTTTGCATTCAACACTGACTTTTTTCATTTTGTATCTTCCTTTGTGTTTTTCTTATTCTGTTCTGGCCGGGCGTGTGCGCATGGTGTTGCGCTCAACGATCAGGTGTGAAATATAGGTGCCAATAGCGACCACAACAATCGCCATTACCCCCAGAGCGGCACCCGGGCCTCGTCCTGATGCGCTTTGCATGTACAAGTAAATGCCATAGCTCATGGGGGCGTCACTGTCGCGGGTAACCAGCATGATAGTGGCTGAAAGCTCAACGGCAGCGGTAATGAAACTGGTTACAAAACCGGCCAGAATACCGCCTGCCATCAAGGGCACAACCACGCGCTGAATGATTCTTCGGCGTGTCGCACCCACCGAGGCTGCCGCTTCTTCCAGGGAGATGTTGATTTGCTGCAGGGCGGCAATACAAGATCGCAAGGCGTAAGGCAGGCGCCTGACCGAATAGGCCAGCATAATAATGATCCAGGTAGAGGTAAGCATCGTGTCGGTACCCGGGATTTCAATGCCACGAAACGTGCGTAAGTAGCCAATGGCCAGCACAATCCCGGGTACGGCCAGCGCAGCTGATGCAATCCAGTCCAGCCAGCGGCGGGCTGGCAGACGGGTGCGTAAAATCAGGTAGGCAATGGCCGTGCCCAGAATAATGTCAATCCCGGCTGCCAGGCTGCAATACAGCAGGGTGTTGATGATCATGTCATTGGAGTGGGTGAAAACAGCGGCGTAATGGCTCAGGGTATAGCCATCAGGCAAGGGGGCATAACTCCAGACTGTTGCAAATGAAAGCAGCAACACACCTATGTGCGGTGAAAGTACCAGCAAAAGCACCAGGAAAATCCAGCCATAGGCCAGGATGCTTTCTGTTTTGTTAAGGGTGCGTTGCTGTAAGGAGTTGCCTCCTTTCTGGATGGTAGAGAAATCTTTGTTTTTAAGTACCCGGGCGGAAAGCCAGAGCGCCAGAATGGAAAAAGCAATCATGAGCACGCTAATGACGTAACCCAGCGGGTCATCAAGCCCCACCTGGGTAATGCGCAAGTAAGCTTGTGGCGCCAGCATATTGGTGATACCCAGTACCAGCGGAGTGCCCAGGTCATCAAAAACCTTGACAAAGACCAGTGATGCGCCGGCAACATAACCCGGCAGGGCCAACGGGAAAATAATCCGCCTGAACAGACGCCAGCCTTTTGCACCCATATTCAGGGCCGCTTCTTCCATGGCGCCGTCAATATTACGCAAGGCAACAGTCAGGTTCAGCAATATAAAAGGGAAGTAATGCAGTGATTCAACAAAAATCACCCCATTCAGGCCGTCCATGACAGGTACTGAAATATTGAACCAGTCTTGCAAAAGCAGGTTGACCGTACCCGAGCGGCCAAAAATAAGCTGAAGGGCAACAGCACCCACAAAGGGAGGCATAATTAATGGCAGCACCCCAAGGGTTTGAATGATAAGGGCACCCCTGAAACGAAAGCGGACCGTAAAGTAAGCCAGCGGTATGGCAATTAATGAGGAAAAAATGACAGACATGACCGCTACATAAAGGCTGTTATAAAACGCCTCTTTAAGTAAAGGTTGATGAAAGAAGGCACCAAAGTGCCCAAGTGTCAGGCTGCCGTCAAAATCGGTAAAG
The DNA here is from genome assembly GCF_016595155.1 of Advenella mandrilli. Lineage (GTDB taxonomy): Bacteria > Pseudomonadota > Gammaproteobacteria > Burkholderiales > Burkholderiaceae_B > Advenella > Advenella mandrilli. The sequence goes on from NZ_JAENGP010000001.1 coordinate 29,934, forward strand.
GCAATATAGAAAACCGTGATAACAGGTATTATCAGAAACAGGGCCAGAAATGCCAGAATCAGTAAGGCAATAATGGTCAGGCCTGGCGGAAATCTTGTATTTATTGTTGTCATACTTTGAAAGTCCAGTTGGGTATGCCAAGCCCGCTCAGGCATACCCAGAGATGAGCTTCAGGAAACTAAACGGTAAAGGTTTAAACCTTATGCGTTGGCTGCCTGTTTTGCCAGTTCAATCGCTTTTTTGTAATTGGCTTCGGCTTTACTATTCCATTCACCTTGCAGTTTTGAAATTTTCTGGCTCACTTGCACGTCTTTTTTATCACCCTGGAAAATCTCCTGAATTTCATCCGACAAGGCCTGATCGGCGGTAATCAGCGGAGACCAGGCCAGTTTTTTGGCTTCTTCCAGCAATGCTTTGGCCTTGTCACTGGCGTTGTCGCCCAGTTTCTTTTCGGCATCCAGAATGGCCTGGGTGGCCTGCTGAAGTTCTTTGTGGCGGAAGGTAATGGTTTGGTCAAATAAAGACTGAACGATGTAATAACGCTTTTGTGAAAGATTGGTATCGAAGTGAACCTTGCTGCGCTCGGCCAGTTTGATCGGATCAGGGTAGCCCTCGGGGATATTATCCATTTTGTCGTAGGGCAGAACGGGCAGGCGTGAAATTTCTGGTTTCAGCAGTAATGTCTGTCCTTCCTTGCTGAGTGCGAATTGAATGAATTTTTTACCTTCTTCGGTATTTTTGGCACCGCTGATTAGCCCGATATTGGCAGGTACGATAGCCGTGGTTTCCGGATAAATAAATTCAACCGGAAATTTTGAAAATTTGCTGGATAGGCCGAAAAAGTCAATAACCGGGCCAGCACCGAATTGCCCGTTATTAATGCCGTCGGGTACGCCAAACGAGCGTTCGGTTAATGCGCTGCTGTTGCCTGCCATGCGAATAATGGTATTCCATCCTTCATCCCAGCCTTCGCCCTGCAAAATGGTTTCAACTGTCAGGTGTTGTGTTCCCGAGCGTGAAGGAGAGGTCATGCCAACATTGCCAAACCATTCTGGTTTAAGCAGGTCGTGCCATTCTTTGGGTTCTTCCAGATTTTTGGCTTTAAGGAAACGGGTGTTATACATAATGCCGTAGCCGGCCAATGCCTGGCCCAGGAATAATCCACTGGGGTCATTAATGGGGAAACTGCCGATTTTATCGGGTACGTCCTGATTGGAAATGTCACCCGCCTTTTCAAGCAGGCCGGCCGCGCCCAGCACTTCAAAGGCATCGGGGGCGCTGGCCCAGAAAACCTCGGGACGTTGACCGGCCGGTGTTTCCCTGACATAAGCAATGCCCGAAACGGTGTTTTTATTTAATATTTCAAGCTTGATGTCTGGGTTGGCTTTTTCAAAAGCGCTTTTATAGGCCTGGGTCAGCTCTTTGGGAAAAGACGTGATGATGGTGACGGTGCCGGCTAAAGCGCTTGAGGTGCCGGCAAGCATCAGGGTTAAAAGGCCGTACTTGAACCCTTTTTTTAGTTTGGCGTTCATTTTTTTGTCTCCTGGTGGTTGGAATATTGCTTTTGTATATGGCTTGCAATATCAATGTCACAATACGATTGATTTATTAAATTGTCTAATAGTGGTTCTCCCTAGTTTTCCTGCCAGATTTGCTTGCCACAAAAGCCCTTCAGGCCGTACACTTTGCATCCAGCATTTGTATAAAACAATTTAAAGGAAAAGAAATGTCTGGATCCTATTTTCCAATCTGGCGCAAGGTGCGCGAACTTGAGCCCGGGCAGGTGGTTGCCCCAGATGAATATTTGCCAGCAGGGCAAACCGTGGCCATGGGGGTGCAGCACGTTGTGGCCATGTTCGGCTCAACGGTATTGGCACCATTGTTAATGGGCTTTGATGCCAATCTGGCCATTTTGATGTCGGGTATTGGTACCCTGATTTTTTTCCTCTTTGTCGGGGGCAGGGTCCCCAGTTACCTGGGTTCCAGTTTTGCTTTTATTGGTGGTGTTGTGGCGGTTACCGGTTATGCCGGTTCAGGGCCCAATCTTAATATTGGGGTGGCATTGGGGGCAATTATTGCCTGCGGTGCGGTTTACACACTTATTGGTCTTATTGTTTGGTATGCCAACGCCCGTGGTAATGGATCAGCCTGGATAGAAAAACTGATGCCGCCGGTAGTGACCGGAGCAATTGTGGCGGTCATCGGCCTGAATCTGGCACCTATTGCGGCCAAGGGAGCCATGGGAAGCGGCAGTAACTTTGAAGCCGCTATGTCAATCATGACCATATTATGTGTGGGCATTATTGCGGTCTTTACGTCAGGAACCATACAGCGTTTGCTGATTCTGGTTGGCCTGATTCTGGCCAGTGTGCTGTATTGGGTCTTTGCCAATGTAATGGGTTTGGGGCAAGCCATTGATTTTACCGAAATTCAGAATGCGGCATGGTTTGGTTTGCCCTCCTTGTCCACACCTGAATTTAATCTTTCGGCCATTTCAGTTATTGTGCCGGTAGCGGTTATTCTGGTGGCCGAAAACCTGGGGCATATCCGGGCAGTCAGTGCCATGACCGGCCAGGATCTTGATCAATATCTGGGACGTGCCTTTGTTGGTGATGGCGTGGCTACAATGCTGTCAGGATCTGTGGGTGGAACAGGGGTAACGACCTATGCTGAAAACATTGGTGTGATGGCAGTGACCCGCATTTATTCAACCATCGTATTTGTGGTGGCGGCTTTGTTTGCCATCTTGCTGGGTTTCTCTCCTAAATTCGGTGCGCTCATTCATAGTATTCCGGCACCCGTACTGGGTGGGGTTGCAATTGTGGTGTTTGGCCTGATTGTGATTGCCGGTGCCCGGATCTGGGTGGTTAACCAGGTTGATTTCAGCGACAATAAAAACCTGATTGTTGCAGCGGTAACCATGATATTGGGTGCTGGTGATTTTAAATTGTCAATGGGCATTTTTGAGCTCAATGGTATTGGTACGGCAACCTTTGGTGCTATTTTGCTTTATGCCTTGTTGAATCGCCGGGCAAGTACCTATTAATTTTTTTAAATCCTTATTTTTATCAATCCAGGGTATGGCGTAATAAAAGTAAGTTTGAAAACTGCCCGTGTATTTTGGCTACATAAAAAGTCATTTAATTAAATGGCTTGCAATTTTAATCAAATTTAAGCACAATTGTGATTAGTTCCCCGGTTCTGCGTGAATCGGGGAAATTTTTTGTCTTTCAAAAAGACGCGTGTTTATTTTATTTGTAACGCTCTGTATTTATCTAACCATAATGCGGGGCGTTTAGTTTTTTATGAGTGTGTGAAATTATGGCAGCTATTCCATTAACAGCGCGTGGTGCAAAGCGCTTAGAAGAAGAATTGCACCGCTTGAAAACAATCGAACGGCCTAATGTCATTGAGGCAATATCCGAGGCTCGTGCCCAGGGAGATTTGTCCGAAAATGCCGAGTACGATGCTGCCCGCGAACGTCAGGGTTTCATTGAAGGGCGGATTCAAGAGCTGGAAGGCACATTGGCCAATGCGCATATTATCAATCCTGCCGAACTTGAGGTTGATGATCGTATTGTTTTTGGTGCAACGGTTACTATCGAAGACCTGGGTTCCAGCGAAACCGTAACTTACCAGATTGTTGGTGACCTCGAGGCTGATATTCGCCAGAACCTGATTTCGGTTTCCAGTCCGGTTGCCCGTGCCCTTATTGGCAAGTCAGAGGGTGATGTGGTGATGGTTAATGTACCAGCCGGCGAGAAAGAGTTCGAAATCATCGAGATTGCATATAACTAACCAAATGTTGTTGCTGGTTGTTGTGCTTGCCATAGCATGAAGTTGCATGCCACGCTTTACCAAAAGGCTGGCATTTTTGTTTTGTTGGGTATTAAAAAAGCCAGTTTTAAGGCTGGCTGGCTTTAATAAAATTATCCCTTTTCAGGGATAAATGTAATAATTGCTGGCAGTTTCTGCCAGCTAGAATTTTAGCGTTATCAAGAGCCGCGGCGTGTTGTACTGCTGCGGCGTCCGGCGCGTAAAGACAGGGCACTTCCTGCCCGGCGTGGAATATTATGGGCCGGACGGCTGACAGCCGGTTTTGACATGGGGTTGCGGGCTGGTTTTTTACTGTCTGAAGCCAGCGCGTCATTGCCTTTAATCGCTGTTTTACGGCGCTTGTCTTTAATGCTTTTGCCAGCAGCAGCCATTTTTTTGGGTGTGTAAGGGTCGGAAGGCTTACGATAGCTGGGCTGTTGCTGTTCTGCTTCGTTTTCTTCAAAAGTACGGTTGGACGAGCCATGACGATATAAAATGAGCGTTTTACCCAAATGATGGATATTGGCACAAGAAAGTGTGTCGCAAATATGATTCAGCATATCAATTCGAGCTTGCCGGTCGTCTCCTGCGACGCGGACTTTGATCAGGCCATGAACAGTCAGGCTGATGTCGATTTCTTTCAGGACCGCTTCGGTCAGTCCGTTATCGCCAATCAATACAACCGGTTTCAGTGGGTGGGCGGCAGAGCGTAAGGCGCTGCGTTCTTTAGATGTTAATTCAAGTGTAGGCATAAGTTAGGAAATACGGCAATGGCCAAAAAGAAATTCTCAAAAGAGTGGATCCATCAGCACATTAATGATCCATATGTGAAAATGGCTCAGCAAAAAGGTTACCGGGCACGTGCTGCATTCAAGCTGATCGAGATCCTGGATTCAGAAAAGCTCATGCGTCGGGGTGATATTATAGTCGACTTGGGCTCTGCTCCGGGAAGTTGGTCGCAAGTTGCACGCGAAAGATTAGTCGGACCGGGCGGTGTACTGGACGGCCGAGTTATTGCACTTGACATTTTACCCATGGAACCGATTGCCGGGGTAGAATTTCTTCAAGGCGACTTTCGCGAAGATGAGGTCCTGAACCGCTTGCGTGAGCAAGTTGGTAACCAGCTGGTTGATGTGGTTATCTCTGATATGGCGCCTAACCTTTCCGGTGTCAGCTCGGCCGATTCAGCGCGTATCCAGCATGTATGCGAGCTAGCCATGGATTTTTCTCTTAATCATCTCAAACCCGAGGGTGCATTAATCGTAAAGGCTTTCCATGGCAGCGGGTTTTCACAAATTGTTGAAATGTTTAAACAACACTTTAAAAAAGTGGTGGAACGTAAGCCCAAAGCATCGCGAGACAGGTCATCGGAAACTTTTCTGGTTGCCCGTGGTCTAAAAAAACCTGTGGTGCGAGAGTGAGCAGGCTTGCAATTTTGTAATTGTTCCCAATATTAATCTTGATTCATGCGTGTTTCGATACATTTTAATTCATTCTAAACACGCACTAATTCCATCTTTTTTATTTCTATGATATAGAATGTAAACAGGTGCAATCTTAGTTTTTTTTGTAGTTTTTATGAGTCATAAAAATTGCAGCTCTAAATTTCATGCGGGAGAGCTGATCTTTGAATAATTCCTTTTCCAAATTCGCCATGTGGGCGATTGTTGCCCTGGTGCTGTTTACTGTCTTCAAACAGTATGACGCGCCAGTGCGTACCAACGATGGCGTCAGTTACAGCCAGTTCATGGATGATGCCAAACAGGGCAAGATTTCCAGTGTGGAAATCCAGGGTGATACCCTTCACGTGACCCCTAGCGGCGGTCGTTCTTATACCTTAACCTCTCCAGGAGATCTCTGGATGGTGGGTGACTTGGTGCGTGATGGTGTAAAAGTGACCGCCAAACCACCCGAGCAGCCTTCGTTTCTGTTAAGCGCCCTTATTTCATGGTTCCCCATGTTATTGCTGATTGGGGTCTGGTTCTTTTTCATGCGCCAAATGCAGGGCGGTGGTAAGGGGGGCGCGTTCAGTTTTGGCAAGTCCCGTGCCCGTATGCTAGATGAAAGCACGAATCCTATTACTTTCGCTGATGTCGCCGGTTGCGACGAAGCCAAAGAAGACGTGAAAGAACTGGTGGATTTCCTGCGTGATCCTTCCCGCTTTCAACGCTTGGGGGGGCGTATTCCCCGTGGCGTGTTAATGGTGGGGTCTCCCGGAACCGGTAAAACCCTGTTGGCCAAGGCAATTGCCGGAGAGGCAAAGGTACCCTTTTTCACTATTTCAGGTTCTGACTTTGTTGAAATGTTCGTGGGTGTGGGTGCTTCCCGTGTTCGCGACATGTTTGAAAACGCTAAAAAACACGCACCGTGCATTATCTTTATCGACGAGATCGACGCCGTTGGCCGTCAGCGTGGTGCTGGTGTCGGTGGCGGTAACGATGAGCGTGAGCAAACCCTTAACCAGTTGCTGGTTGAAATGGATGGTTTTGAATCCGGTCAAAGTGTTATCGTGATTGCTGCAACCAACCGTCCCGACGTTCTTGATCCTGCCTTGCTGCGCCCGGGTCGCTTCGATCGTCAGGTGGTAGTAAGTCTGCCCGATGTTCGCGGTCGTGAGCAAATTCTTAATGTACACATGCGTAAAGTGCCATTGGCCCCTAACGTTGTTGCTTCAGTTCTGGCTCGTGGTACACCTGGTTTTTCTGGTGCTGACTTGGCTAACCTGGTTAACGAGGCGGCCTTGTTTGCTGCGCGTCGTAACGGCCGTACCGTCGATATGATCGATTTTGAAAAAGCCAAAGACAAAATCATCATGGGTGCCGAGCGCCGTTCAATTGTCATGCCCGAAGAAGAGCGTAAGAATACGGCTTACCATGAGGCGGGTCACGCCATTGTGGCAAGCGTGCTGCCTAAAACAGACCCGGTCCACAAGGTTACTATTATTCCACGTGGTCGTGCCCTGGGTGTTACCATGCAGTTGCCCGAAGGCGATCGTTACAGCATGGATCGGGATCGTTTGCTTAATACCATTGCCGTCCTGTTCGGTGGCCGTATTGCCGAAGAAGTATTCATGGATCAAATGACCACCGGTGCTTCTAACGACTTTGAACGGGCAACCGCCATTGCACGTGATATGGTTACCCGTTATGGCATGACAGATTCATTAGGCCCAATGGTTTATGCCGAGAACGAAAATGAGGTATTCCTTGGACGCAGTGTGACTAAAACCACACATATGTCAGAGGCCACCATGCAAAAAGTGGATACTGAAATTCGCCTGATTATCGACGAGCAATATGCCGTTGCACGTAAAATTATCGAGGAAAACAGCGAGAAGATGCACGTCATGGCTAAAGCCTTGCTTGAATGGGAAACCATCGACGCAGATCAGATCGGAGACATTATGCAGGGTCGTGATCCACGTCCGCCTAAAGAGCCTGATGCACCGCATGATTCCGCTGGTATGCCCCCGCCAACAGGCGCGGCTCCCAAAGGTAAAGACAGCGATAGTCCGGCAACTGCCGTGTAATAATATTGTTAACTGAATGAATAGTACATTCCTTTGCGGGCGCTTTGAACTTGGGTTCGAGCGCCCTTTGATTATGGGGATAGTGAATATCACGCCCGATTCCTTTTCGGACGGTTCACATCATTTTTCAACTAATGCAGCCATTGATCATGCCCTGGAGCTGGTCGAGCAAGGAGCGGATATCCTGGATATCGGTGGTGAATCCACACGTCCCGGCTCTGAGCCGGTAAGCATACAGGAAGAGCTGGACAGGGTAATACCTGTTATAGAAGGCTTGCGTAACGCTGGTGTGCCTTTATCTATTGATACCTTCAAGCCCGAAGTGATGAAAGCTGCCTTGCTGGCAGGGGTTGATTTAATCAATGATATTTATGCCCTAAGACAAGCTGGTGCCCTTGAGGTGGTTAACGAATTCCCGCATTGCGGAATTTGCATCATGCATATGCATGGTGAGCCTAAAACCATGCAAGTCAGCCCGCCAGATTATGGTAATAATATTACGCAAGAAGTCGCGGCGTTTTTGCAGGAAAGAATGAAAATTATGCTGCAAAGCGGGATTGATCCTCGTAGAATTATGATCGATCCTGGGTTTGGCTTTGGTAAAACAGCACAGCAGAATTTTCAGTTGTTACGTGAAATGGCTGCCTTGATCGAATTGAAAGCGCCCATATTGGTGGGTGTTTCCCGAAAAACAATGATTGGTGCTGTAACCCATAAGCCGGTCAATGAACGTTTGTCAGGAAGTATTGCCGCTGCGTTGGCCGGGGTAGCCCGGGGGGCAGTAGTTGTCAGGGTGCATGATGTCACCCAGATGCATGATGCATTGGCAGTATGGAATGCCGTTGAATTTGGAGTTAATGAATGAGCCGTAAATATTTTGGAACCGATGGAATTCGGGGTGAAGTGGGTGGAGAACTGATTAATGCTTCATTTGCATTGCGATTAGGGTATGCGGCAGGACGTGTGCTGTCCAAGAACCATCAAGGAGCAGGAAGGCCGATTGTCCTGATTGGCAAAGATACCCGTGTTTCCGGTTATATGCTCGAATCCGCCCTGGAGGCGGGTCTTAGCGCGGCTGGGATTGATGTTTATCTGGCTGGGCCCATTCCTACGCCTGCCGTTGCCTATTTAACCCGTGCCCTTCGCTTGACGGCTGGTGTGGTGATTAGTGCTTCGCATAATCCTTACGGTGACAATGGGATTAAATTTTTTTCCGGCCAGGGTACCAAGCTGCCCGATGATGTCGAAGAAGAAATTGAACGGGCGATTGATGAGCCCGTTGGTTGCGTGCATTCAGAAAAAATTGGCCGGGCAAGACGGATTGATGATGCGGCAGGGCGCTATATAGAGTTTTGTAAAAGCACATTTCCCAACGAACTGGACTTGAAAAGTCTGAAAATTGTGGTGGATGGTGCCCACGGTGCTGCCTATAATATTGCCCCTCATGTTTTTCGTGAGCTGGGAGCCGAAGTTATTGAGATTGGCTGCCACCCCGACGGTTTTAACATTAACCAGGATGTCGGTGCTTTGTACCCCGAAAAACTGGCTGCCACGGTTAGTGCCCGGGGTGCTGATTATGGGATTGCCCTTGATGGTGATGCTGATCGCATCCAGATGGTGGATGCCGATGGCCGTATTTATAATGGTGATGAGTTGTTGTATGCCATTATCCTGGAGCGTCTTGCTCAAGGGCCCGTTAACGGTGTGGCGGGCACGCTCATGACCAATTATGGTTTTGAAAAGCAAATGGAAGCCTTGGGTATTCCCTTTGAACGTGCCAAAGTGGGTGACCGTTATGTGCTGGAAGCCATGCAAAAAAATGGCTGGCTATATGGCGGTGAGGGTTCGGGGCACTTGTTGTGTTTAGATCACCATACAACGGGTGACGGTATTATTGCCGGTTTGCAGGTGCTTAAAGGTCTGGTTCGCAGTGGTAAAAAACTGGTTGACTGGATTGCAGATCTCAAAATGTATCCACAGGTCATGATTAATGTGCCTTTGTCCAAAGATGTAAAATGGGAAACCCATGCCGGCCTTCAGGCGGCCCGTGAAACCGTTGAAAAAGAGCTGGGCACCCAAGGCAGGGTCTTGATCCGGGCTTCGGGTACCGAACCCAAGCTGCGTTTAATGGTAGAGGCCGAGAATTATGACCTGGCCAAACGCTGTGTAGACCAGCTTGCTGCCGTTAATCTGTCTTGATTGCAACAGGATTATGCTATAAAACAAATAATGTACAATGTTTTTCACCAATACCTTATGTTTCGTGTTTGTGAAAAGTAGTTGTCAAATGAGATCGGTATGATGTCATTGTTAATCATTGCGTAGGAAAATAATCTAATGCAAGAACTATTGCGTACAGAGACGGATACGGCAAATCAGGATGAACCTGGATTGGTTTTGGGGCTTGCAACAACCGCAGAAGAACTTGAGCAGTTACAAAGATTGCGTTTTGATGTCTATACCAAAGAAATGAACGCTGTTTTTCCAGATGCCATTGATGGCGTTGATGTGGATCGTTATGATCAATGGTGTTACCACTTAATGGTGTGTGATGCCAGAACCCGTAAGGTTGTGGGTACTTACCGTATCATGACTCCTGAGAAAGCCATTAAGGCCAACGGCTATTATTCAGAAACCGAGTTTGATATTTCCAGCCTGGATGACATTCGTCATTTGTTGTGTGAGTGTGGCCGTTCTTGCACGCATGCCGATTACCGTAATGGTTCTGCCATTATGTTGCTTTGGACAGGGCTGACCAAATTCTTACATCAAAGAAACTATCGGTATATGCTGGGTTGCGCCAGTGTCAGCCTGGCTGATGGTGGTGTACAGGCTTCCCAGGTGTGGCGCGCAGCAAAAGCTGAAATGGATAAACATCCTGAATTGCCAAGGGTAACACCGTTAAATCCTTATCCACTGGAAAAGCTTGATGCGACCGGTGAGGTGAAAATTCCACCGCTCATTAAGGGGTATCTTAAAATTGGTGCCCGAATTTGTGGTGAGCCGGCCTGGGATCCTAATTTTAATGCGGCTGATTTCCCGATTATTATTGATTTGGAAAGTATGGATCCGCGTTATCGCAAACATTTTGGTATAGATTAAAATCGGTTTTCAGCTTAATGGCTTCTCTTGCTGGTAAAAGAAGCCATTATAAGTGCGCATAATTAGCTATGCGGGCACAACCTTGAAGCTAAGTTTGGCATCGGCATGCTTCCATTCAGACGCTTCCAGCTTAAGGCTATATTGTGTTAATGGATGGTCAGCCAGCCATTTGCTGGAAATAATCACCGAGACGGTTTTTCCATTTACTTCAAGCCTGACAATTTCCGGGTTAAGAAGCTGGCGGCGGCGCAAGAACAGGGCGGCCAGCCTTAAACACAACAGTGCAAGCCATTGGCTTCTGTTGGGCGTGTGCGGGTTGATTTTATCAAGTTTGCCTTGATGACCCAGTGTTAGCAATGACAGGACGCTTTGGTCTGCTTTGGAAAACCCCGGCATATCGGCATTGCCCAATACATAGGCGGTGTGTTTATGATAAGCGTTTTGTGAAATGCTTAAACCTACTTCATGTAAATCGGCGGCCCACCCAAGTGCCTGGCGTAATTCACCGGCCAGCGGGTCTTCCAGCTTCAATTGGTCAAAAAACTGCAGTGAAAGTTGCTTCACGCGGGTGGCTTGTTTGATATCTATATGATAGCGTCTGATGAACTGTTTGACGGATTCATCACGTTTATCGACCGCGGCCTGACGTCCCAGCATGTCATAAAGCACACCAACCCGAAGTGCACCTTCACCCTGTAACATGCGCTCTATTTTAAGTTCTTTGAACGCTGAAATCATGATGGACAATCCGGCAGGCAACACTTCCATGCGGTCAATTTTAAGACCTTTCAGTTCGGGTGCCTTGGCCGAGCCGTAGCGAATCAGGACCTTCTTGAGTTTTTGCATGCCATCAAGGGTGATGCCTTTTTCAGAAAAGCCCGATTCTTCCAGGGTGGCTACTAAAGCCTTGGCGGTGCCGGAAGAGCCATAAGCTTCGGCCCAGCCCATTCTTTGGAATTGTTTGGAAATGGCTTCAAGTTCTTTGCGTGCGGCAATTTCAGCATGGGCAAAACCCTCGGCGGTAACCACCCCTTCAGGAAAATAAGCTTTGGTAAAGCTGACACAACCCATGCCAAGTGACTGCATCAGTTTGGCTTCAAGGTGCTGGCCGATAATGAATTCGGTTGAGCCCCCACCGATATCGATAACCAGCCGTTTTTCGTCTGAAGGCGGCAGTTCATGGGCAACCCCAGAAAAAACCAGCCGGGCTTCTTCGTGACCAGCCACCACTTCAATCGGGTAGCCTAGTGCGGCTTCGGCGCGTGGCAGGAATTCCTTGATATTGCGGGCAACCCTAAAAGTATTGGTGGCAACCACACGAACACGGTCTGGCGGGAAGTTTTCTATACGGTCACCAAAACGCTCAAGGACAGCAATAGCCCTTGCAATGGCATCTTCACCAAGAATCATGTTTTCATCCAGGCCGGCTGCCAGGCGAACCGTTTCTTTTAACCTGTCTTGTGCATAGATTTGTGAAATGCCTTCACGCTGGACAACCCGCCCGATAGAAAGCCGGAAACTGTTGGAACCCAGGTCGACGGCAGCTAATAAGTTATCTTGATCCATGCTCTTGCTGTCTTGAAAATTTAGTTGCGCTATTTTAGTAAAAATATATGCTCACTTTGGCTAAAACAATAGATGCGGGCAAATTTAAGTGTGACTGGCGGGATTATTGGTCTTGTGAAGGGGAGGTAAGCAGAGACAGATGCTGACTGTTGGCCTAATGAAAACAAATATATGACAATAGCATTGTCATTAAAGGGTAATTTATATAGTGTATAAGCAACGGATAAAAATTTAATTTCCATTGCAAGGTAATCATGATCGAGAATAATCAGGAAGAAGTATCACCCCCCAATTTGTTGAATCGTGAGCTGTCGTTGCTCAAGTTCAACGCCAGGGTGTTGGGAATGGCCGAAAACGAAAATACCCCATTGCTTGAGCGCTTGCGATATATATGTATTGTGAGTTCCAACCTTGACGAGTTTTTTGAAATACGGATTGCCAGCATCAAAGAGCAGGAGCGGCGCAATCCACGGGTGATTGGTGATGATGGCTATACGCCCGGTGAGGCTTTTGAACTGGTGCAACAAAAAATGCATGAACTGGTCAAGCGACAATATGCTTTATTGAACCAGCAAATATTACCTACCTTGCGTGAAAAAGGGGTTTATATATACAAGCCCCAGGAATACACCGAAGCCATGATGACATGGGCCCGTGAAGTGTTCCTGAACGATGTCATGCCTTTATTGACACCGATTGGGCTTGATCCGTCCCATCCGTTTCCCCGGGTTTATAACAAAAGCCTTAACTTCATTGTTTCACTGTCGGGTATTGATGCGTTTGGGCGCAATTCTTCCATTGCCATTGTCCAGGCACCGCGTGCCTTGCCCCGGCTGTTGAGAATTCCTGAAGAAGTGTGCGGGCAAAAACATGGGCATACCTTGTTGTCCAGTCTGATGCATTTATTTGTCGGAGACCTGTTCCCTGGGCTGGAGATCAAAGGTCTGTATCAGTGGCGGGTTACACGTAATAGCGATTTGTATGTGGATGAAGATGAGGTCACCGATTTGCGTCAGGCCTTGCAGGGAGAGTTGTCACAGCGAAATTTTGGCGCAGCGGTTCGCTTGGAGATTTCCGATGATACCCCTGAAGAACTGGAAATTTTTCTGCAGTCCGAGTTTGCACTGACACTACGGGATACTTACCGTACTGATGGGGCGGTCAACCTGACCCGAATCATGCCTTTGTGTGATATTGATGCGGGCACAGAATTGGTGTTTCCCGGTTACAGGGCTAAAATCCCGCCTCCCTTTGACAAAATGGAAGACCATCCCGAGCACATGTTCAGTGCCATTGCCAAAGAAGATCTGCTGTTGCATCATCCTTACCAATCTTTTGGTCCGGTACTTGATTTTTTAACGGCAGCCGCTATAGACCCAGCCGTGGTGGCAATCAAACAAACTATTTACCGTACCGGTGAAGATTCCGAGTTAATGCGTCTGCTGGTGATGGCAGCCAAGTCGGGTAAGGAAGTTACCGTGGTCGTAGAGTTAATGGCTCGTTTTGACGAACAAACCAATATCAATTGGGCCGCCAAACTGGAAGAGGTTGGGGCGCATGTGGTGTATGGGGTAGTGGGTCATAAAACCCATGCCAAAATGGCGTTGGTGTTAAGAAAAGAAGGGCGTCGCATTGTGCGTTATGGCCACTTGGGGACAGGGAATTATCATCCGAGCACCGCGCGTTTATATACCGACTTTGGCATGCTAACCGCTAACCGGGACATTACCGAGGATATGGATAAGATCTTCTCGCTGTTAACCGGTCTGGGGGCAAGGCGTCCGTTAAAATTGCTGCTGCAGTCTCCATTTACCCTGCATGAAAAAATGGTGGCGTTTATTAACAACGAGGCTGACAATGCCCGTCAGGGTAAAAAAGCCCGTATTATGGCAAAAATGAATTCCTTGCTCGATGTGCAGGTTATTCATGCGCTTTATGAGGCAAGCCAGGCGGGGGTGGAAATTGACTTGATCGTGCGTGGCGTATGTGCCTTGCGTGCCGGGGTGGCCGGTATGTCGGAAAATATTCGCGTACGTTCCATTGTGGGTCGTTTCCTTGAGCATTCCCGGGTATTTTATTTTTATGATGATGGTAAAGAACAGGTCTATCTTTCTTCGGCAGACTGGATGGAACGCAATTTTTTCCGTCGTGTAGAGGTGGCGTTTCCGGTTTTAAGTCCTGTACTTAAAAAGCGGGTTATTGCCGAATCCTTTACCTATGCGCTTAAAGATAATGTATTGGCCTGGGAGCAACAGGCAGACGGCAATTATGTGCGGGTCCGGAACCGTCGCCAGCGTTTTAATTTGCAAAGCCATTTAATGGGATTGTTGGGTAAATAATTTTTCTGCCCCATAAGTGGGAGCAAGCCTGGTCAGGCGTTTAATCGGGGGCAGGTGTTAACAGCCTTAAGGATTGTTGATGTTTTCCCACGGTTTTGGATTTGATGCGAAAATTCAACAGCTTGCCTGTAAATGCTTGATAGCTTAGGGTTTTTAGAGATTGTAGCCTATACAGGTGGTAGAAAAATATGAAGGAATTGTCACAATCATGTCATATTCGGGATTTACTATGTCGTCATTGGTACAAAAATCCATTTACACTTTTCTCGAAAGGAAAAATAATGTTGAAGCATGCATTTAAACGCGTTACATTGGCAGTCGCTTTGGGCACTGCTGCTTTTTCAGTACAGGCCGCCAGCAACGTAACGGGTGCAGGCGCCTCTTTCCCATATCCTATTTATGCAAAATGGGCATCTGAGTACGCAGCGCAAACAGGTAATAAAATCAATTACCAGTCAATCGGTTCAGGCGGTGGTCAACAGCAAATTATTGCTAAAACCGTAGATTTTGGTGCTTCAGACGATCCAATGAATGCCGAAAAACTGACAGAAAGCAACTTGCTTCAATTCCCTGCCGTTATTGGTGGTACCGTACCTGTTGTTAATATTGATGGTATCAAGCCAGGCGAACTGAAACTGTCTGGCTCGTTGCTGGCTGATATTTTCCTGGGTAAAATCAAGAAATGGAACGACCCCGCTATCGTTGCCCTGAATGCCGATCTGACATTGCCGGGTACCGATATCATTGTTGTTCATCGTTCAGACGGTTCAGGTACCACTTTTGGCTGGACCAACTATCTGTCTAAAGTTTCTCCCGATTGGAAAGAAAAAGTAGGTGAAGGCAAAGCGGTTAAATGGCCGGTGGGTCAAGGCGGTAAAGGTAATGAAGGTGTTGCCGCTTATGTGGGTCAATTGAAAAACTCGGTTGGCTATGTCGAGTATGCTTACGCAAAACAAAACAACCTGTCCTGGACACAATTGCAAAACCTGGACGGAAAATTTGTTCAGCCAGAACAAAAAGCATTCGCAGCAGCTGCCGCCAATGCTGACTGGAAAGGTACGCCAGGCATGGGTGTTGTATTAACTAACGAACCGGGTGCAGAATCCTGGCCTGTTACCGCTGCTACTTTCATTCTGGTACACAAAGTTGCCACAAAGCCCGAGCAAACAAAAGCAGTGTTGTCGTTTTTTGACTGGGCATTCAAAAACGGTGCCAAAACAGCGGCCGAACTGGACTATGTGCCTTTGCCAGAAGCGGTGACCAGCCAGGTTCGCGATGCATGGGCATCTGAAATTAAAACAGCGAGTGGTGAAGCAGTTTGGAAATAAACAACGGGTTGTTCAACTAATTGGCTAACCTTGTTTGAAAAACATGGCGGTTATTAAAAAACCGCCATGTTTTTTGCAAAATTAAAAGTAGAGTCGAGAATGAGCGCTACAATAACCCCTTCCGTTTCTTCAAATATTAAAATTGCTGATTCAGCCATGAAAAAAGATATCCCGCCAAACCCTGCAGGTAGCAATGCGCTTGCAGACGGTTTGTTTAAAGGTACAGCCAGGTTTTTTGCCTTCTTCGTTTTTATTTTGCTTGCCGCCATCATGGTTTCCCTGCTTTACGGAAGTCGTGAAACCATTGCAGCATATGGTCTGTCATTTTTTACAACTAATGACTGGGACCCTGTTAATGATGTATATGGTGCTGTTGTACCCATTTTTGGTACGGTAATAACCGCATTTATTGCGCTGCTTATTGCGGTTCCTGTTTCTTTTGGTATCGCCATGTTCCTGACCGAACTGGCCCCAGCCTGGTTGCGCAGGCCCTTGGGGATTGCGGTAGAAATGCTGGCAGCCATCCCTTCCATTATTTATGGTATGTGGGGCTTGTTTGTTTTTGTGCCAATTTTCCAGGAATATATTCAACCTGGTATGATTGCCGTCTTTGGCAGTATTCCCGTTATTGGGGGGATATTTTCCGGGCCTCCTTTTGGTATTGGCCTGTTTACGGCCGGCCTGATCTTATCCATTATGATCATTCCTTACATTGCCTCGGTTATGCGTGATGTCTTCGAGGTGGTGCCAACCCTGCTGAAAGAATCCGCCTATGGCTTGGGGGCTTCTACCTGGGAAGTTATGTGGAAAGTCGTCTTGCCGTATACACGCAGTGGTGTGATTGGTGGCATTATGCTTGGCCTGGGTCGTGCACTGGGTGAAACCATGGCGGTTACTTTTGTTATTGGTAACGCATTCCGGTTCCCCGACAGTATTTTCTCACCGGCAAACTCGATTGCCTCTGCCATTGCCAATGAATTTAACGAGGCGGGTGGTTTGCAAAAATCGGCCTTGATCGAACTGGGTCTTATCCTGTTCCTAATTACGACCATTGTTTTGGCACTTTCCCGTTTACTGCTAGCTCGTGCAGCCAAGAGTGAAGGTAAGAAAACTTAAGCGTACCGGATACAAAAAATGAATACTGAATCTATATTTACCGCATCTTCACCTGTGAAGTCGGTGCTTAACAACGACAACGCACTGTATAGAAAGCGTAGTAAAATCAATAAAGTCATGCTAACGCTGTCTTCCATTGCACTGGTTTTCGGTTTGTTCTGGCTTATCTGGATTATTTTTACCCTGCTGCTCAAGGGCGGGGCATCGCTGTCCTTTACCCTGTTTACCGACATTACGCCCGGGCCGGG
The DNA here is from genome assembly GCF_016595155.1 of Advenella mandrilli. Classification (GTDB taxonomy): domain Bacteria; phylum Pseudomonadota; class Gammaproteobacteria; order Burkholderiales; family Burkholderiaceae_B; genus Advenella; species Advenella mandrilli. The sequence goes on from NZ_JAENGP010000001.1 coordinate 46,978, forward strand.
TGATTCGGGTGGTTTGGCCAATGCCATTGTTGGCTCTGTGCTAATGTCGGCAGTAGGTACCATTATTGGCACGCCCATTGGTATTATGGCTGGCACTTATCTGGCTGAATATGGCAGCCGTGGATGGCTGGCCCCGGCTACCCGTTTCCTGAACGATGTCTTGCTCTCGGCCCCTTCCATTATTATTGGTTTGTTCATCTACTCACTGTATGTGTCCAATGTAGGGCATTACTCGGGGTGGGCGGGTGCGCTGGCATTATCCATTCTGGTTATTCCGGTTGTGGTGCGTACCACCGACAACATGCTTATGCTGGTTCCAAACAGTTTGCGCGAAGCCGCAGCGGCTTTGGGTTGCCCCAAATGGCGTATTGTGACCATGATTTGTTACCGTGCCGCACGTTCAGGCATTATTACCGGTGTCCTGTTGGCAGTGGCCCGCATTATGGGTGAAACGGCTCCCTTGCTGTTTACCGCGCTGTCCAACCAGTTCATGAGCTGGAACATGAATGCCCCAATGGCTAACCTGCCGGTGGTTATTTATCAATACGCGGCCAGTCCCTTTAAAGATTGGAACGAATTGGCCTGGGCAGGAGCAACACTTATTACCTTGCTGGTACTAGGCCTGAATATCCTGGCCCGCAGTTTGTTCCGTAAGTAAACAGATTATCGATATACAGATTTTAGGAAATTGAAATGGAAAATTTGGTTCCAGTCGATGAGACAAAGATCGAAGTTAAAAACCTGAACTTTTATTATGGTGGTTTTCATGCGATCAAAGACGTCAACATGCGTATTGCCCGCAATAAGGTAACCGCTTTCATTGGTCCTTCAGGTTGTGGGAAATCCACCCTGTTGCGTACCTTTAACCGCATGTTTGAACTCTATCCTGGCCAGCGTGCAGAGGGTGAGATCAATCTTGATGGTGAAAATCTGCTTACCACCAATACTGATATTTCATTGATTCGTGCAAAAGTGGGGATGGTTTTCCAAAAACCCACCCCGTTTCCCATGAGTATCTATGACAATATTGCCTTTGGTGTCAAGTTGTTTGAAAAACTCAGCAAGGCTGAAATGGACGAGCGGGTTGAGTGGGCGCTTACAAAATCGGCCTTGTGGAATGAAGTGAAAGACAAACTGGGCCAAAGCGGTAATGGTTTGTCGGGTGGCCAGCAACAGCGTTTGTGCATTGCGCGTGGTGTGGCAATTAAGCCTGAAGTGTTGTTGCTTGATGAGCCTTGCTCTGCGCTTGACCCTATTTCAACCATGAAAATTGAAGAACTGATTACCGAGTTGAAAAACGACTATACCGTTGCCATTGTGACTCATAACATGCAGCAGGCTGCCCGTTGTTCCGACTACACCGCCTATATGTACTTGGGTGAGTTGATGGAATTTGGTGAAACAGAGAAAGTCTTTGTTAAACCACAGCGCAAGGAAACCGAAGATTACATTACCGGTCGTTTCGGTTAATGCCGTTATAAATGCGAATGGCGTGTGGGTGGTTTGGTGTTTTCCATGGTGGAAAGTTGCCTGAAAATGCCACAGTTTTCAACTGCCTGCGCCGTTTCGCATTGCTTTCTTAAGTCTACCAGTTGCTCTTTCAGGTAAACCAGTTCCTGGATCCGGGCATCTACATGCCCCAGGTGTTCATCTATCACCTGGTTAAAGCAGGCACAGTTATTGCTGCTTTCATCTTGCACCAGCAATAGCGTGCGAATTTCATCATGCGTCATATCCAGTAAGCGGCAGTTGCGGATAAACCGCAGGCGTTTAACATGCTCATCACCATAGTGCCGATAATTGCTGGCAGTGCGACCAGGCTTGGGTAACAAGCCTTCTTTTTCATAATAGCGGATGGTTTCCGCTTTGCAGTTTAGCAAACTGGCCAATTCACCTATTTTCATAAAATGCTCCTGAAAATGCTTGACCTTGTAGTTACTACAGGGTGTTTAATGATTATAAATGAATTAACGCATAAATGGAGTAAGTCATGTCAGGCTGCTGCCAGCAACATAATCACAATCATGAGCATGCTCATGACAACCCCAAAAAAACAGCGCAGGGATTAAGGGATCTGCCGTCTCAACAGGTGGCGGGTGATGCCGTGCAAACCCCTATTCGTATCATGCAAATGGATTGCCCTACCGAAGAGCGGCTTATCCGAACCCGGCTTGAAGATACGGCAGGGGTGATGGCCATGAGTTTTAATTTGATGCAGCGTGAATTGCTGGTGGTGCATCAACCTCATGCTTTGGATGCCATTCTGGCGGCGATTAAATCTTTGGGTTTTGATCCGCAAACTGCAGAAGCGGATAAGGCTGTTTCAGGTGTTGGCCAGCAAGAAAACCGGCTGTCCTTTGGCTGGAAACTGCCGGTTGCGGCCCTATTGGCGATTGCTTCAGAAATTATTCATTGGGCTGAGTGGCCATGGGTATTGTCTGCTTTATTGGCGATACTGGCAGTGGCCTTATCGGGCCTGGGAACCTATCGCAAGGGAATGATTGCCTTACGCAACTTCCAGCTTAATATTAATGCGCTCATGACCATTGCGGTAAGTTGCGCTTTGTTGATCGGGCAATGGCCCGAGGCAGCCATGGTGATGGTGTTGTTTAGCATTGCCGAGTTGCTGGAAGCCAAATCACTGGATCGTGCCCGTCATGCCGTGGGCAACTTGTTGCAAATGGTGCCCCAAACCGCCTGGGTTAAGCAGGTGGATGGCGGCTGGGTGGAATGGCCAGTAGGGCAGGTTGATAAAGGCGATCTTGTCCGGGTGCGGCCGGGTGAGCAGATTCCGCTTGATGGAACAGTCATCAAGGGATATTCCACGGTTAACCAGGCACCCATTACCGGTGAAAGTATGCCGGTTGATAAGCGGCAAGGTGACGGGCTGTATGCAGGCACTATTAACCAAAGTGGCTTACTGGAATTCAAGGTGGATACCCCGGCCGAAAACAGTACCTTGGCCCGTATTATTCGGGTGGTTGAGCAGGCCCAGGCCAGTAAGGCTCCTTTGCAACGCTTTGTAGACCAGTTTGCCAAATACTATACGCCTGTGGTGTGCCTGCTAGCGCTACTGCTTGCTGTGTTCATGCCCCTTGTGCTTGGTACTGCCTGGCTAGAGGCCATTTACATGGCGCTGGTGTTGCTGGTAATTGCCTGCCCTTGCGCCCTGGTTATTTCTACACCGGTTACGCTGGTTAGTGGCTTAACGGCCGCAGCCCGGCATGGTGTGCTGGTTAAAGGGGCGGCCTATCTGGAAAAAGCCCGCAAACTGCGCTGGCTGGCTCTTGATAAAACCGGCACCATCACGCAGGGCAAACCGGTGCAAACCGATATGATGTTTATGACAGAAAACGTTTCAGTTGCCCGGGATGCAGAAAACAGGGTTGGAACAAGCCTGGATGAAACCGGGGTACGAACATTGGCAGCCAGCCTGGCCAGTTTGTCTGACCATCCGGTATCCATGGCGGTGGCGCAGGCTGTCAGGAAAGACGGCTTGCCGTTTCATGCGGTAGATGATTTCCAGGCCCTGGCTGGCCGGGGTGTACAGGGAGTCATCAATGCGGTTGAATATATACTGGAAAGCCCGCGTCATGCGCTTGATAAGGGCTTGCTTAATGCAGTTGTAACCCAGGCCATTCATACTTATGAAAGCCAGGGGAAAACGGTGGTGATACTGCGCAGCCTGAACCAGGTGTTGGCGGTTTTTGCGGTGGCAGACACCATCAAGCCGGGTAGCCGGCAAGCGATCAAGATGTTGCATGCGCAGGGGGTTAAAACCATCATCCTGTCAGGAGACAATCAGCAAACGGTACAGGCCATTGCCAGCCAGGTGGGTATAAATCGTGCGCTGGGCCAGCAAATGCCCGAAAACAAGCTGGATGCCATTGGTGAATTGCAAAAGTCCGGCATGGCAGGTATGGTTGGCGATGGCATTAACGATGCGCCAGCTCTGGCCCGTTCGGATATTGGTTTTGCGATGGGGGTAATGGGGACTGATACGGCCATTGAGACGGCGGATGTCGCCTTGATGGATGATGATTTACGAAAAATACCCCGTTTTATTGAATTGTCCCGTGCTACTTATCGGGTTCTGGTGCAGAATATTGTTTTGGCGCTGGGTATTAAACTGGTGTTTCTGGTGCTAACCCTGGCGGGTATGGGCACCATGTGGATGGCGGTTTTTTCAGATATGGGGGCAAGCCTGTTGGTGGTTTTAAACGGGCTCAGGCTGTTGTCTTTCAAGGCAACTTATTGAATGGATGGAGAGCATGACAGATTTACCGCAGCGGGATAATTTGCTGGATAACCATGCGTTAATGGTAAAAGGCCTGTGCCAAAAGCTTGAAGCACAGGCTGGTACGCAGGTGGTGGTCTTGCAAACGCATATCTCAACCATCATTTTGGCCGGTAAGTTTGCCTATAAACTTAAAAAGCCGCTCACATTGCCTTTTCTTGATTTTTCCACCCTGGAAAGCCGGCATCATTTTTGCCTTAAAGAGCTGGAGATAAACCGGCGCACGGCACCGGAATTGTACCTGGATGTATTGCCGGTAACCGGTAGTCTGCAAGCGCCTGATATTAATGGCCAGGAAGCGGTTATAGACTGGCTGGTAAAAATGCGCCGTTTTGATACCACGCAGGAATTTGCCGTGATGGCGCGCGCAGGGACACTGACGTTTTCACTGGTAGAAACACTGGCCCGGCATTTGGCCCGGTTTCATGAGTCTTTGCCGCGTTTGTCTGCCACCGTGGTGAATGAAAAAACCACGCTAGACTGGTTGCTTGAAAGCTTTGAGGAAATCAAGTCCCATCCACAATTTTCAACCATGCCAGAAGCCACAGAGTGGGACGGTTTCAGACAAGACCTTGCCGCAACGTTTGACAGCCACTTGCCATGGCGTGACCAACGAATTCAACAGGGGTTTTTCAGGCCTTGCCACGGTGATTTGCACCTGGGTAATATTGTGCTGTGGCAAGACCGGGTGATGGCATTTGATGCGCTGGAGTTTGATGAGACCTTAAGCAATATTGATGTGATTAACGATATTGCCTTTACGTATATGGACTTGCATGCCAACCGGCAGCCTGAGCTTGCGTCGCGTTTAATTAATCTTTATCTGGAACAAAGCGGTGATTATGAGGGGCTGCGGCTTTTGCATGAATATGCGGCTTACCGGGCATTGGTAAGAGCTAAAATTGCCTTAATGCAAGGCAATAAAGAAAAATTCAGCCAATACTGGGCCTTGGCAAAAAGTTTTGTTTATTCTGAAAAGAAGGTGGAATTGGTGCTGGTATATGGCTTGAGTGGTTCAGGAAAGTCTACCATGGCACAAATGCTGGCTGACGCTATAGGTGGTATACGGCTACGTTCCGATACCGAGCGCAAACGCCTGTTTAACGTAACGCCAAAAAATGGACGGGTGGTAAGCAAAGAAGTGCTTTATTCGCCAGAGGCCAGCCAACGGGTTTACCGCTGCCTGCTTGAACTTGCCGAAACGCTGTTGCAGTCAGGGTTCACGGCCATTATTGATGCCGTTTTTTTGCGTCAGGCAGAGCGTGTGATGTTCCATCATCTTGCTGTCCGTTTGGGTGTACCATTCAGGCTGGTGGCTTGTGAGGCACCCGAACACATGATGAAAGAACGCATTATTAAAAGGGCGCAGGAAGGCAAAGACCCTTCGGATGCTACGGTAGGCGTACTGGATGCACAAACGGGCAGTTTTGAGCCGGTACCAGCAGACTGGAAAGTGTTTTCATCCATTATAGTGAATGATGGTTCGCAAGAGGATTTAAGGCGGAAAGCGCAACGACTGGCTGCCTATAGGGCGTTTGTCTGAAATGCAGCGTCACGCACCGGTTGGGTTCCGGTGCGTGACTGCTTTCAGGGTGTTTGGCTTACGCTAGAGATATATGGTGAACAGGCTTATTGTGGTTCAACACCTGCATTTTTGAACAATTCTGCCCATACCGGGATTTGCTGTTCTACCTTGGCTTCCAGGGCGGCTGGGTTGGCGTCGTTTTCAAGTACGGTGGCGCCCAGTTTATCCATGCGTTCTACAAATTTTGGATCTTTTAAAGCGGTTGCCAGGGAAGACTCCAGTTTTTCCATCACCGGTTTGGGGGTACCAGCCGGTGCCCATAAGGCATGCCAGATACCAACCTGAAAGTCTTTAAAGCCTTCTTCCTGCATGGTTGGCAGGTCTGGAAGGGTAGGAGAGCGTTCTGCACTGGTAATGGCAAAGGCTTTTACTTTTTTGCCCAGGATTTGCTGCGATGTATTGGTGGTTTGGTCGCACAGTAAGTCTACCTGTTTGCCCAGCAGGTCATTCATGGCGGGTGCAGCGCCTTTATAAGGAATAGTTAGCAGGTCTACATCCATGGCGGACATTAGCATGGTGCCACACAGATGGCTGGCGGCACCCACACCGGCATTGGCCAGCGTGACTTCATCTTTGTGTGCTTTTACATACTCAACCAGCTCTTTCATGTTGTTGGCTGGAAAGTCTTCGCGGGCAATAATGGTCATGGGAACATCAACGACCATGCCGATAGGCTCAAAACTTTTAGCAGGATCATAGCCCAGTTTTTTATAGAGTGATGGAGCGGTAGAAAACCCGATGTGCATAAGCAAAATATTGTAGCCGTTAGGCTTTTGGTGGGCCACATAAGTGGTGCCAATCGTGCCACCTGCACCTGCCTTGTTTTCAACAATGACGGTTTCGCCCAGTGGCAGACGCATGGCTTCGGCCAGTGAACGGGCAACGTTATCGGTAGGGCCGCCTGCCGTAAACGGGATGACCATGTTAACAGGACGATCGGGGTATTTGCTTTCTTCGGCCTGTGCTGCAAAACCCAGGAAGCCCATTGCCATGCCGGCGGCCAGTATGGTTTTTTTAAAATACAACATAGTTACTATCCTTGAAGTAGAAATAAAAATTGTGTCTGTTTTATTTTTATAAGATAAAAAGCCGGTGCAGATTCTGCAAGCAACGAATACCTTTTGTTTTCTTTAGTAACAAATAAATATATACCTTCAGAGCCAAAAAATCATATTAATTATTTTTATTAATGGAGGATTTGATTTTTATCAGCAGAGGGTGTGGGTGTGAGGCAACTGACTGAGTGAGTGCTGAGTAAGTGGGAACTGAGTGAGGGGGACTGACTTTTGAATAGTAAATAAAGCGTGTCATACGTCACGCAAAAGTCACGCAGACACAAAAAAGCCGCTTCAGTTTAATTAACTGTTAAGCGGCTAACTTGTTGGTATTCTTGGGAATTTATGGTCGGGACAGTAGGATTCGAACCTACGACCCTCTGGTCCCAAACCAGATGCGCTACCAGGCTGCGCTATGCCCCGACTTGTTTTCTTCGCTGTGTTAAGCAGTGAAGAAAGAATTATGACATAACTACCTTGTTTTTTGCAAGCCTTTAAGTGAGGTTTGCATCAAAAAAGCAAAAAAACAACATTAATCTCTGCCACGGTAATGCCTGTGGTGAGGGTGACCATGTTTTTTAAAATGCTTTTTGTTGTGTTTTTTGTAGTGCTTATGCCCATACCTGGGGTGATCATCATAATAAATGGCTCTTGGATGGACATGACGGTGACGCTCTACATAAACCACCGGTGGTGGTGCATAATGGCGATGCGGTCTTTCCACAACAACGCCGGGTAAGCCTATTCCAATGTCAACGTTAATTTGTGCGTTAGCCGCTGACCCCATACTTAACGCGGCAGCGGTAAAAAATGGCAATAATAATTTCTTCATGTGAACTCCTGCAGGTATTTGAATTTGGCTATTACGTTAGCGACTATCATTGGCTCGGCGACGTGACTCAGAGCGATTATCGGTGCTTCTTTCTCTTGATGGGCGCAGATTTGATTGTGGCCTCTCGTTCCTGTTGAAGGCAGGACGACGAACGGTATTCTGGTTTTTTTCAATGCGGCGGTTGCTTTGAGTGCGTTCAATCCAGGGGTTTTTTTGATTGCTACGCTTTATCGATTGACGGGGAGGCGTGTTGGGTTTTGCGTCGTGGCGGGCTCGATCGGGTTTGCGGTTCCAGTTGTGGCGATTGGTGTTTTTTCTGTCATTATCCCAATGCCGTTTCTGATCGGCATGACTGCGGGTTACCCAGCGACGGCTGTTGTTATCGTAATATCGGTAGTTATTGGTGGTGTAATAAGAATTGGTGTAGCCATAGCCGCTGCTGTATCCGGGGCTATAATAATCATTGTAATAGCCATAGCCATCATCAATGACGCAACCGGCAAGGCCAATAGTCAGGGCCAATACTGCAAGAATTTTTTTCATGTCTAACCTCGTGCAAAGCTTGATGGGCTGAATCTTTACTGTACAGCACTATAGGCTCATTATCAGGCAATGCCTATTTCCAATTTGTTTCGCAAAGCCACCCAAATGAAAGTAATAATTAAAAAAGGGTATATTTGGAACCAATTGAAATAATGAAGGCTTTGCTGGTTGATTTTTTAACGGGTTTGTAACGGGTTTTATAAGGTTATTCTTAATAATGTTGTAAAAATGTCATGGTTTTCAGGGGAATATTTGTTTTTAATAACGTTTTGTAGACAGCATTTAAATTGCCATGCTATATTTCTTCTTTCTTAAGTGTTTCGCACTCGTGGTGGAATAGGTAGACACAAGAGACTTAAAATCTCTCGGGCATTGCGCCCGTGCCGGTTCGATTCCGGCCGAGTGCACCAGAGAGAAAAAGGAAGCTTGGCAGAGCGGTTGAATGCACCGGTCTTGAAAACCGGCGAGGGTTTGCGCCCTCCGTGAGTTCGAATCTCACAGCTTCCGCCAGTATGCAAAAACCCCGGATTCAGCAATGGTCCGGGGTTTTTTTATTGTTATTTTATGAGCAGGTATATAAAGTTGGACGCGAAGAAGCAAACACAAAAGGTGCTCATTAAAGGGCTTTTTTTGTGTTTGGATGCCCGCGCAATGTCAAATTTGTTAGTATGGGGTCATCTTCCGTTTTTTTATTAACGCGACGCAAGTCGTTATTTTGTTAAATTTTAATATGTCAACTAATAAGTCGTACCGTATAGAGAAAGACTTATTGGGAACTAAAGAAGTCCCCGATAATGTTTACTATGGTGTCCAAACACTACGAGCAATTGAAAATTTCAGGCTATCTGGCATTCCATTATCTCACTACCCTGATTTTATCAATGCATTTGCCATGGTTAAACAGGCAACTGCCCAGGCCAATTGTGAGCTGGGACATCTTGGAAAAGAAAAATGTGAGGCAATCAAAAAGGCCTGTCAACGAATTATCGGGGGCGAGTTTCATGATCAATTTGTGGTAGACATGATCCAGGGTGGGGCAGGGACCTCTACCAACATGAACGCCAACGAAGTCATTGCCAATATTGCGCTTGAGTCCATGAATCACGCCAAGGGTGAGTACCACTATCTGGACCCTAATAATGACGTGAACATGTCTCAATCAACCAATGATACCTACCCAACAGCAATCAGGTTAGGTTTGTTGTTCAGTCATGAGGCGTTGTTAACAAGCCTGGATAAACTCACTGCATCATTTGTGGTTAAGGCAAATGAGTTTGATCATATCCTTAAAATGGGACGCACCCAGCTTCAGGATGCGGTTCCAATGACCCTGGGGCAAGAATTCAAGGCTTTTGCGTCTACCTTGGCTGACGATATCCCCTTGTTGCGCTCAGTGGCTTCCAACTTGTTAACGGCGGTTAATCTGGGTGGTACCGCCATTGGTACAGGTATTAATACCGACCCTCGTTATCAGCAGCTGGCCGTTGGTAAATTAGCTGAAATTAGTGCGCAGCCCGTGAAATCATCGTTTGATCTGGTTGCCGCCACCTATGATATGGGTGATTTTGTATTGCTGTCAGGCATGCTTAAGCGTACTGCAGTTAAATTATCCAAAATCTGTAATGACTTGCGTTTGCTTTCCAGTGGTCCTCGTACGGGGATTAACGAAATCAATTTGCCGGCCCGTCAGCCGGGCAGTTCTATCATGCCGGGCAAAGTTAATCCGGTTATTCCAGAAGCGGTCAATCAGATTGCTTTTGAAATTATTGGTAATGATGTGGCTATTACCATGGCATCCGAAGCGGGCCAGTTGCAGCTGAATGTGATGGAGCCATTAATTGCCTATAAAATGTTTGATTCAATTTGCCTGTTATCGCGTGCAATGGATATGCTTAGGGAATTGTGTATTGATGGCATTACCGCCAATGCAGCCCATTGTAGCGCCCTGGCAGAAAACTCAATTGGCCTGGTAACTGCCCTGAATCCGTTTATTGGTTATGCAAACTCAACGCGCATTGCCAAAAAAGCGCTTGAAACAGGACGCGGTGTTCTTGAGCTTGTTAAAGAAGAGAACCTGCTTGATGAAAAGGTGCTGGCTGATATTTTGCGCCCTGAAAACATGATTGCGCCTCGTTTGGAAAGCGTGGCAGTCTAAATCCTGCCAAATACATAAAGCAAAATCGAAGGGGCTGGAAACGGCCCCTTTTTTATTTGATGCTCACTGTATTTTTATTGCCTGCATCTATTCAGGGTCTGTACGCAAAGTCTTGTCCAAATGGCTTGTGTTTGTCAGACCCTGCTAGAATAGAGCGCTTGATTACCCTGATCTTGGAAAAAAGGAAGAAGACAATGAAAGCAATTGAAATCTCACAGCCGGGTGGGCCGGAAGTATTAACTGTGGTAGAACGTGAGAAGCCGGTACTAAAAGCCGGTGAGGTTTTAATTAAAGTGAGCGCAGCGGGTATTAATCGCCCTGATGTGTTCCAGCGCAAAGGTTCTTATCCGCCACCGGCTGATGCCTCTGATTTGCCAGGCCTGGAAGTGGCGGGTGTGATTGTGGACGGTGATGTTTCGGGTACCAATCTTAAGATTGGCGACAAAGTGTGCGCCTTAACCCCAGGTGGCGGTTATGCCGAATACTGCGCAGCGCCTGCCGGTAACTGCTTGCCTATTCCCAAGGGCCTAAGTGACGTGGAAGCCGCTGGTTTGCCTGAAACGTATTTTACGGTTTGGACCAACGTGTTTGATCGCGGCGCCCTGGCCAAGGATGAAATCTTGCTGGTGCATGGCGGTGCAAGCGGAATCGGAACAACCGCGATTCAATTGGCGCGTGCTTTTGGTAATACCGTTTACGCAACCGTGGGTAGCGATGAGCGCGTAAAGGCAGTCGAGGCCTTGGGTGCCAACAAAGGTATTAACTATAAAACCCAGGACTTTGTCGAGGAAATAAAAACCCTTACCCATGGCAAGGGTGTTAATGTCATTCTGGATATGGTTTCGGGTGAGTATGCTAATCGCAATATCAATAGTCTGGCCGATGACGGCCGTATTGTGATTATTGCCCAGCTGGGTGGTAGTAAAGCAACGATAGACACCAGTCAGCTAATGCGTCGTCGTCTTACCATTACCGGTTCAACCCTGCGTCCACGCTCACCCGCCTTTAAAACTGACATTGCCCAATCTTTGCAAACGCATGTCTGGCCATTGCTCGAGGCAGGAAAAATCAAGCCGGTTATTCACGCTACCTTCCCCTTTGAAAAAGTGGTAGACGCACATACCATGATGGATGCGGGTGAGCAGATTGGTAAAATTATTTTGACTTTTGAAAATTAAAGACAAAGCGGCTCTATACGGGTTAGAATATTAGGTTAATTAAATTTAACCCGTATATTTACAAGCCGGATTTAACTATGACAACAGCAAAAACGCGTCAGCGACTGGTTATTGGAAACTGGAAAATGAACGGCAGCCTGGCTGCCAATGAAGTGCTTTTGAAAGGCATTCGCGATGGGGTGGAAAATACGGGTGCGCATAACCACTGTATAATTGCTGTTTGTCCGTCTTTCCCTTATCTGGCACAGGTGTCGCAGGTTTTGGCTGGCAGCTCTGTGTCATGGGGGGCGCAAGATGTCAGTTGGCAGGAATCCGGTGCGTTCACCGGTGAAGTTTCTGCCTCTATGCTTAACGATTTCAATTGTGCATGGGCGCTGGTTGGTCACTCGGAGCGTCGCGCCCTGCATGGTGAAACCAGCGAACAGGTGGCCTTAAAGGCACAGGCTGCACTGGCCCATAATATTACACCGGTGGTTTGTGTTGGAGAAACCTTGCAAGATCGCGAACAGGAAAAAACCCTTGCGGTCATTCAGGCGCAACTGGCCCCGGTACTTGCTTTGGGTGAGCAGGCGGTGAATAAAATGGTTATTGCCTATGAGCCTGTCTGGGCTATTGGTACCGGTCTTACCGCTTCGCCAGAACAGGCTCAGGAAGTGCATGCTTATATCCGTGCCCAGCTAAACGCGATTGGGGCCGGAAACGTTCAGGTTTTATATGGTGGCAGCGTTAAGGCTGCCAATGCGGCAAGTTTATTTGCCATGGCCGACATTGATGGCGCACTGGTTGGTGGCGCTGCGCTGGTTGCCGAAGAATTTTTGAATATTGCGACTGCTTAATATTTTTGGAGTTTTACTTTTATGCCTTCATATTTATATCCATTGCTAACCGTAGTACAGGTGATTGCTGCGTTAAGCGTCATTGTGCTCGTGTTGCTGCAACAGGGCAAAGGCGCCGATATGGGTTCTTCCTTTGGGGGTGGTTCCGCCGGTAGTTTATTTGGTTCCACGGGGGCGGCAAACTTTTTCTCGCGTGCAACCAAATGGGTTGCCGTGCTGTTTTTTGCAGCTACCGCAGGTCTTGCTTATTTGGGCAATGCATCGCCAGAATCAGCAACAAGCCAAACTGGCGGCAGTGGTCTGATGGAAGGTTTTCAGCCACAAAATCCCGCTTTGCCAGTGGCGCCTCTTAGTGGTGATGCTGTTCCGGCGGCACCGGCTGCCGGTAGCCTGGTAACACCCGCTGCGCCAGCGTCGTCTGCTGTGCCTGCGCCTGTTGCCCCAGTTGAACAAACAGCTACAGTTGCACCGGAAACAGAAGCGACACCCGCAGCATCTGCCACGCCTGAAACTGTTGTAGAAACGCCAACAGAAACCGCACCGGCTTCTGAAAATTCAACAGAAAATACGCAGCAGTAACAATTTTCTGGGAAATGCGTTATAATTTAATGCTTTCCAGAACACACTTCATGCTCATGTGGTGGAATTGGTAGACACGCTATCTTGAGGGGGTAGTGGCGAAAGCTGTGCGAGTTCGAGTCTCGCCATGAGCACCATCGGTTTAAAACCGAATCAGTAAGAATGCAAACCCTTGCTCTTTTAGAGCAGGGGTTTTTTTGTTTGTGGCTGATATTCAGGTAATACATCAAGGCAATCCGCTTTTTTGCTCCGATTGGCAATTTTGATATTTTCTTTTGCTTGAAAAATATGGAGGAAGTGTCATTGTTAACATGCGATTTTTTACCCTAATACCCGTTCTATTTTTTCATAGGCCTTTAGCAATTCCTCTGGGGTGGTTGAATAGGGGGGGATTAAATAAATCGTGTTGCCGATTGGCCTAAGTATCAGGCCTTCACGCATGAATTGCCTGGGCAGGGAACTGCCGGTATTGCGTTTGCCTTGTGCTGGTGTGGCAAGATCAAAGGCGGCAATAGTGCCTTGAATTCGGGTGTGCATAATATGCCTTCCATTGGCCTTAAGCGTTGCCAGGCCTTGCTGATGCGCTATATTAATGGCGTGCATGGCCTGTTGGGTTGCCTCGCTTTGCAGCAACCGGGTTGCGGTAACGGCAGCGGCGCAGGCCAGCGGGTTTGCGGTATAAGAATGGCCATGCGAGAAAGCGTATTTCCATTCATCACTTAAAAAAGCCTCATAAATTTTAGGACTGGTAACCGTAAGGGCCAAAGGCAGAAAACCGCCTGTGATGCCTTTGGATAAACACACAAAATCGGGGACGATGCCGGTTTGTTCCATGGCAAAATTACTGCCAGTACGCCCAAACCCGGTCATGACTTCATCAAAAATAAGCAGGCTGTCGTGTGCATGGATCAGCTCCCCCACTTTTTTGATAAATGATGGGCGACACATACGCATTCCGCTGGCACCCTGTACCAGGGGTTCAATAATAAGGGCGGCAATTTGTCCCGGGTTTTGTTCCAGATGGCTTTGCAAAATCGCTAAAGAACGGGATTCTTTTTCTTCTACGTTTTTGTCATTATCCCAGGTGGCCGGAAAAGGAATGCTTAAGACATTGAAAAACAATTCCCTGAAATGGTCATGGTAGCCACATTCCGAACCAACCGACATGGCACCAACGGTATCGCCGTGGTAGCCGCCTTCAAGACAGATAAATAATTTTTTTTCCTTGCCGTCCTTGTTCTTCCAATATTGGTAAGCCATTTTCAGGGCAACCTCAACACTGGTAGAGCCGTTGTCTGAAAAGAAAAAACGGGACAGGGATGCTGGCAACAGGGGGTCCAGGGTTTCGCACAACTGTACGGCAGGCTCGTGGGTAAAACCTGCAAAAATAACATGCTCCAGTGTTGTGGCTTGCTGGTAAATACTTTGTGCGATTTCCGGATGGGCATGGCCATATAAATTAACCCACCAGCTGGAAATCAAATCCAGATAGGTATTGTCCTGTTCATCATACAGATAAGAGCCTTTGCCTTTTTTGATGGCTATCGGCAGGCCGGCAGTTTTCTCTTGGGTAAAGGGGTGCCAGACCCGTTTTTTATCACGCGAACTCAAGCTCATTGTTATCATCCATATTAAATAAATTCAGTAGTTGGGGGCCTGGCTTAAGCGCTTGCAGGGAGTGTGTATTAATGGCGTCAAGCGGGGGGATTTCAGCCAGAACCGGGCTTTGCCCGAAATGCTCAAGCGTTTCCTTAAGCCGGGGGTTGCCGGGGCCGTTCAAAATAATTCCCGCTACGGGCATCTGTCGTGCGTGCAAGGCCTCAAGGCTTAGCAGGGTATGATTCAGGGTACCCAGTTTGGTACTGGCAACCAGTAGCACGGGCAGGCCAAGCGCCTGTGCCAGGTCTATCATGAGATGCTCCCGGTTAAGCGGGACCATTAAACCGCCAGCGCCCTCAA
Source organism: Advenella mandrilli (assembly GCF_016595155.1). Classification (GTDB taxonomy): domain Bacteria; phylum Pseudomonadota; class Gammaproteobacteria; order Burkholderiales; family Burkholderiaceae_B; genus Advenella; species Advenella mandrilli. Next base: position 61,997 of record NZ_JAENGP010000001.1, read on the forward strand.
CCACCAGACGGTGGACGGCGGGCAGCTTGATGGTGGTGATGTCTATATCACTGTTTTCTGCCTGTGCGGCAGTATGGGGAGATTCTGGCGCCTTGAATAGATAGCTTTCCAGATGCACTCGGTTTTTGATAATGCCTGCGACAAAAGTGCTGTCCGTGCCTTCAATGCTGCCCGTTTGTATGGGCTTGAAATAATCGCTGTCAGCATGCAGGCAGAGCCAGGCGCTGGCCAGGGTTTTGCCTATGTGGGTGTCTGTGCCGGTAATAAATACGCTCATGATTACCTCTATAGGGTTTTGATGATCGCAATGGTTTTTTCAATATCCTGTTCGGTATGGGTGGTGTTAAGTGCCAGGCGCAGGCGTGACTGCGCTGGCAGCACGGTTGGTGGGCGAATGGCCGACACAATAATGCCTTGGCTGGCCAGCTTTAGCTTGGCGTCCAGGGTGCGTTTTTCGTCTTTTAAAATGACGGGCACGATGTGGGTGTTGGACAATCCGGTATCAAAACCGGCGGCAGACAGCTCATTGCGTAAATGCTGTGCCATGGCAAACAGCGTTTGTCTTTCTGGTTGAAAATCAGGCACCCATTCCCAGGCTTTTTGGGCGGCACCCACCACAAGTGGGGAGGGGGCGGTTGAGTACACAAAACCGGTGGTTTTATTAATAATGTAATTGCTGATGTCCCGGCTGCAGGCAATATACGCACCACTCACTCCCAATGCCTTGCTGAACGTACCCATCACCAGGTGCGGTACCCGATTAAACTGTATTTCGGTTGACAGGCCATAGCCTTGCGGACCGAATAGTCCGGTGGCATGCGCCTCATCCAGATAGACAAATGCCTTGTGCTCTTCTGCCAGTGCAACTATTTCATTTAAATGAGCTTTGTCGCCATCCATGCCATAGACCGTTTCCGCCACAATGAATTTGGGGCGTCTCTCGAGATGGTGGGCTTGCATCAGGCTAGCTAAATGACTCATATCATTGTGTTGGTAGCGAACCAGTTCGGCGCCACTTAAGAAAATGGCGTTATACAGGCTTGAATGATTCAGCTGGTCAAAAAACACCAGTGGCCGGGCAGCTAAAACCCGCTTGTCCAGCAGGCTGGCCAAGACGGTCAGGTTGGCCTGAAATCCTGAATTGAATACCAGCGCAGCTTCGGTGCCCTTGTCTTGGGCAATGCGCTTTTCAAAGGACTCGCAAAGCTCACTATTACCAGACAGCAGGCGAGAGCCGGTGGCACCCGCGCCCCAGCATTCTCCGGCCTTGGTGGCGGCCTGTACCAGTGCTGGCTGTTGGCTAAGGCCAAGGTAATCGTTACTGGAAAAATCAAGATGCGCTTTACCCTGGGGCAATAGAAAAAGCTGGCGGTAGCGGTTTTCGGTTTGCAGTTTGCCGCAATACTGCTTGTATGAAGTAAGCATTATTCCTCTTTTGTGCTGGTGTGCTTATGCTTATATAAGCAAGCAGAAAGTCAAAAGAAGATTTTAATGCTTGAGTGTGGAGGTGTGTTTTGTTATTTTTATGTTTTTTGGTGGTGTTTTAATGAAACTTAAAAGGAGAAGAGTGATTTTATTGGTTTTGTTACTGTGCGGTTTGAGTCAGTATGTGGCAAACTTTGATCTTTAGAAAAGGTTGGCTTTTTCAGGTGTTGCTTGCTAGTCGTTTTTTTGCCAGATTGCCAGAAAAATCAATGCAGTTTGTATGATTTGTTATTAAATGATTCGCAACTAATCAGTATAGTATCAATTTTTGTTCTCATTACAAATGTCTAGGGTATTCCCTTGATTTTTATCAACAAAGACTACTGTTTTACTCAACTATTCGGAAGAAATAGTGTTTAATACTGAATATGAGCTTATAACTTATCGTATGATACGTAAGTATAAAAGTTTTTTTCACAGGAGAAATATATGTCTTTCAAAAAACTGGCACTTGCTGCCGTTCTGTCTGTTGCCGCAACCCCCGTACTGGCTGCTGAATGTGTTGTAGAAATTGAATCTAACGATGCCATGCAATTCAACACGAAAGAAATTTCCATTAGCAAAACATGCGAAGAATTTACTATTAACTTGAAGCACGTAGGTAAATTGCCTGCAGCAGCCATGGGTCATAACGTTGTTATTGCCAAAACTGCAGAGATGCAAGCGGTAGCCAACGAAGGTATTGCAGCGGGTGTCGCCAACAACTATGTTAAAGAAGGCGATGAGCGTGTGGTTGCAGCCACTAAACTAATTGGTGGCGGTGAATCCACAACCGTAACGTTCCCTGTTAAAGACCTGGTAGCTGATACCGATTACACTTTCTTCTGCTCTTTCCCTGGCCATTCTGCCCTAATGAAAGGTGCTGTAAAACTGGTTGATTAATTTCTAGCCAAATCAACTATCTTTAAAAGTCCCGCCGGGAAAGCGGGGCTTTCTTAAGAATTAAAAAAGCCTGCATTTCAATATTGAGATGCAGGCTTTTTGTTTTAAATATTTACCAATAGAAATATTTAAAATTCAATGGGTTGTTTATATAAGACAATAATCAGTCATTATTGTAAGGAAATGAAAAGTTAATTTTTGCAATTAAAATGAGAAAAACACATAACTCATTGGTTTGTAATACTATATTTTTTATTTTTCAAAATAACAGGAGTATCAATAAAAGTAATTTAATGTAAATTGTCCGTTTTTTTTATATGATTGATAAGAGTGGTTAATTAAGACAACGAAAATTCGTATCTGTCTGGTATTAAAAAAGGATTAGAGGATGAACCGGATTCACAAAAGCATTTTCAATGAGCAAACAGGAACCTATGTGGCGGTTTCTGAAAACACAAAAAACAAGGGTAAGTCTGGCCGTAAACTACTGGCTGCAACAGCGTTGTCTGCTGCTTTGGGGTTTGGGGCGATGGGGTCTGCGCAGGCACAGTTGGTAAGTGCTTGTGCAGGAGTCAGCTTGCCTAACAGTGTGATAACAGATGTGGTGGTTGGGGATATTCTTTATCCGGTTTTGACTGGTTTACCAGTAGTTGGCCCTTTGCTTGGTACTCTTGGTGTTACTGATATACTTGATCTGGTGGTGGCCGGAGAGGATATTACACTGAATGTGCTTGATACCAATGGGAAACTTTTATCTACTGATGCAGACTGCGATACTACAGCGGATTCTTATGCGTTAAATAAAGAAGGTGGCATCGCCATCGGTGGTAATAAAATCTCCGGTTTGGGCTCAAATGGAAAAGAAGCAACGGCCTCAACAGAGTCTTCAATTGCATTTGGAAATGAAGCTAAAGCCCTTGCAACGGGTGCTATTGCCATTGGTGAAAAAGCACAGGCTCTTGCCGCGGGAGCTATAGCAATTGGTGAGAATTCAGTTGCAAATGAAGTTAATACCGTTTCCGTGGGTTCTGCTGGCAATGAGCGTAAAATCACCAATGTGAAAGCAGGTGAAAACTTAACCGATGCGGTTAACGTTGGCCAACTGGATGCGGCGATCACTAACATTAATACCAGTGGTTTAGTGCGCCAGCCTAACCCGGCAGACAACATCACTGTTGGCCAGGAAACACAAGGTGTCGCAGTAGATTTTTCTGGCAGCATCACAACTGCTCAGGGGCCAGAAGCTTATGATCGTAAACTGATTGGTGTGGCAGCTGGCGATATTGGCAATGCAGACAGCAACGAAGCCGTAACTGGTGGCCAGTTGTATACAACGAATAAATATATTGCCGATGCGTTGGGTGGTGGTGCTGAAGTCAAAGCAGATGGTACGTTGCAAGCACCTGAGTATGAACTTACTTATGGTACCTCTGGCTTGGCAGGCGCCAAACATGGTGATGTGGGTTCAGTGCTGGGTGAGTTGGCAGGCCATGTGGGTAGCAATGCCGTCAATATTGATAATAATACAACCAATATCAACAAGTTGTTGGGCGGTGAGGTAGGTATTGTTAAGCAGGATGCCACAACACGCGATATTACGGTAGGCGCTGAAACCGACGGTACGATTGTTAACTTTACCAATAAAACTGGTGATGCGCGTACGCTGACCGGTTTAGCCAATGGTGAATTAAAAACAGGCAGTATGGATGCCGTGACCGGTGACCAGCTGTTTAGTACCAATACCAATCTTGATTCAACCCTGGCCGCCCTGGGTGGTGGAGCTGAGGTCAAGGCAGATGGTACGGTACAAGCCCCTGAGTATGTGCTTGATGATGGTACTAACAAAGGCACGACGACAACGTTTAACAATGTGGGTGGTGCACTGACAAACCTGGATGGTCGCGTTACTGCCAATACAGGTGATATTGGCACTATTAAAACTGACATTACCAATATCACGAAGGGTAGTGTAGGTATTGTTAAGCAGGATGCCACAACACGTGACATTACGGTAGGCGGTGAAACCGACGGTACGATTGTTAACTTTACCAATAAAGAGGGTGAGGTTCGTACGCTGACCGGCTTGGCTAATGGTAATTTGGCGGCAGGCAGCACTGATGCTGTGACCGGTGACCAGCTGTTCAGTACCAATACCAATCTTGATTCAACCCTGGCCGCCCTGGGTGGTGGAGCTGAGGTCAAGGCAGATGGTACGGTACAAGCCCCTGAGTATGTGCTGGATGATGGCACTAACAAAGGCACGACGATAACGTTTAACAATGTGGGTGGTGCACTGACAAACCTGGATGGTCGTGTTACTTCTAATACCACCAATATTACCAATCTGATGAATGGTACTGCCGGCTTGGTTCAGCAGGTTAATGACAGTGCATCCATTACCGTTGGTGCTGCCTCGGGTGGTACGGTTGTTAACTTTGTGAATAAAGACGGTGATGCCCGTACCCTGACCGGTTTGAAAGAGGGGGATCTGTCTACTACCAGTACCGATGCGGTAACCGGCAAGCAATTACATGCGACCAATGTTGACCTAGCTACTGCCTTGACAGCCTTGAACGCAGTTGATCCTATTACAGGTGGTGCAATAAGGCCTGATTACGTGCTTGATGATGGTACCAATAAGGGTAATACTACAACTGTACATACAGTGGGTGAGGCTTTTGAAAATCTGGATGGTCGTGTTACTTCCAATACAAGCCGAATTACCAATATAGAAGGTGATCTTGCCAGCATCCAAAACGGTACAGCGGGTATTGTTAAACAGGATGCCACAACACGTAACATTACCGTGGGTGGTGAAACCGATGGTACGATTGTTGACTTTACGGGTACGGATGGCGTGCGTACGCTGACCGGTTTGAAAGATGGTAAGCTTTCAGCTACCAGTTCTGATGCTGTGACAGGCAAGCAGTTGCATGCGACCAATCAGCAGGTGAAAGCTACAGCCAGTGCATTGGGTGGTGGTGCAGAAGCCAAGGATGATGGCACATTTGTTAATCCGCTTTATGCACTGCAGGAAATTCAGCAGGATGGCAGCAAAAAAACGGTAACCTTTGATAATGTGGGTGGAGCTTTAACAAGCCTGAATACGTCAGTCGCCAGCTTGCAGGATCAAGTCAATAACAACACCTCAATTGGTTTGGTGCGTCAAGACTCAACAACCCGGGTTATTTCCGTAGGTGGCAATACCGATGGCACGGAAGTCAACTTTGCCAACAGTAACGGCGAAGCCCGTGTGATTAGTGGCGTTGCGGCAGGTAAAGGCCCAACCGATGCCGTTAACGTCCAGCAGGCCCAGGAGATGATTTCAGGTGCCACCAGTACCTTGCGCGGTGAAATCCGTCGTGCCGAAAAACGTGCCGATGCCGGTACGGCTGCAGCGACTGCGGTCGCAACGCTTGGTCAGGCTTATCAGCCCGGTCAAAGCGCGTTCTCAGTCGGTGGTGGTACATGGCGTGGTGAAGCCGGTTATGCGGTTGGTCTTTCTACCGTATCCGAAAACGGCAAATGGCTGCTGAAAGGTGCGGTTAACGGTTCAGGCCGTGGCGGTGCCGGTGGTGGTGCCAGCGTTACCTACTTGTGGTAAACCTTTGGTAAGGCCGGGTGTGGTGTAGCCCGGCTTGCCAGGAATACCAAAGGGCTTGCCGCTAATACGCAAGCCCATAAAAAAACCGGTTCATGCATTTTGTTTCAGGCATGAACCGGTTTTTTTGTACTTTGGGTAAATGTTGTCGATTAAAAAAGTGGGGCGGGTTTGGCGCGTTTAGTCCTAAAACGCCTTGCGCGTACCCAATAACAATAACAGCGCAATGCCAAGCGGGATCAGCAAGAATAAAAATCCATAGGCGTAACTGCCCATGGATTCAGATACCTGGCCAATCAGCGGGGGGCCAATCACCACGCCCAAATACGTGACTGAAAGCGTCACGCCAGTGATAGAGCCGGATTTTCCTTCGGGCGATTTACGGGCCACTTCGGTCAGGTAAACGCCGTTCCAGCCAATACCCATCGCACCGTATAAAATAAAAAACAGGGCAATGAACAGGGTGCTGGTATCGGGGTTAATGGAATACACCGCCAATGACGCGGTAATCATGCCCAGGGTCAGGAAGACCAGCATGCTCCACGGAGAAAAAAACCGGTCGGCCAGCCAGCCCCAGAAAATCCGGCCGATGACGCTGGAAACCTGTGAAAAAGACAGCAGCAGGCCGGAGATAACCAGCGCAAAACCCAGTTCTTTATTCAGGAACGTAATGGCGTAGGTCATTAAGGTAAGCTGGCAGATGGAAAAGCAGAAAGAAGACAAGGCCAGCGTGCGTAAAGCGGGGGTGCGAAAAACCGTTTTCAGGGCATTGATGAATTCGGTTTTGAAAGAGGTGGAAATAACCGTGTTTTCGGGTTCCCAGTCTTTGGGGGTAAACAGGGCAATACACACAAACACAATCAGTACCAGTAAAATAACCAGCATGGCTGAATACCAGCTCATGATCTCGAGCAGGGCTGGTATTAAGAGCGCAGCCAGTACACCACCCAAGGGTACACCGGTTTGTTTGATGGAGAAAATCAGATTAAGCCGGTGTTTGGGCGTATTTTTAATTAAGATTTGCGAACTGCAAGGGGTAATGGGACCGTAGCCGGCACCAATGAATGCACCCATGAGCAGCAGGGTGGGTAAAGAAGGCGCCAGCAGGAAAAGCAGCATCCCGATGGCGCAAGAGGCAATGCACAGTATGCTTAATCGAATGGGGCCGGTTATGGTGAGCAGCATGCCGGTGCAAACGCTCATGGTCATGGCGGTCAGGTAGGCACAGGCAATATACAGGCCCAGGTGGCTGGTGGAAATGTTGAGATCGGTGCTGAGGACCGGAATCAACACAGGCGGAATCAGCAAGACCATGGACCCGAGGGATTGAATGGTTAGCGTCAGGGCAAGTACCAGCCAGGCTTTTTTGTTTTCAGTGATTGTGCTCATTTTTTATTGGCGTTGTCGTTTCAATTTAAAGGTAAGGTGAAGCCAGCCAGATGATTTTATTCCTGAGCTGTTTGAGAAAGCTGATTGATTTTAACGTGTCCCGGGTGACAGGGACAGCCTTTTCAATTTCACCGTCTATGTGTTGGCTAATGCGGGTGCTGAAGGTTCGATCATACACCTCTATATCTACCTCAAAGTTCAGGCGCAGGCTGCGGGCATCCCAGTTTGAGGAGCCTACCAACGCCCAGCCTTCGTCTATTGTGAACAGTTTGGAATGGTCAAAAGGGCCGTTGCTGCGCCAGACATGGCAGCCACTGTCCAGCACCTGGTTGAGCTGGGCCATCATGGCACAATTGACCAGGTACAGGTTGTTTTTACCGGGTATTAAGATATCTACCCGGATGCCCCGGCGTGCCGCGGTATTCAGGGCACCTAGCAAGACCTGGTCGGGCAAAAAATAGGGGGACTGGATGCGAATGTGCTTTTGCGCCACCGCGCAGGCGGCCTGAATCAGCCGGTGGGTGCTGGTAATGTCGTTATCGGGCCCCGATGTAATGCAGCGGGCGGCAGTATTTGATTGGGGCAGGGGTTCAGGGGTGGATATCCAGTTGGCGGGCATGAGTTTTTCATGGGTGGTAAATGACCAGTCATGAAAAAACACCAGCAATAGCTGAAACACCAGCGGCCCCCTTATTTGAAAATGGACATCTTTCATGGGGGTGCCCTGGCTTATTTCAGAGGTAAAGCCTTCCCTGATGTTCATGCCGCCGCTAAACGCAAGCTGGCCGTCAATCAGCAGGATTTTGCGGTGACAGCGCAAGTTGGAGTAGGGCATTTTGAAACTGAAGAAATGCGCCTCAAAAAGGGCCACATCAATGCCGGTGTTCTTGAACAGGGTCGTAATGGAGGGCCGGGAATATTTGGCGCCAATGGCATCAATTAAGACCTTAACGGTGACGCCTCTTTGGCGTGCACGCACCAGGGCCTGTGCAATACGTTTGCCAATTACGTCATTGTCAAAAATATAGCTTTGCATGGCAATGGTTTTGGTGGCGCTGTCGATAGCGGCAATCATGGCTGCATAAGCTTCATCGCCCCCCAGCAGTGGGGTAATGCTGTTGTTGCTCCAGATGGGAAAGCGGCTTAACTTGTTGCCGGCTTTTTTCAGGGATTCGAACTGGGGGCCGGAGATATCGGCAATATTGCCGGTTTCCCGGTATTTGCCATTTAAATGGTCTTGAAGCAAATATTCATTGTGTTGCAGGCGCCTGCTGCGGTTGATCCGGTTAATGCCTACTAAAAAATACAAGAACGCCCCAAAAAATGGCGATAGAATAACCACGCCAACCCAGGCAATGGCAGCTCGGACATCACGCTTGGTCATTGCTGCATGAATGGCGGCCAGCAATCCAATAAGCAAACCCGAACCAAATATCAGGTGGGTTTGGTATTCAAGCAGAAAGGCCCAAAAAGCGGTCATATATTCAATAATCCAACAAAAAACAACAGAAATGTACTTTATTGTAAAGCGGACTTGTCAAATCTGAAAGTACTTGCTATAGTTCTATCTTTATTGCAGTGGTGGCCGTAGCTCAGTTGGTAGAGTCCCGGATTGTGATTCCGGTTGTCGTGGGTTCGAGCCCCATCGGTCACCCCAATAAAAAACAGCCGCCTTGTGCGGTTTTTTTTCGTCCTTGATTCTTGTGCTTCAGTTACTTGTACAATAAACCGCCAACTAAAAAATAAAAAATATAAAGATGGCAATCAGGACCCGCTTAGGGGTCCTGGGTTCAATGGCTATTTTTGCTTCAACAGCAAATCAGTTTGTTCATGCGTACCAGGATCCGCCAATTTCAAAAAGTCCTGCTGTTTCTTATCGGTGGTAAACCAGTGGTTTTGCCATTCTGATACATAATTTTCCACCTTGCTTATTTGAACTGCCGTTACTTTGTACTCGGGGCAGCTGGTCGCCCAATCGGCATTATCGGTCGTAATGACATTGGAGCCGGAAACAGGATGGTGGAAGGTCGTGTAAACAACGCCGGGTTGTACACGAGTGGACACCTTGGCTTTCATGGCAATTTGTCCGACCCGGCTTGTAATCTGAACGATGTCGTTATCTTCAACTCCCCTGTCTGATGCATCATGAGGATGGATTTCCAGCAAATCTTCTTCATGCCAGACAGTATTGCTGGTTCGACGCGTTTGTGCGCCTACATTGTATTGGGTAAGAATACGGCCGGTGGTAAGAATGAGCGGGAAGCGTTTGTTGGTGCGCTCGTTTGTGGGGATATATTTGGTAGGTACAAAGGTTCCTTTTCCATGAGGGAAACTCTCGATATGCATAATCGGCGTTCCTTCTGGGTTTTGGGGGTTGCAGGGCCATTGAACACTGCCACCCATTTTCTCGATATGGGCATAGCTGATCGAGGCGAAGGTGGGGGTCAGGCGCGCAATTTCATCCATGATGTCGCTAGGGCTTTCGTATTGCATGGGGTAACCCAGGGCATTTGACAAGGCCTGGGTTATTTCCCAATCAGCCATGCCAGACTTGGGACGCATGACTTTTCTAATGCGCGAAATACGGCGCTCGGCATTGGTAAATGTCCCGTCTTTTTCCAGAAAAGAAGCGCCAGGTAAAAAAACATGGGCATATTTGGCCGTTTCATTCAGGAACAGGTCCTGGACAATCAGGCATTCCAGGTTGGCTAAAGCGGCTTCTACATGTTGCGTATTGGGGTCTGACTGTAAAATGTCCTCTCCCTGGCAATACAGGCCTTTGAATGAGCCACTGATGGCCGCATTGAACATATTGGGAATGCGCAAGCCCGGGTTTGCGTCAAGCTTGACCTCCCAGGCTTGTTCAAACTGGTTGCGGGTTGCCGTATCGGATACGTGGCGGTAACCGGGAAATTCATGGGGAAATGAACCCATGTCACAAGATCCCTGTACGTTATTCTGGCCCCGTAAGGGGTTGACGCCAACGCCACTCAGGCCAATATTGCCAGTGATCATGGCCAGGTTGGCAATGGCCATGACGGCGGTTGAACCCTGGCTATGTTCGGTGACACCCAAGCCGTAATAAATGGCAGCCTTGCCACCCGTGGCAAACAGGCGTGCCGCCTCACGGATGGTTTGGGCTGGAACCCCGGTTATCGTGGCGGCTGATTCTGGTGAATTTTCATCAAGCAAGACAAATTCAAGCCACTCTTTAAAGGTTTCCGAATCACAACGTTCGGCGATAAACGCTTTGTTTTGGATGTTTTCAGAAATGATGGTATGCGCAAAGGCATTAAGCATGGCCACATTGGTACCGGGTGTTAAAGGCAGGTGATAATCGGCCTTGGCATGTGCCGTGGATACCAATGAGATGGTTCTTGGATCAATAACAATGAGTTTTGCGCCCTGGCGCAATCGTTTCTTTAAGCGTGATCCGAACACGGGGTGGGCATCAGTCGGATTAGCACCAATGATAAGGATCACATCACTATCGGCAACGGACTCAAACGTTTGCGTACCCGCTGACTCCCCCAGCGTTTGTTTTAAGCCAAATCCGGTGGGTGAATGGCAAACTCGGGCACAGGTGTCAATATTGTTATTGCCCATAGCCGCCCGCACGGTTTTCTGCACTAAATAGACTTCTTCATTTGAACAACGGGATGAAGAGATGGCGCCTACCGAGTTTTGTCCATATTTGGCCTGTATGCGTTTTATTTCGCTGGCGGCATAATTGATGGCTTCTTCCCAGGATACTTGACGCCAGGGCTCATTGATTGATGACCGGATCATGGGTGTAGTGATACGGTCTGAATGGGTGGCATAGCCCCAGGCAAAGCGGCCTTTGACGCAGGCATGACCTTCGTTGGCTTTGCCATCTTTCCATGGCGTCATTCGGACCAGCTCTTCGCCCTTAAGCTCTGCCTTAAGGCCGCAGCCAACGCCACAGTAAGCACAGGTTGTTATCACGGCATGATTGGGCTGACCCATCTCTATGACACTATTATCCATGAGTGCGCCTGTTGGGCAGGCTGTGACACAGGCGCCACAAGAGACACAGTCGCTGTCTTTGAAATTCGTGTTTAACCCAGTGCTGATTTGAGATTCAAGCCCTCTGCCATCGACCGTTAAGGCAAACGTGCCCTGTGTTTCTTCACAGGATCTGACGCAGCGATTGCAGACAATGCATAAGTCGGGGTTAAAGGTAAAGTAGGGGTTTGAATTGTCGACGGTTTTATTGGCCTGTTTTTTATCATAACCCTCAAACCGGACCTGCCTGAGTCCAACCTGGCCTGCGGTGTCCTGCAGTTCGCAATCTCCATTTGCCGAACAGGTCAGGCAATCCAGGGGATGCTCGGAAATATAGAGCTCCATGACATTGCGTCGTAAATCGGCAAGGCGTTTGTTTTCAGTTATCACCACCATACCTTCCTCTGCCAGGGTGGTGCATGAGGCGGGGTATCCTCTGCGTCCTTCTATCTGGACCAGGCAAAGCCGGCAGGAACCAAAGGGTTCCAAAGAGTCGGTAGCGCATAATTTTGGGATAGCCAGGCCCAGCATCGAGGCGGCGCGCATGATGGAGGTGCCTTTCGGGACATGAATGGTGTGCCCGTCTATTTGAAGGCTGACTTCGTTGATATTATTGGTGATGGCCGGGGTGCCAAAATCCGTATCGCGCTTGAGGACCGTTTCTAACATTATCCTTGTCTCCTGGAAACTTGTGTTTTTATATTTTAAAGTTGCACTTTTTCTTTTATGAAGTCTTGCGGATATTTGTTGATGGCCGACATGACAGGGTATGGCGCCATACCACCCAGGGCACATAAAGAACCGGCAATCATGGTGTCACATAATTCTTCCAAGAGAGCCAGATTTTCTTTTGTCTGAATACCCTTGCGGATTTTTACAATGGTTTCCACGCCGCGCTTTGATCCAATGCGACAGGGGGTGCATTTTCCACAGGACTCATGGGCACAGAACGCCATGGCATATTCAGCCATTTCAGCCATGTCAACATTCTCGCTGAAAGCAACAATACCGCCATGACCGACCATGGCACCAATTTTTGAATATGCCTCATAATCTAGGGGGGTATTCCATTCATTTTCAGATAAATACGCCCCTAGCGGCCCGCCAACCTGGACGGCTTTCAGGGCCAGTCCATCCTCACTGCCGCCACCGTAATCGTAGAGCAATTCGTTTAAACTAACCCCAAAGGATTTTTCAACCAGGCCGCCGCGTTTGATATTGCCGGCCAGTTGGAAAGCCAGGGTTCCGTAAGACTTGCCGCTGCCAAAGTTTTTATAAAAATCTGCGCCTTTGGCGAGAATGACAGGAATGGTGGCAAGTGAAACCACGTTGTTGACAACGGTCGGCATGCCCATAAAACCCTTGATGGCAGGCAACGGCGGCTTGTACCGGATAACGCCGCGTTTGCCTTCCAGGCTTTCAAGCAGTGACGTTTCCTCGCCACAGATATAAGCACCTGCTCCTTTTCTGACGTCCAGTTCAAAAGAGAAGCCGGAGCCTAAAATGTTGGTGCCCAAATATTGGTGTTCAGTGGCAATGGCAATGGCTTTTTGCAAGGTGTCAATGGCGATGGGGTATTCTGAGCGCACATAAATATAGCCTTTGCTGGCATTAACTGCCAGGCCGGCAATGATCATTCCTTCAATTAAGGAAAAAGGATCACCCTCCATGAGAATTCTGTCTGAGAAAGTGCCAGAGTCGCCTTCATCGGCATTGGCAACAATGTATTTTTGCTGGCCTTGTGCCTGCCGGACGGTATTCCATTTGATGCCGGTTGGAAACGCGGCACCACCACGCCCTCGCAGGCCAGACTCGGTGACGGTGTTGATGATGGCTTCATCATTGAGGGTCAGGGCTTTTAATAAGCCTTGCCAGCCGCCCTGGTTGGCATAGTCCTGAATGTTTAAGGGGTCAATGATGCCCACTCGCTTAAACGTTAGCCTTTCCTGGTTTTTAAGGTAAGGAATGTCGTTGGTCAAACCGTGTGACAAGGGGTGATCGTGGCCAAAGAGCCATCCTGATTTGAATAAACCAGGCAGATCCTCAAGTGTGACCGGGCCATAGCTCATGCGGCCTTTGGGGGTTTGTATTTCAACCAGGGGCTCTAACCATAAAAGACCTCTGCTGCCATTGCGGATAATATCAACGTTAATATTCTGTTCTAACGCCATTTGTTGAATGGGGGCGACCAACTCGTTGGCACCTACGGCGACGGCCGCTGAATCCATGGGGATATATATTTTTACCCTTTGCATGCGGCCACTCCTTGAATTTTTGCCTTGATTTTTTCAAGGGTAATGCGAGCTAGCGGTTGTTGATTGACGGCGACGGCAGGGCCTTGGGCGCATAAGCCAAGACAATAAACCGGTTCCAGGGTGGCATTCGGCCATTCGGTGTGAAGCATTTCTTTTACTGCTTGCTCAACTTCTTTTGAACCCCGCGCCTGACAGGCTTCGGCCTGGCAAAACTCAATATGAATATCGCCACAGGCTTGCGTTCTGAAGTGTTTGTAAAAACTGATCACGCCAAAGATTTCGGCACTGGAACGATTGATCGCCTGAGCGATGGGGGCGATCAAGTTTTCAGGGATATAGCCGATATGGTCTTGAACGGCATGCAAGATGGGCAAGAGGTTTCCCTCTTTGTGTTGGTGTTCTTCCAGTATTTGGTTTAATAGTTGGCCGTGCGTGTGCCGGGGCTCATGAAGGGTAGCCGGTTGCATGTCTCATCCTTTGTAATGCTTATTTATAATGTTTTCAAATTCGCATAGGCATTATGCAGTTCATGTTTGTTTTGTTTGCCGCCACGATTTAAGTATAGTAAATGTCTATGCTTATGATAAACAAGATTAATGTTGAATTACAAGTGATAGATTTTTATATATCGTTGAAAATAACTCACTTGTTTTGAATGCTGGTGGCAGCAAAACGGGTTTTTTGTTCAGAAGATGCGTATTAGTGGATGATTTGCTCCCACGCAGGAGCATGGGAGCCAGAACGAAACCTGGCCTCGTTCACATGCTCCCGCGTGGGAATGCGTAGTCTTATTATTTCTGCCCAAAAAGATTACGCAGTTTATATAAGGCATCCAACGCTTCACGCGGGCTCAGGCTGTCAGGATCAAGATCATTAATGGCGTCGCGCAGGGCCTGTAGCTCAAGCTGGTCATCGCTGGCCTGGTCATTAGCCGGGGCGGTTTCGGCAAATAAATCCAGTTGTGCGGTGTTGCTGGCCTGGTTTTCAAGGCGTTCCAGTTCACGCTTGGCCTGGCGGATAACCGCAGCGGGAATGCCGGCTCGCTGGGCGACCTGGATTCCGTAGCTGCGGCTGGCGGGGCCTTCCTGGACTTCATGTAAAAACACAATGCCACCGGGTGATTCTGCCGCGGCCAGATGAACGTTAACGGCGGCCTCGTTTTGCTCGGGCAGGCGGGTAATTTCAAAATAGTGGGTGGCAAACAGGGTGAGTGCCTGGTTGTGGGTTAACAGGCGGCAGGCAATTGACCAGGCCAAAGACAGGCCATCATAGGTCGAGGTGCCACGCCCGATCTCATCCATCAGCACCAGGCTGTGTGGTGTGCTGGCGGCAAGAATGGCCGCAGCTTCGGTCATTTCCATCATGAAGGTAGAGCGGCCACCGGCCAGGTCATCGGCAGCGCCAATGCGGGTGAAAATACGGTCTATCGTGCCAATGCGGGCAGACTGTGCCGGTACGAAACTGCCCATGCGGGCCAGCAAAACAATCAGGGCAATTTGCCGCATGTAAGTGGATTTACCCCCCATGTTGGGGCCGGTAATCAGCAGCATGCGCCGGTTGGGGTTCATCTGGCAACTGTTGGGGGTAAAGCGTTCTATGGTGCGTTCAACCACCGGATGGCGGCCACCTTCAATCTCAATAATGGGTGCTTCGCATAATTCAGGGGCCACCCAGTCATTGTTGCGGGCATGTTGCGCCAGCGATAAGTACACATCAATTTCAGAAATGGCCTGGGCGCATTGCTGCAGCACCGGTACGGCCTGGGTCAATTCTTCCACCAACTGTTCATACAGCCATTTTTCCCGGCTTAATGAGCGGTCTTTGGCAGACAGGACCTTGTCTTCCCAGGACTTTAGTTCGGGGGTAATGTAGCGTTCGACGTTTTTAAGGGTCTGGCGACGACGGTAATCGGCAGGGACTTTGTCAATCTGTCCTTTGGATACTTCAAGAAAAAATCCATGTACCCGGTTGTACTCAACCCGCAAGTTGGCAATGCCGGTGCGGGTGCGTTCCCTGGCTTCCAGTTCCAGCAGATAGGCGCCATTGTCACTGGCCAGGGTACGCAACTCGTCAAGTTCGGCATCAAAGCCGGGGGCAATCACGCCACCTTCACGAATAAGTGCAGCGGGTTCCGCATCAATGGCCTGGTGCAGGCGGTGTTGCAAGGCCGGGTCTATGGCCAGGGCTGCAAAGAGCGTTTCCATGCGCGGGGTAGAGGCAATATGCTCGTTGAGCAACTGGTGCAAATCGGGCAGACGGGCCAGGGCATCGCGCAGGCTGGCCAGCTCGCGGGGGCGAACCGATTGCAGGGCAATCCGGGTGGCAATGCGTTCCAGGTCGGGAAATGATTTGAATAACTGGTTGATTTTTTCCAGTACGATGGCCGGGTGCAAGGGGCTGTCAGATCTACCCAGCAGGAAAGCCTGCACGCAGGCCTGTCTGGCCGCAACCGCTTCATTGGCGCGTAGCGGGTGGTGCAGCCAGCGGCGTAGCAGGCGGCTACCCATGGGGGTTTCGCAGGCATCCAGTAAAGAAAACAGGGTTGGGCTTTCTTCACCACTAATGGTTTCTGTAATTTCCAGGTTTTTGCGGGTTACCGGGTCTAGCACCAGGTAATCGCTGGCCTGGTCAACGCTAATGCCCTGCACATGGGACAACGACTGGGTTTGTGTTCTTTCGGTGTAACGCAACAGGGCACCGGCAGCGGTGACTGCCGAAGGCATATCGTGAATACCAAAACTGGCCAGGGAATCAACACCAAAATGCTGGCATAGCAAGGCGTTGCCTTCGTTCTGGTCAAAGTGCCAGTCTGCGGTGGTGCTTAAGGTGCCTTGCCAGCTGGTTTCTGGCTGGAAAGAGTCGGCATGCACGATTTCGGCTGGGGCAATTCGGTGGATCTCGGAATCCAGCGAAGCTATATCGCATTCGGTAAGGCGAAACTCACCACTGGCCAGGTTCAGCCATGCCAGGCCATATTTGGGCTGGCGGCCTTTATGAGGCAGGTAAATGGCCATTAACGGACGGTCAGACTTGGACGGCAGCAGGGTTTCATCGGTCAGGGTGCCGGGCGTCACGATACGGACGATTTTGCGTTCAACCGGGCCTTTGCTGGTGGCCGGGTCGCCCACCTGTTCACAAATGGCCACCGATTCGCCCATGGCAACCAGGCGTGCCAGATACTGTTCCATGGCGTGAACCGGTACACCTGCCATGGGAATCGGCTCGCCATTGGACGTGCCGCGTTTGGTCAGGGTCAGATTCAGCAGGCGTGCCGTTTTAATGGCATCGTCGTAGAACATTTCATAAAAATCGCCCATGCGATAAAACAGCAATATTGAGCCTGCTTCTTCTTTAAGGGCATGATATTGCTGCATCATGGGCGTGTGGCCGGCAAAACGGTTACTGTCCGTTTGGGATTTGGATAATGGGGGTTTTGTACTCATAGGGGGTTATTGTAGCGGTTGAAACCAGGAAATAAGCAATGAAATGGTGAGTACCGAGATGACTGTAGACAGGAAAATGCTTTGTGAAACCAGTTTGCTGTCTTGCTTGTACAGGGTTGCCAGCATGAAGGGGCCGGTGCCGGTTGGCAGGGCGGCCAGCAGAATGGCGGCTTGCTGGTAAACCAGTGGCATATCAAAAACGTAAAACACCAGAAGTGCCGTAAAGGCGGGCAAGAACAACAGTTTCAAGGTAAGCACGGTTGCCGTGCCGGTTTGTAGACCCTTATTGGGGGTTTGTGCCAGAAACAGCCCAATGGTTACCAGTGCACAGGGACTTGCCGAAGCACCCAGCAGGCGGGTGAATTCCAGTAGTGGTGCAGGAATGCTGAAAGGGGTTGCTGCCACCAAACCGCCCAGAACCGGTGCGGCAATAAGTGGATTTTTAGCCAGGGAAAGGGCGGTTTTGCGCAGGGTCTTACTTAATTTGGGTGAAGACTGTACCCCAAACTCAATAAAAACAATGGCCATTGCAAACAGCACGCAGGCGGTTAATATCATGGAGATGATGGCTGGTATCAGTCCTTCCGGCCCAAACACAAGGGCGCATAAAGGAAGGCCCATATAACCAGTATTGCTGTATGAGGCGCTTAGACTGTTAATGCTGCGATTGGCCAGTGGGGTTGTTTTTTTTTGCCAAGCCAGATAAACAAGAAAGACAATCAGCATGGCGCCCATGGAGGCGGCAATGAAGCCTGGCTGGTACAGGTCTTGCCAGGGCGTGGTGGCCATGGCCTGAAATAGCAGCGCAGGCAGGGCCAGCCACACCACATAAAGATTCAGGTGGTGGGTGGCGTCATGACTGAGTATTTTCTTTTTTGCAGCCAGATAACCGATCAGGATCAGGGCAAAAATCGGTATTACCGCATTGACAACTGCCGTCAAGCTGAAAATTCCTTGCTTATTTGAAAGCGGTTTCTATAAAGCTGCGTAGTTTACGCGATTGCAGGCGTTCGCTGGGCATTTCACGCAAAATTTCCAGCGCTCGCATGCCAATATATAAATGCTGGTTAACCTGCGTACGGTAAAAGTCGGTGGCCATGCCGGGCAGTTTCAGTTCGCCATGCAGCGGTTTGTCTGATACGCACAGCAAAGTGCCATATGGCACCCTGAAGCGGAAACCATTGGCGGCAATCGTGGCCGATTCCATATCCAGTCCAATGGCACGTGATTGTGACAGGCGCTGTACCGGCTCATCGTGATCGCGCAGCTCCCAGTTGCGGTTGTCAATGCTGGCGACGGTGCCGGTACGCATAATGCGTTTGAGTTCCCAGCCGTCCAGGCCGGATACCTGGGCCACGGCCTGTTCAAGTGCAACCTGTACCTCGGCCAGTGGGGGAATGGGTACCCATAAAGGTAAATCGGCATCCAGCACGTGATCGTCGCGCACATAACCGTGTGCCAGCACGTAGTCGCCCAGCCTTTGGGTATTACGCAGGCCTGCACAGTGACCCAGCATGATCCAGGCAGAGGGGCGCAGTACGGCAATGTGATCGGTAATGGTTTTGGCGTTGGAAGGTCCAACCCCCATATTGACCAGGGTAATGCCCTGGCCATCGGGGCGTTTCAGGTGATAGGCCGGCATTTGGGGCAGACGGAACGGTTGGCTACCTGCTTCGGGGTTGTGTGTGGCGGTGGTGACCAGGTTGCCAGGTTCAACCAGCTCACTGTAGCCGCTGTTGGGATCCCGTACCAGTTCGCGGGCTTTGTTGCAGAAAGCATCCACATAAAACTGGTAGTTGGTGAACAGGACAAAACTCTGAAAGTGATCGGGGGCCGATGCCGTATAGTGCTGCAGACGGTGCAGGGAGTAGTCAATGCGTGGTGCGGTGAAAGGTGCCAGTGGAGCCGGTATGTTTGCTTCGGTTTTCAATGTACCGTTAACGATGGCGTCATCCATGACTGCCAGGTCGGGTACATCAAAATAATTGCGCAGGGTCAGGTTGTTGGTGTCGTCATAGACCCTTTCTACATACGGGCTGCCCGTGAAAGAAAAATGTAGCGGGATAGGGGTTTTGGATTCGCCAATTTCAACCGCCAGTCCGTGGTTTTTAATCAGCAGGCTGAGTTGTTCCAGCAAATAGGATTTATACAGCTCGGGCTGGGTAATGGTGGTGGAATACATGCCCGGTTCGGTGGCATAACCGTAGGAAAGACGGGAATCAATTTCCTTGTGATCGGTAACGCGCAGACGAATGGCCGGGTAAAATGCTCGAACGCTGTATTCGGGCGGGTTTTCATTGTTGATGAAATGACTGAACGCCGTACGAATAAACAGGGTGTTGCGTTGATAAATATACACCAGTTGCTCATAAGCCTTTTCGGCATTATCAAAAGCGGTAAAAGCAATATGCTCGGGCGTGGAGATTGCTTTGGGGGGAAGGTGAGTATGTGTCATTGCTGTAACAGTGCCATTTTGTTATTGGAATTAAAGGATGATATGTCCTGTTTACACAGTATAGCGACATATTATGACAATGACAGCACCGGCCTTATTTTTTGCTGGCATGCTTGATAATGTTGGTGCAAACACCGCGCATCATGTCCACTTCTTCCTGGCTCATGTGAATGCGGGTAAACAGGTAGCGCATGCGGGCCATGAGCTTTTTGGGGTGGGCCGGGTTCAGGAAGTCAATGGCGACCAGGGCTTGTTCCCAGTGTTTAACCAGGGCTTCCACTTTTTCACTGGGCGCATAAACCATGGCATTTTGGGTTTCACTGGTTTGGGTAGATACCGGATTGCTTTCCATTAGCGCATAACGTAATTCCCATGCGGCTAGCTGCAAGGCTTGCGATACATTCAGGGAGCTGTAGGCCGGATTGGCCGGAATGTGGCAAATACGGTGGCAGCGGTTAATTTCCTCATTCTCAAGACCGGTTCTTTCTGTCCCCAGCACCACCGCCACGCGGTTTTCGGGGGCGCTGGCCAAATGAAGGGCGCTTAATTGGGCACTTTGGCGGATGTCCAGGGCTGGCGGGCCCATGTCCCGGTTACGTGAGGTAAGCGCAAATGAAAGTGTGACCGGCGCCAGGGCCTCATCAAGGGTGGAAACAAGGTGGGCGTTGTGCAGGACATCAGTGGCGCCACTTGACAGGGCAATGGCCTCGGGGTTGTTTTTGATGTCCGGATCTTTGGGAGACACCAGCACCAGCTCGTTAAAGCCCATGGTCTTGATGGCCCTGGCGGCAGCACCGACATTGCCGGGGTGGCTGGGTGCCACCATGATGAAACGGGTATGGGCAAAGCTGGAAAGCATGATATTCCTTTAAAAACCATATATTCTAATGAAAAATGAGGGTTTGGCTAGAACTTGGGGCGGTTGTCCTTTAAAATGAGCGTTTTACCCAACTCGACTAAAATAGAACAACTATGCATCCAATGCTCACCATTGCCATCAAGGCAGCAAGACGTGCCGGCGCAATCATCAACCGCGGCAGCCTTGATATTGATAAAATTCAAATCGCCCGTAAAGGCCATAATGATTATGTGACTGAAATTGATCACGCAGCAGAAGAGGCGATTATTGATGTGTTGCGCGATGCTTACCCTGACCACGCTTTCCTGGGGGAAGAGTCCGGATTCGTATCTGCACAAGATGGCGAAGCCAATGCCGCTCCCGAATATCAATGGATTATCGATCCGCTTGATGGCACCAAGAATTTCATTCATGGCTTTCCCAACTATGCAGTTTCCATTGCCCTGGCGCATCGTGGCGTTATTACTCAAGCTGTTGTGTATGACCCGGCCCGCAATGAAATGTTTACGTCTACCCGTGGTGGTGGCGCTTTCCTTAACGACCGTCGTGTCCGTGTTGCCAACCGTACCCGTTTTGCCGACGCCATGCTGGCTGGCCGCTTCCCTTCCGTGACCAGTTCCAACCGCAAAGGGGCCGAGCGTTTTTATCCCCTGGTAGATGAAAGCACGGGTTTTCGCCGTTTGGGTGCTACGGTGCTTGAATTGGCCTATGTGGCTTGCGGGCGTCTTGACGGTTTCTGCGGTGTCAACCTGAAACCTTGGGATATTGCCGCAGGCAGCTTGCTGGTTCTTGAGGCCGGTGGCCTGATTGGCGACTTTGAAGGCGAGCAAACCTGGATGAAAACGGGTAATTTGCTGGCGGGCAACCCTAAAGTATTTACTCAAATGATTGCAGCTTTGCAAGAATAACGGCAAGAACATCTGAATGGAACAGTTTATTTATTTACTGAAGGCAGCCTTTTTGGGTGTGGTAGAAGGCTTGACCGAGTTTTTGCCCATTTCAAGTACGGCGCATTTATTAATTATTGGTGACTGGATCAATTTTGATTCGGGTAATTTCAAGGTTTATGAGATTGTCATTCAGCTGGGTTCCATTCTGGCGGTCATGTGGATTTTCAGGTTTCGCCTGTGGCAGGTCATACGGGGTACGTTTACCGGCGACCGCACCGAGTTGTTGTTTACTCGTAACCTGATCCTGGCGTTTTTACCTGCCGCAGTGATTGGCCTTATTCTGATCAAGCAGATCAGCCAGTTGCTGGATGGTAAATTCATGATTTATGCCTTTACGCTGGTGCTGGGGGGCATTCTTATGTTGTGGGTTGAAAGACGCCCCGATATGGCCAAGCACGCCTCACCCACGGAGCAAGCCCAAAGTACAAAGGTACAACGCCTGGAAGACATTACCTGGAAACAGGCGCTTATTGTTGGATTTGCCCAGTGCCTGGCCATGATTCCCGGAACATCCCGTTCGGGGGCAACCATTATTGCCGGCATGATGTCAGGTATTCACCGTAAAACCGCGACCGAATTTTCTTTCTTCCTGGCCATGCCAACCATGTTGGGGGCTACGGTCTTAAGCATGTATAAATATGGTGGCGAGCTTAGCAACAGTAATATGCTGGCGGTGGTTATTGGTTTTATTACGGCTTTTATCAGTGCCCTGTTGCTGGTTCGTGCCTTGCTTAAGTTTATTAGCGTTTATTCTTATCGGCCGTTTGGCTGGTACCGGATTGTACTGGGTCTGATTGTCGGGATCTGGGTGTTGTCAGCATCAACATAAGGCACTCTGGTTCCCATTTCTTTCTGGCTCCCACACTCCTGCGTGGGAGCCAGCAGAGGGCGATTATTTACTTAGCTTGTACTGGCTATCCAGCTTGAATTCACGCAGGATTTCTTCGGTATGCTGCCCCAGTAAGGGTGGTGCCATACGGTACTGGATGGGCGTGGCCGAAAATTTGATGGGATTGGCTGTGGTTGGCGCAACACCGGCAATGGGGTGTGGAACCGTTTTCCAGATTTCCCTAGCCTTGACCTGGGGCATTTCAAATACCTGATTAATGGTATTGATGGGGCCACAAGGTACGCCTGCTGCATTAAGCCTGGCTAGCCAGTTGTCGCGGGTGTCGGTAAGCATGATCTGTTCCAGAATGGCGATTAGCGCATTGCGGTTTTTCAGACGACTGCTGTTAGTGATGTACGCAGGGTCTTGAGCCAGGTCTGGCCTGCCAATGGCATTGCTGTAAGCAACAAATTGCCTGTCGTTGCCCACGGCAACAATAAGGTGGCCGTCATTGGAAGCAAAAACCTGATAGGGCACCACATTCTGGTGAGCATTGCCGGCCCGTTTGGGGGCAACACCCGACGTCATGTAGTTCAGGTTCTGGTTAGCCAGCATGGCAATGTGGCTGTCTAGCAGGGCTACGTCTATATGCTGGCCAAGGCCGCTTTTGTTGCGTTCTTGCAAGGCGCCCAGGATGCCAATAGTGGCATACATGCCCGTCATGAGATCGGTAACGGCAACCCCGGCTTTTTGCGGGCCACCGCCGGGTAAATCGTCGCGCTCACCGGTAATGCTCATGAGCCCGCCCATGCCCTGGATGATGAAATCATAGCCAGGGTCTTTGGCCATGGGCCCGGTTTGGCCAAAGCCGGTAATAGAACAGTAGATGAGTTTGGGGTTGATTTCCTTGATACTGTCGTAGTCAAGGCCATATTTTTTAAGGCCACCTACCTTGAAGTTTTCAACCAGGATATCGCATGATTTGGCCAGTTCACGAACCAGCTTGCTGCCTTCTTCGCTGGCAATATCAATCGCGATAGAGCGCTTGTTACGGTTGGCACTTAAATAATAGGCGGCCTCAGAGGTGTCGTTACCCTGTGCATCTTTAAGATATGGAGGCCCCCAGGCCCGGGTGTCGTCGCCCGTTTCGGGGCGCTCAACCTTGATGATATCGGCACCCAGATCGGCCAGGTTTTGCGAGCACCAGGGACCTGCCAGCACACGCGACAGGTCAAGTACCTTGATGCCTTCTAATGGTAATCCACGTTTAGTCATTTATTTAATCTCGGCAAAGCCATTACTTAATACAACAATATTCCGTTCTTTGACTTTGGCCTGAAACTGGATTTCGTTTTCATTGCGTTTCCACATTTCACATACCAGTGTTTCGCCCGGATAAACAGGGGCAGAAAAACGGGTATCAAAACGAACCAGTCGTGCAGGATCATAGTCGCAGAAGGATTTCATAATAGCATGAGCGGCTACGCCATAGGTGCACAAACCATGCAAAATGGGTTGCGGATAGCCTGCTGCCTTGGCCACGACCGGATCAATGTGCAGCGGATTTGGATCGGCATTGAGACGATACAAAATAGCCGCCTGAGGCAGGATGGGCAATTCGCACACCTGGTCGGGCGCGGTTTCTGGTACTTTTGGCAGGGCTGGTGGTGGCTCATCGCTAACACCAAAACCGCCATCGGCACGGCAGAAGGTGGTTTGTTCGATGGTGGCCATCAAGGTGCCGGCTTCATCATAAAGCTTGCGTTCGGTAATGACCAAGGCACCTTTTTCAGCGCCTTTGTCAATCACGTGAGACACCCTGGCTTTGCCGGTTAGCTTGCCGCTGGCAGGCAGTGGCTGATGAATCGTGGTGCGCTGTTCGCCATGAACCAGCTTTACCCAGGTAATGCCAGCCGCCGGATCTTGCATCCAGAAGCCGGGATAACCCAGTACAACCGCCATGGTGGGGAAGGCCTTGATGTCTTTTTCGTAAACGAACTGAAGCTGGTTTTCATCAAGGGGGTCTTGCCCCAGGCCAATGCCCAGCGCATACAGGATACTGTCTTTAACGGTGTATTCCTGTACGACGTCGGGGAAGGTCCAGTTTTTAATAAGGTTATAGTCTAAAGGCATTGTTATCTCCTGATTGTTCAACGGGCATTAAATGGGGTCCCAGTTGATCACTTCAGGAGAACGTTCCAGTTTAAAGAAGCTGCCTTTCAGTGCGGGTGCGGCCACTTCGGCAATCAGTTCGGGCGTCCAGCCGGTAGACATGTGAACGGAACGGATGGGGCGTGGCTGGCTGAACAGCATGATTTCGTTGGCGCGCACACCAAAGATCTGGCCGGTTACTTCAGAAGCGGCGTCACTGCCCAGGTAAACGGCCATGGGGGCAATTTTGTTGGATTCCATTTTTTGCAGTTTTGCAACGCGTGCTTTTTCTTCGGGCGTTTCTGCCGGAATGGAGCTGGTCATGCGGCTCCAGGCAAAGGGAGCGATACAGTTTGAACGTACGTTATAGCGGGACATGTCCAGGGCGATTGATTTGGACAGGCCAACAATTCCCATTTTGGCGGCAGAGTAGTTGGACTGGCCAAAGTTGCCGATCAGGCCTGAAGTAGAGGTCATGTGCACGAAAGCACCAGATTCCTGTTCACGGAAGTAAGGGGCGGCGGCACGGCTGACAAAGAATGAACCGTTCAGGTGAACATCAAGCACCTGACGCCATTCTTCTTCGCTCATTTTGTGAAACAGGCGGTCACGCAAGTTACCGGCATTATTAACAATAATGTCAATCTTGCCAAAGCTGTCAATGGCAGTCTGGATGATGTTGTTGGCGCCTTCGTAGCTGGCCACGCTATCCAGACTGGGGACGGCCTGGCCACCTGCCTTGATGATTTCATCGGCAACCGTTTTGGCTGGGCCGTCGCCACCGCCTTCACCGGTCAGGGAAACACCAATGTCGTTTACCACGACTTTGGCACCAGCGTTGGCAAATGCCAGGGCAATATCACGGCCAATACCGCCACCGGCACCGGTTACAACAACTACTTTTCCGTCTACGATTCCACTCATTCTTGCTCTCCAAGGTTTTTTTAGGATATAAATAGGGGTTCAACCCTAACAACACGATGTCTTCAGGGTTTACACATGTGGTTGGAGTATAGTAGGCCATAACGTGAATTTTATTTATTCATATTTTTTAACTACCCCCTTTCAATTTATTTAAGATGCGCTACGATTTAACAGATTTAAAATTATTTATTAATATTGGCGAGACATCCAATCTGACTCGTGCAGCAGAAAGAACCTTTCTTTCTTTGCCAGCGGCGAGTGCGCGAATTAAAAATCTTGAAGAATCGCTGAAGGTGCGTTTGTTGATCCGTCAGGTTACCGGGGTAAAAATGACCCCCGCTGGCGAGATCCTGCTTAAATACGCCAAAGGTGTTTTTCAGCAGCTGGAATGCCTGCATTCCGATTTGCAACCTTTTTCAACCGGTATCAAGGGAAAGCTGCGGATTTTGGCCAACATGACCGCTACCCATTCTTTTCTTTCAGAAGCCTTGTCTTCTTTCCTGCTTGAAAACCCCGATGTGGATATTGAGCTGGAAGAAAAACTGACCAAAGACATTATTTCGGCTATTCGGGCCGGCTCTGCCGACTTGGGTATTGCGTCTGGTAGTGTGAATCTGGATGGCCTGGATATTGTTCCCCTGTTCAAGGATGAACTGGTGGTTATTACCGATCTTGAACATGAGTTGAAGGAGGTTGAAGAAATCCGGTTTGAGGATTTGATAGAAAAATATCAGTTTGTGGGGATTCATCCAGAAAGTGTGATCCAGTCATTCCTGGAGGAAAAGGCCTATAAACTGGGCAAGCGCCTTCGCCAGCGTGTGTATGTGGGCAGTTTTGAAACGGTCTGCCGTATGGTAGATGCCAAAATCGGCCTGGCTATTGTGCCTATTGAGTGTGCGCGTAATTACAGTAAACCAGAGCGTCTGCATATGGTGCGCATTAGCAATGAATGGGCCAATCGCGAACGCTTTATTTGTCGTCGTGGCGGACGGGATATTCCTGCTTTTGCAGAAAAATTCATTGAACATGTGATCAGGATTGCAGGCAATATAAACAGGCAATAAGCGTTAGTTGTGTTTGCCGGTAATAGGTGTTTTCAGCGAAGCTTTCAATGGTCACTATTCAGCATCATAATGTTGAATATAGATGCTCAAAAATTGAAATGGGTATTTTCCCTGAAGCGTCTTTGTTTCTGGTGAGGTTGTTCTTTCTCAAAAAACAATATAAATAATAAGGAATAAGCCTGATAATGGCCTGTTAAATAAAATACCAGGAGATCAAGTTATGTCAGGCTTATTCATTCAACGTCGGCAAACCATGAAGATGCTTGCTGCTGCCATTCTTTCATGTGTACCGTTTACAGCAAGCTGGGCAGATGCAGGAACGTGGCCGGAACAGGCGGTTAATTTTGTGGTGCCGTTTCCTCCTGGTGGACCGGTTGATACAGCGGCAAGAATTGCCACGGCACCATTGGCAGAACAATGGAAACGTCCTGTTGTGATTGACAATAAGGCAGGTGCTGGTGGTATTGTGGGTGCCCGTTATTCGGCCAAGGCCAAGCCCGATGGCTATAATTATTTTTTCACGGCCATTCACCATGCTATTTTGCCAAGCCTGAATGATAATCTTGGCTACGATGCGCAAAAAGATTTTGAGCCGGTGGGCGGCGTTGGCCGTTTTCCTATTATTCTTGTTGCGCATCCTTCACTGAATATTACATCGGTACAGGAATTAATTGAGCTGGCAAAAGAAAAGCCAAATACGATTGCCTATAGTTCCTCGGGCACCGGGGGCGGTACGCATTTGGCCGGAGAACTGTTTGCCAGTCTGGCGGATGTCAAGTTGCAGCATATCCCTTATAAGGGCAGTGCACCTGCTGTGCAGGATCTTGTAGGCGGACAGGTGCAGCTTATGTTTGCCGATGCCACTTCCGCGCTGCCGTTTATTAAGTCCGGCAAGGTGATTCCGCTGGGGGTGGGTAATACAGAGCGTTCTGTCCTTGCACCTGAAATTCCAACCATCGCAGAGTCGGGGGTGCCTGATTATGAGGCTTATTCCTGGAGTGGCCTGTTTGCCCCCAAAGGTACACCGGCTGATGTTATTAAAAAAATGAATGCCGACCTGAATGCCAGCTTGAATATCCCCGAAACGGTAGAGAAAATGAATGGCTCGGGCTCGGAGCCTATGCCCATGTCACCGGAAGCGTTTGGCCAGTTTTTGGATGTGGAAATTAAAAAATGGCGCGATACAATCCAGAAGGCAAATATTAAAGTGCAGGGTTAATGTTAAATTTGTGATGCGCAATAAAAAATCCGGCCTGGCCGGATTTTTTATTGCTTGTTGCTTTACTTATTAATTAAAGCTGGATGTCGGCCTTTTCAATAACTTCGCCCCACAGTTTGTGTTCACTATTAAGACGCGCTTTCAGATCGGCACCGTTGCTGAAGGTACGGGTGTAACCACCACGCTCCATCAATGCATCGAACTCGGGGTTCTTGTCAATGTTTCTTAGCGCCAGTTCCAGGCGCTGGGTGATATTGTCTGGCAAGCCTTTGGGGGCAGCCAGGCCATACCAGCCGGTAACGGCATAATCTTCAATGCCTGCTTCAATCATGGTGGGTACATCGGGCAGGGCACTGTTACGGGTTTTTGAGGTTACGGCCAATGCGCGTACTTTACCACCCTGAATGTAAGAAGCAGCAGTGTTACTGATATCAAACATGAAAGAGATTTTGCCGCTAATTACATCAATCATGGCGGGAGAGTTGCCCCGGTAGGGTACGTGTAGCATGTCTGTATCGGTTTTCTGCTTCAGCAGTTCGGCAGAAAGCTGATTGGATGAACCGATACCGGCTGAGCCGAATGCAACGGTATTCGGGTTATTGCGGGCATAATCAACCAGCTCTTGTACGGACTTGACTGGCAGGTCATTATTGACCACCAGAACGTTGGTGTAATCAACAATATTACCAATGTAAGTGAAGTCATTGTCAAAATCAATTTTCACCGATTTCTGAATGTGTGGGGCAATGGTGGGTACAGGGCTGGCCAGAAAAGCCAGGGTATAGCCATCCGGGTTTGAACGGCTAACGCTTTCTGCACCAATCATGCCGCCGGCACCGGTTTTGTTTTCAACAACAACAGACTGCTTG
Organism: Advenella mandrilli; assembly: GCF_016595155.1. Lineage (GTDB taxonomy): Bacteria > Pseudomonadota > Gammaproteobacteria > Burkholderiales > Burkholderiaceae_B > Advenella > Advenella mandrilli. The sequence continues at coordinate 90,398 of NZ_JAENGP010000001.1, forward strand.
AGCTCATCTGACAGGAATTTGGCAAAGGAGCGGGCGGTCGTGTCAACCGGGCCACCGGCTGCGTAACTCACAACCAGTCTGATAGGGCGTTCAGGGTACTCAGCCGCGAAAGCGGATACTGAGGCTGAAAGGGCGGTTAGGGCTGAGGCTGCCACTAATAGTTTTTTGACTAACATTAGGTCTCCAATAAATACAATCTTAAAATAAAAGCCTTAAGAAGGTTTAAAATTTTTGATGTGCCAAAAGTTATTGAACTTTGGCTCCTGATTTTTCAACCGCTACTTTCCATTTCTGGATTTCGTTGCTGATATGCTGTTTAAATTCGTCCGGTGTGGAACCGGCGATTTCGTAGCCGTAGCTATTGAGCTGATTTTTTATTTCCGGATCATTGGCTGCATCAACAAAAGCCTTGTTCAGTTTCTGGACAATGGTGTCGGGAGTGTTGGCCGGAGCAATAATTCCGTACCAGCCGTCAACCGTAAAGTCGGGCACACCTGATTCGCTAACGGTAGGGACATCAGGCAGAACATTGGAGCGATTTTTTCCTGTGACGGCCAGGCCTTTGAGCTTGCCGCCTTTGACGTGCGGCATAGAAGTGGAAATACTGTCAAACATTAACGATACTTCACCGCTTAGCAAAGCGACGACTGCTGGGCCACTACCTTTGTAAGGGATGTGAATCATATCGGTATCGGTAGATGCCTTGAACAGTTCTGCGGCCAGATGGCTGGTATTGCCATTACCCGCAGAAGCAAAAGTGAGGGCGCCCGGATTTTTTTTGGCGTAGTCGATCAGTTCATTGATGTTGTTGGCAGGTGTCTTGTGCGGGGCAGTCACCAGCATGGGTAAGGTGGCCAGCAGGGATACCGGTGCAAAATCCTGTTCGGTGTTGTAAGGCAATGAGGCATACATGCTTGGGTTGATAGCATGTGCGGCCAGCACCATTAGCACGGTATAGCCATCGGGTTTTGATCGTGCCAATTGGGAGGTGGCAATACTGCCGCCAGCACCTGGCTTGTACTCAATCACAATGGGCTGGCCCAGTGCTTTTTGCATTTGTGCGGCAACCGGGCGCGCCAGCATGTCGGCACTGCCACCCGGTGGGTAAGGAATAAGCAAGGTGATTGGCTTGGTTGGGAAATTGTCGGCTTGCGCGTGGGCAACCGTCAATCCACCGCATAATAATACGGTCCCCACGCCTGCCAGCAACTTTGCAACGATCGTCTTTGAAGCTTTCATTTTATGTCTCCTCGTTATGCTTGTGTTAGAACCGTTTAGTTTGTGTAATAAGGTTGTTGGTTCTCATCCAGATAAATCTTTTTGGGTGGATTTTCCGCAACCAGTTTGCCTTCGGTTTTGGCCTGCAGTTCTTCAAGGCTTAAACCATCTACCATGGCATGGACATGAAATGCATTGTCTTTCACTTCAATAACTGCCAGGTCTGTATATACCCAATTGACAACCTTGATACCGGTTAGCGGGTAGGTGCATTGATTGAGCAGCTTGGGTTTGCCATCGCGGGTTGTGTGATCCAGCATGACAATCACATTTTTTGCACCAACCGCCAGGTCCATGGCACCACCAATGGCAGCGATGGCATCGGGTGCATCGGTAATCCAGTTGGCCAGGTCTCCATTAACGGCTACCTGAAAACCACCCAGAATGGAATAGTCAAGGTGGCCACCGCGCATCATGGCAAAAGAGTTGGTGTGCTCGGTAATAGAGGCGCCTTCCAGAAGAATGATGGGCGTGCGGCTGGCATTGATAATGTCATAATCAATTTCATGATCAATGGCGGTGCGGCCCATGCCTAAAATACCGTTTTCACTGTGAAGAATGATTTCCCTGTCTTCGGGCAGGTAATCAGCAACCAGGGTAGGCATGCCAATGCCCAGGTTAACGTAGGAACCGTCGGGCAGGGTTTGTGCAACCAGTTTGGCAATCTGGGCCCGGTTCAATGAAGTAATACTAGACATTGCCCGCTCCTGCCAGAACAATAGATTTAACAAAAATGCCCGGTGTCATGACGTGTTCGGGGTGCAGTTCACCCAGCCCTACGATTTTATCGACTTGGGCAATGGTGTTTTTGGCAGCCGTACTCATGACCGGGTTGAAGTTGCGGGCGGCCCAGCGATAGGTCAGGTTACCCCAGCGATCACCCAAATGGGCTTTAACCAGGGCGAAATCACCGTGTAGGGGTTGTTCAAGAATATAGCCAACCCCATCAACAACCCGTTCTTCTTTGCCTTCGGCAACGCGGGTGCCATAGCCGGTTGGCGTAAAGAAAGGCCCCAGCCCGGCCCCGGCTGCACGCAGGCGTTCGGCCAGCGTGCCCTGGGGCATGCATTCAAGTTCAACTTGGCCGGCCCGGAAGGCGTTGGCAAACACATCGGATAGTGGTGGACGTGGGTGTGAACAAATGATTTTGCGGACCTGGCCGTTTTTAATCAGGCCGGCAATGCCGTTTTCGCGGGTGCCTGCGTTATTGCTAATGATGGTCAGGTCTTTAGTGCCCATTTTCTGAAGGCTGGCAAGCAGTTCGAAAGGAATGCCCGCATCTCCAAACCCGCCAACGATGACGGATGCACCGTTGGGGATTTGTTCCAGCGCTTCAAGATGGGATGAAACGATTTTATTGATCATGCTGTGTGTTAGTCCATTTTCAGATTGGCCGCCTTGACGGTATCTGCCCATAAAGCTTGCTGGTCTTCAATGAAGGTTGCAAACTCAGCCGGGGTGTTGCCACCGGGCTGGCCACCCATGCCGGCAAAACGGGTTTTCACATCTTCGCTCTCCAATGCGGTCTTGGCTGCCTTGTGGAGTTTGGCCACCACGTCATCAGGTGTGCCGGCGGGAGCCAGCAAGCCGAACCAGGCAGTCACAACCATGTTGTCAATGCCGGCTTCTTTCATGGTGGGAACGTCAGGCAGCTCGGCGACACGGGCGTCACTGGTAACGGCCAGTGCCTTGAATTTACCCGACTGGATGGAAGGCAGTGAGCTGGGCAGGTTGTCTATCATGAAGGTATATTGATTGCCAAGCAGGGCACTGACGGCAGGGCCCGCGCCTTTATAAGGAATATGTTCGGCATCCAGGTTGGCACGTTGCAGGAACATTTCTGCCGACATATGCGGAGACTGTCCTTTGCCGGATGAACCGAAGTTTTGGCGGTCTTTGTTTTCTGAAACGTATTTGATCAGCTCACTCACTGTATTGACCGGTGTTGCTTCATTGACAACCAGTACATTGGGTACGGAAATAACCAATGTGATGGGCGTAAAATCGTCTTTCTTGTAAGGCAGCGAGTCGTACAGGCTGTAGTTGATGGCGTTGGGGCCGATATTACCCATGATTAAGGTGTAACCATCGGGCTTGGCGCGAACCAGTGCCTGGGTGCCGATAATACCGGCGGCACCAGCCTTGTTTTCTACAACAACGGTCTGGCCAAGTTCCTGGCCCATTTTTTCACCAATAATGCGGGAAACAATATCAGTGGTGCCACCGGGGGCGGCGGGAACAATAATGGTAATGTTCTGTTCCGGCCATTCTGCCAGTGCGGGTGTACTGAACAGGATACCCAGGGACAGGGCCAGGGCGGATTTAATACGTTTCATAATTAGTCTCAAGTAGGGGAAGCCGGGATCACCGGCTTAAAATTGGATGGGCGGAATCACCGGTTTACAGTGTTTCTGCCGTACCCAGAATGGCGGTTGACTGGCTTGACAGGGTGCCGCCATTACCATGAACGACAGCCAGTTTGGCGCCGTCCACCTGGCGTTCATCGCAGCTGCCGCGTAATTGCCGGACCGCTTCAATCAGGATGAAAATGCCGTACATGCCGGGGTGAACGCATGACAGGCCACCACCGTTGGTGTTAACCGGTAAAATACCGCCCGGGGCAATGTTGCCATTGCTCACAAAGGCACCGCCTTCGCCTTTCTTGCAGAAACCAAGGTCTTCAAGGAACAGAATAGTATTGATGGTGAAGGCGTCATACACTTCAACCACATCAATATCGGCTGGCTTGACACCGGCCATTTCAAAGGCGATTTTGCCTGATTGCTGGGCAGCGGTGATCGTCAGGTCATGCATGGAAGAAATTTGACGGTTCCAGATGGCCGTAGAGTTACCCAGTACATAAACCGGTTTCTGTTTCATGTTTTTGGCGCGATCGGCGCGTACCAGTACATAAGCCCCGGCACCATCGCTAACCAGGCAGCAGTCACGCACGGTTAGCGGGTCTGATACCATTTTTGAATTCAGTACGTCTTCAATGCTAAGCGGGTCGCGCATGCTGGCTTCAGGGTTCAGTTGTGCCCATTTGCGTGCGGCAACCGCCACTTCGGCCAGGTTTTCACGGGTGGTGCCATATTGGTGCATGTGGCGGTTGGCAGCCAGCGCATACGAGCTGAGCGGGCTTAATGGATTGTATGGGTTTTCATACGGTTGCGGGTCCATCATTTTGCGCATATTACCAATGGTGGCGCGGTTAACGGTAGATGTGCGCTGCGTGCTGCCGTAGCAGACCAGTACTGCATTGCATTGGCCTGATTCCAGTGCCTGGATGGCCGGCATTAAATGGGCCACAAAGCTGGAGCCGCCAATCATGGTGCTGTCAATAAAAGTGGGGCGAATGCCAAGGTGTTCAATGGCTGGCATGACCCACATGGTGGCGGCCACGCTGGCGGTTGCAATACCGTCAATATCCTGCATGGTTAAACCGGCGTCTGCAACGGCACGCTGGGCCGCCTGCACCATGATTTCCATTTCGCTAAAACCGCTTGCATCACCTAAACCGGCTTGTCCAACACCCACAATGGCAGCGGAGCCTCTTAGTTTTTTATCAATCATTTTTATTCTCCTGCCACTGTGAAAATTACAATATTGCCTTCTTCGGCTGTTTTGACGCTTGCCTGGACTTTCTGGCCAATCTTGACCTCGGCAGGGGCAATGCCTTCAACCCGGCTCATCATGCGGGGACCTTCTTCCAGGTCGATCAGGGCAACATTGTAATCACCACCTGCTTCAGGTTTTTTGCGTACGATCGTAGTGGCATAGACGGTACCCTTTCCGGAAGGGGCATACCATTCGATGTCACCGGAGCCACAGTGCGGGCAAATCATGCGTGGAAAGAAAATACTGGTGCTGCATGCCTTGCAGCGCTGAATCAGGAAATGTCCCTGTGCAAGTTGTTCGTGGAAGTACTTTTCAGCCCCCACGGTTAATGTTGCATTGTCTTGTGCCATAAATAATTCTCGCAAAATGATAATAACGAATCGTCATAGTATTTATTCAGACGGTTGTAAATGCAATCTTCATTTTATGAAGTACGTCTTCATTCTGAATGAATTATGGTTTCTACTAATAGGCAGGAAGGTAAAGTGCGAGGGCAGGCGTTCAGTTAAACCGCTGTTGAATAGGGGCTTCCAAAAAAGTAAATTGTGAAACCTTTCTTTTTGTAGTGTTATAGCATTAATTAAAAAATGGAGGACATATGGATCTGAATTTAACACAGGAAGATATTGCATTTCGTGAAGAGGTAAGGCAGTTTGTGGCAACCGCCTTGCCCCAGGATATTAAAGACAAGGTGTTTAAACACCAGCGCCTGGAAAACACGGATTATATTCGCTGGCATCACGCTCTTGATGATCATGGTTGGGGGGCACCCAGCTGGCCGGTCGAGTTCGGTGGCACCGGCTGGACCGCCTTGCAAAAACTGATATTTGAAATCGAGTCTTTTAAAGGGGGCGCTCCCCGCCTGCTGCCATTTGGCTTAAGCATGATTGGCCCGGTGTTAATGAAATATGCCAGCCCTGAAATGCAGCAACGCTTTTTGCCGCGTATGCTGCGGATTGAAGACTGGTGGTGCCAGGGATATTCAGAACCCGGTGCGGGCTCTGACCTGGCTTCACTGAAAACCCGTGCCGAAAAAACACCTGAAGGTTATGTCGTTAACGGGCAGAAAACCTGGACAACCCTTGGGCAATATGCCGACTGGATGTTCTGTCTGGTTCGTACCGATCCGGATGCCAAGCCACAACGTGGTATTTCCATGCTGTTAATTGATATGCGCCAGCCTGGTGTTACCGTACGCCCCATCAAGACCCTGGATGGTGGGCATGATGTGAACGAAGTCTGGCTGGAAGATGTCAAGGTTCCTTATGAAAACCTGGTGGGTAATGAGAACGAAGGCTGGACTTATGCCAAGTATTTGCTGGGCCATGAGCGTACCGGGATTGCGGGTATCGGGCTGTGCTATCGCGAGCTGCAAATTCTTAAAGACCTGGCTGCTGAAGTGCAGTGGAATGGTAAACCGGCCAATCAGGATAGCCGCCTGAAAGACAAAATTTCCCTGATAGAAGCAGATATTATTGCCCTGGAAATGATGTTGCTGCGTATTGCATCAGACAGCACGCAAGGCCCTGGACCACAGGCCTCCGTATTAAAAATCCGGGGCTCTGAAGTCCAGCAGGATCTGGCCAAACTCCAGCTTGAAGTAATGGGTCTGAACGGCTGGCCTTACAGCCCTTCCTGGCTGGAAGCGGGCAGTGACGTGTTTGGCCCTGGGCACGAGTTTGCGGCAGCGGCATCCGCCAATTATTTTGATATGCGTAAAACCACGATTTATGGTGGCACGACAGAGGTTCAGAAATCCATTATTGCCAAGCAGATTCTGGATGTGTAATTGTTAACGGTCATTGAACCCAAAATTAAAGAAAACTGGAGGAATAATGGATTTCGCATATAGTCAAGAACAGCAAATGCTGACAGAAAGTTTAAGTCGTGTCGTCAAAGAAGACTGGAGTTTTGAAAAACGCCGCAAGCGGCAGGAACAGGCAGAACTGGACAGTGCCGCCTGGAATACACTGGCCGAGCTGGGCGTGCTGGGTTTGAGCGTGCCAGCAGAATATGACGGTTTTGGTGAGTCGGCCGCCTCGTTGCTGGCCATTCACCAGGAGCTGGGCCGTGGCCTGGTGTCAGAGCCGGTGGTACCCAGCGCCGTTATGGGTGCACGGATTCTGGCCGGGAGCGATAACGAAGCGCTTAAGCAGGATTACCTAGGCAAGATTGCCAGCGGCGAAACCATCTTTTCACTGGCCTATGAAGAAGGCCAGCGTAACGATAATCCGGCCGATATCAGCACACAGGTGCAGAATCAGGACGGCAAGCTGGTTTTGTCGGGGCAGAAACAGGCCGTATGGCATGCGGGGGCGGCCAATGTCTTTATTGTTAGTGCCTTGTTAAACGGTGAGCTGGCCCTGTTGCTGGTGCCATCTGATATTGACGGTATTGTGGTGCAAGATTTCCCCACCATGGATGGTACCCGTTGCGGCAATATCGCTTTTAACCAGGTCAATCTTGATGCCTCAGCCTTGCTGGCAAGCGGCCAGCAAGCGCTGGATTTGTTAAACCAGGGGCTTGATGATGGTATCGTGGCCCTGTGTGCCCATGCCGCCGGTGCGATGGATGCGTTGCTGGGTATTACGGTTGAATACCTGAAAACCCGTCAACAGTTTGGCAAGCCGCTGGCTCAGTTCCAGGTGCTTCAGCATCGTCTGGCCGATATGTATGTCCAGAAGGAAGTGGCTTTGTCCATGGCCTATGTGGCGGTCGCGGCTGTAGGAGAGGCCGATCAGGCCAAAAAACGTCGCATGCTGTCATCCGCCAAAGTAAAGGTGGCCATGGCGGGCCGTTTAATTGCAGAGAGTGCCGTCCAGTTGCACGGTGGTATGGGTATGACCCATGAGCTGGAAGTGGGCGATTACTTTAAACGCTTAACGTTTATTGATTATTTGTTGGGCGATACGACGTATCACCTGAAGCAGCTGGAGGCTCTTGAATGAATACCAGAAAATATGAAACGATTCTGTTCAGCTACAGGGAAGGTATCGCTTATATTACTCTGAACCGCCCCGAACGCCTGAATAGTTTTACCAGCCAGATGCACGAAGAGCTCAGGGATGTTATTTCCCTGCTTGAATCCCGGGTGGATTTGCGCGGGGTTATCCTGACCGGTGCCGGACGGGGGTTTTGTGCCGGTCAAGACTTGAGTGAGCGTAAACCCCTGCAACCGGGTGAAGTGCGTGATTTGGGTGAAAGCCTTGAAAAAAATTACAAGCCGCTGGTCATGCGCTTGCGTGCCTTGCCAGTACCGGTGGTGTGCTTTGTCAATGGGGTAGCGGCCGGAGCCGGGTTTAGTCTGGTGTTGGCCTGTGACATTATTTACGCAGTCCAGTCGGCCAAATTCATTCAGGCGTTTGCCAAAATCGGCTTAATTCCCGATGCCGGATCAACCCACTTCTTGCCACGTTTAATAGGCACTCAACGCGCCATGGCCGCTTCTATGCTGGCCCAGCCGATTTCTGCCGAACAGGCCCAGGCGTGGGGAATGATCTGGAAATGCATTCCGGATGAATCCTTGCAGGACGAAATTGCGCAAATACATCAAACCCTGCTAAATGGGGCTACCAAGGCCCTGGCGGCCACCAAACAGGCCATTTATGCCAGCAGTGAGAATACATTGGAGCAGCAGCTTGACCTGGAAACCGAGTTGCAGCGGGAAATGGGGGCAACCAAAGACTATCGAGAGGGCTCTGTTGCCTTTATTGAAAAACGTTCTCCCGTATTCCAGGGTGCTTAGTCTTTATTAATTTGCCAAGCTTCAGGCATTGGCAGGCAGTTCAAAGCGGTGTAAACAAACACCGCTTTTTTTTATTTCTATATAGCCACCGCGAACCGGTGCCTGATCATATTCCCAGTCGGGCAAGACCCAGCGTTCATAGGTGGTGCCATTAAGAATGCTTGTATGATGCCCCGGCTTGTGGGTATGGCCGTGGATCAGGGTACGGACCTGGGGGTCTTCAAGAAAGGCCTGTTCTATGGCGGCAACAGAGACGTCCATCATGGTGTTGTTTTTATATTGATGCGAATTTCTGCTTTTGTTGCGGATGTGGTTGGCAATACGATGGCGCAACCTGCGGGGCAGGGCAAGGAATGTAGCCTGAATAAAGCGGTTGTGCACGATTTTTCTGAAACGTTGATAAGCCGGGTCATCGGTGCAGTATTCGTCTCCGTGGCTAAGGCGTATGGGGCCTGCCACCGACTTTATCATAACGGTGTCTGCCAGAAGTGTGGCATTGACCTGCCTGGCCAGTGTGTCCCGGATAAGAAAATCACGGTTCCCATGCATTAAATACAAGGGGATTTGGGCGGCTGTTTGTTTTAGCTGGTTTAGGGCTTCCTGTAACCAGGGTTCGGATGAGGTCAGGGCGATGTCGTCACCAGCCCAGAAATCAAAAATATCCCCAGCCAATACCAGCGCATTGGCATGCGCGCGGGCACTGGCCAGAAAGGCATAAAATGCCTGTCTGGTTTTGGGGATATGCTCGCCCAGATGAATATCCGAGGCGAGCCAGAACGTTCCGTCTAGCGAAAGTTTATTCAACAATGCTTGCTTTCTGGATAATCACGTCATCGGCAGGGACATCCTGGTGGAAGCCACGATTGCCGGTTTTTACGTTTTCAATCTGGTCAACAATGTCGGTGCCTTCAACTACTTTACCAAAAACGGCATAACCCCAGCCTTGCGCGGTAGGTGCGGTATGGTTCAGGAAGTCGTTGTTATTCGAGTTAATGAAAAACTGGGCCGAGGCAGAGTGTGGATCGTTGGTGCGCGCCATGGCAACGGTATATTTATCGTTTTTCAGGCCATTATTGGCTTCGTTTGTAATGGGGGCACGGGTGTTCTTTTCTTTCATGCCGGGCTGCATGCCGCCGCCCTGGACCATGAAATTTTTAATAACACGATGGAAAATAACGTTGTCATAAAAGCCTTCTTTGACATAGTCCAGAAAGTTTTCTGCGGTGACAGGGGCTTTTTCTGTATTCAGTTCAATCACGATATCGCCGTGGTTGGTTTCCAGTTTGACACGGGGTAGTGTGCTCATTGTTGATTCCTTTGTTGTTGGAGAAGTTTCAGTAGCCAGTGAAGCAGGCACGATGGCAAGCCCACTTAGCAATACTAATGAACGGGCAAGCAGGCTTGCCCTGGAAAATAAATGCATGGCTAGTTTCCGTTGATGATTCGTTTTGTTGCGGCGGCCTGTGTGGCGGCACCGGTAACGCCGTTTAGCACAGCCTGATCAAAAGAATGGTTGGCCATAATGAGTTGAACCAGCCCCAGGTTGCGATGAGCAATACCATATTGGGGATTAATGCTAATGGCCATTCTTAGGGATTCATTAGCCAGGTCCAGCAAGCCATCCTTCAGTTGCAGGGTGGCCATGTTGTTCCAGGGTTCGGCAAGTTCAGGATATTTGCTGGTCATGTCCTGGTAAACGTCAATGGCTTCGGCGGTTCTTCCCAGCCCGGTCAAGGCGCGTGCCCGCAGGAAACGCAGCTGCACATCGGTACCGGGTTGTTCCATATAAGAAACCGTTGGCTGTTTTTTTTCAATTTCGTTCAGGGCCTGCTGGAATTTGCCACTGGCAATTAGCTGGTTGATGCGAATGCTGGCCTGCACTGGGGTTTCGGGAAGCGAGGTGTCGACCGAGGGCTCGAGCTTTTTCAGAATATCGGCCAGGGCCTGCCAGCCACCGTCGGGTTTGGCGGCAGAGGGTTCTTGTGCGCTTGCACTATGCATGAATAATGATAGTGTAGCGATGGCGGCCCATTTGAAAAAATTTAATCGTTGTCTCACTGATTATCCAAAAAATAATTGATCCATAAATTAAACCAGGTGCAGATATGCAGATGGAATTGCTATACTTCCGATATTGCGTATTTTAGCCTTAGTTCAGATTAGAACGTATTAAACTCTCACTGAACCTGATTAAATTCTTCGATTAACTGCATCTGGCATTTTATGCCGGATGATTTTTTGTCTCTTTTTTCTATGCATATCTATAACTCTCTATCCCGTACGAAAGAGCCGTTCAAGACGGTTGAACCCAATAAGGTGCGCATGTATGTATGTGGGATGACAGTGTATGACTATTGCCATTTGGGTCATGCCCGGATGCTGGTCAGCTTTGATGTTGTGCAGCGCTGGTTGCGGGAAAAAGGATATGAAGTTACTTATGTTCGTAACATTACGGATATTGACGATAAAATCATCCGCAAGGCGGTAGCCACCAATAAAACCCTGGCCGACGTGACCGGTTTCTACACCAATGCCATGCATGCAGATGAAAGGGCATTGGGAGTCCAGGCGCCAGATCATGAGCCCCGTGCCACCTTGCATGTGCCGGGTATGCTGGAAATAATCCAGCAGTTGCAGGAAAAGGGCCTGGCTTATCAGTCTGATGACGGTGATGTTAATTTTGCCGTGCGTAAGTTTGAAGGCTATGGCAAATTGTCTGGCCGTTCCCTGGATGACATGCGTGCGGGTGAGCGGGTGGCCGTTTCCTCAAGCAAGCAAGATCCCCTTGATTTTGTATTGTGGAAATCCGCCAAGGAAGATGAGCCCGGTGACTCCAAGTGGGCGTCGCCTTATGGGTTCGGACGTCCAGGCTGGCATATCGAATGCTCGGCCATGAGTAAAGCGTTGCTGGGCCTGCCCCTTGATATCCATGGTGGCGGTCCTGATTTGAAATTCCCCCACCATGAAAATGAAATTGCCCAGACCGAAGGCGCTTATGGCGGCAGTCTGGCCAATGTCTGGATGCATTGCGGTCCTTTAATGGTGGATAACGACAAAATGTCGAAATCGCTGGGTAACTTCCGTACCATTCGCCAAACCGTAGGGGCCAGTGATGAGGCCGGCGAGTCGGCAGATTATGAATGGAACCCGCGTGAAGCCGAAATGTTGCGCTTTTTCATTGTGCGTAATCATTATCGCAGCCCGCAAAACTTCACCCCCGACAACCTTTTTGATGCCCAGGCGGCTATTGACCGTATTTACCAGACGCTTAATAACGTGGGTGTACAGGAAGCCGACATAGACTGGTCTTCCAGCTATGCAGTCGCTTTCAAGGCTGCCATGGACGATGATTTTAATACGGCGGTTGCCGTCTCGGTGCTGTTTGAAATGGCTACCGAAGCCAATCGTTTGCAGTCAAAAGAACTGGTGGGCCAGATCAAGGCACTGGGTGGCATTTTAGGGTTGCTGTCACACGATCCTGAAACCTATTTGCGTTCTATAACACGTTATACCCGCAAAAATCCTGGGGCTGCGGATGCTGACGTGCTTGCTGAAGACCAGATCAATACCATGGTTGAGCAACGTTCACAGGCCAAGAAAGACAAGGATTTTGCCTTGGCCGACCAGATTCGTAACACGCTTAAAGAAGCAGGGGTGGAACTGGAAGATAAACCGGGTGGGTTGACGCAATGGCGCAGGGTATAGGGGTAAAAAATGACACAAGTAATACCCGGACAGGCCTGTAAACCTGACTACTGGGATGAGGCGGTTAGTTATCTAATGAAACGGGATCGCATTCTTCGTAAAATCATTCCTGCTCATGATGGTGTCTGGCTGGCCAGTAACAAAACGCCTTTTGTTACTCTGGCGCGTGCCATTGTAGGGCAGCAGGTGTCTGTTAATACCGCCGAAGCGACCTGGAAAAAATTTACCACCTTATGTGGCAGTCGTCCTACACCGGTTAAAGTGCTGGAATACGATGTCGAGCAGCTTAGGGCTGCCGGTCTGGCCAAAAGAAAATCGGAATATATTCTGGATTTGGCCATGCATTTCAATGAAAAGAAGGTGCACCCGGCAAAATGGTCTAAAATGAGCGATGAAGAAATTATTGATGAACTGTGCAGCATTCGTGGCATTGGTCGTTGGACGGCAGAAATGTTTTTAATATTCAATTTGCATCGGCCAGACGTTTTACCGATTGATGACCCAAGACTGTTAAAAGCAATCTCAATGCATTATTTTAGCGGAGAGCCGGTATCCCGCTATGAAGCCAGAGAGGTGGCGCAAACGTGGCAACCCTGGCGTACGGTGGCAACGTGGTATTTATGGCGTAGCCAGGAATCCGTAGCCAATTAAGCCCACTTCCAGCAAGATTCATATTAAAATCAAAAACCATGAAATTTACATTTTTAGACTTTGAAAAACCCATTGCCGAGCTTGAACAGAAAATTGAGCAGCTGCGTCACGTCTCTTCTGATTCTGCAGTAGATATTTCAGAAGAAATCGGGCGTTTGCAGCAAAAAAGCGAAGCGCTTACAACCAATATTTATGCCAAGCTTACCCCTTGGCAAACAGCATTGGTGGCCCGTCATCCCCAGCGTCCCTATACGTTTGACTATGTTCGTGAAATTTTTACCGATTTCCACGAATTACACGGTGACCGGATGTTCAAGGATGACCAGGCCATTGTAGGCGGGCTGGCTCGCTTCAATGGCGAGGCCTGCATGGTTATCGGGCACCAAAAAGGGCGAGACACCAAAGAGCGTGCCAAGCGTAATTTTGGCATGCCACGTCCCGAAGGTTATCGCAAGGCCTTGCGTTTAATGCGCCTGGCTGAAAAATTCAATTTGCCGGTATTCACTTTTGTTGACACTCCAGGCGCCTATCCGGGCATCGATGCCGAAGAACGTGGCCAGTCAGAGGCCATTGGTCATAATCTGTATGCCATGGCTGAGCTTAAAGTGCCCATTATTGCCACGATTATCGGTGAGGGCGGTTCAGGAGGCGCTTTGGCCATTGCAGTAGGTGATGTGGTGCAAATGTTGCAATATTCCACCTACAGCGTCATTTCGCCCGAAGGGTGTGCTTCTATTTTATGGCGCAGTCCTGATAAGGCCCCCATTGCTGCCGAGGCCCTGTCCATCACGGCCAATCGTTTGCTTGAACTGGGCCTGATCGACCGGGTTGTGCCCGAGCCGGTAGGGGGTGCGCATCGCGATGTCACGGCTATGTCCCGTGCCTTGCGTCGTGCCTTAAGCGAAGCATTGCGACAGGTTGCCAATGTAGATCCCCAGGAACTTGTTAATAAACGTCTGGAACGCTTGCTGTCTTATGGCCGGGTCCAGGAATAAACAGCCCGGTCAACCAAAAGCGTCTTTTCTTAAAGACGCTTTTTTATCAGCCCCCCTGCATGCGTTTTTTCGGATGGCCAAACGCCAGCACATACCGGTGGTGGTGGTTGGCGTCAGTGGCGGGCCAGATTCGGCCATGTTGCTGGTGTATGCCACCCATATTGCCCGCCAATACCAGGTAAGGGTTCAGGGGGTGCACGTACACCATGGTTTGCAGGCCATTGCCGATCAATGGGTTTCGCATACGCTGGCGCTGGCTAAAATACTTCATGTGGATTGCAGTATTGAATACGTCAAGGTAGATGCCGCATCAGGCCTGGGCACAGAGGCAGCTGCACGAAACGCACGCTACCAGGCCTATGAGGATTTTGCGGCCAGAACCGGCATCCGGCATTTTTTGCTGGCCCACCATCTTTATGATCAGACTGAAACCGTTTTGCTACGCCTGTTGCGGGGTGCCGGCGTGCAGGGTATGGCGGCCATGGCGCCACATACACAAAGAGGTGAGCTGCATTTTTATCGTCCCTGGTTAGAGGTAAGCCGGCAGAACATTCTGGATGTCACCCAACAGTTTGCCCAGGAAACCGGCTGGCAAGCCGTGTACGACCCCACCAATACCGATCCCAAATATACTCGTGCTGCCGTACGGGAAATGCTGGTGCCCGCGCTAGATGAGCGCTGGCAGGGCTGGCGTAAAAACCTGGCTCGTCACAGTCGTTTAATGGCAGAAAACGCCCTGTTATTAAAAGATCTGGCGCAAATGGATTATGCGGGGCTGGAGTCCAGCACTGATAACCGCAGTTTTGCTTTAGGTAAATGGCGCGAGCTACCTGGGCATCGCCAAGCCAATCTGATGCGTTATTGGCTTGATCTGCAAAATATTGCCATGCCAACCGAAGCAAGACTTAGCGAGTGGATAAAGCAGTTGCGCCAACTTCACCAAATGGGATCTGACCGTAACCTGCGGCTAAAACATGGCAATCGTGAGATACGTGTGGTTAATGGCAGGGTTGTCATGGTCTCTGGCATACAGAAGGATTAAAATGAGCCTGGGCTTTTCGTTAAGTTAAATACGGTAGTCAGGTTTCATGCAATCATCTTTGTTCAAATCTTTTCCCCTTAATACGCTTGGCCGTGATTTTGCAGTGGGTGACATTCACGGCATGTATTCCCTGCTGGAAAAAAAGCTGGCCGCGGTTAATTTTAATCCACAAAAAGATCGCCTGTTTTCGGTAGGAGACTTGGTGAACCGGGGGCCAGAATCTTCCCGTGTCATGTCTTTTCTGGCACAGCCCTGGTTTCATGCCATCAAAGGCAATCATGAAGATATCGCCATCTGTTCGGCAACCGATCCAAATTATAGGGATTTGATGCTAAGAATTGGTGGTGCCTGGTTAATGGATAAACCCCAAAAAGAGCAAGCCCGGATTCGGCAGGCCTTTGCCGCCTTGCCTTTGGCCATAGAAGTGCAAACGCCGGCCGGAAAAATTGGCCTGGTTCATGCTGAATGTCCCTTGGATTCATGGGATGACATGGTTTTTCTTTTGAAAGCAGGCAAGCAAGATGCCTTACATCTGGAAGAGAAGTTGTGCTGGTCCAGAAGACGGTTTAAAGACCGGGATGAAACCCTCATACAGGGTGTACACGCCTTGATAGTTGGACATAACGTGGTTGAAGGCGTGCAGCTAATGGGCAATACCTATTACATTGAAACCGGCGCTTTCTTGCTGGATAGAGAGCATGGCATGACATTGCTGGAATTGGCAACATTGAAGCCGTTATGAGGCTTTGTGTTTATTGGTTTTGTCAGTTATGAAAATAATTAATAACTGATATTCATTGATCTCGACTGTGTAATATTTAATACTTATTCCATGGCATTAAAACAGGTAGAGAGACATGAACACAACAGAAAAAAATGCTGCAATACCAGAAAATTTTACCGGGCAATTGCTGAAGGGGAAATCAGCCATTGTTACCGGTTGTGCGGCAGAGGTGGGGATTGGTCGTGCAGTAGCTATTTTATTGGCTGCTCATGGGGCAAAAGTAGCGGTTGTTGATATTGATGGTGAGCGCGCTATTGAGCTTGCCCGTTCGCTTGGGCCGGAACATTTGGGTATTCAATGCGATATTACCAAAGAAAGTGACTGTAAGACAGTCGCTGATAAAACGCAAAATGCTTTTGGTGCCGTAGATGTGCTGGTTAATAATGCGGGGATCTTCGCAAAGAAACCATTCCTTGATATCAGTATAGAAGAGTTCGACAGGATCATGCATATCAATGCGCACGGTACTTTCCTGATGACTCGGGCAGTGCTTCCTATGATGTTGGCCCAAGGACGCGGCAATATGATTTTTGTTTCGTCCACGGCTGCCCAGCGTGGTGGTGGCGTTTATGGCAGCAGCCATTACATCGCTTCAAAAGGTGCAATGAGCGCTTTTGCCTTGGGTATTGCACGTGAATATGGTGCTCAGGGAATACGTTCCAATGTGTTGGCGCCCAATCTGATTAAAACAGACTCGGTATTGGACATGTCTTCCGAACAACGGGTAGCCATAGAAAAAAATGTGCCACTGCAGCGTTCTGGCAGCATCTGGGATGTAGCAGGTTCGGCCCTGTTTCTGGCATCAGATTTGTCAGCCTATATAACCGGCGCCACCGTTGATATCAATGGTGGATTTCATATCCGGTAAATTTTTTTAATACTTATGCAGTTTTGAAATTCTTAGGAGGAGTTTATGTCTATTGTCAGACTGGATCATTACAACATTGCACCCAAAGACATGGAAGCAACCGTGCAATTTTATGTTGATGTTATTGGATTAACCGTTGGATACCGACCTGATTTCGGTGTCCCGGGTTATTGGCTATATGCTGGAGATCGCTCTGTGCTTCATCTTTTGGGTAATGATGAAAGAAGTACCGGACCTACCGGTAGGGTTGATCATATCGCTTTTTGGGGTAAAGACGTTGGCAAGATGATTAAACGGCTGAAAAGCAAAAATGTGCCATATAAATTACGCACAATAGAGTCGGCCAAAATGCATCAGATTTTTGTAACGGATGTGGATGGCTTGTCTCTTGAAATAGGTTTTTCCAGTGATGAACCTGTGCCTGAAGGTTCGGGGCAAACGTTCGGTTTGTAATCTTGGCCGACAAGGGTCGGCAATGAAAATATTATAAAGTGAGACAAAGCAGATGAAGATGAACGACATTCCCGTTCAGGGACAGTTGCACCTGGAACATTTGTTCAAACCGGTGAGTTTAGGTAATGTTCAAGCCAGAAACCGGGTATCCCTGGTGGCCACATTAACCAATTACGCAGAAAACCATTTGATTACGCCTAAATGGACTTCGTTTCTGGTGGAGCGTGCCAAAGGGGGCGTGGGTACGCTGATTACCGAATTGATTGCCACTGATCCGGCAGCGCTTGCGCATGGCGGAATCGTGATTGGCTATGATGACCGTAACCAGGAAGGATTTAAACGCACGGCCGCCGAGGTCAGGGAGGCGGGAGGCCTGCTGCTTGGTCAGCTGTGGCATCCGGGTCGGCAGCAATTATGGGCGCCAGTGCGTTCACCCAAAGGTATTTCAGAAAAACCGGATGCATTTAGCTGGACAGTGCCGCATGTGATGTCAACCGGAGATCTGCGCGAGTTGATTAATCGTTTTGTGGAAGTTGCGCAGCGCTTGTATCGTGCCGGGTTTAATGGCGTAGAGCTGCATGGTGCGCACGGATATTTGCTGACCCAACTTTTGTCTCCCTGGTCCAATGATCGTGATGATGAGTTTGGTGGTTCGGTTGAGAACCGTACCCGTTTCATTCGTGAAATCGCACAGGGTATACGTGAAACATGTGGCGCGGACTTTATTGTTGGCTTGAAAATGCCGGGTGATGAAGGGGTGAGGCCAGGCATTGATCCCGAAGAGTCACGTAAAATCGCGGAACGGATTAATGTGGATAATTTGCTTGATTATCTGGCGATCAGTCAAGGTAACTTCAGTTTGAGTCTTGAAAACCATGTACCTGATATTTATTTCAATGAAGCGCACTTCAAGGATCTGGCGGCTGGATTGCGTCCCCATGTGAATCCTTTACCTTTAATGAGTGTAGGCAGGATTACTCGCCCTGAGTTGGCTGAACAGTTGATTGGTGATGGGGTTTGTGACATGGTGGGCTTGTCAAGAGCATTGATGGCTGATGCGAATTGGGTCAAAAAAGCAGAGCAGGGGCAATTTGATGATATCCGTCCTGCTACTTATTCAAATTTTTCCTGGGGAATGACACAGGCAGGTCAACCCATACTTGAAGAAAATAACCCTGAAATGGGAGAGTCGGGGGAATCCGGTTGGCAACCGGGTAAATCCAGCCAGCCAAAAAAAGTGTCAGTGGTTGGTTCTGGTCCGGCTGGACTTGAAGCTGCATGGGTGCTGGCGGCACGAGGCCATAAAGTGACGCTTTATGGGAAAAGTCATGTGGCAGGTGGCGCCTTACGCTTGATATCAACGCTGCCAACGCAGGTCCAGCAGAAAAAAATTATTGATTGGCAGGTGCGACAGGCAGAAAAATACGGCGTTGAGTTTCAGATGGGAGAGGAAGTCAAGACCGAGCATATTATTAAAGCTTCACCTGAGGTGGTTGTTTTGGCAACGGGTTCGGTACAAAGCACCCCTGAGGGCCTGGAAGGTAAAGGCCTGTCACTTAAAGAGGCCATGGAGCATGGCTTGACAATTCAAACTGGCAAAACCATCGTTCTTTATGACTTGGATCAGACAGCTGCTACCTATGCAGCAGCGGATAGTCTTTCCGAGCGGAATAAAGTAATTTTAGTTACGCCGCGCTCAGAGTTTGCCAAAGGTGTCAACTATTGCAGCCAGATTGGCGTTATGCGCAGACTATATGGCTCGGGTGTGACATTGATTCCTGCAACAGAAATTGTTGATTTCAAAGATTCAGCCATTGTGCTAAGGAATGTCTATACCGGTATAGAGCAAACTCATGAGAATGTTGATTATTTGTTGTGGTCTAGTCCCAGAAAAGCTAATTCAAGCTTAATCAGGGAGCTTGTTCGGGAAGGTATTCAGGCAACGTTGATTGGAGATTGCATGTCACCAAGAAACCTGTTGTGTGCCATCCATGAGGGCAGGGCTTTGGCTATGAGTCTGTAAGGGGCAACTGTTACGGCTTGATGGAAAGCATTTCATCAGTAGGGCGCCAGTAATCCGAGGCGGCAAGTTTCTTAACTTCCAGTTTTATAAGATCGGCAACAATTCTTGCTGCCCGGGTTGGTGTGCGTTGTGTGGATGTAGCCAAATGAATGGTTCTTGAGAATATCGGGTCAGTAATTCTTGAAACTTGAATTGTTTGGTTGAGCAGGTTTGTACGGATTGAGCCATAGGGAAGAATGGTGTGGCCAATGCCCGCTTCAACTCCCCTGATCAGGTTTTGAAGGCTGTCAATTTCTGCAATCGGAGTGAGATGAAAACCCAGTTTTCCGGTATAGGTATCAATTAACAGGCGCATTTTACTGTTTTGTCCCGTTAGCAGAAACGGCAGGTTTTTAAGTTCTTTTCCCCTGGTACTGATGGTTACTGTACTACCAGGTGGTGAAACCAGTAGCAGATCTTCTTTGGTGAGGTTTTCATGTGTAACGGTATCGTTTTTATAAATGTCAAATACAACAGCCATGTCAAGTCGGCCTGTATTCAGCCATTCATGGACATAACCGCTAATACCTTCAATTACCTGGATTTTGATCAAGGGGTATTGTTCACGCAAATGTTTCAACACAGGAATCGTAAGACTTGCCCCGATGGCCGAGGACAGTCCAATGCATACATTGCCTGCCGGATTGTTTTGCATGCCCTTGACTTCATCAATCGCTTCATTCAGCAAGCTGTCCAATTGTCTGGCATAGGAAAGGAATTTTTCACCTTCGGGCGTCAATTGGACTCCACGCCCATTCCGGTAAAGCAGACGCACACCAAGATCGGCTTCCAGTTCGATGACATATTTGCTTAGCAAAGATTGGGAAACGGATAAATGAACAGCTGCCCTGGAAAAATTATGATATTGGGCAATCAGGGTAAATGCCTGGATTTTTTTCAGATTCATGATAATTACGCGACAGGAGCGGGCATAAAAGCAGAGTCACCCAGTAGGACCCATGATATATGCAAAATGGAGGCATTCAAATAGGGAGGAAGCCGGATTTTTATTAATTTTATGATGGATTTTATAAAAAATAGCTTTAAAAATGCAAGAAACAGTTAATTTAAGGAGATTAAACATGTTTGGACCTGGATATTATGTGACGGCTCAACTTAAGACAAAAGAAGGGGTAAAGCCAGAGGTGTTGCGAGATGCATTGGAAGAACTGTGTGCAGAGAGTCTGAAAGAACCCGGATGTAGTGTTTTTTTCAGTTATCAGGACAGCGATAATCCTGCACATTTCGTTTTGTGGGAGCGTTTTGAGAACGAGGAGGCTTTTAAGGCGCATGAACAGGAAGTGCATACAAAAAAATATGGTGCACTTGGTCTGTCTGAAATAGTTAATGTCATACGTTCAAGCAAGGTTTTTGCCTGAAAATAAAGTGTATTGATTGAAAAAATTATTAAAATGATATTGGAGACAAATAATGAAATTGCTAAAAAAAGTTATTCTACCTGTTGCCTTGGGTGTTTTTTCGGTAAATGCCAGTGCGGAAAACACTTACCCGACCAAGCCGGTTTCTATGGTGGTTCCCTATTCTGCCGGACAGATTGATGTTTTTACACGTGCTTTGGCAAAGGGATTGTCTGAGGAATGGAAACAACCGCTTATTGTGGAAAATCGGGGAGGAGCGAATGAGGCGATTGGGTCCGAATATGTAACCAGGGCTGCTCCGGATGGATATACGATTCTTATTGCGACTGAGGCGGCCTATACCTTGAATCCGATGTTGTTCAAGAAAATGACGCATGATCCCGAAAAGCAACTGGCGCCAGTGACTATGGTTGCCAAAGCGCCATTTGTGGTAGTCGTGCCGGCATCTTCAAAAGCCAATACCATGCAAGAGTTTATTGCGATGGCCAAAGAAAGAAGCAAGACTGACCCGATCCGTTACGGCTCTTCAGGGGTTGGTGGTGTTAATCATTTACCTTATATTACCTTGTCAGCCCAACATAATCTTGAGATGATTCACGTGCCTTATAAAGGTGGTGCCGCCGTGTTGCAGGACGTGATGGCGGGGCATGTTGAAAGTGCAATGTTGGGCGCCGGTATTGTGTCGCAAAATCTGAAAAGCGGGCATATGAAAGCGCTGGCTGTTTCGGCTGATGAAAGGTTGAAAGAGTTGCCGGATGTACCTACTTTCAAGGAATTGGGCTTGCCGGATATTCAGGCTAATTATTATTTGGGATTGGCGGTGCCGACAGGTACGCCTCAAGCAGTTATCGATAAAATTGCGGAAACAACCAAAAAGGTTATTTTGACCAAAGAGTTTAAAAGTACCTATCTGGATCCCTTTGGTTTTACGGCGATAGGGTCAGGCCCCAAGGAGTTGGCTACCTATCAGCAAAAGGATAAAGCGATGCAATCTGTCCGGATTAAAGCGTCTGGCGTAAGGTTTGATTAGAACAGGCTCAAATAATAATAAGCCCTGTGTCAGGACAGATGAGTTGTTTTTGGCTGCTGTCCTGACATAGGTGATTTTGAAACTGGCCTGAGTTTAAGTCAGTTTTTCAGGCATTGCTGGCTGATTTTTGTAAAAACGTCATCCAGTTCTTTGCGCTCTGCACTTTGGTCATTGGTGGTAATCATCTTTTCGTAAAGTTTCATTTTTTCCAGCGGCAGTGCTTTCTCGGTTTCATTGGTGAAGCATTCACAGATGGTACGACCTTCTTCCTGGGTGTATTGGCCTGCGCTTGATGATGCGTAGCTGCTAATACATTGATTGGTCATGTTGGTCCTGACTTCTTCGGGGTAGGGCGTCAATTCAGTTTTTTTGTCACAGCCAGCCAATGCCGCTGCACTTGCTAATATCAGGCTTAATAGAATGTGTTTTTTTTGCATGATGACTCTTGTCGGGTTGTTTTAGACAAAAAGAGTGTAACTCATTGTTTATGTACAGACTATGTTTATGTGTGCGTTTGCTGGCAATTCAGGAGGTTTGTGTTATTGCCCAAAGAGGGGGGCATGGTTGTTGTGCTGCCTGGCTGCTTGCTGAATAGATATAGGCAGTAAAAAAGCCACTTCATAAGAAGTGGCTTTTTTGGGAATGCTGGTGCGCCCGGCAGGAATTGAACCCACGACCCCTTGGTTCGTAGCCAAGTACTCTAATCCAACTGAGCTACGGGCGCGTTTTTAAAGATTTTGGTGCGCCCGGCAGGAATTGAACCCACGACCCCTTGGTTCGTAGCCAAGTACTCTAATCCAACTGAGCTACGGGCGCATCTTTAAAGAAAGCTATTATGACTAATTTTTAAAGGATAAGCAAGAGATTTATTGGGGGGATAGAAAATAACAGGGAAAATACGGTTTTTTTGTATGGTTGTTGTTTTTTTGTTTTATTTTCACAACGAATTGAAAAAAACATTGTTAATTTCAGGCTCGCAGAAAAATTGGGCAAATATCGCACTATTGAACTGTTTTAGCGGTCATTCTTGTAAATGCCACGGGCGGCCCATACAATGACAGACAATCAAATGCACAAATACTTTTGTGCCGTATCAAACATTAATCCAAGAATCCAATAATAATGCAAATCCTTCCGTTGAAACAATTAAGATTGATGCTGGCTTTCCTGTTAACCGGTTTTATTCTTAGTCAGGCATATCGAACTGTTGGCGGTGTGCTTTCAGTTCCCCTCAAAAACGAATTTCAGCTTGATAATGAAACCTTAAGCAGTATTGTTGGTTCATTTCACGTTACTTTTGGCAGCCTGCAATTGCTGATTGGTATTTGGGTTGATTGTTTCGGTATTCGCAGAACAATTCTTTCTTTCGCCCCCTTCACTGTAATTGGTGCGGTGTTGTCGGGTATGGCCACTTCACCCGGGATGTTGCTGCTTGGGCAAATCTTGCTGGGTTTGGGGTGTGCGCCGGCATTTCTGGTTTGTATTGTGCTTATTTCCAGAAATTTTCCGGCCCAGAAGTTTGCACCCATGTATGGCATTGCGCTTGGTTTGGGCAGTATCGGGCTAATATTTACGTCTACCCCAGTGGCCATGATTAGTGATGCGTTTGGCTGGCGCGCCTGTTTTTATATTTTGGCGGTGGGCAGCTTCCTGTCGTGGCTGCTTATTTATTTTACGGTCAAGGATATTGACGATAGTGTTGATTTTTCTTTAAGTTTTAAGCAAAAAATGCTTAACGCCCTGCGTGCGGTCTCTGGTTATAAAGTACTGTTTAAAATGAGACACACCTGGGGTATTTTTTCGTTGCTGTTTGTCTGTTATGCCGCTTTTCTTACTCTGCGTGGCCTGTGGCTGGGGCCTTTGCTGGTAGAGCGTTTTGGGCAAAGTCTGGTGTTTGCCGGAAACCTGGCGCTGGTGCTTTCAATTATTTCCCTGTTCAGTCCTTCACTTTTTGGGCGCTTTGATCCGGGAAGCGGCAATCGTTATAAATTCCTGTGTTCTGTTCCGTGGGTAATGGTGGTTGGCTTTATTGTGCTGGCTTTCAGCTCTTCGCTGTGGGTAAGCGTGGCCTGTACCGTAGTGATTGCCATTGTAAACAGCTGCAGTGTTTGGCAAGTGGCTGATATCCGGGATATTTACCCCAAAGAAATGCAGGGAAGGGCCCTGGCTTTGGGCAATAGCGCTTTCTTTTTAGGGGTGTCATTCATGCAGTCCATCTCAGGAAATGCCCATGCCATATTGGCTATTAATGGTATGGATGTATTCGCCTCGGTCTTTTTTATGTGTGCAATTGTTATGACAGGCGGCATTGTCGGGTATATTCTGTTGCGAAGATAAATTCTGGCTTGAACAAAATAATCAGGAGACATTGTTTGTTATGCAGGTGCCATTATTAAATGCTTTACGAACCTTTACGGTATCGGCTCAACGGCTGAACTTTACCAAGGCGGCAGAAGATTTGCTGGTCTCTCCTTCGGCGGTCAGTCATCAAATCAAGATTCTTGAAGAGTATTTGGGCTGCAAGCTGTTTTTACGTAAAAACCGTTCTTTGGAGTTGACCGATCAAGGGTTATTTTTATTTAATCGCCTGCAACGGCCGTTTTATGAAATAAACCAGGCTTTAAGCGAATTGCGCATGCCGCATGGTAAAAGCCGTATCAATTTGTCGTTACGGCCATTTGTATCAAGCATGTGGTTCACCAGGCAATTGGGCAATTTGTGGTCCAAACACCCTGATATTGAAATTAATCTGATTCACAGTTTACAGGCTCCCGATTTTTTTCGGGATAACATTAATTTTGCCATTGTTTGGGGCAAGCAGGGTGATTGGCCGCATTTGAATACCTTGCGGATTATCCCAGGTAATCTTACGCCTGTGTGCTCGCCATCTTATTTGCAGAAGTACGGCAAAATTGAATCTGCGGTTGATGTAAACCAGCACATCCTGATTCATGAAGAAAACTATCTGGGTTGGCAGCAATGGCTTTTTAAAGCTACTGGGAAAGAGATGACGGCCACTAAAGGTTTTCATATTGATGATACCAATGTGAGAATGAATGCGGTGTTAAACGGTCAGGGTGTGATGCTGGGTTGTCCGGTATTGTTGCGTCCTTTAATTGAAAAAAAAGAAATAATCCAGTTGTTCGATGTGTATCTGGATGAATATGCCTATTTTCTGGCGTATCCCAAAGAAGCCAATTTAAGTCGGCAGGAACAGGATTTTATCGATTGGGTGGCCTCCATTGCGATTACGTAAAAATAGTAGTGTCTGATTTGACTCTTGACCGTACGCCTGCGAATTAGCAGGCGTTTTTGTTTTTCATGCCAGCATTTTTCCAAAAATAAAGAACGCCCTATAGGGACAATAAGCCCGAGGCTCAGTCTAGGGGTAAGTACGTACCTTAAAAAAATTCATCTATCCATCAAATTTGCTCAATTTTCAAAAGCGGCAATCTGTCGCATGATTAACTCCAATCGAACAAGAAACCATTTAATGGTGTTTACATAACCTCAAAGGAGACACTGAGATGAATAGAGCTGTACGTTCGCCAATTGCTATCGAAGAATTTGACTCAAGTTATTTTGAGCAGGAAACTGATGAAGTATATGCCTTGCCACCCGCATGCTTCACATCCGAAGCGTTTTTCCAGTTTGAACTGAATGCCGTATGGAAAAAACAATGGTTCTGTGTGGGACGAGCCAGTGATATTCCCAAGGCCGGTGACTTCTTTACCTTTGATGTGGGTGATGATGCTCTGTTTGCCATCCGTACCCGCGAGGGCAAGATCAATGTGCTGTCAAATGTATGCCGCCATCGCAATATGCTGTTGCTGGAAGGTGCGGGCAATGTACGTCGTATCAGCTGCCCATTGCACGCCTGGGTATACAACATGGAAGGCGAGCTGGTGTCTGCACCGGGTTTGACCGATTCCGGTGCCGATTTCGACCCCAAGAGCGTTTGCCTGCCAAAAATACGTGCCGAGGTATGGGAAGGCTTTATTTTCATTAACTATGATGCCTTGGCGCCCGATTTGCATACCCGTCTGGGTAATCTTGGCCAGCAGCTGGCTAACTATCGCATGGCTGACCTGAAATCCTCAGAACCATTGAAGATGGAAAGCTTCGACTGGAACTGGAAAATTTTCAATGATGAATGCTATCACTGCAGTTTCCTGCACGCATCATCCTGGGGGGCGATGTATGAAACCAATCCGGATAGGGTTGATGAGAGCGTGGCTTTTAATGATGTGCCCAATGGTATCGTGTCTTACAACTTGATTTCCACACATATTGATGCAGCGCCCACCAATACTGGTTCCATTTTGCAGCCAGCCATGACAGGCCTGACCGATGAAGAGCGCTCACAGCTGTCATACATCACTGTCGCGCCTAACCTCTTGCTGGTGGCCATGCCCGATAAAGTGAAGTATTTCATGTGGCTGCCAAAGAGTGCCACTCAATCAACCTATGGCGTGTCATGGATGTATCCGCAATCTACCCTGGAGCGTGCAGATCACAAAGAAAAATTTGACCAAGAGCACGATGACCTGTACCCGGTAATGATTGAAGATCTGTTCGCCTGGCGTCGTTCACATATGGGCATGAAATCCAATTTTGCATCACGTGGCCGCTTGACCAATGAAGAACTGGTCATCAAACGCTTGCAAAACTGGTTGATTGATCAGTACCGAGCCGAAGACCTGAGCGTAGAAGAAGAAAGTCGTGTATTACCTATCAAAGCGGTTGCTTAAGATCAAGAGGTGGCATGATGCAGCAAATATTGCAAACACGCGTATTGAAGAAAACCAGGTTGTCAGAACGGGTAGTGGGTGTAACGCTTGGCCTGGATAATGGTACCGCGTTACCAGCCTGGGAGCCAGGTGCGCATATTGAACTTGAACTGGCCGCGTCGCAGATAGAGCCTTTGTATCGTCAGTATTCGCTTTGTGGCCAGCAGGACAATACCCATGAATGGCAAATAGCGGTTCTCAAAGACGAGGCTAGTCGTGGCGGCTCGGTTTTCATTCATGATGTGTTGCAGGAAGGTGATGTAGTGCCGGTAAGCATACCGAAAAATCACTTTCCATTTGCGGCTAATAAAAAGTGTTTTTTTATTGCCGGTGGGATTGGTATTACTCCGATAATGCCCATGGTGAAGGCCGCTGCTGCGGCCGGCCTGGACTGGCAGTTGCTGTATCTGGCTAGAAATACGGCTGATTTTATTTTTCTTGAAGATCTGCGGCAACTGGACGGTTCACGTATTAAAGCCCATGCCTCGGATTTGGATGGTCAGTTTGATTTGCAGAAAACCTTGCTGGCACTGGATGGGCAAACAACGGTGTACTCATGCGGGCCTCAAGGGTTGCTGAATGCACTTGAACAGTATCAGGATGAACAGACATATATTGGCTGGAAACTGGTGCTAGAGCGTTTTGCTATTGAGGCCGATGCAAGCACCTTAACCGGTAACAGTTTTACCGTGACGTTGCAAAAATCGGGAAAAACCATCACGGTTGCAAGTGATGAAACCATTCTGTCTGCCCTGAAGCGAGAAGGGATCAAGGTCAAGTGTTCATGTCAGAACGGCACTTGTGGCACATGTGAAACCGTCGTGATTTCAGGCCTGCCCGAGCACAGGGATTTTGTGTTGTCTGAAGAAGAACGGGAATTGAACGAAACCATGATGATTTGCGTATCACGTGCCAAATCGGCTGAATTGGTGTTGGATTTATAACAATAAACAGGAGCAGGAATAATGAAGAAGATCGTGGTAACAGGCGGTTCGGGCCGTGTAGGCTCGTATGTGGTGCAGCAGTTGATGAAAACCATGCATGTGGTGGTGGCTGACTTGAAACCCAGCCAGCACGCAGTGGAGTTTATTGAAACCGATGTGATGGATCTGGAAGCGGTAAGGGCGGCAACTAAAGATGCCGATGCCGTGATTCACCTGGCAGCGATTGATTTTGACTGGAAGGCGCCCGAAGAACAATACATTAATGTGAATGTGCGTGGTACCTGGCATGTGTTGCAGGCCTGCCGTGACAATGGCGTTAAAAAAGTGGTGCTGTGTTCCAGTATTTCCGCCTGCGGCCTGTCCGAGATGCGTGCTGACTGGAAACCGCAATATTTGCCCGTTGATGAAGCACATGAAAACAAGCCTTATCAGGCTTACAGCGTGAGCAAAATCATGATGGAGCAGATGGCAAAAAGCTTTAGCGATGCCACCGATATGGAAATCATCTGTTTGCGTCCATTGGCAGTCGTGTTGCCAGAAACCATCGAAGAGTACATCAAGTTTGTGGATGCAGAAAACCGCAACTGGCTGTTTTACTACATTTGGGCAGCCGATCTGGCTCGTGCCTTTGAGGCGGCGGTGAATTTGCAGGGTTTGCGTTACGGTGTGTTTTTCATCAGTGCCGATGACACCTCACACCCATTGCCAACAAGCGAGTGGTATCAAAATATCATCGGTACCATACCTGAAATTAAAAACCCACGCTGGTATCAGGATAATCCACGTGCTTCCATTTTCAGCAGCAGTGCGGCAAAAGAGATTTTAGGCTGGCAACCCAGCACTGATTTCAATCAATTGCGTGAAGCGTACGCGGTGGCAGAAAGCGCTGTTTAACAGTTCAAGTTTAATTTATTAAAAATTCAAGGAAGGAGATTTATCATGACAGGCATTAAAACAGGTACTTTAGACTGGACTGGCGATAACCCGTTTATTTATTTGAAAACCGATCCTGCTCAGGAGTGGTCTTCCTTATCTCTGTACTTCCGTATTGCGAGCTCGGCTTATGGTAGTGGCCAGGCCATTCTAGTCTTGGATAATCCCTATGAAGAGGGAAATGACGATGATACCCGTTTGTTGATCACCAATAATAAACCGCTGGCAGAATATCTTGTTCGTGATTTCGTGCGTTACTTTGGTCTGTTTCGCAAGGCGATGGCCCTGGATAAACTGAAAATCATTGATGACGGTGTGTTCCATACCGTGAACCGTTTCCCTGACATTGTGGCGGAAACGGTGGAATCGGGTAGTGCCGGTGTGAAAGTCGAGATGCAATGGCATCAAATGGAACAGCAGGCGATCTGCGTTGATTTGCCACAAAGCCAAACCCAAACCCAGAAACACGAAATGATGTGTGTATTTCATCCGGCACAAAGTGCACGGGTATTGATTAACGGTGTTCCTTTGCAGGGCAGCACGATTGAACGTGACTTTAATGGTACGCGTGCGCAATCGGCCAGCCTGGCCAATAGTGAAACCTGGGTACGCGTAGCGTAAGGAGGCTTATATGGTTCAGCATGTAAACAACACCGCATTGCAAATGGTGGTACCGCTATGGACAGGGGTAAGGCAATTACAGCAGATTTTACCGCGGCAAAGTCGCCTGGTTTTACATGCCGGGCCACCTTTTCGTGACGTATCCGAGTTGCCACAGGCCATTCTTAATTCGGTTCTGGTTGGTATTCAGTATGAAAACTGGGCGCCCAATAAAGTTGCTGCGCAGACACTGCTGGAAGAGGGGGGCGTACAGCTGGCACCGGCACAGGATTATGGCGTGCTCGTACCGCTGGCCGGTGTCGTGACTCCCTCCATGTATATGCTTGAAGTCAGCGATGGTAATCAGCCTGTAAACAAAAAATACTCGGTCCTGAATGAAGGCATGATTTGGTGTACCCGTCTGGGTATTGATGCCGAGGAAATGGTGCCACACCTGCGTTGGCTTCATCAGGATCTAGGGGCCAAGCTGGCAGCTGGTTTTGGTGGTAATGTTGACTTGGCGCCTATTTTGCAAGTCTCTTTGCTCAATGGTGATGATGGTCATGCCCGCACCATGTATGCTTCACGTTTGCTGGCCGATATCATTGTGTCATGGGGCATTAATGATGAGCAAAGCAAGACCTTCCTGTATGGTGCCATGGCATGGGCGTTGAACTACTGGATGGCGGCCAGTGCCCTTATTCTGGCTACACAGAAACAGCCTGACGGCGTTGATGCCATCGTGAAAGTAGGCGGTAACGGCTTGCGTTTCGGCTTGCAGCTGGCAAGCTCGCAGAGCTGGCTGGTTGTTGATGCACCTGTTATTCAGGGCAATAAAGAGACTGGTAAAGAGCAGGTACAGGCATTAGGCACCCTGGGTGACAGTGCGGTGGTGGATTTTGTTGGGCTAGGGGGGCAATGCCTGGATCTGGCGGGTTTAAGTGCCAAAAATCTGCAAGGCTTTTTGCCAGAAGATTACCTCACACGCCAAAGCCGTTTCCTGAAGACAAAACCACCATTTCTGGCAGGGCGTGCAGGCATTACCAATTTCAACAGTGTCATTGAAAGCAATACCGGGCCACTGGTGCTGCTGGGCATGATTGATGGCAGTGGTCGGCATGGACGCATTGGTGGCGGGGTTGCTACGGTGGATGCCGCATTATTGCAAGCCTTGAAGGAGTGGCAAGATGAAACGACAATGGTTTAAGCTACCCCTGCACCAATTGCTGCAGGCACTGAATGCGGGTGAAGCCAACTTGCCGGAAGTGGTGACATCTTTCTATGAGCGCACCGCTAAACGTGATGGACAAATTGGTGCGTGGCAATACTTGATTGATCAGGAAGACTACCTGGCTGAATATGAAAGTCGCCGTGAGTTTTACGATGCGTCACCCTTGAAAGGCTTGCCATTTGCAGTCAAAGATGTGATTGACACGGCAGATATTCCAACCACCATGGGCTCTGTTATTCACCAGGATCGCATCCCCGATATGGACGCTTCATGTGTAACTGCCATGAAGGCGGCGGGTGGTATTCTAATGGGTAAAACGGTCACGACCGAATTTGCCTATTTTCAGGCGGGTAAAACCAATAACCCGCATGACCCCGAGCGTACGCCAGGAGGCTCATCCAGTGGTTCGGCGGCAGCGGTTGCCGATTATATGGTACCGATTGCCTTCGGTACCCAAACGGCTGCTTCGGTCATCAGGCCAGCTTCGTATTGCGGTTGTGTGGGCTATGTGGGCAGCAAGAATGAATTCTCTTTGCGTAATATCCAACCCCTGGCGCAATCACTGGATTCCCTGGGCATCATTAGCAATGATGTGCTGGATACCGTACTGGTACGTAATATATTGCTGCATAAGTCTTTGGAGCCGATGCCGCAGGCAAGCCCGTTACCCTATACTTTTGGGGTTTTTACCGGTGAGGTTTTAGGGCCAGTGCAAGACAAGATGCTGGAAACCCTGGCGGGGTGTCAGCAAGAACTGGCAGAAAAGGGGCACCGGCAGGTGGATTTTCCTTTGCAGGAAACTATTGCCGAATTAACCACATTGCACGGGCAAGTCATGGCTTTTGAAGTCGCCCGTAACCTGGAATACGAGCAGCAGCATGAAACGCTTGGCAGTCATATGCAAGCGTTGATTGGTACCGGTCTGGCTTTCCCTTACAGCGATTATATTGCTGCCTTACAGAAAGCGGATGCCATGAAACAAACGCTACTCCAATGGTTTGACAAGAGTGGGGCAGACTTTATTCTGGCACCGGCGGCACCGGGCGTGGCACCTTATAAAACCGAAGGAACGGGGACACCATTCATGAGCCGTGCCTGGCAGCTTGCCGGTTTGCCGGTGGTGTCTTTACCCTTGGGTTACTACCAGAAAATGCCGATGGGTTTGCAGCTGATAGGCAAGCCCCATCAGGATGACTTGCTGTTGTTACAGGCAAGGCAATTGCAGCAGCTGTTTTTGAATGAGCATGCTGCGGTGGCTGTGTAGTTTTAAGAGTGTTGTTTTTGTTTTAAATTTAAAACGTTCTGTTTTTGCAGGGCGTTTTTTTTATGGGTTCTGCAGCTACTCAACCGGGTATGAGTGCCGTAATGGTGTTCCTCGTTCCCATGCGCGTGGGAATGCATACAGGCAACAGTATCAATGTCTGGTTTCTTCTGTGGAAGCGGATTTATCTTTCAGGTTTGCTCCGACGCCGCTTCGCGCCGAAGTCGCTGCACCTGAAAGATAAATCCGCTTTTTGTGGTTCGGAACAGACTCTCAGTGACGAATTTTTTCTTGTAAAGGTCAAAATTAGCAATGAGCGCACTCCTGCGGGCGCAGATCCGTAAGCAATGGATGGACGGACGCCCCACCCCGTGACAGCATAAATATGCGAAAGCGAAGGTGTTATGCAATCACTTCAACTAAAAAAGGCGTCTATCATGAAGATTGCAACTATTGGTGTTGATCTGGCAAAAAAAGTATTTCAATTTCACGGTGTGAATGCGCATGGCAAGATAGTGCTAAAAAATCAGGCGTGATCAGATGGCGAGTTTTTCGTAAATCTACCAACGTGCCTGATTGGCATGGAAGCATGATTAATCAAATGATATTGTAGCTTACGATGGGCTGTACTGCGCGCGAGGCGAGGTCGAGAACCGCATCAAGGAGGCGCAACTCGGTCTGTTTGGTACTCGCGCCAGTTGTCATCGGTTTGCGACCAATCAGTTCCGGCTACCACTGGCCGCGTTTGCCTATACGTTAATGCAGCGTCTGCGTGAGGCAGTTCTCAAAAGCATTGAGCTTGGTGATGAAATATGCGGATTAGTTCTTTTCAGGCAGCCAAGGTTGGGGTCAGACAGATTTATGGCGACCAAACCCTGAAACGAGACAGTGGAGGAGGTCGCCTTCGTTATTTTTTATATGGCTGCGTACAGCAACAGCCTTGCTTTGGTTGTAGTTTTTCTTCTCATAAAAAAGAGAAAAGCTTGTAATGCTGCAAGGCTAAGATCATTTCTTGTGAATTGTTATTAATCGTTAATATACTGAGATAACTCCAGAGCGACAGGTTCTTTTTTTTCATAATGTTATATAGTGATACAGATAAAATCTATTCTCGGAGGGGAAGTGACTATTTTTGAACAACAACCGTTTGGTGATGCAGAGTTTGTGGATAATCCGCAAGCGCGATGCCCCTGCATTCTGCTTCTTGATGTTTCTGCATCTATGTCGGGCGCGCCCATCGAGCAGTTGAATGAGGGACTGCGCTATCTCCAAGAAGAAATCCAGAGCGATAGTCTTGCCGCCAAGCGCGTTGAATTTGCCATCGTGACCTTCGGTCCAGTCAGTACGGAAATGGACTTTACGAGTGCTACCGATTTCTTCCCGCCTCATCTTGTTACGCAAGGCAACACTCCCATGGGTGAGGCCGTTGAAACGGCTTTACGTATGCTGCGCGAGCGTAAGGATCGCTACCGAGCCAATGGTGTCAGCTTTTATCGCCCGTGGGTCTTTCTTATTACCGATGGCGCACCTACAGACGATTGGAGACACGCAGCTCAGCAGATACGGGAGGGCGAAGCGTCGAAGGCTTTTATGTTCTACGCAATTGGAGTTGAAGGCGCAGACTTGGGAACTCTCGCGCAAATCTCTGTCCGCCAGCCTCTCAAACTTAAGGGGCTCCAGTTCAAAGAATTTTTCCAATGGCTTTCTAATTCGCTGGGTGCGATGTCCAGATCCAATCCGGATGATCAGGTTCCGCTTGTAAATCCCATAGCGCCAGAAGGTTGGGCAACTGCCGGATAAGTCTTCATGGAGTGGTGTTACGCAGCTGCGTCCGTGGTCGGCTTATCGCACATTCGTGCCAGAACTAGACTTCAGGATGCCAAACATTGCTTTGTTGCAAACGGTGCTAATGGTGGCCGGGTGCTTTTTGCCGTGGTTGCGGATGGTGCGGGATCGGCCAAACTCGGCGGAGAGGGCGCGTCCATCATATGCCGGACCCTTGCCAGCCAAGCCCGAAGGGCGTTGTGCAGCCCAACGGAGCTACCTGATGATGAAACAATCTGGACATGGCTGGATATTGCCCGCGACCGCATACAACTGGCCGCAAAGAAGCGTGAACTGACCCCACGAGATTTTGCCGCAACGCTGGTTCTGGTAATTGCGTCACCGGATACTGTCGTTACTGCACACATAGGCGACGGCGCAATCGTCGCTCGTGATAGAGACGATGCCCAATGGAGTGTCCTTAGCAAACCGCATCATGGTGAGTACGCGTCGACCACCTATTTCGTCACTGATGATCCACAGCCAACCATGCGTATTGGTAGGCATCCCAACCGGTTCAATGCCATCGCAGCTTTTTCTGATGGCATCGAGAATCTTGTCCTTGATAGCGTTACCGGTGCAGCGTACGCTGCGTTTTTTACGCCGATGGCAAAACCGCTGGAGGCTTCGACCGTCACTGGCAGAGATTGCACGTTGAGCCGAAGCCTTGCCGCCTTCCTCGGTAGTGATCGTCTCAACGAGCGGACGGATGATGACAAAACTCTGATTGTCGCGGTGCAGAAATGACAATGGCCAAGTTGTTCGTAGGCAGCCAAGAGTTGCACATCGACAAGCGTATTGGCAGAGGTGGTGAAGGTGAGGTGTTCTCCATCAGTAATATGCCGGGATTTGCGGTGAAAGCCTATTTGCCAGCTATCGTGGCGGAGCGCGAAAAGAAAATTCAGGCAATGGTCAGTGCCCGTCTTGCAGACAATACATCCACAGTGGCTTTCCCACATCAAATGGTTGTTGATGGACGTGGAACTTTCGTTGGTTTTGTGATGCGGCTTGTTGAGAAGCACAAGGAAATTCACGAGCTTCAAACCCCGTCTTCACGGCAGAAATATTTCCCCAAAGCTGATTACACCTTCATCGTGCGCGTGGCACTGAACATCGCACGTGTATTCGCACAGATTCACGCTACGGGTTGCGTGGTTGGCGACATTAATCAGCGTGGTATTCTCGTATCCCCGACCGCTACCGTCGCCCTGATAGATGCCGACAGCTTTCAGGTCAGTGATGGTTCACAACGCTATCTGTGCGTCGTTGGCGTTCCAGAATACACGCCTCCAGAATTGCAGGGCAAATCCCTGAAGGCTATCGTCCGTACCACCGACCACGATGCTTTCGGGCTGGCTGTTTGCCTGTTCCAGTTGCTTTGCATGGACAGGCATCCATTTTCAGGCCAGTTCACAGGCCATGGGGACATGCCACTGGAAAAGGCTATTGCGGATTACCGCTTCGTCTATTCCTCTCGGAATACGGGCATGTTTCCACCTCCTGGCACAGTCAGGCTTGACGACTTCACTCCGAAAATTGCCCAACTTTTTGAAACGGCCTTTTCTCCCAACCATGTTGGGCAAAGACCGTCCGCATCGATATGGGTTGAAGCCCTTGGCGAACTGGAGTCCGCATTACGGGTTTGTAGTCAAAACAAACTTCATCATTATGCTCGGAATGCCAAGGAGTGCCCGTGGTGTCGGATGGAGAAGGCGTTCAGACGTCCCCTGTTTTTGGATCCGGGCTTCATAAATGTCGATGTCCCACCCGGTCGATTAGATCCGGCAGTAGGGTTTGTTCTGGACCTTTCTGCGTTCCTTTCAGCAATTAATGTGGTTACTATTCCGTCTTGTATATCGGTGGCAATCCCGCCGGTAGCAGGTGCACTTGCACCAAGTCAGGCAGCCAAGGAGGTACTGTCTCAAAAAAGACTGGCTCCTCTGGTCAAGATAGCCGGAGGCGCTCTTCTGTTCGGTGCAGCCTATGCGTTCGCATCTGATGTGCCCGGCATTGTCGCTTTGGGTACTGCTGCTTTTGGGGGGTGGCTGCTATTCCGCTCATCCTCACAGGTAGACGGTTTTCTGGCTGAATATCGAAAAGCCGCTGGTGCCTTGTCTTCGCGCATAGAGTCGCTTCAGCGCTCCTCGCCCATTGTTCAGGTCCTACGGAAAAAAGCGGAGGCGCTGGATGTTATTGACGAGTATAAACAATTGGCATCGGCATTTGGAAATGTCAGGAATGAATACGAGAAACATAGGCAGCAGAAGCAGATGGAGGGTCATCTCTCACAATTCCCAATCCGGGGCGCGCGTATTCCCAAAGTCAATTCTGGCGATATTGTGCAACTGGCGTCATATGGTTTCACCACAGCTTTTGATGCAAAACGGCGTAATGTGCAGCAGGTTTACGGTATTGGTCCAGTAAAGGCTTCCAACATCGCTGCGTGGATTAGGAGTGTGGAGGCTAAATTTCAGTTTCATAGCACCTATACGCCGGAAGAGCTGCGCCAAATCCAGAAAGAGCAGAACGAAATTATCACGAAACAACAAGGTCTTGAGGAGCGCCTTAAGAAGCTGGTCGGGGAGTTTCGTCAGGAAGCACAGCGCTTTGAAAGATGGCAGTCAGGCCGTGACCCCGAATTGACGCGGTTGGCCCAGCAACTCACCCAAGCGGAAGCGGATTTGTCGCATCTAGAGATGGCGGTTCCTTCCCGCCCGAATGTTGCACCCTTGTCGGTACCGCCCGTTTCAACACTTCAACGCAGCAGGCAATCACCGAATCCCGTCACAGGGGTACAGGTGATTTCCCCTTCAGCGCAACCTCATGCGGTCACTTGTCCACGATGCGGCAGCGGAATGGTGCGGAGAACTGCCCGCCGAGGCTCTCGTGCGGGTAGGTCGTTTTGGGGATGTTCTCGTTACCCAACCTGTAAAGGAACGCGGCAAATATAGAGTGATAGGGGGAGAGTAAGAAGTTAACGGTTTCAGCCTTTACGGTGGTAGGAAAAATTTCAGGCTTCATAAATGTTCAACCGTTAAGAATGGTGAACCTTCAATAAAATAATACTAGATGAAACAAAGACTAGGTTATAAATCTTCAAGTGGCCCTTTAATGAATTTATTAATTTGGCTTCTACTATTTTAATAGTATCAATTTAAAATAATTAACACGGATTAAGGGAAGTTCTGAAAGCATGAATGGTTCAGTGTTTCCTTGATGTCTTATTGAAGGATATAAAAATGAAAATTAATAATATTTATATTGTATTCACAATTTCTATTATCACCGGGTGTTCCTCTGTTAGTGAATATGAAATAAGAAAACAAAAGGCGAGAGAAGATCTTCCAAAATATGAAGCAGCTTATCAAAATACAAATTGTCAACGTTTGAAATTTAATTTTGAAAGATCAATGAGTTTTTCAAATTTAGATGCCAATAATTATCTAAAATGTTTGGAAATTGAAGAGGAAAGAAATGATCTTAGAGCAGTAGCTACTGGCATGATTAATAAATCTGAACTGTCTGCCTCTAAATCACTAAATGATAATAGATTAATATTTTCATCTTTATCCGAAGGAGAGATTTCTTTGGGAGATGCAAGGAAGATGTATGAACTTTCAAAAATAAAGGCAGAGCAAGATGCAAGCTCAGAAATAAGTTATTCAAACGCACTATATCGACAAGGCCTTGAAAACCAAAGGCGAACATGGGAAGAGCAGAATACTATTCGTGAAAATATGTTTAAGAGTTTGCAAAGATCTAGACCTATTGTTACTAGATGTAAACCTAATTTATCTGGTTCTGTGGATTGCACAACAACACAATAGTCTAATGTTATTGGAGTGTAGATTTACCGCTTGCCTAGATTTTATTATTTATGATGGTAAGAAAAAATTTATTATTTCATAATTTATCATATTTAAAAATGGTTATCCTTTAAAAAAATAATATCAATTGAAATTTAATCTTGATTTAAATTTTTTAATTGACCCATTGGTTGATTGATTTTCTTGGCTTCTAAAATATTAATAGTATAAAATTTATTTGGAAAAGAACAATGAATAAGGTATGGACTTATATTGGTGTAGAAAAAGCAAAAAGTTACCATTTGTATGGTGTGAAAGGATGGCTTCTGTTTTTTTATATCGCCAGTATGTTTGGTTGTCTCACAGAGTTGGGCGGTATAAGTAATGTTTTAATGGGGGCTGAATATACCGGCTGGAATCTGATTTCTCTTTTTCCAGGTATAGGAATTAATGTTTTTTGGATTCTTTTATGCTTTGTTGTTATTTCATATTTGTTTGCCTCAAAACACCCCAAAACAAGATTAATTGTTATTAGCTTACTCATTGCTACATTATTCGTTAAGACATATGCTTTTGCACAGCTGGGAGATATTCCGGGAGTAGGTGCTGATTTGGCTATTTTCGTTCTTGGGTGGATCATAAATGTTCTAATCTGGATACCTTATTTTATCCGATCAAAAAGGGCACGCCTAACGTTTGATAATCAAATTTTTGTAGAAAACAGTTCCCTTGTTGACCAACATGGCTATAGGCTTGCAAGTTGGGAAAATGAAATGGATAAAAACATTGAGTATCCGATGCTTCTTCCTATTAAAAAATCAGTCTCTGAGCACTGGTTTATTTACCCTGCAATTTTATTTATTGTTTTGACTTTGTTGGTATTGAACATAAATAACAATATTCCTGTCTCTTTATCAAATAACACATATCAACAAAGCAATAATACTAATGCACAAAAAACGGTTAATGTAGTTAAAACTCAACCTGTTGAGTCACTTATGTTTCAAAATACAATTAATATACCTACTTTTCCACAAACAGAACAGCCGTTGATACAAAGTCCTACTACAAATGAATCTCCTAAATTTACCAGTTATCCAGCTCAAAAAACATATTATGGAAAGAACGTAGCGGTAAAGCTGGTTTCTGAATTTGATCATTCATTTAGAACCAGGTTACGGGCAACTCAAAACTACCAAGCCAATTTTGCGGGAGACTATGTCCTTACCGCATGGGGTTGTGGAGCAATGTGTCTCATGGGTGCCGCTGTAAATACCCAAACAGGGGACGTTGTTTCATTGCCGGGAAGCATATGCTGCTGGCAGGGAGACGGTGAGAATGTAATATTTAAGCCCAATAGCCGTTTATTAGTGCTCGCTGGATACATTAATGAGGAAGGCGAGTATGGGGCTCACTTTTATGAACTTAAGGATAAAAAATTTGTACATATAAAAACTAATATAGTTCCTAAAAATAGCCAATTTTGAATAATCCCTTCACTATATAAATACTGGTTGCTCAGGTGGTTTCGATAGTATAAATATCTAGTTTTATTTTTATAGTATAACTTTTTGTTGTTGTTTTATTATGTGTCTGGTTGTCCTCAAGGAGATTTCAAATAAATATGGAGGAAATATTTTTCAGTAAAATATTTTTTACGAAAATTCATTGATTTTTATCAAAGATGATAAATTATTGAGATTTTGGAGAGAAAAGTGACTAAACGATTGACTAGTTTGACTTTTATTTTAATGGTGGCTGTTTGTTTTTTATTGCCTAAAAATTCTTATGCAATGAAATTTTCTATTATGAGTTTTACCTCTGATACTGAAAGAAGCTGGGCAGTTTTAAATCTAAAAAGAACAGGAATTTTTGATAAAAATATAATGATTGGTATTTATGCGAGTGGTGAAATTACTGAGAATTCACATCAAATATTACGTGATTTTATAAAAAAAAATAATATATCTCATGAGTCTGCAGTTGTTTATTTCAGTTCTCCAGGAGGTTCCTTATTAGGAGGTATGCTTTTAGGAGAAGTAATTAGAGAGTTTGGATTTGATACTGAAGTTGGTAAATATGATTCTGGAAAAGTACAAGAAGAGGCTGTTTGTGCTAGTGCTTGTGTATATGCATTTGTTGGTGGTGTTGGGCGATATGTTACAGATAAAGGTATACTTGGACTACACAGGTTTTATTCAAAAAATGGAAATTTATCTGAGGGAATTACTCAACAGCTAAGCGCTATTCTTATTAATTATTTATTATCGATGGGAGTAGACCCTAGTGTATTTTCATCTGCGGCTGTTGTTGCTTCTAATGAGATGTTGTGGTTAACTACAAGGCAAGCATTGGAGTTTAAAATTGTAAATTATGGGGAAGAACCAACTATAATAAAGCTAAAACAGACAATGGGGAAATCTTTCTTAGCTATTGGGCAAAACCATAGACTTTACTCGATGGTGTTTTCTTTATCTTGTCTTAATGGAAATACATATTTATTGAGTATTTTAAAAATAAATCCAAAATGGGCAAAATTTATATATGATAAAGCATTAGTAGCACAAATTGATTTTGATGGATATATTATTCATAGTGAATCAAGAGTGGGAGATCGGTTTGGATTGAAACTTGATAAAGGTTCTGTTTTTATAGAAAAACAACTTAGTAAAAATAATATTGATTTTTTACTAAAATCAAAATCATCGTTGACACTTATTATCAAAGGAAAGGAATTGTTTATTACTGCAGCAATCGTGAGAGTTAATGAGAATGTTATCGGAGAAATTCAGAATTACCTAAAAAACTGCCACTAAATTGTATTGCATAATTCGTTCGTTTTCAATATTTTCAAGTTGAATTTAATTTATTAACAGACTGCAAAAACATTTTATTCAGGCGATCCAACTGTATTTACAGCTATTTTTGAGAGATATCTGACGCCAAAAACGCAGGCACAAAAAAATCTTCGCAGGGGGGGCTTGTTAATTAGTCGTACCGCTGGATTGTCCGTTAACCAGTTTGCGTTGGTCGCTTTAAACAACGATGTGTTGTGTTTTATTCAGAGTCGACCAAACTATAGCTACGAAAGATAATTCTTTGTTTTTCATGGTTATCGAGTTGTACAACGCACTCCACCAAAACCATTCGGTTGGCAGTCTGTCGTCGTAGAGGAAGGAAATGCTCCTCTATCAAGCTGCTGTTGTAGTAATTCATTCTGCCGACGTTGTTGTGCTAGCAATTCATTGCGGTAGCGGCGATTTTCTATTTCTCTAAGTTCTTGAGTGGCATTGTATTGTCCATTAGGAGATCCATATAATTGCTGTTGGCGTAGTTGATCTTGATAGTTATAATCTTGCGCTTGTTGGCGGCCTCGTTCAATTGCCATAAAATCTATCCCTTGCGCAAACGAATAAGCAGGTAAAGAAATTGATATGATGAATAGGATGCGTTTCATATTTTTTTGATTAAAAATTTAATTAATAAAATAGTTCAACCTTACGTTGGGTAAAGTTTGGACTAGGAAAAACTCATAAATCTAGATGGAGGCTTATCTTCAATTAGCTTACTCGCAAAGATCAAATTAGCAGTAAGTTTCAATTAATTGATGTTGAGTTTCTGTAAGAATTATAGACTCAGTATAACGATTAGTTTTCATTTCAATTAGTTAATAATAGTCAAAATAGAGGATGTAACGTAATCGTCTCGTAAAGCTTGTAATTATCCCCATTTTTTGGCCACCTGCATATCGAGTTCAAGATCACCAAGCCGACGTAGTCTGCTCCAGAGTGTCAGATTGCCTGGGGGTAGATCGTGTTTTGGAGCAAGATAACAATTAAGCTTAGTCAGGTAAACCAGGTAGCTTGTGAAACAAAAATCACAAGTTAATCCCCCTATATACGTATTTTGAATACAAGCGTACATGAGTCTGTATGAGGTTCGTACACACGGTTCTGTGAGAGGGGTGAGGGGCTTACCCTGTTCAATATAAGCTTTGCAACTATTCAAGCTGGTGGGCGCATATGCGCTGAGCGTTTCTGCCAGCAATAAAAACCGTTGGTAGCGGTGCTTACAAGCGCGGCAACAGGTATTTCTCAAACAGCCATTTCAAACCATACAGTGCGGCAATAATAATACACACAATCGCCAGAAAATCGGCACTGAAAACACTTTGCTGCTTGTGAGGCAGGGCCATATACACGTTTTCATTGGCCGGTCTGGCATGCGTCATGGGTGTGGCTGACATGGGCAGATCGGCCTGCAAAATGACGTATTTTCCATCATTGGCTGCCTGTAATAATAGCTTGTTTACTTTAATGTATTGAAGATCCTGTTCCTGGTTTGTATTGCATATGAGTTTGGTGCCTTGGGCCCAGTTGTCATTGCCTTCGGGGCAATGGGCGGTAATGGTGTTGCCATTGCTGAAATGAACGCTCATCCACCCTTCAGTGCGTGAAGTGTAATCGCTGCTTACCGTTACGTCAGTCAGGTTTATGGTGGTCATGATACTTATCCCTTTGCTGTAAAACCTCGCCCTTCAGCTCACTTCAGGCAGGGGAGGGAGTCAACCTTTTAATTAATTCTTGCCAGAACCCTATTCTATCGAAAATAGCATGAAAAGGTGTTTTAACCATGGCAAGTAGCTGGTTTCTATTTGTTTTTAATATAAATTAACAGGTTTTTATTTTATTAAAGCAGGCGGATATTTCCTTGATTGATTTGAAAATAAACATGGCACGCAAAAAATCAGCCCTGAATACAGGGCTGATTAAAGTCAAGGGAAATAGATGGGTTTTATTTATTATTCAATTAACTGGCGCTTACTTTACCAAGACTGACAGCCGGTTTGGCATCGGGTTCCGGTTCGGTATGATAGCGACGCAACGGTTTGTTGGCGGTTTCTGGCATTAAAACAGTGACCCAGAAAAAGCACAGTACGGCTACTACGGTTACGTAAAATGCGGGTGCCAGATAGCTGCCTGTTTGTGCGGTCAACCAGATGGCCAGATAAGGGGCCGTACCACCAAAAATCGCAAATGTGATGTTGTAGCACATGCTGGATGCGGTATAACGCATATCGGTTGGGAACATTTCAGACAGCAAGGTAGCGGCCACGACGCTGGCTGCAACCTGCCCAATACCGATAATCAGCATACCGGCAATAGCGGCTTCCAATGTGGCACCATTGCTAACGACCATGTAGGCAGGAATGGTGAACAAAGCATGCCAGATCGCGGCAAATTGCATCATTTTACGGCGGCCAATTTTATCAGAGATAATACCGGCAATCGGGGTTAGGGCTGTCACGAATAGCAGGGCAACCATACTGGCTGTTAAGGATTGTGCTGGAGACAAGCCAATAACGGTACGCAGGAAGGTGTTCATGTAGGTTGAGAAAATATAGAATGACAGCGCATAAAGCACCACAAATCCACCCAGTTTCACAATATTGCGACCTTCTGCCTTGTATACCTGGGAAGCTGTGTAGCTGACCTGGCCTTTTTTCTCGGCACGCATTTGCTGGAACTCTGGTGATTCAGACAAATGATCACGAATGAAAAAGGCAACAACACCCATTGGAACGGCCAACAGGAAAATCGTACGCCAGCCCCATGCCCCCATGGCTTCTGGACCTATGATGGCGACCAGACCGGCACTAATACCTGCTGCCAGGGCAAAGGCAAAATAAGTGGCCGCTGACATCGCCCAAGCATAAGAGTTGCGTTTTTTCATGGGACTGTGTTCAACGGTATAAATGGTGGCGCCGGTATACTCACCACCTGCCGACAGCCCCTGGATACAGCGGATAATAATCAGTAAAACAGGCGCCCAGATACCAATGCTTTCATAGGTTGGGATCAGGCCAATGGCAGCGGTAGAACCTGACATTAGCAATACGGTTAAAGCCAGGATTTTTTTACGTCCAACCCTGTCACCCAGTTTGCCAAAGTAAATGCCTCCTATGGGCCTTACAATAAACGATACTAAAAACACCGCAAAAGTAGCCAGTAAACCAGCCATTTTGTCTTCGGTTGGAAAGAAATTCTGTGCAATATAAACGGCCATATAGCCAAATAAGGCAAAGTCAAACCATTCAACGACAGTACCTGCCGCTGAACCCATCATTACCTTCTTAATGTGGCTGGTATCGGTAGGTTCCGATGTCGCCACAGTCGCTTCCTGTTGCATACTTATGTCTCCTCAAGTATTGGAATTATCGTGTGTTCAAAATAAACCCCTGTGGGGTGTTGGTTTTTTTATTGTTTATCAACTTATGATTATCGTTATTAAAATTGATCCAAAAATCGAATAGTGAATACTAAACGATTGGAACAGGATAGGTATCTCCTTTTTTTTGAGTGTGTCTTAATAAATTTAAAATATTTTATTGTTATGCCTTATTACGCATAAACAGTAAACTAATACGCTGCCAATGGTTTGT
The DNA here is from genome assembly GCF_016595155.1 of Advenella mandrilli. Lineage (GTDB taxonomy): Bacteria > Pseudomonadota > Gammaproteobacteria > Burkholderiales > Burkholderiaceae_B > Advenella > Advenella mandrilli. Next base: position 133,839 of record NZ_JAENGP010000001.1, read on the forward strand.
CTATTCACTATTCGCACGGTATTATTGATCGAAATGTTATTAATGATGAGAATGGAGTTGAACCATGAGTCCTGTGCGCTTTGATCTGCATCACTTACGAGCTTTTAAAATGGTTGCCGAACAATTGCATTTTAAAAAAGCAGCAGAGCTTCTGCACATTACCCAGCCAGGCTTGACGCGTATTATCAAGGCGCTTGAAGAGGCTTTACAGGTCGAGCTGTTTGAACGCAGTACCCGGCACGTTAAGCTGACTGCCGCCGGCTTTCTGTTTTTGCAGGAAACCGAACAGGTTTTCATTCATTTGGAGCGGGGTATTGAACTGGCCCAAAAAGCCAAATTCGGCGATATCGGCCATTTAATCATTGCCTATAATGATTATGCGATTCAGGATGTCTTGCCCAATACGCTGGAACACTTCAGACAACAATATCCCAACATTACAACCGATCTTCTTTATATGCCAACCCAAGAGCAAATTCAGGGACTGCAACAAGGAAGCCTTGATTTGGGATTCGGCTTTGCTTTTTCCGATGATCCGGAAGAACTGGGTGTCCAGTGGAAACCGGTGTTTCAGGATGATCCCGTTGTGCTATTGCAGAAAGATCATTCTTTGGCGGGGCGTAAAGTCATTTCACTGGCGGATCTGGCCAATGAGCGTTTTGTGGTTGGTTCTAAAAATCACTGGCAGGTATGGCGACGTTATTTTTATTCCTTATGCCGTCATGCCGGGTTTCACCCAAATATCGTACAGGAAGCCAGTACCATCACCGGTATTATGAGCCTGGTGGCGGCTCATATGGGGATTGCCATTTTGTCGCAATCATTGCGCAAATATGTACACAGGGATTTGGTTGCTATTGATCTGGCTTTGTCAGGGCAATATCCGCAATCGTTCATTAGCATTATGTGGCAGGAAACCAATATTAATCCTTGTGTGCCTTTGTTTATCCAGAACATTTCTCCAGGCCTTATGGCACATTCGTAATCAGCATATTGAAAATGAGTATTTCTCATTGATGCTTGATGAACGGTCATGATTGAGTATTGATTATTTTGCTACATTGTCATTTTCAAATTCAGATTGTTTGTCATGAGTACACCTGAAATACAGTTTAGCTTTGATCATGTCATGCTGCGGATATTGGATCTGGAACGATCCCTTGCGTTTTATCGGGATATTCTGGGCATGAAGGTGCTGCGCCATATGGAATATGAGTCGGGCAGGTTTACCAATGTTTTTCTCAGCTTTAATGAAAACACGGAATCCAGCCTTGAGTTGACCTATAACTGGGACCGGCAGGACGTTTATGAAAAAGGCCAGGCTTTCGGGCATCTGGCGCTCATGGTAAGTGATATACACAAATCGGTGGAAAAGCTGGCGCAATGCGGTGTCAGAATCAAGACACCGCCCAAGAAAATGAATCACGGGCAACGCATTATTGCGTTTGTGCTTGATCCCGATGATTATTTGATTGAATTGATAGAACCGGTTTGAGTTATTTTGCTTGATAGGTGATTCGCCGGCAGGATCTGACCGGATACCTGGCCAAAACCGATTTTCAGGCCATTGACGCTGGCGCTGCCATTGAAGGTTACGGAATCACCGTCCTCCAGAAAGCGGCGATGCACGTCATCGGCCAGTGACAGTGGCTGTGTGCCGTTTTTGCTCATTTCAAGCAGGCAGCCTAGAGAGTCGGGCGTTGTGCCGCTGATCGTGCCGCTGCCCAACAGGTCTCCGGTACGCAGGTTGCAGCCCCCACTGGTATGATGGGCAATCTGCTGAGCAAAACTCCAGTACAGGTGACGGACATTGCTTGTTGAAACGGTGACAGGCTTGCCACCTGACGGTTGAATCTGTACCGTCAGGCCAATGTCAAAAGAGCGATGGCGGCGGGTTTGCAAATAGGGCAGGACTGGCGGATTTTGGGCTGGAAGTTCAACCGAAGCCGGCTCCAGTGCATCCAATGGAACGACCCAGGGCGAGATGGAGCTGGCAAAGGCCTTTGACTGGAATGGGCCTAAGGGGACATATTCCCAGCGTTGTACGTCACGCGCGCTCCAGTCATTAAGCAGGACCAGACCGAAAATATGCGCTTCGGCGCTGTCTGCCTCAAGCGGTTCGCCAAGTTCCGTTCCCGTGCCTATGAAAACCCCGACCTCAAGTTCGAAGTCCAGGGTTTTGGTGGGCTCCCAGGCGGGCATGCCAGTTTCCCCGGGTGGCAATTGGCCATTGGGCCGGCGTACAGGCGTGCCGCTGACAACAATGCTGCTTGCTCGCCCATTATAGGCAATGGGCATATGCATCCAATTGGGCGGCAGGGCATTGTCGGGACCACGAAACAGGACGCCACAATTGTAGGCGTGGTTTCTGGATGCATAAAAATCAGTATATTCGCTAATCAGGAAAGGCAAATGCAATGTGCAGTCCTGGAGAGGAATCAGGGCTTGCTCACGAATCGGATCTTCTGCCAGGCTGGAGCCTTCTTCAAGCAGGCCGGCAAGGGTTTCACGCAATGAAGTCCATGCGTCACGTCCGGTAGCGGCCAGGGCATTGAGTGAAGCCTGGCTGAATATCTCCGCTGGCAGGCAGGGCAGCCATCCTTCCCGTGCCAGCAAAGCCAGATCCAGGACACGGTTCCCAATCGCCACGCCTGCCCGGGGGGAAGGTTGCGTTGCGGTGCTGAATATGCCGTAGGGCAGGTTTTGCAATGGAAACTCGCTTTGGCGTGCACCGGGTACAAAAGAGTTTCTGTTGCTGTCAATAATATACATATCAGAGAATTCCAGTGAAGGATCAATAAGGAAAAAACAGGAAGCCTATGAGGCTGTTTCAGCGGACCGGTCGCGGACCGTCAACATACTCTCCCAGCGCTTCCAGCACGCGATAAAGGTGCCGGTCACGTTCCTGCTGCATTTCCAGGGAGGAGCGTCCCTGATAGTCGAAGAAGCCGGCGCCGGTACCGACCCCAAGCCTGCCTTCATTGACCCTGTCCTGCAAATATTTGGGCACGGCCTCGAAAGGCGGATCGGTAAAATCAGGATCCTGGAAATTGCGTACGCTCAGATTAAGGTTCGTGAAGTCGTAGCGTTGCAAAACGCCCAGAACCTGCATACGGGGGGCAATGCTTGCCCTGACCGCAATATCCAGATCTTCAGGGCTGATGACGCCCGATTCAAGCAGGTAGAAAATCTCGCGTCCGAGCAGACGCTGGAGACGGTTGATGACAAAACCGTTGATCATCTTGTTCAGGCGTACCGGTACCTTGCCAATGTTTTTCAGGATATCGATGGTTTCCGTTACGAGCCGGTCAGTGTTGCCGCCATCACCCACCACCTCTACCAGCGGGACGATATGAGCCGGAGCGAACCAGTGTGCCACCAGCAGACGGCCTGCCATGTCGGGTTCGATCAGTTCAAAAACATTCAATGTGGAAGTGTTGCTCCAGATAACGGTATGCGGCTTTGCCAGTTTTTGTACGGTCTGGAAAACGGCTTGCTTGATTTCTTTTTTTTCGGATACCGCCTCTATGACCAGGTCGGCTTGCGCAACCGTGTCTTCAATGCCTACCCGAGCGTCCACGCGTTCAATGATTTGTCTGGCCTGTGTGTCATCCAGCAAGCCTTCGCTGACTTTCAGGGCAACACTGTCACGAAGCGAGGCCATGCCTTTGTCCAGGTTTTCCGGAGAAATTTCGCACATCGTGACACGATATCCGGCTTCGGCAAAAACCAGAGCAATGCCGGGACCCATGATGCCGGCACCCAGTACGGCCACTTTGCTGGTGGCGGGATTGAAGGGCTGGCTGTTCAGGGTAAGGGTGTTTGTAGGATTCATCACTTGCTTATTCATCTTTCAGTCGATTGATAATTTCTTTTTCGTTGGTAAAAGTCTGTTTGGCCCATTCGGTATAGTCCTGATGGTTGCGGTAAGACAGTTCAATGCCAAGGGGGCGTGCTTTTTCAATGAATGCCGGGTCTTGTATGGTTTCTTCCACCGCTTTTGCCAGTTTGGCCACAACGTCAGGGTTCATGCCGGCGGGTCCGCCGATTCCCAGGGGAGACAGCATTTCCACATTGAAGCCGCGTTCCTTGAGTGTGGGCGTGTCAGGAAAATCGGGTGAGCGTTCCGCTCCCGCTACAGCCAGGACACGCACTTGCCCGTTTTCCACGAAAGGCAGGATGGTGCTGGTGGCGCTGATAATATTGACATGGTCGCCAAGCAGGGCCGTGATGGCATCCGAGTCGCCTTTGTATGGAATGAATGTCCAGTCGAGGCCGGCTTCACGGCCCAGTTCCGTCATGGCCAGATGGTTGGAGCTGTATTGCGCGGAAGCGGCATAACTGTATTTGCCGGGATTGTTTTTGGCGTCTTCTACCAGTTCTTCAATGCTTTGCCAGGGTGATTTGGCCGGTACGGCAATCACATAAGTATAGTTCGAGACAGAGGCGATCCAGGTCAAGTCTTGCAACGGATCATATTTGACCTTGACCAGATAGGGCTGGCGCAATACGGACAGGGGTAGCAAAGACAGGCTGTAGCCGTCAGGCTTCTGGTTTTTCATGTGCATGGCACCCATGGTGCCGTTGGCGCCCGCTTTGTATTCAATCACGATATTGCCCTCCAGGCGTTTGCCCGCATGGTCGGCAAGCAAGCGGGCCAAGGCGTCGGTATTGCCGCCTGGCGAATAGGGCACGATCAGGGAAATGGGTTGTTTGGGGTAGTCGGTTGCGGCATGCGTTGTTGTGGCAGTAAACAGTGCAAGCAGGGTGCATGCGGAAAGGGCGTGCAGGTGCCGGAAGGTTTTGTGTGTTTTCATATTGTCTCCAGATAGGGGTCAAGGGAAGAGGTCAAGCTCCAGTTTCAGATAACGTGCGTCATAGTCAACACGGGACCAGTAAATCAATACTTTGTCCTTGTTATAGATGCGCCGGACAATTTGTGCGATCGGTGAACCGATCGGGATGTGCAAATGGCTGGCGGTGTCTTCGTTTGCGGAAATGACGGTGATGGTTTGGTGGCCGCTCGCCAGCAGGTTTTCTGCATGGTTACCCAGTACGGAAATGATGGATTGTTGCTGGATCAGGTCTTTCAGCTCTCCGTAAAGACCGGCTTCCAGGTAAACCCGGCTGACGCATACGCTGATATTGCGCCGGCTGTAAACGCGCCGCAGGCCCTGATAACGGCTGGCAACGGTACCTTCAACCAGGCATTCTTCCGGCAATGCTTGCGGTTCTGGTGCCAGGCATTCCAGTTCCAGTGGTTTGTTCAGGTTGCCGCGCGCAATCAGTTCGGCCCAGCTGGCGCCAATTTCAAAGCGGGGCAACCGGCAATCGGGCAAGGCTTTGACAAAAGTACCTTTGCCACGGGAACTCACCAGCAAGCCTTCTTGCTCAAGTTCGGTAATGGCCGTTCTTACTGTTACCCGTCCCACTCCGAATTCCCGCATCAGGATTTCAATGGTGGGAATCTGCTCGCCGCAAGGCCACAGACCATTCTCAATGCGAAGGCGAAAGATAGTGGCCAGCTGCAGATAGATGGGTTGTTTGCTTTTTGACCAGTCGAAGGGTTTATTTAAAAGACTCATAGTTCTATAATTGGGACTTTAGGTTAAATTGTAAGGGTATTCGGGATGGGATTGCGATAGGTATAAACCCTGATCCGGTTAATGTGAGGCGGCTGTCAATGTTATTGCGAGCGTGGGCAAGAGAACCTGGCAGGCCGGGCAGGGCTGTGCAAGTCCGGTTTTGGTTTAGTGAGTACGGGAGCCCTGCTCGCCAAGGGCAAGTAAAATGCCGCATGAATCGGTTGTGGCAGCAATCGTGCATTGCCGGCGCAATTCGGTCAAGTGCTGTTTGAGCAAGGTCAGTTCTTTAAGGCGGGTTTCCACGGCGTGAATATGTTCGTTCAGCAGGGTATTGACGTCGCAACAGCTTTCACTGTGTGTGTCGCGCAACTGCAGCAGGGTTTCTAATGTCCTTTATAGACAGGAGAAATTTATGCGAATTCATAATGAATCAATGCCAAGAGAGGGCAGTGGCAGCAGGCATATCATGCAGGTAGAAGGCATGACTGCGCCAGTTGCGTGGCTAAAATTGAAACGGCTTTGCAGCGTATGCCGGGTGTTTCTGACTTTCAGCTTAATTTTGCGGCAGAAAAACTGGAACTGACGCTGTCCTCCGATTCGGCTACCAGGAAAAGTGTACTAGCTCAAACATGACCTTGCATGAACTGGTTTAATTCAGCGCTTCCTTGGCCGCTTCTTCTGGCGTCAATCCGTTGTAGAATTGATCGGTAAACCATTCGGCCTGTTCTTCGATATGGTCTTGCGCTTCGCGCAAGGTTGCGCCTGCTTTTACCAAAAAGCCTTCAACTTCAATACACCATTCGATTAATGCCACTTCGTCTGGATCGGGCATGCTTTTCTTGTTCATGTTTTTCCTTTGCTTGAACGTACACTATGTTTGTCAGGGTGCCACACAATAAATGCAGCGTTAATATTAAGCATCTATATCATACAGAATATATGGAATAAAACGTTCGTATGCTACAATTTATGCACTTTTTGCGCAGTATTTTCCTCTTTGCAGATCAAGCACTTCGTTCTGTCATCTCCCGTTTAAATTCCAGCCGCTCTGGCTTGGGTTTTTTGCTCACCTGAAAATAAAGATCTACCCTTAATGATTATCCTCAAGAACGTGACCTTGCGTCGCGGCAGTAAAATATTACTCGACAAAACCTCTGTCTCGCTCAATCCTGGTGAAAAAGTGGGTTTGGTCGGTCGAAATGGCGTGGGCAAATCCTCATTATTTGCGTTGCTCAATGGCACGCTGCACGAGGATGGGGGCGAATTTTCCATTCCAACACAGTGGCGTATGTCGCAAGTAGCGCAAGACATGCCAGAAACCGAACAAAGCGCAACGGATTTTGTGGTGGATGGCGACACCCTGTTGCAGGCGGCGAAAATCGAAGTTGCCGCATCTGAAGCCAGCGATGATGGCATGCGAATGGCGCACGCCTATATGGCATTGAATGATGCGGGTGCGCACGATGCTCCCTCTCGGGCACAGGCACTTATTCTGGGGCTTGGTTTTAGTATTGCCGAGCTCGACAGGCCGGTAAACAGTTTCTCGGGCGGATGGCGCATGCGTCTGCAATTGGCGCGTGCGCTGATGTGCCCGTCGGATTTTCTGTTGCTGGATGAGCCAACCAATCACCTGGATTTGGATGCCTTGGTGTGGCTGGAAGCCTGGCTTAAGAATTATGCCGGTACGATGGTAGTGATAAGTCATGATAGGGAATTCCTGGACGCCGTCACTAATGTTACGCTGCATATTGATCATGGCAAGCTGGTGCGCTACAGCGGTAATTACAGCAAGTTCGAAGATATGCGGGCCGAACAAATGTTGCTGCAACAGGCGGCACAGGCCAAGCAACAGGAACGGGTTGCACACCTGCAAAAATTCATTAATCGCTTCAAGGCGAAAGCCAGTAAGGCCAAGCAGGCGCAAAGCCGCGTTAAGGCACTTGAGCGCATGGAAAAAATTGCGCCCATTTTGGCTGATGCCGAGTTTCAGTTTGAATTCAAAGCGCCAGCCAACTTGCCTAACCCCATGTTGGCAATGACTGCTGCCAGCTTAGGTTATCCGCCATTTGACGATGCGCCGGCCGGCGCAAAGCCTACTGTCATTGTGCAGAACGTTAATCGTTCTGTTTTGGCCGGGCAGCGCATTGGCATTCTTGGCGCCAATGGGCAAGGCAAATCGACGCTGGTAAAAACCATTGCCGGTGCATTGCAGCCGGTCGCGGGCGAAATCATTACCGGGAAAGGTTTGAATATTGGTTATTTTTCACAGCAGGAACTGGATGTTCTTCGGCCTGCTGACAACCCGCTGGAGCACATGATACGCCTGGTAAAGGAAACGCCAGCCAACGTGCGCCCCAGTGCCATGGAATGTCGTGAGCAGGGGTTACGTAATTTTCTGGGTACTTTCAATTTCAGTGGCGATATGGTTAACCAGTCAGTCGGAAGCATGAGTGGAGGCGAAAAGGCCCGTCTGGTTTTGTGCATGATCGTTTGGCAGCGCCCCAATTTGCTGCTGCTCGACGAACCAACCAACCATTTGGATTTGGCAACTCGTGAGGCCCTGAGCATCGCCTTGAATGAGTTTGAAGGCTCGGTGATGCTGGTCAGCCATGATCGCGCTTTGCTGCGTTCGGTTTGTGATGAGTTCTGGCTGGTGTCGCGCGGCGGCATGGAAAACTTTGACGGGGATCTTGATGATTATCAGGTCTATCTGTTGGAAGAGGCTAAACGTCAGCGGGAAGCCCCGACCGTATCAACTGGTCTCTTTCTTGAAATAGAGGGCACGGGACGGTAAGGCAAAGTGGCAGCCGTGCCCATGGACGATATCGACGATTTTCAAGTAAACCTCTTCTTGGATCTCCAGCCATTCGGCCCACTTAACCGTTTTGGTGAAGCAATATACCAGGATATTCAACGAAGAATTACTAAACTGGTTGAAATTCACCAGCAGCGTCTGGCTGCTGTCGATCCCGTTGTGTTGTTGCAGCATAGTCCGGATATCGTTAACAATGGCGGCTATTTTGTTGGCATCTTCATAGCGCAGACCAATTTCTGTCTCGATGCGGCGGTGGGTCATGCGTCCCGGGTTCTCTACAATGATTGTGGAAAAAACCGAATTCGGCACGTACAATGGCCGATGATCGAAGGTAATAATTTTAGTCAGTCTCCAGCCGATCTCGGTGACTGTGCCTTCGATATTCCTGTCAGGAGAGGATACCCAGTCGCCAATATTGAAGGGCCGGTCAAAGTACAGCATGATGCCTGAGAAAAAATTGCTTAAGATGTCTTTGCCTGCCAGGCCAATGGCAATGCCACCGATACCGCCAAAGGTTATAAGACCAGACATACTTATGCCGAAATGCTCACCAAATAGCAACATGATTACAACGAAAGTTGTCAGCTTTAATACCCGCGATATCATACGTGATGAAGTCTGATTCTTGCCCTTCTGGATCTGGTTGTACTCAAGGCGATTAATCAGCAAGAATAGTTCCCGCATAACAATTAAGACAATCATCAGGATTGCTAAAAAATCCACATCCCTAATGGCAACATACTTCCAGTGAAATTCTACAATAGCCATTTGAATGTATTGCTTCACGACTAGTACCAAGGTGCACCGCACGGTGATCTGCAGCAGGTGAAAAATGATGCTGTGCGTTAATTGGCTATGACGATGGGCGTAAAAACGCAGGCCGATGGAAACCAGTAGGCAGGCAAGCACCAACATGGCACCAATAGCATACTGGCTGAGGAAATCTTCTGGAGAGTTTAAAGTAAGTTTGTCCATTTTTTGCCAAGAAATAAATTAATATCCGTATGGGCATTGTTTTTTTGCCATACCACCGTCAACTATTAGCAAAAGTCGCTTTGCGTTTTTGTGTAAAGGCAAGAATACCTTCCTGTACATCCTCCTCACTTGCACTTTCAACAATAAAGTGACGTTCCTGTGCCAAATGGTTTTCTAATGTTCTTTGGGAAAAAGTGTGATCGAGTAAGCGCTTTACCCTTGAGATTGCTTTTGAGGGACCGCTTTGTAGCATCTTGAGCAAAGCATGCGTTTGCGTCATTAAGTCAGCATCAGGATACACCTCATCAACGATTCCCAGACCTAAACACCTTTGGGCATCCAGGGTGGCATTGGACATAAACAATTGTTTGGCTTTACATGCACCGATACGATTGGCCAATAACCAGGAACTGCCTGCATCGGGTGATAATCCAATCGCCGTATAGCCGCAGCGTAATTTCATCGACTCTGCTGCCAGTACAAAATCAGCAACCAGGGCTAAGCCGATACCCGCACCACCTACCGCGCCATTCAATGTAGATACAATAGGAATGCCAGAATTCGCCAGTTTCAAAAGCGCCTCATTTAAGGGAACAATGAGTGAATCAACATAGGCAGGCAGGTTTTCCCGTTCTTCTATAAATGCACGTATATCACCGCCCACACAAAAATTCTTCCCGGCGCCGGTCAGTAAAATGGCCCTTACCGACGCAGTATTCAAAATTTCATTTACCGCATCAGAAAATGATGTGATCATCTCAAGGTTGAGCGCATTTCCGTGATCTGCCCTGCTTAGCGTAATGGTGGCAATACCGGCATCAATATTAAAATGTAGTGCTTTACTATCAAAATGATGATTGCTATTAAGGTCTACAGTGTCCATTTTATCTCCAGAAGAGGTTTGGTTCGATCTTGATAATCAGTCGGAAAATACGCTTTTCCCAGTGCGGGTGTTTTCAATTGTGCTGATAGTTAGTCAAACACTAAGCCTGCAAAATAGTCTGTTTACGATAGGCACCCGGCGCACTGCCTGTCCACATTTTAAAAGCGCGGTTGAAGGCGGCAGGATCTTCAAAACCCAGGTCATTACCAATCGTGGCAATGGGCGTATCGGTTTTATTTAATAAATCGATGGCGATATCCCGCCGTAGTTTGTCTTTGGTTTTTTGAAAGGTAGTGCCTTCAGAAGCCAGGTGTCTGGCAAGCGTACGCGGTGATATATGCTGAATCAAGGCGACATCATTAATGGTTACGTTTTCATGTAATCTGTTTTGCAAGTAGTGCCGCAGTTGGTGGGTATGGGGCCTGTCATTGGGTGAGAAATAAAACCAGTTAAGGGGTGCGTTACGGACGAACTCATTAAGCACAGACTGGTCTTTGCGAATGGGCTCATGCAAATAAACCGGATCCATATACAGTGCCGTTTCATTTTGATTGAATGTTACCGGACCTGGATAGAGTTGCTCGTATTCAGCAGCATGACTGGGTTCGGTAAAAGGAAAGGCGATGGATACGAAGGGTATTTTGCGCTCTATCAGCCAGGATGAAACGCCTTGTACCAGCATCAATAGCAGCTCAAGTGCCCATGTGCGCGTAAGGCCCAAATCATTCTTTTCTTCAAGTTCTATTTTAATGAGACCGTCTGGACACGTCCTGACTTTGTATTCCACATCGTCATTGATTAAGCGGAAAAAATTACGGAACCGGTTAAGCGCCACACCAAGATCGGGGGCGTCCAGCATAATCATGCATAAATATTTAAGCGTTCCATTACGCAGTGGGCGTGAGAAAAGACCAGGCGTTTCATCGTTAAGCTCGATTGCCAAAACACGGTATAGTTGAGCGAATTTGCTCATGGTTATGCGTGTTCCTTCAAGCTCTAAAAGGGTGGGAGATAGTCCTGTTTTGGTAATCCATTTTTCATTATAGCTTGAATGCTTTGATGCCCCTGCTAATAAAGCATTAATAAAATGTACTGAAATAGTTTGAACTTCCATGAGTTATCACCTTGATTGACGCGGTTTCTACGGGTTGATATACAAACATGGGGTAGAAGATGAATAGAATACACGACCAGGTGACGGGGTCCATTTTAGATGCTGAATACCTAGGGTAAACACATAGGGTGGCTGGAAGGTGGCAGCTTTTGCATAGTTTTAGTCTTTTTCTGCCATTTGAAAATATAAATTACTGTCCTAAAATGAATCACATAACTGAGTCAGATAATAAATAAATCCAGACAAAAAATAAAATAATGAAGTACCAAAAAAATATATAACGGTTACGAGAGGAGACATCGTGAAGCAATCTGTTATTGAGCCATTGCTAACGCTGGGCAACATTACGCTCGCTTTCGGCGGCGTAAAAGCATTAACTGATGTGGGGTTTAACGTTGTACCAAATACCATCACGACCGTGATTGGTCCTAATGGTGCCGGTAAAACCTCACTGTTTAATACGATTTCCGGTTTTTACAAACCGCAGGCGGGTGAAATATTCTTTGAAGGTAAAAATATTACCTCGACCCCTGCACCAGAGCGTGCGCGTTTAGGTTTGGCGCGAAGCTTCCAGAATATTGCCCTGTTTCGTGGCATGACCGTATTAGACAATATCAAGTTGGGACGCCATGCGCATTTACGTACCAACGTTTTGGACTCTTTCTTTTATATAGGCCGTGCCAGGCGTGAAGAATTAGAGCTGCGCCGTGAGGTTGAAGAGCGCATCATTGATTTCCTTGAAATAGATCACATAAGACATCATCCTGTTTCAGCCTTGCCCTATGGTTTGCAAAAACGCGTAGAAATGGCAAGGGCCCTGGCCATCCGGCCCAAGATTCTTATGCTGGATGAACCCGTGGCGGGTATGAACCGTGAAGAAACTGAAGACATGGCGCGCTTTATTTTGGATGTACGCCAGGAGTGGGGTATTACCGTATTAATGGTAGAGCACGATATGGGTATGGTTATGGATTTATCCGACCATGTGGTTGTGCTTAATTTCGGTCAGGTTATTGCAGACGGCACACCTGAAGAAGTACAGCAAAACCCGGAAGTCATACGTGCCTATCTCGGATCGGGCGATGTGTCTGATTTGCGTCAGCGTTTGCGCCAACCCGTCACACAGTAGGTGGAACCATGGATTTTGATTGGCTATTTTTTGCGGAAATCAGTTTGGCCGGGCTTGGTACAGGGGGCCTTTATGCGCTAACTGCCCTGGCCTTTGTCATCATTTTCAAAAGCACGGGTGTGGTTAACCTGGCTATTGGCGAAATGCTGATGGTTGGCGCTTATTTGGTTTATGGGCTGGCTACGGGTTTCGGCCTGCCAATGTGGTTGGCCATCGTTGTTGGTGTCCTTGGCAGTGGCCTGGCCGGTGGGGTGATAGAACGATTGGCGATTAGGCCCATGGTGGGAGAATCACCTATCTCAACCTTTATGATTACCGTGGGTTTGGCCTCTGTACTTGTGGGGGCCGTCGAGTTGATCTGGACGGCAGATCAACGACGTATGCCACCCATTATGCCCGATGAAGCCATATTTATCGGAGAGGCGTTTGTTTCGTCTAAAGTGTTTTATGGTTTTTTTGTGACCCTCATCCTGATCTCTTTAGGGTTACTTGTGTTTAGATTTTGGCGTGGTGGTGTGGCGTTACGGGCGACCGCTTTTGACCAGGGGGCTGCTTATTCAATGGGTATTAATGTGCCGCGCGTTTTTTCGCTTTCCTGGGTTATTGGGGCCATGATTGCGGCCGTGGCTGGTGTGATTGTTGGCGCTATTGGCGGCATCTCACCGGCGATGGGCATCTTTGGCTTGTCAGTGCTGGTGGTTGTGATTGCAGGCGGCCTTGATAGCGTGCTTGGGGCCTTAGTCGCTGGGATGGCCATCGGGCTTATAGAATCGTGGGCAAGTGGATTTTTAGGCGGTGAGTACAAAGTTGTGGTCACCTTCCTGATACTAATAATTGTACTGATGATCAGACCGTATGGCCTGTTTGGTACCCGTGAGATCGAGAGGTTGTAATGCGTATAGGAACGGCAAAATTTACTTATAAACACGACGAAGCGTTATTTGACAGTCGTACACAATATGCGTGGTTGTTGGTATTGGCATGCAGCCTGGTCGCATTTCCTTTCATTGCCAATGAGTATTGGCTATACCTCGCGTGTTTGGTAATGATTAATATCGTTAGCGCCACGGGGCTAAATATCCTTACAGGCTACACGGGCCTGGTCAGCCTGGGGCAGGCGGCGTTTATGGGCATTGGCGCGTATGCGGTTGCCTATATGGATAACCATTTTGGTACACCTGTTATTTTTAATCTATTAATAGCAGGTGGCATCACGATGTTGGGCGGGGTTGTGGTTGGCATTCCATCGTTAAGGGTAAAAGGGCTTTACCTTGCCATTGCGACGATTGCAGCATCCATGATATTGCATTTTATTTTTGCCAATTGGGGTTCAGTCACAGGGGGGACGGCTGGTCTTACGGTGGCGCCACCGGTGCTGTTTGGTTTTTCTCTGGATACCTCTTTCCTGTTTTACTGGATGGTGGTGCCCGTTATGGTAATGATGTTATTGGGTGCGGCGAACCTGTTCCGGACACGCATCGGCAGGGCATTTATCGCGATTCGCGATCGTGATATTTCAGCAGAGGTGCTTGGCATACCCTTGCTGCGTTATAAGCTTTTGTCATTTGGTTTGTCGTCTTTTTATGCGGGTGTGGCGGGTGGCTTATGGGCGTATTTCTTTCGTATCGTTACGCCCGAGAGCTTTCCCCTAAGCATGTCCATCTTCTTTTTAACCGCCATTATTGTGGGGGGTATGGGTTCTACCCTGGGGAGTATTCTGGGGGCTGTTTTTGTGACAATGATACCCGAGGCCCTCAAGCTCATCGTAGGGTGGTTGCCTATCTCGGCAGATGCAACCCTTATTTTATCGCCCGTACGGACGATTGTATTTGGTTTGTTAATTATTGGTTTTTTAATTGTAGAGCCGCTGGGTCTTCAGGAAATCTGGCAGCGTATACGACGTTTTTTTCACTTATGGCCTTTTAAATCATAAACGTTATAACAGCAGGAGACATCATGAAAATTAAAACGATGAAAAACTGGCTTGCGGGTTCCGTTGTTGCCAGTCTGTTAGGAGTGGCTGGTATTGCCCAAGCCAATGATAAAGAAATTGTAATCGGCGGTTCCATACCAATGAGTGGCGTATTTTCCTTCGCGGGTATAGGTATTCACGCGGGTATACAGGATTACGTCAAAATTATTAATGATTCGGGCGGCATCGAAGGATACAAGCTTAGATATGTGCCAGAGGACAGTGGTTATAAAGTAGATGTCTCTGTAGCGGCATTTAAAAAAATAACCAGCCAGAATAAAGTTGATTTTTATTACGGCGATTCGACGGGTTTCAGTAAAACCATTAACCCTGAGTTAAATCGCATGAATTCTATATTAATGTCCGGGGCATCATTTGCCACTGAACTTAATGATCCAGAAAAATACCCATACCAATTTTTAGCGGGCCCGGACTATACCGAAATGTTTAGTATTTTGCTGCGCTATATCGCCCAGGAAAAACCAGGTGCCAAGGTTGCTTTTGTGTATTCAGATACAGAGTTTGGCCGTGACCCGATTGAAGCCAGCCGCAAGGTGGCTGAAGAGCTTGGCCTGAAGGTGGCGCTAGAGTTGATGACACCACCCGGTAGTGTTGATGTATCTACGGAAATGGCAAAAATGCGTCGTGCTAAACCAGACTACACTATTTTCCACGGTTATATATTGGCCCCCATTCCAGAGTTTATTGAGCAGGCTCGAAATATGAAGCTGGATACAAAATTTATGGGTACGTTCTGGACCATGGATAATTCTACCGTTATGCAAATGGGGGAAGTCGGAGACGGGTTTATGGGCGTTATGCCATACCGTTACTATTATGACGAGTCTGCCCCTGCGCCCATGTTGGAAAAGATTCGTGAAATGCGCCCTGAGTATCAAAACGTACCATACATACAAGGCTTTTTATCTGCCATGCTTTATACCGAATCAGCCCGTCGTGTGTTAGCCGAAGGTAAAGAATTAACGGCAGGAAATATGAAAGCGGCACTTAATACGATTAAAGACTTTGATACAGGAGGCCTTATCGGTGTGCCTATCACCATTAGTGGCAACTCTATACCTGTTGGCCGTATTTATAAGGCTGACGTAAGCAAGGGGCAAATGGTACCTGCATCTGAGTGGATTGTTTTGGAGTAATGCCATGCAAGCGACAGCTTCCGTACTGGAACTAAATAATATTGAAGTTTTTTACAACAAGAGTATTCAGGCACTACGTGGGCTGTCGCTGCGCGTTGATCAAGGCCAAATCGTGGCTTTGCTGGGATCCAACGGGGCAGGTAAAAGCACCACGCTTAAAGCCATATCAGCGCTGTTAACGCTGGAAGATGGCGAACTGACTGATGGACGCATTCGCTTTGACGGGAAGCCAGTATCGCAAAAGCGACCGCATGAATTAGTCCGTGCCGGCTTGTTTCATGTCATGGAAGGCCGCCGTGTGTTTGAAGACTTGACGGTAGAAGAAAATCTTGTGGCGGCGACTTATGCACTGAGTGGTCGTACAGGGTTAAAACCGGATTTTGATCTGGTGTATGAGTACTTTCCACGGCTTTATGAGCGTCGTCATGGTTTAGCCGGTTATTTGTCTGGTGGCGAACAGCAAATGTTGGCGATTGGCCGGGCCCTAATTGCGAAACCGAAGCTTATTTTACTGGATGAGCCTTCGCTGGGTTTGGCGCCTTTGCTGGTAGAAAATATCTTTGGAATTATCGCCAGGATTAATGCTGAACAGGGCGTATCTATGCTGCTTGTAGAGCAAAATGCGTCGATTGCCTTAGCCATTTCTCATTATGGCTACATAATGGAAATGGGCAAAATAGTGACCGATGGGTCGGCTGATTTTTTAGCGAATGACCCGGACGTTCGTGAATTCTATTTAGGTGTTGGTGGTGGGGGTGAAGCCAAAAGCTTCAAGAACATTAAACATTACAAACGCCGTAAACGCTGGTTGTCATAATTATGAGTCATCATTTAATTTCACAATTAACGTTGCCGCAAATGCTGCGTCAGCGCGCGCAACAAGAGCCTGATAAAGTTGCCTTGCACCAAAAAGATTACGGTATATGGCAGCCCCTGACGTGGGCTACTTATTACCAACGTGCTGTATGGTTTGGCTTGGGCATGAAGTCACTGGGCCTTTCTGACAACGGCCATGTTGGAATAATTTCTGAAAACCGTTCAGAATGGGTGTTGGCACAATTAGGCTGTGGCATGGTGGGCGTGGTCACCGTTGGTGTTTACCCAACCAGCCCCGCCCCCGAGGTTGCTTATATCTTGAACCATTCTGACTCTGAAATCGTCGTGTGTGAAGATCAGGAGCAGGCCGACAAAGTTGCTGAGTCTTTGCATGAACTGCCGCAGCTTAAGCATGTCATTATTATCGAGCCTGATGGTTTTCGTAATACTGACGAACGTATTGCCGATATTGCCGTACTGTATAGTGATGTTGAGCAAGCCGGCAAAGCGTATGAAAAGACGCATTCCGGGCTTGTTGATGAGGTATTGGCCAAACAAACGATGCAAGACATAGGGCTTGTCATTTATACCTCCGGCTCTACGGGTAAGCCCAAGGGGGCGATGATCAGTTACGCCAACATACATGGCGTGACACCAGGCATCATAGAACGCCTGAAGCTGCAACCTGACTCAAACCATTTATCTTATTTGCCTTTGTGTCATGTGGCCGAGCAAATGCTGACCACTTTTGTTCCCATTTATCTGGGGTCGGTGGTTTGTTTTGGTGAATCCATACGTACTGTCCAGGAAGACTTGCGTGAGCTGGCGCCTACCCTGTTTTTGGGTGTGCCACGTATTTGGGAAAAACTCTATTCATCCATCGCGATCAAAATCACTGAAACCGGACGCTTTCGCCGGTGGTTATTTAATCAAGCCATCGAGGCGTGTGAGCCCTTCAGGTACAAACCAAAAAGTGCTCGCAGCTTAAAAGAGAAGGTAATTTACGGGTTTTGGTATTGGGTTATTTTGCGTGCCTTACAAAATTTTATCGGTTTGCGTAATTGCCGGGTGGCCCTGACGGGTGCGGCACCCGTACCGCCTACCGTCGTAAAGTTTTTCCGTACCATAGGTGTACCTATTGTTGAAGTGTATGGTCTGACAGAATCCACGGGAATGGTCACAGGACAACCACTTGATGACCCCCATCCGGCCTCTGTCGGCATGGTTATCTACGGGACTGAGTACAAGTTGGCCCCGGATACAGGAGAGTTATTGTTGCGCGGGCCGATGGTTTTTGCCGGTTACTATAAAAATGAAGCCGAAACGGCCAAAACTATTGTTGATGGATGGCTGCATACGGGTGACGTTGCTAACGAGCGCAATGGTCAGCTCTATATCGTTGATCGCATGAAAGACATCATGATTACAGCGGGTGGCAAAAACATCACCCCAACAGAAATAGAAAATACGATGAAGGGCAGCCCATACATAAAAGAATGTGTCGTCATTGCGGACGGTCGACGATTTGTTTCCGCACTAATAGAAATTGACCTGGAAACCGTGTCAAAGTGGGCGGAAACACGTCAAATCGCCTTTACGCATTTCCGCTCGCTGACCGAGCTTGATGAAGTAAAAGAACTGATCGAGTCTGAAGTGGCTAAAGGCAATGCCCAGTTGGCCCCCGTCGCAAACATCAGGCGCTTTCATTTATTGACTAAAGCTCTGGACCATGATGATGGTGAGGTAACCGCCACCATGAAAGTAAAGCGTAGCAGCATTCACAAGACTTACGAGACAGAAATAGAGTCCATATACGCCTAGTTGTCTACGTCGTTTACGTCCTTGATTTTTTATGATTAATAGCAGCCACAACATGGCTGTACGGGTGTCTGTTGCCTGCGTTTTGAGACAGGTATCCGTATTCAGGAGTAGTGAGATGCAATTTGAATTGACTGAAGAACAGAAGCAAATACAGTCCCTGGCGCAACAGTTTTCAAATAAGGAAATACAGGGCATTGCGAGTCAGGCGGATAAAGATGCACAATTTCCCATGCATATTTATAGCAGTGCATTTTCCTTGGGGCTACTTAATTCAGTATTGCCGCAGCAATATGGGGGTGCCGGTCTTGGCTGCATGGAATTGGTGCTGATAACAGAGGCGCTTTGCCATGCTTGCCTGGGCATTGGTGCTGCTTTATGTATCAATACCTTGGCTGCTGAACCTATCGTCATCGCAGGTACGCAGGGGCAAAAAGAAAAATACCTTACGCGTCTTACATCGGGAGCAATGGCGAGTTTCGCATTGACAGAGCCTTCAGCGGGTTCGGATGTTGCCTCAATTAAAACCAAGGCGGAAAAAGTCTCGGGTGGCTATCGATTAACAGGTAGCAAAATATGGATTTCCAACGCTAATATGGCGGAATTTTTTGTGGTGTTTGCAAAAACCGATGTCCAGGCAGGCCATAAAGGCTTATCCGCTTTCATTGTGGAAGCGGATAGTGAAGGATTATCTGTCGGTACGCCGCTTTCCAAGATGGGGCAAAAGGCCGCACCCACGTGTGAGGTGTTTCTGGATGGGGTATTTGTGCCTGACAGTCAGATTTTAGGTGAAGAAGGCAGTGGGTTTTCAATCGCCATGAAGGTGTTTGATCGTACCAGGCCAATGGTAGCGGCTTTTGGTGTTGGCCTGATACAGCGTTGTCTGGACGAATCGCTTGCCTATGCCAGCCAGCGCCAGTCGATGGGTAAATCCTTGATGAACCATCAGGCGATTGCCCACAAACTGGCCGACATGCGCATGCGCCTGGAGGCGGCACGTTTGCTGACCTATCAATCAGCCTGGCGGCTGGATCAAGGGTTGAATAACACGATAGAAGCGTCGATGGCTAAAGTGACAGCGGCAGATTCAGCGATGTGGGCGGCCACTGAAACCATACAAATATTTGGCGGTATGGGTTATTCAACCGAGTATCCTGCCGAAAAGCTTTTCCGTGATGCGAAGGTACTGCAAATTTATGAAGGCACTTCCGAGATACAACGCAATATCATCGCGCGTGAGTTGATGTAACTCATCCTATAAAGGGTAAACATATGAATAAGATAGATGCTAATGAAGTGGTTATTCTAGAGGCTGTGCGCACGGCATTTGGCCGTCGCGGTGGCGCGTTAAGAAATACGCGCCCCGATACGTTGCTGGCCACCGCGCTTGAAGCACTTGTCAGTCGCTCAGGTGTGCAGACTTCTATGGTAGGTGATGTATTGGCAGGTTGCGTTAGCCAGGCGGGTGAGCAGGGTGGGAATATCGCGCGCCAGGCTTTATTGGTTGCGGGTTTTCCTGAAAGCGTACCTGGCGTTTCGATGAATCGTATGTGTGGTTCCAGCCAGTATGCACTTCATGCAGCAGCCCAGGCTGTGGGTATGCAAGACCTGGATTTTGCCATTGCGTGTGGTGTGGAAAGCATGAGTCGGGTGCCGATGTTTCTGGATATGACCTTGGGGCAGCATGACTTTGCGGGCTTTGATAATTTGCATCCGGATCTGCTCAAACGTTTTGCTATCCCGCATCAGGTAGAAAGTGCCGAACTTATTGCAGACCATTGGTCCTTAACGCGTTCACAGTTGGATGATTATGCTGTCGAAAGCCACGCGCGTGCCAAGGCTGCACGTGACGTCGGTTTACATGCTGAAATCGTCCCTTTACAAGGGGTAGATAAAGAAGGTAATGCGATCACCTTGGATTGCGATGAAGGCATCAGAGATGTGATTGATAGAACCCGCATGGATGCGATGGCGCCTGTTTTCAGGTCGGCAGAAACGGGTAAAGTGACCGCAGCCAATGCGAGCCAGATGTCTGACGGTGCGGCGGCGGTGTTGGTGGGTCGTTATGGTGCCGCCACTGGGCTGGGGCTTAAACCCAAGGCAAAATTTCTGGCGCGCGTCGTGGTTGGTTCCGATCCCGTCATGCAGCTAACCGGGATTATTCCAGCGACACGGCAGGCACTTCTAAAAGCGGGTTTAACCATTAACGATCTGGATTGGATAGAAATCAACGAAGCGTTTGCCAGTGTGGCGCTTGCTTTTGAACGCGAGTTTAAACCCGATGCAGCGATTTTTAACCCTTGGGGGGGTGCCATCGCACATGGTCATCCTTTAGGTGGGACGGGCGCGGGTTTAATGGCCAAGCTGTTAGCAGGATTACGTCACGTTGACGGTGAGCTTGGGCTGCAAGTAATGTGCATCGGTCACGGTATGGCAACGGCAACGATCGTTCAGCGTTTGGATTAGTTTACGGTTTTTGGGGAGCCTTTCTATTCCATGCGGCAGATAATAAAAAAAGCCCTTGAATAAATTCAAGGGCTTTTTAGTATCTTTGGCGGAGATGGAGGGATTCGAACCCTCGATACGGGTATAAGCCGTATGCTCCCTTAGCAGGGGAGTACCTTCAACCTCTCGGCCACATCTCCAAAGAAAGAGAGATTCTAACTAATATTACCCGCTTGTGTCAACAGGGTTGTCTTGGAAATGCTATTTTTTAGCTAAAAAACAGCATTTTCGCCTTTATTCTTCAGTTGCTGAGTTGCTTGGATCGCTATCCAGGCTAAACGCTTTGTGCAGGGCACGAACCGCCAATTCCAGATATTTGTCTTCAATCAACACAGAGGTTTTGATTTCACTGGTGCTGATCATTTGAATGTTGACGCCTTCTTCGGCCAAGGTGCGGAACATCAGGCTGGCAACACCGGCGTGTGAACGCATACCAATACCCACGATGGAAACCTTGCCCACTTTCTGGTCGGAAATAACTTCACGGGCTCCAGTTTGCGGGATCACGACTTGATTGATAACGTCCAGAGTACGTTTGTGGTCGTTGCGGTTGACGGTAAAAGAGAAATCGGTCGTGCCGTCAACAGACTGGTTCTGGATAATCATGTCGATGTCGATATTGGCATCGGCTACGGGGCCCAGAATGGCAAAGGCCACGCCGGGTTTATCGGGTACGCCCAACAGGGTGATTTTTGCTTCATCGCGGCTGAAGGCGATACCAGAAACTAAGGCAGCTTCCATTTTTGAGTCTTCCTCGAAAGTAATAAGTGTTCCCGAATTTTTTTCTTCTTCGACTGGAATTAAAGGATCGGTGAGTGATGATAAAACGCGTAAGGGTACTTTGTATTTGCCGGCGAATTCAACTGCCCGGATTTGCAGGATTTTTGAACCCAGTGAGGCCATTTCCAGCATTTCCTCGAAAGACACCACATTCATGCGGCGGGCTTCGGGAACAACGCGGGGGTCAGTGGTATAAACGCCATCTACGTCGGTGAAAGTAAGGCATTCATCGGCCTTGAGGGCGGCTGCTACGGCAACTGCCGACGTGTCTGAACCGCCACGGCCAAGCGTGGTAATGTGACCGTCGGGGTCAATACCCTGGAAACCGGTAACAATAACCACTTTACCGTTATCCAGATCGGCGCGGATGCGTTTGTCATCGATAGACTTGATACGGGCCTTGGTAAAGGCGCTGTCGGTTTTAACCGGTACCTGCCAGCCGGTGTAGCTGCGTGCAGGTACGCCTTGCGCTTGCAACGCAATGGCCAGTAATGCACTGCTGGCCTGTTCACCGGTTGAGGCAAGCATATCCAGTTCCCGGCGATCGGCGTCGGTGGACAGCTCTTTGGCCAGGCCAAGCAGGCGATTGGTTTCGCCGGACATGGCTGAAGGAACGACAACTACCTGATGGCCTGCTGCATGCCATTTGGCGACACGTTTCGCAACATTTTGTATGCGCTCGATGGAACCCATTGAGGTGCCACCGTATTTATGGACTGTTAGAGACATCTTGATGATTGAAGAAGAAAAGTTGCCCACAATTGGGCCTGAAACCTGATATTCTACAACGAGTTATCAAAAAGTTAAGTAAAGATGGAGAGCAAACGATGAAAAAAAATCATGTTGTACAGATTGGTCCAGCACCGTCCCTGATTAATGAATATTTGGCCAGTAATTATGAGGTGGTCAAGCTGTGGGAACATGAAGATATCGTACAGACATTGAAAACACGTTGTCAGGAATGTGTCGCTGTTGTTACCTCTGCCAAGTATGGACTTAAAAATGAATGGCTGGATTTCCTGCCTGCCCTGAAAGTCGTTAGCAGCTTCGGGGTGGGGTATGATTCTATTGATGCTCAAGAACTGGGACGGCGGGGTATTCAACTGGGTAATACCCCCGACGTTTTGAATGACTGTGTGGCCGATACGGCTATGGCCTTGTTGTTGGGTGCTGGTCGTGGTTTAGTAAGGGCCGATCGTTTTGTGCGTGAGGGGCAATGGACACGAGCCGAATTTCCTTTAATGTGCAGTATTACAGGGAAAAAAGCGGGAATTCTCGGGTTGGGTAATATTGGACAGGCAATTGCCAAAAGGCTGACCGGGTTTGACTGCGAAATCCGTTATCACAATCGCTCAGAAAAACAGGGTGTGCCTTACCGTTATGAGCCTTCTTTAAAGGAACTGGCAACCTGGAGCGATTTCCTGTTTGTTATGTGTGTGGGTGGGCCCACCACTTATCATTTAATTAATGATGAAATCATGACGGCGCTTGGACCTAAGGGTTTGTTAATCAACGTATCGCGTGGAACGGTTGTTGATGAAGAGGCCATGATCAAGGCGCTACAGGATGGGCGCCTGGGCGGTGCCGCGCTGGATGTATTTGAACATGAACCTTATGTGCCTGAAGCGTTAATGGAACTGGATAATGTTGTGCTTATGCCTCACCTTGGTAGTGCAACCGTAGAAACCCGCCAGCGTATGTCGCAACGGGTGATTGATAACCTGGACGCTTTTTTCCGCGAGGGGAATGTGTTGAGCAGGGTGGTGTGATTGGAGCAGTAGAAAGCACAGACCGGAAAGATTAAAACTCTTGACTGCTTTCAGGCGGGGTGATTTGCTAGAGTATTTGCCTGTTGTATAAGTGCTTAAGTTAGCCTAATTAAGGGCTTTGCCGGGTTGCCAATAACAGTAACACCGGGCGGGATGCTTTTGGTTACTACTGCTCCCATACCTATTACGGCACCGTGACCAATAACAATGGGTTCACCGGGTTTACCTTGTTTAATAACGGCCCCGGTGCCAATGTAAGCATGGTCTTCAACAATAATATTGCCGTTCAATTTCACCCCAGGGGCAAAAGTAACATAGTCTCCAATGATGCAGTCGTGTGCTACATAACTATAAATATTGGCATGAAACTGACGCCCAATCTGGACGTTTGACGTCAAGCTCGAAAATGGGCTGAGTATACTACCTTCCCCTATATTGACATTGTCCATTACGCATACATTTGAAGCAGCAACATCCAAAAACTGAATATTATTTTCCTGGCAGCGTTTTTCCAGTTTTTCTCGAATAATACTATTGGCAATAGCCAGTGTGACAAACCGTTCGCTTGCCTCAATTTGCATGAAATCATCAAATTTAAAAATTGAGTGCCCATTGATGGCATCAGTTTCAGGGTTGTCATCTATAAATATGAGGCGACTTGAATCAATTTTTTGCGCTTGTAATTGCGCGCGTAACAACGGCATAACCTCGCGGCCATAGCCACTTGCACCATAAACAGCGTATAGAGGGTTTTTCATTTGAGCGACAGTAAAAAAATCTGAAAAAAATAGTGTATTGGCCAGATTTTCATAGGTTATCAACTTAATAGGTTGCTTGTCAACTTATTAAGTCCTTAAACTCATTGCGATGATACCCGACTATTCGAGTTGTGAATGGAGAGGGTATGTCTGAAGCAAAAACAAAGCATTTAGCTAGTTTGGTAGGTCGTGCTATTGCAAAACGACGTGTTGCCTGTAGGCTTACCCAAGAGCAGGTGGCTGAGCAGCTGGGTATTGGTATTGAAGCCGTATCGCGAATTGAACGAGGCGTGGCCTTACCTACTGTTGTACGGTTAGGTGAGTTTGCTGATGTTTTTGAATGCAGTATTGCCGACCTGGTGACAGAGACGAGTGCGCGATCTACAGATCAGGCCACTTATATTGATGGCCTATTGTCTAAACTGGTGCACGATGACCGGATAATGGTTTTGGATATTCTTGAAAAACTGGTTAATCGTCTTGAGCGGTAGCGTTATTGCATTTTTTTTATATCATAATTGCCAATCAAGGAAAACCATGCAAAAAGATCAAAACCAACCGTTAGAAGAACCGTTTTTCATTACCGAAGAAATCCAGGCTGAAATGATTGCTGCCGGATACGAATTTGAACCGCCCAACCATATCAGGACAGTCAGCCTGTCTGAAATTCTGGCCGAGCTTTCCGATGAGGCGCTGGCGGCCTGGCCGGGTGAGTTGGCGGCAGAGGAAATCAAGCGGCGCAGTCGCTTGTGATACAATTTTTGCTGGTTTAGCCCGTCTAAAAAGGTAAATTCAATATGAATATCAATGCCAGTATCGTAGACCAGCGTCTGGAGGGATTGCTTGCGCAGTATGGTAACCAACTGGCAGAATTGGCAGGCACTGACCCAACCAGACAGAAATCACTCGCTTTTGTTTTGTTATCTGTCATGACTTCGCTTGATTTAGAAACGGAAGAGGCTTTTGATTTTCTGACAGAGGGCGGTGGTGATGCTGGTGTTGATGCGATTCATTTGGGCGAAGTTGATGATGGTGAGTTCACCGTTACCATCTTTCAGGGAAAATACAAACATAAAAACCTGGATGGTGAGTCCAATTTTCCTGAAAATGGCGTAAAAAATGCCATTAACATGCTATTTGTTTTGTTTGATCCATCTAAACCTTTAAGTGTAAATGAGAAGTTAAAGCCACGGATAGAAGATATTCGTTCCCTTATTCAGGATGGCTACATTCCCAATGTGCGCTTAATGCTGTGTAACAATGGCAGTAAATGGGATGCAGAGGCACAAGGCTGGATAGAGCAATCAGGCATGAATAATGAACAGGTGCAATGGGTTCATTTTAATCATGACAACATTGTTCAGGTTTTACAGCGTAAAAAAACCGTTAGTGACAGTATTACGCTTTCCGGCAAGGCCATTATTGAAGACTTCAATTTTCGGCGGGTGCTGGTTGGGAAAGTTGCCGTTCGGGAAATAGCCGAGCTCTTTAACAGAAACCATGACCTTTTACTGGAAAGAAATATCTGGCGTTATTTAGGGCTGCACGCCAATCGTGTTAATGAGTCTATTCACCAGACTCTGACTGATACAAATAAACAAAACAATTTTTATTTTTTTAATAATGGCATCACGATGGTGTGCCAGAAGTTTCGTCATAATGCCCTTCAAGGTGAAAACTACCAACTCAAACTGGAAAATATTCAGGTTATTAATGGTGGGCAAACTTGCAAAACCATTCAACATACCTTGAATGATCCCAATAATCAGAACCGTTACGATAATGTCTATGTTTTATTGCGTCTGTATGAGCTTGCAGAAGATGACCAGGATTTTATTCGTGAAATTACCTATGCAACCAATAGCCAGAATCCGGTTGATTTAAGAGACTTGAAATCGAATGACCCGATTCAATACCAACTGGAAACAGGTATTCAGGAATTGGGGTATAGCTATAAGCGCTTTCGTGATGATGCATCCGTTGCCGGCAAACAAATTACCAGTGCCATTACTGCCGAGGCTGTTATGGCTGTGTGGCGTAAAAAGCCTCATCAAAGCAAGTTTCGCAGAAAAGAATTGTTTGGCAAGCTTTACAAAATGGTTTTTGAGTCTTTAACACCTGCCCAGGCTGTGTTGGCAGTGCTGGTTTTTCGGGTAGCGGAAAATGAAAGAAAACGCCCTGTTTATATAAAACCAGAGCCTTCATTTTTGCCGTATTCCGCTCATTACATGGCCATGTTGATTGGGCAGGAACTGCTTGAGAACCATCAGCTGTCTTTCAAGAATATTAACCACAAAAATTTAGCGGTTTTCGTCCAGGATCTGGAAGAAAATAAAAGCATTTATCTGAATAAGGCAGCAGATTTGTTGCAGAATGCCCTAAATAAAATATATGGTAAGCGTGATGTTTCGTTGCAGCAGCTTTCAGCTACTTTCAGGCGGGGTGATTTGCTAGAGTATTTGCCTGTTGTATAAGTTTTTGAATTGTTTTGAGAGTATCGCGTCTTGCGTTCTTACGCGGAGCATGGGAATGGGTCGGTTGAACAGGTGTTCAGCTTCTTCGTTCCATGCTCCGCGTGTGAATAACTATTATCCCAGGATTAGTGCTTTCCCGCAAAACGATCCGTTTTCTGAAATGATTGAAAAACGTCTCTAAAATGACAGTCTGTACAGCAGATTGCCAGTATGGTTATCGTACATAATTTATTCAATAATAAAACAGTACAACACGGAGACTTACATGAATATCGGATTTATTGGCCTGGGCCATATGGGAGCCCCCATGGCGCTTAATTTGCTGAAGGCGGGACATCAGGTTTATGTCTATGATCTGGTTGAATCGGCAGTGCAAATGCTGGAAGCATCAGGTGCCATTCGGGCGGCGTCACCGGCCAAAGTAGCCAGTTCGGAAATAGACATGTTAATTACCATGTTGCCGGCCGCCGCCCATGTAAAACAGGTTTATCTGGGAGAAGAGGGCGTGCTGGCCGCGGTAGGCAAGCACGTCTTGCTGATAGACTCTTCCACCATAGATCCGCAAACGGCACGCGATGTTGCCGCACAGGCCACCGCTCACGGTAATGCCATGCTGGATGCGCCGGTTTCCGGGGGTACAGGCGGGGCGCAGGCAGGCACCCTTACCTTTATGGTGGGGGGTGAAAAAAATGTGTTTGACAAAGCCCTGCCTGTGTTAGAAACAATGGGTAAAAATATTGTGTATTGCGGTGGTACAGGCAATGGCCAGGTGGCCAAGGTGGCCAATAACATGTTGCTGGGCATTTCCATGATTGGCGCGGCCGAGGCCATGAACCTGGGGGTGTCGCTGGGGATGGACCCTAAAATTCTTGCCGGAATTATCAATACTTCTTCGGGCCGTTGCTGGAGCACCGAAGTATATAATCCGTATCCGGGTGTGGTGGAAACGGCACCCGCTTCAAAAGGTTATGCGGGTGGTTTTGGTGCTGATTTAATGCTGAAAGACCTGGGGCTGGCAACCGAAGCGGCTAAAGCGGCCAAAGTACCGGTGGTGCTGGGGGCAGCGGCACAGCAGCTGTACCAGACATTCAGTGCACAGGGCAATGGCCAGCTGGATTTCTCAGCCATCATCAAGCTTTTTTCCGCAAAATAAGTTTTCATATTTATTTATCATTGGGGTGATGCCTGGTAAAAATCACTCCGGTTTGCCTGCCTGAAAAAGAAGGAAGGAATATCCATGTTTAGTACTGCATTAAGCGAAGAACAAAGAATGATCCGTGATATGGCACGGGATTTTGCACAAAATGAAATCGCACCCCAGGCCGAACAGGCTGAAAAAAATGGCTGGATAGATGATGCCATTGTTGAAAAAATGGGTGAGCTTGGCCTGCTGGGTATGGTGGTGCCCGAAGAGTGGGGCGGCTCATTTTCCGATTATGTATCTTATGCGCTGGCCATAGAGGAAATTTCTGCGGCAGATGCGGCAACCGGCACCATGATGAGTGTGCATAATTCAGTAGGTTGTGGTGTTTTGTTAAACGCGGGTAACGACGAGCAAAAAAAACAATGGTTGCCTGAAATGGCATCGGGCCGGGCGATTGGCAGTTTTTGCCTTACCGAACCGCAGGCCGGATCTGAAGCCCATAACTTAAAAACCCGCGCGGTACTTGAAAATGGTCAATGGGTATTGAACGGGGCCAAGCAATTCGTGACTAACGGCAAGCGGGCAAAAATAGCCATCATCTTTGCGGTGACTGATCCTGACCGGGGTAAAAAAGGGCTGTCCGCTTTTTTGGTGCCTACCCATACGCCCGGTTTTATCGTGAGTCGGGTAGAACACAAGATGGGAATTCGGGCTTCTGATACCTGCGCCATTACGCTGGATCACTGCACGGTGCCGGAAAGTGCCCTGTTGGGTGAAAGGGGCAAGGGGCTTTCCATTGCTTTATCCAACCTTGAAAATGGCCGGATTGGCATTGGTGCCCAGGCCGTGGGTATTGCCAGGGCAGCTTTTGAAGCGGCTTTAAAATATGCCAATGAGCGGGTACAGTTTGGTAAATCCCTGGCCCAACATCAAAGTATTGCCAATATGCTGGCCGACATGCATACCCAAATCAATGCCGCCCGTCTTATGGTTTTGAATGCCGCCTCCCTTAAAAACCAGGGTATTCCTTGTTTGTCTGAAGCGGCCCAGGCCAAACTGATGGCTTCTGAAATGGCGGAAAAAGTTTGTTCAATGGCCATTCAGGTACATGGTGGTTATGGTTATCTGGAAGACTATCCGGTGCAGCGTTATTATCGGGATGCCCGCATTACCCAGATATATGAAGGCACCAGTGAAATCCAGCGCATGCTGATTGCCCGTGGCCTGGCCGATTATCAAGCTTGATATATTGGCATGGTATGATTCTTCCTGTTTGGCTGTACAGGAGGAATCATGACCACGAAAGAAAAACTGAACAACGCGGAAAATCCGACAGAAACAGAAAGCAAGAAAGAAGATACAGTGGCTAAGCCCGCTAAAAGCGGTGTGGTTGCTTCGGTTGAATACGTGCACGGCAGGCGCAGGGGTACCCTGTCGATTGAGCAGATTGCCGGTTATCGAAAAGAGCCAACCCGCCTGTTGTGGGTGGGCCTGAAAGACCCCAGCAAAACCGAGTTGCAGCATATTTGCGGCCAGTTGTCGCTAAGTGCCGATGCGACTGAAGAAATTATTAAAAAACACGGCCGTCCCAAAGTGATTGATTACGGGGAATATATCCAGATTGTTGCCATGACGGTAAGCAAGGAAAACAACAGAAAACCCGTTTTTGGTGAAATCCAGATTATTTTCGGGATTGGTTTTCTGATGACCGTCAGGCGTGGCGCAGCGGTATCAAATACCCTCCTTAGGGAAAGACTGGAAGGATGTCCCGACCTGATCGCCCGCGGAAGCGATTACGTGGCAGCGGAAATTCTGGATGTGCTGGCTGACAGCTATACAGACTTAACGGCCCGGCTGGAATATGAAGTGGAACAGGCAGAGCACCAAATGCTGCTAGAAGGACTGAAAGAAAATGATATTCGCAAGCTATATAAACAGCGGCGTGATTTGTTGCGAATTCATACGGCTATTTCACCCATCATAGAAATTTGTCGCAAATTGTCGCTGGTCAGGATTGATGTAGTGGAAATGGATTCCCGCTCTAATTTTAGTATTGTGTCAGATCGGGTGGCACGCCTGGTAGAACAGATTAACTCTTTGCGTGAGGCCCTGGCATTTTCTTTTGAAGCCAGTATGATGATTGGGCAAAACCACCAGACTGATATCACTAAAAAACTGGCTTCCTGGGCCGCGATTCTGGCGGTGCCTACGGCCATTGCCGGCATTTATGGCATGAACTTCAGGTTGATGCCAGAGCTGGAATGGGCGTTGGGCTATCCTTTTGTACTGGCGCTTATGTTTGGGGTTTGCGGATTCCTGTTCTGGCGTTTTAAAAAATCCGGCTGGCTTTAAATTTTTAATCGAGTTATTATGGCCTTGAAAGTTTTTGACCTCCAGTGTGAAGCACATCATATATTCGAGGGCTGGTTCTCATCCCATGAGGACTATGATTCACAACAGGAAAGAGGGCTTTTAACCTGCCCCCTATGCGGTAACGGCAAAATTAGCAAAATGCTGTCGGCACCGCGCCTTAATGTTTCCCATCTTAAAAAAGAAAAACAGCCGGCTCCGCTAAAACAGGCCCCTAAGATGGAAGCGACCGCCAACCTTAATGACAAAGAACTGGCTAAAATCCAGGCAGCGGTCATGCAGCAGTTGCGTGTTTATGTTAAACAAACCGAAGATGTCGGCAAGCAATTCACGGCAGAGGCAAGACGCATTCATTATGGTGAGGCCAAAGAACGGCCTATTCGTGGTAATGCCACCCCAGAGCAACGGCAAGCCTTGCAGGAAGAGGGGATAGAAGTGATGCCAATTCCCGATTTTCTGGATGAAAACCAGCTTCAATAAGTGTTTTTCCTATACGGTATAAAATTTCGTATAGGTATAATGAAAAACAGAATCAATAAATCAACATTGTAAGTAACCCTTCCTGTTCTGGAGCCCAAGCATGAGTCGTGCAAATGAATTTGATGTGATCGTTATTGGTGCCGGTATAGCCGGTGCTTCAGTGGCATACCGTCTGTCCAAACAAGTGCGCGTATTGGTGCTTGAACGGGAATCGCAGCCCGGCTACCATTCAACCGGCCGTTCTGCCGCCATGTTTATGGAAACGTATGGCACGCCACAAATCCAGGCACTAACCCGTGCCGGACGCACATTTTTTGAACAGGCCCAATCAAGCAGGTTTACCGACCAGCCCGTTTTGCATCCACGAGGGTGTATTTACGTGGGGCGGCCAGATCAAAAAGAAGAACTGGATAGCATGCTTGTCGAAGCACTGGCCCTGTCTCCCAATGTCGAGTTTATTGATCCGGACAAAATTGTAGAGATGGCGCCCTGCATGAAAAAAGAGCTTCTGTATGGGGGCGTGTTTGAGCGTAATGCCGAAGATATTGATGTGGATGTCTTGCATCAGGGATATCTTAAAGGCATGAGAAAAAATGGGGCGGTACTGCAAAACAACGCGGAGGTTATCCAATGCGAGCGTATTAATGACAAATGGCAGGTAAACTTGGCCAATGGCGACAGTTTTCAGTGCAAAACACTGGTTAACGCAGCTGGCGCCTGGGCCGATCACATTGCCCGTTTAAGCAATGTGGCACCGGTAGGGTTGCAACCTTGCCGTCGTACTGCTTTTACTTTTGATGCCCCTGAAGGGCTGGATCTGGCCACTTTACCCATGGTGGTGGATATTGGCGAACAATATTATTTCAAACCCGATGCGGGGCAAGTACTGGGCTCACCAGCCAATGCCGATCCGGTAGAAGCACAGGATGTCGTGGCCGAGGAACTGGATGTAGCCACCGGTATTTACTATATTGAAGAGGCAACAACCTTCAAAATTCGCCGCCCCAATCATATTTGGGCGGGTTTGCGCTCATTCGTGAATGATGGTGACCTGGTAGTGGGTTTTGACCAGAGTGCAGAGGGCTTTTTCTGGTTGGCCGGACAGGGTGGCTACGGGATTCAGTCTTCAGCCGGTGTGTCTGAGTTGGCCAGTGCATTAATCCTGAATCAGCCCCTGTCAGACACTTTGCTTAAAGAAAAAGTAGACCCGGCGGTAATTTCTCCTAATCGCTTCCGTTGACATCCTCCCCGCCCTGAACGACGGGGTTTTACGCGCAAATCCGATAAAAAACGTTATATCTGCTGTTTGACCTGGGCTTCCAGTTCGTGTTTCAGGCTGTGGTCCAGGTTCAGCTGCTTTGCCAGCTCATCCAGGTAAGAGCGTTCCATGAAATTGGCATCATCAACCATGGCGACACTAAGCACATAAATTTGTGATGCCAGGTGGGGGTCATTCAAGGCTAGGTTGGCTACGGCCGCAGGGTCAACAGGTTTGTTCATTTCAGCCAGTAGCCAGGCTCTATCTTGCGGATCTGAAATTTTTGAAAAATGGGCGTCTAGCTGGGCTTTTTCTTCTGCCTGTATATGTCCATCTGACTTGGCTGCCGTAATCATGGCCACGAGTAGGGCACGGCTAGTGGTTTCAGTTTTTTCTGCTGAGATCTGGTTGATGGGTTGTGGCATGGGAATGTCCGCGGCCACATTGACGCCTTGAGCCGCCAGTTCGGCCTGGCTTTCCTGCCAGCGTTTGAATGCTTTGTAGGCAACCGTACCTAAAGCAGCCAGCCCACCGTAAGTGGCCAGGCTAGAGTCGGTTTTTTTACCCAGTAACACAGCCAGCGCACCTGCGCCCAATGTGGTTTTGTCTTTGTCGGTAATGAGAGGGTTGTTACCGGTAGTGGCGTTTTTTGCCGTATTGCCAGCCTGTACCATTAGGTCTTTGCCAGCACCTAGTAATGTTTCAAGAATATTCAATGCACTCATGGTTTTGCTCCGCTTTAAATGAATGGATCGATGCCTAAACAGCCCTCGATCTTAATTTTTGTCTGTACGCTTGCCAGACCGCATATACCGACAATTTTAATGAAATCAATAAACAGTTGCAAAAATCAATTGCTAAGAATTGTGAACCGCTGGAGAGTGCTTAAACCTGTCTTAAGCCAGGCATCATCAAAGACAGGCATCATCAAAGACAGGCTTGATGTCCATCTGCCTGTCGGCCAGAGCGGTTAAAATATGCTAATCTTTATATAGATGATTAATATGACCATTAAAAGGAAAGAGAAAATATGCCATCATTTGATGTCGTGAGTGAAGCAGACATGATTGAAGTAAGGAATGCGGTTGAGCAGGCCAATAAAGAGATTGCCACCCGTTTTGACTTCAAGGGCTCGGACGCCCGGATTGAGCAAAAAGAGTTTGAGTTAACTATTTTTGCCGATGACGAGTTCAAGGTGGGGCAGGTTCAGGATGTGCTAATTAACAAACTGTCCAAGCGTGGTGTAGATTTACGGTTTCTTGAATACGGCAAAAAAGAAAAGATGTCTGGCGACAAGCTTAAGCAATACGCCACTATCCAAAAGGGAATTACCGGAGATCTGGCCAAAAAAATAGTTAAAACCATTAAAGACAGCAAGCTTAAAGTGCAGGCCAGCATCCAGGGCGATACCGTACGGGTAAGTGGTGCCAAACGGGATACCTTGCAGGATGTCATTGCTTTGCTGAAAAAAGAGGTTGCCGATGCTCCGCTTAGTTTTAATAACTTCAGGGATTAAATCGTGGGTGCTTGTGTATCGGTTTATCCCATTAATAATCCGTTCCTGGAATGGATGGGCATTACCTTAAGTGATTGGTCCGAAGGGTATGCGCAAATGCATTTGCCGATGGGGACCAATCTGGGTAACCGCACTGGACGTGTCCAAGGGGGCGTATTATGTACCCTGCTTGATTCGGTTGCCGGTTATAGCGGTATTTATTCTGCACCCGGAGACCCTGAATTAAAGGCGCTTACCCTGTCGTTAACCACCAATTTTATTGGTGCCGGCGATGGTGAAATGCTAAAGGCCAGGGGTTTTGTAGAAAAAAAGGGGCGCAATATATTTTTTGCCCGTTCCGAGGTATGGCTTGATGATGATTTGCTGCTGGCAACAGCAGTAGGCACGTTTAAATACTCTTTGGTTAAAAAATAAAGCCATTAATTAAAGCCAACGCCATAAAAAAACCTGATGCTGATGCATCAGGTTTTTTGCTTTCAATGGTTAGACACCATTTGCATTACATGACACGGCTACGGTATTCGTTAGTGCGTGTGTCAATTTCAATGTTATCGCCAATGTTGCAGAACAGGGGCACAGCGATTTCGAAACCGGTATTGATTTTGGCTGGTTTCAGTACTTTACCGGAAGTGTCGCCTTTCACAGCGGGTTCGGTATAGGTGATTTCGCGAACAATAATGGTTGGCAGTTCTACAGAAATGGCGCGGTCTTCGTAGAACACCACCTCAACAGTCATGCCTTCTTCCAGGTAGTTCAGTGAGTCACCCATGCTATCGGCTTCAACTTCGTGCTGGTTGTATTCTTCGTCCATGAAAACGTACATGGGATCGGCAAAGTAAGAGTAGGTACACTCTTTTTTGTCCAGCATGACCACTTCAAATTTTTCATCGGCTTTGTAAACTAATTCACTGCCTGAAGCTGTTAACAGATTTTTTAATTTCAGTTTGACAACAGCAGAGCTTCGGCCTGATTTATTGTAATCTGCTTTTAGTACAACCAAAGGTTCGGTGCCAATCATGACTACATTGCCTACGCGCAATTCTTGTGCGGTCTTCATTAATAATAACTCCAGGAATAATGAGTAGTGTATCTACAGTAATATAAACCGATAGAATCGGAAAACGGATATTTTATACTTTTTGCGATATTTTATAATGAATATCTAAAATGGATAAGGATAAAGTCTTGTTTTCAGAAAGATTTTGGCAGTATTTGTCTGCTTCTTGGGCCCATTGTTGGTAATTACCGGGATTGAAGAAAATATCTTGGAAAAGTGTGGAAAATGAGCCTGGACCAGTCGCATTGTTCCAGGCCCGCATTACGTTTGCAACCGGCATGCTGGTTTGACTGCTGGCAAGCCATGCATCCAGTTTAATAATGTGTGCATGGTCCTGCTGCTCATAAATTTGCCAGATAAATGGCCTGGCAGCCCAGATTGCCCTAATAAAACTGTCTTCACCACGAACAAAATTAAGCGAACCCAGCCAGAGCAAACGGTCGTAGTCGCGCTGGTCTATAAATGGCAAACGGATAACCTGCAGTGGGGATATTTGGGCTGTGCAAGCGCAAAGGCGGGCCGCTTCGGCCTCTAGTGAAGGTGCCACGCCTTCGGGAACCAGTAACAAAACGGGCTGATTGGCCTTAACAAGGGTCTGGACCAGTTCATCTACCGGCGCGCTGGGGTAGCAAAATAAATTAATGATTGCCGCGCCCTGTTTCCAAAGCGCAAGTTGGGTTGCGTTAAAAAATGGAGCCAGGAAATTTTTCTGTTCTGGCTGGTTGTGTTGCCACTTGTCACGTTCTGGCAGCAGGTTTTTTTCACGTAGCAAACCGCCTGTTTTGGCCGTGAAACCAGGAAAGAAGAAATATTTTACCAAGCCATTGGGCTGCAGTGACGGTTGGGCATGAAAGCTTTCCACCCAAGGTTCGGCAGACAGGTATTCCAGGTTCAGCCATAAACGCGTATTGCCTTTCATGGCCTGTACACAAGCAGGTGGCGGGTCACAGGCAAAGGCTTCAATAACCACTTCTGCCGGTTGTCCCGTGAATGCGTTATCACTGCACCAATGATGAACGTGAATGCCCTGAATAACTTGATGCTTAAGGCAGGGGTCCAGTTCGGGGGTGATTTTCCCAAAACTGTGCAGTTCATCAACCCACAAGCGAATGCTGGCCTGGCTTTCTGCCTTCAAATCACGTGCCAGGCGCCAGCACACACCAATGTCCCCATAGTTGTCAATCACCTTGCAGAAAATATCAATGCTTTGGGGAGGACGTTTAATGGAACTGTTCACTGGAAATATCTATATCATCAAAATCATCAGGAGCGCTAATGTAAGTTAGTTCTCCGGCGGGATTGGGGAAAAGCGGTTCGTCGGTTTCTTCATGCAGGCCAGGTTTGAGCATGTCATTAATACAAATGATATGCTTAATGCCATTGGCTTGCAGCTGCTCGACGATATAAAGGACTTGTGCCGATTCAGTAATGGTTTCCGGTATGGTCTCTTCCTGTTCTTCACTGAACAGGGGCCACATGCAGCCATAAATAACCTGATGGGAATCCAGGAAAGTAAAGCCGATACGGTATTCCTTGACCTGCTCTTCGCCAATGCCGGCAATGGTAGCGCGAAAGGATTCAGCCGGAATGTTCAGGGTGTTTTGCAACCATTGAATGGAAGCGGTCAGGGCCGCATAACGGATACGTTTATCGGCTTCGCGATTGCCGATATAAAACGCATCGGGCAGTGGAAACTCCAGTCCGCAGGCGGGTAACAGTTCCCTGAACAGAGGCAGGGCTTCTTCCTGCCATGGCTGAAGGCAACGTTGGCGTTGTTCGGCAAAGTGTTCGCTGGCTTGCTGCCATTTGAAAATTGGCTGGTTTTGAGCGACACAAAAAGCGGCCATGATATAACGGGTATCCGCCAGCATGCTCAGGTCTTCGGTAAGGGGCTTGGGAGTGGAAAGCGGTGTGACGGGCAAGTTCAAGGCTTGCCGGGCCAGTGCATTGCACCACAGATGGGTTTGGTCAAAGGATTTTGGCATCTGCTCTACCGAGCATAGATGCGGGTGAATGGCTATTTCCACCGAAGAAGCACTGATATGTTTTTTTAGCAGATTGACCAGGGCTGTTTGTGTGTTCAGGGATAGTGCAGGAGAAGGAATCTGGAACCGGGTCCAGACCACGACGGGAATCACCACGAACAGGCAGTCGTAATGAATGCCGTCTTTTTGCAAGGTACAGGATTCGGACATGGTTTCTGCATGTTCCAGCAAAATATCATGGGTTTCGGTGTCGCTTAAAGCCAGGAAATCAAGCGCACGGTCTACCTGGTTTTTTTTATTGCTCGTGAAAACCTCGACCACTTTTTGATCAATCAGGGTTTCCCAATGCCGGTCTTCAATAATACAGCCGGATTGTTTTAGTGCTTTACAAATGTCAACAAGGTTCCGGCTTGCCTTGCTTAATTTTTCGAATACGGGTTTGCTCATATTTTGGACGGCCCCTTTCATGACAGATGATGAAAGGGGCCATGGTTATTTATGCTAAAAGTTGTCGAAGAACGAAGGGAAGAATACCGCTGTGCTGATAGTATTCAACTTCAACCGGTGTATCAATGCGCAGCAGCAAGGTAATGTCCTGTTTGCTGCCATCGGGGCGATGAACGGTGAGCACGATATCCTGTTGTGGCTTGATGCCATCTTCCAGACCGCTAATATCGTAGGTTTCGTCTCCGGTAATGCCCAGGGATTCTGCCGAGTCATTGCCCTTGAATTGCAGTGGCAAGACGCCCATGCCCACCAGATTGCTACGGTGAATGCGCTCGAAGCTACGGGCAATAACCGCTTTAACCCCCAGTAGCTGGGTGCCTTTGGCGGCCCAGTCGCGTGAAGAACCGGTGCCGTATTCTTCACCGCCAAATACGACGGTTGGTGTGCCACTGGCAATATATTTCATGGCGGCATCGTAAATGGGCAGTTGCTCTTGACTGGGTTTGTGAATGGTTTCACCCCCTTCAAAGCGGCTGCCATTGGGCAGGGCAGGAATCATGAGGTTCTTGATGCGAACGTTGGCAAAGGTGCCACGCATCATGATTTCATGATTGCCACGGCGCGAACCATAGCTGTTGAAATCGGGTTTCTTGACACCGTGGTCTAGCAGCCATTTGCCAGCGGGAGAGGTCTCTTTGATGGAACCGGCTGGTGAAATATGGTCGGTGGTAACCGAGTCACCAAAAATGCCCAGTGCGCGTGCCTGTTTGATGGGCGGCATGGCGGCAGGTGTCATGCTGAAATCATCAAAGAAAGGCGGTTCTGCAATATAGGTGGATTTGGGCCAGTTGTACACATCGCCTGAAACACCCTTGATTTTTTTCCATAGCTCGCCAGGATTGGTTTTGACCTGGGCATAATTGTTGCGGTATGCCTTTGGATTCATGGCCTTGCCCAGCAGTTTTTCAACCTCTTCATCGCTTGGCCAGATATCGCCCAGCCAGACGTCTCCTTTTTTGCCCTTGCCAACCGGTTGGGTCATTAAGTCTATATTCAGGGTGCCTGCCAATGCATAGGCGACAACCAGTGGTGGGGAAGCCAGGAAGTTGGCTTTGATATTGGGGTGAATGCGTGCCTCGAAGTTGCGGTTGCCAGAAAGCACAGCAGCACACACCAGATCGTTCTTGATAATGGCTTCATTGAATTCGGGTAGCAGGTCACCGGCGTTACCGATACAGGTGGTACACCCATAGGCGGCCACATCAAAGCCCAGCTGCTCAAGATAGGGCAGCAGGCCTGTTTTGCTTAGGTATTCGGTAACCACCCTGGAGCCCGGGGCCAATGAGGTTTTGATATGCTTTTGAACGGTAAGACCGGCTTTGACCGCTTTTTTAGCCAACAGGCCAGCCGCCAGCAAGACACTTGGGTTGGACGTGTTGGTGCAAGAGGTAATGGCGGCAATCAGGATGTCGCCGTTTTTAAGAGAAACGCCATTTGGGGTTTCATAAGCGACATTGAATTTTTCTGCTGGCTGGTTAAAGCCGTTTTTCTCGGGGGGCGCGGTAAACAATTCGGCAAAGTTTCTTTTAACATTGCCCAGCTCCACGCGGTCCTGAGGCCGCTTAGGGCCGGCTAAAGAGGGAGAAACGGTTTTCAGGTCCAGTTTGACGACCTTGGTGTAGTTGATGTCTTTGGCTTTGGGAATGCCAAACATTTTCTGGGCCTTGAAATAGGCCTCCAGGGCTTCAATTTCCTCTTCGGTGCGGCCGGTACCCTTGAAGTAGTCAAGGGTGTGCTCGTCTACCGGGAAAAAGCCCATGGTTGCACCGTATTCGGGTGCCATGTTGGAAATAGTGGCGCGGTCGGTCACGCTTAGGCTGGCGGTGCCAGGGCCACAGAATTCTACAAATTTGCCAACCACTTTTTCCTTGCGCAGCATTTCGGTAATGGTTAGTACCAAATCAGTTGCGGTAACACCGCCACGCAGCTCTCCGGTAAGCTCAACGCCAATGACATCGGGGGTCAGCATGTAATAGGGCTGGCCCAGCATGGCCGCTTCGGCTTCAATACCGCCTACTCCCCAGCCCACAACGCCAATACCGTTAATCATGGTGGTGTGGCTATCGGTGCCAACCAGGGTGTCAGGGTAGTACACATCGTTGGCGTCTTTGTGGACGCCACGGGCTAGATATTCCAGGTTAACCTGGTGAACAATACCAAATCCGGGGGGAACAACACCAAAGGTGTCAAAGGCCTGCATGCCCCATTTCATGAATTGGTAGCGTTCTTTGTTGCGCTGGAATTCAACCTTCATGTTCAGGTCCAGGGCGTCTTTGGTACCGAAGTAGTCAATCATGACTGAGTGGTCAACCACCAGATCGACGGGGACCAGCGGCTCGATGGCCTTGGGGTTTTGGTCCATTTTTCCGGCTACCGAACGCATGGCGGCTAAGTCAGCCAATAAAGGAACGCCGGTAAAATCCTGCAATACCACGCGAGCCACTACAAAAGGGATTTCTTCTTCACGTTTGGCATTGGGTTGCCAGTTGGCCAGCTGGCGCACATGTTCCTGGGTAACTTTATTGCCATCACAGTTGCGTAATACCGATTCAAGTACGATCCGGATGGAAACGGGCAGCTTGTTGATTTTGATATCGAGTTTTTTACCCAGGGCAGGAAGGGAGTAATATTTCCTGGTTTTATTGTTGACCGAGAGTGTTTTTACAGTGCTGGAAAAAGGCATGCTAACCTCGCTGTTTGAATTAATGGGCAAAAGAGTCTTGCGGCGGATTTATAAGATTTTGATTGTTTAATGCTAATGATAGCATTAGGCAGCAGGTATTTGCTTGCAGTATTTAGCCAAATTTGCATTAGGTTTATGGTTTTTTCATTGGCGGCAAGGGCATAAATAAAAAAACAGGCCTTAAAAAGGCCTGTTTTAATGTTCAACCAAACCGTTTCAGGTTGAAACGGTTTTGACTTTAGTTACTTAGATACCAACAGTATCGGCAACTTCCTTGAAGTCTTCGATTTGGTCGAAGTTCATGTAGCGATAGATGGAATCGCTGTTTTCGTCGATGATACCGATATCGGCCATGTACTCTTCGCGTGTCGGGATGCGACCCAGACGAGAGCAGATGGCAGCCAGTTCAGCAGAACCCAGGTAAACGTTGGTGTTTTTACCCAAACGGTTAGGGAAGTTACGGGTACTGGTTGACATCACGGTAGCACCTTCACGAACCTGTGCCTGGTTACCCATGCACAAAGAACAACCTGGCATTTCCATGCGGGCACCCGCTACGCCCAGAACACCATAGTGGCCTTCTTCGGTAAGTTGCTTTTGGTCCATTTTGGTTGGCGGAGCCACCCACAGTTTGACCGGAATATCGCGTTTGCCTTCAAGCAGTTTGGAAGCGGCGCGGAAGTGACCGATGTTGGTCATGCAGCTGCCAATAAATACTTCATCAATTTTTTCACCGGCAACGTCAGACAGTGTTTTCACGTCGTCTGGGTCGTTCGGGCATGCCACGATAGGTTCGTGGATATCAGCCAGGTCAATTTCGATGATGCTTGCGTATTCGGCGTTTGCATCAGGCTCAAGCAGTTGAGGGTTGGCCAGCCAGGCTTCCATGGCTTTGACACGGCGTGCCAGAGAGCGTTCGTCTTCGTAGCCGTTGGCAATCATCCATTTCAACAGGGTAATGTTGCTGGTGAGGTATTCGATGATAGGCTCTTTGTTCAGGCGGAC
The DNA here is from genome assembly GCF_016595155.1 of Advenella mandrilli. Classification (GTDB taxonomy): domain Bacteria; phylum Pseudomonadota; class Gammaproteobacteria; order Burkholderiales; family Burkholderiaceae_B; genus Advenella; species Advenella mandrilli. Next base: position 174,394 of record NZ_JAENGP010000001.1, read on the forward strand.
GGTACAACCAGCGGCAGAACGTTCGGCAGAAGCGTCAGACAGTTCGAATGCCTGTTCTACTTTCAGGTTTGGCAAGCCTTCGATTTCAAGGATACGGCCCGAGAAAACGTTTTTCTTACCTTGTTTTGCAACGGTCAGTTCACCGCTCTTGATGGCGTACAAAGGAATGGCATTAACCAGGTCACGCAGGGTAACGCCGGGCTGCATTTTGCCTTTGAAGCGAACCAGAACGGATTCTGGCATGTCCAGAGGCATGACACCGGTTGCTGCTGCAAACGCAACCAGACCGGAACCGGCGGGAAAACTGATGCCGATTGGGAAACGGGTATGGGAGTCACCACCGGTACCAACGGTATCGGGCAGCAACATGCGGTTTAACCATGAGTGAATAACACCATCACCAGGACGCAGGGCAATACCACCACGGGTGCTGATGAAGTTTGGCAGTTCGTGGTGTGTTTTGACGTCGACGGGTTTTGGATAAGCAGCGGTGTGGCAGAAAGACTGCATGACCAGGTCGGCAGAGAAGCCCAGGCAAGCCAGGTCTTTCAGTTCGTCGCGGGTCATTGGGCCGGTGGTGTCCTGGCTACCAACAGACGTCATTTTGGGTTCGCAGTAAGTACCTGGGCGAACGCCTTTGCCTTCGGGTAAGCCACAGGCACGGCCAACCATTTTTTGTGCCAGTGTAAAGCCTTTGCCTGAATCGACAGGTTCGCTAGGCAGGCGGAACAGGGTTGACGCGGGCAGGCCCAGTACTTCACGGGCTTTGGCGGTAAGACCTCGGCCGATGATTAGGGGGATACGGCCACCGGCACGCACTTCGTCAAACAGGACGTCGGATTTAACCTTGAAGTCGGCAATGACTTCGCCGTTTTTCAGGGCCTTGCCTTCGTAGGGGCGCAGTTCTACTACATCACCCATTTCCATTTGGGAAACGTCTAATTCAATTGGCAATGCACCGGCGTCTTCCATGGTGTTATAAAAGATAGGCGCAATTTTGCTGCCCAGGCAAACACCACCAAAGCGTTTGTTAGGAACGAAAGGAATGTCTTCACCGGTAAACCACAAGACTGAGTTGGTGGCTGATTTGCGTGAAGAACCTGTACCTACAACGTCACCGACATAGGCAACCAGATTGCCTTTTTCTTTCAAAGATTCGATGAACTTTACGGGGCCGCGCTTGCCGTCTTCTTCGGGCTCGAATGCAGCGCCTTCACGTTTGTTTTTCAGCATGGCCAACGCGTGCATGGGGATATCTGGACGTGTTGTGGCGTCTGGAGCGGGAGAAAGATCATCAGTATTGGTTTCGCCACCAACTTTGAAGACCGTGATAGTCAGGCTTTCAGGAACTTCAGGACGGCTGGTGAACCATTCAGCATCAGCCCAGCTCTGAACCACTGCCTTGGCGTTTTCATTGCCTTTTTCTGCTTTTTCCTGAACGTCATGGAATGCATCAAACATGAGCAGGGTTTTTTTCAGGGCATCGGCAGCGATGGGGGCCAGTGTTGGGTTATCGAGCAGGTCGATAAGGGGGTCGATGTTGTAGCCACCCAGCATGGTGCCCAACAGTTCGGTCGCTTTTTCTGGGGTGATCAGGGGGCATTTTTCGGTGCCGAAAGCAACCGCAGCCAGGTAAGAAGCCTTGACTTTAGCGGCATCATCCACACCAGCAGGTACACGGTGGGTAATCAGATCCAGCAGATAGCTTTCTTCTCCGGCAGGAGGTGCTTTGAGTAATTCGATTAAATCAGCGGTTTGTTTGGCTGATAAAGGCAGAGGAGGGATGCCCAGCGCAGCGCGCTCGGCAACGTGTTGACGATATGATTCCAACATGACGTGACCTTAAAAAATATTAGAGACAACCTGTGTATTATAAGGCTTTTTCGTGAAAAAGTCTTATGTCTTATATAAGAGTTGGCTGTTTGCAGCAACATAAATTCCAAAATGGCAGTAATATTTTGTATCTGGCAGGACTCACGTGCGGTTTTGGAAAATGAAGGTAATGCAGGCCAAGCCGGATTTTACACGGTTGCATAATCTTTTGTTTTTTTCTGTTGATTGGGCGCGCGGCAAACCTCACTGTTTTGCGGCACCTTCTTCAGGAAGGGGAGAATATCAAAGAAAGTTCTAATAATGATCTGGGTAGCTGCCGTTTTGGTGGGTGGATCAGGGTATAATTCGCCCATACAATTCATCTGTTTTTTACGAGTTTAATTCGTGACTTTTACAGTCAGTGATATTTTTACCGTAGTAGCATGATGTATATTTTTATGGTTACATTTTTAATCAATTAAAAGCAAAAGGAAACGTATGTCTTCTAAGAAGAAGCTTGCTATCGCAACGGCAGGCGTCCTCGTTGTTGCAGCCGGCGCAGCCTGGTTTGGTGGTAATAAACTGGCTCAAGGTAAGGTAGAGGAAGAGCTGAAGGCTTTTTTGGTACAAAACAATTTGCAGGATAATGTGTTCTGGGACAGCCTTAGTGCCAATGTTGGCGGCACAGGCTCCATGACCAATGTCAAAATTATAGACAAGCAAAATCCTGCCCATTACTTTACTTTTCGCAAAGTGATTTTAAATGATCTTGAAAACACCGAAAATCGCCAGAAAGTAGATGTTTCCTTTGAAGGTTTTGCCGATGAAACCGGCCAAAGTCCAATTGGCAAAGTGTCAGAAAGCAAGTTGGCTGAGCTGGGCTATACAAAGTTGCCCGAAGTGAATGGCAAGCTGAAAGTCAATGTTGACAGTACGACAGACCGCTCATCCTACGAGATCAGCATTGATCAGCCTGAAGTTGCTAATTTTGGTGTCAAATTTGATGCCAATAAAATATCCGGCTTGCTTGAGCAAATACGCAACAATGCAGAGCAGGTGCAGGGTAATGCCATGGCATTGCTTCCGTTCCTGGCGCCGATTAGCATTAACTCCCTGTCCTTTGATATTCAGGACAAAGGCCTTGTGGAGCGCGTTATTGCCAAAGAAAAAGGCGTTACCTGGGGTGAAAAGTCATCCCCGGCGCAAGATGCTGCCTATAACGCAAAAATGTTGCAGCAAAAAGAAGACTGCCTGAAGCAGGGGGCGGTAGTTTTTGGTGAAAGCAAGACAGAAGCGTCTTGTGATGCGGTTTACAAGTATGTGACCAACCAGAAAAACCGTATTTCATTTGCCATGAACCCCAATCCTCCCTTTGAAATCTTGACGGTTGTGCAACTATTATCTGGTCAGGGGGCAGGCAACCTGAACCAGATTCTTCAGAGCCTGAATATAGAGCTGAAGAATTAATCATGCTAAAGCTTGCGTCAATCACCCCGCCCTGAAGGGCGAGGTTTCCCTCGCAAGTTGATGAAAAAAGGCGTTCGGGTTTGAACGCCTTTTTCTTTAAGACATTTAAATTTTTTCAAGCCACATTGGTATATTCGGGGTGCCGTTTCAGGTAGGTAACCGTATATGAACAAACGGGGTGAACTTTCCAGTGATGGCTACTGGCGGTTTCCAGGGCAAAACGGGTCATTTCCGCAGCAATACCGCGTCCGCCAACTTCTTGCGGGACCAGGGTATGCAAAACATGCATAACATTATTTTCAAGCCGATAATCAATCAGGCAGGTGTGGCCATCAATAACCGCCTGGAAGCGGGACAGTTCGGGAAGGTGCTGGATAGATAAGCTCATAGACTTGCCTTGGGTGAGAATAAGAACGCTACCATGATAATACTTTAAGAAGCGGCAGGCTATGACAGGCTTACCGCTGCAAAGGTTTTAACGGCTAAGCAAAATACCCCAAACCACGAACATGCAAAGGATGCCAATAAAACAACAGCCCCACAGCCCAAGCAACGGCCATTTGATTTTAACGGGCACCTGTGAGGGAATGACATGAGGCAAAATACGGTTGGCATGGCCAATCAGCCAGAACTGTACGTTGGGAAAAAACAGCCTGAAAAAATAGTCCAGCAATATTGAGCTGCGAATGGGAAGGGAAAACCGGTTAAATGGCTGCATGCTCAAGTAAGGATGCTTAAGCAATTCATTGGTAGGTTTCAGGGAAAAGAAAATCAGGTAAAGACCGGAAAACGATGCAATCAGGAAACAGGCCATCAGTATTGCAATGGCGTAGGTCAGTATCAATTCAGTCATAAGAAAAAAGAATAAGTCTCGGGTTGGCAGGTGAAAAATGTGATGAACTGAATATTCTAACCTAAGTTGGTCAACTTGTTTTTTATCGTGATATCGAATTAATATCGAATGATTACTAATTAATATTAGACAGCTATCGTAATTGATACTACTCTTTTATTAATTCAATTAATGTGGATTAGTTATGAATAGCACCAAGCCTTCCACCTCTGCTTTGCAAGGCATCAAGGTACTGGATTTGACTTCAATTGTATTTGGTCCTTACGCCTCGCAAATCCTGGCTGATTATGGGGCGGAAGTAATTAAAGTTGAATCGTTAATGGGTGATTCTACCCGCTATACCGGCCCCACCCTGGAAGAGGGATTGTCAGCTATTTTTCTGGGTGTTAATCGCAATAAGCAAAGTATTGCGCTAAATCTTAAGCAAGAACAGGCCAGGGATGTTTTGCTGGAACTGGTGGATCAGGCTGATGTATTCATGCATAGCATGCGGCCGCAAAAAATGAAAAAACTGGGGCTGGATCCTCAAACCCTGTGCCAGCGAAATCCTAAATTGGTTTACGCAGGCCTGTATGGGTTTGGTCATGCAGGCCGATACGCCGGCATGCCTGCCTATGACGATATCATTCAGGGTTTAAGTGGTATCCCCGATGTGGTGCAGAAGCAATCTGGTACACCCAGGTATCTGCCTATTATTGCGGCGGATAAAACCTGTGGCCTAGTTGCTGCCCATGCTATCTTGGCGGCTCTGTTTCAGCGGGAACGGGATGGTCGCGGGCAGCAGGTTGAAGTACCCATGTTTGAAACAATGTCTTCTTACATGCTGGTAGAGCATTATTATGGCCGGCATTTAGCCGATCAGAATCAACATGCGGGATATGACCGGGTGCTTTCTGAGTGGCGCAAACCTTATAAAACGCTTGATGGTTATTTATGCATGATGCCTTATACCGACTTGCATTGGCAGAATTTTTTCTGGCACGCCGGTTTTGCCGAATTGACCGCTGATGAACGTTTCACCAATATTTCCCAACGTACCAAACATATTAACCAGTTATACGAAATAACCGGTCAAATTGTGGCGGAACAAACCACAGCGCATTGGATTGGTTTTTGTAATCAGCATGAAATCCCGGCTTCACGGATTAATGCTATTAATGAACTTGAACAGGATCCGCATTTGCAGGATGTTGGTTTTTTTGTAGAGCTTGAGGATACCGGTGGCAAGTATCGTTTCGTGCGTAACCCGGTTAGTTTGGAAAACTCGACAGTGCCGGTGAAAATGCCACCCCGGCTGGGTGAACACACGACCCCAATTATGGAAAATCTGGGTTATACACGGGAAGAAATCCAACAATTTTATGAACAGCAACTCATCAAATAAAGTATTGATGAACTAAACAATACATTTCAGGAGATAGAAAATGACACAGGAAGCAAAATTATTGGGTGAAGGTTTTTACTGGCAGGATCTGGAAGTTGGCCAGAAATTCAAAACATTCAAACGCACGATTACCGAAACTGATATTGTCAATTTCATTAGTGCCACCGGCATGCTGGAAACCATTTTCATTGATAAAACTTTTAATGCCGGTGCCATTCAGGGGCGTCCGGTACCCGGTGCATTGACTTACAGCATTATTGAGGGCTTGTTGATGCAAACCATGGTGCAGGGCACCGGCTTGGCCTTGTTGGAGGTTCATAAAAAAATGCTGGCGCCGGTCGTGGCGGGTGATACCGTCTGGGCTGAAGTAGAAGTGACCCAGGTTCGGCCAACTTCTAAACTGAATCGTGCAGTGGTCTCGACACGGGTGGATATCAAAAACCAGGATGACGTGATGGTGATCACGTATGACGTTACCCGCATGCTGTCAGGGCGTTAACTGGAAACCCAATCAATAATAATTTGAAGATTGAATCAAACAGGTTGTTAATTATGCTTGATGTTCTTGAGCTGGCTTATCTTCCGCCAGAAGAAAACCAATTTCGAAGCGAACTGCGGGCTTTTATTAAAGAAGCCACGCAGGAAATGGATGCCTATGCACGGGCCCGTTCCTGGATGGGTTTTGATGCCGGGTTCAGTAAAAAACTGGCGGCCAAAGGCTGGTTGGGGCTTACCTTGCCCAAGCAGTACGGGGGTGCGGAAAAAGGCTATTTTTCCCGTTTTGTATTGTCTGAAGAACTGTTGGGGGCGGGGGCGCCGGTATCCGCTCACTGGATTGCCGACCGCCAGAGCGGCCCTTTGATTCTGCGTTATGGCACCGAGGCACAAAAGCAGTTTTATTTACCAAAGATTTGCCAGGGAGAGGCTTTTTTCTGTATTGGCATGAGCGAGCCCAACTCCGGTTCCGATCTGGCCAGCATTAAAACCAGGGCACAAAAAAATGACAAAGGCTGGCTGCTGAATGGCAGCAAGATATGGACAACCAATGCCCATCAATCACATTACATGATTGCCTTGGTGCGGACTTCAGGTGAGGCAGGAGACCGGCATAAAGGTTTGTCTCAGGTGATTGTTGATTTGAGCCTGCCGGGCGTCACCGTGCGTCCCATTGTTGATGTGGCCGGTGACGCACACTTTTCAGAAGTGTTTTTTTCTGACGTACAGCTGGCCGATGATGCCCTGATTGGCAATGAAGGCGATGGTTGGGAGCAGGTGAATGCCGAGCTGGCCTTTGAGCGCAGTGGCCCTGAGCGTATTTATTCCAGTATGGCCCTGGTGGAGTGTTTCCTGAAAGAATGCCGGCAGCAAGGCTGGCAGTCTGGGCAGGTGCAGGTAACGCTGGGTGGCATTGTTGCCCGGCTTGCCGTATTAAGAACCATGTCTTTGGCCATTACCGGCAAACTGGCCAAGGGTGAGAACCCTTCGGTAGAGGCATCGCTGGTTAAGGATTATGGTACCGGACTTGAACAGGATATTCCCAAGTTGATTGCCGATTGCATGGGTGAATATCCTGAGTGGACGCCTTCGGTGGAATTGATCAAGACCCTGGCATTGGTGGATCAGGTTTGTCCTTCCTATTCCTTGCGTGGTGGTACTCGCGAGATATTGCGGGGCATTATTGCCCGGGGTTTGGGCTTACGTTAAGAAGAGATAAAAATGGACAATTTAAGTATGGATAATCTTTTTGATGAGGCCGTGGCCCGTTTGTTTGCCAATATGTCAGAAAAATTCGGCAACAGTCTGGATTTATCGTGTGCTGATTATGAAGCAGCCTGGTCGGAAATAGCGGCTTCCGGTTTTCTGGAGATGATGCTGCCTGAAGAGAAAGGAGGGGCAGGGCTGAGCCTGAAAGAGGCGGAAAATCTGTTTAAGCTGGAAGGATACTTTAACTTGCCAGTTCCTTTTGCCAGCACCCTGCTGGCCAGGCGTTGGCTGGATAGCAACGGATTGACTGTACCCGATGGATCTTTGGCGATTGCCACCATGGGGGTGCAGGTATCCGAAGGGCAAGGGCAGATAGTGATTAATAAATTGCCTTTTGGTCACCGGGCAGGCAATTTTTTAGTGATGGCCAAGCAGTCATGCTATTTGCTTTCTCAGGAAAAGGCAGTGGTTAATGAGATTTATCATGCAGGCTTGTTTGCCAGTGTGAGCTGGAATCTTGAAGATGCTATCCGGCTGGATGTGTCTTCGCAGGCTGTGGATGGTTTGCGCAACCTGGCCGCATTAGCGGTGTTGGTGCCCAGTGTGGGCGCCATGGAAAAAATATTTGAGATGACGCTTGAATATGCCAACCAGCGCCAGCAATTTGGCAGGCCTTTAAGCAAGTTCCAGGCAATCCAGCACCAAATCAGCGTGCTGGCAGAGCAGGTATGGGCCGCCCGCATGGCTGCGCAAATTGCGTGTAATAGCAATGGTTATTTGCCAGACCCCAATTTACTGGCTATTGCCAAATACCAGGTCAGTTTCGTATCTGATCAGGTGGCCGATATTTCCCATGCGGTTCATGGGGCAATTGGGATTACCGAAGAATATGCGCTGCATTTCTATACCCGACGTATCAGGGAGTTCAAGAGTGAGGCAGGCACCCAATCTTACTGGGCCAAAAAGTTGGGCCATCATGTATTGGGGCAAGAGGGGGAAACGGTTCTTTCAATGTTAACCAGAGAGCTGTGCCCGGGATAATAAATTTTTCAGGAGACAAAATAATGAATGGCAAGATGATTATAAAAACAGTTTCACTTGCAGTGGCAACATTTGCCTTACATACCGCAGCAATGGCGGCGCAAACCCAATGGCCCGAAAAACCGGTGACCATGGTTGTGCCCTTCCCACCCGGTGGTCCTACGGATATTGTTGCAAGATTACTTGCCCAGCAATTAACGGAAAGGCTGGGGCAGACGGTTATTGTTGAAAATAAGGGGGGTGCCAATGCAACTATTGGTATGCAGGCAGTGGCTTCAGCTAAACCTGATGGCTATACCATCTTGTATAACACCTCTTCCATAGCCTTAAGTCCGGCACTGTATAAATCGTTGAGTTATGATCCGAAGACAGCGTTTGACCCTGTTAGCAGTACCGCTAATATTCCGTTGGTTTTGTTGGTGAATCCGCAAGTTCCGGTTAAAACGGTGGAGGAGTTTAAGTCTTATGTCCAGGAAAATGGGGGGAAAATATCTTATGGTTCAGCAGGCGCTGGCAATATTACCCATTTAGGCGCATTTTTGATGAGTGAGGGGGTTGGTCTGAATGCCCAGCATGTGCCGTATAGAGGCAGTGCGCCTGCCATGATTGATCTGATCGGTGGTCAGACCCAGTTCATGCTTAATACCTTGAATGACTCATTAAACTTTATCAGGGACGGTAAGGTAAAGGCACTGGCATTGGCCAGCATTGAACGCAATAATGATGTACTGCCCAATGTTCCAACGCTGTCAGAAACCGTATTGAAAGATTTTGAAATTGGTGCGTGGCAAGGTGTTGTAGTGCCAAAAGGAACACCGGTTTCTGTCATTGAGAAGTTGAATAAAACCATTCGCGAATCATTGGTTTCAGAAAAAATGACTCAACAGCTTAAAAGCCAGGGGGCTGAAATTCTGGGCTCTTCACCCGAGGAATACGGCGTATTTATCATGGCGGAAATGGATCGCTGGAAAAAGGCGGTGGAAGAAGCTGGTGTTCAATCAAACTAATAGAAAAGGAGACATAATAATGAGTAAGTGGAAAATCAGGATCGGGTTTAGTTTGTTAGCGTTGTCTGGAACATTGAATATTGCGGCGGCTGCTTGGCCCGAGCAGCCCATCAGAATGATTGTTTCTTTTCCTCCGGGTAGTGGAACGGATAGCAATGCCCGTTTTGCTGCCAGGGAAATGTCGGAAAGATTGGGTGTACCGGTAATGGTAGAGAACAAGCCAGGTGGTAATAGTTTTATTGCGGCAGATGCAGTGGTAAAAGCAAAGCCCGATGGTTATACCTTGCTTTTGGCCAGTAATTCTCCGGTAGCGACCAATGTAGCCATGTTTAAAGAACTGCCTTATGATCCGGTTAAGCAGCTTGCGCCCCTTGCCAAATTAAGCTTTGGCGCCATGGGTGTGGCGGTTCCGGTTGATTCACCGTATTCCTCTATCGAGGATTTGGTTAAGGCGGGCAAAGCCAATCCTGAAAAATTGAATTATGGTAGCGGTAGTGCATCTTACCGGATTGCAACGGAGTTATTCTTGTCGATGGCAGAGATGCAAGCAAATCAAATTCCCTATAAGGGGGCTTCGTCTGCACTGACTGATCTGGCCGGAGGACAGGTTGATTTTGTATTTGCCGATTATGGTGCGATTTTGCCTTTGTATTCAGCGGGTAAGTTAAAAGTACTTGCGGTAACGGGGAATGAACGGTTGTCCAGTGCGCCAGATGTTCCTACTTTGCAAGAGTCAGGCTATAAAGATTATTACATGGTTAATTGGACTGCTGGTTTTGCGCCAGCGGGTTTGCCTGTTGAAATTCAGGAAAAATTAAGTGCCACACTGGTTGATATATACCGTTCTGATAAGGCCAGGGAATTTTTATTGCAAACTAATTGGGACCCATTTCCGGGAGATGCGGTTGATTTGGCAAAATTTCAGTTAACTGAAATTGAGCGCTGGTCTAGCGCGGCAGAAAGAGCCAATATTCCAAAACAATAAATTCTTTTTTTGCTTTTTTATTGAAGCCGGACTCATGAATGGTCCGGTTTTTTAATAATGCATCTATCATGCCGTGTGGTGTGGCAGGCGGGGCAGTCCAGATGAACGGGCCCCTATGCGATAGGCTATATGAAGGATTGTGCTTATATATTAATTAATGTAATTTTGATATTCTTTAGATATCGTTGAAAATATAAAATTACAGGAATAAGCATGGACTTGCGCCGGATCCGCCATTTTGTAGTGTTGGCTGAAACCCTGAACTTTCACAAAGCCGCTGAAAAACTGCATATTGCCCAGCCCCCTTTATCGGTCTCCATTCAAAAGCTCGAGGCGGCGTTGGGGGTGCGTTTGTTTGAGCGAACGTCCAAAGGGGTTTCCTTGACGCCGGAAGGCATGCAACTGCGTTCAGATGCCATCCGCCTGCTTTATTTTGCAGAGCAATTGCAGCACACGGCAGATGAAATCAAGGAAGGGGCCAGAGGGGTGTTGCATCTTGGTTTTGTTGGTTCAGTCACCCAGGGATTGTTGCAAAGCCTGGTGCCATCTTTCAGGCAGAAGTATGAAAATATCGAATTGAATTTTACCGAGGGGATCTCCAGCCGGATTGTGCAGGATGTGGAAGCGGGCAAGCTGGATGTGGGCCTGATTCGTACGCCTGTGTTGGATGATACGACTGTGGATATGATTCAGCTGGAAAAGGACGGTTTTGTTTTGGCCGTGCCCAAGGGGCATGCGCTGGAAGGCCATTCGGTTTGTTTGAAGGAGCTGGCCGGCTATCCATTTATTATATATTCTCCAGACCATGCCAGGGGTCTGCATTATGCTGTTATGTCTGCCTGTCAGGAGGCTGGCTTTATCCCACGGGTAGCCCAAATAGCGATTCAGGTGGATACTGTACTGGCCCTGGTTGAAAGTGGCGTAGGTATCGCTTTGGTGCCATCTGTGGTCATGAAAACAAAAATCAAAAAAAACCTGGCTTATCTTCAGTTGCCAGATGAATCGGAAATTACCCGGATCGGCTTTGCCTTGGTATACAAAAAAAGCACGGCCTCTGTTGCTACCATCAAATTTCGGGATTTGGCAATAAGTCAGTATTCGTAATTTGAATAGATTGGCCCCATTCCTGGAGCAGTGTCCAATTTTGGGAAGCCCGTCAACAGAGGGTTTTTGTTACCTGTAGATCCGCTAATAAAACAGTTTTTATTAGCGGGTTGTAGCAAGCTGTTAGATGACGTACATATCAACGTATTCATGAACAGGCATTGCTTCTAGTGCTTTCTGATCCAGAGAAATATCAAGGATGCGGTTTTGCTGCTTGCTTGGGAATACACGTGCCAGATTGGTGCGGAATTTGTCTTCTAACAGCGGAATGCCATCAGTACGGCGACGTTTGTGACCGATTGGATATTCGCAAACAATTTCATCCAGTTTGCTGCCATCGTTGAATTCAACCGTTAAGGCGTTGGCGATGGCGCGTTTTTCAGGATCGTGATAGTCGGCAGTGAAAGCAGGGTCTTCCACGCAGACGATTTTGTCGCGCAGGGCATCAATTCGTGGATCAACAGCGATGCTGTCTTCGTAGTCACCGGCAGTCAGGCGGCCAAACAGGACAGGTACGGCAACCATGTACTGGATGCAGTGATCGCGGTCGGCCGGGTTGTTAAGCGGGCCTTTTTTGTCGATGATGCGAATGCACGCTTCGTGGGTACGAATGGTGATTTGCTTGATGTCTTCTGCAGTTTTGCCAGCCGCGTTTAACTTCTGGTGAATATCCATGGCACACTCAACGGCCGTTTGCGAGTGGAATTCGGCAGGGAAAGAAATCTTGAACAGGATGTTTTCCATGACGTAGCTGCCATAAGGGCGCTGGAATTTAAAAGACTGGCCTTTAAACAGCACATCGTAAAAACCCCATGTTTTGGCGCTTAATACAGATGGATAGCCCATTTCACCGGTTTTTGCGATTAGTGCAAGACGAACGGCGCGGCTGGTGGCATCACCGGCTGCCCATGATTTGCGGCTACCTGTATTGGGGGCGTGACGATAGGTGCGCAGGCTTTGGCCATCAACCCATGCCAGTGACACGGCATTGATGACTTCGTCGCGATCAAGGCCCAGCATTTGTGCTACGACAGCGGTAGAAGCCACTTTTACCAGTACAACATGGTCAAGGCCCACTTTGTTGAAAGAGTTTTCAAGGGCAATACAACCCTGGATTTCATGTGCCTTGATCATGGCGGTAAGTACGTCACGTATGGTGAAGGGTGCTTTGCCGGCGGCTACAGCGTTGCGTGACAGCCAGTCGGCGGTTGCCAGAATGCCACCCAGGTTGTCGGATGGGTGACCCCATTCAGCGGCTAGCCAGGTGTCGTTAAAGTCTAGCCAGCGGATCATGGTGCCAATATTGAAAGCGGCCTGGACAGGGTCCAGCTGGAATTGTGTGCCGGGTACTTTGGCGCCATTGGGTACAACAGTACCGGGAACAATTGGGCCTAACAGTTTACGGCAAACAGGGTATTCCAGGGCCTCAAGGCCACAACCCAGGGTATCGATCAGGCAGTTGCGGGCGGTTTCATAGGCAACCGTGCTTTCGATGTTGTAATTCAGGACATAATCGACAATATCAACGATGACCTGATCAGGCTCGGGGCGTATATTTGAAACATGACTGGACATATAACTCACTCATAAATTAATAGCCTTGAAGCCGGCACGTTTTGCCATTAAGGCGTGATTGGTATTAATGGTACCAATAATTTGCAGGGGCTTTTATTTTGCCAGGGCTTGGTGGAATGTTACACTTCCTGAAATGGATGATGTCATGGTTGCTCCGTTTTCTTTGTTTGCATTTAATGTGGTTTTTCTTTTTGTATTGGTTTTGATGCAAGACAAGCTAACTGATAATATTAATTAATAATGCAAAATCTTAAAAAAATAGCCACTTGACAGTGGCTATTTTTTACATGGGAATTAATTGAGCAGATCAGCTACGCCGTCACGTTCCTCAAGCAATTCGTTAAGGGTGAAATCCATGCGTTCACGAGAAAATGCATCAATTTCAAGGCCTTCAACGCGTTTGTATTCACCATTTTCGGTGATGACCGGTACACCGTAGATGATGCCTTCAGGGATACCATAAGAACCATCGGATGGAATACCCATGGTGACCCATTTACCGTTTGAACCCAATACCCAGTCACGGATGTGATCAATGGCGGCGTTGGCTGCCGATGCAGCGGAAGACAGGCCGCGTGCTTCGATAATGGCAGCACCACGTTTGCCAACGGTAGGAATGAAGGTTTCACGATTCCAGGTTTCGTCGTTGATGAGTTTGTCCAGGGACTCGCCATTAACGGTAGCGAAACGGGTGTCAGGGTACATGGTTGGAGAGTGGTTACCCCAAACGATGAGGTTTTCGATGTCTTTGACCGCTTTGCCTGATTTCTGGGCCAGTTGGGTAAGGGCACGGTTGTGATCCAGGCGTAACATGGCGGTGAAGTTTTTGGCAGGTAGGTCGGGTGCTGACTTCATGGCAATATAAGCGTTGGTATTGGCAGGGTTGCCAACGACCAGTACTTTTACGTCGCGGCTTGCCACTGCGTTAAGCGCTTTACCCTGGGCTGTAAAAATTTGGGCATTAACCTGCAGCAGGTCTTTACGCTCCATGCCTGGGCCACGGGGGCGGGCACCAACCAGCAGGGCAACGTCAACGTCTTTGAATGCGGTCATTGGGTCGCTGTGAGCGGTCATTTCCTGCAGAAGAGGGAATGCACAATCGTCCAGTTCCATCATGACGCCTTTGAGCGCTTTCTGTGCTTTTTCGTCTGGGATTTCAAGCAATTGCAAAATAACCGGTTGGTCTTTGCCTAACATTTCGCCTGAGGCAATACGAAATAGCAATGCGTAACCGATTTGACCGGCAGCACCAGTAACAGCAACGCGCAGGGCAGGCTTGGACATAAGTGTTTCTCCAAAATAGGTATAAAAGTAAGAGGTAAGAGCCTTAAGAGCGTACGCGGCAGACCAATAATTGGCACCGGATTATTCAAGAAAACTCTTATTGATTAATGCGGATAATCTTAGAATAAAATCTGCTTTTCGTCAAATTGTCTTATAACTTATATCTTATATAAGAATAGACATAAACCCTTGGGTGTGAAATAATGTTGCACGTCAAATCTCGTTTTCATTATTCTGTAAAATATGTCATTTTCATCATCCTCAACCGGCAGGGGGGGCGCCATTGGTGGCGCTGCTTTCAGTCCTTTGTACAAGCAAATCAAAGCCTTGCTTGTACAAAGTCTGCACGCCGGTGAATGGAAGCCCGGCGAAAGCATCCCCAGTGAGCTTGATCTGGCTGCCCGTTTTCAGGTCAGCCAGGGAACCGTGCGCAAAGCTATTGATGAACTGGCAGCCGAAAATCTCTTGATCAGGCGTCAAGGAAAAGGTACTTTTGTTGCCACCCACCATGAAGCCCAGGTCCGTTACCGTTTTTTGCGGCTTACACCAGACAATCCCGAAAATACCCAGCGTGCACAAAGTACAATACTTGAATGCAGCCGTCAAAAGGCAACGCAGGAAATAGCCCGCTTGCTCGAGATTCGCACCGGAGATGCCCTTATATATATAAAGCGACTCATGAATTTGGGTAATCGCCCAAGTGTTATTGATGAGATCTGGTTGCCCGCAGATGTTTTTAAAGGGCTTACCAGCGAAGTACTCATTCATAACAAGGGGCCGCTTTATGGTTTATTTGAAACAAAATTTGGTGTTAGCATGATTCGCGCCGAAGAGAAGATAAGGGCTATTGCCGCAAATGCGCAAGTAGCTGATTTTCTTAATGTTTCAGAGGGTTTCCCTTTGTTGCAGGTAGATCGGGTGTCGTATACTTACGGAGATCGCCCCATGGAAATTCGCCGGGGTTTATACCTGACAGATCAATATCATTACAGAAATAGTTTAAACTAGAGGCCGTTTTGATTAGTGCCGGTTCAAATGAAGTACTCTTGGCCGGGTTTGTTTTTTTGTTATATATATCGTTTCATTTTTGAGGCCGTTATGTCAGACTCTACGTCAAAGCCGCGTCGGGAATTTCGCAATCTCGATTTAGAGCTTATTGCAGTTAAATACCGCCTGCCCACTGCCGGGAAAGTGTCAATCTTGCATCGTATCAGTGGCGCAATCCTGTTTTTAAGTCTTCCTATTATTCTTATTCCTCTTTTTGCTGCCAGTGTTGGGTCGCCGGAAAGCTTTGCGGCTTTGGGAAGCGGGTTTGGTGGCTTCTTGCTGAAACTTGTTTTACTGGTGCTGTTGTGGGGCTTCATGCATCACCTGTGTGCCGGAATCAGGTTCCTCACCCTTGATTTGCATATTGGAATGGATAAAGAATCTTCCAGTAAAAGTGCAAAAATTGTTTTGGGTGCAAGTATTGCCCTTACCCTGATTTTTGCAATTAAACTGTTTGGAGCTATGTAATGGCAACTCATGAAAAAATCGGTACGAAACGCCTGGTTGTGGGTGCACACTATGGCTCATTCGATTTTCTCGTCCAGCGCATGACTGCTATCATCCTGGCCGTTTATTCTGTTTTGTTCCTGGTCTGTGCCCTGTTCACGTCCATCAACTATGAGTCATGGAAAGGTTTCTTTACCTTCACCTGTTTTGGCTTGCCAATCGGTCAGATTTCAGCCACGCTGGCTTTTTTCTCTTTGGCCTGGCATGCCTGGATTGGTGTGCGTGACATTTGGATGGACTATGTGACACTGGCAGGCCTTCGTGTGGCCCTGCATGTATTAACCGTATTGTGGTTAATTGGTTCAGTCTTGTTTTTCGCGAATATTGTTTGGAGTCTATAAGCCGTGGTCGCAATTAATTCTTCATTACCACGCCGCCAGTTTGATGCGGTGGTTGTGGGTGCCGGCGGAGCCGGTATGCGTTGTTCCTTGCAGCTTGCGCAGGCTGGTCTTAAAGTAGCTGTTTTATCCAAAGTGTTTCCAACCCGTTCACATACGGTTGCTGCCCAGGGTGGCATTGGTGCATCACTGGGTAACATGAGCGAAGATAACTGGTACTGGCACATGTACGATACCATCAAGGGTTCCGACTGGCTCGGTGACCAGGATGCTATTGAATTCATGTGTCGTCAGGCTCCCGAAGCAGTTTACGAGCTTGAGCACTTTGGTATGCCTTTTGACCGTAATGCTGATGGCACTATCTATCAGCGTCCTTTTGGTGGTCATACCGCCAACTTCGGTGAGAAACCTGTCCAGCGTGCCTGTGCCGCCGCTGACCGTACCGGTCATGCTTTGCTGCACACCCTGTATCAGCGTAACGTTGCCGCAAAAACCCATTTCTTTGTTGAGTGGATGGCACTTGACCTGATCCGCAACGATGCGGGTGATGTCCTGGGTGTAACCGCCATGGAAATGGAAACCGGTGATATCTATATCCTTGAAGCCAAGAAAACAGTGCTGGCTACCGGTGGAGCAGGTCGTATCTGGGCCGCCTCAACCAACGCATTTATCAATACTGGTGATGGCCTGGGTATGGCGGCACGTGCCGGTATTTGTCTGCAAGATATGGAATTCTGGCAATTCCACCCAACTGGTGTTGCCGGTGCAGGCGTGCTCATTACCGAGGGTGTTCGCGGTGAGGGCGGTATTCTGCTGAATAAAGATGGTGAACGTTTCATGGAACGTTATGCGCCAACCCTGAAAGATCTGGCCCCACGTGACTTCGTGTCCCGTTCAATGGACCAGGAAATCAAGGAAGGTCGCGGCTGTGGTCCTGATGGCAACTATGTTGTGCTGAAACTGGATCACCTGGGTGCAGACGTCATTAACAAGCGTTTGCCATCCATTCGTGAAATCGCCATCAAGTTTGGTAACGTCGATCCCATCAAAGAGCCTATTCCCGTTGTGCCAACCATTCACTATCAAATGGGTGGTCTTCCTGCCAACTATCATGGTCAGGTTGTTACCTGGGAAAATGGCGAAGAAAAAGTGGTTAATGGTCTGTATGCCATTGGTGAATGTGCGGCTGTATCTGTGCACGGTGCCAACCGCCTGGGTACCAATTCGCTGCTTGATCTGGTTATTTTTGGTCGTGCGGCCGGTAACCATATTGTTGACTCTCACCCCGAGAAGCAACGTGAGCATCAGCCTTTGCCAAAAGAGTCTGTTGATTTCTCCATGGCTCGTGTTAATGCGCTTGAATCCCGCGCTTCTGGCGAGAAAGTTCAAGATGTAGCCAATAGCATTCGTGTATCAATGCAACAGCATTGCGGTGTATTCCGTACCCTCGAGTTGCTGAACGAAGGTGTTGGTCAAATTGATGAGTTGGCAGAACAGGTTAAGAAGATCTACTTCAAAGACAAATCAAAAGTATTCAACACGGCTCGTGTAGAGGCTCTTGAAGTTGAGAATATGATTGAAGTTGCGCGTGCAACCATCAAATCAGCGGCTAACCGTACTGAAAGTCGTGGCGCTCATGCATTGAATGATCATCCAGAGCGTGATGATGAGAACTGGCTGAAACACACCCTGTGGCATTCTTCTGATGGTCGTCTGGAATATAAACCCGTTCATATGAAGCCGTTGACTGTTGAGTCATTCCCACCTAAAGCACGCACTTTCTAAGCAGGATATTATGAGTACTAAACGTATCGTCAAATTTGAAATTTACCGCTACGATCCTGATAAGGACGAGCGTCCATACATGCAAAAGCTGGATGTAGAGCTTGAGCCAACCGACAAAATGTTGCTTGATGCGATTGTTCGCATCAAGAATGATGTTGATGACAGCCTTGCTTTGCGCCGTTCTTGCCGTGAAGGTGTTTGTGGCTCAGATGCCATGAATATCAATGGTAAAAATGCGCTGGCATGTACTACCAACCTGCGTGACCTGAAAGAACCTATCGTTCTTCGTCCGCTGCCAGGTTTGCCGGTTATCCGTGACCTGATTGTCGACATGACCCATTTCTTCAATCAGTATCACTCCATTCGTCCGTATCTTATTAACGATACACCGCCACCTGAAAAAGAACGTCTGCAAACTCCCGAGGCTCGTGAAGAACTTGATGGTTTGTATGAGTGTATTCTTTGTGCGTGTTGTTCTACAGCCTGTCCGTCTTTCTGGTGGAATCCAGACAAATACGTTGGGCCTGCCGGCTTGCTGAACGCCTATCGCTTTATTGCCGATAGCCGTGACAATGCAACTGCAGGGCGTCTGGACGACCTTGAAGATCCGTACCGTTTATTCCGTTGCCACACAATCATGAATTGTGTGGATGTTTGTCCTAAAGGATTGAATCCAGCAAAAGCAATCGGCAAAATCAAAGAAATGCTGGTTCGCCGTTCAATCTAAATCGTTTATTATGGATAAATTAACGGAATTAGAACGTGCCCGCCTTCGCTGGCGGGCACGTCGGGGGCTTTTGGAAAACGATTTGATTATTACCAAATTTTTGGATCGTTATGAATCTTCATTAACCAATGAAGATGTAAAGTCTCTTACTCAACTTTTTGAGATGGATGATAATAACTTGCTCGACCTTCTGCTGGCGCGTTCTGAGCCAGAGGGTGACTATGATACGCCTAATATAAACCGTCTGATCGGTCTGATGCGTGCAGAATAGGCTGGGTAGAAAGTTATTGTTTTGTATGAAATCAAGTAAGGAATATAGATGAAATTGTCCGAAAAAAAAGCTACGCTTAGCTTTTCCGATGGTAGTAATCCCGTTGAATTTCCAGTGTACCAAGGTTCAGTGGGTCCTGATGTTGTAGATATTCGCAAGTTGTATGGTCAGACAGGCATGTTTACCTATGATCCCGGGTTCATGTCTACCGCTTCATGTGAGTCTGCCATTACCTATATTGATGGTGATAAAGGCCAATTGTTGTATCGTGGTTATCCTATCGAGCAACTGGCTGTTAATTGCGATTTCATGGAAACCAGTTACCTGCTGTTGAATGGTGAATTGCCAAACGCAACACAAAAAGCTGATTTCAACCATCAGGTTACCTATCACACCATGGTTAACGAGCAAATGCAGTTTTTCCTGCGTGGCTTCCGCCGTGATGCACACCCCATGGCCATCATGACCGGTCTGGTGGGTGCGATGGCTGCGTTCTATCATGATTCTACCGATATCACCAATCCTGAGCATCGCCACATTTCAGCCATCAGGCTGATTGCCAAAATGCCAACACTGGTGGCAATGACTTATAAATACTCTCAAGGTCAACCTTTCATTTATCCGCAGAATGATTTGTCATACACTGGCAACTTCCTGCGCATGATGTTTGCAACACCTTGCGAAGATTATAAAGTTAATGATGTTGTAGAGCGTGCGTTAGACCGTATCTTCATTTTGCATGCCGATCACGAACAGAACGCCTCTACCTCTACTGTGCGTCTATGTGGTTCTTCAGGTACTAACCCGTTTGCGGCTATTGCTGCGGGTGTTGCTTGCCTGTGGGGTCCTGCTCATGGTGGTGCCAACGAAGCTTGCCTGAACATGCTTGAGCAAATTCAAGCTAACGGTGGCATTGCCAAAGTGGGTGAATTCATGGAGCAGGTCAAAGACAAGGAATCCGGTGTTCGCCTGATGGGCTTTGGTCACCGTGTTTACAAAAACTATGACCCACGTGCCAAACTGATGCAGGAAACATGTAAAGAAGTCCTGACTGCATTGGGCCTTGAGAATGATCCTTTGTTCAAGTTGGCCATGGAGCTGGAGCGTATCGCGCTTGAAGATCCATACTTTGTAGAACGTAAGCTTTATCCTAACGTAGACTTCTACTCAGGTATTGTTCAACGTGCGATTGGTATTCCCACTTCTCTGTTTACGGCAATTTTTGCGCTGGCCCGTACCGTAGGTTGGGTTGCCCAGTGGAACGAAATGATTTCTGATCCTGCTTACAAGATCGGTCGTCCCCGTCAGTTGTTTACAGGCGATGTGGCCCGTGATTTGGTGGAAATTTCCAAACGTTAATTTTTGGTATAACATCTGGTCGCAGTTCATAAAACAACCCCCTTCAGGAATTGCCTTGAAGGGGGTTGTTTTTTTGGGATTGCCAAAAAGAAAAAATTAATTGTTATAAGGACTGTTAAGGCAGTATTTGCCCGCACCGCCCAGGAAAATAACCAGCGCCCCAACAAGAAAAAGAGCCGGCAGTTCGGGTGCCCAGCCACCTGAGCGGGTGAATGAAGACAGTTGCCCCATATGCGCAAGGAAGAAGGCAAACAGCATATTCACCGCAATGACAAGTGCGGCAGGGCGTGTGTAAAGACCAATAATGATCATTATTGGCGCAACGACCTCGCCCACATAAACGCCATAAGCGAAAAATGCAGGCAGGCCCTTGGCGGTTACCATGCCGATGACCGGATCTATCCCGTTCATGATTTTGGTTAAACCATGAAACAGGATCAGAAAGCCAATGGCTAGCCTGAGAAACAGTTTGGCAAGATCATCGCTTTTGAGCAAAATTTAATTTCCTTTTGCTTGCTGGGCATCAACAACGGCCAGCGTGGTCATGTTAACAATACGGCGTGTTGTTGCGCTAGTGGTAAGAATGTGAACCGGTTTTGCCGCGCCCAACAGGACAGGACCCATCGCAATGCCGTTGCTACCCGTCATTTTCAGCATATTATAAGTAATATTGCCGGTATCCAGGTTTGGCATGATTAACAGGTTAGCGCGTCCTTTCAGGGGCGAGTCGGGGAAAGCATCCAGCCGGATTTTTTCTGACAAGGCAGAGTCGGCATGCATTTCGCCATCCACTTCCAGCAATGGTGCGCGTTCGGCAATAATTTCACGGGCGAGAGCCATTTTCCGGGATGATTCACTTGGGCGGCTGCCAAAATTGGAGTGTGACAGCAAGGCGATTTTGGGTGTAACGCCAAAGCGGATCATTTCCTCGGCCGCCTGGATGGTGATGTCAGCAATTTGCTCGGCGCTGGGGTTTTCATTAACGTGGGTGTCACAAATGAACAGGGTTTCATCGGGTAGCATGAGCACGTTCATGGCGGCAAAAGTCTGGGCACCGGGTTTCAGGCCAATCACTTCCTGGACATATTTCAGCTGGTTATCAAACTTGCTTGAAACGCCGCAAATCATGGCATCGGCATCACCCCGTTCCATGAGCATGACACTAATAAGCGTATTGTGTTTGCGAACCATCGCTTTGGCAATATTGGGGGTGACGCCATCACGTGCTTTGAGTTTGTAGTAGGCTTGCCAGGTTTCATTGAAACGGTCGTCATCTTCGGGGTTGACGATTTCAATGTTTTTGCCGTTCGTCAGGCGCAGGCCCAACTTTTCAATACGCATATTGATAACAGAAGGGCGTCCGACCAGGATCGGGTGAGCCAGTTTTTCATCAATGACGGTTTGAGCGGCATGCAGGACGCGCTCATCTTCTCCGTCGGCAAACACTACCCGTTTAGGATCGGATTTTGCCTGCTTGTACAGAGGGCGCATTAACTGGCCAGAGCGATAAATAAAGCTCATCAGCTGGCTGCGGTAAGCGTCCATGTCTTCAATGGGGCGGGTGGCAACGCCAGAGTCCATGGCGGCCTGTGCAATGGCGGGTGCAATTTGTACAATAAGGCGGGGGTCAAACGGTTTGGGAATAATGTATTCGGGGCCGAAATTCAGGTCATGATCCTGATAAACCGAGGCGACCTCATCATTTTGTTCGGCCTGGGCCAATTCGGCAATGGCGTTCACGCAAGCCAGTTTCATTTCTTCAGTAATGCGGGTGGCGCCAACGTCAAGGGCGCCGCGGAAAATAAACGGGAAACACAGTACGTTGTTGACTTGGTTGGGGTAATCGGAGCGGCCGGTTGCAATAATGCAATCGGGGCGCGCCTCTTTGGCGTCTTCAGGAAGGATTTCGGGGTCGGGGTTGGCAAGTGCTAAAATAAGGGGCTGGCTACCCATGGACTTGACCATTTCCTTGGTCAGTACGCCAGATGTTGAGCAACCCAGGAAAACATCGGCATCCTTGATGACGTCGGCCAGGGTGCGGGCATCGGTGTCCTGGGCATAGCGTGCCTTGTTTTCTTCCATGTTTTCATCGCGGCCTTTCCAGATCACGCCACGAGAGTCACAGACAAAAATATTTTCCCTGCTGATGCCGATCTTGGTGAGCAGGTCGAGGCAGGCAATGGCTGCGGCACCGGCACCGGAGCAGATCAGCTTGACCTCTGCCGGGTTCTTGTTAACGATTTTAAGCCCGTTCAGAACAGCAGCGGATGAAATAATGGCGGTACCGTGCTGGTCATCATGAAACACGGGAATACGCATGCGTTCACGCAGTTTTTTTTCAATGTAGAAACACTCGGGCGCCTTGATGTCTTCCAGGTTCACGCCGCCCAAAGTGGGTTCCAGTGCGGCAATAATATCAACCAGTTTGTCTGGATCCCGTTCGGCAAGTTCAATATCAAAAACGTCTATACCGGCAAATTTCTTGAACAGGCAGGCTTTGCCTTCCATAACCGGTTTGGCGGCCAGCGGACCAATATTACCCAGACCCAGCACGG
Source organism: Advenella mandrilli (assembly GCF_016595155.1). Taxonomy (GTDB): domain Bacteria; phylum Pseudomonadota; class Gammaproteobacteria; order Burkholderiales; family Burkholderiaceae_B; genus Advenella; species Advenella mandrilli. The sequence goes on from NZ_JAENGP010000001.1 coordinate 197,199, forward strand.
CGGTACCGTTGGTTATGACGCCAACCAGATTGGAGCGGGAGGTATATTTGGCTGCGGCCTCATAGCCATCGTTGAAAATGGCCATGCATGCCGCTGCCACACCGGGAGAATAGGCCAGGGAGAGATCGTCCTGGTTGGCCAGCGGTTTGGTGGGGGTTACTGATATCTTGCCGGGGGTTGGATGAGCATGATAGTCCAGCGCAAGTTTAGTGAAGTCGTGATTCATAGTAGAGAAGACCCTATTGTATTTTTAGTTTAATAAATTAAAGCTAATCGTGTTTATAAAGCAACGAATTATACAAATATACCAATTTGCCTGAGAGTAAGCATTAACTATCTTTTGTTTTTGAAAACTTTATGGCGAAAAGCTTGTTAAATAGGGGTATACTTTTACGTTATTGGCTTTTAAGGCTAGTACGTGCCTTCTGCCCCGCTATCCGCAATTCGGTCTAGCCGTAACGCGGAAGGTATTCCTGCATCCAAAGGGTGAAACACTCATACCGGTGAAGCGTTTATGACTACGGAAATTGAAAAAAAATCCACATCTTATTTATTTGGCAGCAATGCCCCTTATGTCGAAGAGCTTTATGAAGCTTACTTAGACAACCCCGATTCAGCACCAGAAGAATGGCGTGCTTATTTTGATCAATTGCAAAATCTGCCGGCAACCGATGGTTCGACAGGAACCCGTGATCAAAACCACAGCTCTGTCGTTACTTCATTTGCCCAGCGTGCAAAAGCAAATGCCTTTGCCGTTCAGAAAATTGAATCACCCAGCCTTGAGGTGGCCAGCAAACAGCTGCATGTACAGTCTCTGATTGCCGCCTACCGTTCGCTAGGTGTGCGTCTGGCAACCCTGGATCCTCTTAAACGTCGTGAACGCCCCGAAATACCGGAACTTGATCCCGCCTTTTATGGTTTGACCGAAGCCGATCTTGATGATGTGTATTCTGCAACGAATACCTATTTCACCAAGAAAACCACCATGACCTTGCGTGAAATCCTCAATGCACTGCGCGATACTTACTGCCGTAGCATTGGTGCCGAATTCATGCACATGTCCGATCCCACCGCAAAACGTTGGGTGCAAGAGCGTCTAGAGTCCATCCAAAGTAATCCCAACTTTGATGCCGGCCAAAAAACCCGAATTTTACAGCAACTTACCGAAGCTGAAGGTCTTGAGCGTTTCCTGCATACCAAGTATGTTGGCCAGAAACGTTTTTCCCTTGAAGGTGGTGAAAGCTTTATTGCTTCAATGGACGAAATCGTTAACCATTCAGCAGACCGTGGCGTGCATGAAATTGTAGTGGGCATGGCTCACCGTGGGCGCCTGAATATGCTGGTTAACATCATGGGCAAAATGCCTGGTGACCTGTTTGCCGAATTTGAAGGCAAGCACGCAGAAGGGCTGACCGATGGTGACGTGAAATATCACAATGGCTACTCCAGCGACCTCTCCACCCGTAGCGGCCCGGTTCACTTGTCCCTGGCCTTTAACCCGTCTCACCTTGAAATTGTCAACCCGGTTGTAGAGGGCAGTGTCCGTGCACGCCAGGAACGCCGTGAAAACGGCAAGCAACAGGTTCTGCCTGTGCTGGTCCACGGTGACTCGGCCTTTGCCGGCCAGGGCGTGGTTATGGAAACCCTTAACCTTGCACAAACCCGTGGTTATGGTACCGGTGGTACGGTTCATATTGTTATTAATAACCAAATCGGTTTTACCACTTCAGATCCACGCGACGTACGTTCAACCCTGTATTGTACCGACGTTGTCAAAATGATCGAGGCGCCCGTTTTCCACGTAAACGGTGATGACCCTGAAGCGGTTGCCTTTGTTTCACAGCTGGCGGTAGACTATCGCATGGAGTTCGGTCATGATGTCGTGGTCGATATCATCTGTTTCCGTAAGCTGGGACACAACGAACAGGATACACCGGCATTAACACAGCCCTTAATGTACAAAAGCATCAGTGTTCACCCAGGTACACGTAAACTGTACGGTGAAAAACTGGTTGCCCAGGGTGTGCTCGAGGCAGACGGTCCAGACCAAATGGTCAAGGAATACCGCCAGTTAATGGAAGACGGCCAGAAAACCGTCGAGCCTGTCTTGACAGACTACAAAAACAAATACGCGATTGACTGGACCCCGTTTCTGGGTGCCAAGTGGACCGATCACGGTGACACCGCTGTTCCATTGGCAGAGCTCAAGCGTATCGGTGAAAAAATCACCACTGTTCCAGAAAATTTCACCCCCCATAACCTGGTGAAAAAACTGCTGAACGACCGTCGCAATATGGCGGCAGGCGAGCAAAATCTGGACTGGGGTATGGGAGAACACCTGGCATTTGCAACACTGGTTGCTTCGGGTTATTCCATTCGCATTACCGGCCAGGACTCCGGTCGTGGCACATTTACACACCGTCACGCCGTCTTGCACGATCAAAAGCGTGAGCGCTGGGACGACGGTACTTATATTCCATTACAGAACGTTGCCGAGAATCAGGCACCCTTTACGGTGATTGACTCTGTGCTTTCTGAGGAAGCCGTATTGGGCTTTGAGTATGGTTATGCCTGCTCAGAACCGAATACCCTCACTATTTGGGAAGCCCAGTTTGGCGATTTCGTCAATGGTGCCCAGGTGGTGATTGACCAGTTCATTTCTTCCGGCGAGGCAAAGTGGGGCCGCCAATGCGGTTTGACCATGATGTTGCCACACGGTTACGAAGGCCAGGGACCCGAGCACTCATCTGCCCGTATCGAGCGCTTCCTGCAATTGTGTGCCGATAACAATATGCAAGTAGTGCAGCCTACTAATGCCGCCCAAATTTTCCATTTGCTGCGTCGCCAGATGATTCGTCAGTTCCGCAAGCCTTTGGTTATATTTACACCTAAATCACTGCTGCGTAACAAAGACGCAACCTCTGCGCTAGCCGACCTGGCTTCCGGTGAGTTCCTGCCAGTCATCCCCGAGGTCAAAGCAGACATCAAGGCTGATCAAGTCAAGCGTATTCTGGTTTGTTCCGGTAAGGTTTATTACGATTTGGCTAACGCTCGCACAGAACGTGAAGCCAATGATGTGGTTATTATTCGTGTTGAACAGTTGTATCCGTTTGCCCATAAGGCGTTCGAAACGGAGCTTAAGAAATATCCTAACGCCACAGAAGTTATCTGGGTTCAGGATGAGCCTCAGAACCAGGGACCATGGTTCTATATTCAGCACCATCTGTATGAGAACATGACTGCCGGTCAGAAATTGTCTTATGCAGGCCGCAATGCGTCTTCCTCTCCGGCTGTTGGCTATCTGGCTAAACACGTGGAGCAGCAAAAAGCACTTATTGAACAGGCATTTGCGCCGAAATTAAAAGGTTTTATCCTAACCAAGTAATTGGACTAACATATTTTACGGATTAAAAAAAATGGCTATTATTGACGTTATCGTTCCCCAATTATCAGAATCAATTTCTGAAGCGACCCTGCTTGAATGGAAAAAGAAAGTCGGTGAAGCGGTTACCCAAGACGAAACCCTGATCGAAGTTGAAACAGATAAAGTGGTTCTTGAAGTTCCTGCGCCAGCCTCGGGCGTGATTGTTGAAATTGCAGAAGGCGATGGCAGTACCGTAGTTGCAGAGCAGTTGCTGGCTAAAATCGATACCGAAGCAACCGTAGGTGTTGCCGCCGCTCCTGCTGCAGAAGCGGCCCCGGCTGCGGCTGCCGCACCTGTTGCTGCAGAAAGCAAAACAGTTAGTGGTGTTGCATCTCCTGCCGCCAGCAAAATCCTGTCTGAAAAAGGCATTAGTGCTGGCGATGTGGCCGGTTCAGGCCGTGATGGTCGTGTTACCAAAGCCGACGCGGTTTCCGCTTCAGCACCTGCAAAATCAGTGGCTGCACCAGCTGCACCCCTGTCTGTTTCCCTGGATGGCCGTCCAGAACAGCGCGTTCCCATGACACGTTTGCGTGCACGGGTTGCCGAGCGTTTGTTGCAGTCCCAGTCTGAAAATGCAATCCTGACCACTTTCAACGAAGTCAACATGAAAGCGGTTATGGACCTGCGTAATAAATACAAAGAGAAATTCGAGAAAGAGCACGGTATCAAACTGGGCTTCATGTCTTTCTTTGTAAAAGCAGCCGTTGCTGCCCTGAAAAAATACCCCATCCTCAACGCTTCTGTTGATGGCAAGGATATTGTTTATCACGGCTATTTTGATATTGGTATTGCAGTTGGCAGCCCACGCGGCCTGGTTGTACCTATTCTGCGTAATGCCGATCAAATGTCAATTGCAGACATCGAGAAAAAAATCGCCGAATTCGGTGCCAAGGCACGTGATGGCAAGTTGACCCTCGACGAACTGACTGGCGGTACCTTCTCCATCTCTAACGGTGGTACTTTCGGTTCCATGCTATCTACACCTATTATCAACCCACCTCAGGCTGCCATTCTGGGCATTCACGCCACTAAAGAACGTGCTGTGGTTGAAAACGGTCAAATCGTTATCCGCCCAATCAACTTCTTTGCCATGTCTTACGACCACCGCATCATCGACGGTCGTGAAGCCGTGCTGGGCCTGGTTGCCATGAAAGAAGCGCTGGAAGACCCACAACGCCTGTTGCTCGAACTGTAATCAACACATGGTATGCACGCCCCCTTACGGGGCGTGGTTCTTTATATGCACCCGGTGTGCATGCGAATGAATTAAATTAAAGAGAATTGTTATGTCTACTCAATTTGATGTAGTTGTTATTGGTGCCGGACCTGGCGGGTATATTGCCGCTATCCGTGCCGCGCAGTTGGGCAAAAAAGTGGCATGTATCGACGCCTGGACTGACGAAGCTGGCAATCCAAAACCCGGTGGTACATGTACCAACGTGGGTTGTATTCCTTCCAAAGCCCTGTTGCAGTCATCCGAGCATTTCGAACAGGCTAACCATCATTTTGCCGAGCACGGTATTGAAGTGGGTAATGTCAAGCTTAAACTCGACACCCTGATTGGTCGTAAAGACACCGTTGTCAAGCAAAACAACGACGGTATCCAGTTCCTGTTCAAAAAAAATAAAGTCACCTTCTTTTCTGGCAAAGGTGAATTTGCCGGTAAAGCCGAAGATGGCAACTACAGCATTAAAGTAAGTGGTAAAAAAGAAGAGACCATTACTGCAGCACACGTCATTGTAGCTACCGGCTCAGCGCCTCGCGCATTGCCAGGCCTTGATTTCGACGAAAAACAGGTTCTGTCTAACGATGGTGCCCTTAGCATTCCAGCCGTTCCTAAAAAACTGGGTGTGATTGGCGCAGGTGTGATTGGTCTTGAGTTGGGTAGCGTATGGCGCCGTCTGGGTGCTGAAGTCGTAGTGCTTGAAGCCGCTCCTGATTTCCTGGCCGTGTGTGACACCCAGGTTGCCAAAGAAGCACAAAAAGCCTTTGCCAAACAGGGTCTGGTCATTGAAACTGGCGTGAAAATTGGCGAAATCAAGCAAGCCGCCAAGGCAATTACCATTCCTTACACCACCGCCAAGGGTGAAGAACAATCACTGGTGGTTGACAAACTGATTGTTTCCATCGGTCGTGTTCCTTACACCACTGGCCTGAATACCGAAGTGGTTGGCCTGCAACTGGATGAGCGCGGTTTCATCGTGGTTGACGACGATTGCAAAACCAATCTGCCAAACGTATGGGCAGTGGGTGATGTGGTGCGTGGCCCCATGCTGGCGCACAAGGCCGAAGAAGAAGGTGTAGCGGTTGCCGAGCGTATTGCTGGCCAACACGGTCATGTTAACTTCGACACGATTCCTTCCGTTATTTACACCTCTCCTGAAATTGCCTGGGTTGGCAAAACAGAGCAGGCCCTGAAAGCAGAAAAACGTGAAATAAAAGTGGGCAGTTTCCCATTCCTGGCCAATGGTCGTGCACGTGCGCTGGGTGATACAACCGGTTTTGTGAAAATTATTGCCGATGCCAAGAGTGATGAAGTCCTGGGCGTTCACATTGTAGGGCCAATGGCTTCCGAGCTGATCGCCGAAGCCGTCACCATCATGGAATTCAAGGGTGCGGCCGAAGATATCGCCCGTATCTGCCATGCACACCCAACCTTGTCAGAAGCAATGAAAGAAGCAGCCCTTGCGGTTGATAAACGTGCATTGAACTTTTAATCAAGTTGGTACTGTTTTAAGTTTTGCTTGAAATAGCAGGCCTGCGGCTTGTGGTTGGTGTTCCCTGAACAGCCAGCCAGGCTGCAGGCCTTTTTAATATAATCAATATTTGAGCTTGTATTTATCATCATGAATGTTTTGCAGTATTATGAAAAGGCGCTGGGTGAACGTGGTTACAAGGCAGATGCGGCACAGCAGAAGGCAATCCGTCGTTTGCAGAAGTATTATGATGATTGGATAGCCTTCAAGCAACAGCGTTCAAGCAGGCTTAAAAAAATCTTCAGCCGGCCCGAAATCCCCAAAGGTGTGTATATGTGGGGTGGGGTCGGTCGTGGTAAAAGTTTCTTAATGGATTCCTTTTACCTGACGGTGCCGGTCAAGCGTAAAACCCGGATTCACTTTCATGAGTTCATGCGGGGCGTACACTTGCAACTGCAACAAATCAAGGGTACCCAGGATCCGCTTGATGAAGTGGCGCGCCGTATTGCCAAAAAATACCGCCTGATCTGCTTTGATGAATTCCATGTGTCGGACATTGCCGACGCAATGATTCTGTATCGTTTGTTGCTTAAACTGTTTGAGCATGGCACTTCTTTTGTGATGACGTCTAATTACGAGCCTTCTGAACTGTACCCGGATGGCCTGCATCGCGACCGTATCCTGCCGGCTATCAAGCTTATCCAGGAGCGGATGGATGTCCTGAACGTGGATACCGGGGTGGATTACCGCCTGCGTACGCTGGAACAGGTCAACATGTACCATACCCCCCTGACCGAACAAGCCCGTCAGGCGTTGCAGCTGGCGTTTGATCAGCTGTCAGACACGGCCAGCCAGAATCCGGTTTTACATATCGAGAATCGTGAAATCCGTGCCGAAGCCCTGGGCGGGTCTGTGGTGTGGTTTTCATTTGCCACCTTGTGTGGCGGCCCGCGTTCACAAAATGACTATCTGGAACTGGCCAGCCGTTTTCATACCATTATTTTATCGGACGTACCAAGAATGCGTCCTAAGCATGCTTCCGAAGCTCGCCGTTTTACCTGGCTGATTGATGTTTTATATGATCATAAAGTCAATCTGATTATGTCGGCCGAGTGCGGGCCCGATGAGTTATATACCGAAGGCACGTTGTCCAATGAATTCCATCGCACGGTTTCCCGTATTATGGAAATGCAATCAAAAGAATATCTTGAATCTGAACGACGGGAATCGGTCAGTCTGTAAATGGGGAATTGAAATTCATGAGTAAAAATACAAGAGTGCTAACCGGGATCACCACCTCTGGCACACCGCATTTGGGTAACTATGCCGGCGCCATCCGGCCTGCCATTAATGCCAGCCGTGAAGATAATGTTGATGCCTTCTTTTTTCTGGCCGACTATCACGCCCTGATTAAATGTGACGACCCAATGCGCGTGGCCCGTTCGCGTCTGGAAATTGCCGCCACCTGGCTGGCTGCCGGACTTGATACCAGCAGGGTTACTTTTTACCGTCAGTCGGATATTCCTGAAATACCCGAGCTAAGCTGGATTCTTACTTGCCTTACCCCCAAGGGCTTAATGAACCGGGCGCATGCTTACAAGGCCTCGGTAGACCAGAATGTGGCCAAGAACGTGGAACCTGATGATGGCGTCAATATGGGCCTGTTTTCTTACCCCATCCTGATGGCGGCAGACATTCTCATGTTCAATGCCAATAAGGTGCCGGTTGGCCGTGACCAGATCCAGCACCTGGAAATGGCCCGTGATATTGCCCAGCGTTTTAATCACCAGTATGGGGCAGGGCGAGAATATTTCACCTTGCCCGAAGTGCATATCGAAGAAGAAGTGGCGACCTTGCCAGGGCTTGATGGCCGCAAAATGTCCAAAAGCTATAACAACACCATTCCCCTGTTTGACGGCGGCAGCAAGCAGCTGAAAGCGGCGATTGCCCGTATCCAGACTGATTCACGCTTGCCCGGCGAGCCCAAAGATCCCGATGAGGCACACTTGTTCACGATTTACCGGGCTTTTGCGGGCCAGGAAGAGGTGGCGGCTTTCAGGCAGCAGCTTTTGGATGGCATGGGCTGGGGCGATGCCAAGCAGGCGCTGGGTGACTTGTTGGAAAACACCTTGGCACCCATGCGTGAGCGTTACAATGATTTAATGGCCAAGCCCGACCAGATAGAAGAAATCCTGCAAGAAGGCGCTAAAAAAGCGCGCCGTGAAGCGACGCCGTTTATTAACGAGATTCGCCAGGCGGTAGGCTTGCGTAATGCTGTGGCGGTAAAAGCCACTGCCAAAGAGCAGAAAAAATCAGCCAAGGCGGCTCGTTTTGTCAGCTTTCGGGACGAAGAAGGGCGTTTCCGTTTTCGCCTGATTGCGGTAAACGGACAAGAGTTGCTATTATCCGTTCCGTTTGATAACCCGAAAGATGCCGGCTTGGTGAGCAAACGCCTGCAAACTGAAAATATCAATGAGCTGTTAATTAAAAACGAACAGGATTGCTGTTTTGACATCAAACTTGATGGACAGCTGGTGGCCAATGGTTTTCCCGCATCCAGTCTGGCTGAACTTGATGGTAATATCATTTTTTTGAATGAAGCCATTGAATCAATGAAAGCATAAAGAGGAAGACGTGGGCCAAACAGCATTAAAAATTATTACGGAAGACGAATTTGGCGTGGTGATAGACCTGGTTTATGCCACCCCCAATAATCTGGCTGGTCAAGTGGTTTACCAGGAAGCTGTTTGTGCCCTGCACCCCGATGCTGAAGCCTGTCTGCGCAAGGCGGCCAACTATGCCAGGCAGGCAGGCTTAACCCTGAAAATTTTCGATGCCTATCGTCCCAATCAGGCACAGGAAATTTTCTGGTCGGTTCTGTCAGATGCGCAATATGTGTCAGATCCAGCACAAGGCTCAAACCATTCGCGCGGGGTGGCGGTTGATGTAACGCTGTTAAACGGGCAGGGTCAGGCCCTGGATATGGGTACCGGCTTTGATGACATGCAAGAACGCGCCCATCATGACCGCACGGACTTGCCGCCTGAAGTGCAAAAAAACCGGCTGTTGCTGCTGGGCATTATGCTGCATGCCGGGTTCAGATCCATTCCCTCCGAGTGGTGGCATTATGAGCTGCCCAACAGTCGTGCTTATCCCATGATAGACAGTGATCTGGTCAAAGTGTGATGGCTGGCTACGTTTTTTCCTAAAGGAAAGGTTTTTTACCATAATCGGGTAAACAACTATTTCTACTTTAAAGATGTTTTGCTAGGATATCCCGTGGTCAAGTCGATATTCATTGGGAGAAATCGCATATGTCAGGACATCGCATTTACAGAAAATTACTGCTCACGGTCTTTGCTTCGGCGTTTGGTTTTTCAGTTGCCATGCCAGGGGCTATGGCGGCAACACCAAAAGACACGCTGGTTATTGCCAAATCATCCGATCCACAAACCCTGGATCCGGCTGTTACCATCGACAATAACGACTGGACAGTCACTTACCCCAGTTACCAGCATCTGGTTAAATATAAAAAAGGCTCTACTGATGTGGAAGGCGATCTTGCCGACAGCTGGACCGCGTCCGATGATAACCTGACATGGACCTTCAAGCTTAAACCGGGACACAAGTTTGCCGATGGTAGCGATGTCAATGCCGACGCGGTCAAATATACGTTTGACCGGCTTTTACGCGTTAAACAGGGGCCTTCCGAACCTTTCCCTGCCATGCAAACCAGTGTCAAAGATCCGCTTACAGTTGAATTCAAGCTGGAAACCCCGTTTGCACCTTTCCTTTATATCCTGGCCAATAACGGTGCGGGTATTATCAACCCGGCTGCAGAAAAAGCCGAAGGCGGTGCAGACACGTTCCTGGCCGGCAATACGGCCGGTTCAGGCCCTTACCAAATGGTCAAGTGGGATAAAGGCCAATCCATCCAACTAGAGCGCAATCCCCATTATGCGGGTGAAAAGCCCGTTCTGGATAAGGTGCTTTTAAAAATCATTCCTGATGCATCGGCCCAGCGCCTGCAATTGCAAAACGGCGACCTGGATATCGTGGCCAAGCTGCCGGTTGACCAGATCGAGTCCCTGAAAGGCAAACCGGGCGTGCAATTTGAGAAAGTGCCCTCTTTATTGGTGACTTACTTATATCTGAATAATAAAACCGGTCCGTTGGCTAATCTGGATGCCCGCAAGGGGGTTGTTGAGGCGATTGATTACCAGGGGATTGTTGAAGGTGTGTTGAACAATCAGGGAAAACAGCTTAAAGGGCCCATTCCTGATGGTATGTGGGCTTATGACGATTCCAATCCTGATTTCAAACAGGACCTGGAAGCCGCCAAGGCCAGTTTGGCCAAAGCCAAGCTGGGTAAACAAGACCTGACACTACTCTATTCAAACCGTGATGCCAACTGGGAACCCATTGCCCTAACCGTACAGGCAAACCTGGCCGCCCTGGGGGTGAATGTCAAACTTGAAAAACTGGCCAACGCCACCATGAGGGATCGTCTGGGTAAAGGTGAGTTTGATATTGCACTGGGTAACTGGAGCCCCGATTTTGCCGATCCGTACATGTTCATGAATTACTGGTTTGATTCTGAAAAAGGTGGTTTGCCGGGTAACCGTTCTTTTTATTCAAACCCCGAGGTTGACCAGCTAATCCGCAAGGCGGCTGAGATCAGTGACCAGGAAGAACGTACCAAGCTGTATCAACAAGCCCAGAAACTGGTGCTGGACGATTTCGCCTATGCTTATCTGTTCCAGAAAAGTGAAGAAATTGGCTTGCGTGATAACGTGAAAGGCTATTCGTATAATCCCATGCTGGATGACGTTTATAACGTACAAGATATCAGCAAGGAATAAACAGCTTGTTCATTAACGCTAACTAACAGGCAAAACGCTCGTCTAACGGGCGTTTTTGCTGATGGATACCGGGTATGTCGGTTTTTCAAATTATTTCCAAACGTCTTGCTGGCCTGGTTTTTGTGGTGCTGGGCGTTTCGGTCATTACTTTTATTGTCTCCCATCTGATTCCGGGTGATCCGGCCCGTCTCATTGCCGGTGATCGGGCCAGCCAGGCCATGGTTGATGCCATCCGTGAAAAACTGGGCCTGAACCTTCCCTTGTATGAGCAATACTGGTTATATCTGAAAGGACTGTTGCAGGGTGATCTGGGCACCTCAATTCGCACTGGCCGGCCGGTGTTGCAGGATTTGCTGGCGTTTTTTCCGGCCACCATGGAGCTGGCCGTGGTTTCCCTGATACTGGCCATTTTAATTGGCGTGCCGCTTGGGGTGTTGTCTGCCGTTTATAAAGACAAGTGGATGGACCAAATTACCAGAAGCATTTCGGTCATGGGTATTTCCATGCCGGCCTTTTGGTTAGGGATGGGGCTGATTATTATTTTTTATGGCAATCTTTCCTGGTTCCCCGCCGGGGGGCGGCTTAGTCAGGGGGTAGCCGTCCCGCCGTTTGTTACCGGCTTTTATCTGGTGGATTCGCTGCTGGCCGGGCAAATGAAGACATTTTACAATGCGCTCTGGCATCTTGTGTTGCCCGCCGTTACCTTAAGTTTTGTGCATTTGGGGGTGGTGTCACGGCAGATCCGTTCTTCCATGCTGGAACAGTTAAGCGAAGATTATATCCGTACCGCCAAAGCCTATGGCCTGCCCAAGTGGCAGGTGATTCTCAGACACGCCTTGCCCAATGCCCTGATTCCTTCGGTCACCGTTCTGGGTCTGGCCCTGGGAGATCTGTTATATGGTGCGGTGCTTACGGAAACCGTTTTCAGCTGGCCCGGGATGGGGTTGTATGTGGTTAACTCTATTCAGGCGCTGGATTTTCCGGCGGTCATGGGCTTTGCCGTGCTGGTTTCCTTTGTCTATGTGTTGTTAAACCTGTTGGTGGATTTGCTGTATTTGGTGATTGATCCACGCATTAAAGAGGTGGGTTAATGATGGCAATGCTTGCTAGCCTTAAACACAGGGGTTCCTATTTCTGGTATCAGTTGCGGCGCAGTCCGATGACCATGGTGGGACTGGGTATTATTATTTTCATGTGCCTGGCGGCCTTGCTGGCACCCGTATTGGCCCCTTACCATCCCGATGTCATTAATTTGCGGGCGCGCCTGCAGGCGCCTTCAATGGCCCATTGGTTTGGCACCGACGAAGTCGGACGGGATATTTTCAGCCGGGTTTTGTATGGTGGCCAACAATCCATTGGCGTGGGTTTGTTTGTGGCGTTTGTCGCCAGTTTCATAGGGACCATTATTGGCTGTTTTTCGGGTATTTTTGGCAAATGGGTTGATACCACCATTATGCGCATCATGGATGTCATGCTGTCCATCCCGTCTTTGGTGTTAACCATGGCACTGGCGGCCGCATTGGGGCCCAGCCTGTTTAATGCCATGTTGGCCATTACCTTGGTGCGAATTCCGTATTACGTAAGGCTGGCCCGCGGGCAAACCCTGGGGATTCGTGAAATGGTGTATGTAAAAGCAGCGGAAACGTTTGGTGCCAGCCGTTTTCACATCGTGCAGTGGCACGTGATTCGCAACGCCCTGTCCCCCATTATTGTGCAAACTACCCTGGATATCGGCAATGCCATTCTGATGGCAGCGGCATTGGGCTTTATTGGTTTAGGCGCACAGCAGCCCACGGCCGAGTGGGGCGCCATGGTTTCTGCCGGACGTAACTTTCTGATAGACCAGTGGTGGTATTCCACCTTTCCCGGCCTGGCCATCTTGATAACGGCTATTGGCTTTAACTTGTTGGGTGACGGGATGCGCGATATGCTGGACCCCAAACAGAAGGTGAAGTAATGCAAGAGAATCATGTTGGCCAGAGCAATGAACAGGTACTGAGTGTCGAAAACCTGCATATTGAATTTCCCATTTACAAAGGGGCGGTCAAAGCCCTGAACGGGGTTACTTTGCAGGTGGGGGCCGGTGAAATTGTTGGTCTGGTAGGCGAGTCGGGGTCGGGAAAGTCGGTTTGCGCCATGATGAGCATGCGTTTAATCCCTGCTGACAGCTACCGGGTTACGCATGGCACCATCTACCAGTCGGGTAAAGATGTCCTGAAGCTAAGTGAAAAAGAAATGCGAGCCATAAGGGGGCGTGAAGTTTCCATGATTTTTCAGGAACCGATGACAGCGCTGAACCCAGTCATGAAAGTGGGTAAACAAATTGTCAATGTGATTTTGCAGCATCAATCCATGAGCAAGGCAAAGGCCAAAGAAAAAACCCTGGATCTGCTGCGGGACATGTATATTGCCGACCCGGAACGGGTGGTTGACAGTTATCCGTTTGAGTTGTCAGGCGGCATGCGCCAGCGTATTATGATTGCCCTGGCATTTTCCTGTGAACCCAAGTTGCTGATTGCCGATGAGCCGACCACAGCACTGGATGTGACCGTACAAAAACAGGTTTTGCTTTTGCTTCGCGAGCGGGCCCGTAAAACCGGTGCCGCCATTTTATTAATTACCCACGATATGGCGGTGGTTTCTCAATTTTGTGAACGGGTATATGTGATGTATGCCGGTGCTGTGGTGGAAGACGGACAGACCCGCGACGTTATGCGCCGGCCAAGGCATCCGTATACGCAAGGTTTGCTGGCCGGTTTGCCGGAAAACGTGGTGCCGGGGACACCTTTAAAAACGATTGGCGGGCAAGTGCCCGACCTGGCGCAATTGCCCACGTGCTGTTCATTCATGAACCGTTGCGAACGCAAGGAATACATTTGTCGCAATGCCCCTGATTTATTGCCCTTAACGTCAGATCCATCCCACAAAGTGGCCTGCTGGATTGTACAGGAAGAGGATGAACGCCATGCCAGATAATCGCCTGCCCGATAACTGCCTTGTTTCCCTGAGCGATATTCATGTCCACTTTCCGGTTCAAAAAAACTGGTTGGGACAGGTGAAGTCTACTGCGCATGTCCTGAACGGCATAGACCTGGATGTTGATGCCGGCGAAACCCTGGGTATCGTGGGAGAATCGGGCTGTGGAAAAAGCACGCTTGCCCAAGTGTTAATGGGTTTGCTGCAACCGGTCCGGGGCAGTGTAAGCTGGCAGACAGCCGGTGCCAAACCCACTATCCAGATTGTCTTCCAGGACCCGCAGTCTTCATTGGACCCGCGTTTACCCGTCTGGAAAGTCATTACCGAGCCCATTCATATCCAGGGCGGCCATTCACGGGGGCAATTGCGCCAAATAGCCGCAGACTTGGCGGTCCAGGTAGGATTGCGTGAAGAATACCTGGACCGTTACCCGCATGAGTTTTCGGGGGGACAGCGCCAGAGGATTGCCATTGCACGTGCCCTGGCACCCAATCCTGATATTATTGTGCTGGATGAACCCACCTCGGCACTGGATATTTCGGTTCAGGCGCAAATTTTGAATTTGCTTAATGATTTGCAAAAAGCCAGAAATTTAAGCTATATCCTGATTTCCCATAATGTTTCTGTTATAAAGCATATGAGCAAAAGGATTGCGGTGATGTACCTGGGGCAAATTGTCGAGTTGGGTCATACGTCTGACATATTGCAAAAACCGGCGCATCCCTATACCGAACTTTTGCTGGATGCTGTACCCGATATGACAGGTAGCCTTGCCATGAAAGGGCCTGTTGATTTGCCCGAATTGCCGGGTAACCGCCACTTGCCCAGTGGTTGTTTTTTTTATGACCGTTGTCATTACAGGGATGAAAAGGGTTGTCATCTTGCCCAGCCCTTACGCCGCCTGAGTGCGGAGCAGGAAATAAGATGGGTCCGTTGTTACAAGAATATATATGAGAACTCAATCAGAGCAGTATCCACAGAAGTCGGCGTCTAAAAAAATCAGTTTTGACGTTGTTTTATCCCTGTTACCTTACGTATGGCAATTCAAATGGCGCGTTGGCTTTGCCTTGTTATTCCTGGTGTTGGCCAAAGTGGCCAGCGTCATCTTGCCCATTTTTTTAAAAGATATTGTTGACCAGCTTAGTGTGCCACCCACTGCCCTGGTTTTACCGGTGGCCGCTTTGCTGGGGTATGGCCTTGCACGAGTTTCCAGCAGTCTTTTTGGTGAGCTCAGGGATGCCCTGTTTGCCAGGGTCACGCAGGGCTCCATACGTAAAATTGCCAAAACCATCTTTGAACACCTGTTTGGCCTGTCCATGCGGTTTCACCTGCTGCGTCAAACCGGCGGCCTTAGCAGGGATATAGACCGGGGTACCAAAGGCATTGGCTTTGTATTGAACTTTACCCTGTTCAATATTTTGCCCACCTTGCTGGAATTGCTGATGGTGATGGGTATCTTGTTGTGGCGTTACGATATCTGGTTTGCAGCGGTAACCATGCTAACCATTATTGCCTATATCCTGTTCACTTTTACCGTGACTGAAAAACGCATGGTCATGCGCCGACGCATGAACAGTCTGGACAGCATGGCCAATACCCAGGCTATTGATGCCCTCATCAATTATGAAACCGTTAAGTATTTTAATAACGAAGCCTACGAGATTAATCGCTATGATGAAAACCTGAGCAAATGGGTGGACTCCTCGGTCAAGAACCAGATATCACTCAATATTCTTAATGCAGGTCAGGGGGTTATTATTACCACTGGCATTACCATTTTGCTGTGGATGTCGGCCGACCGGGTGGTGCAAGGTAG
Source organism: Advenella mandrilli (assembly GCF_016595155.1). Lineage (GTDB taxonomy): Bacteria > Pseudomonadota > Gammaproteobacteria > Burkholderiales > Burkholderiaceae_B > Advenella > Advenella mandrilli. The sequence goes on from NZ_JAENGP010000001.1 coordinate 212,973, forward strand.
CATGACCGTCGGCGACGTTGTACTGGTCTCGGCCTATCTTACTCAGTTGTATGCACCGCTTAATTTCCTGGGATTCATCTATCGTGAAATCAAGAACTCATTGTCTGACATGGAACGCATGTTCGGTCTCATGGACGAGCAGCAGGAAATCAAGGATGATAAAGGTGCTATCGCGTTAAACACCCGCCATGCCGAAATTGTGTTTCAGGATGTCTGCTTTTCTTATGAAAGTGAGCGGCAGATTTTGCATAAGGTGTCTTTCAGGGTAGGGGCAGGCGAAACGGTGGCGGTGGTGGGCACCTCAGGGGCAGGCAAGTCTACCCTGTCACGATTGCTGTTCCGTTTTTATGATGTCAGTTCAGGCAGTATCCTGATCAATGGCAGGGATATCCGTTCTTATACCCAGTTAAGCCTGCGCCAGCATATTGGCATTGTGCCCCAGGATACGGTGCTGTTCAATAATTCCATTTATTACAATATTGCCTATGGTCGTCCTTCGGCCACACACGATGAGGTCATAGAAGCGGCCAAGTCAGCCAGTATTCATCAGTTTGTGAGCAGCCTTCCCGAGGGGTATGAATCACAGGTGGGTGAGCGGGGCCTGAAATTGTCCGGAGGAGAAAAGCAAAGGGTCGCCATTGCCCGCACCATTTTGAAAGATCCGCCCATTCTGGTGCTGGATGAAGCCACCAGTGCACTGGATACCCGAACCGAGCGCAAGATTCAGGATGAACTGTTCCAGATTGCCAAAAACCGTACTACACTGATTATTGCCCATCGGCTTTCAACCATTGTGGATGCCGACCGGATTATTGTAATGGATCAGGGAAAAATTATGGAGCAGGGTACTCATAGTGAATTGCTAGAGAAAAATGCTATTTATGCCCGCATGTGGGCCATGCAGTTTCAGGCATCCGAAATAGTGGAAGCGTCTGAACCCTGATTATTTCCTTTAACTGTTTGTATTATATTTCTATGAAAATGCCCCGAAGCGATTCGGGGCATTTTGTTGTGCTGCGTTTAGTGTGCCGATAAGAGCCGGAATACTTCCGGATTATCGTTTGAGCTTGGCAAAGGCAGCGGCCATGGCATTGTTGGCAGGCGGTTTGTTATCCGCCTGTTTTTGGCGGCCTTGACCACGAGGACGGTTGCCAGCCGGGGCGTTCGCGCTGTCACGGCTAACTGGCAGGCTATCGTCATTCAGCCGCATGGTTAAGGCAATCCGTTTGCGTTGCGCGTCTACTTCCTGAACCTTGACCTGTACCGTTTGCCCAACCCGAACCACATCGCGCGGGTCTTTGACGAACTTGTCAGCCAGGGCGGAAATATGCACCAGACCATCCTGATGTACACCAATATCCACAAAGGCACCAAAGTTGGCCACGTTGGTCACAACCCCTTCCAGCACCATGCCGGGTAGCAGGTCGTTAATAGACTCAATGCCTTCCTTGAAGGTAGCGGTTTTGAATTCGGGGCGTGGATCCCGGCCGGGTTTTTCAAGTTCGCTGAAAATATCCCGAACTGTTGGCAAACCGAAACGTTCATCGGTAAAGTCGGCCGGAGAAATGCCTTTCAGGGCATCTTTTTGGCCGATGATGGCTTTGACATCAGCCTGGATTTTACCCAGGATACGCGCCACTACCGGGTAGGCTTCAGGGTGAACCGAAGAAGCATCCAGTGGATTGTCTCCGTTGGGAATACGCAGGAAACCGGCCGCCTGTTCAAAGGCTTTGGCACCAAAGCGAGAGACGTTCATTAAGGCGGCACGATTGGGGAAGGCGCCATTCTGGTCACGCCATTCGACAATGTTTTTGGCCAAGGTTGTATTCAGGCCTGAAACGCGGGTTAGCAGGGGGGCAGAGGCGGTGTTAACGTCAACGCCTACTGCGTTCACGCAATCTTCAATAACCGCATCCAGCGAGCGGGCCAGTTCACGCTGGTTGACATCGTGCTGGTACTGGCCAACGCCAATGGCCTTGGGTTCAATTTTGACCAGTTCGGCCAGCGGGTCTTGCAGGCGACGGGCAATAGAAACGGCACCGCGCAGGCTGACATCCAGTTCGGGAAATTCTTTGGCGGCCAGTTCAGACGCTGAATAAACCGAGGCACCCGCTTCGGACACCACGATTTTCTTGACATCGGGGTTGGGGAAAGCTTGCAACATGTCAGCCACCAGTTTTTCGGTTTCGCGTGAAGCGGTACCGTTGCCAATCGCAATTAACTGAATTTTGTGACGGGCGACCAGGGCGGCCAGTGTACGAATAGAACCTTCGCGATCGCGTCGTGGTTCAAAGGGATAGATGGTGGCGGTATCCAGCAATTTTCCGGTTGGGTCAATGGCTGCCGCCTTGACGCCGGTACGAATGCCCGGGTCTAGCCCCAGCACTGATTTTGGTCCGGCCGGTGCGGCGAGCAACAGGTCTTTCAGGTTGGCGGCAAATACCTTGATGGCTTCTTCTTCGGCCTGTTCGCGTAGTTTGCCCATCATTTCAGACTCAAAAGCGGTTAACAGTTTTACCCGCCATGTCCAGCGGGAAACGTCGGCCAGCCATTTGCCACGTGCACTGGCATCAAGGGTGTAATCGGCATCCAGTTGCAGAAATTCGCTAATACGAATCACACAAGGGTGGGGTACCAGGGCGTCCTGCTCTTCATTCAGGCCAATGCGCAAATCAAGCATACCCTGCTGGCGCCCGCGCAGTAAAGCCAGGGTGCGGTGGGAAGGCAGGGTTTTAACGGGCTCTTTGAAGTCAAACCAGTCACGGAAATTGTCGCCTTCGGTTTCCTTACCTTCAACAACCTTGGCGTATAACCAGCCCTGGTTCCACAAGTGATCGCGCATGTCGGCTAGCAAGTCGGCGTTTTCGGCAAAACGTTCGGCCAGAATGTCGCGGGCACCGTCAAGGGCTGCCTTGGCGTCTTTGACGTTCAATTCCAGGTTGATGTATTGTTCGGCCAGTTCGGCAGGCACCGCATTTTTATTGGCCAGGATTTCATCGGCCAGCGGTTCAAGCCCCGCTTCTTTGGCAATCTGGGCCCGGGTACGACGCTTGGGCTTGAAGGGGGCGTAAAGATCTTCAAGGCGCTGTTTGGTGTCGGCAGCGCCAATGGAAGCCTCCAGTTCCGGGGTCAGTTTGCCCTGCTGGCTGATAGATTCGATAATGGCCAGGCGGCGGGTTTCCAGCTCCCGTACATACAGAAGACGCACCTCAAGGTTACGCAAAACGGTATCGTCAAGGCCGCCGGTTGCCTCTTTGCGGTAACGGGCGATAAAGGGAACGGTTGCACCTTCATCAAGCAGGGAAACCGTAGCGGCAATCTGTGCCGGGCGTACGTTCAGCTCTTGGGCCAGTAGCGTAATAATGCGTTGTTCATCAATGCCTGTGGCAGTTTCGGTACTTGGGGTTTCGGACATGTTTGCTTAAAAATAATTAAAAACGAACTGTAAATTGTGCCATAAGCGGCAGGCTTGTAGGGAGGGGGCTACTCATATTCGTTAATTTGTATGAATGTTTGTCGCTTGATACCGGATTATTTCGTCCTCTTTCAGCGGATAAGTGCCCTTGCCTCGTTACTATCATTAAAATGGCGTATGGGCGGATTGCCTTCATTTTTTGTTGTTTGGAAAGCGTGTGCGAGTTCTTGATTTTGAAATTTCCGATTGGTTCCTGCAAGAGGGGCCTTTTGCCGGTGCCATACCGGGTTACAAGGTGCGGGATGCACAAATTCAGCTCGCGCAGGCTATTGATGAAACTATTCAGGCCAAATCGGTCCTGGTGGCAGAGGCCGGTACCGGCACCGGTAAAACCTGGGCCTATCTGGTGCCCGCATTTTTGTCGGGTGGCAAGGTTATTGTGTCAACCGGTACCCGTACCCTGCAAGATCAGCTGTATACCAAAGATGTACCGCGCCTGAAAAAAATCATGGCTCTGCCCGTGCATGTTGCCCTGCTTAAGGGGCGCAGCAATTATGTTTGCCATTATCATCTGGATCGCATGGAGCAGGATGATCGCTCATTGCGTTCAAAAGAAGAGGTGGTGCAGCTTCGGTATATCCGGCAATTTGCCGACCGCAGTCACTCGGGTGATAAAACCGATTGTGCAAAGGTGCCCGAAGATGCCGATATCTGGGGCAGGGCGACTTCCACCCGCGAGAACTGCCTGAACCAGGATTGCCCTTTTGTTAAAGATTGCTTTATGCTGAAAGCACGGCGCAATGCGCAGGAAGCCGATGTCGTGGTCATTAACCATGCTTTGTTTTTTGCAGACCTGGTTCTGAAAGAAGAGGGTATTGCTGATTTGCTACCGGCCGCTGATACCGTTATTTTTGATGAAGCGCACCAGTTACCTGATACGGCAACCCGCTTTTTGGGTGATACCGTTGCCACCTCGCAAATTATGGATTTCCTGAAAGTGACCGAAGTTGCCTGCCTGAGCCAGGCACGTGATTCGGCTCGCTGGAGCGAGATTTGCAAGAAAGTTGAATACTATGTGAAAGATTTGCGGCTGGTGGCGGCCGGCATAGATAAATTGCCTGGAAAGAAGGCTACCTACGAGCAAATTCCCGAACTTGATAAATTCAATGAAGCACTGGCTAACATGGAAGACGAGCTGGACAAGCTGGTACGTATGTTGGTGGCGGTGCAAGAGCGGCATCCAGATTTAATGGCCGCCGCTAAAAGCGGCACAGAACTTCGGGCTAAAATTTACCGCTGGTCCCATGCTGCCTTACCAGAGGTTGAACCTGATTCCGCTGAAGAAAATGAAGAGCCTGAAAATGAAACATCCGCTGATACCAGTAAAAAAAACCGGCAACAGGATATTCTGGTGCGCTGGGTGGAATTTGGCCTGCATCATTTGCGCTTGAATTCGGCCCCCCTGTCGGTGCATACCTTTGCCCGTTATAAAAAACCCGAGCAGGCCTGGGTGTTTACCTCGGCCACGCTTTCCGTGTACAAAGATTTTTCTCATTTTACGCGACAGCTGGGCTTGCACAACGCCCGCACCGAACGCTGGGAATCACCGTTCAATTACAAAGACAAGGCCTTGTTGTATGTGCCTAACCATTTGCCCGAAACCCAGTCCCCCGATTTTGCCCAGGCCTTTGTTGATACCTTGCTGCCCCTGATCAAGGCTACACCAGGTGGCGTATTGGTATTGTGCACCACGCTTAGGGCGGTTGATTATTTTGCCCACTTGCTCATTAAAGCCTTTGACAAGGAAGACGTGGATCGCCCGGTCATGAAACAAGGGGAAAGTACCCGTGGTCAATTAATCCAGCGATTCAGGCAACATGCCAATGCCGTGCTGGTGGGCAGCGCCAGTTTCTGGGAAGGGGTGGATTTTCCCGGAGATATCCTTACCCTGGTGGCGATCGACAAACTTCCTTTTGCCCCGCCCGATGACCCTGTACTGGAGGCTCGCATCAAGGCCTGTCGCCAGGAAGGGGGAAATCCTTTTTTTGAATATCAAATTCCGGGGGCGGCGATTGCCTTGAAACAGGGGGCCGGACGCCTGATTCGTACTGAAAGCGATTGGGGGGTATTAATGGTGGGTGACCGCAGGTTGGTAGAAAAGCCTTATGGAAAACTGCTTTGGCGGGGCTTGCCTTCTTTTAGCCGCACCCGTTATCTGGAAGAGGCGGTTAGTTTTTTTGACAAGTCAGAACCACCGGTTGATGAGGCTAATCAAACCTGAATTATTTCAAGATTATTGAGCTGAGCCCAAAAGCTTAGGTGAATTTTCACCCTTTTGGTTTTTCCCTAGGGCTAAGTTTAGTGCTGTATTGAATTTTTATTTTTATTTTTTCATAAATAAAACCCCGGCAAATTGGCCATTTAAAAGCCATTTTGCCGGGGTTTTGTTTACCTGGTGAAGGGTTTAGTTATTAAACCATGAGGCAGGCTTGAACATGTCGCTCCAGTGTTTGTCGCCGTCAAGACCCTGGGCGTAATATTTGCTATTGGGAAAGTTCTGTTCAAGTACGCGTTTGGCATCGTTGGCCTGTTCGGTCAAGCCCAGTTTCTCATAAGATTTCATCATGATGTACAGGGCACGTTCGGCCGCTTCGACACCCGAGAAGTCGCGAATGACTGCCTGGCTGCGATTAATGGCTGCCACATAGGCATCGCGCTTGTAATAGTATTCGGCAACGTTAACTTCGTTTTCGGCAATGGTGCTGACCAGCCATGTAATACGAGAGCGTGCGTCATGCGCATAACGGCTGTCGGGGAAACGGGTAATTAGTTCATTGAATGCCTGGTAGGACTGGCGCAGGCCTTTGGGGTCACGTTCGCTGGGGTCCTGGCCGGTATAGCTGCTTAAGAATGCACTGGGCGGGGTAAACGTAACCAGTCCTTTAAGGTAAAGCATGTAATCGGTGCCAGGGTGGTTGGGGTACAGTGCCAGGAAACGATTAATGGACGCGGTAGCCTGTTCGGGCTCGTCATCTTTCCAGTATACATATGCCTGGTCAATAAGTGCCTGTTGCGCCTGGCTGCTATAGGGAAAACGGGTTTCTACGGCGCTTAGGTTCTGACTGGCACTTTTCCACTCAGAGGCTCGTACGTTGTCCCGGGCTTCCTGGTAAAGCTGGTCTGCAGTCCAACCTTGTGTTTTATCTTCCTGGCTCTTGAACACACCACTGCACCCGGCAACAGCCAGGGAACACAGCACCAATAATGAGTGACGAATAATACTTTTTTGCATAATTAGATGGGTTACAGTAAGTTAAAAGCCAAAAGGGTTCACACAATGTTAGCATTGCGAACAACATTATATGATTATTAATCCATGTCTGATACCACAATTTCCCAACAAGATGAATTTATTGACACAGAACCACGTGTTTTCAGGTTGCCCGTTTCGGTAAAGGGGGATCGCCTTGATAAAATACTGGCGCAATTAATTCCCGAGCACTCAAGAAACAGGTTGCAATCCTGGATAGAGTCGGGATATGTAACTGTAAACGAAAAACCGGGTAAAGTCAGGCAAATTGTGGGTGCTAGCGACATTATTACCGTTTGGGAACCCATAGCCGAAGAAAGTCTGGCGTTTACGCCCGAGCCGGTTGATTTTACGGTTTTGGCACAAAGCAGCCAGTGGATTGTGGTAGAAAAACCAGCCGGACTGGTTACCCATCCTGGGGCAGGTAATTGGCATGGTACCTTGCTAAATGGTTTGCTGTACCGCTTTCCCGAGTTGGCGCATGTGCCACGCGCCGGTATTGTGCATCGTCTTGACAAGGATACCTCGGGTCTTCTGGTGGTTGCCCGTACCGAACAGGCGCAAACGCATCTGGTACGGCAATTACAGGCTCGTACCGTGGGGCGTGAATATGTGGCGCTGGTGATGGGGCAGGTCAAGTCGCAAGGAGTCATAGACGCCCCGATAGGGCGAGACCGTAAAGTGCCGGTGCGGATGTCAACCGACCGGCCCATCGCCCCTAAAGAAGCCCGGACTCATTATGCCTTGCTGGCATTGGGCATGGTGCAGGAAAAGGCCGTGTCATGGGTGCGCTGTAAACTGGAAACCGGACGCACTCACCAGATCAGGGTGCATTTATCCAGTATCGGGCACCCGCTTCTGGGGGATGAGTTGTACGGTGGAAAATCCTTGGCTGGCGCACAGCGGCAGATGCTCCATGCACGCCGCCTGCAATTCATAGACCCGGAAACGGAAAACGTTTGTGAGTTTGAGTCTGTGCTGGCACAGGATATGCAACAGGTGATTGCCAATATCCAATGGGAAGACATGCAACAATGAGGTCCGAAAAAAACAGGCATGATAATAACGGTGCCATACCAAACAATACGGTAACGGGGCAACCGTGGCCCGGCGTGCAGTATTTTTGTACTACCCGGCAAGGTGGGTTTAGCCAGCCGCCTTATGACTCAATGAATCTGGGTTTACATACAGGCGATGATCCACTGCTTGTTGGGCAAAATAGAGACCGCTTGCAGTGTTTGCTGCCGGGGCAAGTGGTGTGGCTTGAGCAGGTTCACGGCACTGGTGTGCATGATGCTGACCAGCCTGGCGCCAATGATTTGCTGATTACGGCAGATGCTGCGGTAACCACAGAAATAAACAAGGTGCTTGCCATCATGACAGCAGATTGCCTGCCGGTAGTGATAAGCGCTGAAAATGGTCAGGTGATAGGTGTGGCGCATGCCGGCTGGCGCGGCCTGCTTAATGGTGTACTTGAAAACACGCTGGAAAAAATGAGAAGCAAAACCCGGGAGAAAGAGTTTCGGGCCTGGATTGGGCCGGCCATTGGTGTGGAGGCTTTTGAGGTTGGGCAAGAAGTTTATGACGCTTTTATGAATAATGATGAAAATCAGGCGTTGTATTTTCGATCACATCCGCATCACCCTGGGAAATGGTTGGCTGATTTGTCAGCGCTGGCGGTTTATCGATTACAGAAAAATGGTGTAAGTGCTGTTGAAGAAAGCAAATTATGTACTTTTATGAATCATGAACGTTTCTTTTCTTATCGAAGGCAAAGCCAGACGGGTCGCATGGTGACTGTTGCGTGGAAGGTAAAATAGCAGGAATAAATGTTACTTCTGGCAACGATATTTCTCACAAAGTTGAATAACTTTGACTATTCCTTTATCTTAAAAGACATAATGGTGAATTAAATGTTGTAACGTTTTTCGGGCTTAAAAAGGGGTGACAAAATGAAGTATGACCAATTTACAAAAAACATGCCATGGATGATGCCAATGGTAAACCCAGCGCAAATCCAGCAATTGCAAACGGAATTTACCGAAAACTTCAGGCAACTTATGTTGCATGCCACCCAGGGAAACCTGCCCGCTGTGAAAGACCGTCGTTTCAGCAGCGAGGCCTGGCAGCATAATCCCCAGTTTTCAGCGCTTGCCCATCTTTATCTGCTGTCAGCGCAAACCATGAATAAATGGGTTGATCAACTGGAAATTCCCGATGCCAACCGGGATCGCCTGAGATTTTCGGTAACGCAATGGCTGGATGCTTTTGCCCCCTCCAACTTTTTTGCGCTTAATCCCGATGCCCTGAAAGCCTTTCAGGAAAGTCAGGGTGAGTCTTTGCAAAAAGGCATGGCAAACCTGATGCATGACATGCAAAAAGGGCGTATTACCCAAACCGATGAAACAGTTTTTGAAGTGGGCCGCGACCTGGCTATTACCGAAGGCTCAGTGGTATTTGAAAACCCGTATTTTCAGCTTATTCAATACAAGCCGCAAACCCCTACGGTACATGAAACGCCCTTGTTAATGGTGCCGCCTTGCATCAATAAATATTATATTTTAGACCTTCAACCCGAAAACTCCCTGGTGGCTTATGCCGTTGCCCAGGGTCATACCGTATTTCTGGTGTCCTGGCGCAACCCATTGCCCGAAGACAAAGATGGCATTCAGAATGCCACTTGGGATGATTACATTGAGCAAGGCGTGTTAAAAGCCATCTCGGTGGTGTCTGAAATCTCAGGGCAAGAAAAAATCAATGCGCTTGGATTCTGCGTTGGGGGAACTATGCTGGCATGTGCCTTGGCGGTTGCCCGTCAACGTGGCCAGGACCCAGTCGGGGCATTAACCCTGTTAACCACCTTCCTTGATTTTGAAAAAACCGGCATCATGGATGTGTTTGTGGATGAGGCACATGCCTCACTGCGCGAGCAGCAATTGGGGCAGGGCGGCTTGCTTTCTGCCGCCGAATTGGGTACCACCTTCTCATTTTTGCGTCCTAATGAGCTGGTCTGGAATTATGTCGTTAATAACTACCTGAAAGGGCAATCCCCCACTGCCTTTGACTTGCTTTACTGGAATGCAGACGGCACCAATTTGCCAGGTCCTTTCTTTACCTGGTATTTCCGTAATACCTACCTGGAAAACAACCTTAAAAAGCCCAACTCCCTAAGTGTTTCAGGTACCCCTGTAGACCTTGGCCTGCTGGACATGCCCGCTTATGTTTATGCATCAAAAGATGATCACATCGTACCATGGGATTCTGCTTACGCCTCTACGAATATTTTACAAGGGCCAACGCGTTTTGTATTGGGAGCTTCGGGTCATATCGCTGGGGTTATCAATCCGCCAGTCAAAAATAAGCGTAATTACTGGGTTTCCAATGCCGAAGCGGAACAGGATTTTCCGCTTAGCAGTCAATGGCTTGACAGCACCACTCAGGTTCAGGGTAGCTGGTGGCCAGATTGGTCCGAGTGGCTGGCCTCTCATGCCGGTAAAAAAGTGCGGGCAAAGAAAACACCAGGTAATGGGAGTTACCCTGAGATAGAGGCAGCACCCGGAAAGTATGTAAAAGTTAAGGCAATATAGTATTGGTTTTTATTAGTTTTTGTACATGAGTAAATAAAATAAGCGGAGATCTTATGAGTCAGAAAATTGCATATGTAACAGGTGGAATGGGTGGTATTGGTACCTCTATTTGCCAGCGTTTACACAAGGATGGTTTCAAGGTTATTGCGGGTTGCGGGCCTAACCGAAATGCCCAGAAATGGATCGATGAGCAAGCCGCATTGGGGTACAAGTTTTTTGCATCGGCCGGTAACGTTGCCGATTGGGATTCTACCGTTGAAACTTTTGATAAAATCAAAAAAGAACATGGTCCCATTGATGTGCTGGTAAATAACGCTGGAATTACCCGTGATGGCGTTTTTCGTAAAATGAACCTGGAAGACTGGAAAATGGTGATGGACACCAACCTGAACAGTCTATTCAATGTAACCAAACAGGTTATAGAGCACATGTATGAAAAACGTTGGGGCCGTATTATTAATATCAGTTCCGTTAACGGTCAAAAAGGCCAGTTTGGCCAAACCAACTACTCTACCGCCAAGGCAGGTATTCACGGTTTTACCATGGCGCTTGCCCAGGAAGTGGCCAGTCGTGGTGTAACGGTTAATACTGTCTCTCCGGGTTATATTGGCACTGAAATGGTTCGCTCTATTCGTCCCGAAATACTGGAGAAAATTGTAGGTACGATTCCCGTTCGCCGTTTGGGAGCACCCGAAGAAATTGCTTCAATGGTTGCATGGCTGGCTTCGGAAGATGCCGGTTTCAGCACCGGTGCCGACTTCTCGGTTAATGGTGGCTTGCATATGGGGTAGTCCCTGGCCCCACCCTTAGGGGTGGGGTTGTACGCTTCATTACATAAATAAATTATTATGATAAATTCACCAGAAACCGGGCAAACGCGTATTATTAAAAAATACCCCAACCGCCGGCTTTACGATACTGAATCCAGTGCTTATATTACCCTGGCAGATGTCAGGAAACTGGTACTTGATAACATTAAATTTCAAGTCATTGATGCCAAAACCAGCGAAGAGATCACCCGAAGCATCTTGCTGCAAATTATTCTTGAACTGGAAGGCGACGGGGTACCCATGTTCAGTTCCACCATGCTTGAACATATTATTCGCTTCTATGGCAATGCCATGCAGGGGGTAATGGGTACGTACCTGGAAAAAAACATGCAGGCTTTTGTTGATATCCAGGAGCGTCTGACTGATCAATCCAAGGGTATGTATGGGTCTCAGTTCAATCCCGATGCCTGGGCACAATTCATGAGTATTCAGGCGCCTGTACTAAATAACGCCATGAGTAATTATGTTGAACAGTCCAAGAATTTGTTTGTGCAAATGCAGGAACAGATGCAAAACCAGACTCAAAACATGTTTGGCACTTTCCCTTTTTCAGTGCCCCCAGAGAAAGACAAGAAATAACGCTAATAAGCTTCTTGGTTTATTTAACTTCAATAAGCAGTTTGCCTAAATGGGGAATGTGTTGACAGCATATCAACATATTTCCCAACCTGACGGCTTTCAGCATCCAAAAATTTTTCAATGGCCGTGGCAAAATCTTTTCTGGCAATCCAGTGTGCTGAATAGGTGGTTACCGGCAGTAAGCCACGAGCCAGCTTATGCTCGCCCTGGGCACCGCCTTCAAAATAACGGTATTTGTTTTCAATGCAAAATTCGATGCCTTGCATATAGCAGGTTTCAAAATGCAGGCCTGGAATAAATTCATGTGCCCCCCAATAACGACCATAAACGGTATCATCACCAACAATATTAAGGGCACAGGCAATGGGTTGTTCGTTTTTTAGGGCCAGTACCAGCAAGATGTTTTCGGGGCTTTTTTGCAGGTAGGCATGGAAGAACTCACTATTCAGATAGGGCTCGCGGCCACGTTCATAATAGGTGTTTTGGTAGCAGGAAATAAAAAAATCCAGCGTTTCCCGGTTAATATCCCGGCCACGTAAATGCCTGAAGCTAACGCCGGCGGCAAGCGCTTTCTTGCGATCCTGGCGGATTTTTTTGCGCTTGTCATAACTAAGTTGCTTCAGGAAATGTTCAAAATCTTCATAGTTCCGGTTTTCCCAATGAAACTGCACATCTTCCCTGATCATATAGCCGCATTCACGCAGAATATTTAAATCTTCGTGGTTAGGGAACAGGACATGAAGAGAAGATACGCCCATTTTTTTGGCAACTTCAATGGCCTGTTCGGCCAGAATCCGTTTGTGTTGCAGGCTGTTGGCCAGTAGCCTGGGCCCGGTAACGGGGGTAAATGGAACGCTGCAAACCAGTTTGGGATAATAAGCCAATCCATGTTGCTCAAAGGCATTGGCCCATGCCATATCAAAAACAAACTCACCGCGTGAGTGGGTTTTTAAATAAAGTGGCATTAGCCCCAAGGGTGTGTGCTGTTCGTCTTGCAGGTAAAGATACTGGGCATACCATCCGTAATCTGGGGTAACACAGGTGCTAGCGTGCAATGTCTGCAGGAAATCGGGACTGGTAAAGGGGTTTTTCTGGCAGAATGAATGCCAGGTATCCGCCTTTAGGTCTGAGGGTGAATCAAGTATTGAAATTTGCAATTTTTGGGACATAATGAATCAGAACAACATGGGTAAACAGGGGATAGGTGTCACGGTGATTACCGGTTTCCTGGGTAGCGGCAAAAGTCATTTTATCAGGCAATTGTTAAAGCAGCCTAATGCCGGGCAGATTGCCATTATCGTTAATGAAATTGGCCAGGTTGGGCTGGATCATCTTATATACAGGCACTTAAGCGCACAGGTTGCCCTGCTTGAAGGCGGCTGCCTATGTTGTCAGTTGCACGCAGACCTGAGCCAGACGCTGCGTGAACTGTTTATGCTGGCCATGCAAAAGAAAATTCCCGCTTTCAGGCATGTCATTATTGAAACCTCAGGACTGGCGGACCCGTCTGCCATTGTTTTTACTTTAAAGCATGATTTCTTTCTGAAAGAACGCTTTTATAATGCCGGTGTTTTATGTGTGGTAGACGGCTGCCACGCAGAACAGCAACAACAGGACAATCCCGAATGGCTAAGCCAATTGCTGGCGGCCGATGTGATACTGCTGTCTAAAGAAGATGTATGCCCCGAAAAACTACCCGATTTAAAAAGCCGCATTAATGCGCTTGCCATGGGTGTGCCAGTGGTAAGCAAGCCCGACCTTGAAGAAACAGAAGATATTTTTGGCGTTTTGGCTACTTTAAAACAGCAGGGAAAGCAAAAATTGGCTGCTTTCGGTACGCGTTGGCAGGCAGCTGGCCGTCAGACATTAAAGCCACAGGTAAGCCATACCGATGTGGATGTGATTACCCTTACCCTTGGGCAAGCGGTAAAAAGAGGACGTTTTATTGCTGCACTGGACGCCATGACAAAAAAATATGGCACAGCCCTGTTAAGAATGAAAGCATTGGTGCAGTTTGTGGGTGATGAGCATTTTTACCATGTGCATGGCGTGCATAACCAGCGTTCGTCGTTTGAAATATTGGATATTGAACCGCAGGAACGCGGCGGTATTACGTTATGCGTGGTTTTGATTATTAAAAAAGGATATTGGGAAGACAAGGACAGGGCGGTTTTTAGTTAAAGAGGCGTTTGTCCGTTTGTCTTTGGGTTGTGTTCATTCACTTGGAATGCCTTTGGGGATGTCATTACCGGATATGGTCGGCCAAGGCCCCCGGCAGCCATGTCGGGGGTTCGTGATGCCTTAGACAGGATTTAAAACGGGATATCTGGGCCCTCATTGCCCGAAGTGGATGGGGCGGGTGAACGGGGTTTTTTTGGCGATTCTGGCGCATCATTTATTGCCGTAGTGCCATTGCCAGAGCTGCCCAGCATTTGCATCTGTTCAGCAATGACTTCCGTTCCGTAACGGTCCTGGCCGGTGTTCTTGTCTTGCCATTTGCGTGTTTTGTTACGGCCTTCCACATACACAGCGCTACCTTTTTTAAGGTATTGTCCGGCAAGTTCAGCCAGGCGGCCAAAAAATGTGACACGATGCCATTCTGTTTCTTCACGGGGTTCACCCGTGTTTTTATCTTTCCAGTTCAAGGTGGTGGCAATGGAGATATTGCACATGGCGGCGCCGTCGGGGCTGTGCCTGACTTCGGGGTCACGCCCCAGATTTCCCACTAAAATGACTTTGTTGACTGATGCCATAAAAATTTCCTGAAAATTGTGAGCCAGGTTTTATGGTAGGGAAATTGCCCGTATTGCTGGGCAATAGTGCTGCATTGTGTCCATTGTGGTTATTGCTAAATGGCTTTGGGGGTTTTTGAGGCGAAGAGGGGATACTGGGGAAAAGCGTAAGATGGGAAGAGATGGCTAAATTGCAGTGACGTTCAAGGTAACAGCAAAGGGCAGAAATGAAAAAAGCCTGTTTCAATAAAGAAACAGGCTTTTTAAAACTGGTTGCGGGGGCAGGATTTGAACCTACGACCTTCGGGTTATGAGCCCGACGAGCTGCCAGACTGCTCCACCCCGCGTCTGAAGAATTAAATAATAACCCTAATTGACATAAGCAGACAAGTGTTTTCTTGTTATTTTGCAAATGTGTTGTAATTTAGTTGCGTTTTAGTGGTTTTCTTGGGTTTTTTGTCTTTTTGGGCTGCTTTAATAAGTACATAGTACGATCGTAGTAGCGTGTTATTTGTGCTTGGCAGGCTAATTTAAATTTGGCCTGGCCGGCAAATAGCGCCAAACCTCCAGCAGCAAAAACCCCCAACAGCTAAAAAAACATTAAATCAAAAAAAGAAAGCCGAAGAAACAAGCAGTTAAAAAAATAGCTTATATACTGCCAAAAACAGGGCCAATAGCAAAAAAGCCTGCTTCAATAAAGAAACAGGCTTTTTAAAACTGGTTGCGGGGGCAGGATTTGAACCTACGACCTTCGGGTTATGAGCCCGACGAGCTGCCAGACTGCTCCACCCCGCGTCTGAAGAATATAATAGTAGTCTACCTGTTATAATAATGCAAGTCGTTCACCTTATTTTAATAACAAACCCTTACTGAACCATGAATGAAAGTTTAATACGAAATGTGCTGGAAGCCGCGTTGTTGTGTGCTCAGCAACCAATGAAGATGTCTGATTTGGCAAAAATGTTTACAGAGTCAGATGATGTAAAAAATGATGTAATTAAGCAACAACTGTTAAATTTGCAAGACGCATGGTCAAAGAAAGGTTTAGAATTAGCACAATTGGCTAGCGGGTGGCGTTTTCAAAGTCGCCCACAAATGCAAAAGTATTTAGAACGCCTTAATCCAGAAAAACCACCTAAATATTCCAGGGCGGTTATGGAAACATTGGCAATTATTGCCTGGCGTCAACCGGTTACACGGGGCGACATAGAAGATATTCGCGGTGTAACGGTTTCTTCCCAAATCATTAAAACTTTAGAAGAGCGTGGCTGGATAGAAGTGTTGGGTCACAGGGATGCGCCTGGAAGACCTGCCTTGTTCGGGACCACAAAACAATTTTTGGATGATTTGGGATTAAAAGCGCTAGATGGGTTGCCTGGTTTGGCCTCAGAAGGAGAGGTGCTTCTGGCTGCCGAAGATAAGCTTGCTGGCTTGTTCTCTACAGAGGAAAGTCCTGAAGAAAATGGCTGTCATGAGCAATCGCCAGTTGAAGGTTTAAATCCTGGCGCGACAGTTGTCCCGGAACAAGGGTAAATTGTTCATAATAGGTAAAAAACATACAGTTAAGTAAAAACACTGGCATACGCAAGCTTTACTTGTTGGTGTTTAATTAATGGTGAAACATTAAGCCCACTTTAATTTCAAAGTGCTTTCGGAAGAAGGTCAAATAAGCAAATATATGAATACAGTAACGGAAACCGTCACGATTGTCGCGGGTGGTGATGTGCAGCCTGAGTCTGCCCAGGTGAAAAGCAAAGGTCGTAAATTGCGTACACCATTCAGGCGCAGGCGTGCCGATGCAACCATTGAAACCAAAAAAGAAAAAGCAGTTGCCACAGAGCAGCCGGAAAAATCTCCGGCTCCGGCAGCTGTCAGGCGAACACGCAAGCCGGCCGTAAAAGGTGGAGCTGCCACAGGCAGGCGTGCGCCCGTAGCCCGCAAGCCGGCAACAAACCAGCCAGTGCAAGAGGTGCGTGCAGATGCCTTGGGTGATAGTGCTCAGGTCTTTGATGAAAATGAATCAAATAATGCGCTGGCATTCCTGGATAACTCGGCAAAATTAGAGCAGCGTTTGGGTAAATATCTTACCAGCGATGCGGTCATGCCTAAGCTTCATAAAGTGTTGGCGGATGCCGGTGTGGGTTCCCGGCGTGAGATGGAAGAACTGATTATTGCCGGACGCGTTTCCGTTAATGGTGAGCCTGCGCATATTGGCCAGCGGGTTGGTATGAGTGATGTGGTTCGTATTAATGGGCGTCTTGTTGTGCGTCCCAATGCCAAGCGGCCACCCAGGGTAATTTTGTATCATAAGCCGGCCGGGGAAATTGTCAGTCATGACGATCCCGAAGGGCGTGCAACGGTATTTTCACGCTTGCCAAAAATGCGGACCGGTAAATGGGTGTCGGTGGGGCGTCTTGACTTGAATACCGAGGGTTTGCTTATATTCACCACCTCGGGTGATTTGGCTAATCGGTTTATGCACCCGCGTTATGGTAACGAGCGTGAATACGCGGTTCGTGTGTTGGGCGATCTGGATGCGCAGAAAATGGCGTCCTTGACCAAAGGTGTTCAGCTTGATGATGGGATGGCGGCATTTGGCGTCATGGAGCATATTGGTGGTGATGGTAGTAATCGCTGGTATCGTGTTACGATTCAGGAAGGCCGTAATCGTGAGGTGCGCCGTATGTTCGAGGCGGTCGGCGTAACGGTCAGTCGCCTTATTCGTACGCGTTTTGGTGAGGTCGTCTTGCCAAGGAATTTGCGTCGTGGTCGCTATGAAGAACTAGATGCTTCATTGGTGGTGGCGTTAATGGTTCGTCTGGGGCTCATGAAAGCTGAAGGCGGCTCTGAGTCGGGTAAAGGGCGTGAACGTCAGCCAATATCGCACGATAATGCGATGCCGCCCGGGTTTGAATCTGCTGTTCCTGATTTTGGTTTTGGGCCTTCTTCTTATGCCAGGGCTGGCGGTGATGCGCAGCGTAAACCTGCGCGCCCAGGTGGATTGTATAATCGTAAAAATAATCAGCCCCGCAGTGAAGGGGGGGGTTATGCTAAAGATTCCGCCAGGAAAGCCCCCCGTGGTAACCAAGAGGGAACAGCTCGTCCCGAGAGTGCCAACAAGTCCAGAGGCACCACTCGTAATAAAGATGATTGGCAGCCCAAAGGTGCTGCGGCTCATGAATCCAGATTAGGGTTTGTGGGTCGTGGCAGAAGTGGTCGATAGGGGCTGTTCATGTTGTTTTTTTGGTAAAATATCAAATACTTAGCAAGTTGTTGGTTTTTTTGATATAATCATAGGTTGTCTAGCTGTAATTTACTTTTTTGAAAAAAGATTGCAGCTGGTTTATGGAACGAATATATAAAAACAATGGTTTTGGGGTCCGCACAAGCCCGTAAAATATACTGTTATTTACGGGTAAACTGGTTGGCTTGCTACTTAAAGTTTGCAAGCCAGAAGTTAATGGGGTGTTGGATCAAACCGGTGTTTTTGTAAACAATGGGCTGTAAAAGCCCATTTTTTTATTGTATGGCTGATTTATATACTCTTACTGAACAAGCGATGGCTGGCCTTGGGGTCGAGCTGATTGATATCGAGCGTGCCGCGTTCGGGTTGTTGCGCGTAACCATAGATCGTGAAGGTGGCGTGCGGATTGAAGACTGCGAGCAGGTTTCCCGTCAATTGTCGCGGGTGTTTGAAGTTGAAAATATCGATTACAAACGCCTTGAAGTCGGTTCGCCAGGTGTAGATCGCCCTTTGCGTACGCTAGCCGATTTTAACCGGTTTGCCGGTGAGCGGGTGGAAGTTAAATTACGTGAAGCTGTAGATAGTCGCAAAGTCTTTACCGGGGTTTTGTCGCCGGAAACAGCTTCGGATGGAACGCAGACAGGTCAATTCTGTCTGGAATTTGATGTTAAAAAGAACGAAACTCAAGTCATTGTTTTTGCATTTGATGATGTAGAAAAGGCAAAACTTGATCCGGTTCTTGATTTCAAGGGTAAAAAGCGATGAGTCGCGAAATTCTTCTATTGGTTGATGCGTTAGCACGTGAAAAAAATGTGACACGTGAAGTGGTTTTTAGTGCGCTAGAGAGTGCGTTGGCCTCAGCCATGAAAAAACGTTTTAAAGAAGATGCTGATATCCGTGTAACGATAGATCGGGCTACGGGTACGCATGAAGGCTACCGTCGCTGGCTTGTCGTGCCCGATGAAGCGGGTTTGCAAGAACCTGACCGTCAGGAACTGTTCAGTGAAGCCCAAGAGATCCAGTCTGGAATCCAGGAAGGTGAATACATCGAGGAAATCCTTGAGCCTGTCGAGTTTGGGCGAATTGGTGCACAAGCGGCCAAACAGGCCATCTTGCAAAAAATCCGTGATGCCGAGCGCGAACAGGTGCTTAATGACTTCCTTGATCGTGAAGAAAGTATTATTGCAGGTACTGTAAAACGGCTTGATAAAGGCGATGCCATTATTGAAACCGGCAAAATAGAAGCCCGGCTGCCACGTAGCGAAATGATCCCCAAGGAAAACCTGCGGATCGGTGATCGTGTCCGTGCATGGGTAGCCAAGGTTGATCGTGCCGCTCGTAACCAGCAAATTATTCTGTCACGTACCGCACCCGAGTTCATTCGTGAATTGTTTGAAAACGAAGTGCCCGAGATTGAACAGGGATTGCTTGAAATCAAGGCTGCCGCCCGTGATCCTGGCATGCGTGCCAAAATTGCCGTGGTTGCCTACGACAAAAGAATCGACCCCATCGGAACTTGTGTCGGGATGCGTGGTTCGCGTGTAACTGCAGTTCGTAATGAACTGGGTGGCGAGCAGGTTGATATTGTGTTGTGGGCAGATGACCCGGCCGAGTTCGTTATTGGTGCCTTGGCGCCTGCCAATGTTGAATCCATTCTGGTCGATGAAGAAAAGCATGCTATGGATGTCGTGGTTGATGCCGAGAACTTGCCAAAAGCAATTGGTTCAAAAGGCCAGAACGTAAGACTGGCTTCTGACCTTACCGGTTGGCAAATCAATATCATGACACCCGAAGAAAGCAGAAGTCGCCAGGACGAAGAACGGGCTGAAATGCGTGCCACGTTCATTGAAAAACTCGATGTTGATGAGGAAATGGCCGATATTCTTATTGATGAAGGCTTTACCGGTCTTGAAGAAGTAGCGTATGTGCCTATTCAAGAGTTGCTTGAAATTGATGGTTTCGATGAGGATACCGTCAATGAATTGCGTAATCGTGCCCGTACTGCTTTGCTGACAGAAGCCATCGTGCAGGAAGAACGCGTTGAAACTGCCCAGGATCTGCTTGATCTGGAAGGGCTGACACCAGAGTTTATTGCCAAGTTGGCTGAAGGTGGTGTTCATACGCGTGATGATCTTGCCGAGTTGTCCACCGATGAACTATCGGAAATAACCGGCTTGTCAGAAGAAGAGTCTGGTGAGTTAATTATCAAGGCGAGAGCCCACTGGTTTGATGAAGATGAAAACTAATCTTCATATCTACAGTTTTAAACAGATTGCCTATTGAATGTTATTGAATTGTTGTGAAAGGGAAGAGAGAGCCTAATGCCCAGTATTACTGTTGCCCAGTTTGCCGTCGAACTGAAATTACCTGCCAATGTGTTGCTTGAACAGCTTCGTGGGGCAGGTGTAAATGTGAATTCTGTAGAGGATAATGTCACCGAGAGCGATAAAACCAAACTACTGGATTCCCTTCGCCGCGCGCATGGTGCAAAAGAGGGTAAAAAAATTACGGTAACACGCCGTGAAACGTCAGAAATCCGTCAGGCGGATAGTTCTGGGCGCTCTCGTACCATTCCGGTTGAGGTTCGTAAAAAACGGGTTTTTGTTAAACGGGATATTACCGAAAGCAAAGAGCCTGGGACAGACACCGTCAAACCGCTTGCCTCAACAACAGCGCCTGAAGAAGTTGTAAAAACGCCTCAGGAAAACATTCCGGTACAAAAAGTGCCAGAGCAAAAAGAAGAAAATGCATCAATTGCACAAACTTCTGCTGCGAAAGACTCTTCTGAAGCGGTACAATTACAAGGCAGTACCCAATCAGCTGCCAATGCATCCCCTGAAACGGTGCCAGGCGTTGTTGAAACAGTGCCGCAGCAACCAGAGTCAGCTGCGGCTGCCAATGTAGAAAATGAAGTGAAAACCACAGAGCCTGACGGTCATCCTCAGCCGCAAGTTCAACCATCATCCGCCAAGCCGGATGAATCATTAATCACATCTCAACAGGTTGAGAACAAAGAAGTGCATACTGAATCCAAAAATGTGCCGTCTGCTTCAGTAAAAGCTGATCAGAAACCAGCTCAGGGGGCAACGGTTAAAAGTAAATCTCCAGAGTCAGGCCGTGTTAATGAACACCGTGATGCCAAGTCATCACGACCGGCTGATCATAAACCTGCCCAGGCTAAACAGGGCGGCAGAAACGAAGTGGCAAGGGCCAAGGCGCCCGTTACTGCATCAGCTGCCAATAAAGATGTCAATGTCCGTCATAAAAAGCCTGTTGTAGAGCCAAAACGTGCGCCGGTAGATAATGCCGCGCGCGAAGAAGCACGTCGCCAGGCCGAGGCTGAAGCAGCCGCCTTGCGTGATATGCTTAATCGCCCTCGCAAAGTATTGCGTGCTGCCCCTACCAATCCTGAGGCGGCAGAGGCAGGCAAGAAAGTGGTCAAAAAAGAAGTCAAGCCGCCTGTTGCAGGGGCTAAAAAGCCAGAGCGTGATAGCAACTGGAATGATGGTTCGCGTGGTAAAAAGCCTGCCGAAAAGCGTGCCGCAACGCCTGCCAAGGCCCAAGAAGAGGGCTGGCGTTCAGGTGGTGGACGCGGTGGTTCCAGAAACAACCGCAGGAATCAGCAGCAGCAAGTCAAAGAGCCGGCAGCACCCGAGTTTATTGCACGTGACGTTCATGTGCCCGAAACCATTTCAGTGGGCGATTTGGCTCATAAAATGTCGGTCAAGGCAGCGGAAGTTATCAAGCTGTTAATGAAGATGGGTCAAATGGTTACTATTAACCAGATTCTTGACCAGGAAACTGCCATGATCGTGGTTGAAGAGCTGGGGCATCATGCGATTGCCGCCAAACTTGACGATCCCGAGGCATTCCTTGACGAAAGCGTCGAAAGCGTTGATGTTGAATTGGTGCCGCGTGCGCCGGTTGTTACGGTAATGGGTCACGTTGACCATGGTAAAACCTCCCTGCTTGACTACATTCGCCGTGCCAAAGTGGCCGGGGGTGAAGCAGGTGGTATTACCCAGCACATTGGTGCTTACCGTGTTAAAACCGAAGGCGGCGTAGCCACCTTCCTGGATACCCCCGGACACGAGGCATTTACCGCCATGCGTGCACGAGGTGCCCAAGCGACCGATATCGTTATTCTGGTGGTTGCCGCTGATGACGGTGTCATGCCGCAAACGCGTGAAGCCATTCACCACGCCAAAGCGGCAGGTGTGCCTTTGGTGGTAGCCATTAACAAGGTGGATAAACCCGAAGCCAACCCCGAGCGCGTGAAACAGGAACTGGTTGCCGAAGAAGTGGTGCCCGAAGAGTATGGTGGTGATGTGCCATTTATACCCGTATCAGCCAAAACCGGTTTCGGTATTGATGATCTTATCGAAAACGTACTGTTGCAGGCTGAAATTCTTGAATTGACAGCTGCAGTTGATGCGCCAGCCAAAGGTGTGGTGATTGAATCCAGCCTTGACAAGGGTCGCGGTCCTGTAGCTACCATTCTGGTTCAAAGTGGCACCCTGAAACGTGGTGATGCCATCCTGGCTGGTGCAAGTTATGGCCGTGTACGTGCCATGCTTGATGAAACAGGTAAAAATATTCCAAAAGCAGGGCCATCTGTACCGGTTGAAATCCAGGGTCTGTCTGAAGTTCCTGCCGCCGGTGACGAAGTACAGGTTCTTGTTGATGAACGTAAAGCACGTGAAATTGCCTTGTTCCGTCAGGGTAAATTCCGTGACGTTAAACTGGCACGTCAGCAGGCGGCCAAGCTTGAATCCATGTTTGACAACATTGGCGAAGGTATGCAAACGCTTGAACTCATCATTAAAACTGATGTTCAGGGTTCACAAGAGGCGTTGGTCCAATCGCTGGTCAAGCTGTCTACCGATGAGATCCGTGTACGGGTTGTGCATGCCGCTGTTGGTGGTATTTCTGAAAGTGACGTTAACCTGGCCATTGCATCTAATGCGGTCATTATTGGCTTTAATGTACGCGCAGACCAAAGTTCGAAAAAACTGGCCGAATCCAACGGTATCGACATCCGTTACTACAACATTATTTATGATGCGGTAGATGACGTTAAAAGTGCCATGTCCGGTATGCTTACGCCAGAAAAACGTGAAGAAGTTATCGGTATGGTTGAAATTCGCGAGGTTTACAGTATTTCACGCATTGGTAAAGTGGGTGGATGTATGGTTACCGACGGTATGGTACGCCGGGATTCTCAAGTACGTCTGCTGCGTAATCATGTGGTTATCTGGACTGGTTACATCGACTCCCTCAAGCGCTTCAAGGATGATGCCAAAGAAGTGAAAGCCGGTTTCGATTGCGGTATCACTTTAAAGGGCAATAACGATATCGAAGTGGGCGATCAGCTTGAGATCTTCGAAATCAAAGAAATTGCCCGTACGTTGTAAATTTTATTATGAATCGACATAAGTCAAAATCGCCTGCCAGCCGTAATATACGTCTGGCAGACCAGATACAGAAAGATCTGGCAGTGCTTATCCAGCGTGAAATGGATATGTCCCGTGTGGGTTTAATTACCGTAACCGGGGTTGATCTTAGTGCAGATTATGCACATGCCAAAGTGTATTTTACGGTTTTGGGTGCAGAGCCTGAGGTAGCGTTTACCGCGCTGAATGAAAAGGCGGGCTGGCTGCATTCTTTACTGTTTAAAATGCTGCATATTCATACCGTACCCACTTTGCGCTTCATTCATGATGAACATATGGCTCGCGGTATTGAAATGACACAGCTTATAGATCGAGCAATCCGTCCGGATGATTTTCCTGTGCAAACAGACAATCTTGATGACATAGAAACAGGCAAAAAATAACTGCCTGGTATTTGGGTAAATAAATGGGACGAAGGAAAGGTCTGGATATTACCGGGGTGTTGCTGCTTGATAAGCCTGTGGATTTATCAAGTAACCATGCCTTGCAAAGAGCCAGACGTGCAATGGATGCAAAAAAAGCCGGTCATACAGGAACCCTGGATCCATTTGCGACCGGCTTGTTAGTCTGCTGTTTTGGAAAAGCAACTAAAATATGTGGCCCCATGCTGAATGTGGATAAAAAATATATTGCCACCCTTCAGTTGGGTTCTGAAACCGATTCGGGTGATTTAACGGGTACCGTAGTTCAGGAAGCCGCAGGTTTTTCTGGTATTACGGCAGAACAGTTAAGCAAGGTTTTACCCGATTTTTCGGGTGAAATACAACAAATTCCGCCGATGTATTCGGCCTTGAAGCGGAATGGGCGTCCGCTTTATGAGTATGCACGCCAGGGAATTGAGCTTGAGCGTGAACCCCGTACTGTAAACATCTACGAAATAAATGTGTTGCGTGTTCAACCAAAGGTGGTTGAGCTAGAGGTATTCTGCAGTAAAGGAACCTATATACGCACACTCGCCCAGGATATTGGAAGGGCATTGGGTTGCTTTGCGCACCTGATTGCCTTGCGGCGCACGGTTGTTGGCCCGTTTACCCTAGACAATGCAATTGCCCTTGAGGCTTTGCAAGGCATGGAATCACCGGTTGACAGGCTGATGGCCCTGGATGAACTACCTGACGGTCTGGTGCCGTTAAAACTACTTCAAAAGGAAATACTATGAGCCAAGCGCTCCGTAACGTTGCGATTATTGCTCACGTTGACCATGGTAAAACAACAATGGTTGACCAGTTATTACATCAGGCGGGTACATTCCGTGATAACCAGCATATTGCTGAGCGTGTCATGGACTCCGGCGATATCGAAAAAGAACGTGGCATTACCATTCTTTCAAAGAACTGTGCTGTCGAATATGAAGGTACCCACATCAATATTATTGATACGCCCGGACACGCCGACTTTGGTGGTGAAGTAGAGCGCGTATTGTCGATGGTTGATGGTGTCTTGCTACTGGTTGATGCGGTTGAAGGTCCTATGCCACAAACCCGTTTCGTGACCAAGAAAGCCCTTGCCCTGGGTCTGAAGCCGATTGTTGTGGTTAATAAAATTGACCGCCCCGGTGCACGTCCTGATTTTGTTATTAATACGACCTTTGATCTGTTTGACAAACTCGGTGCAACCGAAGAACAGCTTGATTTCCCGGTTATTTACGCTTCAGGTCTGTCTGGTTTTGCCGGCCTTACCGATGATGTACGTGAAGGTGACATGCGTCCCCTGTTTGACGCTATTTTGAAATATGTGCCTCAGCGTAACGATGACAAAGAAGCTCCCTTGCAAATGCAAATCATCTCACTTGACTACAACAGTTATGTGGGCAAAATTGGTGTGGGCCGTGTCAATCGTGGCCGCATCCGTACGGGTCAAGATGTCGTGGTTAAGTTTGGTGAAGATGGCGAAACCTCCAAGGGTCGTGTAAACCAGGTTCTTAAATTCCAGGGTCTTGAGCGCGTTCAGGTGGACTCTGCTGATGCCGGTGATATTGTCCTGATTAACGGTATTGATGAAATTGGTATTGGCTGCACCTTGTGTGATCCTTCCAAGCCCGAAGCCCTGCCAATGCTGAAAATTGATGAACCAACATTAACCATGAACTTTATGGTTAATACATCGCCCTTGGCCGGCCGTGAAGGCAAGTTCGTGACCAGTCGCCAGATTCGTGACCGCTTGAATCTGGAACTGAAATCCAACGTAGCCCTGCGGGTAAAAGATACCGATGATGATACGGTGTTTGAAGTATCTGGCCGTGGTGAACTGCATCTGACTATTTTGCTGGAAAACATGCGTCGTGAAGGCTATGAGCTGGCTGTTTCACGTCCTCGTGTGGTCTACAAGGAAGTTGACGGCGTGCGTTGTGAACCACTGGAACTGTTAACCATCGATCTTGAAGATGGGCACCAGGGCAGTGTGATGGAAGAGTTGGGCCGTCGTAAGGGTGAGCTGTTAGACATGCAATCCGATGGCCGTGGCCGTACCCGTCTGGAGTATCGTATTCCTGCTCGTGGTCTTATCGGCTTCTCAACCGAGTTCATGTCCCTGACGCACGGTACAGGTCTCATGAGTCATATTTTTGATGAATATGCACCGGTACGTGAAGGTAGCGTTGGTGAACGCCGAAATGGTGTTCTGATCAGCCAGGATAACGGTGATGCCGTGGCCTATGCTTTATGGAAACTGCAAGACCGTGGCCGTATGTTTGTTTCGCCTGGCGAGCCTTTGTATGAAGGTATGGTTATTGGTATTCACAGTCGTGATAATGACCTGGTTGTTAACCCTATCAAGGGCAAGCAATTAACCAATATCCGTGCATCAGGTACAGATGAGGCAGTACGTTTAGTGCCCCCCATCAAACTCAATCTTGAGTATGCGGTAGAGTTCATTGATGATGATGAGCTGGTTGAAATAACACCTAAAAGTATCCGTTTGCGTAAACGTTACTTGCTTGAGCATGAGCGCAAGCGTGCCTCACGCGAAAGCAATAATTCCTAGTGTTTGCTCCCGGGAACCAGGCAGTCTTTAACTTTGCTTAAGGAAGCCCTCCCGGATAAACGGCACTACCTGAAGTAAATTAAAACAGCATCGTGTAAACCATATCCCATATACTGGATAAATGTTTACCATGCTGTTTTTTTGTTCAATCAGAAAACAGGGTGTCTGAGCAGGTAGTAGTTGATATTAATCAGAATAAGCCTATATATATAATTTATCAGCAGTTTGTTTATTTACGATTTGGTATTACGGTGGTAGTATCAGGTGTGATAATTTTCATTTACATAAATCGTAGCCAATCATAAACGCCCTTATATGAATGTGAACAGGCTTTCTTCGCATCAAGGTATCTCGCTCAGGTATATATTCATATGCTTGAGCCTGTTCCTGTTTGCGTTTCGTTCACTTATTCCAGTTGGCTATATGCCCAATATGCAGGCTTTGAGCCAGGGCAAAATAGAAATTACCGTTTGTTCACCAACCGGTACCCCCACTGTTGTTTCTGTTGACTTATCAAACGATCAACATCCCCAGGACAACGCTCATGATGGCATGATGAGTTGTCCTTTCAGCAGCATTAATGCGCTAAGCATGCTGGTTGGCCTTTCCAGTGAAGGCATCAGTACTGTTTCTTTATCCGAAATGTTTGTCCCCTCTCTCGAACATTCTCAGGTAACGAAGGTACGCCGCTTAGGCCCACCGCTTGGCTCCAGGGCGCCTCCTCTTGCATTTATCTAAGCCGTAAATAATACCCATTATTGTGGGTACTTTATTCAACTCATTGTTTTTTGTGCATACTTTTAGACCGGGTGTGCGCATAAAGATGTGTGTTGGTAAGTGTTCTACTGCCTTGGATAAATTTGACAGAAACATATCCGTTTTACTTTTTTCTCCGGTAATACAAAGTTGTTTCCGCTCATTTCCCAATTTATTCAAGGCAAATTTTTATCATTTATTAACTTGAGTGCATGCCATGTCAATCAATCAACAGCGCAGGTTAGTGTTAAGTGGTTTGGGCGTAATGCCTCTGGTGCTTATGGGTTGTGGTAAAGAAGAATCACTTAAGGTGCATGCCACCGATATTACCGGCGTGAATTTTGGGCGCGAATTCAATTTGCAAGACGCCACCGGTAAACGCTGGACCTTGAATGATTTCAATGGAAAAGCGTTGATGATGTTTTTTGGCTTTACCCAGTGCCCCGATGTCTGCCCAACGGCCTTGGCCCGGGCAGTAGAAATAAACAGTTTGTTAGGTAAAGATGCAGAGCGGTTGCAGGTGGTGTTCGTGACCATAGACCCCGAGCGTGATATCCCGGAAATGCTGGCTGCTTATACCCAGGCTTTTGACCCAGGCTTTCTTGGGCTTACCGGTACACCCGAAGAAATAGCAAAAATCGCCAAAGAGTTCAGAATTTACTATAAAAAAGTACCGACCGGATCCAGCTATACCATGGACCATAGTGCGCTTAGCTATGTATTTGATCCCAAAGGCAAGTTAAGGATGTCTGTTTCGCATCAACAAAGTGCAGAAGAATGTGCGGAAGATATTCGGCAATTATTATTCTAATCCGTCTACTCAATCCCTTAAGGAGTTGTAATGAAATTATCATTTAAACAGGCCAATCTGGCGCTGGTTACCAGTCTTTCTTTGTTTTCTGTTGCAGCTAACGCTGCCGTGACGGTCAATGAAGCCTGGGTGCGGGGTACTGTGCCTGGGCAACAGGCAACAGGGGCTTTTATGAGATTAACCTCAGATACCAATGCAAAACTGGTGGAAGCAAAATCAGACATTGCCAAAACGGTTGAAATTCATGAAATGGTGATGGAAGATGATGTCATGAAAATGCGTCAAATTCCAAATCTGGATTTACCCAAAGACAAAGTGGTAGAACTGAAGCCGGGTGGCTATCACATCATGTTTATAGACTTGCATGAGCAGGTGAAGGAAAACAATGAGGTGGCGCTGGAGCTGGTGATTGAAAACCAGGATGGAAGTGTTGAAAATATTGCGGTTAAAGCGCCTGTTAAATCGTTAACAGCCAAGGCTGACTCATCCACGCATGCAGCAATGGATCACGGTGACAGTAAGCATGAAAATGCAGGTCACGGTGACATGAAACATGATGACATGAAGCCAGCTCATTAATTATTTCCTGCTTTACTGGTTGGATGATCCGGTGTTTTAACCGGATCAGTTTTATCTTTTATGATTCCCGCACCCCTCTGGTGCGGGAGATTCTTGAATAGGCCATTTCCTGTTAAGCCGGAAATGGTAAATGTAGCAATGAATGCTTTCCTTAAAAAATTAATAGGTATAACAGCCCTTGCGCTATTTGCTGGTACAGCATGGTGGGCAGTTGAATATTTCAAGGAACCCCAGTACGACTGGATTGAAGTTTGTACGATGGAAGGCGTTAAAAGGGTAAAGTACGACAATGAAGGAAACCTGTTGGCTGAAGAGTGGATTAGCCAGGTTCCTGCTCATGTGCTGGCGGCAATAGAAGAGGCCAATAAAACAGAGACTGCCAATAACAGTCCGCCGCAAACTGGTTTTGAAGAACCCTATGCTGAACTGGATAAGGTGCAAATAGAGCAGTGTTGGGTAAGGCTGTTGCCCTCCAATTTACCTGCCGCCGGATATTTTGAATTAAAAAACAATACCGGGCAGGAACTTGTCTTGACGGGGGTTGAAAGTAAAGATTACGGCGTTGCCATATTGCATGAGAACGTCAAGAAACAAGGCATGCTAACCATGGTGGCCTTGCCTGAAGTACGCATACCCGCCAGCGGTCAATTGTCATTTTCTCCCATCACCAACCACATCATGCTGGAAAACAGCAACAGGGCCTTAAAGTCGGGTGATTTTATCGGGTTAATATTTTATTTTCAGGGTAACGGCATAAAAACCGTGCAATGTAAAATGAAAGGTCCCAATGCCTTGTCGTATTGATAGCAACTTAGCAAAAACTGTGTAAACCCTCGCCTTGGGCACGTCAGCGATTAGGGGCGGGGAGCAGTTACTGTGATGAAAGCAAGCATATCAATGCTGGTGACTAAAATCGCTGAATGGGGTTTTTGTTTGCCGGTTTATCAATGCTGGCTCTCTTGTTGTTGCTTTATATTTGTGTTTTGCTTAAAAATTAAGCAAATTATAATATTCATTTATTAATCAATTGGTTATGATTCTTTTACAGAATTATTAAAGAGCTATCCACATTGATTCCAGCTGTTATTGTTAATAAGTTATGTATTTTTGTGCATTGTGAATAACAATGTGATTAAACTGTGTGTAAGCAGTGAATAACATGTGAATAAATACTTTCTAACAAAATGGCCATTTTTTTAAAATTCCTGATTATATTTTTAGTGCTGTTTTGGCTTGCACGTTTTTTCAGTCGTCGCATAAACAGGCTTTGGGCAGGAACCATTGGTGCTGCCATGCAGTGGATTAACGACAATGGCGCACGCATGATGAAATTCATGTTTATCCTGGCGGGTGTGTTATTTTTAGTGCTGCTATTCCAATGGAGCCGGACAGGCTAATGCGAGGCAAAAACGGGATGCACTGCCATGGATAAATGCTTAAATGGATTTATCCATGGCCGTTGAATGGTAGTCAACAGTACAAAACCTGCAGGCCATAAGCGGTTTGGCAACCGGTTATGGCTTTTTGCTTTGCCTGCTTGGTCATTTAGCGATTTTGGCTACCCGTAGAGCCCCGACGCGCTTGGTTTTGGTTACTGCCACCAATATGGGCTTCCCGGTCGCTACGGCTTTCTGGCGTTCGTTGGCCCTGATTCAATTGGGTGGGGTTTTTTTTCCCTTGCTGGTTGGTGTCATTGCTGACTTTGCCGGTTTGTGGTTCTTGTTTATCGTTAGGGTTGGAATGAGACGTCATAGTTTGCTCCTTGTGGTCAGAAACATCAATAATTTCATTTAACTATGTCAACGTTACAGCATGCATCTAGCGCCTGCAAGTATAAACATTAATTGATGCAATTTTGATTTTGATTTTTCCATGTAGGCTCTCCTTATGTTAAAAAGAATGATTAATAGGGAGCGCTTCAATGGCAAAGAATAATATTGGCAAAAATAATTTTTCAAAAATATATCGCGTTGAGAATGGCAGTAAATTTCAGCTCAAAGACTGGAAAACATCGTCTGATGAAAAAATTAACGAAGACGATGCCGAAGATGAACTCAAGGAAATAGTTGAGGAAATTTCTGATTTGCAAAACGTTTTGTACGCCGATAATAAGTGGTCTTTATTACTGATTTTTCAGGCAATGGACGCAGCTGGAAAAGACTCTACCATCAAAAACATATTGTCAGGCGTTAACCCGCAAGGGTGCGAAGTTTATGCGTTTGCCCGTCCGTCAATAGAAGAGTTGGGGCATGATTTTTTATGGCGCACCACTAAATGTTTGCCGCAACGGGGAAATATTGGTGTTTTCAATCGTTCTTACTATGAAGAAACCCTGGTTGCCAGAGTGCACCCTGAATTGTTGAAAGCACAAAGCCTGCCCAATAATTTGCTTACCGAAAACATTTGGGAAGAACGCTTTGAAGATATTTGTGCTTTTGAAAAGCATATGGCCCGTAGCGGTACCAAGATCCTTAAGTTTTTCCTTCATCTGTCTCCGGAAGAACAAAAAGCAAGATTTATAGAGCGGATAGAAAACACCAGGAAAAACTGGAAGTTTGATAAAAATGATCTTTACGAGCGCAGTTTCTGGAAAAAGTACATGTATGCCTATGAAGAAACCATTAAGCATACGGCTTGTGAGCATGCACCCTGGTATGTAATTCCGGCAGACAATAAGGCTTACGCCAGGTTGGCAGTGGCTGACGCAGTACTATCTACCCTGAAAGATCTTGATTTGAAATATCCAACGTTAAGTAATGAAATTGTGGTGTCCCTGAAGTCTTACAAGGATAGTCTTAAGAAAGAAGAGTTGGATATTTACAAAATTTAAAGTTCAACCAGCTTAAAATCCAGTAGGGGTACACAGTGGGGGGGTAACTACTCTGATCAATAAGGGTGTTTTTAAACATAAAAATCCCGTTTATTGGCCGAGTATTTTTTCGTTTAACATGATAGTAGGCAAGTGACGTATCTGTTATGGTTGAGTTTGGTACTTTAAAACCACAAAAAATAAAAATTTTTGTATAAAAACCCTGAAGGCCTTGTCACATAGGCAAAATTGTTGCATAATTTCATTCTTATTTGATCCCCGATAGCTCAGACGGTAGAGCGACGGACTGTTAATCCGCAGGTCACTGGTTCGATCCCAGTTCGGGGAGCCAAATTTAAAATCCGCTTTATTTTTGCGGTTTTTTTATTCTTGGAAAACTAATTTCCAGAAATTTAAAAAGTTATATGTTGCTTGTCTTCGGCTTGCAATTTAATAGTTTTTATTGTTATAATAGAAAACTTATTCCCCGATAGCTCAGACGGTAGAGCGACGGACTGTTAATCCGCAGGTCACTGGTTCGATCCCAGTTCGGGGAGCCAAAATTTAAAAAAAGCCGGCAATCATTCAATCATGATTGCCGGCTTTTTTCTTGTCTGTTAAATGTCTCTTGTCTTTTAAACATCAATAATAAATTAAATCCAATTGGCGCTTAAGAGCAACGTCCTGTTCTCCCACTAAATTTTTCATTAATCGCTTAAATATGGTTTCTATTGAAATCATATTTGCATATTATTTTTTATTTTTTTTTTTGTTTTAAGAGAGTAATCACTCATTTTAAGACTTTAAAGTAGTCTTTTTTAGCATTTTTTATCAAATATTAGTTATTTTCTATTGGCTAGATAGCTATTTTTGTTTTAATATAGTTCGTGTAGAAATTAATTTAACACTAATCATTCGTGTCATTATGAATTCAATAGAATCAAGCTTGCAGTACGATTTACGCATTTTGCATGCGTTGCGCCGCATTACAAGGTCTATCGCCTTGCATTCGCGGCATTTGGCGTCGTATAGCAATATTACGGCGCCACAGCTTATTTGCATGCGGGCGGTTGTGGCCAAAGGCCCCATTACTGCAACCGCCATCAGTCGTGAAATTCACGTCAGTCCCAGTACGGTTGTGGGCATCCTTGACCGCCTTGAAGACAAAGGCTTCATCAAACGTGAAAGAGGGCGCCAGGACAGGCGTACTGTGTTTATTACCGCTACCGAAGCAGGTGCTGAACTGGTTAAGAATACACCGTCTCCATTGCAGAAAAAACTGGCCGATGCGCTTAATGCGTTGCCGGAACTTGAGCAAGCCACCATCACGCTGTCGCTTGAACGTATCGTGACACTAATGGAGGCCAGCGGTACAGAGCCTGCCGAGGTTCACAAAGAACCCGCCTCACCCATTCTGGATGTCCCCGTTGGTGGGGCTCATCCTGAATCTGGAATTATGGTTTGACAACAACACGAACACCCAACTCCACACCCCCATTCCCTGAAACCCCATCTGCCTTGCCAGATGGCCTCGCAAGAGAAAACACAGCCCTGTTGCGGACCCCATGCAAGACCGATGGCTACGCCATTTATCAGCTAATCGCAAAGTGCCCGCCACTTGATCTTAATTCGGTGTATGCCTATTTGCTCCTGTGCGAGCACTTTTCAAATACCTGTGTTGTCGCCCAATCCGCGCATGGGCTGGATGGCTTTATTTCTGCCTACATTCATCCCACCCGGCAAGACGTTTTATTTGTCTGGCAGGTAGCTGTTCATGAGCGGGCACGCGGCCAAAGCCTGGGCGGGAAAATGCTGCAAAATCTCTTGCAGCGGCCTGAATTGGCCAACGTGAACTTTATAGAAACTACGGTTGGCCCAGACAATATTGCTTCGCGCAGTATGTTTGGCAGCCTGGCGCGAAAACTAAAGGCCAACGTGAATGAAAGCGACTTGTTTGAGAAAAGCCTGTTTGGCCCCGAAGCGCATGAAGACGAGAAATTAATACGTATTGGGCCGTTTTTGGTTTAATACTGCATCAACCGGCCAGCGGGCAGTTTGCGGCGGGCCGGTCATAGTAAGTGTTTTACATATCATGATTAAAAAGGAGAACATCATGGATTTGAAAATATTTGACCGGATGGAGTCGGAGGTCCGAGGCTACATCCGGTCGTTTCCAGTTGTATTTAATAAGGCCAAAGGGTCGTTGTTATTTGATGAAACAGGTAGGGAATACGTTGATTTTTTCAGCGGTGCCGGTACCTTGAATTACGGTCACAACAATCCTGTACTTAAGCAAAAAATGATTGAATATCTGGAAACCGATGGCCTTGTCCACAGTCTGGATATGGCTACATGCGCCAAACAAACATTTCTTGAAACGGTTGATCGCGTTTTGCTTAAGCCCAGGAACTGGGAATACAAATTGCAATTTACCGGTCCAACCGGCACTAATGCCGTCGAAGCGGCGCTTAAGCTGGCCCGTCAGGTTAAAGGACGCTCCAATATCATTTCATTTACCCATGGTTTTCATGGTGTTAGCGGTGGTTCGCTAGCTGTAACTGCGAATGAGAAATTCCGCAGGGCGGCTGGCGTTGCCCTGGCCAATACCACTTTCATGCCATTTGACGGTTATTTTGGTCCCGATGTAGACACCATTGTTTACCTTGAGAAAATGCTTGATGACGCCAGTAGCGGCCTGGATTTGCCGGCGGCCATTATTGTGGAAACCGTGCAGGGAGAAGGAGGCGTTAATGTTGCCAGCTGGCGTTGGCTTAAAGAGCTGGAAAAGCTTTGTCGCCGTTACGATATGCTGTTAATTGTGGATGATATCCAGGTGGGTTGCGGCAGAACTGGCAATTTCTTCAGCTTTGAAACGGCCGGTATTCGCCCCGATATTATTACCCTGTCCAAATCTTTGTCTGGTTTTGGCTTGCCCATGTCATTGGTGCTTATCAAGCCAGAGCTGGATATCTGGAAACCTGGTGCCCATAGCGGTACTTTCAGGGGCAATAATCTGGCTTTTGTTACGGCAGCGCAAACGCTTGACAGCTATTGGGCCAAGGATGACTTTGCCCGCAATACCATTCGTAAAGAACGACTGGTACGTGACTGGCTGGAAAATATCGTACACAGCTTTCCCGGTGCTGATTTAAGCGTGCGTGGAAGAGGCCTGATCCAGGGGTTGGTGTTCGAAGGCAGACCTGAACTGGCTAATAAAGTAGTCAAAAAAGCGTTTGGCCATGGTTTGGTCATAGAAACTTCGGGTGCGCGTGATGAGGTGCTGAAAATTCTTCCGGCCTTGACGATCGAAGACGAAATTCTGATTCGTGGGCTGGAAATTATCGAGCGCAGTGTAACGGAAGTATTAAAAAACCAGGGTATTAATGCCCAGGTATTGAAATTTGGAGGAATAAGGAAATGATTGTCAAGAATGTGAAAGATGTGATTGGTACCAAGGAAGAAGTGGTTACCGAAAACTGGTTGAGCCGTCGTGTGTTATTGAAAAAAGACGGCATGGGATTCTCATTTCATGAAACAGTTATTTTTCCGGGTACCGAAACACATATTCACTATCAGAACCACTTGGAAGCCGTATGGTGTGTTGAAGGTGACGGTGAAATTGAAACCGTGGCTGATGGCAAAAAATACGCCTTGGGCCCAGGGGTGGTTTATGCACTGGATCAACATGACGAGCACTGGCTGCGTGGCGGTAAAGAACCCTTGCGGGTGATCTGCGTTTTCAACCCACCGCTGACGGGCCTTGAAGTGCATGATGAAGAAGGTGTTTACCCATTGGTGACTGATACCGTTTAATGGGAGGATGCAATGATAACCACATCTATGACTGATCTTTATGCTTCACGTACCAGTAGCACGGCAGCTATTATGGCCAGAAATGAGCCCGTGGTATGGAATGACGGCAATTACGCAAATGCGCTTTCGGCAGGGCAACTGAACGCTTACCAGCGCGATGGCTTTCTGTTAATTGAAAATGTCTTTACACCGGAAGAGGTTGCGGCTTTGCTCAAAGAGGTTGTCCGCATGAGCAAGGATGAATCTATTGCCGGCATGGATGAGGCCATTACAGAGCCGGGCAGTGATGCCGTGCGTTCCATTTTCAAGGTACATGCCTTGAATGCGTCTATTAGCCGCCTTGCCCGTGACCCGCGACTTATTCATGTGGCAAGGCAAATCCTGGGTTCGGAAGTATACATCCACCAATCCCGGGCCAACCTTAAACCGGGATTTACCGGCAAGGAGTTTTATTGGCATTCAGACTTTGAAACCTGGCACGTGGAAGACGGCATGCCGACAATGCGTGCGTTAAGCTGTTCTGTGTTGCTGACTGATAATAATGAATGCAATGGTCCGCTAATGCTGGTGCCGGGCTCACAGATGCAATTTATTTCATGTGTTGGTGAAACACCGGGTGAGCATTACAAACAGTCGCTTAAAAAACAGCAATATGGGGTGCCAGATCCACTTACCTTAAGCTTGCTGGTAGAGCAGGGCGGTATTAAGACCATGCAAGCCAAGGCCGGTTCGGTGGTGTTTTTTGACTGCAATACCATGCATGGATCAAGCAGCAATATATCTCCCTGGCCAAGGTCAAACGTATTCATGGTGTATAACAGTGTTGAAAATACGCTTGAGCAGCCCAGGTATGGCTTGGCACCACGGCCTGAGTATATTGCCACACGATCGGATTTTTCAGCACTGGAACCGTTAGACAGTGTTAACAGCCAGACACCGTTCTAGTTGGCATTGAAGTTTTCTTGCCATTGGACAATGGTGAGTGTTGGCGATGGTTATTCGGCTTAAACAGGAATCCGGCACACAGGGCGTTCATGCATTGCATGCCTGGTGTGCCGGATTTTTTTGTCTGGAATATGCTTTCACTGTTCTCAGTAATGCTTAAAACTCAAAAGTCCCGGCTGGACGGTGTCATCACGGCCATGTAAAATCTGCTTATATTTTCGTTCAATTCGTAACTAACTCTTCCTTAAGTTGCTACGATCAGACAAGGCTTCATTAATGACAGACCGTGTAAACACAGACTTACCCCAACAGTTGTCCCCCACAGACTGGCATACCTTAACACCCGGCCAGGTAGAGCAAATGTTGCAAACTGGCAGAGGCGGCCTGGCACAAGAAGAGGCCCGGCAGCGCTTAACGAAATATGGTTTCAACCGTTTGGCACCGCCCAAAAAACGCGGGCCGCTGCTACGCTTTCTGCTGCAGTTTCATAACC
Source organism: Advenella mandrilli (assembly GCF_016595155.1). GTDB lineage: Bacteria > Pseudomonadota > Gammaproteobacteria > Burkholderiales > Burkholderiaceae_B > Advenella > Advenella mandrilli. The sequence continues at coordinate 249,311 of NZ_JAENGP010000001.1, forward strand.
TTCTGCTGTATGTCATGATGGGTGCTGCGGTTATCACGGCTTCGCTTGGTTACTGGATAGATACTGGCGTGCTGATGATGGCGGTGGTGCTTAATGCCATTATTGGTTTTATCCAGGAAGGCAAGGCGGAATCGGCACTGGATGCCATCCGCGATATGCTCTCCCCACACGCTACGGTCATCCGGGACGGCCAGCACCATGACATTGACGCTGGCGATCTGGTGCCCGGCGACATGGTGGCTCTTGTCTCGGGAGACCGGGTGCCTGCTGACTTACGTCTGATTAATGTACGAGACCTGCGTATTGAAGAGGCTGCCCTGACTGGCGAATCCCTGCCGGTAGAAAAAAATACAGAAACTGCCGAGCCCGATACGCCTTTGGGTGACCGTTATGGCATGGCTTATTCGGGCACGCTGGTTATTTATGGCAAGGCGGTAGGGGTGGTGGTGGCAACCGGCGCCCAAACAGAGCTGGGTAAAATCAACCAGATGCTGTCAGAAATTCGTAACCTGGCAACACCCCTGCTACGCAAGGTGGATTATTTCGCCCGTCAACTGGCCTTCTTTATTCTGGGTTTGTCGGCACTGACTTTTGTTCTGGGCACGTTATGGCGCGGGCACAGTCCCCAGGACATGTTCATGATGGTTGTGGCGTTAACCGCTTCTGCCATACCTGAAGGCTTGCCAGCCATTATGACCGTCACCCTGGCATTGGGCGTGCGCCGTATGGCCAGGCGCAACGCGATTGTTCGCCTGTTGCCGGCCGTCGAGGCCCTGGGTTCGGTAACCGTTATTTGTTCTGACAAGACTGGTACCTTAACCCGTAACGAAATGACTGTGCAGCGCATTATATGTGCCGAGCACAGAGTCAATGTAGAGGGCGTGGGTTATGAACCAAGCGGTGAATTATGCATTGACGGGCGCTGTATTACGGCTGCCGAATACCCCGAACTGGCTCTGGCCATTCGTGCTGGTGTGTTGTGTAATGATGCCCGTTTGTTGAATGAAGAGGGCAGGTGGTGGGTAGAGGGCGATCCCACTGAAGGTGCCTTGCTGGTACTGGGGGCAAAAGCGGGCCTTACCCTGAATGAGCCCAATGAGAATGCCTGGCCCCGGATTGATGCCATTCCCTTTGAATCCCAGCACCGCTTCATGGCCACTTACCACTGTGACAGCCAGCAAGAACCCTGGATTTTTGTCAAGGGCGCACCGGAACGTATCCTGGATATGTGCCGCACGCAGCTGGGTAGTAATGGTGAACAGGAACTGGATGTTGATTACTGGCGGCGCATGTCCAACGATATGGCAGCCCAGGGCTTGCGCCTGCTGGCACTGGCATGCAAGCGGTCTGCACCAAAAAGTGATTTACTTGACCATAACGATATGGAGTCGGATTTTGTCATGATCGCATTACTGGGCATTATGGATCCGCCCCGTGAAGAGGCGGTACAGGCTGTACGTGAGTGCCATCGTGCCGGTATTCGCGTCAAAATGATTACCGGTGATCATGTGGAAACTGCCCGAGCCATTGGTGAAAAGCTGAATATTGGCGTTGGCAAGCCTGCCCTGACCGGTGCGGAAGTGGCAGTGATGGATGACGAGACCTTGCGTAATGTGGCCATGGAGGTGGATGTTTTTGCCAGGGCAGCACCCGAACACAAGCTGCGTCTGGTGCAGGCCTTGCAAGAAAGTGGGCAGGTGGTGGCCATGACCGGAGACGGGGTTAATGATGCCCCGGCCCTGAAGTGTGCCGATGTTGGTGTAGCCATGGGCATGAAAGGCACCGAAGCCGCCAAAGAGGCGTCGGATATGGTGCTGGCCGATGACAACTTTGCCACCATTGCCAGTGCTGTGCGTGAAGGTCGGGCTGTTTACGATAACCTGAAAAAATTCATTCTTTTCATGCTTCCCACCAACGGTGGGGAAGTCCTGGTGGTGATTGCCGCCATCCTGTTTGAATTGACCCTGCCATTAACACCGGCCCAGGTGTTGTGGATTAATATGGCCACATCGGGTACGCTGGGCCTGGCATTGGCGTTTGAGCCGGCCGAGCGGGGCATTATGGACCGGCGGCCCCGTCCGCCCGGCGAAGCCTTGCTCTCGGGCTTTTTTATCTGGCGTGTCTTAATGGTGTCGGTCATTATTATGATTGGTGCGCTGGGGGTGTTTTTGTGGGAATTGAATGCGGGCACCAGCCTTGAGGTGGCCCGGACCATGGCGGTTAATATTGTGGTGGTTTGTGAAGTATTCTACCTGTTCAACAGCCGCTTTATTCTTAAATCGGTGTTAAGCCGCGAGGGCCTGACTGGCAACCGCTATATCCTGTTGGCGGTTGCCGCCTGCATCCCTTTGCAACTGGCCTATACCTATTTGCCAATCATGCAAACGATCTTCAATTCTGCCAGCCTGTCACTGCTGGAATGGGGCAAGGTGCTGGCTGCCGGGTTGTTACTGTTCCTGCTGGCTGAGCTGGAGAAATTTATTGTCCGGCGTACCGGGCTGGCGGCCAGACTGGGATTGGGTTGATGGAAATATGCTGGAATGGGGGCTTTGCTTTTAACCGACGGGTTAGTCGAACAGGCTATCAAGCACGGTCATGTGTGGCCGTACAGCGGGTAGATCTTGTTCTGAAGCTTGTCGGGCATCCATGTTGCGCTGATGGCTTTTTGCCATACGCGTCAAAATGGCTTCCTTTTGGGCTGCGTTAAGGGCGGGGTCTTTGTTGATGTTGGTAATGCCCTGTTGGTATCCGGCTTCTACTGCGTCCCTGGACAAGCCGCTTGTTGCGATCAAGTAGGCCTTTATCGTGCGATCGCCAATATCAGCCCATTGCTCTACACTGGAAAAACCGTGACGCGAGGCGAGCTGGGTAAGGTCGGCATATTCGGGGCCCTGTCGATCCATCTGTTTCAGGCTTGAGCCTAAAGGTTGTGACGGGTCGATGTTGTGGTGTTTGTTTTTATTGTGTTTTTCACCTATCGCGGTGAGTTCAGGCATGCTGACGATAAACTGTTCAACCTGCTGGGCCGTTAGCGGTTTGGCTTGGGCAATATAAGCAAATCCCAAGTATAAAACCAGCGCAGCGGAAATTTGTTTGATTATATTCATTGATGTTCTGTTGTAAAAATTCATTGATGCTCTGCTGTAAAAAAATTAAATCAAGAGATGGAAATGTGCGGACATTGCACTTACCGCATACTAATGTCAAGTGGCAAATTACACACCGTTCGTTTGAACGGGGTGGCAGTGATTTCCCAAGGTGGTTTCCTCCGCTTTCAGGCGCTTCTCGTGCTCCTCGCTCTCAAGCTCTTCTCGTGTATCTTCGTTCCCATGCTCCCGCGTGGAAATGCCTTGCTGTGAGCCTATTGCCAGACCCATTCAAACGAACGGTGACAGATTACAGGCGTACTATTAGAATAGCGCCAATATTGAGTTGAACGAATGTGGCAGTTCACAGGCTTATCTTGCCTGCACATTCTCCTGATCAACCCTGTTGTCTGGAGCGTTTTTGTGTTGAAAATATGTAAACCGGTAGCCCTGTTAATGATGCTGACAGCGAGTGCTTATACGCTAGCCAATGAACGGGCCATCATCGTGTTTGATGGCTCGGGTTCAATGTGGGGACAAATAGATGGCAAACCCAAGCATGAGATTGCCCAGCAGGCTTTACGCAACATGCTTGAAACCGTCCCTGATACGATGGAGCTGGGTTTAATGGCCTACGGCCATCGCGAAAAAGGCAGCTGCACCGATATTGAAATGCTGGTGCCGCCCGGCCAGGCCAATAAAACGGCGGTATTGCAAGCCGTGCAAAATATGAAATTTCTTGGCAAAACCCCGTTGTCTGCGGCGGTTCAGCAGGCGGCAAATGCTTTACGCTATACCGAAGACAAGGCAACCGTGATCTTGATTACCGATGGCGAAGAAACCTGTCAGGCCGATCCTTGTGCCCTGGGAACCGAACTTAAGCAAAGCGGGGTTGATTTCACGACGCACGTGGTGGGATTCGGCCTGACCAGGCAGCAAGGAGAACAGGTTGCCTGTCTGGCGCACAATACAGGTGGACAATACTTTGAAGCCAGTAATGCGGCACATTTAAGCAAGGCAATGAACGCCGCGCTTGCGGCGGTGCACACCGCACCGGTTGCCAACGTTGCACCACCAGCACCATTGCCAACACCAAGCTTGCCATCGGCAACTGTCTCGGGACCCGAAGTGGCCAGGGCCGGAACGGTTATTGAGGTTACCTGGAGTGGACCGAACGATTCAGGTGATTACATTACCATTGTCACGCCCGATGCCAAGGATTCAGAATATGGCGTATATCAACGTACTGCCAGCGGAGAGGTTTTACGGTTACAGGCACCCGATGCCTTGGGGGCGCATGAAATACGTTATGTTCAGAATAAAGACCGCAAGGTGCTGGCCAGGCAAACGATTGAATTGATGTCTGTAGAGGCGACGGTTTCTGGCCCTGAAAGTATTGGGGCAGGAGGAACCATAGAGGTGCAATGGACGGGGCCCGATAGCCCGGGTGATTACATCACAGTGGTTGAGGCTGGCGCGCCCGATAAAGAATACAATCATTACGCCCGCACGAGCGCCCGAAACCCCGTCAGCCTTTTGGTGCCTGATGGTTTGGGGAACTATGAAATCCGTTATGTTTTGAACAGTTCCAAACGTGTGCTGGCATCGCAACCCCTAACCATCACGCCGGTTTTGGCGCGACTGGAACTGATGAATACTGCTGTGCCGGGCGGCAAAGTAACTGTGGCATGGACAGGGCCGGATAATAAGTCAGACTACGTGACCGTTGTTCCTAAAGGCGCCCCCGCCAATAAATACCTTGATTATGCACGCACCTCTTCAGGTTCACCGCTTGTGCTCAAAATGCCGGCCGAGGTGGGTGAGTATGAATTGCGTTATGTGCTGGACAGCTCAAAACGGGTATTGGCCAGTTTGCCGGTTACCCTGGCAGAAACGGCTGGCAGTATTACTGCACCCGCTTCCGTGGCAGCCGGTTCTGTTATTGAAGTCACCTGGAGCGGCCCGGGAAACCGGCAGGATTTCATCGAGGTCGTACCCATGGATGCCACACCCGACACTGCACCGCTTGCCGCAACACGTGTCAGCCAGGGTAGTCCCTTGTCGGTACATGCTCCGGCAATTCCAGGTGTTTACCAGGTCAGGTATATGATGCGTGATACCAAAGAGGTTTTGACCAGTACGCAGGTAGAAGTCAAGCCAAACCCGTAAGCGACTCTTGCCATTTGTTTCTTTAATTGAATCTTGATATAGTGCAGGCAATAACGGCAGGGCTCTTATCGCAGAGCCCTGTTTAAAATAATAATCATAATAGATGGGCAGGTATAGGCCCAGAGGCATTTTCAGGTCCAGGGGGAAGTATGCAAGGTACTAGGGGACAGATTCGGCAATGGGTTCCAATATCGGTCTGGTTGCCGCTTATCATCGTATCAGGCCTCATGCAGCAAGTCCGGGCTTCTGATACGGTCAACATGAAATCGGCCAGCCTGCCTCTGCCATTCCAAGAGGTGCTTCTGGTGGTGGATGGGGCGATTAATCGTGCAAATGTTTTGGGTCAGGCACATCTGGATATCGGGATTCTCCAGGGCTTGCCAAGCCATCGCTTGAGGACAACAACCGCGGTGACTGATGGCGTCAGGCAGTTTGACGGTTTTCTAGTGCGCGATTTATTGAGTCTGTTGCAGGCGGAAGGCAAGGTGGTAACCGCCCTGGCACTTAACAACTATAGTGTCGACATCCCCATGATTGACTTTCATGAGTATGACGTTTTACTGGCAACCCATATGGATGGGGAACGCTTGCTTTCCTCTGGCAAAGGGCCGTTCTGGATTGTTTACCCGCGTGATGATTGGCGGCAATTGCAAGATATTCGCTATGACTATCGATGGGTTTGGCAGTTGCATCGCCTGACCGTGAAATGATCTGGTGACGGCATGGGCTTTGTGCGCTCCAGAGTGCTGGGTTATGTGCTTCCGATACTGGCGATTGTTGTCTTGACGGTTTTGTTGACCGTTACGCTGTTTCGTCTGGCCGACATTCAGCGGGCTATTCGCAATAATGTGAATGACAACATGGTATGGGTCATATACCAGACTCATATCGAAAGCCTGATGCTGGCTGATGCGGTTCAACATCGTCTTGTGGACCCGGAATCCGCCCATGATATTACGCATCGCTATCAGATGTTTTTAAGCCGTATTAGTGTGCTTAATGATGGCCCGCAGAAAAGGGCGTTGCAAGCGATAGGCATGGCGGACATGATTGCCGGGCAGGCAGAAACAGTCCTGCGTCTGGGCAACCGGATCGGTACTGCCCGGGCAGGGCAGACGGATTATGAGCACTTGCGTAGTGCATTGAATGAACTCAATGCCTTATTGTTTAATGCTTCAAATATGGCCATGGTGGCCCAGTGGGAAGAGGCCGGGGCCCGGATTGATACTTACCGCAATGCGGTATTGGCCATTTTTTTTCTGATGATTGGCATCTGGGGCGGTAGCGCATTCATATCCATACAGTTGCTGCTGGCACTGAAAAAAACCAGGGATAATGAACGTAGCAGGCAGCGCGAGATTGAGTTGCGCAAGCAGCTTGAAAACGAACGTAAAATCAGTGAGTTGTATCGCAGTTTTGGGTCTATGGTCTCACATCAGTTCCGTACGCCCCTGGCGATTATTGATGCCACCATGCAAAGATTGATTCGTGCCGGTAACCGGATGGACACCGACGAGGTCAAACGGCGGGCAGCCAAGGCCAGGGAAGCGGTGCAGCGGCTTACTTACCTGATTGAAAATATTTTGCAGGCCGATCGTTTCATGGAGCAGCTTGAAGTAACCATAAGATCATGCAATCTGGCTCATCTGGCACAACAGGCAGTGGCCGAGCAAAAACTGCTTGCGTCAGCTCGGGAAATACAGTTTCTGGATGAAACCGGCGGTGCGTCGACAGTCGCCTGCGATCCGGTATTAACCATCCAGATTATTGGTAACCTGCTGTCCAATGCCATCAAATACTCCAATGATCCCATGCCAGTGTCGGTACGCGTTTATCGTGAAGCAGGGTGGGTATGCTGTGCGGTGCGCGATTATGGACGAGGCATCTCGAAGGATGACCTGCCGCATGTTTTCAAGCGTTATTTCAGGGCCCGGACGGCGACAGATGTCGTTGGGACAGGCATTGGGCTTCATATTGCGAGCGAGTTGGCATCGTTGCAACAGGGTAAAGTTTATGCCAGTTCCGAGCCAGGGGAAGGATCGATCTTTATCTTATGTTTTCTGGGCAACCATGAAGGTGAGCAGGTGGTTAACATGGTACGAAGTGAACGAATGTCTGACAAGGAGAACGGGTCATGAGAGAGACTGCCACCGGTGGCACGCAAGCAACGATTCTGTGGGTGGAAGATGAACCGGATTTGCGTGAGATATTATCCGATGAACTTGTGGGTGCCGGCTATAGGGTTGTGCAAGCGGTGCATGGTCAGGATGCCTTGCAGCGACTTAAAGACTGTCGTCCCGACTTGATCCTGTGTGATATTGCCATGCCCGTGATGGATGGCTACGCGCTGTTACGCGTGATTCGGGAAACCATGACCGATTTGGCGGATGTCCCTTTTGTCTTCCTGAGTGCCCAGGATGGTTCGGATCAGATTACGCAAGGCAAATATGCCGGTGCCGATGATTATCTGGTTAAACCCGTGAATTTTGATTTGATGCTGGCGACGATTGCGGCACGCCTTCGGCAGGTTCAGCGTGTGCGCAACAAGCTGTCCGGTGATTCGGGCTGGATGGCAGAACTGGCTGGTGCCGGGCAGCAGCTTGATGGCCAGGTTTTTCATCGCCTGGCACGCATGTTTAATTTGATAACGGCAGGTGTGGTTCTTCTTGATCGTGAAGGCCGGACCCAGTTTGCCAATATTTCAGCGCAGCGCTTGATGTTTGATTGTGCCGATTCTGTCGCCCGGGGAGTATTCAGTGCTGAAGGAGTACAGGGTTTTGACGGTTTATTTTCTGTGATTCGGGCGGCCGTTGATGCCGGTTTGAATGGACGGGAATATACCGAGTTCCTGTCTTTTCCCCGTTTGAATGGCCAGCGTGATTTGCTGGTGACCGTTTGTGCGCTTGACGGTGTGGGCAGCGAAGACGATGCTTGTGCAGCGGCATTATTTATTAGCGCAGGCGGTAATAATGAACCGGTGCCGGTCAAGGCGCTTGACGTCCTGTTCAAGTTAACCCCGACCGAGGCGCGGATTGCCTGGGCCTTCGCCCAGGGGTTGCGGCCTGATCAAATTGCTGAAGCTTTCGATATTTCCCTAACCACGGTGGCTTTTCATAAACGCAATATTTTTCAGAAAACAAATACCAACCGTCAGGCAGACCTGATTGCTTTGTTATTGACCCTGCCGGCGAGTGTTGCCCAAGAGTGAGCCGGGGCATCCCGTCTGTTAATACGGTTTCTTTCCAGTGAACTTTAGATACACTGCGTGATGGTGATTTAGTTGGCAGGGCCAATTGATAAAAACAGGTTAAGGAGAAAGTATATGTGGGATTTCAGTATTGGGCGATCCTTGACATTAATGATGCAAACCATGCCCTTCATTTTATTGCGCTGTGCGGTGTATTTTGGCATTACGCTGGCGTATATCCTGATAACGGGCATAGGATCGGGCATTGGTTGGGGAATTGGCGGGCTGGGTGACGAGGGTTTTCAGGCAACGGCCGCGTTCTGGGGAGGAGCCATTGGTTTTGGCGTAACGGCGGGAATTATGTATTTTCTTAGGGAATACATTCTGTACATGGTTAAGGCTGCCCATATCGCGGCAATGGTGCAGTTGCTTGACAGCAAGCCCATACCGGGTGGCAAGTCGCAAATTGAGTACGCCGGCTCGGTGGTGAAAAGCCGTTACGCTCAAGCCAATGTGCTGTTCGTGATAGACCAGCTTGTCAAGGGTGTCATTACTGCCATTACAGGCTTGTTGCAAGGGCTGGGCAGTATTCTTCCCATCCCGGGCATGCAACAGGTGATGGGGGTGGTGCGCGTCTTTCTTCGGGTGTCGGTGGGTTTAATTGATGAAATCATACTTGCCTATGCCATCAAAACGGAAAGTGGCAATCCCTGGACGTCGGCACAAACGGCCCTGGTTTTGTACGCACAGAATGCACCGGGAATGCTCAGGAATGCGGCTTGGCTTACCGTGCTGATGTACGGGCTGTCGCTACTGGTGTTTCTGGTGTTGCTGGCACCGGCTGCCGCCTTGGTTTATTTCATGCCCGGCACCTGGTCGGCAGGTAGTGTTGTATTTGCCCTGCTGTTTGCCTGGTCGATTAAGGCTGCAGTCATTGAGCCTTTTGCCATTGCATGCCTGTTGCAGTCTTATTTTAAAGCCATTGAGGGCCAAAGCCCGGACCCCACCTGGACATCCCGTCTGGAAGGGGTGTCCAGCAAGTTCGGCCAGTTGAAAGACAGGGCAGCCCGTTGGACTTCAGGTACGCCTGAGGCCCGGGATGTTTCTGTAGAAACCGGAGGTAGCCAGTCATGAGTACACGTCTGATACTTGGGGTGACAGGCCTGTTCTTGCTAGCAGGGCCAACGGCAGCCAGTCAGGTTTACCAGCAGGCATTGGCAGCGCTTGACGTTAACGCCCGGGAATTTGTCCAGGCTCAGGATTATGTCATTGTTGATCCCGATAGCTTAACCGGTGATCATTATTATTCAAAAAGAAATTTTCCTGGAGCGCCAAATGGGCGCGCGTCGATAAGTTTGCCAGATGCGGACCTGGATCCCATTACTCGCGCAATATTGCTGTTTGATGCTAAAGAAGCCAGCTTGCCGCATGCCCGCTATCGGGTTGCTTACAGCATGAATGCTTCTTCTGAGGTTCCGGAGGCACGGCAGGACTATGTGGAAGTCACACGCTATAACGTGGGGCCGGCACGTCGCAACGAGCTGTTGGCATTTGTGCCCGAAGCACAGGTGGCTGCGCCTGCGGAGTTTGGTGTTGGGCCGAATGTTAGTTGGCGATTTGTCATGGCGCCGGTCATGGGTACCAGGGCAGGTCTTTTGCATGCCAGCCGCAAAGAGATCCCTGATGCCCAGGCGCAGGCTGCTGATTGTCTGGGTGAGCCTTGTCTTGGCCTGGTTGATCCGGTAGGCCCTAACATGGATTGGATGCCGGTTCAGCAAGCCCCGCTGGCACCGCCGGCTTATGCCGGAAAAAGTGATGGAGATGTTGCCAGGCCGGCTCGGGTCATCGAAGAACTTTGGGCTAGCATGTCATCTGATGGCATGGATGACATGCCGTACACTAAAGATCAGCCGCCTTTTGTGTTGGTGGTTTCCTGGAATACTGCCGGTCAGGATGTTGCGGTTTCAGGCCTGGCCAGACAGTTCCCGGTGATGGATGATTCGGTGTCCGAAATTTGGACGCAGCGCTACGAAGTAGCACAAAGCCCCGCCAGTTTTTCAAGTCTTTATGTACCGCGTGACTGACTGTTTGCAAAAGGAAAGCATTTTAATAATTCGGTAATAAATGTAACGCTAATTCAGATGTTGCTTGACGCTTATCGTATCTATGGAGTTCAATGCGAATATGGGGTGCCACGTACAGATTGACGCATTTTGCGCCATCGCTTTTATTCAAGTAAATAATAAAAATATATAAGTATTAAAAAACAATAATCGGCTCTACCACGTAATGGTGATTTCATTGGTTTATTTTCGGTACCAAAGTTGTTTGTTAGTGAAAACACGGTTTCACAAGTAGGCATGAGGGAGGAAGTATCATGAGAGAGTACAAGGCATTATGGTGGACATTAATCGCCGTTCTGACGATAACATTTGCAATCCTGGGCTTGGCTGGTGTAGAGGTCTACAAGCATGTACCCCCTATTCCCAATCAGGTGGTAACGCCTTCGGGTAAGGTTGTCATGACCAAAGACGATGTGTTGAATGGTCAAACGGCCTGGCAAAGTACCGGTGGAATGCAGATTGGTTCCATTTGGGGGCATGGTGCCTACCAGGCACCAGACTGGACGGCAGATTGGTTGCACCGGGAATTGCTGGCCTGGCTGGATCTGGCTGCGCTAGACAAGTACGGCAAGTCTTATGATGAGTTGGATTTTGATAGCCAGGCAAGCCTGAATTATGCGGCCAAAAAAGAATTCAGGGCCAATACCCTGAATGCCGAAACCGGTGTGATGACCGTCTCCGAGCAGCGTGCACAGGCCATTGAACAAACGGCAGACCATTATTTCAGGCTGTATGGGGATGATCCTGCACTACGGCAAATGCGCGACAACTACGCCATGAAAGAAAATACCTTGCCTAATGATGCACGCAGGCAGGCGTTAACCAAATTCTTTTTCTGGACATCCTGGGCTGCCTCTACCGAAAGGCCGGGCAGTGTGGCAACGTATACCAATAACTGGCCACCCGAGCCTTTGATTGATAACCAGCCGACAACCGAAAATGTACTGTGGTCTTTGGCCTGTGTGATTATCCTGATTGCCGGGACCGGTTTTCTGGTGATGGGCTGGGCGTTTTTACGCCGCCATGAACCCGAACCACAGGCGCCTGTTAATGACCCGCTTTTGCTGGTGGGGCTAACCCCGTCACAAAAGGCCTTGGGCAAATATTTGTTTGTCGTGGTTGCCTTGTTTGCCGCGCAGGTTCTGCTGGGCGGATTTACCGCGCACTATACCATCGAGGGGCAGCATTTTTATGGTATTGACGTTTCACAGTGGTTTCCCTATTCATTAACCCGCACCTGGCACTTGCAACTGGCCATTTTCTGGATTGCCACGGCATTCTTAAGTGTTGGCCTGTTTCTGGGGCCATTGGTTAACGGTGGGAAAGATCCTCCGTATCAAAAACTGGGGGTGAATATATTGTTTGTGGCCTTGATAGTGGTGGTAGTAGGCACGTTGATAGGTAATTTCCTGGCCATCAAACAGGTTATGCCAGAGCACCTGAATTTCTGGCTGGGTCACCAGGGCTATGAGTATCTGGACCTTGGCCGGGTTTGGCAGCTGGCTTTGTTTATTGGTATTGTTTTCTGGCTGGGGCTAATGCTCAGGGCCTTTATTCCTGCCATGAAGCAGGGCGGTGATAAAAACCTGCTGGCCCTGCTGTGCATGTCTACCATTGCGATTGGCCTGTTTTATGGTACTGGCCTGTTTTATGGCGAGCGTACCAATATTACTATTATGGAATACTGGCGCTGGTGGGTGGTGCATCTGTGGGTAGAGGGTATTTTTGAGGTGTTCGCTACTACCGCTTTAGCCTTTGTGTTTTCCAGCATGGGGCTGGTTTCCAAGCGTATGGCAACCACGGCCAGTCTGGCGGCGGCATCCCTGTTTATGGTGGGGGGCGTGCCGGGCACTTTTCACCACCTGTATTTCTCGGGTACCACAACACCCATTATGGCGATTGGTGCCGCGTTTAGTGCATTAGAAGTCGTCCCCTTGATTCTGCTTGGCTATGAGGCATGGGAACACTGGAGCCTGAAAGCACGGGCACCATGGATGGAAAAAGTGAAATGGCCATTGATGTGTTTTGTGGCCGTTGCATTCTGGAATATGGTGGGTGCTGGTATTTTTGGTTTCATGATTAATACACCGATTGCCTTGTTCTACCTGCAAGGCCTGAACACGACAGCAGTGCACGCGCACGCGGCCCTGTTTGGTGTTTATGGATTCCTGGCCATTGGTTTTGTGCTGCTGGTGCTGCGTTACATTAAACCGGGCCTGGTGTTTAGCGATAAATTGATGGGCACCGGGTTTTGGTGGCTGAATGCGGGGTTGGTATTAATGATTTTCACCAGCCTGCTGCCGGTCGGCCTGTTCCAGTTTGAGGCCAGTGTGGGGGTGGGTATGTGGTATGCACGTAGTGATACCTTCCTTCAGCAGGGTTTTTTGGAAACCTTGCGATGGGTCCGTACTTTTGGAGATGTGGTGTTTATTGTGGGGGCCTTCTCAGTTGGCTGGCAGGTTGTGCTTGGCCTGCTTCATTCGGGCGATCATGATGCCAGTGTTACGGCAGGTGGTGGAGCCCATGCAAGGGCTTCGGCCAGAAAAGAGTTGTAGTTTTTAGCGTGATGCGACAACAAGGGACTGAATCTTGGCAATGGCCGGATTCAGTCCTTTTTTTATTGGCTTAAAACCATGAGGTAGTGGAAACCGGTTTGCCATCAAGAAGATTGATAAAGCCAACAGTAATGCGGTATATAAACCAGATGTAGGCGGCAATGATAACAATCCAGCCAATAAGAATAATCATTAGGATAAAGCCGATAATGCCTGCCACCAGGCCTACCCAGAAGGTTTTGATCAGGTAAAGCATATGGTCATAATAAACCGTGCCTTTGAACTCGTCTTTTTTAACATAGGCCATGATAATGGCCACCAAACCAAAAACACCGGTAAACAGGCCCAGTGCCATCAAAATATAAATAATTATGGAATAGGTTTTAGGGTCGGTAGCCGGAGAGGGGGTGGGGGTGATTTCATTGTTCATGGCGCTTCCTTCAGTTTGGTTTTGTTTTATTTGGGTATTGCAATTGTGCAAAGATTATCCGTTTATTGTAACAGCGTTTTTTGGCCGTTTTTATGGTGCTGCCTTGATGAAGGTGATGTTCTTTTTCAGTGTGTTGCAGTAGGCGGGTTACAGGCAGGCAGCGGTTGTTTTTTTAACTAAAGGCTAAAACAGGGGGGTGTCCGCAATGCATAAACAATAAAGTATAAAGGGTATTCGGGGTATTGGTCAAAAATAGCGCGTTAATAAAAATACGCTTGTTTTTCAATTGCTTGGAATAGCTGTACAATCTTATTTGAAAGTTGTTCACAAGGATTTCAACAATAACAGTGGATAACATTTAAAACTGAAGCAAACCTATCAATGTAATCACCCCTTTTATTAGGAGGTATTGTCATGAGAGTGCTTATTTTAATGATTCCCAAAGGTTATGACACGGCGAGCAAGTCGATCGTATCTGATAACGTGGCTTTGGAGTCCATGATGAAGTATAACGATCTGCTGTTCAAGGCAGGGGTTTTGCTGTCATTGAACGCCCTGCATCCGCCCGCTTCCGGGGTCAGGATCAAATACGAAGGCGGGAAGCAAATTATTCAGCATTCCCCTTATGAGGGGGTGACTGAAACATTGGGTGTCTATTGGATGCTTAAAGTAAATTCCATAGACCAGGCGGTGGAATGGGCCTTGCTATGTCCCTTGCAGGAAGGCGATGTGATTGAAGTAAGGCGGCTTCATGAAACCGATGATTTTTCTGAACAGGCCCGTGCCATTTTTGAAAAGTATCCGGATGTTCATGCCCGTATTAAAAAATACGCCCAAAAAAAACCGCTTAATGAAAGTGAGCAAAATTGGGAAGGTGAGGGCGGTGCCATTCTGGAAAGCCGTTAGGCAAAATCAATGCCGGGGTTTGGGTTGGCGCTTTTGCCATTTTTTCAGCGCCTCCCGGTAACGCGCCATCTCCTCTTCGTAAAGGTCAAATACGCAGGGGTCGCACCCACTATGACAGCATTCATCATTGTCAGGACGTACCGGAGGAACTGGCCTGGGGTCTGGCTGATCCTGTTTTTGCGGTTTTTTCTGCAAGGTTTTCTCCCAATAAAAAAGGCTGCTTTACTGGCAGCCTTTTTTATTGCTTGGCATAAATTTGCCCGGGTTTATTCAACCGTCAGGTGAGATGAAGGCTTGTTGGCGAGTTTTTTAAGCTCCAGGTTCAGGACACCATCTTCGTATTTTGCCGTGGACGCAGCTTGGTCAATTTCATTGCCAAGACGGAAGCTGCGGCTGACCGAACCATAGTAGCGTTCACTGTGCAGGACGCGTTCACCTTCTTTCTTTTCAGACTCCTGCTTGACTTCAGCGCTAATGCTGAGTGTATCACCTTCAATTTTGACTTTAATATCTTCTTTCTTGACACCAGGCAGTTCTGCTTTTACCAGGAAGGCATCTTCTTTTTCCGAGATGTCTGTTTTGATGGTAAGCGCGGGGGCATTTTTGGGAAAACCAACGGGTTTCAGGAAAAAACCGTTAAACAGATCATTTAAATCTTCGTAACGTGTCAGATTGCTCATGATATTTACATACTCCAGGTTAAATGTTTCTTTATGATATAAAGAAGCATTTTGGTTAGGGAAATAATAAATTTGAACAGCGCTGTAACAACCTGTTTAGTATATGAGTATCATGTTTGCAATTTCAAGTCTTGTTGATTTGATTTAATTTATGTTTCTGTATGTTTGATTAAAGAAATTAACTGCAACCATGCTTATAATCGTTTAACAGTAGTCCTGTAAACTCTTGACTGGAGATATGAATGAAAGGCTTTGTAGATAATATTGAAAAACTGACCGTTGAAAACGAAAATTACCGTAAGGTTTTATACACGGGCAAAAATCTGCAATTGGTACTGATGACCCTGCAGCCCGGAGAGGAAATCGGCCAGGAAGTGCACGAAACCCACGACCAGTTCTTGCGGATCGAAGAGGGTAAAGGTACTTTGTACCTGGATGGCGCCACGCATCAGGTTGAGGATGATTTTGCCATTATTGTGCCGGCCGGTGCCGTGCATAATGTGGTAAATACCGGCACGGTTGCCTTGAAACTTTACACAATTTATGGTCCTCCAGAGCACCGTGATGGCGTGTTGCAGCCTACCAAGGCCGATGAGGTTGAAGAACATTTCGATGGTAAAACAACCGAATAATGTCCTTTATGGCCGGTAGGGCGTTTTTATTGCCCGCAACGTCATAAAAACGGCTCTTATATAAATAAAGCAACATAATGCATTAAAAACCTCGCACGGCAGAAGGGCACCTTCTGTGGCGGGGTTTTCCGTGCTTAGGCTGTCATGAGCGGTCAATGACAGGGGGTTAGGTAAAAGCCCCTGTTTGCCTTGTCAACAGGGGTTTCATTCCCTAATACAGGGAACTGGCCCAAAGCGAAAGCAGGCCAATTGCGCTAAAAAAAGCAATAATAAAGCCAATGGTCAGGACGATGATTTTTCTTTTTGTCTGCATTCTTTTATTTGCCATTTAAAGTTGAACAGTCAAGTTTGATTATGTGGGTGGTTTGACAGAAGGGCAATGCATGAAAGCACTATAAAAAAGCAAGACAATTCATCGGGCACAATAAATGAACGGATGAAAAATACCGGTTTTGCCCGAACCGGTTTTGTAGAAAGTCAATTTAAGGGAAGAAAAAAAAGTGCAGCTCAGTTATAATTTCCATTTCATGCTACAGCCCGGTCCAAGGGCTTTTTTACGATGACTAAGTATGTATTCGTTACAGGTGGTGTGGTCTCTTCTTTAGGTAAGGGTATCGCAGCAGCTTCTTTAGCCGCCATTCTGGAATCACGCGGTTTGCGTGTGACCATGTTAAAACTGGATCCCTACATTAACGTAGACCCAGGCACCATGAGCCCGCTTCAGCACGGCGAAGTTTTTGTTACTGAAGATGGTGCCGAAACCGACCTTGACCTGGGTCACTACGAGCGCTTCATTTCCGCTCGCATGCATAAATCCAACAACTTCACCACCGGACAAATCTACGAATCGGTATTGCGTAAAGAGCGCCGAGGAGATTATCTGGGTAAAACGGTTCAGGTCATTCCTCACATTACCAATGAAATCCAGGATTTCATTATTCGTGGCGCCAAAAAAGCCTACGACGGTAACGCCGATGTCGCCATTGTTGAAATTGGCGGTACGGTTGGCGATATTGAATCCTTGCCGTTCCTCGAGGCTGCTCGTCAAATGAGCCATCGCCTGGGGCGTCAGGGTGCCGCTTTTGTGCATCTTACACTGGTTCCATTCATTGCTTCTGCCGGCGAGCTTAAAACCAAACCTACCCAGCATTCAGTGCAAAAATTGCGTGAAATCGGCATTTATCCCAATACCTTGCTGTGCCGTGCCGATCGTCCCATCCCCGACGATGAGCGTGCCAAAATATCCTTGTTTTCCAACGTGCCATTAGATGCGGTTATTTCTGTATGGGATGAAGATTCCATTTATAAAATTCCGGCAATGCTGCACAAGCAAAAACTGGACTCCATTGTTTGTGATGCGCTGGGTATTACCGCGCCTGCAGCCAATTTGTCCAAATGGGACAACCTGGTTAACTTGCTTGAACACCCGGAACATGAAATCCAGATTGGTATGGTGGGTAAATATGTTGATCTTACCGAGTCCTACAAGTCCCTGACCGAAGCCTTGGCGCATGCGGGCATTTATACCAAAACGAAGGTTGTCATCAACTATATCGATTCCGAAGACATCGAGAAAAATGGTCCTGCCTGCCTTGATGGGCTAGATGCGATTCTGGTGCCGGGTGGTTTTGGCAAACGGGGTACCGAAGGCAAGATCCAGGCTATTAAATATGCCCGTGAAAACGGCATTCCATATCTGGGTATTTGTCTGGGTATGCAGCTGGCAGTGATTGAATTTGCCCGCAATGTGGCGCAACTGGGCGGGGCTAACAGTACCGAACTTGATCCTTCCACCGCTCACCCGGTAGTGGCTCTTATTACCGAATGGCAAGATCGCGAAGGCAAGCTTGAAACACGCAGTGAAAATTCCGATCTGGGTGGTACCATGCGCAAGGGGTCACAACGCTGCCCCGTCAAGGAAGGTACCCGTGCTTATGATATTTACGGTCCCGAGGTCAACGAACGTCACCGTCATCGCTATGAAGTGAATAATGTGTATGTGCCCCGTCTTGAAGAGGCAGGCATGGTCATCAGTGCCCGTACGCCAACCGAGAACTTGCCGGAAATCATGGAAATCCCATCTCACCCCTGGTTCATGGGCGTGCAGTTCCACCCCGAGTTCACCTCTACACCCCGTGCGGAACACCCCCTGTTTGTCAGTTATATCAAGGCGGCACTGGATATCCAGTACCAGCGTACCCCAAAGGATAAAACATGAACTTATGCGGATTTGAAGTCGGCCTGGACAAGCCGTTTTTTCTGATTGCAGGGCCTTGTGTTATCGAGTCCCGGCAAATGGCCTTCGATACGGCAGGTGCCCTTCAGGAAATCACCAGCCGTCTGCAGATACCCTTTATTTATAAAAGTTCTTTTGACAAGGCCAATCGTAGCTCGGGTAAGTCCTATCGGGGCCCCGGCATGGAAGAGGGCCTGCAAATCCTGGCTGATGTGCGTGATGCATTAAAAGTACCGGTGTTAACCGATGTTCACGATGAGACCCAGGTCAAAGAGGTGGCAGCGGTTGTAGATGTGTTGCAAACCCCCGCTTTTTTGTGCCGCCAAACTGATTTCATCCAGGCCTGTGCGGCCACGCTTAAGCCGGTTAATATTAAAAAGGGGCAATTTCTGGCCCCTGCTGACATGATTCAGGTGGTTAACAAGGCGCGCGAAGCGGCCATTAATGCTGGGGGGGATGGCTCCAACATCATGGTTTGCGAACGGGGCGTTTCGTTTGGCTACAATAATCTGGTGTCAGACATGCGTTCCCTGGCTATTATGCGGCAAACCGCTTGCCCGGTTGTTTTTGATGCCACGCATTCGGTACAGCTTCCGGGCGGGCAGGGTACGTCATCTGGCGGGCAGCGCGAGTTTGTTCCCGTCTTGGCGCGTGCAGCCGTTGCAGCAGGTATTTCCGGTCTGTTCATGGAAACCCATCCCGACCCTGCACAAGCCTTGTCAGACGGCCCTAATGCAGTGCCATTGCACCATATGGAAGCCTTGTTAAAATCCCTGGTCGATATTGATACGATCGTTAAGCAGCAGGGTTTTATAGAAGATCGGTTCTAAGTCTGGTATAAAAAGTATTTGAATATTCCGTTGCGTTTACGAGACTCTTGGAAACGCAACGGTTTATTTTTACTTATTTAATTGACAGTAAAATAATTTCAACTAAAATAGTTTCACGATCAATTAATTTTTGAAGTGTTACTATCATGTCTGCACAACCCATTAATGTTGATGATGAAGATTCGGGCACCGGAAGACGGTTGCCGTTTCGTCAGTCACTCCTGGCTATTATCGGCTTGTGTTTTGTTACCATTCTGGTTGGGCTGGATCAGTCTATTGTTAGTACGGCCATGCCGACCATTGCGGCAGAATTGAACAGTTTTGATTTGTATGCCTGGGTAGGAACGTCTTATTTGCTGGCTTCGGTTATTACTGTACCCATTTTTGGACGTCTGGGTGATTTTTACGGTCGCAAGCCATTTGTCATTGCCTCAATTATTATTTTTACCACTGCGTCCATACTTAGTGGCATGGCTGACAGCATGATGTACCTGATTCTTTCCCGCGCCTTGCAGGGTATCGGCGGCGGTATGCTGGTGGGAACGGCATTTGCCTGCATTCCTGACTTGTTTCCGGTCGCGGCGGTCAGGCTGAAATGGCAGGTTTTCTTAAGTTCTTCATTTGGTATTGCCAGCGTGATTGGCCCTTCGCTAGGTGGTTTTCTTACCGAGTATTATGGTTGGCGATCTATTTTTTTCGTCAATGTGCCCATTAGCCTGTTGGGGCTTTGGTTTGTTTGGCAATACTTGCCGCTTATCCGTTATGAGCATAAGCAAACCATCCGGCTGGACTGGATTGGAGCCGTGTTAATTACCTTGGCATTGGGCAGCCTGCAATTGTTTGTTGAAATGTTGGGGCGGCATGGCATGGGTTGGGAAGTGGCCATGCTGGGGCTGGTGTTTGTGTTGTTTACGGTCATTTTGATTAAATGGGAATCTTATTGTCCTTATGCGCTGATACCCCTTGAGCTTTTTCGTGTGAAAAGCCTGAATGTATTGTTTTTATTGTCGTTGTTGCTGGGTTTTACCCTGTTCAGCCTGTTGTTTTACATTCCGCTTTTCCTGCAAGGAGGCTTTGGGCTGTCTCCTAATGAGGCAGGTATCTTAATCACGCCTTTGGTGGTGTGCGTAACAGTAGGCAGCATTATAAGCGGACGGGTTGTTACCCGGCTAAGCCGTCCCAACCATATTTTATATGTCGGTTTTATACTGGTTTTGATTTGTGTCCTGGGGACGATTTTCTCCAACCGTGGCGGTTCATCATATGTTTTTATGGCTTATATGGTGCTTGGCGGCGTGGGGCTTGGCATGATTATGCCTAATTTAACCATTTTTTCCCAGGAGGTGGCGGGCAAGTCGAACCTGGGTATTGCCACTGCCCTGGTTCAATCTATCAGGATGATTGGTGGCATGTTGGGAATTGCCATTGTGGGCTCCCTGATTAATTATTTGTATGCCACCGGCATGACAAGGCAATTAAGCGGCAATATACCCAATGACTCATTTCCGGACTTATATGACCCCCAGCTTTTGGTGAATCCTCCCCAGCAGCTGGCTTTGCAGGAACAGGCGCGGCAAATGGGGATGGGTGATATTCAAAGCTGGATTGATATTGGCCGTGAAACCCTGACGGTATCCATCCATTCGGGCTTCTGGATTGTGTTTGCCTTAACCTTGTTAGCCGCTGTTTGGGTATACCGATTACCTTTGATAGATTTGAAAGGCAAAAAAACAGTCCGAAAAAAGGAGGGCAAATAAATGGCTTTGGAACTTGAAATGATGCAGCGGGTAGGGCGTATTTACCGGACCTGGGTCAGGCTGTTTGAATCCGAAGTGGGTATCCCGGGGGTAAGGTGGCGAATTCTGCTGGCGTTGGGGGATGAGCCTGTTTCACAAAAACAACTGGTCAGTTCGCTGGATATCGATGCGGCTACCCTTACGCGACATGTAAAAACCATGGAAACAGAAGGTTGGGTCAAGCGTTCCATGGACCAGAATGATAACCGGGTAACCAATGTATTGCTGACCGGAAAAGGGCATAACTTCAGGACAGAAACCTGGGTCAGGCGTGATGTGTTTCTGGCCAAAATAACCCTTGGTCTACCTGAAGATGAAATTCATGTGTTGATTGCCACGCTTGATAAAATACAAGCCCGTCTTTGTCATGTACAATTTAGCCTATGACAAAAACCTTTGTAATACTTGAACAGGCAGGAAATTCATAACCATGAGTGCTATTGTAGATATTATCGGCCGTGAAATTTTGGATTCTCGCGGAAACCCGACTGTTGAATGTGATGTTTTATTGGAATCCGGCGCCATGGGGCGTGCGGCGGTTCCCTCTGGGGCATCAACCGGTGAGCGTGAGGCCATTGAATTGCGTGACGGCGATAAATCACGTTATTTGGGTAAAGGCGTTTTAAAAGCCGTTGAAAATGTTAATACAGAAATTTCTGAAGCCCTGATTGGTCTGGATGCACAGGAACAAACCTTTATTGACCGTACCCTGATTGATCTTGACGGCACCGAGTCCAAAGAACGCCTGGGCGCCAATGCCTTGCTGGCTGTCAGTATGGCGGTTGCCCGTGCGGCGGCTGATGAATCCGGCCTGTCTTTGTACCGTTACTTTGGCGGTAGCGGCCCAATGAGCATGCCCGTTCCCATGATGAACGTGATCAACGGTGGCGCTCATGCCAACAATACACTTGATCTGCAAGAATTCATGATTCTGCCAATTGGTGCCAGCAGCTTCCGTGAAGCCCTGCGTATGGGCGCAGAAGTTTTTCATGCGCTTAAAAAGATTATTCATGATCAAGGCATGTCAACAGCAGTGGGTGACGAAGGTGGTTTTGCACCTAATGTGGCCAACCACGAAGCCGCCATTCAGCTTATCCTGAAAGCCATTGAAGACGCGGGCTACGAAGCCGGTACACAAATTGCCCTGGCCCTTGACTGCGCCAGCTCCGAGTTCTACAAAGATGGCAAGTACCATTTGGCTGGCGAAGGCGGTATTTCCTTAACGTCACAAGAGTTTGCCAATCTGCTGGCTTCCTGGTGCGATAAATATCCTATCGTTTCCATCGAAGACGGTATGTCTGAAAATGACTGGGAAGGCTGGAAAATCCTGACCGATTTGCTGGGCAAAAAAGTGCAGTTAGTGGGTGATGACCTGTTCGTTACCAACACTAAAATCCTGAAACAGGGTATTGACCAGGGTGTAGGTAACTCTATCCTGATCAAAATCAACCAGATTGGTACGTTAACCGAAACATTTGCCGCCATTGAAATGGCCAAACGTGCCGGTTATACCGCAGTAATTTCACATCGTTCAGGTGAAACCGAAGACTCAACCATTGCCGATATTGCCGTGGCCACCAGCGCCATGCAAATCAAAACCGGTTCGCTGTCACGCTCTGATCGCATGGCTAAATACAACCAGCTGCTTCGCATTGAAGAAGAATTGGCTGAAGTGGCTCATTACCCCGGGGTAGATGCATTCTATAACCTGCGCAACCGCTAATCGTCCGTCTATTTCATGCGTTTGCTCTTTTTGTCGCTTTTACTGGCTTGTCTGGCTATTCAGTATCCCCTCTGGAAGGGGGATTCGGGACGGCTGCGCGTGGAAGAATTAAAAGGGCAAATTCAAGAGCAACATGAAAAAAATAAGGCATTGTTGGCTCGCAATAATGCCATGAAAGCCGAAGTACAGGATTTGGACTCAGGAACCCAGGCCCTTGAAGATCGTGCCCGCATAGAAATGGGCATGATTAACGAGGGTGAGGCCCTGGTGCAAATCCTGGTTCCCAACGAGGCGGTACCTACCGTTTCCCTTCCTATCGGCAAAAAAGCCGAAGTCTCTAAGCCGGCTGTCACCCCCACTTCTACTGCACCATAAACCTGGGTTTATGTGCTTTTGCTAGGTGCAGCAAAGGTTGATATCACAGGCCGGGTCTTGCCCATCTACTGAAATTTCCTCTTCCGGTAACGGTTCTTCTGGCGTTGCCGGCTTTTTGTTGCCTGTTTCTTTGCTTGCAGGCACTTGTTGGCTGGGGGGTACGGACGCTTGCGAGGGGTTGGGTGAGGTCGTGCCGGGAAGCGTTGCTGCTGATGTGTTTTGGCTGGTGCCTGGGCTGCACCACAGGCCTGTACATGCTGGCAAGTTGCCGACTTGCTGACTGCCAATGCCGCTTCCGGATAAGGTATGGCTGTAAAGTACTTTTCCGCCAGCTTCTGCCGGCCATAAAACGGGATGGGACTGCATGCTGATAGACAGGGTTTGTTTAATGGGCAGGATGCCCTGGCGCATAAGCTGGTTGCCGTAATTTTGCTGTTTGCCAGCCAGTAGTTTAAATAATTGGCTTATGCCGGGAATAAGGGCTTGATATGGGTAGGTAAGTTCTATTTGCAAGGTATTGGCCTGAAAAATATGATTACCCGAATAGTTGCCCGTACCTGTTCGCAGGTATTGTTCATATTGATAGTTATTGTCGATGGCGGGCAGACCGGTTTGTTGCGCGATGAGCAGGTCTTTACGCTGGAAGTCAATAAAATCGGCCTGACTTGGGCTTTGTATCACAATACGCCATGGGGCTTGACCGGTTTTTTTCTTGAGGCGATTGAAATAAGCCTGCATGCGTGCGGCAGGGTCTGGATAATTGCCGGCAGGTACAAACAGGGGATGCAGCGCTTTTTCAAAGGCCTGTTCTATGGTGTCTGGATTGGCATGGTTGGTGGCGGCGGCACGGGCGGCCTCTAGCAGGGCAAGACTGCTGGCCTGCCGGGTGATGTACCAGTATGATGCCTCCAGTGAACCCATGCCCAGCATTAATAAGGGGGTGGCAATCAGCAAGAATTCTACCGAACCAAATCCTTTGTTTTGCCGGGTGCGACCATGCCTGGATGGATGGCTTTTTATCGTTGAGGAAAAAAAGAAAAGAGTAAGCATGACGCTAGTCTGTGCTTACTCTTGAGTGCTGTAAATTGTGAATTTTACAAATGGCTGATTTTATCCTATAGCCC
The DNA here is from genome assembly GCF_016595155.1 of Advenella mandrilli. Classification (GTDB taxonomy): domain Bacteria; phylum Pseudomonadota; class Gammaproteobacteria; order Burkholderiales; family Burkholderiaceae_B; genus Advenella; species Advenella mandrilli. The sequence goes on from NZ_JAENGP010000001.1 coordinate 273,163, forward strand.
GGTTTGTGTTTAATGGGTGGATTGATTGCCCTTAACCACAAAACTGTCTGGGTTTACAAACAGTTTTGCACAGTCTACCGGATCAAAAATATAGGGTTTACCGCAAAAATCACAGGAAATTTCAATTTTTTCCTGTTCGCTGAGGATGCTGGCCACTTCTTCGCTACCCAGCATTTTTAGCATGTTGGCAACCCGTTCCCGGGTACAGGGACAAAACCAGGAAATAGCAATGGGCTCATAGGCAATTAAGGTTTCTTCCCAGTACAAACGATGGATCAGGGTGTCTTCATCGATGGAAAGCAGCTCTTCGGTGCTAAGGGTTTCAGCGAACTGGACCGCACGCTCCCAGGTTTCATCGTGGCTTTGCGTGGCCGCAGGAGCGCCGCCCGAAACGGGCAATTGCTGCAATAACAGTCCGCAAGCCTTTTCATCGTTGGCGGCCAGCCATAAACGGGTATCCAGTTGTTCCGAATGTTTCATGTAGTGCTCTAGCACCTGTGCCACTGAAGCGCCCTGCATGGGCACAATACCCTGGTAGGGTTGCATGCCTTCAGCCCTGTTTTTTGGGTCAAGGATGACCGCAAACCGGCCATTACCGTTGGCATTAAGCAGGGTTTGCAGGGTCCCGTTTTCGGGGCAAACAAATTCCTGCCGCATTTTGACCGTGGCGCGCAGGCGAAGTGCCGAGTCGCACTCAACCACAATCAGGCTAATCGGGCCATCACCTTGCAGCTGAAGAATTAAAGAGCCTTCGAATTTGATATTTGACGTGAGCAGGACGGCAGCCGCGCTTAATTCCCCCAATAGTCTTCGGATAATGGGGGGGTAGTGCTGGTGGGTCAGTGCTTCAGCCCAGGTTTGGGTAAGATTGACGGTTTGAACTCGCGTACTGCGGTCTTCAAACAGATATTTTTTTAAGGAATCGTTCATGACAGCAAGAAAAATATGACCTGAGACGGATTAATCAAGGCGTTTCAGGTGTTGAGAGTAGCGTTTGCCTTGTTCCACGTAGTGGCGGGTACCTGCATGAACACCGGCAAGATCTTCATCGGTCAGGGTGCGGGCAATTTTTGCAACACCAATTACCAGTGAGTTGTCGGGAATCACTTTTCCTTCGGGCACAATGGCGCCAGCACCAATGATACAGTTTTTACCAATAACCGCATTGTTAAGCACAATGGCCTGCATGCCAATTAATGAGCCTTCACCAATGGTGCAGCCGTGTAACATGGCCTGATGGCCTACGGTTACATTTTTGGCAATATAAAGCGGTACGCCTTCATCAACGTGCAAGACACTGCCTTCCTGGACGTTGCTGTTTTCATCGATGGTAATGCTGGCATTATCGGCCCGAATTGAAACATTGGCCCAAATGCTGACATTGGCGGCTAGTGTTACGTTACCAATCAGGGTGGCATTCTCAAAGATAAATGCACTGGGATCAATATTGGGTACCAGGTTTTCAAGTTGGTAAATGGCCATTTGGTTTCCTTTCAAGAAATGGATTCACTGACAGGGTTTGTGGTGTCTAGGGGATCAAGGGGAGTACGCCAGATGTAGCCATCGTTATCGGCATGGCCCAGAACTCCGGTGCTGACCCACTCGCCCAGTTTGGGCGTTTCATGAATTTGTGCATTAGACCAGTAAGACAGGGTAACGGTTGGGTCGGGATAGTCATATTGATCGGTGGTATGGATGGCAATTTCACCTGTTTGCCCCGATTCAACCTCTTCCCCTTCTTCATTGATAATGGCGATGGCATGGCCTGGATAGGGCTTGCCTATACTGCCGTGCAATGATGGCCATTTTTCATGACTTTCACCAATGATGTAACCAAAGCCAAGCGGTGCAAAAATGCTGTTAATGCTGACATTGAAACGTTCGTTGACCCAGTTGCGCAATGCCTGGGTGATGTCGGTGTCGGGACAGGTAATGCAACGGATGGCAATGTGGAATTCGAGCAGGGGATCGGTGTGATTTTTGATGCGCTCCAGTTCGTGGCTGGACACAAGCATGTTGGTAATTTGGTAGTGTTCCAGCAGGGTGAACAGGCGCGGAATGGTGCGTCCGCTGGGGCAACCAACAATAGAGCGGCCAAAGTAAAGCGTTGGCAGCAAGGCGTTGAGCAGGCCGTTGGGCGTATTCCAGTCAAAGGAAGTCCAGAAGATATCCTTGCCTTTGGGAAACCAGTTTTGGGAAGCCACAAAGCCGGGCAGTGTGCCAATTAAGGCACTATGGTGCACCATGGTGCCTTTGAGCAGTTTATTTTCAGAAGGGTGCGGGTAGATGAGCAACGCCGGTGAGTCGGCAGCCACAATAACCGGCGTAAAGGTACCAGGTTGTCTTGCCAGCAAGGTACGCCATGAAATAATACGCTCATCTTCGGTATGAATGCCAATAATCTGTTTGACCGGAGAATGATTGTCGATGGCCGACATCATGGGGGCAATGGAATGCTTGTCAACAATGGCCACCCTGGCTTGTGAATCGTGAATGCGTTCGGCATATTCGGCCGCGGTCAGGGTTGCGGTTAGCGGTACGGCAATGGCACCCACGGTAAGTGCCGCCAACTGGGTTACCGCACTTTCTGCCGAGTGTTGCAGGGCAATGGCAATACGATCCTGGGGTTGTATGCCCATGCGGATGAAACCGTTGGCCAGTTTATTGACTTGTTCTGAAAGCTGGCCGTAAGTCAGCATGGTGAGCTGGCCCACCTGGTCTTCGAAATAAATGGCAACTTGACGGGCTTCGTGCGGACTGGAGGCCCAGCGATGACAGCAGGCATCCGCAATATTGAAATGTGATGGAACTAACCATTCAAATGATTGATACAGTGAATTATATTGATCTGTCATATGACTGTTTGAGAGGCCTGTTTTTTTGATGCTGAAGGAAAATAAAAGGGCCATTTCTGACCCACTTTTCCACTATAAGGTTCATTCTAACATTTAATTGTCCAACCCGGCTATGTAGATTAAACAGGTTTACCTCAGGTCTTTGGGCCAGTTTGCAAAAGCGGCGGGGTTTGAAATAGGGATGCTCATGTCCTCACCTGTTAAATGCGTGCCGTTGTTTAACTGGAACGTTATGATGCCATCATCGGAGTGAATGCTTAGTGTGCCATTCGGACCACCCGAGAAAGTTCCATTCCAGACGAAGTTCTCCATGGATGGATGCGAGGAATACACGGAGAGGCTGGCTTTGCTGTGTGGAGGTGAATAGGCACCCACATTCCAGAAAGAAAAGGTTAGTGTGGTGCTGACTTCTATTTCGCCTATGGTTTCAGTGATTGTCGTGAAGGCTGTCACTTGGACCGGTGTGATCTGGGCGATGAGGTTACCGGTATTGTCCTGTTGTTCTGTATCGGCTTCGGGGTTCCAGATGGTATCGCCATCGTGGCGATCGTAGTTCTCGAAAAGATCGAGCAATTCCTTATCACTGATTTTTCCATCCTTATAATCTTCTATCAGTTTTTGCAAGGTATTTTGGTTATTCCAGTTAACGCGTTGTTGATGCTCGTACTCTTTCTGTTCTTCCGGGGTGCGGGTGTGGATAGTGCCGGTTTTCTTGTCCATATATTCGTTTTCAGCAAAGTATTTGATATTGCCATTGCTGTCCATATACGGTTGAGGCGTGTACCAGGGCTTGTTTATGTATTTTTGACGGGTTTGTTCATCACGGACGGCATCTTCGATTTCATTGATCCTGGGTTCGACATATTCTGTATAGGCTTGGCCACCAGCCCAGGCGCCAGCGATTGAACCACCGGGTATGAAAGAGCCGGCCAGTGCACCGCCTGCTTCAGCCCCTTTCTTGACGCCTCCTCTCACTAAGGCACCGGCAGCGCCTGTGGTGTCACCGGTTGAAAGGTAGCCGGTAGTTTCGGCCGCAACTGAAACGACGTCAAGGGCGTTAAGTACTTTACCCAGTTTTGACAGGAAGTTTGTTTTTGCCGCGGCCTGGCTTTGTTGTTTGCCGGACAGTTCGGCTTTCTTGTTGAGATTACCCAGTTTGGTTTGTGTTTTTTTTGAGGTCACGTAACCTGATGCCTTACGGCTTTTCGTCTGTATACTTTTGTTTAGCTTGTTAAATTCCTTGGTGTTATCTTTATGAATTTTATCCAGCTTCATTTGATTATTTAGTGCGTAATTTTCAGCTATTTTAATGCTTTGCTGTACAGGTTCATCGCTGGCCGTTTCACCTGTTACGTACAGGACCTCTTCCAGGGTACTTAATTTGTCATTTGCAGGCGCTTCATCTTGCGCGACAACCCAGAGGGGGGAAGGCTGTTCATTCTGGCTTTGAGCAGTGGGAATTGCATTGAAATGAGTGGGGGGAGGTATGATAACGGTAGCCGTTTTTTGTGCCATGGCTATATCAGAGATGCAAAGCGAGAGTCCCAACGCAGTTAAAACCGAATAATTCATTTCGCGTCCTTGTCCAGAAAATCGGAAAACCGGTAAAAATCAAAATGGGTGATTTTTACTTTATTATTATCATCACTAATTGCCAGGGTCGCATAAATGTTGGGGTTGTGCGAGGAGGCAAAGATTGATACTGCATTTTTCCCGTCTTCAACATAGGCAACCGGTTCCAAAGAAGCCCACAGTGCAGAATCCACGGCATTAAGTTCTTTGATTGGGGTATTGGGCGGCAATACATCGGCCAACTGCCCTTTTCGGGCGGCAAGCAACAGCCTGTTCCAGGCAATGCGCATGGCATGGGCCACACCGGTTTCATCGACGAATAATGGCAACAGGCTAGTCTGGTGCTCCATCCATTGCAGGGCAGCGCCGGCAACCATGGCTTCTGCCTGTTCAACATTTAAGGAGGCCAGCGGGTTTGGGATTTGGCCCATTCCGGCAGCAACGATCTGGCTGGTGGTTTTTGCGTTTACTTGTCCAATGGCTACGGGTGCCGAAGCTTTTTCTTGCATCCATCCCCGGCCTATCTGGAACGGAACTTTGGCGCCACGGATGACACTGTTCAGGAGAATGCCGGTATCCACAATGCGCAGGCGATTATCCTTGGGTGTTCGTGACCAGAGGGTCAATAAGGTAATATCGGCCCAGGGGTGCTGAAAGTAAACAAACTCAACCTCACTGCCAGTCGCGACAAAGTTGACCAGTGAGTGGCGGAAAAAAATCGACCAGTCATCGGCATTGTCCTGATCAAGCCAAAGCAGTTCACCCAATTCGGCAAAGGTAAGATTGGCCTCAGGGGTAGATGAATTTTTCAGGGCTGCCAGGAAATTTTTTGATGCCAGGGACCGGAACGCTTCCGCTTCGGCCCAGAGCTCAAGGTAGAGTTTTTGATCTTGTGTTTGTGTTTGTGCTTGTGCTTGTGCTTGTGCAAGGCGGGGAATAACACATAGCATCAAGGCAACAGCGAGGATCAGGGGCCGAAATAAAAGGGTCAGTGATCGCATGGCAAATTTCCGGTTGTAGTGAATTAAGCGTATTGTTACAAGACGGCATTGCCGGATGCAAGCCAGAACCCTGACAGCCAGCGTTAAACGTTTGTTACGTATACCAGTACTATAAATAAATACTCTGATATACACATTTTAACATTTAAATACGCTTGCCGGCTATGTTAATTAAACGAGTACCGGCCAGACGATCATGCATCATTAAACCGTCACGGTCCAACCAGCTATACACAAAATTCAGGAAGGGCGTCACAATAATGAACATGGTTATCGAGGCCCAGCCCAGGGATTGGGAAAGAAAGTAAATGCCCGCGGCACCCAGCAGGGGAATGGGCCAGCACAGCAGGTACCTTAAAATTAACTGGCCTGTTCCGGGTTTGTTCCCGCTTTTATCGCAAAGCAGAATATTCCAGGTTTTCATGGGAAGCGTCTGCCCTTTGCGCTTCCATGAAGTAATGAAGTAAAGACCAATCACCAAAAACAGCAGGGCTTGCCGGGGGGCATGGTACATCAGGCCGTGACGGCTTTGGGTCAAGGTGTCAAAAATATAGGAAGCGAAAAAAACAAGGCCAAACAAAAGTACGCCTTCGTACATCATGCAGGCAAAAATTCGCAGTCTGGCAGGGTAAGTCATTATTATTTGTTCCGATAGCTGTCGCTGACCATTTCAAAGGCAAACAGGCGGCAGTCAAGCGCGCCGTTAAAAAGCGGAATGCGCTGTTTGGGTTTGAGCCTGAGTTTTTTGGGCAGGTCAAGGTCACTGGAAATAATATGCACGTTCCAGTTGGCAAACTCTTTTTTCAGGCAGGAAGACCATTCGCGCCACAGGGTGTCGTCTTCAGGGTCCATGCGTTCGCCATAAGGCGGGTTGGTGATTAGCCAGCCACGTTCGGCCGGAGCCTGGGTGAAGCGGGCATCCTTGACATCAAAGAAAATAGAGGCGTCGGACAGACGGGCCCGGTGCAGGTTGTCTTTGGCCGCTGCAATGGCGTGCGGGTTGATATCAGACCCATATAACGGCGTTTCCAGTCTGGGGGCCATGCGGCTTAACGCATCATCTTTCAGGTCTTTCCAGCGACGGTAGTCAAAATTGCGCAGGCGTTCGAAGCCAAACGGGCGTGAAATACCGGGCGGTACGCCCTGGGCAATCCAGGCCGCTTCGATAAGAATGGTGCCACTGCCGCAGAACGGGTCATACAGGGGCATGGAAGGGTCCCAGCCTGAAAGGGCCAGAATGCCCGCTGCCAGGTTTTCCCTGAGTGGGGCTTCACCTTTGTCAAGGCGCCAGCCACGCTTGAACAGGGACTCGCCAGAGGTATCCAGGTAAAGGGTGGCGCTGTCGCTGGACAGAAACAGGTGAACCTTGGCATCGGGTCGGACGGTGTCAATGCTGGGACGTTCGCCTTCACGGTCACGCAGGCGGTCGCAAATGCCGTCTTTGGCCTTCAGGTTGCAGAACATGAGGCTTTTCATGGGGCTTTTGATAGCAGAAGTGTCTACCCTAAGCGTGTGTTCGGCACCAAACCATTGTTCCCATGGGGTATCGTAGGCCAGCTCATAAATATCGTCTTCGGTCATGATAGCGGCGTGCGAGACCTGTACCAGAATACGGGTGGCCAGACGTGAATACAGGTTGGCCCGCATGATGCCCATCCAGTCGCTGCTAAAGGCACAGCCAGCACGTCCTTTTTCTACGTTTTCAAAGCCCAGTGCGCTGATTTCCTCAAACAGGACATCTTCAAGCCCTTGAGGGCAGGGCGCAAATACCCGGAATATTTCAGTGTGCCGGAATTGGGTTTTTTGCCTGCGTGGTTCTTGACGAGGGTGTTTTGAAGCCTCGTAGGATGAATCACCCTTGACCACAGCCGGTTTGCCGGTGTTTTTTTGTGCATCGGGAAATTGGCCGATGGTTTCGGCACCACGGCTTAAGCGGTCGGCAAGGCTGGGACGATGCTTGCCATAGCCGGCCGTGCGTGGCAGGGGACGTGATTCAATCTTTTTTTTGATGGTGTCGTCAGCGTTCGTGCTGGATTCGGCAAAATTAGCCAGTGCAATGTTTCGGGCGCGCGCACCCGAACGCAGACGCGGTTTTTGGGGCTCGGCATCGGTATTTTGTTCAGTTTTTACGGTCGGTTTTTTTAATACGAGCTTTTTGCGGGGTGGTGTGTTGTCTTCAGACATGTATATTGTTTTTTAAAAAGGTTTGATAATGACCAGCGCAACAATGAACAACAACAAAAAAACAGGAATCTCGTTAAACCAGCGGTAATAAACATGAGAACGCGTGTTTTTGTTTTGTTCGAATTGCCGGTAAATGCGGGTGCAGGTGTAATGATAGCCAAGTACACCGGCAACCAGAAGCAGTTTGGCGTGCATCCAGCCATCGGTAAGGCCTATTTTGAACTGGATCATCATCCAGAGGCCGAAAATGACAGCGGGGATGGCCAGTTTGTTGGTAAAACGCAGCAGGCGCGCAGCCATGCCCAGCATGGCCTGATAAGCATCGGGGTTGGAGGTTTGCGCCATGTTGACATAAATGCGTGGCAGGTAAAACAACCCCGCAAACCAAGAAGTGACAAAAACGATATGCAGGGTTTTAAGCCATAAATACAACATTTCTTTACTCTTATTTGCGAAGTTGGCCGTTGCCGTTCAGCACCCATTTATAGGTGGTCAGACCTTCGAGGCCGACGGGGCCACGGGTATGCAAGCGGTTGGTGGAAATGCCGATTTCCGCGCCCAGGCCATATTCAAAACCATCGGCAAAAATGGTGGGCAGGTTGACATAGACCGAGCTGGAATCAACCTGTCTTTGGAACAGGGTGGCTTCGTGAATGCGTTCGGTAATGATGGATTCGGTATGGCCCGAACTGTGCCGGGCGATATGTTCAATGGCCTGTTCAAGGTTGTCTACTACGCGGATGGCCAGAATGGGTCCCAGATATTCGGTATCCCAGTCTTCTTCGGTAGCCGGTTTGGCATCGGGAATGAAGGTGCGGGTTTTTTCGCAGCCGCGCAGTTCTACCTGATGTTCGGCATAGGCTTGCGCCAGGCGGGGTAATACTTCCTGGGCAATGGCGGCATGCACCAGCAGGGTTTCCATGGCACCACAAATGCCGTAGCGGAAGGTTTTTGCTTGCAGGGCAAGCTGAAAGGCTTTTTCGAGGTCGGCATACTGGTCAATATAAATATGACAGTTGCCGTCCAGGTGTTTGATCAGGGGAACCCGGGCTTCTTCGCTAAGGCGCTTGATGAGGTTTTTGCCACCTCGGGGAATAATCACGTCCACGTATTCGGTCATGGTAATGAGTTTGCCGACCGCCGCACGGTCGGTGGTGCTGACGACCTGTACGACCGTTTCAGGCAAGCCGGCGTGTGCCAGGCCTTCACGAATGATATTGCCCAAGGCCAGATTTGAATGAAAGGCTTCGCTGCCACCACGCAAGATGGTGGCATTGCCCGATTTCAGGCACAAAGCAGCGGCATCAATGGTTACGTTGGGGCGTGATTCGTAAATAATGCCAATGACGCCAAGCGGTACGCGCATTTGGGCAATATTAATGCCATTGGGCAGGACGCGGGTGGCACTTAAGCTGCCTACCGGGTCTGCCATCGCGGCAATCTGGTTTAGCCCGGTAGCCATTAAATGGATGGCTTTGTCGGAAAGGGTCAAGCGGTCAAGCAGGGCCGGTTCCAGATTGTTGTTACGGGCATTTTCCAGGTCTTTGGCGTTTTCGGTTTTTAGATAGTCGGCATTCTCAAGCAGGCGCTGTGCCATGAAGCGCAAAGCGGTTGATTTTTGCTCATCGCTGGCTTGCATGATGTATGTGGATGCTTTACGGGCCTGTGCGCCGATTTGTTCCATGAGTTCATTGACAGATTGCGTCATCGTTAGTATCAACCTTGTTATTCATAAAATGGCCGGGTTCACGACTTTTAAGGCCAGTCGGGTAATTTCTTCCCAGGCATCGTCCATGCGGCCATTAACGGGGTAGCCTTTGAAAAGGCGGTCTATGTCATGGGCGTGCTGAATCATGCCCATTAATTGCTTTAGCGAGAGCCTTTCAAGGGCCTGGCGTATTAATTTATCGCGTGGCGGAAAAATATACAATTGCCTGAAGAGCCCGCTAATGTTTTCACCCTGCTGACGGGCGGTTGCCAGTGTGTACAGGGTGCGTATTTCCCGGGTCATGACACCCAGAACCAGTGGCAGTGCCTCGCCTTCGGCTTTGAGCCCCTGGATCATTCTGACCGTTCTTTGTCCATTGCCTTCAAGCATGGCACTGGATAGGGAAAAAACGTCGTAACGGGCAACATCCAGAATGGCTTGTTCGATATCTTCCGCCTGGATTTTACCTTCGGGATATAACAGGCCCAGCTTGAGGATTTCCTGATGGGCGGCAAACAGGTTGCCTTCCACCTTGTCGGTCATCCAGGCAAGTGTGGCGTCATCAACCGACTGGTTTTGCCGTTTCAGGCGCTGTTTGATCCAGGCGGGCAATTGCTGGCGGTCGATGTTGGCAATATTAACAACGGTGGCGGCTGCCAGCAACTGTTGGGCCCATTTGGTTTTGGCCGTGGCCCGGTCCAGTTTGGGCAGGCTGATAACGATAATAGTATCGGTAATTTCACCTTTTTGGATCTGTGCGGCAAGATTAATAAGTGCCGTTGCACCGACTTTACCGGGTTTGCCAGTGGGAATGGTGATTTCCAGAATTTTCAGGTCGCCAAACAGGGAGATGCTTTGAGTGCATTCCCGGATGGCATTCCAGTTACCGTTGGCGTCAAGAATAAGGCTGGTGCGTTCATTGTAACCTTTATCCCGACAGGCTTGCCGTAGGCTGTCAACAGTTTCATTGCGTAGCAAAAGCTCATCGGAGCAAACACAATAAAGCGTATCCAGTGTGGTGCCAGACTGGATAATATGGCTGGCAAACGAATCATGGTTAAAGGTTTGCCCCATATTACTGCGCAGGAACAAAACCCGGCGTTGGGTTATGTTCCAGATAGGAAGTGATAACGTCTGGAGCGGTAATGCGACGGATTAGACGGTCAGCGATGCTTTTTTCCATATCCTCATACATTAGCGCCATTTCTTCCTGTTTGGCAGCCGAGTCATCTTCATCATAAGGCAGTTGGCGGGTGGCCGAAATTTGTGAAGTTGGGATGAGCTCATTACCCTGGCTGTCTGTCATGGTGAAGGTTAGCGTCAGGTTAAGTTCGTATTCCTCTACCTTGCCCTGAGCGTCCAGGGAGACTTCACGCTGGGAGCGGTTAAAGCCTTCCTGCATTAGTTTTGCTTCTGCCAGAGCAGCATCTTCAGTGACAGTCGTACCGGGAGAGTTGGCCTGAATAGCCCGCCAAACCCTTGAGCCAAAGGCGGAGTTTTGCGGGATATTGGTATACAGGGTGGTAAAGGGTAGCGGTGTTGGGCCGCGCATTTTAAAGCCACAGCCCGCAATGAGCAGACACAGGAAGATACCGGCTGCCAGCAGAAGGTAAGTTCGTTTGGCAAATAGGGTGGTGAAGGGTGCTTGTGTCTGCATGTGTTGCCTATCCTACAATGTTGATCAGCTTGCCAGGAACAATAATAATCCGTTTTGGCGGCCGGCCTTCAAGAAACTTTTCAACCGCTTGATGGGCTAACGCCAATTGTTCAATGTCCTCTTTGCTGACACCGTTGGGAACATTAACGGAACCGCGCAATTTTCCATTGATTTGCAGCATCATTTCAATTTCATCGGCAATTAAGGCCTGCTCGTCAAGCTCGGGCCATGGGGCATCAAGCAAGTCGCCATTATTTTGGGCATAGCCAAGTTCACGCCAGATATGCCAGGTAATATGGGGAACGACCGGGTAAAGCATGCGCAGCAGAATGCCAACCACTTCCTTGATGGCGCTATCCGCTTCGGGACTGGCTTCAAGTTCGACATCTTCAATCGCGTTAAGCAGTTTCATGTTGGCAGAAACCACGGTGTTGTATTGAATACGCTCGTAGTCGTAATTGGCCTGTTTGAGCAGGGAGTAAGCGGTACGACGCAGCTCTTTGACGGCCTTGGGGGCGTTGTTCCAGTCAGGGGCGGTGGCAGGCGCACGGACAATAGTCGCTTTGTGATTATAAGCCATGGACCACAGACGCTTAAGGAAACGGTGCGAGCCGTCTACCCCGGAATCGGACCATTCCAGTGTTTGCTCGGGGGGGCTGGTAAACATAACAAACAGGCGGGCGGTATCGGCACCCAGGGTGTCGATAAGTGCCTGCGGGTCTACCCCGTTGTTTTTGGACTTGGACATGGTGCCAATGCCACCATAGTCTACGGGTGAGTTGTCTTTAAGAAGTCGGGCGCCAATAATGCTGCCTTTGTCGTTGTAGACGTTTTCAACTTCTTCGGGCCAGAAATATTCAATGCCGCCTTTTTCGGTTTTGCGTGAATAAATATGATTAAGCACCATACCCTGGCACAGCAGTTTTTTGAAGGGTTCGTCAAACTTGAGCAGGCCAATGTCGCGCATAGCCTTGGTCCAGAAACGCGCATACAGCAAGTGGAGCACGGCGTGTTCAATGCCACCAATGTATTGATCCATTGGCATCCAGTAGTCGTTGCGGGCATCAACCATGGCATTGTTGTTGCCTGGCGAGGTGTAGCGCATGAAGTACCAGGAAGAGTCGATGAACGTATCCATCGTGTCGGTTTCGCGACGCGCCGGCTTGCCGCATGTGGGGCAGGAGCAGGACAGGAAGGCTTCGTGTTTGTTAAGTGGATTACCGCTGCCATCGGGAATCAGTTCTTCGGGCAGTTTGACCGGCAGGTCTTTTTCGGGAACGGGAACCGGGCCGCAATCGACGCAGTGAATAATGGGAATGGGGGTGCCCCAGTAACGCTGGCGGGAAATACCCCAGTCGCGCAGGCGCCAGGTGGTTTGTTTTTCGCCTAGATCCTTGCTGGAAAGTGCGTTGGCGACGGCATCTACGGCCTGTTGATAGTTAAGGCCATCGAACTGGCCTGAATGGATGACAATGCCGTTTTGTTTGTCGGCATACCATTCCTGCCATTGTTCATTAGAGAATGCTTTGTCTTGAACCGAGATGACCTGTTTGATGGGCAACTGGTATTTAAGCGCAAAAGCGAAGTCACGTTCATCGTGTGCCGGTACGCCCATGACGGCGCCATCACCGTAACTCATGAGAACATAGTTGCCCACCCAAATTTCAACCTGTTCATGGCTAATGGGGTGAGTCACATACAGGCCTGTTGGCAACCCTTCTTTTTCACGGGTTGCCATTTCGACTTCAGTGGTGCCGCCTTGCTTGCATTCTTCGATAAAGGCTGCCAGGGCCGGGTTGTTTTGTGCTGCATGACTGGCCAGCGGGTGCTCGGGGGCAACCGCACAGAAAGTAACGCCCATAATGGTATCGGGGCGGGTGGTGAATACGTACATGCGGCCATCCTGGATAAGTTGGCCTTCTTTGTTTTTGATGTCATGGGTAAAGGAAAAACGGATACCTTCGCTTTTGCCAATCCAGTTTTCCTGCATCAGGCGTACACGTTCGGGCCAGCCGGGCAGGTTGTGTTTGACCTCATGCAGCAGTTCTTCGGCATAATCGGTAATGCGCAGGTAGTAGCCGGGAATTTCGCGTTTTTCAACCAGTGCACCCGAGCGCCAGCCGCGCCCATCAATTACCTGCTCGTTGGCCAGCACGGTATTGTCGACCGGGTCCCAGTTGACGGTTTGGGTTTTGCGGTAGGCAATGCCTTTTTCAAGCATTTTCAGGAAGAACCATTGGTTCCACTTGTAGTAATCGGGGTCGCAGGCACACATTTCGCGTGACCAGTCAATGGCCAGTCCCATTGCCTGCATTTGTTTTTTCATGTAGGCAATGTTGTCGTAAGTCCATTTTGCAGGGGGGACTTTTGACTTGATAGCGGCATTTTCGGCTGGCATCCCGAAAGCGTCCCAGCCCATAGGCATTAACACGTTGAATCCACGCATGCGTAGCTGGCGTGCCATCATATCGTTGATGGTGTAGTTGCGGACATGACCCATATGCAGCTTGCCGCTAGGATAGGGCAGCATGGAGCAGGCATAAAATTTGGGTTTGTCGTTGCCGTCGCGGTCTTTGGCATGCTCGGTGACCAGATAGGCATCGGTATCTTGCCAGTTGCGTTGAGCGTTTTGTTCTACTTCCAGTGGGTTATATTGTTCCAACATGACTTTCTGCGGTAAAAAATGGGCTTGGGAAAAATCCCGTAAAGCGTATTATTATAAGTCTTTACAAAGGGGAGTAGGTTGTTTTGTCTCTTGAAACCGAATTGAAATAAATGCCCTGTTGGGCGTTGGCATGAGTGCCCTTTCAATGGTGCAGGGTATCCTAGTTGAGCAGTTCGGGCAGCAGTGCCTTTAAGGCAGCAGGGGTGCGTCGCAGAGACTGGGTGTTTCTAAGGATTTGCCTGACGTGATAGATGACCGTATTGTGCTTGAGTGCAAGGTGATCGGCAATTTCGGCATTGGTCATGCCCGCAACAATACAGCGGCTTATTTGGGTTTGTCTGGGCGGCAGTGGTGGGTGGGTGATATTCAGGTAATGGTTGATAATCCGTTGTTTGATTAAATAGTTGGCTGAAAAAACCAGATGCTTGAGATTGAACAACTGTTGTTCTATTTCATCCATGGAAACGGGGTGGCTGGTCCTTAGCAGGATCAGGGAGCTGTTTTTGCTACCTGACATATTCTGGTGTGGCAAAATAAGGCCATATAATTGTGGGAAATCTTTAAATAGCCTGAGTAGATCGGGATGGTTGGAAAGGTTGTGGCTGTTCCAGGTGAATGTATTACCTTGGGTAGTTAAAGCGGGATTGAGGTGATCCAGGGGGTTGTTTTTTAGCGTAATTCCATCCTGAAGATTCTTCAGGCCTGAATGAGGCAGGTTGCTGGCGCACAGGAATTGCGATTCGGCGTTGTTAAAAGGAAAGGGCAGGTTTTGAATGTAAAAGTAATATTCGAAATCGCTCTCATGTAATGATTGCTTCAGGAACGCCTGCTGTTCTGCCTGATTATGTGGGTTGAAAATAGATTGAAGGGTTTGGTCGCTTACCATTTTTATCTCGCTCGCCGCTAATTATTGTTACGTGTAGTTAATTTTTGTAAATAATAGCGGGTGAATGTAAATATGCACGTAATAATGTGCTTTGGCTTGATTTATTTCAAGACATAAATTGAAATGAACGTCATTAATAAATGATTTGAAAATAATTTTTCTATTTAGAAAAAATGGGAGATAGGTCGTGCCATTAATCAAAACACTGGTTGCCGGTGGGATGCTTGCTTTATTGACGGCTTGTGGGAGCGGTTCTGTTTTATATGAAAGAACTGATGTTCACCTGATCCTTCCCTGCTATCAGGACGAAAATATTTGCCTGAAGCAAATGGCAGGTAGGTGTGCCAATGAATTGGCTGGCAAGTTGATGGATAGCGAAATCCGGCAGGAAGATGTGCCGGTGGTGTATGCCTTGTGCAGGCCTCCGCAACCTGAAGCCGGGACTAATGCCCGTGCTGCAAATTAAAAGACGCCTGGCCAGGCGTCTTTTAATCCAATCAATACCTTGACATGCAATTAGCAAAGCCCAAGCTGGAACTCTTCATCCTGGCTTGTCTGGTGATGTGCCTGGATATGTTCAACGATGCGGGCAGGGTCGTCTTCAACAATAAACAGATTAATATCGCTGGATGAAATATAGTGGTTTTCCAGCATTTGTATTTTTATCCATTGCAGCAGGCCGCTCCAGAATTCGGTACCTACAAAAATAATGGGTGCTTTATGGGCTTTGCCAGTTTGTATCAGGGTAAGTGCTTCGAAGAGTTCATCAAGGGTGCCAAACCCGCCAGGTAAAATAATATAGCCAGAGCTATTCATGAAAAATGTGGTTTTTCTGGAGGCAAAATATTTGAAGTAAATGCTTTGCGACTGGAAAGGATTGTCGGTTTGCTCATGTGGCAACTTGATATTCAGTCCGATACTGGTGCCACCCGCTTCAAAACATCCCTTGTTGGCGGCTTCCATAATGCCCGGGCCACCGCCCGAAATAATGTTGAATCCTGCCTGCGCCAGTTTTTGACTGATCTCAATCGTTTTATGATAGTACGGAGAATCTGTTTTTGTACGGGCACTTCCGAATATACTTACAGCTGCTGAAATATCTTTTAAATGATTGGCGGCATCTTGTAACTCAGCAGAAATTTCCCTGATTTGTTCCTGGATCGTCGTTGTTTTTGTTACTGACATGAAAAAAACCTTATTACTTGTTGATGGATCTAGCTATTTGTACCGGGCCTTCCATGCAATGCCTGATTTAAGAAACGCATTGGGTGAACCTACCGGCGCAATTTATGGTGTCATCAATATGATGCGCAAAATAAGCCAGGATTACCAGGCTGATTATGTGGCCTGCATTTTTGATGCCAAAGGCAAAACATTTCGTGATGATTTGTATCCTGATTACAAAGGGCATCGTCCGCCTATGCCTGACGATCTGGCCTTGCAAATAGAGCCCATTCACGAGGCCATCAGCGCCATGGGTTGGCCTGTGATTGCAAAACCCGGAGTCGAGGCAGATGACATTATTGCCACTTTAGCAGAAATTGCCACCCAAAATGATGTCAGTACCATTATTTCCACCGGGGACAAGGATATTGCCCAGTTGGTTAATGAACATGTCAGTCTTGTTAATACCATGACTAATGAAACCCTGGATATCGAAGGGGTGAAAAGCAAGTTCGGTGTACAGCCCGAACAGATTATTGATTATTTGATGTTGATTGGTGATACGGTAGATAACGTGCCGGGTGTGCCCAAGGTGGGGCCGAAAACCGCCGTCAAGTGGCTGACTGAATACGGTTCTTTGGAAAATCTGGTTGAAAATGCCGACAAGATTAAAGGGGTGGTAGGCAATAATCTGCGCGAGGCTATTCCCAATTTTGGGCTTACCCGCCAGCTGATTACGATCAAGCGCGATTGCGAGGTTGACGATTTCTTTACAGGGATGGCCGATCTGGCCTATAAACCCCAAGATGCCGAAACACTGAAAAAAATCTTTGATCATTATGGTTTCCGGACCTGGTTGCGCGAGTTGACGGGTGATGCCCAGGCAGTGCCACAGCAGGATGCCAGGGTTGCCCCTGAAATTCCTGCCGCACCTGAAACGGTTGACTACATAACGGTGGATTCCCTTGAGTTGCTGGAGGATTGTCTGGCGCAGATCCGTGCAGCTTCTTTGGTTGCACTGGATACCGAAACCACTTCGCTGGACCCGATGATGGCCTCGCTGGTGGGGGCGTCCATGTCCATCCATCCGGGGCAGGGGTGGTATATTCCGTTGGCCCACAAAGGAAATATGTTGGCCCAGCAGCTGGATAAATCCATGGTGCTTGAAAAACTCAGGCCCTGGCTGGAAGACGATAGCGCGGCCAAAGTGCTGCAAAATGCCAAATATGACACGCATGTCTTTGCCAACGAGGGTATTGGGCTAAAAGGCATACAAGACGACACCATGCTGATGGCCTACGTGCTTGAATCCCACCGCAATGTAGGCATGCAAGATCTGGCGCAGCGTTATCTGGGCAGAAAAGGGGTGGATTACACCGATTTATGTGGCAAGGGGGCCCGTCAGATTGGTTTTGATGAAGTTGACATCGAAAAGGCTTCTTTCTACGCCTGCGAAGATACTGATTTCACCTTGCAGTTGGCCGGGTTAATGCGCCCCTTGGTTGTTGCTGAAGAGGGACTTGACCGGATTTACCGGCTTGAATTGTGGGTTTCCGAGGTGCTGGCCAAGATTGAGCGCAACGGCGTTAAAATTAACGAAAAGGCTTTGCAGCAGCAAAGTCATGAGATCGGCCAGAAGCTGCTTGAACTTGAAAACAAGGCCTATGAACTGGCCGGCCAGCCGTTTAACCTGAATTCTCCCAAGCAGCTGGCCGAAATTTTGTTTGAGCGCATGCAATTGCCGGTTATTCGTAAAACCCCCAAAGGAGCGCCTTCCACCGACGAAGAGGTGCTAACCAAATTGGCCCAGGATTACCCGCTGCCGGCTACCTTGCTGGAATACCGTGGATTGGCCAAGCTGAAATCCACCTATACCGACAAGCTACCTAAAATGATCAACCCCAAAACTGGTCGGGTGCATACCAATTATGCGCAGGCTGCCGTTATTACCGGGCGTCTGGCTTCTTCCGATCCCAATTTGCAGAATATTCCGGTGCGCACCGAAGAAGGGCGCAAGGTCAGGACTGCTTTTGTGCCTGAAAAGGAAGGCGTCATCATGTCCGCCGACTACTCGCAAATTGAGTTGCGGGTCATGGCGCATGTGTCGGATGATGCGAGCCTGCAATTGGCTTTTGCCCAAGGCAAGGATATTCACAGGGCAACCGCCTCTGAGGTATTTGGCACACCGCTAGAAGAAGTAACCGCTGAACAACGTCGTGCCGCCAAGGCCATTAACTTTGGGTTGATTTATGGTATGGGGGCGTTTGGCTTGGCCAGTAACCTGGGGATTACCCGTGATGCAGCGCAATCTTACATTGACCGTTATTTTGAGCGTTATCCCGGCGTGGCCACTTATATGAACCTTACCCGCGCCAAGGCACATGAACAGGGTTATGTGGAAACCGTTTTTGGCCGCCGTTTATGGTTGCCTGAAATCAAGGGTGCCAAAGGGCCGCGTAAAGCAGCCGCGGAAAGAGCGGCGATTAATGCCCCCATGCAGGGCACGGCGGCTGACTTGATTAAAATGGCCATGGTGGCCGTGCAGGAATGGATTGAAAAAGAAAACCTGAAAACCATGATTATCATGCAGGTGCATGACGAATTGGTGCTTGAAGTGCCGCAAGATGAAGTGGACTTGGTCAAGACCAGGCTGCCTGAACTCATGTGTGGGGTGGCAGAGCTGAAAGTGCCACTGGTGGCCGAAGTGGGTATGGGCCAAAATTGGGAGCAGGCTCACTAAAGGATAGATCATGGGAAAGGCCTTTGGGCCTTGCCTGTGTCATGACAAAACAGCGCTCCGGTTTATCTATGCCAGACCGCTGTTTTTTTGTGTTGCCTGAAATGCGAACCTTTGGAGCGACAATTCAGGCTGCTTGTGGTGAGTGCAGGATAGTTATTGGACAACACGGGCACGCAATGCATTGATGCGGTGCTCGATAGGCGGGTGGGTAGAGAACAGTGCTGCCACATTGATTTTGCCACTGATGCCGGATGCGTTCAATTGCTGGGGCAGTTCACCGGGTGTGAGGCCACCCAGACGGGCTAGCGCATGGATCATCGGATCGGCCGAGCCCATGAGCTGGGCAGCACCAGCATCGGCGCGATATTCGCGTTGACGGGAGAACCAGGCAACAATAATAGAGGCCAGAATGCCAAAGGCGATTTCACAGACAATCACGGAAATGTAATAACCAATACCCACGTCACGTTCGTTTTTCAGGATGACCCGGTCAACCACATAACCTACTACGCGTGACAGGAAAATCACAAAGGTGTTCACGACACCCTGAATTAGCGTTAAGGTAACCATGTCACCGTTGGCCACGTGCGCCACTTCATGTCCCAGAACGGCGGCCACTTCTTCTTCAGTCATGCTGTTAAGCAAACCGGTGGAAACGGCAACCAGGGCATCGTTTTTAAAGGCACCGGTTGCAAAAGCATTGGGTTCGCCTTCATAAATGGCAACTTCAGGATGGCCAATACCCGCGCGGTCGGCCAATTGGTGAACGGTATCAACCAGCCAGGCTTCAGTTTGGTTGGCGGGGGCAGTGGGGTTAATAACACGGGCACCGGTGCTCCATTTTGCCATGCGTTTGCTAATGAGCAGGGAGATAATAGAGCCGGTAAAGCCGACAACCGCGGAAAATGCCAGCAATTGCGTCATATCCAGGCCATTGGCGGTGATAAAACGGTTGATGCCCAGGATATTTAACGTGACACCCAACACAACCATAACGGCCAGGTTGGTCATAAGAAATAGAAAAATGCGCTTCATGAGGGGTTGAAAACCTTTAAATTAAACTGTTTACGGATATCGGCTGCATCATAATATAGTTTAAATAAAATGATTAATACAGCAATGTTGATTTGTTTAATAATTATATAAGGTGAATTCCCATTATTTAAAGTGGCCTTGGGTATAGAATAATGATTTTATTATTTCAGAATGTTCCTTTTCAAGGTCAGGTAGGCTATGCAATCGTTATGGATGCTTCTGGCGGCATTAATGTTCGCTATTATGGGCGCTTGTATCAAGTTGTCTTATGAGGCGGGCTCCACTCTGGCGCTTATTGTGATAGCCCGTGGCTTGCCTTCCATTATTGTGATTGTGTTGTGGGCGGTTTTAAGTCACCAGTCGCTTAAACCGAAAAGTATCAAATTGCATTTTTTGCGAAACCTGTTTGGTGTGACGGCCATGTGGATGGGGTTCTATGGATATTCTGTCTTGCCGCTGTCAACCAGCACCAGCCTTAACTATACCTCTCCGTTGTTTATTGCCAGCTTTCTGTTTTTTACCCATAAGGGGCCCAAAGACACGTTTCGCCTGCTGGCTGTCATTCTGGGGTTTCTGGGGGTATTGCTGGTATTACGGCCTACGATTACCGAAGACCAGTGGTTTGCCGCTTCACTGGGGCTAATGTCGGGGGCATTTGCCGGCGTTGCCATGCTGCAGATCAAAGAGCTGGGGGCAATTGGTGAACCTATCTGGAGAACCGTTTTCTATTTTTCCCTGATTGTGGTGATAACCGGTTTTCTTGGCCTGAAGGCGCACGGCTATGGTACCCCCGTCCTGACGACCTGGCTGGCACTTTTCGGTGTGGGCGTTAGCGGGCTGATTGGGCAACTTGCCCTTACCCGTGCTTTTGGCCAGGGGTCTCCGATTCTGACGGCCGCCTTGCAATATAGCACCATTATATTTGCGGCTATACTGGGCATTGTTTTCTGGGGGGACATCCCCGATATATTAGCCTGGATGGGTATGGTTCTGATTATTCTGGCCGGACTGCTGTCAGCCTGGAGAACCATGCAACTGGCAGAAGCAGCCAGATCCCGAAAAAAACAGGCTTAGTACCCGATGAATCTGAAGGTTTTTTGAACTATCTGGAGCAAGAAAGTGGAGCCGTTAATTTCAGCACTAGCGCTACAAGATTTATTAAGTGATGATGATACCCTGATCCTGCTGGATGCAAGGCATGATTTGGGCAATCATCAGCTGGGCAGAGAGCAATATCTCGAGGGGCATATTCCGGGTGCTCTTTTTCTTGATCATGAGATTGATCTGTGTGGGCCAAAAACAGGAAATAATGGCCGCCATCCCTTGCCTGAACGTGAGGCTTTTATCCAGTTGCTGGGCAGTCTGGGTATTAATGCCAAGGCGAATATTGTGGTTTACGATGCCAGGGACAGCATGTTTGCCGCTCATGTGTGGTGGATGTTGCGGTGGGCGGGCTGCACCAGCGTCAGGGTGCTTAACGGTGGCTGGAGCGCCTGGGGGCAGATTAGCGGCGACATTGAACGTGAAAAACCGGCACCGCGTGCGCCCGTTGTATGGGAACCTGACAACGTTTCCATGCCTAAGGTGGACGCCAATGCAGTGCTGGCCAATCTCAATCAAGCTGTTTTCACGGTGATTGACGCGCGGGCTGAAAACCGTTTTCGTGGTGAAAATGAAACCATTGATCCGGTTGCCGGACATATTCCCGGTGCGCTTAATTGGCCATTTGCCCGTAACCTTGATAGCGATGGCTTTTTTCTTCCGGCTGACGCACTCAAATCCGGTTTTGCACAATTGCTTGGCAATCACAAACCTGAAAACATTGTCCACCAATGTGGCTCGGGGATTAGCGCCTGCCATAACCTGCTGGCTATGGAGGTGGCAGGTTTATCGGGTTCTGCCCTTTACCCCGGATCCTGGAGCGAATGGTGCAGTGACCGCTCCCGGCCCGTTGCCGTTGGTGAGTAGCTGAGCCGGCAAATTGTTTAAATGAAATATGGTGCCAAATTGTACTGAAAATTCAATACCTTGCTATTAAAAAAGCAATGTTAATCATTATTGTTAATGGTTTGAAAATGGGGTACAGATTGAAAAATACGTAAAACTATTAAAATATGACCCTTGTCAGCCCATGATTTCGTACAATACCAGATTATTTGTATTTTTCTGGAGTACCCCTTGTCAGAATCAACCCAAAAATTGGATGTCCTTGATTTACCAAAGGATTTTGAATCTGCCCTGAAAGAGCTTGAAGAGATTGTACAGTCAATGGAAAGTGATGTGCTTTCCCTTGAGGCATCCTTGCAGGCATACGAAAGAGGGGTGATTCTGTCCCGGATATGTCAAGAGCGTCTGGATGCCGCTGAACAACAGGTCCAGGTACTTCAGAATAATTTGTTGCGCCCGGCACAAATCGAGGTTGAATAAGTAATGAGTACCGGTTCAACGCTTTTTCAGGATTGGTTGGAAGCCTGTGTCAATAATGTGGGAATGGCGCTTGAAAAGGCGCTTCCCGGTGCCACCGAGGTGCCTGCTCAATTGCACGAGGCCATGCGTTATGCCACGCTGGGCGGAGGAAAAAGAGTTCGCGCCACGCTGGTGTATGCGGCAGGTAAGGCAGCCTTGCAGCAGGGTGTCGCCATAGAGTCCTACAGTCATGCCCTTGACAGGGCTGCGGCTGCCGTCGAGCTTATTCATTCCTATTCCCTGATTCATGACGACTTGCCTTGCATGGATGACGATGTCCTGCGTAGGGGGCAACCTACGGTTCATGTGCGGTTTGGTGAAGCCACCGCTATGCTGGCCGGAGATGCCCTGCAACCATTGGCTTTTGCCGAGCTTGCGAAAATGCCGGTGGCGCCTGCCCTGGTGGTGCAAGCGGTACAAGTGCTTGGCCAGGTGGCCGGAAGCCTGGGTATGGTGGGCGGTCAGGCGATTGATCTGGCCAGTGTCAACCAGGCCCTTACCCTTGAACAGCTGCAGTTCATGCATCGCCTGAAAACAGGGGCGCTTATTGAAGGCAGTGTTTTGCTAGGGGCTATTGTGACCGGCGCCACTTCCGAGACCAGGCAGGCGCTGGAAACCTATGGCTCTGCCATTGGTCTGGCCTTTCAAATTGTTGATGATATTCTTGATGTCACGGTGGATACCGAAGGCTTGGGTAAAACAGCAGGTAAAGATGCCCACGAGAACAAGCCCACTTATGTGTCAATCATGGGTCTTGAAGAGTCCCGGGATTTTGCCCGGAAATTACATGAAGTGGCACTTGAAGCCATTAAACCATTAGGTGATTCTGCTATTCGACTCAAAGAGTTGGCCGATTTCATTATTCACCGCAGTTATTGATGTGAAGCGTATCAATGTCAAATATTCTAGAAAAGCTCAACGCTCCCGATGATGTCAGAAAACTAAGCCGTTCAGAGTTGGAGCAGGCAGCCAATGAACTTCGGTCTTTTATTATTCGTTCGGTCTCCAAAACCGGCGGTCACCTGTCGTCCAACCTTGGCACGGTAGAGCTTACGCTTGCTCTTCATTATGTGTTTAACACGCCGCATGACCGGGTTATCTGGGATGTGGGGCATCAATCCTATCCGCATAAAATCCTTACTGGCCGACGCGAAGGGATGGCGCATTTACGTCAGGAAGGCGGTATTTCGGGTTTCCCCAAGCGCAGCGAGTCAGCGTGCGACGCTTTTGGTACCGCCCACTCATCCACCTCTATTTCGGCTGCCTTGGGCATGGCAGTGGCTTCGCGCAATTTGCAAATAGAACGCCAGCACATTGCCGTTATCGGTGATGGCTCCATGACGGCGGGTATGGCCTACGAAGCCCTGAACAATGCAGGCGTCACCCCAGGTATTAATCTGCTGGTGATCCTGAACGACAACGATATGTCTATTTCTCCGCCGGTTGGGGCGCTTAACAAGTATCTGGCCAGGCTGTTGTCGGGTACTTTCTATCAGGAAGCGCGCAGTGTGGGTAAGGCAGTGTTGGGGCAGTTCCCTTCGCCCGTCATGGAAATGGCCCGTAAAGTAAAAGGGCATGCCAAAGGCATCTTGGGTTCGGCCACCTGGTTTGAAGAGTTCGGTTTTAATTATGTGGGTCCCATCGATGGTCATGATCTGGACGCCTTGGTACCCACCCTGCAAAACCTGCGTCAAATGGGCGGCCTGCAATTTCTGCATGTGGTAACCAAAAAAGGGCAGGGTTACAAGCTGGCCGAAGCCGACCCCATCCTGTATCACGGGCCCGGCAAATTTGACCCTGAAGTGGGTATCCTGAAGCCGGCCAAGCCCGGCAAGCAAACGTTTACCCAGGTTTTCGGGCATTGGCTGTGCGATATGGCTGCGCAAGACGAAAAACTGGTCGGTATTACGCCTGCCATGCGAGAAGGCAGTGGCATGGTTGAATTTGAAAAGCGTTTTCCGGCGCGATATTTTGATGTGGGTATTGCCGAGCAGCACTCGGTTACTTTTGCCGCCGGTATTGCCTGTGAAGGCCTTAAACCGGTCCTGGCTATTTACTCAACTTTCCTGCAAAGGGGGTATGATCAGCTCATTCACGATGTTGCCCTGCAAAATCTTGATGTTACCTTTGCCCTTGACCGGGCAGGGCTGGTGGGGGCCGATGGTGCCACCCATGCCGGTAACTACGATATTGCATTTTTACGCTGCATCCCCAATATGGTGGTGGCCGTTCCATCGGACGAAAACGAGGCACGCCTGTTACTGAATACCTGTTACCACTATAAAGGGCCAGCGTCCGTGCGTTATCCCAGGGGGGCAGGCGTGGGGGCAACGGTTAGTGATACCCTGGATCCGCTAGAAGTGGGCAAGGGAGTGGTGCGCCGCGAAGGTTCTCGTCTGGCTATTTTGGCTTTTGGTCCTTTGCTGCATGCGGCCTTGCCGGTGGCTGAAAAACTGAATGCGACGCTGGTTGATATGCGGTTTGTGAAACCAATCGATGCCGAACTGGTCAAACAGGTGGCGATGTCACATGAGGTGTTGGTAACGCTGGAAGAAGGTAGTGTAATGGGCGGCGCCGGTAGCGCTGTTGCTGAAATCATAAGCGCGTGTGGGCTTGGCAAACCCATTTTGCAGCTTGGCTTGCCCGATCGTTTTATTGATCATGGTGAACAGGCTGCACTCTTGAAAAGTGTGGGTCTTGATTCAGAGGGAATCGAGGCGGCTATCCATGCACGTTTTAAATCTGTTTTGAATATTACTTAGGTTTTTAATATATGAATTCCATAATTGGCTCGGTCGAGTTGATGCCCGACGTGCAAAGTTCACAGGACTTGCGTCATATACCCATTGAGCGTGTAGGAATCAGGCGTGTCAAACACCCCATGCTGATACAGGCTGCCGATGGTTCGGTACAGCCCACGATTGCTGAATGGACGCTAACCGTGTTTTTGCCTGAACATGA
Source organism: Advenella mandrilli (assembly GCF_016595155.1). Taxonomy (GTDB): domain Bacteria; phylum Pseudomonadota; class Gammaproteobacteria; order Burkholderiales; family Burkholderiaceae_B; genus Advenella; species Advenella mandrilli. Next base: position 298,057 of record NZ_JAENGP010000001.1, read on the forward strand.
AAAAGGGACTCATATGTCCCGTTTTGTGGCCCTGCTTGAACGTTATCGTTCACAAGCCATGACCATTGAGCTTTTCAAGGAAATGGTCAGTGAAATGCTGCCTTTGCTACATGCTGAGAAAGGGGATCTCACGGTTTCTTTTCCGTATTTTATTAACAAGAGCGCACCGGTTTCAGGCGTTGAAAGTCTGATGGACTACCAGGTTACCTGGTTTGCGGTTGCCCGTGGCACCGAGGTTGAATTCGAGTTCAATGTGGTGGTGCCCGTAATGAGTCTGTGCCCGTGCTCAAAAGCGATTTCCGCCTATGGCGCGCACAACCAGCGCTCACACATTACCGTGCAACTGGTTGCTGATAGCCACTACACCATGGAATCGGTCATTAAAACGGTAGAGCAGCAGGCATCATGCGAGTTGTGGGGGTTGTTAAAGCGTCCCGATGAAAAATATGTCACCGAGTATTCTTACGATAATCCCAAGTTTGTCGAAGACCTTATTCGTGATGTGGCGGCAAATATCCGGAAAATACCGCAACTCAGGCGTTATAAGATTGAAGCCGAGAACTTTGAATCTATCCATAATCATTCCGCTTATGCGGTGATAGAAGGGTAGTGCCCGTATTTTGTCGCAAACTTGCGACAAAATACGAAGTGCTCTGCCAAGTCTGTAGAAACAAAAAAAGTTTTTAAGATAATTTTGTTTGATTAACATAATTATGTTATATTTAGCGGTTTCTTGCTCGACTTATCTTTTGTGGTTGGTTTGATTTTGCTGTTAAGCGGCGGGATTGAACTGGGCAAAAAGGCAAGCGGGCTGTCAGTTGCCATTACTTAATGGCAAGATATCCTTAAGGAGTTATTATGCGTCACTACGAAGTAGTGTTTATCGTGCACCCGGACCAAAGTGAACAGGTCCCTGCAATGATCGAACGTTATCAAACCTTGGTAACCGGCAACAATGGTGTTGTCCACCGTCTGGAAGACTGGGGTCGTCGTCAATTGGCATACCCAATTCAAAAACTGGTTAAAGCCCATTACGTGTGCATGAACATCGAGTGCAACCAGGAAACGCTTGACGAGCTGGAACACTCTTTCCGCTATAACGATGCGGTTTTACGCAATCTGGTTATCAAAGCCAGCAAAGCTCACTCAGAAGCATCAATCATGATGAAATCTGTAGAGCGTGAAGAAGCGCGTAAAGCAACTGCAGAGCCATCTGCAGAGCAAAGTAGCGAAGGGTAATCAGCGTAGTTATAGCTTGTGAACCAGACTCAACTGCAGGCCAGGATACTGGAAGTAAAACCTTTGCGGCATACGCCAGCAGGCTTGCCGGCACTGGATCTTGTGCTTGAACATCAGTCGGAAATTATCGAGGCTTCGCATCCGCGCATGATTGATTTCATCATTCATGCAAGGGCACTTGGAGAAACCGCTATGGTCTTATCCAAGGTCGCCATGGGAAGCGAAATACGCGTCAAGGGCTTTCTGGCCCAGGCCCGTAAAAACTCGGGACGTGTTATTTTGCATATCCAAAACGTTCAGTTTCCGTCAAAAGGTGTTGCAAGGGTTCACGCAACGGTCTGAAATACTTAAAGTTCAGGGCATAAAGCTCTTTTATGAATTCGAGGCGCAGGCCTCACACACGAATAAAGGCAAAAATCATGGCTTTCATGAAAAAAGGCAAGGACAAACGCAGCAAATTCACGCAGCAAAATCCATTGTTCAAACGTCGCAAATTCTGCCGCTTCACAGCAGCAGGTGTTGAAGAAGTCGATTACAAAGATGTTGACACCCTACGTGACTTCATCACGGAAACAGGTAAAATCATTCCTGCCCGTTTAACAGGTACAAAAGCAAACTACCAGCGCCAACTTGATACTGCCATCAAGCGTGCCCGTTTCCTGGCTTTGCTTCCATACACTGACAACCACAAATAATTAAGGATTATTAATCATGCAAGTTATTTTGCTAGAAAAAATCGGCAATTTGGGTGACCTGGGTGAGGTTGTTCGTGTTCGTGATGGTTACGCACGCAATTTCCTGATCCCTCAGAAAAAAGCCCGCCGCGCTACAGAAACCGCGTTGAAAGAGTTTGAGGCACGTCGTGCAGAACTGGAAAAAATCCAGGCTGAAAAACTGGCTGCTTCGCAGACTGTTGCTGAAAAACTGAACGGTTACGTTGTTACAATCAATCAGAAGGCAGGTGTAGATGGCCGTCTGTTTGGTTCTGTTACCAATATGGATATTGCTGCTGCCCTGGTTGCTGCCGGCTTTGACTCTGTTGAAAAACAACAGGTTCGTTTGCCAGACGGTGCCATTAAAGCGGTTGGCGAGTTCCCCGCGCAGGTTCACCTGCACGCAGACGTTAATGCTGAAATCACCGTTGCTGTTCAAGGTGAAATGGCTTAATAAGCAAGTTTTTTAAAACTATTAAACTTGTGAAAGCCGGCAATAGCCGGCTTTTTTACGTATATACTTATAGATTGCACTGGATAAAACTATCCTTGGTTTTGCCCTTTCTATTTCTTTACGCGTGATGGTTGCGCGCCTCATTAAACACCTCCCTTATTTGAATTAGCATGAATGTAGTCGACCCTCAAATTGAATCACTTCGCCTGCCCCCTCACTCGATAGAGGCCGAGCAGTCGGTCTTGGGTGGTTTGTTACTGGATAACTCGGCACTTGAGCATATTTCGGATATCCTGAGTGAAGATGATTTCTATCGCCATGATCACCGTGTCATTTGGCGCCATGTCAGTAAAATTATTCACCTGGACAGGCCGGCAGACGTCGTCACTATTTACGAGTCACTGGAAACCGAAGGCAAGGCAGAGGAAATCGGGGGGCTTTCTTATCTTAATGCCCTGGCACAAAATACGCCTTCTGCTGCCAATATTCGACGCTATGCGGAAATTGTCCGTGAGCGTGCCATGTTGCGAAAGTTGGTTAGTATTGCCGATGAAATCGCCTCCGAAGCCCTGAATCCTAAAGGTAAGGAAGCGCGTCAGTTACTGGATGAGGCAGAAGCCCGGATTTTCAAGATCGCCCAAGAAGGTACGCGCAACGAGAATGATTTCCATGAAATGAGCAAGTTGCTGATTGAGGTGGTGGATCGGATTGATGAACTGGCACACAGGGACAATGCTTCGGATGTGACCGGTGTGCCTACCGGTTTTGTGGACCTTGACCGAAAAACATCGGGCATGCACCCGGGTGATCTTATTATTGTGGCGGGCCGCCCATCCATGGGTAAAACCTCATTTTCCATGAATATTGGCGAGCACGTGGCGATTGACCAGGGCTTGCCAGTGGCGGTTTTCTCAATGGAAATGGGGGCCGTTCAGCTTGCTCAACGTATGTTGGGATCGGTAGGGCGCCTTGATCAGCAACGCATGCGTACCGGTCGCCTGCTAGATGAAGACTGGCCCAAAATTACCCATGCCATGCAGCTAATGCAAAATGCGCAAATTTTCATTGATGAAACGCCTGGCTTAAATCCAATTGACCTGCGGGCGCGTGCACGCCGGCTTACCCGTAAATGTGGTCAGCTGGGCGTGATTATTATTGACTACCTGCAGCTGATGTCGGGTAGCGGCAGTGGTGGCAAGAATGAAAACAGGACCGCTGAAATTTCTGAAATCAGCCGTTCATTGAAGGGGTTGGCACGTGAGTTGAATTGTCCGGTTATTGCCTTGTCCCAGCTTAACCGAAGTCTTGAGCAACGTACCAACAAGCGGCCCATCATGAGTGACCTGCGCGAGTCGGGTGCGATTGAGCAGGATGCCGACTTGATTCTGTTTATTTACCGTGACGAGGTTTATCATCCGGAAACCCAGGATAAAGGGGCGGCTGAAATTATTATTGGCAAACAGCGTAATGGCCCGATTGGTACCGTGAAAATGACCTTTGCGGGTGAAAGCACCAAGTTCCTTAACTACATGGGCTCTGGCGACAGTTTTGTTTCAGACTAGTCTGGCCAATCACGCTGGCCCAGGTATGATCTGTTTCAAATGAAAAACCCCCAGCTACCCGAAAGGGGAGGCAGGGGGTTGATCGCTGTGGCAAATATCAATAAGTGGTGAACCGGTTTTCAATAAAGCGTGAAAAGTTCACCATCAGGGCTGAATTGCCATTTTTCTTATAAAGCCTCGCTGGCATAGTCAGCCAGGCGTGAGCGTTCACCTTTTTGCAGGGTGATATGCCCCGAGTGAGACCATCCCTTGAAGCGGTCAACGACATAGGTCAGGCCTGAACTGCCCTCGGTTAAATAGGGGGTGTCAATTTGCGCAATATTACCCAGACAAACAATTTTGGTACCCGGGCCCGCACGGGTGATCAGGGTTTTCATTTGCTTGGGGGTCAGGTTTTGCGCTTCATCAATAATGACGAACTTGTTCAGGAAGGTACGTCCACGCATGAAATTAAGTGATTTGACCTTGATATGTGATTTGATGACTTCTTTGCTGGCGCTGCGATCCCAGTCGCCTGCCTCAGAGCGGATGCCCGAATTCAGGAATTCCAGATTATCTTCAAGCGCGCCCATCCAGGGCTGCATTTTTTCCTCTTCGGTACCGGGTAAAAAACCAATATCTTCACCTACGGGAACCGTTACCCGGGTCATGATGATTTCAGTATAGCGTTTGGTTTCCAGTACCTGGGTAAGCCCCGAAGCTAACGCAAGAAGCGTTTTGCCAGTGCCTGCCTGGCCCAGAAGAGACACAAAATCACAGTCGGGATTCATAAGCAGGTTAAGCGCGAAATTTTGTTCGCGGTTACGTGCCGTGATACCCCAGACGTTGTTTTTTTTGTGCGTGTAATCACGCAGCGTGGCCAGTATGGCGGTTTTACCGTTAACCTCTTTGACTTGTGCATATAAAGGGGTATCGCCTTCAAGATAAACAAATTCATTAATAATGAATTCAGGGCACAGTGGTCCTTTTATTTTGTAGTAGGTAATGCCCCCTTGCATCCAGGATTCCACATCTTTGCCGTGCCGGGTCCAGAAATTAGCGGGCAATTGCATGATGCCGTCATACAGCAGGTCGGAATCTTCAAGAGAGTGGTCGTTCAGGTAGTCTTCGGCTTCCATGCCCAATGCGCGGGCCTTCAGACGCATATTGATGTCTTTGGAAACCAGAATGACCTGACGGTTTGAATGTTGTTTTTGCAAGGTTCGGACAACGCTTAAAATCATGTTGTCGGCTTTGCCAGTGGGCAGGCTGATACCCAAGTTGCTTTCCATGCTTGAGGTCTGGAACAGCAGCAGGCCAGTTGCATCTTTGTTGCCCAGGGCATTGAGCTGCATGCCATAAAGGATATCGTCGGTTTCTGCGGCCAGGGCATCCAGGGAGCGGCTGACCTGCCGGGCATTGCGGGCCACTTCAGTCATGCCTTTTTTGTGATGATCCAGCTCTTCAAGTGTCATCATGGGCAGGAAAATATCGTGTTCCTGAAACCGGAATAGCGAAGAGGGGTCGTGCAACAGCACGTTGGTATCCAGTACAAACAGTTTTTTTGTTTCGGTGTCGGCCGTGGCTTTTGTGTTGTTAGCTGTTTTTTTGGCGACGGAAGGGGCTTTTACAGCGGCCGTTTTTGTCGCTGATTTTACGGCAGGTGGTGGCGGGCTTTTGCTTGCAACCGTTTTTGCTGCGGTTTTGCTTGCGGTTTTTGTGGCGCTGGAGTGTTGAAGGGGCGCTTTTGCCGGTTGAACCGCCTTTGCCGCGACCTTGCTTGTTGTTGCCGGGGTGTCAGCGACGGCTGTTTTGGGGCGCGAACGTGCTGCCGGGCTGCTTGTTGTTGGCGTGGCTATCGTACCAGCATCAATGATGTCGGCGGGTTTTGTTGGCAACTTGGGTAGTGGCATTCGTTATACTCTTATTCCGGGTTTACCTGCATGCACTGGCATGTAGTTAATGGGTTGGATTGGTTTTATGCAATTTCCTTGACGGCTTCAAGTACTTTGTCTGCATGACCGGGCACTCTCAGGCCGCGCCACTCCTGTACCAGAATTCCCTGGCTGTTAATCAGGAATGTGCTGCGTTCAATTCCTCTGACCTGTTTGCCATACATGTTCTTCAGTTTCATGACGCCAAACTGCTTGCATAACTGCTCTTCGGGGTCGGCAATCAGGGGGAATGGCAATTCATGTTTGTTGCTGAAATTCGTGTGTGTTTTCAGGGAATCACGTGAAACGCCAATGATTTCCGTATTCAGACTCTGAAACTGTTCATATCGGTCACGAAAGTCCTGTGCTTCTACCGTGCATCCGGGTGTGTTGTCTTTGGGATAAAAGTACAGGACAACATTTTTACCCTTTAGTGTATCAAGGTCGATGGGCCCCAGATGGCTTTCCGCCGTGAAGGCCGGTGTTTGTTCTCCAACTACGGGTAGATCGCTCATTCAATCATTTCCTTTTTCTTCGTTTAACATCAGTGCAACGGCAACATTGCGTCCTTCGGACATTAACACATTATAAGTGCGTGCAGCGGCCTGCGAGTCCATGCACTCGATGCCAATTCTGGCGCTTAAGAGTGGGGCCAGGATTTGTGGGGGAATAAACACTTGTTTTTCTCCGGTGCCAATAAGCAGGATATCCGGCGCATTGTCGTAAGAGGTACCTGGGTTATCTTCAAGAAAATCAAGGGCGCTGGCCGGCCTGGCTGTTACACCGGCAGCCAGTTCCAGCAATTGGGTGTTAATGTCAGCGATTTTTTTAACCGGCCATGATGTGATTGGGCCTTCCGGTTTGAAACAGATGGCATTTTCGTAGCGGATATCATTGACATCAATATAATTTTCGCCATAGCGGGTAACGGTATTTAACGCAGAACGTTCTTCTTTCTGTAATTGCACTTTTTCTCCTTATACATACTAATCATATTCTATCTATATTTCATGTTTGTGATGATGTTAAGGGCATGATATCAATTGAATGCCTGTTATGAGATTATCGATCCAATCCTGCATTAAAATAGAAAAAAGATGTTTTTATACAAATTTTTACGAAACCGCGTAAAACTATTTGATCATGCTGTTTATATGCGCTAGATTAATAGGTTTTATCGCGTTTTATTTATTTCTGTTTAAAAGGTGTTGGCCATGAGGCATTTTCCACGTATAGAGCGACTTCCTCCGTATATTTTCAATATTACCGGAGAGCTGAAGATGGCGGCGCGTCGGCGTGGCGAAGATATTATTGATATGTCCATGGGCAACCCGGATAATCCTACGCCGGGACATATTGTCAAAAAAATGGTCGAGGCCGCCGAACGGCCAAATACACATGGTTATTCCGTTTCCAAGGGTATTCCACGTTTGCGCAAGGCCATTACAGACTGGTACCTGCATCGTTATCAAATTTCCTTTGACCCCGATAAAGAAGCCATTGTCACCATTGGTTCCAAAGAGGGCCTGGCGCACTTAATGCTGGCTACCCTTGACCGTGGCGATACCGTCCTTGTACCAAACCCCAGTTACCCCATCCATATTTATGGTGCGGTCATTGCTGGCGCCAATATCCGCTCTGTGCCCATGACACCGGGTATTGATTTTTTCGAAGAAATTGAAAAGGCGGTGCGTGAGTCTATTCCCAAGCCAAAAATGATGATTCTGGGCTTTCCCAGCAATCCAACTGCGCAATGCGTAGATCTGCCATTTTTTGAGCGTGTGGTAAAACTGGCCAAAGAGCACGATATCATCGTGGTGCACGATCTGGCTTATGCCGACATCACTTTTGACGGCTATGTCGCACCTTCTATCATGCAGGTGCCTGGTGCCAAAGATGTGGCGGTAGAGTTCTTCACCATGAGTAAAAGCTATAACATGGCTGGTTGGCGTATTGGTTTCATGGTGGGCAACGAAGAAATTGTCACTGCCTTGGCCCGCATGAAAAGCTATCACGATTACGGTACTTTCACGCCCATCCAGGTAGGTGCCATCGCAGCCCTTGAGGGACCTCAGGATTGTGTCAAGGAAGTGGTTGCCCAGTACCAGAAACGTCGTGATGTTCTATGCAAAGGTTTGCACGAAGCGGGCTGGATGGTTGAGGTCCCCAAAGCATCCATGTATATCTGGGCCGAGATCCCCGAACCCTATAAACATATGGGCTCACTGGAGTTTTCTAAAAAAGTGCTGGCCGAAGCCAAGGTGGCGGTTTCTCCCGGTGTCGGTTTTGGCGAATATGGTGATAATTACGTTCGTTTTGCGCTTATCGAAAATGAGCAGCGCATTCGCCAGGCAGTACGCGGTATCAAGGAAATGTTCAGGAAGGATGGGTATCTCAAATGAGTTTAAAGCCAATTAAGGTGGGGTTGCTAGGGTTTGGGGTTGTGGGTGGCGGCACCTATTCGGTATTAACCCGTAACGCCGAAGAAATTGCCCGCCGTGCGGGTCGCAACATTGACATCGTGCGTGTAGCAACCCGTACGCCGTCCAAGGCAAAAGCCGTGTTTGGCGAAGCTTTGCCGGTTGATGATGATCTGATGGGGCTGGTTTCCGATCCCAATATTGATATTGTGGTTGAGCTGATTGGCGGTGAAACCCAGGCACGTGAACTGGTCATGCAGGCCATTGCCAATGGCAAACACGTTGTAACGGCCAACAAGGCCTTGCTGGCCATGCACGGCAACGAGATTTTTGCCGCCGCCAGTAAAAAGGGCGTTATGGTTGCCTTTGAGGCGGCCGTGGCTGGGGGTATTCCCATTGTCAAGGCTATTCGTGAAGGGTTAACCGCCAACCGTATCCAGTGGGTGGCCGGTATTATTAATGGTACCACCAACTTCATCCTTAGCGAAATGCGCCACCGTGGTTTGCCCTTTGAAACCGTCCTGTCCGAGGCGCAACGGCTGGGTTATGCCGAAGCCGACCCTACCTTTGATGTGGAAGGGGTAGATGCCGCGCACAAGCTCACTTTATTGGCGTCTTTGGCATTTGGTATTCGCGTTCAGTTTGACAAGGCTTATACAGAAGGTATTACCACGCTTAAACAGGAAGACATTGGCCATGCCGAGCGTCTTGGCTATCGCATCAAGTTGCTGGGGATTGCCAAACGTCGTTCCAATGGCATCGAGTTGCGGGTACATCCAACATTGGTGCCCGCCAGCAAACTAATTGCCAATGTGGAAGGCGCCATGAATGCAGTGCTGGTCAAGGGTGATGCGATTGGTGAAACCATGTATTACGGCGCCGGTGCAGGTGCCGAGCCAACCGCTTCTGCAGTGGTGGCCGATCTGGTTGATGTAACCCGCATGCATACGTCTGACCCCGAAAACCGGGTGCCGCATTTGGCTTTCCAACCCAATGCCTTGGCCGATTTTGATATTCTTCCCATCTCCGAAATCAGGACTTCCTACTATTTGCGGTTTAACGTTGAAGACCGTCCTGGTGTGCTGGCCGACTTAACCCGTATCCTGGCAGACAAGTCCATCTCCATCAACGCTATGGTTCAAGAGCAAAAAGGAGAGGGTAGTGCCGCCATTATTATCCTTACGCACGAAGCACGCGAAGGAGATGTGGTTGATGCCATCCGACAAATTGAAAACCTTGGCTTTGTCCACTCTTCTGTAACTCGTATTCGTATGGAAAATTTATCATGAGATATATTTCTACCCGTGGCGGGATGGCAGCCATTCCCTTTTCTGAAATCCTGCTAGAGGGTCTGGCACGTGACGGTGGCCTGGCCATGCCCGAAAGTCTTCCCCAGGTAAGTCGCGAAATGCTGGCTTCCTGGCGTAGCCTTTCTTATGCAGACCTGGCTACCCAGGTACTGAAACTGTTTATCACCGATATTCCTGAAGAGGATTTGTCCAAACTTACCCACGCAGCATATAACAGCCAGGTGTTTAACAGCGAAGCCATTGTGCCGCTTAAGCCGCTTGGTAATGGTCTTACGCTGGTAGGCCTTTCCGAAGGGCCCACGCTGGCCTTCAAGGACATGGCCATGCAGTTCCTGGGGCAAGTGTTTGAATATGTCCTGGCGCGCAAAAACACCACCATCAATATCCTGGGTGCCACTTCCGGTGATACCGGTTCGGCGGCTGAATATGCCTTGCGTGGCAAGAAAGGGGTCGGGGTCTTCATGTTATCGCCCTATGGCCGCATGAGTGATTTCCAGCGTGCGCAAATGTATTCCTTGCAAGATGAAAACATTCATAACCTGTCGGTGCATGGTGTCTTTGATGATTGCCAGGATATTGTCAAGGTACTGGCCTCAGACCTTGATTTTAAAGAAAAGTACCGTATCGGAGCGGTCAACTCCATTAACTGGGCCCGCATTTCTGCGCAGGTGGTTTATTATTTCTGGGCCTGGCTGCGTGCCACCAGCCATGAAGACCAGCAGGTTTCCTTTGCGGTTCCTTCTGGTAATTTCGGCAATATCCTGTCGGGACATATTGCCCGTAGCATGGGCTTGCCGGTGCGTCGGCTGGTGCTGGCGACCAACGAAAACAACGTCCTCGAAGAGTTTTTCCGTACGGGTGTATACAAGCCCCGTTCCGCCGAACAAACCTTTGCCACGTCCAGCCCATCCATGGATATTTCCAAAGCCTCCAATTTCGAGCGTTTTGTTTATGATCTGGTTGATCAGGATGCCGGCAAGGTGAAAGGCTTGTGGGAATCCCTGGCGCATAATGGTTCATTTGACTTAAGCGAGCTTAAACCTTTATTTGAAGAAAAATTCGGTTTTGTGGGAGGGCAAAGCTCTCATGCCGATCGTTTGCAAACCATTAAAACGGTTTATGAGCAGGAGGGTGTACTAATTGACCCTCATACGGCCGATGCCGTGAAAGTGGCCCGCCAGTATCAGGAAGAGGGCATCCCCATGCTGGTCCTGGAAACGGCACTGCCTGCCAAGTTTAATGAAACCATCCAAGAGGCCATTGGCCAGCCGGCACCGGTTCCCGAACATCTGAAAGGACTGGCCGACTTGCCGCAGAAAGTAACCGTCATGGACTGCAATGTTGAACAGGTTCGTTCATACATTCAGGAACACGTACAGTTGTAAGTCATATTTCAGGGGCACTTCGGTGCCCTTGTTCATGCGGTGGCTGCCTACATGCTTGTCAGCAAACGGCACCTTCATTAATACCGTTCATTCATCACCTTGCTAAGTCATGACCCTGTTTGCACCCGGTAATTTTTTTGCTGTAGCCATCGGCGCAGCCCTTGGCGCTGTTTTACGCTGGTTGTTGGGCATTGCCTTTAACCAGGAGTCCTGGCCGTGGGGTACCTTGCTGGCCAATTGTCTGGGTGGTTTGCTTATTGGCCTGTTAATTGGCTTTTTCTCGATTAACGAGCATACCCCTTTATGGGTAAGGCTGTTTCTGGTTACCGGATTTCTGGGTGGGTTAACCACTTTTTCTACTTTTTCGGCAGAAACCCTGCAATTTTTACTGAAGGGTCAATGGTTGTGGGCGGGTGCCTATATGGGTATCAGTCTGGCAAGCACCTTGCTGTTAACCGCCTTGGGTGTGTGGCTGGTTCAGCTATTCAAGTAAGCATTTATTGATTATTTCTATGGTAAGAATAGCTTTTGCTTTATAAGATGTATATAATGTATATCTTATAAAGTAACGATAAAGCTAAACAGGGGTCAACACATGAGTACGCTTATTTCCATTTCTCCGCCAAGCAAAAAGCAAAAACCCGAAACCCGGATGACGGCCTTTCTGTCATTGGGGTTTCGGCCGTTATATATTGCCGGTGCAGCCTGGGCGCTAATTTCTATTCTGCTGTGGGTTTACATGCCACACTTCCTGACAGGGGCTTTAAATGGGGTATGGTGGCATGCCCATGAAATGCTGTGGGCGTTTGTTGGCACGATTGCCGTTGCCTTTCTGCTTACGGCCAGTGCAACCTGGACGGGTTCCAATCCGATCAAGGGCGTGCCACTGGCCATCTTAAGCCTTACCTGGCTAATGGCCCGGATTGCCTTTCTGATCCCGGGCGACAGCATGTTTTTGACGGGCGTGCTGTATGAGTTTTCTTTTTATCTGGTGTCGGCCATTTGCCTGTTCAGGGTTATCCTGAAAGCCAAAAGCAAACGCAATTATGCTTTGCCATGGGCAGTGCTGGGCCTGGGCATTATGGATCTGGTGTTCCTGCTTACCTATTATCAGGGCAAGTTTGATCTCTTACTGTCCTTTTTTGAAATTGGCATTTTGTTTATGGTGCTGATTGCACTGTTAATTGCCCGCCGAGTAGTGCCATTTTTTGCTACCCGTAAAATCCAGGGTTTACAAATTCCCATGCATACCCGTTCCGGTTTGTACCAGTTAATTGCCTGCGGTCTTGCCATCTTCTTTGGTCTGGTCTCCCTGCCTGAAGTAATGGCGCTGTTTATCGGGATTGCCGGTGTGATTGCTATTGTCCAGGTTATCCAATGGAAGCCTGCCAAAGTTCTGGGCGAGCCCCTGCTTTGGGTGTTATACCTGGCTTATTTTTTTCTGGGCCTGGGACTGGTATTGGGCGCACTTTATTTTGCCGGTATCCGTCCTTCCATCATGGTCCGTCCGGCCACGTATATTCACGTCATTGGCATGGGCGGGTTCTCTCTTATGATTATTGGAATGCTTACCCGTACTGCCTTGGGGCATACCGGTCATCCATTAAAGGCCAGCCGTTTAATGGTAGGCAGTTATGTGCTGGTGCTGGTGGCTACCGTCAGCCGTCTGGCGGCCTTGTACCCATCTGTTTATACCCAGTCCCTGCTGCATTTGTCAGGTCTTGCCTGGATACTGGCATTTGCTTTTTATCTTTGGCAGTTTGTACCCATTCTTACGCGGCCTCGTGCTGATCAGGCTTTTGATAAGGGTGGCCTGATCAAACCCATGGAGAAAAAATGAGGCTGACGGTTAGAACAGACTATGCTTTCAGGATGCTTTTGTATTTAGCGGTGCATCCTGAGCGGCTTTGTACCATCAAGGAAATTGCCAAGGCCTATCATATTTCAGAGCCGCATTTAATGAAAATCACCCATCAGCTTGGCCAGTTGGCATGGATTGAGACGGTCAGGGGGAAAGGCGGCGGCATGAAACTGGCCAAGAAGCCGGAAGAAATCTGCCTGGCTGAAGTGATTAAAACGGTTGAGCCCGATTTTCATCTGGTGGAGTGTTTTAGCACTGAAAATACCTGTAATATTGGTGCCTACTGTGGCTTAACCGGTATTATGCAAGAAGCGCTGGAGGCATTTATGGCTTGTTTTGCCAAATATTCCCTGGCTGATATCCTCAAGTCCGGCGGATTGCCATCTGACGAGTCGCTGGAAAAAATCGTCAATTTCATGAAATAAGGTGTTTTGTCAAAAGCCGGGCGGCAAGTTGTCCACTTTTGACAGCGCCTTCAAGCACCCCGGGAAAGCCTGTGTCGGTCCAGTCACCGGCCAGGTATAAACCTGGCCAGGCAGTGTTGTTTGGCAAGCGCTGCAGGCCTGGTTCAGCACTGAAAGTTGCCCTTTTTTCGGTAATAATGTCCCACGCGGTTACGGCTGGCAGGGGGATTTTTTCTGGTGCCTGTCTTTCAAGCTGTTCAATCACTCGCTGAATGATTTCCTGTTTGTCTTTGGCCAGCCACTCATTGGCCAGGCTGATCACAATGGTGATTTCGGGTCGATAGCTGTGCGCATCGTTCATGAATCGGGAGCGCATGAACAGCCATTGCCCCGGGTCTTGTTGCGGATTTTCGGTTTTAAGCAAATACAGCGGCAAGGGCAAGTGCCAGTTTTTTTCCAGTTCAAGGGTAATCGTCATGATTGGATTGAAGTTGAACTGTTGCAGTGCCTTCATGAGGCCTGGCTGGTTTTCACTACCGGGCAAGGAGGCCATGATTCTGGCGCATTGTCTGGCAGGCGTGGCTAGAATAACGGCATCAACATCAAGACCATTTATTTGGTAACCCGCAGACGTCATTTGTATGGACTGTATGCTTTTGCCGTAAGTAATTGCAATGTCATGACTTAATTTTTCTGCCCATAAGGTGCTTAGATCAACCCGTGGAATGAGGAAATCGGATGCCTGTTTGCCGGCATCGGTACTTTGCTGTAACACAATGGCAAACAGTTGCATGCTGGCTTTGTTGGTGCCTGTATTCAGGGTGGCGATGCAAAGTGGCTCCCAAAAAAACTGGCAAAGAAACGGTGTCTGGTTTTGTTGTTTTAGCCAATGGGCAACAGTTTGTGCCTGGGGTATCTGCCATTTTTGCTTTTTCAGGCTTGCCAGTGCACGTATTAATTTGTATTTGTTTGAAAAGGTCAGGCCTTTTGCCCGTAACAGGGCATACAGGAAATTCAAGGGTGCCGGTAAGGTTGACTGGATGCTTAGCCTGAAATCCTGGTTCAGGCTTGAGATATCAAGGGCTTGTCTTAGAAAATGTTTTTTTTCATTTAGGCCCAGTTCTTGCATAAGCCGCAGGGTATCTACATAAGCACCAATAAGCAGGTGTTGGCCATTATCAATTGTTCTGCCCAGTTTACGGGAGTGCACTTTACGCGCGCGTCCACCCAGGGTGTGCGATTGTTCAAATACATGGACCTTGAAATTTTTTTGCTGCAGGGTGTGGGCGGCAGCCAGGCCAGCCCACCCTGCACCAATAATGGCGACGCGTTTTTGATCAGGGGTATCAGGGGGTGGCATTACGAATGGTACGGGTAAATTTCCTGCCGCCGTTTATCCAGACTTTCCAGGCAATAAAAAATTTTCGGATCGGGGTCAGGCTGATGCGTTGATCCAGGATATTCCATTTTTCATGCTCAATTTCCTGTAACAGGGCATGGTAAATGGCTGCCATCATAATGCCAGGCCGTTGTGAACGACGGTCTTCTTCTGGCAACAGGGTAAAGGCTTCTTGATAAAGCTGGCGAGCGCGATTGGTTTGAAAGGCCATCAGCTTTTTGAAATTGTCGTTGTAATGGCTGTTCAGGATATCGGCCGCTTTAACGTCAAAGGTTTGCAGGTCTTCAATGGGAAGATAAATGCGTCCACGGCGGGCATCATCACCAATATCACGGATAATATTGGTCATTTGCAAGGCCAGTCCCAGTTTTTCTGCATACTGCAGGGTTTGGGGGTTGTGAAAGCCAAAAACCCGGGCCGACAACAGGCCCACGGCACTGGCAACATGCCAGCAATATTTTTTCAGACCTGCCCAGTCCAGGTAACGGCTTTGGTCAAGGTCCATTTCCATGCCATCAATAATAGCCAGGAAGTGTTCCTGTGCCAGTTTGAAAGGTTCAATATGGGGTGCCAGCGCCTTGGTAACGGGATGTTCGGGTTTTTGTTGGTAAAGATTGCCAATTTCATTGCGCCACCAGCCCAGCTTGACGCGGGCCAATGAAGGATCGGAGCATTCATCGACAACATCATCAACTTCACGGCAAAAAGCATAGATGGCCGTAATAGCACGTCTGGGGTCAGGTTGCAGATACAGGAAAGAGTAATAAAAACTGGATCC
Organism: Advenella mandrilli; assembly: GCF_016595155.1. Taxonomy (GTDB): domain Bacteria; phylum Pseudomonadota; class Gammaproteobacteria; order Burkholderiales; family Burkholderiaceae_B; genus Advenella; species Advenella mandrilli. The sequence continues at coordinate 313,495 of NZ_JAENGP010000001.1, forward strand.
GCTTTTGTTGGTTTTATCCTGGCAGTATTCGTCTGGTGTCATGATGTTAAGAATGAGTTAAAGCACGCCATGAAATAATGGCCCAATCAGGTTTGTGTAATACCGGGCGCTGGTTGAAAACATCATAGTGGACATTTTCAATTTTTTCCAGAATGCGCAATCCACCCTGAATTATCATGCGCATTTCCCAGGCCAGGCGTCCACGCAGGTTTTTGGTCAGGGGTGCGCCGGCAAGCATCATTGTACGGGTAAATTCGATTTGTTCCTGCATTAATCCGATCCACTCAGGGGTTATCTTTTGAGTGGACTGGTTTTGTACATTGATATGATGCTGTTGCAGGCTGTCCTGAGGCAGATAAACCCGGTTTTTTTTCAGGTCAAGGGCCACATCCTGCCAGAAATTGATCAGTTGCAGGGCCGTACAGATGTGATTGGATAAGACAATGTTTTCTTCAGTGGCTGCCTGGTAAATATGCAGCATTAACCGTCCCACCGGGTTGGCTGAAAAGCGACAATATTCAAGCAGCGCCTTACGATTTGGAAAGGGCGCGAAATGGACATCCGACTCAAAGGCAGTTAGCAAATCCTGGAAGGCGCAGAGTGGCAAATGATATTGCTGGATAATTTTTCCCAGGGGGATAAACACGCTATTTAATGCCTGGGAGCCAAAATCGCCGGGGTTCGTGGGCTGTTGTTGTATTTTTCCTAACGCAGTCCTGTAAGCTTGAAGTTTTTCCAGTCGCAGGGCGGGGTGTAAATCACCTTCATCGGCAATATCATCGGCGCTGCGGGCAAAAGCGTAAACCGCATGAATGGCGGGTCTTAACGCGGCCGGGATAAGGATAGAGGCAACCGGAAAATTCTCATAATGTTCAACAGACATGCAGGGACTCGTAAAATAATTGCATTGGGATGATTATAAGCCGCAGGAGTGATTATAATTTAAGGCTGGTTGCTGTATTTTTAAACTGGAGTAACGTAAATGCCTCGCCCAATCCGTGCAACAATATCTTTGCCGGCACTTTCATATAATTTACAGGTGGTGCGCAACCATCTTGAGTTAGCCCACCAGCGTTGTCAGGACAAAACGGGAAACCCGCTAAGGCTGCCCTTTATTTGGGCGGTTATCAAGGCAAATGCATATGGGCACGGGCTTGAAAACGGCATCCGGGGGTTTGCCCAGGCAGACGGACTGGCACTCATTGACCTGAACGATGCGATTCGTTGCCGGGAACAGGGCTGGGATAAAAAAATATTGATGCTTGAAGGTTTTTTTGAACAAGCCGATTTGCCCTATTTGCAGGAAAACAATATCACGACCAGTGTCCACCATATCGAACAAATCAAAATGCTTGAAAAGATGCCAGCTGGCAAGCCGCTGGATGTTTTTCTCAAGCTCAATACGGGCATGAATCGTTTGGGGTTTCGCCCCGCCGATTGCGCTGCGCGGTTTCAGGATTTACGGGCCCTGCAAAAGCAGGGAAGGGTAGGTAACATTGGTTTCATGTCGCACTTTTCAAGTGCCGATGGCCAGCCAGGTGGCGTCGATGAACCGGTGCGCCTCATGAATCAGGCTACCCACGGCTTGCCCGGAGCACTTAGTTTGTGTAATTCAGCCGCCACCTTGCGGTATCCGTCACTGGCTTTCAATGAGCGTGACAATTGGGTAAGGCCGGGGGTTTGCCTGTATGGGGCCTCGCCTTTCGATACGGCCACCGAAACAGCGGCTGCATTTGGCTTGCAATCAGCCATGTCCTTAAGGGCAAAACTGCTTTCGGTGCAGCACATAGAAAAGGGAGAGTCGGTTGGGTATGGCGCCACCTTTACGGCAGCTCATCATACCCGTGTGGGGGTGGTGGCCTGCGGCTATGCCGACGGTTATCCGCGGCATGCCCCAACCGGAACACCCGTTATGGTCAATGGTGTGCGCACAAAAATTATTGGCCGTGTATCCATGGATATGCTAACGGTAGACCTTGATCCCGTTCCCCGGGCACAAGAGGGTGACTGGGTAAACTTATGGGGACAAAATGGCCCGCACATCGATGAGGTGGCCAGCCATGCTGGCACCATTTCCTATGAACTCATGTGTGCACTGGCAAAACGGGTGCCTGTTGATATTGAAGAATAGGCTTGCCATGAATCTATGTAAAATAGACCGGAATGTAAATATAAGGAAAACCGGATGAAGAATAAATGTGTCCTGGTAACTGGGGCAACCAAAGGGATCGGCTGGGCCATTTCAAGACGCCTGAGCGATGCGGGTGCCCATGTTATTGGTTTGGCCCGTCATGTGGATGAAATAGATTTCCCGGGTTTTTTGTATCAATGTGATTTGAATGACGCCGGCCAGACCGAAGACGTCTTGCGCATGATCCGTGAAAAATATCCGGTTGATGCCATTGTCAATAACGTGGGTGTTGTGTTGCCTGAAGCCTTGGGTGAGATCTCATTGGCTTCGTTTTACCAGGTTTACGACCTTAATGTTCGCTCGGCGGTTCAGGTGGTTCAGGCTTTCTCCGATGCCATGAAGCAACGTCAGGAAGGGCGGATTATTAATATTGCCAGTATTGCCAGCCATGGCTCAGCGGGCAAAACCAGTTATGCGGCGGCTAAATCGGCCCTGGTGGCCTGTACCAAAACCTGGGCGTTGGAATTGGCCGACTATGGCATTACGGTGAATGCCATTTCACCCGGTCCGGTAGAAACACAGCTTTTACGTGAAAACTATCCGGTGGGCAGTGAAAAAGAAAAGGAACTGCTGGCCGATATCCCCCTTAAGCGCTTGGCGCGTCCTGAAGAAATTGCGGCGGCGGTTCAATTTCTGCTGTCCCACGATGCCGCTTTTATTACCGGGCAGGTGCTGCAAATTGACGGTGGAAAAAGCCTGTAGTGGTAAAGGCCAGTCCGTTTCAAATAAACCGTAATATAACTAAACCAGAAAGGAAAAGACCAAGGTAATGGCAAAAGCAAAAACAGTGTATGTCTGCCAGGAGTGTGGTGGAATCAGTAATAAATGGCAGGGCAAGTGTACACATTGTGACGCCTGGAATACCTTGCAGGAAACCATTGAACAACCCGCTGCGGTGGCGGGTATAAACCGTTTTTCTCATCTGGCCTCATCGGCACCGGTACGGATACTGGCTGACATCGAAGTACGCGAAACGCCCCGACAACCTACCGGCCTGGCGGAATTTGACCGGGTGCTGGGTGGTGGTCTGGTGCCGGGGTCGGTGGTCCTTATTGGCGGAGACCCGGGGATTGGTAAGTCTACCCTGTTGTTACAGGCGCTGGCAATGCTTTCACAGGCAGTGCCTGTGCTGTACGTAACCGGTGAAGAGTCTGCAGAACAGGTGGCGTTAAGGGCGCAACGATTGGATCTTGATGCCAGCAATGTCAAGTTGCTGGCTGAAATCCAGCTGGAAACCATTCAACGGGCCTTGCAGGAAGAAAAACCGCAGGTGGCCGTGATTGATTCCATTCAAACTTTGTTTTCGGGTGCGCTAAGTGCCGCTCCGGGTTCGGTGTCGCAGGTGCGTGAGTGTGCCGCACAGCTTACCCGTCTGGCCAAGCAAACCGGCGTTTCTATTGTCATGATCGGGCATGTGACCAAAGACGGTACGTTGGCAGGCCCCCGGGTACTTGAACATATTGTTGATACGGTGTTGTATTTTGAGGGTGAGCATCATTCTTCCTATCGCCTGATCCGGGCTTTTAAAAACCGGTTTGGTGCCGTCAACGAGCTGGGGGTGTTCGCCATGACTGATAAAGGGCTTAAGGGGGTTAATAATCCTTCGGCCCTGTTCCTTTCCCAACATGCTGCCAATGTGCCCGGCACATGCGTGATGGCTACCCAGGAAGGAAGTCGCCCTTTGCTGGTGGAAATTCAGGCGCTGGTGGATACCGCTCATGTGCCCAACCCGCGTCGTTTGTCACTGGGACTTGATGGCGGCAGGCTGGCCATGCTGTTGGCAGTGCTTAACCGGCATGCCCAGGTGGCCACCTTTGACCAGGATGTTTTTGTTAATGCGGTAGGGGGGGTGCGCATTACCGAAACCGCCTCTGATCTGGCCGTATTGCTGGCAATTATTTCTTCTTTAAGAAACAAGCCTTTGCCACAAGGTTTGCTGGTTTTTGGTGAGGTGGGGCTGGCTGGCGAAGTGCGTCCCGCCACCCGAGGCCAGGAAAGGCTCAAGGAAGCGGCTAAACTGGGCTTCAGTATTGCGCTAATACCCAAACATAATGCACCCAAGCAGGAAATAGAAGGGCTGGAAATCTGGCCGGTTTCCCGTCTTGAAGAAGTCTTGCAGTTTATAAAATAAAATCAGACAAAGGAGTCACGGGTGGATGGGTTGCTGAGTATTCCTTTGTATTTGCTGCTGGGAGCCAGTATTGGTTTTGTTGGGGCCATGGTGGGTATTGGAGGAGGGTTGATTGCCATTCCCATGCTGGTGCTCCTGTTTGACATGCCCCAGCAATTGGCCCAGGGAACGGCGCTGGTCATGATTGTCAGCAATGTGCTGTTATCGGTCAGAAGCTATAACCAAAGCGCCCGCATTGATTTCAAGAGCGTCGGGGTTGCCGTTGTGATTAATATGATTGCCACCAATCTGGCGGCAATCATGGCCCAGGATATTGATCCTGTCCTGTTGCGCCGTTTGTTTGCCCTTTTTCTTGCCCTGATTGCTTCGTTGTATTTGTGGCAGACCCTTCCCGGGAAAGTCAGGAAACAGTCGATTTCCCAACCTGGGACTGCTACAAAACTGAAACTGTCCACCTCTGTCTGGCTGGGATTGGGTTCGGGTCTGATTGGCGGTATTTTTGGTGTGGGTGGTTCTTTAATTATCGTGCCGGTCATGACCCTGTATTATGGTTTCAGACAAACGACCGCCCAGGGCATGGCTCTGGCCATGATTGTGCCGGGCAGCTGTGTGGCGCTGGGCACTTATGCCTGGAGTGGCAATACCCACTGGATAATAGGAGCAAGCATGGCGGTGGGTGGCATGTTTGTGGTCAGGCATGGGGTAAAGCTGGCGTACCGCTTGCCCGAAGTTCATCTGAAAAGAATTTTTTCACTGGTTCTTTTTCTAACCGTGGCATTATTAATGGCCAAATAAATGATTGGAAGATTGGCAATGATACGTATGTTAAATGGGCGGCTTGCCTGGGTATCCTTCAAGCGTGACTGGAAATCCGGCGAGCTCAAGTTGCTGTTTCTTGCACTGATTATCGCCATTGTTGCCGTCAGTAGCGTGGGCTTCCTGTCTGACAGGGTATCACGGGCCCTTGAACGCGATACCGGACAAATGCTGGCCGCAGACCTGTTGCTGGAGTCCGATGAGCCGATCCAGCAAACGCTGCTGGAACGTGCCCGGCAAGATGGTTTGTTAATGGCGAAAACTTGGCAATTTCCCTCTATGGTGGCAGCGACCGATAAAACCCGATTGGCTTCGGTTAAGGCCGTGAGTGACGCTTATCCTTTGCGGGGGGCCCTGAAACTTAAGGCCGGGCATGATACATCCTATGAAAGCGTGCGGGCAGCGCCCGAGACCGGAACGGTGTGGGCCGATGCCCAATTATTGCTGCAACTAGAGGTGTTGCCCGGGCAGACCGTCCAGTTGGGCAATAAAACGTTCAAGGTTGAAAAGATCATCGAAAGCGAACCCGACAAGGGCTTGCAGTTTGTGAACATAGCGCCACGGCTTATGTTGAATGCCGCTGATTTAGAGGCGACCGGGCTGATTGCACCGGGTAGCCGGATTAAATATGCATTACTGCTGGCTGGCAGTGGCAATGCCGTGGCCAACTACCGTCAATGGCTGGAAACGGCCATTAGCAAGGGACAGCAAATACGCGGGACTGAATCCGTGCGGCCAGAGGTACGCCAGTCTCTGGACAGGGCCCAGCAGTTTTTTGCCCTGGTGGCCCTGTTAACGGTCCTGATTGCTTGCGTCGCCATTGCCCTGGGTTCACGTCGCTTTACCAAACGGCATCAGGATGGGGTCGCGGTCATGAGAACGATTGGGGCCTCAGGCAGTCAGGTTCGGCAAATTTTGCTGCTTGAATTTTTGCTGGTGGCTGTATTTGCTTCTCTGGCCGGGAGTGCGATGGGTTATTTGTTCCATTACTTCCTGCTTTATTTTCTGATGCCCCTGTTGCAAACCGAGTTACCGGCGGCATCCCTGTTGCCCGCTTTACAGGCTGGTATTGTCGGGGTTGTCCTGTTAATCGGCTTTTCGGTACCCCCGTTGTTGCAGCTAAGCAAGGTGCCACCACTTAAAGTCATCCGTCAGGATTTGCAGTTGTTGTCGGCAGGTAAAACAGGGGCTTACCTGCTGGGCGGGCTGGTGTTTATGACTTTGCTCTGGTGGTTTGCCAAAAGCTTCATACTGGCCCTAATCGTGGGGGCCGGCTTCCTGGTGGCTTTGGGCAGCTTTGCGTTGTCAGCCTGGTGCCTGGTATGGCTAGTGGGCGTGTTGCGCAAGCGCCTTATGCATAAACCGGTATTGCGCTTTGCGCTGGCCGGCATGGTTAGCCGCAAACAAATGACAATTGTCCAGGTTTGTTCGCTGGCTCTGGGCCTAATGATTATTCTTTTGCTTGGCCTGATCCGTACCGATCTGCTGGCTGGCTGGCGCAACACCTTGCCCGAGAATGCGCCCAATCGTTTCCTGATTAATATTCAGGCTGATCAGCGTCAGCCGGTACAGGCGTTTTTTGAGCACCAGGGATTGTCAACACCTGAACTGGAGCCCATGGTGCGTGGCCGCCTGGTGCAAATCAATGGCAAGGAAATCACACCCGCTGATTATCGCGAAGAAAGAACACGCCGTCTGGTGCAGCGAGAATTCAACCTGTCTTACTTTGACGAGCTGCCGCAAAGCAATACGGTTACCCAGGGAAAATGGCTTGACCAGGCAATGCCCGAAGTGTCTTTTGAGCTGGATCTGGCCGAAACCCTGGGGCTTAAATTAAATGATCGCCTGGTCTTTGATGTGGCCGGGCAATTGGTGGAAGCTAAAATCACTAGCCTTAGAACGGTGAAATGGGATTCCATGCAGGTTAATTTCTTTGCGATTTTGTCGGCCCCATTGCTTGAGAATAAACCCGCGACCTGGATTACCTCATTTCACCTGCCCGAAAATCTGCCGCTGTTTACCCAGGAGCTGGTTAGTCAATTCCCCAATATTACGGTGTTTGATGTCTCGGGTATATTGGCCCAGCTCGAGTCGGTGCTTTCACAAGTAAGCCTGGCCGTGCAACTGTTGTTTGTCTTCACTTTTCTGGCCGGCGTGGTAGTGCTGATAGCCGCCTTTTTATCCACTTATGATGAACGTATTTATGAAGCAGCGGTATTGCGTTCGCTGGGGGCGACATCGGGGCAGCTTGATCAGGCCCAGCGGCTGGAATTGTTTATTGTTGGCCTGTTTGCAGGCTTACTGGCGGCCACGGCTGCCGTGTTAATTGCGGGCCTGCTGGCTTATTATGTTTTTGACTTTACCATTAGCTTAAGTTACTGGCCCTGGCTGGTTGGGGTGGCCGTTGGGGTTGCCGCTTCCTCATTAGGGGGTAAAATGGCACTTAAAGGTGTTAAAACAACACCTCCTTTACAAGTTTTACGGAGTATGGATTAAATGATACGCGTGCAACCTATGGTAGAACCCCTGGATCGTACAGTCAGTTTTTATGAGCAGATTGGTGGTGAGCAGGGTCTTAAAGACTTGGTGGAACGGTTTTATGACTTGATGGATCTGGAGCCTGAGTTCAAGGAACTGCGCGATACACATGGTGAGTCGCTTGATAATGCGCGGGAAAAACTGTTCTTGTTCCTGAGCGGTTACCTGGGCGGGCCCGACCGGTATATTTCACAGTTTGGACACCCGCGTCTTAAAGCCAGGCATATGCCTTTTTCCATTGGTTCAGTCGAGCGTGACCAGTGGGTGATTTGTATAGGCAGGGCCATGATGGACCAGAATATTCCTGAATCCATTATGGATCCCATGTTGCAGTCTTTCTATGGGGTGGCAGACTGGATGAAAAACCGGGATGACTGACACGCTTGGTCAGGTGGTACGGGTTAAGGCTGGCAACAGTGGCATGCTTTATGATCCCGCTTTTGCGATTGCGCCAGATTTGCGCGTGTTTAAGCCTGGTTTTTATGCAGACCGGGTCCAACCGGTTAGTGCGGGGGGACGTAATGCGGCCTGGTTCGTCCATGATCAATGGGGTTATGGGGTTTTACGCCAATATCGTCGTGGCGGGCTGGTGGCCCGTTTTAACAAGTCGCATTATGTCTGGAACGGGGCTGAAAACACCCGTTCATTTGCTGAATTCAGGCTGTTGCAATACATGCATGCACAGGGCTTGCCCGTACCCAAGGTGGTTGCCGCCAGTTATGAACGTTCCTGGTGTTTTTACCGGGCTGCCTTAATTACCCAAACGCTACCTAATACCAAACCGCTGGCCAGTGTATTGCAAGATATGCCCGCCACTGCTGATATCAGCGCCTTGGCGCAGGCCTGTGCACACAGTATTTTTCTGATGCACCGCGCCAATGTATGGCATGCCGATTTAAACGCGTTCAATATTCTTGTGGATACCGATAACAAGGCATGGCTGATTGATTTTGACAAGGGCCGGCAACTTGTCATGACTGCTTCATTATGTGACGATAACCTGAACCGGCTGAAACGATCCCTGGAAAAAGTATTGCCCCAGCAAGGTTTGGTATTTTGGGAAGACTTGCATCGGTTTTACACAAAAAACCAATGAAAAAAATCATTTTTTTATTAAATGATTTATGATTCTCTTTTTTACACTGTTTAGGAGTCGAGTGCGATATGAAAATGCAATTCGTTCGTAAATTGGCCGTTGCTGCATTGTCCTTGTCTGTGTCGGGTGTTGCCCTGGCAGCAGAAGAAAAGGTGCTGAACGTTTACAACTGGGCCGAGTACACGGCTCCTGACACAATTCCCGGTTTTGAAAAACAAACGGGTATCAAGGTACGTTACGACACTTATGACACTAACGATATCCTGCAGGCAAAACTGTTAACCGGCAACTCGGGCTATGACGTGGTGGTGCCTTCCACCCATTACGCGGCACGCCAAGTCCAGGGCGGCCTGTTTCAGAAACTGGATAAATCCAAAATCCCCAATTTGAAAAATCTTGATCCGGCCATTATGGATCTGGTGGCCCAGGTTGACCCGGACAATGAATACCTGGTGCCATGGGGTTACGGTACCAATGGCCTGGGTTATAACGTGACCAAGGCCAAAGAAATTTTAGGTGAAAATGCCGACTTGGCCAATTGGGATAACCTGTTTAAGCCCGAGATCGCACAAAAATTCCAGTCTTGTGGTATTTCCATGCTAGATGAAGCGGCCCAGGTGTTTCCGGCCGTTTTGCATTACATGGGCAAAGACCCGAACAGCAGCAAGCCCGAAGATTATCGTGAGGCCCTTGAGGTCCTGAAAAAAATCCGTCCTTACATCCGTCAGTTCAGTTCATCGGGGTTTATTGATGAACTGGCTTCCGGTGACCTGTGTATGGTGTATGGTTTTTCGGGGGATGTCATGATTGCGGCTAGTCGTGCCAAAGAAGCCGGTAAGGTTTTTGAGATTGATTATTTCATCCCGCAGGGTGGGGCACCGGCCTGGTTTGACACCATGGCCATTCCCAAAGATGCACCGCATCCCGAAAATGCCATGGCATTTATTAATTATATTGAAACGCCCGAAGTGCATGCTGCGATTACCAATGTCATGTTTTATCCCAATGCCAATAAAGAGGCACGCAATTTCGTGAATAAGGATATTGCCGACAATCCCATGATTTACCCAGGCGAAGAGGTGGCCAAAACCCTTTTTGTCATTAAGGCCCAGCCCATGAATATTGCCCGCTTGCAAACACGCTTGTGGGCAGAGCTCAAATCCGGTAAATAAGCATGTCAGAAGTACGCCATCCTGCGGCAGTCGACAACATTGAAGAGTTCGTCAAGCTGGTTGATGTTGTCAAGATTTTTGGTGATACCGTTGCCGTCAAGTCGGTGAACCTGTCCGTGCGCCGTAACGAGATTTTTGCCCTGCTGGGCAGTTCGGGTTGCGGCAAATCCACCCTGTTAAGGATGCTGGCCGGGTTTGAACAACCCACTTCAGGGCAAATCCTGCTTGATGGGGTGGATATCGCGGGCATTGCGCCGTACAAACGCCCGGTTAACATGATGTTTCAATCGTACGCGCTGTTTCCGCACATGACGGTTGAAGATAATGTGGCATTTGGCCTGAAGCAGGAAGGCATTGCGCGTAATGAAATCCATGACCGGGTTTTTGCTGCGCTTGACCTGGTGCAGATGGCGGCTTATTCAAGACGCAAGCCCGGCCAACTCTCGGGCGGGCAGCAGCAACGGGTGGCGTTGGCCCGCAGCCTGGTCAAGCGACCCAAACTGTTATTGCTTGATGAACCCATGTCGGCCCTGGACAAACAAATCCGCCAAAAAACCCAAATCGAATTGGTAAAAATCCTTGATCAGGTAGGCGTAACCTGCATCATGGTCACGCACGATCAGGAAGAAGCCATGACGATGGCCAACCGCCTGGCCGTCATGACCGATGGGCAAATTGTGCAATGCGGCACGCCACACGATGTGTATACCTTCCCCAATTCGCAATTTGTGGCCAGTTTTATTGGCTCTACCAATATATTTACCGGTGAAATTGTGGTCGATGAGCCCGATCACGTCCTGATTGAAAGCGACGAATTGATGCGTCCCATGTATGTGAATCATGGCGTTAGCGAACCCTTGGGCATGGACATTTATGTTTCTATTCGTCCCGAACAGATTCGGGTGTTACGTGAGCAGCCCGACGATGAGACCAATGTGGGGCATGGTATGGTGACTCACTTGGCCTGGATGGGCAGTTACGCCCTGTACCAGATCCGCCTGGATTCGGGCAAGGTCATAGAGGCCAGTGTGCCCAGTATCAAGCTTACCCAGGAAGATGCGCCCGGGGTTGATGATGAGGTTTATGTAACCTGGGGGCCCGATAGCGGTACGGTATTGCCAGCATGAAGATAGCCGCCCTTAAAAGGTTTTTGCCTTCACAAAATGCCCTGGCCATTTTGCCGCCTTACTTATGGTTGGTAATTTGTCTGTTGGTGCCTTTTTTCATTGTCCTGAAGATCAGTTTTGCGGAATCCACGTTTGGCATTCCCCCGTACTCTTCATTAATTGAAATTAAGGATGGGGTTGTCAGGCTGGCTTTGCACCTGGAAGGCTATATTCTGTTGCTCACCGACAGTATTTTTGTGGGTGCCTACCTGAATTCCCTGAAAATGGCCGCCGTCACAACGATATGCTGCCTATTGATTGGCTATCCAATGGCGTATCATATTGCGCGTTCGTCACCTAAAGCGCGCAACCTGTTAATGCTGGCGGTTATCTTGCCATTCTGGACATCTTTATTGTTGCGGGTTTATGCCTGGGTGGGCATTTTGCGTAATGAGGGCTTATTGAACAATTTTTTGTTATGGACAGGAGTCATCAGTACACCACTTGAAATTTACCGTACCGATATCGCTGTTTATATTGGCCTGGTTTATTCTTACCTGCCTTTTTTTATCCTGCCACTGTATACCAACCTGATCAAGCTCGACCAGCGTTTGCTGGATGCTGCCTACGATTTGGGCGCCAGGCCATGGCAGGCCTTTTTGAAAATTACCCTTCCGCTTTCCAAACCCGGGGTGATTGCCGGTGCGATGCTGGTTTTTATCCCTTCGGTGGGGGAATATGTGATTCCAGAGTTGCTGGGAGGCACCAATACTTACATGATTGGACGTGTCATGTGGGATCAGTATTTTACCGATGCAAACTGGCCGGTTGCAGCGGCAGTGGCCATTGCCATGATTTTGCTGTTGTTGGTGCCATTGGCGATATTTCAGTACAGCCAGTCTAAAGAAACCAGTGTCCAATGAGGAAATAATGTTTAAACAAGGTATTTTCTTCAAATGGTTTTTTCTGGGCATCGGATTCCTGTTTTTGTATATTCCGATTCTTAGCCTGATTGTTTTTTCTTTCAATGATTCGGCGCTGGCCTCTTCTTGGTCGGGCTTTTCTTTACGCTGGTATAAAAGCCTGTTCCAGGACCAGGCATTGCTAAGTGCTGCCTGGCTGTCCCTTAAAATTGCGGTTCTCACGGCCTCCGCCGCCGTGATCATTGGCACCTGGGCTGGTTATGTCCTGGTACGTAAGGGGCACTTCAAAGGCATCGGGCTGTATATCGGTATGCTGAATGCGCCCTTGGTGATTCCCGATGTGATTCTGGGTATTTCCCTTCTGCTCATGATTGTTGAGATCAGGAATATCACCGGGTTTCCGGCCAGTAACGGGATTTTTACCATTTGGCTGGGGCATGTTACGCTTTGCGTGGCCTATGTGTCGGTGGTTATTGCTTCCCGGGTACGGGAACTTGACCGTTCACTTGAAGAAGCGGCCCTGGACTTGGGGGCCACGCCCTTGAAAGTGTTTTTTTCTATCACCCTGCCACTGATTGCCCCAGCCTTGGTGGCTGCATGGCTGCTGGCGTTTACACTGTCACTGGATGATGTAGTTATTGCGTCGTTTTTAAATGGCCCTGGGTACACAACCTTGCCCATCGAAGTGTTTTCGCGGGTCAGGCTGGGTATCAAACCAGAGGTCAATGCCCTGGCTACTCTATTTATTGTATTGGTAGGCGTGTTTGTTATTATTGCCAACCGCCTTCAAACAGGAACCACAAGAAATGAAAACAATATCGATTTACGGTCTTAAAAATTGCAGCACCTGCACGAAAGCCATTAAATGGTTGCAGGCTAATGATTATGCGGTTGAATTCATCGATTACCGTACCAACCCGATTGATGCGGCCAGGTTGCAGCAATGGGCACCCTTGGTGGGGGGCTGGGAAAAACTGATTAACCGTGCTTCCATGACCTGGCGCAATTTGCCTGCCGACAGAAAAACCCCAGCCACTGATGAGCAATGGCTGGCCATCGCGGCCGAATTCCCTTCAGCCATAAAACGACCGATTGCGGTGACGCATGATGGCCAGGTCTTCCTGGGGTTTTCCGAAAAAAATTATGCGCTGCAGTTTAAGTAAAGGGTAAAAAAATGTTAAGTCAAAATGAGTTGAAACAGCAGGTGGCCAAGGCGGCTGTTGAGTATATCCGCCCATTCCTGGGCTCTGGCGTCGTCGTGGGGGTGGGCACCGGTTCAACGGCCGATTTGTTTATTGATCACCTGGCCGGTTTTAAGGCGCAATTCAAGGCGGCGGCGGCAAGCTCTGAGCGAAGTGCGCAACGCCTGGCCGGTTTGGGCATTCCCGTGCTGGATCTTAATGAAGTTCAAGGCATGCCGGTTTATGTCGATGGTGCCGATGAAATCAATGCGCGCCTGCAAATGATCAAGGGCGGGGGCGGGGCCCTGACCCGGGAAAAAATAGTGGCTTCGGTGGCCGAACAGTTTGTTTGTATTGCCGATGAGTCTAAAGTGGTGGACAGACTAGGCAAATTTTCCATTCCTCTTGAAGTCATTCCCATGGCGGTTAATGCGGTTGCCCGGAAAATACAGGCGCTGGGTGGCAATCCGGTTTTACGGGCGGGGTTTGTGACCGATAATGGAAATCCGATTCTGGATGTGGCTGGTTTTAGTCTTGATGATGCCGCTGACATGGAGGCCATTATGAATAATGTACCCGGTGTTGTAACATGTGGTTTATTTGCCATTTCTCCTGCAAGCGTTGCATTGATTGCCACTCAGCAGGGAATCAGGACAATGAAGGCTTAGTGTCATATTTGTGTCATTAAACCTTCTTAAAATCATTTCATTCTTCTTTTTAAACAGGTGCAGGTATGGTTGAACATACAAATAAACGTTTTGAGGCAGATCTCGAAGATATTCGTTCACGCTTTCTCCGGATGGGCGGGTTGGTAGAGTCCATGATTGCCGATGGCATCGATGTTCTGGCTACCGGCAATACTGTGGTCATGGAACGTATTTTCGAGCGTGAAAGGGAAGTTAACCAGCTTGAAGTCGAGATTGACCAGTCGATTACGCAGGTGATGGCACTTAACCAGCCAACCGCTGTTGACCTGCGTTTGCTATTGTCGGTCTCCAAAATGTTGACAGATATGGAACGCTCGGGTGATGAAGCCGAGAAAATTGCTAAAATGGCGCGTCGCCTTCATGAAACTAATCAGCGTTATGAGCCTGTAATTGAATTGCGTCATATGGCGGCAAGCGTTATTTCCATGTTGAATCGTTCTCTTGATTCCTTTGCCCGCCGCGATCCCATTCTGGCCGCTGAAGTGGTGCGTAGCGACAAATTGGTCGATAAAGAGTGGAAAGGTGTTTTACGTGAATTGATCAGCTATATGATTGAAGATCCCCGTACCATTTCTGGTAGTATTGATTTACTGTTTATTGCCCGTGCCCTTGAGCGTATTGGTGATCATGCCAAAAACATGGCCGAACGGGTGATTTATATGGTTCAGGGTGAAGACGTTCGTCACACGGGCGTTAAAAATGCCGAGTTACAGGCTCGCGGAGGCAGAGAAGCGGTAGAAGCCGCTAAAGAAGCCGCCAAAGAAGCCAAAGTTGTCAAGGTAGCACAGGCTGAGGCAAGCGAAGCCCCAAATACAAGCGAAGATTAAGCGTCGCATTAGACAAATAAAAAACAGCCTCATCAGAGGCTGTTTTTTATGCTTAAGCAATTGTCAAACTTAGTTTGACGGTGGTACGTAGCCCTGGGCTTCAATGTTGGCATCTTCAAACAGATAGCTTTCCATTTGCTGCTGCAGATATTTGCGCGCGCGGGCATCGGCCAGGTTAAGGCGGTTTTCATTCACAATACGGGTTTGGATTTCGGTCCAGGCGATCCAGGCTTCCTTGGAAATGGATTGCCAGATTTTAACACCCAAGTCACCAGGATACGGAGGATAGTCCAGGCCTTCAGCTTCTTTTTTAAGTTTTACACATTGAACAAGACGTGCCATTTTGCTACCTTATTAAAGTTTCTTGATAAAAATTAGACTGTTTCTGGATCGATTGTAGTTCATTTGCTTTTCAGCAGGCAAATCATTGATGGTTCCCTGAACAAAGCCGCGTTTGACAAACCAGTGAGAGGTTCGGGTGGTGAGCACGAACAGGCGTTTTACACCCAAAGCACGAGCCTTGTTTTCTGCATGGCGCAACAGGATTTCCCCTTCACCACTGCCTTGCCAATCAGGATTGACAATTAGGCAGGCCATTTCGGCCATTTTGGATTCAGGGTAAGGAATTAGTGAAACACAGCCATAAATAATGCCATCATGCTCAAGAATCGTGAATTTCTCCACATCGCGCTCAATTACGTTGAGACCGCGCGGAACCAGCGTTCCGTCGGCTTCCAGGGGTTCAATCAGGCTGACAATTGCACCAATATCATCAACGGTGGCAGGGCGAAGGTCATCCAGCGTGTCTTCCACCACCATGGTGCCCACACCATCGTGGGTGAAGTACTCAAGCAAAACGCTGCCATCAAGTTCGTAAGGAATCAGGTGAGCCCGCTTGACGCCACGTTTGACGGCTGTTGAAGCATGCTGCAGGAAAGTGACCGTGTCCTCATCAAGATGTCCTTGCCTGATCAGGTTGTCAGCATCTTCACGGGCAATTTCTGTAATTACATTGCCCTGGGGGTCTTTCAAAATGCTGTTCCTGGTCATGAAAATCAGTTTGTCGGCTTGAAGGGCAACGGCCGTATTGGTGGCCAGGTCTTCCATGGGCAAGTTGAAAGCCTCGCCAGTGGGCGAGAATCCAATGGGTGACATTAATAAAACCGCGCCATGAGAAATGATTTTTTTCATGGCATTAAGGTTGAATTTACGTACTTTGCCCGAATGTTTGTAATCGACCCCATCAATAACACCAACTGGCTGGGCAGTCACGAAGTTTCCTGAAATAATATGGATGTGCGCGTTGGACATGGGGGTATTGGGCAGGCCCTGGCTGAAAGCGGCTTCGATATCCAGGCGGATTTCACCAGCCGCTTCCTTGGCACATTCCAGTGCTTCGGGGCTGGTGGGTTCAATGCCTCGGCCAAACTGGTACTCAAAACCTTTCAGTTTTAGCTGTTCGTTAACCTGGGGAAGCGAGCCGTGTACCAGCACCAGGTGAACACCCAAGGCTGTTAGTAGTGATAAATCCTGAATTAAGGCATTCAGGGCACCCGCCTGTACCAAGTCTCCACCAAAGCCGACAACAAATGTTTTTCCGCGTAAGGTATGGACATATGGCGCGACTTCCCGAAACCATCGGACGAACTGTGCCGGGGCAAATTCAGGGGCGTCTAGGGCAGAATAGGTTGCGGGTTCGTTTGTGCTCATGGTGTTAAGTTACAATCCTGTGTGACTAAAAATGAAATATGGCCCAGTTTTGATAATAAAAAGTCAAGGCAAAATTATAATGTGGGCTAGACTTAAAGATAAATTATTTATGCATAAAAATGTTGTTTCGAATCATAGTGGCACAAAACAAACGCCAGATGAACAGGCGCCTGTGCGATTGCCACCTTTCATTACTTACCCTGAAGAGCTTCCTGTCAGTGCGAAAAGGTCGGAAATTGCCAAGGCGCTTCAAGCCCATCAGGTAATTATTGTATGTGGTGAGACCGGTTCGGGCAAAACAACCCAGTTACCAAAAATCTGTCTTGAACTGGGGCGTGGCCTGAAAGGCATGATTGGCCATACCCAGCCGCGCAGGCTGGCCGCCACGTCAGTGGCCAAGCGTATCGCCCAGGAACTGAATACACCCATCGGTGAATGGGTGGGGTACCAGATTCGTTTTAGCGACAAAACCGGTCCTGGTGCTGCCATCAAGCTAATGACCGATGGTATTTTGCTGGCTGAATCACAGCGCGATCCCTTGCTCAGGCGATACGATACGATCATTATCGACGAAGCCCATGAGCGCAGCCTGAATATTGACTTTTTGCTTGGGTTTTTAAAGCAGTTGCTGTCCCGGCGCAAAGACCTGAAATTAATCATTACCTCGGCCACTATTGATGCTGATCGTTTTGCCACGCATTTTGCCGGTAAAAACGGGCAAAAGGCACCGGTCATCGAAGTCTCGGGCCGTTTGTATCCGGTCGAAGTGCGTTACCGCCCCATCCGGTTTTTTGAGGATGAGCAAAGTCCTGGGGCGCAGCCTGAATCCAGTCGCTTGGCCCAGGATGAAGAAAAAGACCTGATTGATGGCATTGTTGATGCCGTTGATGAGTGTGCGCAGCATGGGCCAGGTGATATATTGGTTTTCTTGCCCGGAGAAAGGGAAATCCGCGAAGCTGCCGAGTCCCTGCGCAAGCAGCATCCGGCTGGCACGATGGTGCTGCCTTTGTTTGCCCGCATGTCGCAGGCAGACCAGGAACGTATTTTTCATCCTTCCACTAACCAGCGCCGGGTAATTCTGGCCACCAATGTGGCTGAAACCTCGCTAACGGTGCCGGGCATCCGTTTTGTGATTGATAGTGGCCTGGCCAGGGTCAAGCGCTATTCATGGCGTAACAAGGTTGAACAGTTACAAATCGAGCCGGTCAGTCAGGCCTCGGCCAACCAGCGGGCAGGACGGTGTGGACGTCTTGGACCGGGTGTTTGTATCCGTCTTTATGATGAAGATGATTTTAAGCTGCGAACGCCGTTTACCGATCCGGAAATCCTGCGTTCTTCCCTGGCTTCGGTCATTTTGCGCATGAAAGCATTGCGCCTTAAAGAGATTGAGCAGTTCCCCTTTGTCGACAAGCCAAGTGGCAAAGCCATTGCCGATGGTTATCACCTTTTGCAAGAGCTGGGGGCGATTGATGACGCCAACAAACTGACACCTGTCGGCCATAGCCTGGCCAAGTTGCCGGTTGATCCGCGGCTTGCCCGCATGATTCTGGCCGCCCGGGAGCACCAGTGTCTAGGTGAAATACTGGTGATTGCTTCGGCGCTATCCATTCAAGACCCTAGAGAGCGTCCTTTTAACGCCAAAGAAGCCAGTGACCAGGCGCATGCCAAATTCAAGGATGAGAAATCCGAGTTCATGTCTTACCTGAAGCTTTGGAACTGGTATAACGAGGCGGTTGCGCACAAAGTTTCCCAAAGAAAACTGGTTGAAAAACTCAGGACTTCTTTTCTGTCACCTTTGCGCTTGCGTGAATGGCATGATGTGCATACCCAGTTGCACAGCCTGGTTCGGGAGCAGGGGTGGCGGCTTAACCAGACCGATGCCACGTTTGAGCAGATTCACAAGGGATTGCTAACCGGCTTGCTGGGCAATCTGGGTTGCAAAAGCGATGAATCCCCGCATTACCAGGGCGCGCGCGAAATTCGTTTTTTTATCCATCCGGGTTCGGCGCTGGTTAAAAAAGCGGGCAAGTGGATCGTGGCGGCAGAATTGGTTGAAACGTCGCGGCTGTTTGCGCGATGCATTGCTCAAATTGATCCGCGCTGGATAGAATCCATTGGCAGTCATTTATTGAAAAAACAATGGTCTGATCCTGCATGGAACGCAAAGCTGGGACAAGTACAGGCCAATGAAAGGGCCAGTTTGTACGGCTTACAAATTTATCATGGACGCAAGGTGCATTATGGTCGGATAGCGCCGGCCGAGTCACGGGAAATCTTTATTCGTGATGCCCTGGTGGCTGGCGGGATTGAGTCAAAATTACCGTTTATTGTGCGTAACAACCGTTTGATACGGGAAATTGAAAAACTGGAGCATAAGTCGCGCAGGCCCGATATTCTGGTTGATGACGGGCTGATTTTTGCTTTTTATAACAAGCTTATTCCCGAAGATATATACCAGACCGCCACACTTGAAAGCTGGTATAAAGACTTGCCGGTGGCTAACCAACAGGCGTTGGTTTTGAACCGGGATGATTTGATGCGCCATGAAGCAACCGGCGTGACCACCGATGTATTTCCCAAAAAATGCGTATGGGATGGCATTGACCTGTCCCTTGATTATCATTTTGAACCGGGTTCACCGCGTGACGGGGTGACCATGACGATTCCCGTGTATGCCCTTAACCAGATCGACAGCACACGTTGCCAGTGGCTGGTGCCGGGCATGCTTAAAGAAAAGGTGCATTTGTTACTTAAGTCATTGCCACAAAAACTGCGCCGTCACTGCGTTCCGCTGCCCGATTATGCCACCGGTTTTCACCAGCGCTGGTTTGAACGGCTGGCCAACCCGGGCATGGCCCTCACAAGCGCCATTGCGGAAGATATCTGGGCCGAGTGCAAGGTTCGGGTAAAAGAAGAAGATTTCAAGATTGAAACATTGCCCGTGCATTTGTTCATGAACTTCAAGGTAATTGATGAACACGGGCGAATGCTGTCGGCTGGCCGTAACCTTAATCAGCTTAAGGCCGAACATGGCATGCAGGCGCAGGAAACTTTCCAGCGGCTGGCCAGCAAAGACCGCGATGTTGCCCAGGTGCTGGCCAGTGAAAACATTACCGAATGGAATTTTGGCCAATTGCCCGAATTGCTGGAAATCAAAAAGAAAAACCAGTCATTCATTGGTTATCCGGCGTTGGTGGATAATGGGCAGTCCTGTGACCTGGATGTGTTTGACGACCTTGAAACGGCCCGTCAGAAGCATCAGGCCGGGTTGTTGCGGCTTTTTCGTATTGCTCTGAAAGACCAGCTTAAATTCCTCAGCAAGAATATTACCGACTTGACGCGCATGAGCATGATTTATATGCCCCTGGGCTCACAGGAAGATTTGCGTGACCAGATTGTTGACTGCGCCCTGATGCAAGCTTGTCTGCTTAGTCCTTTACCTGAAGATGCGGGGGCATTTGAGCAAAGGAAACAGGATGCCAAAGGGCGTCTGGGCCTGTTAATCCAGGAAATTGCCCGTCTTGCCGGCACGATTCTGGCAGAGTGGGCTGTGGTGCAAAAAAAGCTTCCACCAATTAAATCGCACAAGCAGGCTTATGAAGATATGGTGGCTAACCTGGGACTGCTGATGAGCAAGGGTTTCCTGAAAAAAAATCCCTATGCACAATTGGTGCATTTCCCCCGCTATCTTAAAGCCAGTTCGGCAAGAATAGATAAATTGCGCAATGATCCTGCGCGTGATACCCGGATGATGGCGGATATGGCGCCTTTGCTGGTTAATTACCAGCGAATGCGAAATTCGCTCAAAGGCGCCCCTGATGAACGCCTTGACGACTTTCAGTGGCTGTTGCAAGAGCTGCGTGTCGCCCTTTTTGCCCAGGAACTCAGAACCCCCATGCCTGTATCGGTCAAGCGCTTGCAAAAGGCGTGGGAAACCATTATTCGTTGATACAATTCTGTCCATGACTTCAGAAAATACTCCCCCATTATTTGTCCATTTGCGTGCCCACTCCGAGTTCTCGGTGGTCGATGGCATTGCCCGCCTTGATGACCTGATTGGCCAGGCGGCCAAGTTCGGCCAGCCGGCACTGGCGGTGACCGATTTAGGCAATCTTTTTGGTTTCGTCAAACTTTATAAAAGTGCACGTGGCAAAGGTATCAAGCCGATTGCCGGCAGTGATGTGTGGTTAAGCAATGATCAGGATCGTGAAAAACCGTACCGCTGTTTGCTGCTGGTTAAAAACCACCAGGGCTACAATAATCTGTGCGAATTGCTATCCCAGGCCTGGATTAACAACCAATACAAGGGCAGGGCAGAAATCAGGAAAGAATGGCTTCGTGAAATGGGGGCGGGCCTGATCATGCTTTCTGGCGGTCGCCAGGGTGATATTGGCCAGGCGCTTGAGGTTGGCAACCAGGAATTGGCCAGTTCTTTGGCCAAAGAATGGTCTGGGCTGTTTCCTGACGCCTTTTATATTGAGTTGCAGCGGGCCGGCTTCGAGGCCGATGAAGCTTATGTGCAAGATGCTGTCAAGCTGGCCGCAGAGTGCAATTTACCGGTAGTGGCCACGCATCCCATCCAGTTTCTGAAGAAAGAAGATTACCGGGTTCATGAGGCCCGGGTTTGTATTTCTGACGGAGAGTTGTTGGGCAATCAGAAACGGGTCAGGCGTTTTACCGAAGAGCAGTACATGCCCAGTTCAGCAGAAATGGCACGTAAGTTCCAGGATATTCCAACCGCACTTGAAAATGCAGTTGAAATTGCCAAGCGTTGTAACCTGACCCTGGTGCTGGGTCAGCCGCAATTGCCCATATTTCCTACGCCTGACGGCATTACCCTTGATGATTATCTGGTTCAGCTGGCTGAAGAAGGGCTGGCCCAGCGGATGGCGTTGTTATATCCTGATAAAACAGAAAGGGAAAAGCAGTATCCCACCTATCTTGAACGACTTCAATGGGAATGTAAAACGATTATCCAGATGGGATTCCCGGGTTATTTTCTGATTGTTCAGGACTTTATCAACTGGGGTAAAAGCAATGGCGTTCCGGTAGGTCCTGGCCGTGGTTCGGGTGCGGGTTCCCTGGTCGCGTATTCGTTGGGGATTACCGACCTTGATCCTATTCGCTATGACTTGCTGTTCGAACGGTTCCTTAACCCCGAACGGGTTTCCATGCCCGACTTCGATATTGACTTCTGCCAGGATAATCGCGAAAAAGTCATTGAGTACGTAAAAGATAAATATGGTCGCGAGGCCGTCAGCCAGATTGCCACGTTTGGTACGCTGGGCGCCAAGGCGGTCGTGCGTGATGTGGGGCGGGTACTTGAATTACCCTATTCCCTGTGTGACGGTTTGTCCAAACTCATTCCGTTCAACCCGGCCAACCCGTGGTCCCTTGAGAAAACACTGGCCGAAGAGCCGGAATTCAGGCGTCGTTATGAGACCGATGAAGAAGTAAAAGCGCTGGTTGACCTGGCCAGACCGCTTGAGGGTTTGACGCGAAACATTGGTATGCACGCCGGTGGCGTACTGATTGCACCGGGTAAATTAACGGATTTTTGCCCGCTTTATTGCCAGCCTGGTCATGACGCCAGTGTGGTGTCGCAGTATGACAAGGGAGACGTTGAAGATGTTGGCCTGGTCAAATTTGACTTTCTGGGCCTGCGCAACCTGACGATTCTGGACTGGGCGGTACGGTATGTGCGCCGCTTCAACGAGAGTCAGCGCGACTTTGACGTGATGGCATTGCCGCTGGATGATCCCGAAGCTTACCGGATTCTTTGTGAAGGAAACACCACCGCGGTGTTTCAGCTGGAATCCCGGGGCATGAAAGAACTGTTGAAGAAACTGCTGCCCAGTACGTTTGAAGACATTATTGCGATGCTGGCCCTGTATCGGCCTGGACCACTAGAGTCGGGCATGGTGGATGACTTCGTGAATCGTAAGCACGGACGGGCAACGGTGGATTATTTCCACCCCGATCTTGAGTCCACCTTAAACAGCACCTATGGCGTGATCGTCTATCAGGAACAGGTGATGCTGATCTCCCAGATTATTGGTGGTTACAGTCTGGGGGGCGCCGATTTGCTGCGTCGGGCGATGGGTAAGAAAAAGCCCGAAGAAATGGCCAAACACCGGGAGTTGTTTGAAAAAGGGGCCATTGAAAAGGGCTATGACGGTGAACTGGCGGTTACGCTGTTTGACCTGATGGAAAAATTTGCCGGCTATGGATTCAACAAGAGTCACTCGGCGGCTTATGCACTGATTGCCTACCAGACTGCCTGGCTAAAGGCCTATCATCCGGCTGAGTTTATTTCAGCCACCATTTCATCGGATATGGATGATACCGACAAGGTGCAGATTTTCTGGCGTGATGCGGTTGATAATGGACTGACTGTTTTGCCGCCCGATGTCAACCAGTCTGTTTTCCGCTTTGAGCCTGTGATTGACGAATACGCGGCAAGGGGAGAGCCGCCCAGAACCATTCGTTATGGTCTGGGTGCCGTCAAGGGTACAGGTCAGGGGGCAGTTGAAGAAATTTTGCGTACCCGTGAAGAAGGCGGACCCTTCGTGGATTTATATGATTTTTGTAAGCGGGTAGACCGGCATAGCGTCAACCGGCGCACCATGGAAGCGCTGATTCGTGCCGGGGCATTCGATACCATTGATGCCAACCGTTCGGCGTTGCTGGGTGCGTTGGCTCATGCGATTGATGCGGCAGACCAAGCCGAAAAAAGCGCTAACCAAGTGTCATTGTTTGGCGATGATTCCAGCACAATTGTTCAGCATGAAATGGGCAAGGTCAAGCCATGGTCCCTGCATGCCCAGCTGATTGAAGAAAAAAATGCCCTGGGTTTTTTCTTTAGCCATCACCTGTTTGAGGTATGGCGTGATGAAGTGCGCCGATTTATTCCGGGTACTTTGGCCAAATTGCAAGAGTCGCGTGATTTGCAGTGGATAGCGGGGGTGCTTATTGGCATTCGAAGCTTTACCCTTAAACAGGAAACCAAATCCGGAGAAAACCGTCTTTATTTCCTTCTGGTTGATGACGGAACGGCGCAAATTGAAGTGCTCTGTCCGTCTTCTGTCTATGAAACGCACCGGCATCGACTTAAAACCGACCAGTTATTGATTGCACAGATCAAGGTTAAGACCAATAAATTCACGGGTGTATTGCGTATATCGGTGGAAAACCTTTATGACCTGCAACTGGCCCGTGAGGAAAAAGCCCGAAGCCTGCAAATCAGCCTTAACAAAGAAGTTAGTGTGACGTCGCTCAAGGCCTTGCTTAATCCTTATCGGGCCGAGCCTGAAAATGGCGTGCCTGGCGTACGGGTTCAGTTAAATTTGCAATCTCCCAAGGGCTTTCGTTGTGAAGTTGTTCTGGGCGAAGAATGGCGGGTGCGCATGGCTGATACGCTGTTTGAAAAAATTGAAACTACAAAACAATATGGTGAATTCGAGGTCATTTACGAATGAGTAATACAAAACCGGTAACAGATCAACCATTAAGAATCCTGCACGCTGAAGCAGCTGTTTCATTTGGCGGGCAAGAACACCGCATTCTCAAGGAAATGCTGGCTATGCGTGAACGGGGGCACCATATTGAATTGGCCTGTCGTCCGGAAGCCCAGCTGGTTGAGCGCATGAGAGACCTGGGTTTTACCGTGCATACGGTGCCAATGGGAGGGCTGGGTAATTTTATCAGGGGTGTCATGGCATTCAGGAAAATCCTGAAACAGGGCAAATTTGATGTGTTGAATACTCATAGCCGGAAAGATACCCTGATTGCGGCATTGGGCGCGCGACTGGCCAGAACACCGCTTATTGTGCGAACCCGCCATTTGGCGGCACCCATTGGTTCCTTATTGTCTTATACCTGGCTTCCACATCGTGTTTCCACGGTTAGCAATCATGTTAAAAGCATGGTTTTGGAAAAAGGAGTGCCCGAATATAAGGTAAAAACAATTTATTCACCAGTTGCTACGCCGGCGCCTGTCAAACAATCCACTTTGCGTCAGGAGCTGAATTTGCCTGCAACAGCGGTTGTCGTGATTTGTGTTGCTGTTATGCGCCAGAAAAAAGGTCATGTTTTTCTCATTAATACCATGTTGCCATTATTTGAAAAATATTCCGATTTACATTTGGTGCTGGTCGGGGCGGGTTCACCTACGTATGAACAGGTGACAGCCTTTATCAAAGAAAAAAATGTTGAAGACCGGGTTCATTTAATGGGATATCGTAAAGATGTGCCCAACTTATTGGCCGGTAGTGATATTTTTGCTTTAGCCACAGAACAGGAGGCTTCAGGTACGGTTTACGTTGAAGCGCAAATGAGTGGGTTGCCCGTTATTGGGACTGATGTGGGGGGAGTATCTGAAATGTTCAAGGACGGAGAAACCGGAATTTTAGTGCCCAGTAAAGACAGGACAGCTCTTGAAAATGCCCTGGAGCGCCTGATTTCTGATGCTGGATTAAGACAAGAAATGAGTCAGGCAGGTCACCTGTGGCTTTATGATGAAGGTGGGTTTTCAACTGAAAAACTGGCCCTTGATACGGAATCGGCTTACCGTATCTGGTTGGCAGAGCGGGAGGGCAAGGCGAGCCGTTATATCCAGCCGCGCAGCCAGTAAACCACCAGCCCCAGGTATTCCTTGATAATTGACCGGCTGGCATGAAGTGCCCTGGCATTAGGTAAAAATACAATGAAACCGGGGTCATCGGGAATGGTAATTTGGGGGGGATTGGGAGCAGGGGTTACTTCCAGGTCCAGTCTGTCAAAGACCGCCATGGATCTGGGGGTATGAAGAGCAGAAGTGACCAGAATAATTGATTTTATCTCATTGCGAATTAATTCATTAGCCGTAAACTCTGCATTTTCGTAAGTGGTTTTGCTGTCGTTTTCAAGCATAATGGCAGATTTGGGCACCCCTTTAGCAGCCAGTTTTGCCGCCATGCCTTTGGCCTCGCTAATTTCTCCGGCAAGCGCTCCGCCCGATACAATAATCTTAGGTGCCTTTTGGGCATGATACAGGTCGCTGGCCGTATCAACTCGGGAATGGGTGGAGGGATTATTGCTAAGTTCCTCAAACCAGTTTTCCCGGTTATTGGCCGTGTTTCCACCCAGGACAACAATTGCCTGCGCAGCGGGAATCGAGTCCAGGTTTCGATGCGGGTAACGATTTTCAAGCATTCCCCCCAAAATCAGTGAGGTAATGGGCAGGGACCAGAGTAAAAGCCAAAATAATCCACTAAAGCACAGTAGTACGCCTGTTTTTCTTCGTTTCAAAAAAACCAGTAGCGTACCGGAAATGACGAGAAAAACGCATAAATTCAGTGGGATAATTAATGAAATGAGATAGCTTTTCATACTTGCTTCAAGATGGGGTGAGTATGGAAGTGCTCAGCTTGGTGATTGCTTCCAGGTTAGGCCAGTTGTCCAGGCTGCCACATATATGGGCTGTTTGGGACCATGGGCCCGTACGTTTTGGGTCGGTAACACCAATCAGGGTGATCTGGGGCGCTCTGGTTAATGAGGCAAGATGGGAAACGCCCGAGTCATTGCAGACAACCAGACCTGCCTTGCTGATTAGGGCAACAAATACGCCCAGGCCAACGGCAGGAAGGCATAGGGCATCAGGGGCATTTCTGAAGGCAGCTTCCCGTTCATTGGGGGGCGGACACATCACAATCGTATATCCCTGTGTCTGCATATGGCGGGTATATTCTTTAAACTTGGGCCAGACCTTGTCTTTGCCTTTGTGTTTACCCGTTGCGGTGGGGGCAATCAGGATAAATTTTCCCGCATTCAGTCGATGTTCCTGTAGCAGGATATCGGCTTTTTGCGTATCACTGGCATTCAGTGGCAAAGCAAGTGTAGTTTCAGGGGCGGGGGCAGACTTGAAATGCCATTTATGCAAAGCATTATGGGTCAGGTAATACCATGATTCAACCGCGTGCAGGTTGTTGGACGGTTTGTTAAAGGGCCACTTTAGTAAAAGTGAGCGGCCATCGTCTTTATAACCGGCCGAAGACAGGCCGGCCAGTTTGAACGTTAAAGCACTGGTGAGTGAGTCGGGCAATAAAAGCCCCACCGATTTACCTTTTACCGGATTGTTTTTTTTGTGCGACTTGATGATTTTCCTGTCTTCGTGCCATTGGCCGCTCAGGCTCAGGAACTGGATACCCACAATGCCCTTGAGCAGGCCTTCAGCCCAGGGTTTGGCGCATACAATCACTTCACAACCTGTGTTCATGGCGGCATACAGGCTTGGCAGGCTCATGCAGACATCGCCTATCCAGTTTGGCAGCCGCAGGTAAATTCTAGATATATTTTTCATTTGACGGATTTTATCCTGATTGGCCAAAAACATAAACTTTTCTGCATGTTTATGTTGAAACCGTTAAAATCCCAAGCTTGACAGATTAACAAGAGAGTATTCCTTGAGTTTATTCGAACAAAAGCATCGGGAAGGTGCCCATGCCGTAAATCCAGAGCTCTGGAAGAAAATTTACAAGCGGGTGGGCGTGTATTGGAAAGCACTCGCTGTTGCTATGGTTTTCGTGGCCTTCGGGGCGGCAACACAACCGGCCATGGCGTATATTATGAAGCCTTTGCTGGATGAGGGGTTTACAGGTGCAAAATCGTATTTTATCTGGATGATGCCGCTTGCCATTATCAGTCTTTTTCTGGTGCGTGGAATTTGTAACTTCCTTAGCAGCTACCTTCTGGCCTGGATCGCCAACAATGTATTGCTTGGGATGCGATCCGATATGTATGAACGATTGCTCACTTTGCCGGATACCGAGTTTCAGAAGGGTGACTCAGGGCGATTGATGAACCGTTTTACAATTGATGCCGGTGATGTGACGGATTATGCAACAGAAGTGTTCACGATTATTGTGCGTGAAACTTTTGTGGTGCTTGCCCTGTTAGGCATGCTGTTGTATTTGTCCTGGCAACTCAGTCTGATTATTTTCCTGATTCTCCCTTTTTCCATTATGGTTGCCCGCTATTTCACCAAGCGCCTGCGCCGGATTAACCGCCAAACAATCAATATGAATGCCCAGTTGACGCATGTGGTGAAAGAGGGTATTGAAGGTCAGCGGGTCGTCAAATTGTTTGATGGCTATGAATACGAGCAGTCCCGTTTCTCAGTGGTCAATGCAGCTTTAAGGAAGTTTGCCATGCGAAAGGCGTCAGCCGACGCTGCCATGACACCATTAACGCAACTCTGCATTTCTTTTGCGGTTTCTGCGGTGATAGCAACCGCTTTATATCAGGGCAATGCCGGCACCTTGACAGTCGGTGCTTTTGTTGCATTTGTGACGGCTTTGGCACAAATTTTGGATCCCATCAAACGACTAACCAATGTGGCTTCCAAGGCGCAAAAAATGCTTATTGCTGCCGAAAGTGTTTTTTCGCTGATTGATGGTGAAAAAGAAAATGATCTGGGCAAGCAAGAACTGAAAATCAATAATGATGCCGTGGTTGAATTCAACGATGTGTGTTTTCGTTTTCCTGACGCAGCTCGCGATACCTTGTCTAATATTTCCTTAAAGGTTAAATCGGGTGAAACCATTGCTTTTGTAGGTCGTTCTGGAAGCGGGAAAACCACCCTGGCAAACATGATTCCCCGTTTTGTCGAGCCCGGCTCTGGCCGCATCACGATCAATGGTTACGATATCAATGAGGTTACCCTCAAAAGCTTGCGGGCCAATTTATCGCTGGTCAGCCAGAATGTGGTGCTTTTTGATGGTTCCATTGCACAGAACGTGGCTTACGGCTCACATCGCGATGCCACTGAATCGCAAATAAATGAGGCAATCAAGGCGGCCAACCTGACGGAGTTTGTCGAGTCGCTACCTAACGGTTTGCAAACAAATATCGGTGAAAATGGAGCTTGGCTTTCTGGTGGGCAACGGCAACGCCTGGCTATTGCCAGGGCATTAATTAAAAATGCGCCCATTCTTATTCTTGATGAAGCCACTTCGGCGTTGGATAACGAGTCTGAACGACAGGTACAGGCTTCGCTTGATTTGCTCATGGAAGGGCGAACCACTTTTGTGATCGCCCACCGTTTGTCAACAGTACAAAATGCCGATTGTATTATTGTGCTTGATCAAGGGCGGATTATTGAGTCAGGTAATCATGACGAACTTTTGAAAAAAGGTGGTTTGTATGCCTCTTTATATCAAATGCAGTTTCGTGAAGATTAATTGAAATGCATTGTTTTATACTTTCATACGTTACAGGCAATTATTTTATATTTTATTTACGGTAGATAAATGACAGAAAAAGCACAGCATGAGATTTCTTCATGGGGTTATGAGCACCCCTCGGTAAAGGGCCCTAACGCCTTAATGTTTTTTACCTGGGACTTGTCTAAAACCATCGAAAATGCTTTCAAAAATGCAACTGAAGATACGCTAGACTATTACCTGGCGCAAGCGCAACAGTCCATCGATGAACTGTTGCAAAAATATATTGATATCGAGGCAGATCCGGAAACATTTGACGGCCAGAGC
Source organism: Advenella mandrilli (assembly GCF_016595155.1). Lineage (GTDB taxonomy): Bacteria > Pseudomonadota > Gammaproteobacteria > Burkholderiales > Burkholderiaceae_B > Advenella > Advenella mandrilli. The sequence goes on from NZ_JAENGP010000001.1 coordinate 342,420, forward strand.
ATTATTTTGCGTCTGGAGGAAAATGAAAATTCGAAAACCCCCTTGATTGCGTTGCAGACCTCTGCACATCTTGAAGACAGGATTATCAAGATGCAGTCCCGGGTCAAGCCCGGGCACGGCTAAGCGGTTTACATCAGGACAATGTCATACATTTCCTGCGTGTATGTATTGTCAACCTCAAGGGTAATGGGCTTGCCAATAAAATCACCCAGTGTGGCCAAATAATGGCTTTCTTCTTCAAGAAACAGGTCAATAATGCTTTGTGCGGCAATTAAGCGGAACTCCTTGGGGTTGAACTGTTTTGCCTCACGCAGGATTTCCCTGAGAATGTTGTAGCAAACCGTGCGGGACGTTTGTACCGAACCCTTGGCTTCGCAGGTGGGGCAGGGTTCGCATAACTGGTGTGCCAAAGAGTCCCGTGTACGCTTGCGGGTCATTTCAACCAGTCCTAACTGGGAGAAGCCATTCAGGGTTGTTTTGGTGCGGTCTTTATCAAGCGCCTTTTGCAGCTCGGCCAAAATAGCGTCCTGATGCTCTTTATTATCCATATCGATGAAATCGATAATAATAATGCCGCCCAAGTTACGTAGGCGTAATTGACGGGCAATGGCAACGGCGGCTTCAAGGTTGGTCTTGAAAATGGTGTCGTTGAAATTACGTCCACCAATAAATCCACCCGTGTTTACATCTATGCTGGTCAGGGCTTCGGTCTGATCTATGATCAGGTACCCGCCAGACTTAAGATTAACGCGGCGTGACAGGGCATTGTTTATTTCATCATCAACGTACGCGGTTTCAAAGAGCGGGCGTTCACCCGCATAATGCTTTATTTTTCCTGTTATTGCGGGTGTGTAAATAGATGCCCATTCCAGCAGGGCCTGTGTGGTGCTGCGCGAATCTATCTCAATGGATCTTGTGTCAGGGCCAACCATATCACGAAGTACCCGCTGGGCTAGCGTCAGGTCTTCATAAAGCAGGGCTGGCGCTGATTGCTTTTGTACGGCATCTTTGATCATGGACCAACGCAGGTTAAGATACTCCTGATCTTTCTTTATTTCCTCATCGGTGGCGCCTTCAGCTTGTGTGCGGACAATAAACCCACCCTTTTCATTGGGATTCATCAGGGAAACGACCCGCTCTTTAAGCGTGTTTCGCTCATCTTCCGATTCTATTTTTTGTGAGATGCCAATATGCTGTTCATGAGGCAGGTATACCAGCATGCGTCCTGCAATACTGATCTGGTTTGACAGGCGTGCTCCCTTGGTGCCCAACGGATCTTTGATGACCTGGACCATTAAACTTTGTCCTTCAAACAGCAGCTTTTCAATTTGTGTGTAGGCAATACCTGTGTTGCGCAATGAGCGGTTTTCGCGAAGATCGGCAATATGAATAAAGGCGGCTTTATCCAGCCCAATATCAATAAAGGCACTTTGCATTCCTGGCAAAACACGCACGACTTTGCCCAGATAAATATTACCAACTTTGCCTCTTTGGCTGGTGCGTTCTATATGTATTTCCTGGGCGGCACCCAGTTCTATTAATGCGACGCGGGTTTCAAAAGGCGTGACGTTGATTAATATTTGTTCGCTCATGCTTGTATTCTCGTGGTCTGGCGTATTATTGGAGGTCATATATTCTATATGAGCTTATCATGAGAACATGCCCAAGTTGAAGTATGTTAAAAACTAACATTCAGAATACGGTGTAACCCATAAAGAAAGGATTTTGCGGTGAGTGACTCACAAGATTCAAGTTATATTTCCAATCATATTCGCAAACGTATTGAGCTTGCAGGTGCCCGCTATCATGCCAATGACAATATTGCCGAATTTATTAATCCCGGAGAGCTGGATCTGTTACAGCAGGAAGTGCAGGAAAAAATTAAAGATGTGCTGAAAAGCCTGGTTATAGATACAGAAAAAGATCACAACACGAATGAAACGGCAAAGCGGGTTGCCAAAATGTTTATCAAGGAAGTGTTCTCTGGCCGTTATCGGCCTATGCCTGCCACGACCGAATTTCCCAATGTTGAAAAATTAAGTGAATTGATTATTGTTGGCCCTATCCAGGTCCGCAGCGCTTGTTCACACCATTTGTGTCCCATCATGGGGAAAGTGTGGGTGGGTATCATGCCCAATGAGCAATCAAACTTAATTGGTTTGTCCAAATATGCCCGACTTATAGCCTGGGTCATGGAGCGACCACAAATCCAGGAAGAGGCCATTACGCAAATTGCCGATTTACTGGTTAAAAAAATGAATCCCGATGGTTTGGCAGTTGTTATGGAGGCCGATCACTTCTGCATGCAGTGGCGCGGAGTCAAAGACATGGGTTCAAAAATGATTAATAGTGTCATGCGCGGTTCATTTTTAAAAGACTCAGATCTAAGGAAAGAGTTTTTATCCTTGATGAACGGTAATCGTAGAAGTTAGAAGCATCACCTGGTGGTTTGGGGCAAGTAAAAAGGACAACAGTTATTTTAATTGCTTGTCCTTTTTGCTTATTGCTCGTTACTTATTGCTTATGGATTTAGTGTTTGTTGAATTATTGCTTGTTGGGTATGCGCTGCCAATACTAATGTAGTGGTTACGGGCCAGTGAGTGAAATTGAAAGGCATGCAAGAGGGGGCATAAATGAAGACAGGTCTGTTGTAAATTGGCACACCGTTGTTTTTGTGATGTTGCGGTGCGATCGGTCCAAGTGCCAGGCAGTCGCCCATCACCTGGCAGCAGGTCTAATGAATAAGTTGATCATGCATGGAAAAACAGCAGCTCAATGGATGTGGTGTAAAAACACAACAAATAATTATTTTCAATATCTTCAATTAAATCAATAGGCTAAGGTTTTTTTAGTTTTTGCTTGGTTTAAAAATAGCTAAAAGCTTGCAGAAAATGAAATCATCATGCTATAGTTCATTCTTTCGCAGCAACGGCATCACGGGTTTACCCCAAAACGCCAAGCAGCGAAAAGAAACGAAGTCCGGGTTTAAATGATTTAGGTTTAGATGCGGGCAACGTGAGGCAGGTAGTCTGGTTCAGTTGGTTTTATAAAATTGGTCAGGTGGTTTAAAAAGAACGGTTTTAAAATCTTTTAAAAAAGTTCTTGACAAACAAAGCCCAATGCTTCATAATCTCGTTTCTCTGCTGCTGACACAGCAACGCAGTCAAGTCAGTCTGGTGTGGTAAGCCTTCGGGTTTTAAGCCGGGTTGAGCTGAATGCGACAGGATCTACTGTAAAGCAGATTTATGTCAGCCTCATGACCGTTGGGTCATGTTGTATGCTCTTTAACAATATAACAGCCGATAAGTGTGGGCGCTTGGAATGTAAGAGGCCGCACCAGCGAAAGCTGGT
>NZ_JAENGP010000021.1 GCF_016595155.1 Advenella mandrilli
GTCGCTCGGCCACCGGCACCGAATAAAGAGAAACATCCATAACGCATCAAAACCTAGTTGAATAAATGGACATCTATATTGCTAGAATTTAAAACAGAATTCTAGACGGCACTGGCCGGAGCATTACGGTAAAAACTGGATTCAGAGGCAATATAAATGTCTTGGATAGCGCAGGCTTTATGGCGTCGCGCACCGGCATGAACCGCTTCCTGGATCAGGGTAATGGCTATCTGTTTCATCGTGACGGGAATCAGTCGTCCTCGTTGATGCCCCAGATAGCCCGAGCTTTTTTTGACAAGGTCAATAAGGTAGCAGTTTCAGCCAGTGCCTTCTCCTTGCGTCTAAGTTCTTTTTCCAGCTGCCGGGTCTTTTTGCGCTCGGCGGTCAGTGCCGTTTTACTAACCGGCTCATCAAGCACATCAGCTGATTCAAACGCCGCTTTGCAGGCACAACAAATCCTTTTGCTTGAAACTGTTTTTTCCAAGTATATAACGTCGCCACATGAATACCACTTTCCCGGCTGATCTGGGCAATACTCTGGTTATTGGGCGGCATCATTTTTTTAACGATCTGCGCTTTAAGGTCGGGACTGTAGGATGAGATTGAAAAACTCTATCCGCTCCCTCAAATGGATGAAATGTAAAAATTAAAAGATCGGACAACTAGTGTGACAGAGGGGGCGTTCCAACTACTTTGACAAACACGGCATCCGAATAAACGCACAATGAGCGCTAACGTGGTCATGTCAATGTGTGTTGGCGGCAGTACGTCTACATCAAAGCCCACTCTGGATCAACAGCTGGCGGTTAGCCATCAGTAGGCTGATATTACAAGAGAGTCTATTGACCATGATTCATTAGGATTCGATACTAATAAAAAGAAATGTGCAATTCACAAGGTTCAAAAACTGAAGAGTGGTTTTATTTGGATAGTCCATACGACTTTGCAGGTGGAAAATAATAATCTTTTCCCTGACTTGGATAGCACATAACATTAATTTTTCAGTCATTTCAAATGAAATAGAGGATAGAAATTATGCTTACTACCTTACTGGGTGAACTTATCAGTAAAGTTGTTCAGAGTGGAACCAGTTATGAAGCTAAGGAAGCAGCTAAGGTTGGAATAATTGATACGGTAGCAACTATGCTGGCTGGCCGCCGAGAAACTCCGGTTCAGGTCTTGCGTCGTGCTTTTAGTCCGCTAACTTCTGGTCATGCTTTGGAATTTTGTGGTTTTGAAATGACTTCCGCCGAAACAGCGGCATTGATCAATGGAGTAGCTGCTCATGTACTTGATTTTGATGATGTGGCCTTACGAGGACATCCGAGTGCAGTTATTACTCCTGCTATTTTCGCTTTAGGATCTGAGATTGGCAGTTCCGGGGATGATTTATTGAATGCCTATGTAACTGGTTATCAGGTATGGGGCGAATTGGTGGATCGAGAAATGGATATGCATCCTATCAAGGGGTGGCACACTACCAGTGTGTTTGGTGCAGTAGGAGCGGCAGCAGCATGCGCTGTGCTATTAAAACTTGATGCTATTCATGCAGCCCATGCTATTGGTATTGGAGCAACACAAAGTTCAGGCCTTATGGCTAATTTTGGATCTATGAGTAAATCCTTCCAGACAGCACGAGCAGCTCAGGCGGGGATTGTAGCAGCCAAATTAGCAAAAGAAGGCTTCACAGCCGGTCTTGATATTCTGGAGCACTCTCAGGGGTTTTTAAAGGCGTTCTCACCCACAGGTAACGTAGATACTGAAACCTTGGTGGAATTGCCGGAAGGTCAATGGTTGGTAGAAAGTAAAGCGGTCAGTATCAAAAAATATCCGACTTGTTTTTACACGCATCGATCAGTAGATGCCATTCTAGATCTTGTCAAACAAGAGGGGATCAAACCGAAAGATGTGATGAAAATCGAGGTGATCATGAGTCATGAGCATGCGACTATTCTACGTAATCACTTCCCGCAAAGTGGACTGGAAGCGAAGTTTAGCATTGAGTTTGCTATGGCCTGCGCATTGGTGTACGGCAAGATCGGATTAACTGAGCTAACAGACGATATTGTTCAAAGTAGCGACATAACTAAACTGATGAAAAAAGTGCATGTCGTCGAAACAATTAATTATTCTGACGAATGGGTTGGTGCTGCAGCAGAGGATCAAGTTTTTATCACACTGGAATCTGGGTTACGGATGGAAAGTCAACGAGTTAAGTATGCAAAGGGCCATGCTAATAATCCGCTCTCAAGAGCAGATCTTGATGAAAAGTTTCTTGTTTGCTCAGAGGTAGGTGCTGTACCTATGGAGAGTTCAGAATTGCTGAAAAAATTGTGGCAACTGGAAAATCATAAAATCAATAATCTTTGGTAAAAAAATCATGCAATTTATTAGCTATAAAAATGGTGAAAAGAGCACGTTTGGTGCGATAAATTCTGTAAATGAGATTGTTGATTTAGGTGCTCATCTAGGATGCGAGAATCTTGCTCACGCACTGAAACAATCTAGTTTTGATGAACTTAAAAATCTTGCAATAAATAAGTCAACCGATCTTAATTTGAATGCGATTACAGCTTATCGCGCAGTCGTTGCAGATCCGCAAGGGATATTTTGCGTGGGTTTGAATTATGAAGAACATCGTCGAGAAACAAAACGCACGGCTACCGCGAATCCTACTGTTTTCTTACGCTTGCCCAACTCTCAGATTGGGCATCAACAACCAATAATTTGTCCACTTGAATCAGATTGCCTGGATTACGAAGGTGAAATAGCGATAGTAATTGGTCTGGGGGGACGCCGTATTAAAGCCGAACATGCTTGGCACCATATAGCAGGAATGTCTGCTTATAACGATGCCTCAGTGAGGGATTGGCAAGGGCATAGTACACAGTGGACACAAGGCAAAAACTTCATGAGTACAGGGGCATTTGGTCCGACACTAGTGACGACCGATGAAATTCGTGAGAATGAAAACTTGGTACTTGAAACATTTCTAAATGGAAATCTCATGCAATCGGCAAGTACCGACATGATGTTATTTTCTATTTCTGAACTGATTGCTTACATTTCTTCATTCACTGTGCTTACTCCTGGTGATGTCATTGTTACTGGTACACCTGGTGGCGTTGGCTTTAAGAAAGAGCCGCCACTTTACATGAAAGATGGGGATGAGGTAACCATTCAAGTTTCCAAAATAGGCTGTTTGACTAATACCATTTTCAAAGAAATTGAAAAGTTCTGAAATTGTTAACCTTAAAATTTAATGGAGATATAAATATGAATGATACAAATACAGGTGGTTCTCAACCGATCACAATGCAAATAGGAGAAGATTACACTGATATTCGTGACTCTGTACGTCGTGTTTGTTCGGATTTTCCCAATGAATATTGGGCAAAATTAGATGAAAAAGAAGACTATCCAACTGAATTCATTCAAGCACTGACTAATGCAGGATTTCTTGGTGCGCTTATTCCTGAGGAGTATGGTGGCACTGGCCTTCCTTTGCGCGCGGCAGCAGTTATTATGGAAGAAGTCTGCGCTGCTGGATGCCATGCGGCAGCTGGTCATGCACAAATGTATATTATGGGTACTATTTTGCGACATGGCAGTGAGGCCCAAAAAAGAAAATACTTGCCCGATATTGCCTCTGGCAAGTTACGTCTGCAGGCATTTGGTGTTACTGAACCGACTAGTGGTTCGGACACTACACAGATTAAGACTCGTGCGGTTAAAACTGATACTGGTTATGTACTGAACGGCCAGAAAGTTTGGACCTCCCGTGCGGAACATTCAGACTTGATGTTGGTGCTTGCACGTACAACACCAGCCAATGAAGTTTCAAAACGTATTGATGGTATTTCTACCTTTCTTATTGATATTAAGAAAAATTTGGGTAATGGATTAAAAATACAGCCGATCAAGGCGATGGTAAATCATCATGCCACAGAGGTGTTTTTTGATAATTTGGAAATTCCTGCAGACTCATTGGTAGGGGAGGAAGGTAAAGGCTTTCGCTATATTTTGGATGGCATGAATGCAGAACGTATGATTACCGCTGCCGAAGCGCTTGGGTCGACACGCTGGTTCATAAAAATAGCTACTAATTATGCAAACGAACGAGTCGTTTTTGGAAAACCGATTGGTGCTAATCAGGGAATCCAGTTTCCACTTGCGCAAGCGTATATTCAATCTGAGGCGGCAGATATGATGATTCGCCGTGCAACAGCTCTGTTTGAAGCTAGACAGCCTTGTGGTGCTGAAGCAAATATGGCTCGCTATCTTGCAGCTGAAGCATTGTGGAACGCAGCAGAAGCATGTATGCAGACACATGGCGGTTTTGGATTGGCACGTGAGTATCATATCGAGCGCAAATGGCGTGAAGCGCGATTGGCCCGTATTGCGCCTGTTTCAACTAATTTGATTTTGTCTAATATTGCCCAGCATTCCTTAAAGCTTCCAAGATCTTATTGAATATAACTTAATAGGAACCATAAATATTATGTCTAACGAATTTAAAAAGTGGCTGGGGAAAACCCAAACAACTGAAGATGAAGTCAGTCTTACACTTGTACGCCGTGCAGCAGCGATGTCAGATATGGATCCATTGATATTTCAACGCGGTAGCGAATTGCCTCCACATTGGTATTCGATGTTCTTTACACCAAATGCACCTGCCTCTCAAATTGGACCCGATGGTCATCCACAAAAAGGAGACTTTCTTCCTCCAATCCCCCTTCCCAGGAGAATGTTTGTTGGACGTGAGGTAAATTTCATCCGCCCATTACTTGTCGGTGATCAAGCCCGTAAGATATCTGAAATCGCTGCCATTACACCGAAACAGGGCAGATCAGGAAAGTTGGTCTTTGTTCAAGTGAAACATACCATTGAGATTAATGGTGATCCGTCCTTAGTGGAGTTGCAGAATATTATTTATCGTGAGCCTGCGATTAAGGCTGCCACAGTGAATGAGAATGGAACAGAGCTATTATCGATGATTGATCCTGCAGACTATGCCTGGTCTGAGCCTCGTACGATCGAACCGATTCACTTGTTTAGATACAGTGCTTTGACATGGAATGGTCACCGCATTCATTATGATGCTGATTATGCGCGAAGTGAGGAAGGATATCCAGGTTGTGTAATGAATGGAGCTCTTACCGTTCACTGGTTGATTGATGAAGCCCTTAGACATCATCCGGATAGAAAATTGAGCCAGCTAAAAGCTAGGTTATCAAGTCCTTTATTCATGGGAGACTCCGTACACTTGTGTGGCAGTAATTTTCGTGATCAGGGGGATGCTTCTGTGATGGATGTGGTGGCAGTAAATAAGGATGGGAAAGTATCAGCCTCAGTTGAACTTCATTTCAAAAAAACAATTTAGGAATAATTAACGTGAACAACTCTACACAACCTTTCTGGCGTTCCTTGCTTTTTTGTCCTGCAAATTCTGAAAAATTTATTGCTCGTGCTCATGAGCGTAAAGCAGATGCAGTTATTCTTGATCTTGAAGACTCCATTTCAATATTGGAAAAACCACAGGCTCGCGAAAAATTAAAGCAATCCATTGTACGTATCAGTCAAGGCGGCCCAGACGTTCTTGTACGCATTAATCGTGATTTGGATCTGGCCGTTGCGGATATCGCTGCTGCTGTATGTCCTGAATTATATGGCTTAGTCATTCCCAAAGTTAAAGGTCCGGAACATTTACAATTGCTGGTTGAGCTTATAGAAATCAATGAGCAAAAATTTAATGTGAAACCCGGTCATACTAAATTGCTTGCTTTGGTGGAAACACCCGAGGGTATTGCGAGAATTAATGAAATTGCCAAGGCCAGTCCTCGACTGGTGGGAATGGCTGTGGGTGGGGAAGACCTTGCTACCGAACTAGATGCCGAACCAAATGCAGATAGTCTATACGTTGCAAAAATGCTGGGTGTACTAGCTGCTCGGGCTGCTGGAATTCTTCCTATTGGCGTGATTGGTTCTGTTGCTGATATTAATAATAATGATCAGCATTACAAAGAAATGCTGGGACGCTCCCGTCGACTGGGTTTTGCCGGTGCGACATGCGTTCATCCTCGGCAAGTAGCAATGATTAATGAGGCTTTCAGTCCTGGATCTGCGCAAGTGAATGCAGCAAAGCGAATTGTACAAGCTTATGAGGATGCAAAAAAAAATGGAAAAGGTGCATTCGAATTTGATGGACGCATGATTGATGCTCCTATTGTCGCTCGGGCTCAGCGCTTGCTTGTGCAGTTGGACCAGCAGAAGAATTTTTCTTAATTCTGTATGGTTACTGGCTTTATCTTTAAGGAATGAAATTATGTCAGACAATAAACCACTGATTGGCTTTGTGGTAGTGGAAATTGGTCATAGCGTAGCAGCCCCATATGCAGGGATGATTCTTGCCGATCTTGGGGCAGAGGTTATCAAGGTGGAAAATCCGGAAGGTGGAGATGCTGCGCGTGGTTGGGGACCTCCATTTGTAGATGAAATGGGACCACATTTCAATGCATTTAATCGTAATAAACAAAGTATTGCTGTTAATCTTGCTAATACTAAGCAACGCGATGCGTTAAAAACCTTGATTCTGGAGCGTGCGGATGTGGTCATTTGCAACCTGCGAGCAGGCTCTGCAGATCGCCTCGGTTTAGGCTCTGAAGCTTTGCTCAAAGAAAAACCGGCTCTGGTTTACTGTGAGTTAGGGGCTTTTGGTAGTGGTGGCCTACTATCTCATAAGCCAGGTTATGATCCTCTAATGCAGGCATTTTGTGGAATAATGAGTGTTACTGGTGAAAATCAATCTAGACCTCCTATTCGTGTAGGAGTATCAATGGTCGATATGGGTGCTGGTCTGTGGTCTGTAATTGGTATATTAGCGTCGCTTTTAAAGCGAAAAGAAACAGGTAACGGCACTAGGATCGAAACATCACTTTTTGAAACGGCTGTTGCATGGGTTGCAACGCCAGTTGCAAGACACATGATGGGTGGAGGTAGGCAATTGCCACAAGGCTCTGGGGCCGCTGGCATTGTGCCTTATCAGGCATTTTTTACAAAGTCAGGCTGGCTGGTTATAGGGGCTGGCAATGATAGATTGTTCGCTTCTTTGTGTCGTGTAATGGGGTGTCCGGAATTGGCTAATGATCCACGTTTTGTCAATAATGCAGCTAGAGTTGTTAACCAGTTAGAGTTGATTCCACTCATTGAGGCATTTGCTGCTCAATTTGAGCGTCATGAGTTGGCTGATTTATTGGATCAGGCTTCAATACCAAATGCGCCGGTACAAACTATTTCGGATTTGGTGGAAACTGAACACACACAACAAATAGGCTTGTTGCAAGGACCAAGAGGTCGTGAAACGGTTGGACTTCCTATACGCTTTAATGGCAAAAGGCCCGACTTCAATTCGCCTTCACCCTCTTTGGGCGCTGATACAGACCGTTTATTTGGTGCTTATTATGAGCGGCAAAATTAACTTACAGATCAAATAAATAATAAATGCGGTTGATAACAACCTATACTAGCGCTTGAGGAATATTTAAATATTCCTCAATTATATTTAAATGATTTTTTCAATAGAAGCTTGATTGCGTCATTTTGATAGGTAATAGCGATGACATACGATGAAGAAATTCCTTTGACTGATTATATTCTGAATGAACCTTACGGGAAGTCTGTTGGGGCAGTTCACCGTGGGCTGGAAATATTTGAGCTTTTTTCTGTTGAACAGTGTTCACTTACCGTTGGTGAAATTTCCGAAAAACTTGGCTACCCTCAATCAAGTACCTCTGTACTTTTGCATGGTTTGCATAAATTGGGGTATCTTGCATATGATCGGTATAATCGTACTTTCTACCCTACAGTCCGCGTGTCTTTTCTTGGAATGTGGATGTACCATCGAATTTTTAATGATGGAAGCCTCCTGAAACTGATGGAGGACTTGGCGTCAGCCAGTGGACATGTTGTTCTTCTTGCAATTCAGAATGGTTTGTATGCTCAGTATATGCACATCGTATCAGCTCGTACATCAAGGGTTGGCCTGAAGCCAGGGCTAATGCGTCCGATTTGCCGTGCGGCAGTGGGTAAAGTTCTTTTAACCCTAAATGAGGACGAGGAAATACGTCGGATCGTTCGAAACGTCAATATCATGGATAATACATTTGCAGAGCCTGTAGATCCGGATATTTTACTTGAAGAAATTTACGAGTGTCGACGAACTGGTTTCGCATATAGCCGATCTTCGGTTACGTCAGGATCTTCAGTTATTGCTACACAGCTCCCTTTGAATGTTGCTGGTGTACCGTTAGCAATAGGAATTGGGGTTCACTCCTCAGAATTTGAGGATGTCAAATGTCGTATACAAAGCTTGTTAACAAGCAGTTTGGCACAGCATTTTAATTCATCAGTAGTTTCTGCCAATATGACCAGCTCCTGGATACCTCCAACGCAGAGTCACTATCGTGTTCCTAAAAAACAGGATTAATACCCTGCCCTGAAGGAGAGTATTAATCCTGTTACTTGTTAATGTGTACTACCTATTGTCAGTCCACCGCAGACAAACAATGTTTGACCTGTGACAAAGCCAGCTTTATCCGATATAAAATACTCCACTGCTGCAGCGACATCCTCGGGTTCACCTATACGTTTTATAGGTATTTCATTGATAATGGATTGGGTTTTTGGGCTGTCTTTGGGATTGCTACGCCAGAATAGCTCGGTGCCAATAGGACCAGGACCCACCGCATTAACAGTAATACCATAGCGTCCAAGCTCTAAAGCCCAAGTTCTAGTCATGCCAATTAGTGCTGCTTTTGTTCCAGAATAAATGGTTCTTCCTTCCTTGCCCAGTGCAGAACGGCTAGTAATATTTATTATGCGTCCAAAACTAGCAGCTTTCATTGCAGGTAAAACTGCTTGAGCACAAAGTATGGCCGCACGTACATTAATATCAGTGAGACGTTGGAATGCATCTAGGCTAACATCTTCTAAATTCAACGGACCACCTACGCCAGCGTTGTTTATTAAATAAAGAATATTATTTGATTCACAAACCTGTTTTAGAACTTTTTGCAGTTGTGAAGCATTAGAAATGTCTACTTGAATATGCGCAGCCGGGCTAAAGTCAAGAGGAGGAGAGATATCCAGGTTATAGACAGGAATACCATTTTCAACTAAGGACTTTGTGATTGAAGCACCAATCCCTCTGCTGCCCCCAGTGACAATAGCCGCAAAATTTTTACTGTTGTCTTGTTTAATATGTTTGTTTGTCATGATGTTGATAAAACGTGTTGATAAATCGACAAATTTAATTGCTATAAGGCTGCGCGTTTGGCTATTAGGCTATTCAATCCTGAGGTTGGTCTCTTTTACTAGCTCACCCCATTTTTTGTTTTCAGCACGAATGATTTCCGCGAATTTTTCAGGGCTGTACAAAGCAGGCACTGTTCCTTGATTCGTAAAAAATGCCGTTAATTCAGGTGTCTGTAACGTTTTGTTAATTGCCTCATTCAAAATCTTTACAATTTCTGGCTTGGTTCCGGCAGGTGCCACAACAGCATTCCAGCCTACTGTTATACACCCCGGTACGATTTCGGTAACGGCCGGTACTTCTTGCAGCGAATTAACGCGTTCTTTACTGAAAACACCTAATGCTTTGATTTCACCACTTTTGATGGACTCCAGAGCAGACTCCAGACTAACGATGCCTATATCAATGTGATTTCCCATTACTGCCACAAGAGCGGGAGAGCTGCCTTTAAAGGGAATATGTAATATTTCTGTCCCTGTCATATTTTGGAACATAGCACCTGCCAGATGGGCAGCACTGCCTTGCCCATATGAGCCGTAAGTGAGACCTTTTTCTTTAACTTTTGCTTGCTCAATGACATCTTGTATTGATTGATAAGGTGAGTTTTTGTTCGTTACCATGACAAGGGGAATATCTGCTAACAGAGCAACTGGTGCAAAATCTTTTTCTGCATCGTAACGTACTTTGTAGATATGCGGGTTAATTGTCAATGAACTAGAGGCGTACAGAATGGTATAGCCGTCAGGTTTTTGATTGGCCACATAGTCTGTCGCGATCATTGTATTGGCACCTGGCTTATTTTCTACAATTACTTGCTGTTTTAATGTATCAATTAATTTAGAGGCCATAAGTCTGCCTAAAGAGTCTGCACCACCACCGGGAGTGTAAGGCATGATCATTCGAATTGATTCTTTTGGATAGTCGACTGAGTTAGTCGCAAAACAATTAAATGAAAGTAGGGTTCCTACGGTGACAACTGCCGCGCGCATTATATTCATATCTCATCCTTGTGTAGTTTTGGTTTTGTACTGAGTTTTTATTATCAGGCTGGGTCTATGAACAGTCAATTTGACAGAGTAAGATATCATGGACGTGATATTCACTACGGCTTGCCGATAGCAAGTTGCCAAATTATCGCTTGGATAGCCACTTAGGCAAAACGAGAATTCTCCGTGCAAAATTTTCTGATTTTATTAAAATTCAGAACATATCAGGAAACAAATACGGAACAAAATAAAACAGGCTGAATGCTTACGATTGAATCAGACTCAGAGGGTGTTGGTGACGGCTCTTTTCATAGATAACGTAAGCGATCCACCAAGCACATAGTTTTCAAGCGGCGAGTTCTGTGACAACCTGTTGAGCACTTACTTTCCAAGGGAGCAGTGCCTCAATGTCTTCAACCGTTTTAGTAACCGGCAAACGTTCGAGCACATGTTTAAGCCAGGCGTAGGGCTCATGCCCATTGGCTTGAGCGGTTTGCACCAGAGAATAGATAACCGCGCTGGCGTATTGGCAAACAGCCAGCCCTTTCGCCCAGCTTGCCCTTGGGCACCACCACCGGCAAAGCAGCATCTAGCCATTCACGCAATGCGGCCAGCACCGGCAGGCTATGCGTCTGACGGGCCAGTTCGGCAACCGTCAGGTTGTAAGGCGGGAGTAATTTATTAAGTAGCGCTTGTTTACGTTCATGGGAATAACGGGCCATGATGAGTGTTCTTGACCGCCTGTTTTAGTTGAAATAGGAGGGTGACAACTATCCTGATATAGGGGGAATACTTCACGCTTCCATCAAAATTTCGTAAACATAATTGGAGCTGGTTACGATCATTGTATTTGGTTATACTTGCTGTTACAAAAAACAAGCAGTAACTGCGCTGGCCAAGGCAGAAAACAGCATTCAGTCACGCATCCCATAAGACTGAACATATAACATTTACAGAGACATCAAATAAAATGCGAAATTTCTTCAGATCTTTATCCGGATTTGGACTCATATTGGGCATCTTGCTTTTTGCCGCATCCTTAACACCCAGCCTGATTCCCCGCAACCAGGTGGTGCAGGGCGTGCTTTCGGGTTTTGCTTTTGCTGCGGGTTATGGCATTGGCGTTGTGTTACGCAGTGTTTACCGCTATCTTGAGTTGCCAGGCTTGTCTTCAGCCAGTTTAAAGGTGGTAAGGCCGGTTGCCATCGTTGCTTGTCTGGGTTTAATAACAACGGCTCTTTATCATGTCAAAACCTGGCAGAATTCAATTCGAAGCGTCATGAATATGGAGCCCCTGGAAACCGGGTATCCATTAAGTGTCAGTGTTATCGCCATTATCTGTTTTGCAATTTTGTTATTGATATCCCGTGGGCTAATCCTGTTTGGTAAAATGCTGGCAGGCAAATTTTATCAACGCTTCCCGCGTCGGGTCTCTCTGGTGGCAGGTGTGGTGCTGGCGGTGTTTCTCATCATTACATTAACCAACGGTGTTTTGGTTGAATATACATTCCGGGCCTTAGACCGGTCTTTTCAGCAATACGATGCACTGTTAGAGCCTGACCGTCCCCAACCGCTTATCGCGGAGCGGGCAGGCAGTATTAATTCAAAACTGGACTGGCGTGAATTGGGGCGGGCAGGAAGAGAGTTCGTGGCATCGGGCCCTACCGCAGCAGATATTACCGCATTTACCGGTCAAAATGCACTTGAACCCATACGGCTTTATGCCGGTTTGCAGGTGGCGGACAGTCCCATGGAACGTGCGCGCTTATTGCTGGATGAACTGATACGCGTGAAGGCTTTTGATCGCTCAACACTGGTCATCATTACGCCAACCGGCACAGGCTGGGTAGATCCTTCAGCCATGGATGGGCTGGAGTACTTGCTTCATGGTGATGTGGCCAGTGTGGCTTTACAGTACTCTTATTTGAATAGCCCGATGTCACTGGTTTTCCAGCCTGAAAGCGGCCTGGAATCCGCGCAGGCGCTATTTCGGACGGTTTATGACTATTGGAAAGAGCTTCCCGCCAGCCAGCGGCCCGAATTGTATCTGCATGGGTTAAGTCTTGGCGCTTTCAATTCCCAGCGCTCATTCACGTTCCTGGATATTCTGGGTGATCCGATTAATGGCGCTGTCTGGAGCGGACCGCCGTTTCCAAGTGAATTGTGGCGCTCTTTAACGAATAACCGGGAGGCCGGGTCAACAGAATGGCTGCCGGTTTTTGAGGATGGCAGGTTCGTACGGTTTATGAACCAGGATGGCATGCCCAACGCCAAAGATGTTCCATGGGGTGATTTGCGTTTTGTTTACTTGCAGTATGCTAGTGATGCCATTACCTTTTTTGAAAAGGGTCTGCTTTATCAGGAAGCCGACTGGATGAAAAAGCCAAGAGGGCCTGATGTTTCACCGCTCCTTAAATGGTATCCCGTCGTCAGCATGCTGCAGATACTTATCGACATGCCCTTGTCCGATACGGTGCCCATGGGATATGGTCATGTTTATGCGCCCGGGCATTATCTGAACGCCTGGATTGAAGTGACCGGGATTGATTCTTGGTTACCGGAACAGATTGATGCGCTTAAAGTGTTGCTGTTGAAGAAAAGCGAAGGCGGAGAAGGGTATGAGTCCCGTGGCGGATAAGGTTTTTTGCAGCTGATGTTAGCATCTAGCTGACCCAGACAAACCCATCCTGGCTCGCTCCCATGCTCCTGCGTGGGAGCGCGTACGAGAGTATCCATTATTGTTGGGTTTACAACCCCTCCCGATAAGACCGTTCGGAAAACCGCCAGCTCATCAAAATGAGCAAGACTGTTCCTGCCAGCATTAATCCCCAGGCATAAGTCAAATCCGCAAACACATCACGAACAATGCCGGCAAATAAAGGCAGGAAACTGGCAATCATATAGCCACCACCCTGAACAAAAGCGGCAAGGTCTCCGGCGCGGGCAGGTTCTTTGCTATGGCTTAAAGTAAGAATAAGCGATAGCGGAAAGATGGCGCCCAGGCCAATGCCCAGTAAAACAATGGCCGGGTAAACCAACGTTAAGGGTGCAAATATTAAACATAACAAACCCAACGCAAGGCAAAACAAAACCCCAATTAACAAGAAACGCTGGTCTTTAACACGGTGGGTAAAAACCGAAACGGTTAAACCGGCAAGCACTTCAATTACACTGATGCCACTCAGTAGAAAACCGGCGTTGGCGGCTTTCATGCCTAAAGAAGTATAAAAAGGGGGCAACCAAGCCAGCACCAGGGTATAGGCACCGGTTGAAATGCCAAAATAAATCATTAATTCCCAGGCACGTGGCTGTTTCAGGAAAGAGCCTTGCCTTGTATGCGTATGATTATTGACGCTGACTTCGGCTTGTTTTTGGTTTTTTTTGTCTGTTAGCAGTAGCCAGGCAAGCAAGGTGAAAAGCGCCGGTATGGTCCAGATAGCCAATGCCGTGGATAAATGGGTGATGTCTTCCAGTTTAACCACCGCTGCAGCCGTAAAAGCCGCACCACCCATAATGCCGGTCGTGTACAGCCCCATGACCCGGTTTGCGTGAGTATTAAAAATTCGTTTGATGATACTGGGTGCGAGTGCTTGAATCATGGCAATACCTGCTCCGGCCACAACGGCGGTTAATAGTAAACCACCCGTACTTATCCATTGAAAGCGAGCCAGACAGGCCAGGGTAATGAGTAACAAACCCAGTGCAATGCCTTGCTTTTCTCCCAAAAAACCACGTAGAAATTTGCCCAGCCAGGCAAACACACCCATGACAAAAATGGGCAGGGTGGTTAACAGGCTGGCGGCAGTGTTGCTCATCTGGGTTGCTGCCTGAATGCTGTCAAGTAGCGGGCTGATCGAAGCCAGCACGGGGCGCAGGTTTAAGGCAACGGCAATAATGGCAAAAGCAAATAAAAGGGAGGTACGTTGAGAGGAGGGCATGCAATCCAAGTAAAGTCGTGACAAGATAAGGGGATTCTACAGGAGAGTGGCAGTCTGGTTTTTAATTCTTTTTTAAGTGGAGTTGGCAGGCTCTGGCAATTCGCGATTTTTGAATTTATGTGATCAGGTCCGATTTGGCAGTCTTTGCTAGTCCGAAGTAAGCACATCCTTTATACTAGAACTTCCCGGCTCAGAATTTACCTGTACTTATTTGTTCAACTCTACATATAATGACCAAGAAAAAATTATTAGAAGATGACGCGCTTGTTGTTAAATCAGTGGGCAAGGCCTTTGAGGTATTAAAGTGTTTTGAACAAACCAGTCAAAGTGAAAGAGAGCTAAGCCTGATGGATATTTGCAGGCTGACCGGCTTTGATAAAAGCACGGCGCAACGGTTTACACATACTTTGCAAACGTTGGGTTATATCAATAAAAATGAGTCCAGCCGTCGTTATTCATTAAGCCTGAAAGTGCTGGATCTTGCGTTTCATTTTTTAAGGAACGATGCTTTTATCGAGACGGTGAATCCGCATCTGTTTGAGTTATGCCAGCTTAGCCGCTGTCGTGTAAGCCTAAGCCTGTTTGATGATACTGAAACGGTTTATGCAGTCCGTCATCAATATAAGTCAGAGTATTATTCTTCTTCATTATTGGGCAAGAGGGTACCTATTTACTGTAGCGGCGGTGGCAGGTCAATATTGGCCTGTCTTGATGCCGGACAGCGTGATGATATTCTGGACCGTTCGGAATTCATCGCATTTACCCATCATACCGTGCTTGACCGGCAGGTGATTTTGAATGAAATTGAATTGGCGGGAAAAAAAGGCTATGGGCTCACTAAAGAACAGTTTGTTTATGGTGAACTGGGCCTTGGTGCTGCCTTGCTGGACCGTCATGGATACCCGCTTGCGGCCATCCAGCTGGCCATTAACCAGTCAGAAATAAGCCTGGATGAGTTTGAAAAAAAATACGCGCCCATGTTGCTTGAAGCCGTGCAAAGAATAGGCGCATATTAATTGAAAACAGGCTTGAATCAGGCCGGTTAACCGGCATGGCTCAGGTAGCGTTCTGCCAGATAGGCCCAGAATGCGCCACCATTTACCAGGTTTTTGTCATTAAAATTATAATTAGGGTTATGAACGGCACAGGCACCTTCTTTGTTGCCTTCACCATTGCCAATAAACAAATAACATCCAGGCACTTTTTCCAGCATGAAGGCAAAATCCTCACTACCCAGCCGGGCAGGTGTCTGAAGCACGACATTGTCCTGGCCGGCAAACTCAATGGCTGTCTGGCGGGCAAAGTCGGTTTCTGTCTGCGTGTTAACCAGTACCGGGTAGCCCCGTTCGTAGTGGATATCCGCCCTTACGCCAAAACTTTCGGCTTGTGCGTTGACCAGCGCTTTAATGCGGTTTTCCAGTAAGCTGCGAACCTCGGCATTGAGAGCGCGAACGGAAAGCTCCAGGACGGCCTGTTGGGGGATCACGTTATTGATATGGCCGGCATTCATGGCGCCAATGGTGATAACGGCCAGCTGGCTGGGGTTTACTTCACGTGAGACAATGGTTTGCAGCGCCATAATAATACTGGCTGCCGCCACAATCGGGTCTTTGGCCAGATGCGGGTGGGCACCGTGCCCGCCGACACCGGTAATGGTTATGGTTACGTAATCGGAAGAAGACATGGCTGGCCCGTCACGGAACAGCAATTGCCCTTGCGGAAAACCGGGTGCGTTATGCATGCCAAAAATGGCATCGCAGGGGTGATCATTGAATAAACCGTCATCCATCATTTTCCTGGCGCCGCCCAGACTTTCTTCGGCGGGCTGGAAAATCAGGTTCAATGTGCCCGAAAACTCACCTTTTTCAGCCAGGTATTTGGCAGCTGCCAATAGCATGGTGGTATGGCCATCGTGTCCACAGGCATGCATGATATTGTTGTGCACACTGGCATAGGGCAGCCCGGTGGTTTCCTGCAGGGGCAGGGCATCCATGTCAGCCCGGATGCCCATGGTTTTATGACTGTTTCCTTTTTTTAGCACGCCCACAACACCGGTGGTGCCGTAACCCGTATGTACGTCATAGCCCCATTCTTTCAGTAGCTGCTGAACAATGTGGCTGGTTCGTTGTTCTTTAAAGCCAAGCTCCGGGTGTTGGTGGATATCGTGGCGGATTTTGGCAAATTCGTCAAAATGCGCCTTCATATAGTTTGTGTAGCGGTTCATTCTTTATCCTGCTATGGCTGAAGTGGTCTGGCTTAATTTCCCTTAAAGCCGGTTTGCTTGATGACATTTTCAGTTTGCCGGATTTCCGCCTGATAAAAGTCGTTGGCTTGTGCAGGCGTCATTGGTTTGGCAACAACACGGCCATCGGCTCCCAGTGCGTTTCTAACCTCCGGTTCCTGTACGGCAGCGGCAATGGCTTTATTCAGCTTTTCAACAATATGTTCTGGCGTGTCTTTTTTTACCAGATAGGAAGAGCCGGTAAAGTAGTTGAAGTCTTCAAAGCCTTTGGCGTCACTCAGGATAGGGTATTCCTGCAGGATTTCGGGCTTTTCTTTTGAAAGGACGGCAAGAATTTTATAGCGACCTTCTTTTTCCATATCTTTCATGTTTTTTGAAAATGCCTGGATGGCAAAATCAATCTGCCCGCCTGCCAGGTCCTGCATTACGTTAGTGGTTCCACGGTAGGGAACATGGACCAGGTTTGCATCAAGAGTTTGGGACAGCCGGTCCGAGATCAGGTGATAAAGGGAACCAACGCCTACCGAACCATAAGTCAGGGGTGTACCGGAAGCCTGTTCTTTGGCCAGTTCAATGAAATCCTCAACACTATTAACCGGTAAATCCTGTTTTACCAACAATACAAGGTTTGATGTGGTTATAGGATGAACACTGCGAAAATCATTCGGCTTGAATTTGATAGCACTATTGGTTAGGGGGGGCAAAATCAGCTCGTTGGCGGTTCCCTGAAAGAAATAGCTACCATCAGCCTTGGCATTTAGTACTTTGTTAGCAGCGATGGAACCGGTGGCGCCGCCCAGGTTTTCCACAATGACCTGAACACCCAGCTGTTTGCCAATAGGGCCGCTTAATACCCGTGCAATCGAATCACTGGGGCCACCCGCCGGATAAGGCACCATCATGGTCACCGGGCCGGTTGGGTAATTGTTGTTGGCCATTCCCATGGATGGCATCATGAACAGGCTGCTGCATAGAAGGGTGGTTATCAGGGCTCTGCGGACAGGACTAACTGTTTTCATTTGTGTCTCCTTGATATTGCGTAATGCTATGGAAAATACAGGTATTTTGAAATTGTGCTTTTACTATATTTGCATATCATACGGATTAAGGTATTTTATATCAATACTTAATATCTTAATAAAATACATTTGACCTGATATTTGTCAGGAAAACAGCGCTTGCCGTTGTTTTTTATGTTCCTGCCAGCATCAGCCCCCAGGCATAAGGCAGGGACAGGGGGGGCGCAGCTACCTGTTCAAACGCGCAAGCGTATTTGGGCATACCCAAGTCATCATGTCTGCGGTGTCAACGGCAGTATCCAATGCGCTGGTAACGGCCTCGGCATTCACAATATAAGCGCATAAGAAACGCCTCTCCCAGTTCTTCAGGCTGATTCACGCCCAGCATAGCCATATTGCGGTCAATTTCGGCTTTCAGTAGCGCAATGGCATGGTTAACCCCATCCTGTGAAGCCGTGGCCGCGGCAAAATTAAAAGGGCGCCCAAGAAATACAAATTTGGCCCCTAATGCAAGGGCTTTCAGCACATCACTACCCCTGCGAATGCCACCATCCAGCATAACGGGCAGGTTGCCGGCGGCCTGGATAATATCGGGCAAGACTCGTAGCGGTGAAACGGCGCCATCAAGCTGGCGGCCACCGTGATTGGAAATAATGATGCCGTCAGCACCTTTGGCTTTGGCAAGGGCGGCATCTTGCGCATTCAAGATGCCTTTAATGATTAAATGACCAGGCCATTGCTCACGGATTTTTTCGATATGGCTCCAGTCCAGGTGTTCCCGGTTGGAAAAATCCCGTTCTACATTGCGTGAAATAATGGGGGCACCACGCTCGGCGAAAGAATTTTCAAAATGAGGAACGCCATCCATCAAGGTGCGCAAAAAGGTGCCCAGTAACCAGCGTGGGTGTGTCAGTCCATCCCAAATTAAGCGGTTGCTGGGCCTTAAGGGGGTTGAAAATCCGGCGCGGATATTGTTTTCGCGGTTGCCGGCCACGGGTATGTCAACGGTGATAACCAGTGTCTTTACGCCAGCGGCTTTGACTCGTGCAATGAGTCCATTTATCCGCTGCTGCTCACCCGGTAAATACGCCTGAAACCAGCTGTTGGGGGCAACCTCCATGATGCTTTCAAGGCGGGTAAGTGAAGAGCCGCTTAAAATAAAAGGGATATTGGCCTGTGCCGCTGCCCGGGCCATGACCTGGTCGCCGTCATAGGTGGAAAGGGCCGCAATGCCCATGGGGGCGATGCCAAAAGGGCAGCTCCATTCATGGTTGAACAGTGTGGTTGATTGGCTGCGCCGTGCGACATTTTGCAGTACGCGTGGCACAAAGCCCCATTCTTCAAATGCATTGAAGTTGTCTTTCCAGCTTTGGCGGGTTTCAACCGAGCCGGCAATGTAACCGTAAAGTGCTTTGGGTAAATAAGCGCGTGCCTTTGTTTCAAAATCCTCCAGGGAAAGTATGTTTGCCAGTTTGCTTTTGGTGTTGGCACCGTTAAAGGCTGTCCATGCACTGCTGGATGTGTTTTGCAGGGGTGGGGTGTGATGGGCTGATGCTTTCATGGGCTTACCTGGACAATATGAATATGTTTACGATGAGTCACTGTAAAATGATTGCTGCTAATAAAAAAGCGATTAATATCGTAATAACTTGTTTTCTTTTATTCAATAATGACATTAAAACAATTGGAAGCATTCTATTGGGCGGCCAGTAGTCCCAGTTTTGCGGTGGCGGCAGAAAGGGTGAATTTGACGGTATCATCGTTGTCCAAGCGCCTGGCCGAACTGGAGGTGTCACTAGGCCAGCCCCTGTTTGACCGTAGCGGCCATAAAGCCAGCTTGACCGATGCCGGGGAACGCTTGCTGCCCCATGCCATTGCCTTGTTGCAGCAGGCGCAAGCACTAAAGGAAATTGTTTTGGCAAACGCGGGTTTACAGGGGCGTTGTCGAATCGGTTCAGGTGAACTGGCGTCCATTACCTGGTTATCGGCCTGGGTGCATCAAGTGCAAACGCAGCATCCGGCGCTGGCGATCAGTGTGTTAACCGATATTGGCCAGGCGTTAACCGAAAGGCTTGAAAAAGGAGAGCTGGACGTGGCCGTGATTGCGGGCCATGCCAGGCGATCGGGGCTGACCTCTATCCCTTTGCGCAGTTCCTCATTTGTGTGGTGTGCCCGGCCCGACATTGCCCGCCGTTTGCCGTTACTGGAGCTCGCCTCATTAGAAAAGCAAACCCTGATCACACTGCCGCGCGGTTCGGGAGCCACGCACATTCTGGATAGTTGGCTGGAAAGTTCAGGCGTGAAATTTGGCAAAACTTTGGTATGCAACCAGTGGGGCGTAGTGGCAGGGCTTATCCTGGAAGGGGCCGGTCTTGGGTTTTTACCCCAGGGCCTGGCAAACGGGTTGGTGCGCCAACAAAAACTGGTGTTGCTCAAAAGCCGTTATGGGCTGGAAAAACTGGATTATTGCCTGCATTATCGTCATGATGATCCAAGGCCGCTTATTCCGGCATTAGTCAAAAGCTGTCTTAAGACGGCAGACTTCGAGGCAAGTGGGGTGTTTTTTTAGGGGGGGTTTTTCCCTGTTCCCAGAAAAATAGTGGAAAACGGAAACGCCTTTGGGCGTTTCCGTTCTTAAGCTTACATGCCTGGCAGCACGGCAATATCAATGACATTGCCTGGCAGGCCATCTATTTTACCCAGGGCGTTGGGTTTACCAGTGCCCAGATCCAGTACATGCAGGGTGGAGCCTGTTAGCAGGTAGGCGGTATTGCCACCTTTGCCATCACTGTGAATATCCATGGCCACTGCTTTCAGGTCATCTGCAATTTTGCCAATCGGTTGCTGAATGCCATCGTTGGGCGGGTTCTGCAACATCAGGCTATTGCTGGCCAGGTCAATGGTATGCAGGGCCGTGCTTTTGGTGCCCGCATAAGAGTTGGTGTAAGCGCCGGCCGCGATATTGGGTTTTTTGCCGGCATGAGGGCCATCTGCCGCATAGACGGTGCTGCCATCCACAGCGACTTCACCTGTTTCTACATTAACCCGAAAGCTGGTGCCGTCGTCAGCCAGCAAACGCAGCTTGTCAGCGGCAGGGTTAAAGTCAACCACGGCCTGGCCGCTGCCTGGCAATTCCTTGTTCAGTTTCACTGCTTTGCTGGCGGCGCCACTGGACAGATCAATGTTGTATAGCTGATGGTCGTTGCCCAACGCATAAAGCTTGCCATTGGCGGGGCGTATATCAAAACCGCGCAGAGGGCTTGGGCTGCTGGCAGCCATGTTGGCCGTTATTTTCTGGTTGTTGGTGTCAATTTTATAAAGTTGGCCATCGGCAGTCAGGGCCAGCAGGGTTGCAGCACTGGCGGTGCCTGCCAAAAGGGCGCTTGTGCCAGCGGTTAAAGTAATCGAAAGCAGGGTTTTACGCATGTTCATAAAATTTCTCTCAGTGTTTTTTGGTATGAATGCAAGGCTGAAAAATATCAGCCTTGCCGGTACTTTGTTAAAGCACCTGGTATATATACCCGCGAGAGAATGCGTTGGATGTCGCGATTGGAAAATAAATTTCCCAATCGTGACTTTTATGTAAAAACCGTTTTAATTGAGAGCGGCCATGACTGCCCTGCCAATATAAAGTACTTGTCCCGTTGGTCGGTTAATGGGAGAGCCGCCTTCCGGTTCCAGGGTCAGTTCAAACAGCTGTCCGGCCTGGACGGCCCCAATTTTTTCTACGGGCAGTTGCAGTGGTTTGCCCGGCTCCACCAAACCTAAAGAGCGTGGACCAAGGGCCGGATCAACCAAGGTCCAGAACTGGATGGAGCGGTTGGCCGGGATGGGTTGATCGTTCAGGGGCTCCAGCAGCAGGCCGCCACTTTGATCAATATGCACGACCCAGCCGGGCTGGGCAGATTCACCCGGAGGCTGCAGGACAGCGGTATAACGGTTGGTGGACATGTCGTTTTGCCACAGTTCTGGCAAAATAACAATCAGCAAGGCAAACGCCAGCGCGGCACTGGCCAAACGCCAGGCGGCCAGGCTTTGCCACCATGTTTTCCATGGGCTGGCCCGTTTGACGGGGGCGTCCAGGCCAAGACTTTTCTGCAGGCGTGGCCATAATTGGGCCGAGGGTGTTTGTGGCGGCAGCTGGTCGCTAAGTTCAAGAAAATGCTGTTGCCATTGCAGGGCCATTTTGGCGGCGTCTTTATCACTTTCAATCAGATCGTGAATTTCCCGGGCTTGCGCTTCATCAAGCAGGCCAAGCAGATATTCGCCAATTAAGGTACGAAGTTCATCGGGGTGTTGGGTATTCATGCTTGCAAACACTCCTGTAAGGCGCGAAGTCCAGCGCGAATACGGCTTTTAATGGTACCCAGTGGGATGGTTAGGCGGCTGGCAATTTGTTCATGGGTCAGCCCATGATAGAAGGCCAGTAAAATGGGGTGTCTGCGGTTACGGTCGATACCTTGCAAACAGCGGTTTAGCAGTTTCTCTTCACTTTTCTGCTCAAACAGTTCGGTGGCCTGGGGGCTATCGTCGGCAAGGCGTTCAATAAACTCATCATCCAGTTCTGTGTAGCGGCCGTGGTTGCGCAATTGATTAAGGGCACGGTAGCGCAGAATGCTGTAGATCCAGGCACGCCCGCTACCCAGAGCGCGCTGGAAACGTTGGGCATGCCGCCAGATTTGTACAAAAGTGTCGTGCAGGCAATCTTCGGCCAGCGCGCGATCGCCAAGCATGCTGATGGCCAGCCCCAGCATTTGCGCGGATTCCTGCTGATACAGGGCTTTGAAGGCTTGCTCATCCTGTTTTGCACAGGCTTCTAAATGGCTTTCATAATCGAACAGCGATGGCGCCATGAAAAGGTATCCCTGAAATATGAAGTGAGGCAGTAACACTAATTAATTATATATTGATTCCTTTCATGAAGGGGGAACCAAATTTTCACTCTATATCTTTATTGTGCAAGGCCTGCTGCTTGCTATGATAAAAATACAAATACATCAGACCTACCGGCGCAATGAAAATAGCGCATGCCCAGCATAACAGCATTGTTATTAGTTTCGTAAACAGCATGACAATGGCATTAATAAAGAAAACGTTTTGCCCCATGATATAGCCAATGATGCTTTCATAAACAAAGCGGGAGTACGGATAAAGCAGTGATGAAATAAGCAGAAAAACAATCATCCCGATTGAGGTAGGCTGAGTGGTTTGGGACTGCATGAGCAGGAATAAAGCCGGGAAAATAAGACCGAATACAAACTGACGGAGATAGTAGTTTAACGATAGTCCACCCAGGGTTTTAGCGATGACAGGATGCATGTTTTTTCCTAAAAGTAGTTGAGTATTAAAATACTTGCATGATTATATCGTATCAATTCAAACTATATTTGAATTTGATGCAAAATATTTCAAATAGTAAAAACTTATGAATTTGTTCTTGTTCTAAGGTTTTTCTAACAAAAACATTTTCCCTTGACTAGAATTTAAAGAACGAATCACATCAATAAGTAAAGGAAAGGCAAAATGAAGAAAAGAGCATTGGGAAAAACGGGTATTCATATTTCCCCGCTGGTTTTTGGTGCCAATGTCTTTGGCTGGACGGTAGATAAAACACGTTCATTTGAACTGTTGGACCGTTTTGCCGGGGCCGGCTTTGAAACGCTTGATACCGCGGATATGTATTCAACCTGGGCTCCCGGCAATCGTGGTGGCGAATCGGAAACGATTATTGGTGAATGGATGAAAGCACGTGGTAACCGTGACCGCATTGTGTTAATTACCAAGGTCGGTCTGGAAATGGGCCCCGGTCAGAAAGGGCTTTCTGCCGCATGGATTGAACGGGCTGTTGAAGATTCGCTGCGCCGTTTGCAGACGGATTATATTGATCTTTATTTTTCACATGTTTTTGATGAAAATGTTCCCATAGAAGAAACGCTACAGGCGTATGAGCGTTTGCTTAAAGTGGGCAAAATCCGTTCTATTGGTGCTTCCAATCATTCGGCAGAACAGCTGGCTCAGGCCTTGAAAGTTGCTGCTGAAAACGGTTTGCCCCGTTATGAAGTATTGCAGCCGCAATACAACCTGTATGACCGGGGCAGCTATGAAGGTGCCCTGCGTGACCTTGCCATTGCCGAAGGTCTGGGGGTGATTACTTATTACAGTCTGGCCAGTGGCTTTTTAACGGGTAAATATCGCAGTGCCAGCGATTTGCAAAAGAGTGCACGTGGTGGCGGTGTGAAATCGTATCTTAATGAACGGGGAATGCATATTTTGGCAACGCTGGATGAAGTTGCTGCCAATCATGCGGCAACGCCCGCAGAAGTGGCGCTGGCCTGGTTGATGGCGCAAGAAGGGGTTACAGCTCCCATTGCCAGTGCAACCAGCCTTAGCCAATTGGATTGCCTTATCCGTTCAGCGCAGCTGGTGCTTTCAGATGAAGAAGTGGCCCGTCTT
This sequence comes from Advenella mandrilli, assembly GCF_016595155.1. Lineage (GTDB taxonomy): Bacteria > Pseudomonadota > Gammaproteobacteria > Burkholderiales > Burkholderiaceae_B > Advenella > Advenella mandrilli. The sequence continues at coordinate 23,949 of NZ_JAENGP010000021.1, forward strand.
CATGAAAGCAGCGCGATTTGACAAAATCCGGTACCCAGTCGAAAAATGTAAAGGGCCCTTGAGCCCTTGAGGCCCGAGATGGTTTTAAATTATCCCTGGCACGAAGACAGGACAGGCCCTTTAACCAGTTTAACTTTGCCATCGACTTTATCCCTGGCGTCAACCCTAACTTTAACGCCATTTTTTACCATGGCTTTCAAGGCATCATCGCCACACATGAGTCGTCGCATTTGGTCGATGGGTTTTAAAATGGCCGTTTGCGGGTGCTTATCCAAATCCCTTCTCATAATGAAGACCTCGTTACCACCTTCCTTGCCTTTATAAGAAAGTTCCCAGCCTTTGGGCGTTGACATGGCTTCCATATAAAAAGTTGCAATAAGCGGGCCGGGAAATACGTCAGCGGAAGCAGTGGTGCTGGCTGCCGCCAATAAACAGGCAGCTAAATATTTTTTCATTTGTATCCCCCTAGGTAACGTTTAATTTTGCACTAGTATATAAGAAAACTTGGGCTTAGTCTCCAGGCCAATGCTGCCAACGTTAGCAATAGAACAGGCAGTGTGATTACAATACCTACCCTGAAGTAATAGCCCCAGGTAATCGTCAGATTCTTTCGTGCAAGCACATGCAGCCATAGCAAGGTGGCCAGGCTGCCAATAGGGGTGATTTTAGGTCCAAGGTCACTGCCAATCACATTAGCGTAAATCATGGCTTCTTTAATGGTGCCGGTGGCCAGGCTGGCTTCAATCGACAATGCCCCTACCAGCACGGTAGGCAGATTATTCATAATGGATGACAGCAAAGCCGTGAGGAGTCCGGTTCCGATGGTGGCAACCCATAGTCCCTGGCCACCTAGCCAGTTCAAAAGTGTTGCGATATGATCAGTTAGCCCGGCATTGCGCATGCCATAAACAACCAGGTACATGCCCAACGAGAAGATCACAATAGACCAAGGGGCTTCGCGTATGACCTTTCGGGTGCTAATAATATGGCCGCGACCCGCCACCACTAACAGGATAGCCGCACCAATACCGGCAATCACGCTAACTGGAATGCCCGCTTCTTCAAGAACAAAAAAACTAATCAGCAGCAATGCCAGGACACACCAGCCTGCACGGAAGGTGGTAAGGTCATGAATAGCATCCTTTGGGCGTTTCAGTTGGGTGCGATCATAGGTGGCAGGAATACTGGCGCGAAAATACCAAAGTAAAACCAGTAGCGTTGCCGCCACCGACACAACGGTAACCGGTGCCATGACAGCGGCATAGCGGGCAAAGCTGATACCAAAAAAATCAGCGGAAACAATATTGACCAGATTGGAGACAATGAAAGGCAGGCTGGCGGTATCGGCAATGAATCCGGCGGCCATGACAAACGCCAGGGTAGCGCTGGGGCCAAAGCCCAGGGCCAAGAGCATGGCCATGACAATGGGGGTAAGGATAAGGGCAGCGCCATCATTGGCAAAAAATGCGGAAACCGCAGCGCCCAGCAAAATAATCAGGCTGAATAAAACTTTGCCGTTGCCACCGCCCCAGCGGGCGACGTGCAGGGCGGCCCATTCAAAAAAACCGGCTTCATCCAGCAGTAAGCTAATGATAATAATGGCAATAAAGGTGGCCGTTGCATTCCAGACAATATTCCACACGACTGGGATATCGCTAATTTGTATAACGCCAAATAATAATGCCAATAGGGCACCTAAAGAGGCACTCCAGCCAATGCCTAAACCACGAGGTTGCCAAATGACAAAAGTAATGGCCACAATAAAAATGGCTAAGGATGCAAACATGATATTTCCTGTTGAATAAATTCAGTATGTCAGTGGTTAATATTTAAGATAAAAATACGTCAAGTTGTTTGGCCTTGAGTAATTGTTAATCTGGCAGGACAGTCGCTTTTCAATTCAACTTTCAGATTTGGCATGCGGTTCAGGTGATGTAACCAGGCAGCTATCTCCAGCACAGCAATTTTCAGTTAAATAATCCAATAAGGTTGACATGGACTCGAACTTTACCGAGTAAATGACATACCGGCCTTCATGTTTTGACTCCAGAAGATCGGCATTAATTAACTCTTTCAAATGAAAGGATAGTGAAGAGGGAGGTATCCCTAGCGTTTCTGCAAGTTGTCCGGCCTGCAAGCCGGCAGAGCCGGCCTGTACCAGTTGTCGATAGGCTTCAAGTCGGGCTTCATGGGCCAGTGCAGATAAGGCTTTTACGGCATCTTTGGTTTCCATCAGCGTTCCTGTATTGTCTTTTTGTTTCTATATTTCGATATTTCGATATTTCGATATTTCGATATTTATCGAATTATAGTATACTACCGTGATTGATGCTATTTGATTAACAGAAATTTAAAATTTTAATTGGTCAGTTGTCCGTTAATATCTCAGTTAATACGCGCAGCTGTACCAAGCTTAAAGTATATGATTGCTCACTACAGGAATACTTATGAACAACGTTACCATCTACCATAACCCTAACTGTGGCACTTCTCGTAATACATTGGCCATGATACGCAATGCGGGGATAGAACCCGTCATTATTGAATATTTAAAAACCCCGCCTACCCGCGAAACCATAAAATCAATGGTTGCCAAAGCTGGGCTTACCGTTCGCGAGGCATTACGGGAAAAGGGTACACCGTATCAGGAGCTGGGGCTTTCAAACCCGGCGCTTACCGAAGAACAGTTACTGGATGCCATTGAAGCGCACCCCATCCTGATGAACCGGCCGTTTGTGGTGACTTCCATGGGAGTGAGATTGTGTCGGCCCTCTGAAGTGGTGCTGGAAATTTTGCCAGCCGCGCAGCAAGGCGCTTTTTCCAAGGAAGATGGGGAAGTGGTGATTGATGCAACGGGCAAGCGGGTAAACCCATGAAGAAAACATTGCCTAATATAGAGCCATCGGTGTTTGAGATACCTGATTTGGAGAAATTGGGATTAACGCAGGGTAGTACGCATCCGCCGCGCATTCTCTTGCTATATGGGTCGCTTCGGGAAACGTCATATAGTAAATTACTTACCCTGGAAGCCGAGCGCATTTTGCAGCAGTTGGGGGCGCAAACGCGTGTATTTGATCCGTATGATTTGCCGGTTACCGATAGCGTGCCCGCTGATCATCCCAAGGTGGTTGAGCTTCGCCAGTTGTCTGAGTGGTCAGAAGGACAAGTATGGTGCAGTCCGGAGCGGCACGGTACTTTAACGGCAGTATTAAAAAACCAGATTGACTGGTTGCCACTACAAAGTGGTGCCATTCGTCCTACACAGGGGCGTACCCTTGCCGTTATGCAGGTAAGTGGTGGTTCGCAGTCTTTCAATGCAGTTAATGCATTGCGTGTTTTGGGGCGCTGGATGCGGATGGTGACTATTCCCAATCAATCTTCCGTACCCAAAGCCTATCAGGAGTTTGATGAAAATGGCAGAATGAAGCCATCTGCGTATTACGATAGAGTGGTGGACGTGATGGAAGAACTGTATAAATTCACTTTGCTGATCCGTGATCGTTCTGATTACTTGACCGATCGTTATAGTGAGCGCAAGGAAATAGCACCGCAACTGCTCACCACACTGGCTGAAGCCGCAATGAGTCACGAGAATTAACCTGGAAATAACACATTCATGTCCACTTCTCAGGCCAATGTATCCGCAGATATCCCTAAAGTGTCTGCTAACCCGGATCGTGCCTTGGTGCTTATTACGGCATTGGGTATCGGACAAATATGCGGCTGGGGGTCGCTATATTACAGTTTTCCCCTGATTGCCGAAGCCATGATGGCAGAACTGGGGTGGTCCAGAACCAATTTATACGGTGCTGCGACGGCAGGCCTGGTGCTGGCTGGGTTTCTTGCCTACCCGGTAGGGGTGGCTGTTGATAAAGGCTACGGCAGGCGGCTAATGGCTGGCGCGTCATTATTGGCTGGCCTGCTTATTTTTATGTGGTCCCAGGTAAGCAGTTTGCTAGGGTTTTATTTAATTATTGCCGGTGTGGGGGCGTTGCAGGCGGCTACCTTGTATGAGCCTGCATTTGCAGTCATCGTCCGTCGGGTGGGGCCGGCCAGGGCAAGGTCTGGTATTACTGCCATTACTTTATGGGGCGGATTTGCCAGTACCGTGTTTATTCCACTGGTTCAGTTTCTGCTGGATCACTGGGGGTGGCGTGATGCCTTGCTGGTGTTGGCCCTCATTAACGGGGTGCTTTGTGCTGCGTTATATTATGGTTTCATCAGGCCCGAAAAAGATATTGTCCACGTCATCCCGTCCCACCATGAATGTCAGCAACAAACCGATCAACAGGCCATTAGGGCTTCATTCCGGCAGCCCGTATTTTGGCTTTTAATGCTGGCGCTTACTGCGTATGCCGGTGCTTTCACTGCCTTCACTTTTCATATGTATCCGCTGTTTCTTGAGGGCGGATTGTCTACTCAGAATGTGGTTTGGGTAATTGCTACCATTGGGCCGGCACAGGTGGCGGGGCGCATCCTGATCAGCATGTTTGGGGCAGGCATGTCCATGCGACGCATTGGTACCTTGGTGGTTGTCATTTTTCCCCTTGTGTTTATTGTATTGGCGCTGCAGCCGTCCAGTTTCTGGATCGTTGCCGCGGCCTGTATTGCCTACGGGGCCAGTAACGGGATTTTTACCATTGTACGCGGGCTGGTTGTACCCGAAATGCTAAGCACCCGGGCTTATGGTGCACTCAACGGTATTTTGACATTTCCCAGCACCCTGGCCAAAGCCTTTGCACCTTTGGTGGCAGCCTGGATCTGGTCAAGTACCATGAGTTACGGTGCTGTCAGTTGGGCGATCGCCATTTGCGCAATACTGCTGGCCATCAGTTTTTGGCTGGCGGCCTGGGTTAGCCGGCGGTAGGCCCATGAAAATTGATGTTTACCTTGCCAAAAATCCAATAATCAGCGCGTTAATCAGGTCAATAAAGAACCCGCAGACCAGCGGCACCACAATAAAGGCGCGTGGGGCGTTACCGTATACGCGGGTAACGGCACTCATATTGGCAATGGCAGTGGCCGTGGAACCCAGCGCGATGCCGCCAAAGCCTGAACACATGACGGCGGCTTCATAATCACGTCCCATGACTTTGAAAACCACCAACAGGATGAAAGCAATCACCAGTAAAATCTGTAGAATCATGGTGATGGTAATAAACGTGATCATGGGTTGCAAAACCCACAGTTGCAAGCCCATTAGCGCCATAGTCAGGAAAATACCAAGGCATAAATCAGAGATTAGTGCAATGCCAGGTTGCATGCTGTGCCAGCGCCAGATGCGGCCGCCTTTGGGAACGACCAGTGCCGTTACCGAACGGATAATAATGCCAGCCAGCAGGCAACCCACAAAGGCGGGCAGGTTAAGGCCGGTAAAGGCAATTAGGCGAATAATCACACGGCCCATGATCAGGCAGATATTCAGCCAGAAAATGGCCATTAGTACGCCGTAGTAGTTAAGCCGCTTGTAGGGCTCATCCTGGTAGCGCATCCCAATATCAAGTTCGGGATCGGCTGACGTTTGTATGCGATGTCGCTTGATCAGGAGGCTGGCAATCGGGCCGCCAATCATACATGCGGCAATCATGCCCATCATATTGGACGCAATACCAATCTCAACGGCATTATCCAGCCCCAGGGTGTCAACAAAATGCGAGGCCCAGGCCATAGTGGTACCCACCCCGCCGGTTAATGAGATGGAACCGGCCATTAAGCCAATTCTGGGGTCCATGCCAAAGTATTGCGCAATACTCATGCCAAGCAGGTTTTGCAACATCATGAAAATTGAGGCAATAATCACCAGGATAATTAATGCCCGACCCCCTTGTTTCAGCGTTTGAATATTAGTGTTAAGTCCAATGGCTGCAAAGAAATACAGGAGCAGCATGTCGCGTACGCCAAGGGTAAAGGAAATCCGCAGATCCAGTAGATAATAAGCCATGCAAACAAGAATGGTGCAGACCAGTCCGCCAATGACGGGTTCTGGAATACTGTATTTCTGTAGCCAGGTAATACGATTGCTTAAGCCTTTGCCAATAAACAAAAGCAGAATAGCCAGCGTGAAACTGGCGATGGCATTAATTTCTAAAGAGTGTTGCAACGAATTTGCCTTTAACTGATAAGGATTGCAGGTAATGGTTTTATACCTGGATAAATTTGTTGCGAATTATAACCCTCAGAAGTTACTTTAGGTGGCGCTGCTGTGTTTATTTGGGCCGGTAAACTTCTATTTTTTGCACCGCAACAACTAAAATTTCATCAGGCTGGCAGCCATACGTCTTGACCGCTTTTTTTATGGCATCACCCCCGCTTTTGGCAAGGATCTGAACCGTTTTTCCATTGCTGAGTTTTAATGTGTATTTATGCATTTTTTTCAAGGTAAGGTTGGCAGGCTGTGGTGTCTTAGGCAGACTGGAATTGCTTTTTATCGGGAAGCGTTAATGAGATGATGGCGGCAAGCAGCAAGAATACACCGGCTGAACCGAAAGAAATCCAGTGGGTATGGAAAGTTTCATAAGCCCAGCCGCCCAGCCATGAGCTGATCATGCCGCCTACTTGGTGCCCCACATAGGCCAGACCATATAAAACGCCCACCAGTTTAACCCCATAAATATCAGCCAGAATGGCGGAAGAAAGCGCAATGCTGCCAGCCCAGACCACACCACCCACGGTGGCGACGCCAAAAAGTTGCCAGTTAACGGCAACCATGACAAGCCCGAAAAAGCCCAGCCCGCGCACAAAATAAATAACCGCTAGCATATAGCGTCGGGGCAGGGTATCGGAAATGCGTCCCAGCACCAGGGTACTGAAAATGGCAATCAGGCCAATCAGGCCGATGCCCAATGCGCTGCTGGCCGAGTCAAAACCGTGATCCATCAGCATGGGAACGCCATGGGCGCCTAACAGGTTCATGCTATAGCCACAGGCAAAAAGCCCAAGCACGACTTTCCAGAATGGGGCGGTGCGCAGGGCCTGTTTCAGGCTGAGAGGGGCCGTTTGCAAGGCTGGTTTGGTAGCGGCGGTTTTTTTGGCAGGGGGGCTATTTAACAGGTCTGCGTTTTCGGGCGGGTGTTCGCGGATAATAAAGAAGGCGGAAAAAATGGTAATAACGGAAAAAACGGCGGCAAAGCCAAGGATGGTTTCTTTCCAGCCAAACGTTTCATTGGTATAGGTAAACAGGGGCGTCATGATGGCGATGCCCGCCATGGAACCTGTGGATAAAAAGAACAGGGCCATGCCTCTTTGCCTGATGAACCAGCGGCTGATGACTGGAGTTAGCGCTACCTGGCTGGTAAAGGCCAGTCCGATAGACAGGAAAATGCCATAGGCAAAGAAAAAATTGGTCAAACTGCTGGCCATGGCCGTCCAGATTGAAGACGCCACCACAATGGCCGTACCCAGCAAAAGAACGAAGCGTGTCCCCCGGGTGCCCACCAGATGGCCGGCAACGGGCATGCCAAGACCGTAAAAAAGCATGCCGATGGCAATAACTCCAGAGAGCTCACTGCGGGTAAATTGCAAGTCATTGATAATGGGCAAAAAAAACGGGCCTATGCCCAGTCGCATGCCCACGGTTAATAAGGTTAAAAGGGTAGCGGCGGCCACAATATTCCAGCCGTAATACCATTGTTGCTTGTGTTGTTTGTCCATTGATATTGTAGTTATAAATAAGTTGCTTTAAAGGAAACAAGTTTAATGTTAATCAGTCGGTTTGTTAACGTTAATGAGCCGGTTTGGGTAAAAATGTATTTGCTTTTCAGTTAATGGGGAAAAACACCACAGGTAAACCCCGAAGATTTCATCTATCATGAGTGATGCCTTTAATCTTACAGGAAAACTGTCATGCCAGAGATCGTTATTGAAACACGTCCCCATGATCTTGGTGGTGGATTTGAGGTGGGCCGGGTACTGCCTTTTCGCAAGCACCGCTCGGTGGGTCCCTTTGTTTTCTTTGACCGGATGGGCCCTCATGAACTGGCAGCCCCCATTCCACCAGAACGGGATGTGCGGCCTCATCCGCATATTGGCTTGTCTACCGTGACCTATCTGTTTGAAGGCGAAATGACGCATCGGGACAGTCTGGGCTATAAGCAGCTTATCCAGCCCGGCGAGCTGAACTGGATGACAGCGGGTTCTGGCATTAGCCATTCAGAGCGTTTTGATGGCATGCGTCCGGCGGGTGGGCGGCTGGATGGCATTCAGGCCTGGGTTGCCTTGCCCGAAGAATTTGAAGAAATCAAGCCATCTTTTGTTCATTATAATGAGTTTGAGTTGCCGGTCATGACAGAAGAGGGGATATGGGCCAGGCTTATTGCCGGTAGCGCTTTTGAGCTGGAAAGCCCGGTAACGGTACATTCGCCGTTATTTTATCTGCACATGGAAGTGACGGCGGGCAAACGGGTACCGTTGCCCCAGGATTATGCCGAAAGGGCTGTTTATATTAATAGCGGCAAACTGCAGGTAAAAGGGCAAACGTATGTCGCTGGCCAGATGCTGGTTTTTGCCAAGGACAGTTTGCCTGTCGTGCAGGCACTGGAGAACGCCAGCCTAATGCTTCTGGGGGGAGAACCTCTTGGGCCACGGCATATATGGTGGAACTTTGTTTCTTCCCGCAAAGAACGAATAGAACAGGCAAAGGAAGATTGGAAAGCCGGGAAAATTCCACTTCCTCCCGATGACCATGTTGAGTTCATTCCTTTACCGGAAACAATAGCATGATAATGTTATTCTGGATTTAACGTTAAGGATAATAAAGTCAATCACCCCGCCCTGAAGGGCGAGGCTTGTGGGGTTAACGCTTCACAGGTCTGAGATTGTCCAGACCGAGCGCCTTGGCGCACCGTTGTACGTAAGTTCGTAGACCCACCTTGGGATGCTTCCTCAGTCCCAGGCCCTGGAAATCACCACTGCAGACACGCTTCGGGTAAGCACGAAACGGGCGGTGATCGAAAGCCCCAGGCTTTCAACTGGCGTACAACCTGGTCGAGGGGAGATGTCCGCAAGGACACGTTACCGCCGTAAGGCGAGAAAGGAGTAATCCATTGGTTATTTTTGTCGTAGATAGGCACGGCAAACCGCTGATGCCCTGCCATCCGGCACGGGCACGGCAGTTGTTGCGTCAACGGCGGGCGGTGATTCACCGTCATATGCCGTTGGTGATCCGGTTAAAGGATCGCCGCCGGGATGAGAGTGCCCTCCAGCCGGTGCGCGTCAAACTGGACCCCGGCAGTAAAACAACGGGCGTGGCAGTGGTTCGGGCGTCAAGCACTGTTGACCCGGCGACCGGTGAAATTCAGCGCCAAGCAGCAGTGCTCGCCTTGATCGAGCTGGTGCATCGTGGACGCCAGATTAGCGAAGCGCTGACGGCCCGTCGACAGATGCGCCGTCGTCGTCGCGGGGAATTACGCTACCGCGCACCCCGCTTCTTAAACCGCACCAAACCTAAAGGCTGGCTAGCGCCATCCTTACAGCATCGGGTGGATACCACGGCAGCCTGGGTTACACGCCTCTCTCGTTGGGCGCCGATCACGGCCTTGAGCTCAGAGCTGGTGCGTTTCGATATGCAGCAACTGCAAAAGCCGGAAATTTCTGGCGTCGAGTATCAACAAGGCGCCTTGGCGGGGTACGAGGTGCGTGAATATTTGCTGGAAAAATGGGGGCGCAAATGCGTGTACTGCGATGCGACGCAAACGCCGTTACAGATTGAGCACCTTCAACCCCGGGCACGTGGCGGTTCAAACCGGATCAGTAACCTGGCCCTGGCGTGTGGCCCATGCAACCTGAAAAAGGCTGCCCAACCCTTGAGCACTTTTTTGGCTAGGGATCCTTTACGGTTGGCGCGGATTCAAGCGCAAG
>NZ_JAENGP010000022.1 GCF_016595155.1 Advenella mandrilli
ACCATCACATTGCCTGCAGAAAAAGAAATGGTTCTGCCTGGTGATAACGTCTCTATGGACGTGGAACTGATTGCGCCTATCGCGATGGAAGAAGGTCTGCGTTTTGCGATTCGTGAAGGCGGCCGTACCGTTGGCGCCGGCGTTGTTGCTAAAATCAACGCTTAATGCATTATGTGCGTGTGGTATTAAGTAATTAATGCTACAATGCTCAATTGCCTTGTCCTGTGGGCAAGGCAATTTGTTCTTTATATTGTTCTTTGGGAAATACAATGAAAAACCAAAAAATCCGTATCCGTTTGAAAGCTTTTGACTACAAACTGATCGATCAATCAGCAGCTGAAATTGTTGATACCGCCAAGCGCACAGGCGCTGTTGTACGTGGTCCAGTTCCACTGCCAACACGTATCAAACGTTTTGACGTATTACGCTCTCCACACGTGAACAAAACTTCCCGTGACCAGTTCGAGATCCGTACTCATCAACGTTTGATGGATATTGTAGATCCAACAGACAAAACAGTTGATGCATTAATGCGACTTGACCTGCCTGCAGGTGTTGACGTAGAAATCGCATTGCAATAAAATACTTGCTTTCTTAGCGAACAAAGTTTACTAGATGGGTGCTTAGCTCAGTTGGTAGAGCGGCGCCCTTACAAGGCGTAGGTCACAGGTTCGACCCCTGTAGCACCCACCATCAAGTATATATAGAAAATACCGTGCCTGTGGCACGGTATTTTTTTTCCTCTTCCGCTTTCATTACATTTTTTCTGTACAGTTATAAGAACATCCGACAAGGGCTGCGCAATGGTATGTGCAAGGAAAGGTAATGGAATGTTTAACACGACACCAGAAAACCGTTATATTATCGGATTCGGTGGCGAGTAATGCCTGTGATTAATTTACCGTTTTGAACGGGGAATTTTATATAACTGGAATCTATAAGCAAATAAAAACAAATATAGAACAGTCATATAAAATAGCGCTCATAAAATGGTCATGATTGGGAAATGCGTTGATCCGCTTAGAGAACATTCTTAAAACCTACAAAACAAAAGATAAAACCCTTCATGCTTTGTCAGGCATAGACCTGCAAATTGAAAGGGGCAAGATTTTTGGCATTATCGGTCGCTCCGGGGCCGGCAAAAGCACGCTTATCCGCATGTTGAACCTGCTTGAAAAACCAACGCAGGGCAAGGTGTTCATCAATGAGCGGGACATTACGATTATTTCCGAGGCCCAGCTCAGGAAAGTGCGCCAGAAAATCGGTATGGTGTTTCAGCACTTTAACCTGCTCACTTCCCGAACCGTGCTGGATAATGTCTGCTTTCCCCTGCGGCTTGCCGGCCTGCCAAAAAAAGAACGTCACGAACGCGCCATTGAGTTGCTGAATCTGGTGGGCCTGACAGACCATATTCACAAATATCCCCGTCAATTGTCGGGTGGCCAGCAGCAAAGGGTGGGTATTGCCAGAGCCTTGGCCAACAAGCCGGAACTGTTGCTGTGTGATGAAGCGACCAGCGCCCTGGACCCAGAAACAACGCAATCCATTCTTGGCTTGCTGGCAGATATCAATAAACGCCTGGGTATTACGATTGTCCTGATTACCCATGGCATGGATGTGATCCGCTCTATCTGTGACCAGGTGGCCATTATTGATGGCGGCAAAATTGCGGAAATAGGTGAAGTGTTGGATGTTTTCCTGCATCCGCAGCATCCAACCACCATGGCCTTGCTATCGGAAAGCGGGGTGGATGCCAATAGCTGGCGGGAGTTGGTTGAAGGCGTGCAAGGCCGCATTATCCGTCTTACCTACCGGGGGATGGCAACAGCTCAGCCTCTGTTAAGCCATGCAAGCCGGGAATTGAATGTAAACCTGAGTATTTTGCAGGGTGCGGTTGGTAAAATCAAGGACACGCCGTATGGCCAGCTGGTGCTGGCGGTGGACAGCGAAGAAAAACAATATGCCCCTTTGGCAGCCTTTTTCAAGGCGCAAAATGTTGAATATGAGGTATTGAAACCATGAACTGGGATAGAGTTGATTGGCCATTGATTGGTGAAGCCACGATTGATACCCTGCTGATGACGGGATGGTCCTTGTTGTTGACGGTTGTGATTGGTTTGCCGTTGGGGGTTTACCTGTACCTGAGCAGTGAACGCCAGCTACTTGAAAACAAGGCAGTCTACCAGGTCTTGTCTCTGGTGGTGAATGTGTTGCGATCGGTGCCATTTATCATTTTGCTGATTGTACTGATCCCGTTTACCCGTCTTGTGATGGGCAGTGCCCTGGGGGTGAGTGGTGCGATTCCGCCCTTGGTGGTTGGCGCAGCACCGTTTTTTGCGCGGTTGGTGGAAAACGTCTTGCGTGAAATAGATCCGGGCATTAATGAGGCCTGTAATGCCATGGGTGCCAATTCACGGCAAACGGTCATGTGGGCCTTATTGCCCGAGGCCACAACAGGCATTATTAGCGCGATTGTGGTCACCGCGATTACACTTATTGGTTATTCTGCTATGTCTGGTGTAATTGGTGGTGGTGGGCTGGGTGATGTGGCCATTCGTTTTGGGTACCAACGTTATCAGTCCGAGGTCATGATTGTAACGGTGGTTGTTTTGATAGTGATGGTCCAGCTGGTTCAGATGCTGGGCGATCGGTTGGTCGTTAAATTTAACAGAAAATAGTATGGAGCATCTTATGCAAATTAAAAAAATTTTTGCAGGTCTGGTATTGGCATCAAGTGTGGTTGGGCTTAGTAATGCGGCTGCCAATGAAAAATTAAGCATTGCGGCTACCCCGGTTCCGCATGCCGAACTTCTGGAGCATATCAAACCGGCCTTGGCCAAAGACGGTATTGACCTTGAAATCAAGGTATTTACCGATTACGTGCAGCCTAACCAGCAAGTGGCCGACAAACAGCTGGACGCCAATTTTTTCCAGCACAAACCTTATCTGGATACCTTCAATAAAGAGAAAGGCACCAACCTGGTATCGGTCGGTCTGGTGCACGTAGAGCCTTTTGGCGCTTACTCCAAAAAAATCAAGGCTATCAGCGAGCTTAAAGATGGTGCCCTGGTTGCGATTCCCAACGATCCTTCCAATGGCGCACGTGCTTTGCTTTTGCTGCAGCAGCATGACTTGATCAAGCTGAAAGACCCCAGCAATTTGCTGGCGACTTCACGCGACATTGTCGAGAATCCCAAAAACCTGAAATTCAAGGAACTGGAAGCGGCCACTCTGCCCCGTGTATTGGAAGACGTGGATGTTGCCCTGATTAATACCAACTATGCACTGGAAGCCGGCCTGAATCCTACCCAGGATGCGCTGTTTATTGAAGATGCGGAATCACCGTATGCCAACCTGGTTGCTACTATTCCCGAGCAAGAAAAATCAGAAAAAATTGGCAAGTTGATAAAAGCCCTGCAAAGCGAAGACGTGAAGGCATTTATCGCTGAGCAATATAAAGGCGCGATTGTTCCTGCGTTTTAATTGAAATGATTGGAATAATGGCCGGCATGTTGGGTGATATGTCGGCCATTTTCTTTTGTAGTACCCGGTTATTACCGGACCCTGGCAATTAAAAGCCATAATTGAACCATTCGATTATGTTAAGAGGTTTGAGATGGCAAAAATTATTCACGTTATGATTCGCTGCAAGGACCTGGAAGCATCCAAGGCATTTTATAAAACCGCTTTTGGGCTGGCGCCTTCCCATGAGCTGGATTTCCCCACTTTTACCCTGTGCTATTTGCGGGGTCCGGAAAACGATATGGAAATTGAGTTGACTTACAATAAGGATCGAGAAGAACCTTACACTCATGGTGACGGTTATGGTCATGTCGCCATTTGTGTGGATGATCTTGAAGCGGAGCATGCCCGTTTTGCCGCAGCAGGATTGAATCCGCTTGAAATCAAGACATTCAGGGATGGTGATACGGTGCTGGCCCAGTTCTTTTTCGTTCAGGACCCGGATGGTTATAAGATTGAAGTGTTAAAAAAACTGGGACATTACCAATAGGTATTGAGGCTGGCTATAATAAAAAGGCCGGTTGTTACCGGCCAGAAGCTTGCCGCTGGATTGTGAATCCTGCCAAAGACTAATCATAAAATAAGGCAGCTTTTATTCATCACGGAGACAACGATGTGCAGCATATACTCACAAACAGACCCGATCATGTATGAAAGCCGTAGCCGTTCTGTCCGGATTGCCAGGGTGGTAACCAGTATCCGGCTTGAAAACATGTTTTGGGAAACGCTGGCGGAACTGGCCGAGAATGATGGCGTAACTACCAACCAGCTGATTGCCCAGTTATACGATGAAGTTTATGCCTATCGGGGCGAAGCAACCAATTTCACTTCTTTCCTGCGTGTAACCTGTATGCGTTACCAGGCGGTACGGCATATTGCCGGCAAGGCAGGACTGTTCCTGAATGAAATGAAACTCATGGCAGGCAAAACACCGGGGTTACCGGCCAGGCAAGACCGTTAAAAACCGGTCGTTAAAGAATAAGGACAGTCTTTGCTGATTAAGGGTAAACCTTAAAAGATGTAGTACGTGGATGTTACCCGGTTGCCTTATATGAGTTGATAATAAATTAATAATAAAAAACAGATAAGTGCAGTCAGGAATAAAAAATTCACAAAGGAAAGACGATGGAAACAAAAATGAAAGTTCACAGGCAGGCTGGCACCCTGACCCGACGCAGCTTCCTGAAAGGTTCGGCAATCCTGACCGGGATGCTGGCCTCCGGGTCTATCTTGGCCACGCTGGCCCCATCCAGGGTTTGGGCGCTTGAGCTGAAACAGCTTAACCAGTTGCAGGCCGATACTATCCTTGCCATGGCTAAGGCCCTGTATCCACACAAGGATTTGCCTGATGCGGTCTATGCCCTGCTGGTTAAGGATATTGATGCATCGGCACAGGAAGCAGCCGGTGCAGAATTGGTCAAGGCGGGTGTGGAAAAACTGAATGCGGCGGCGGGGGGTGATTTTGCCAAACTGTCTCTTGAAAAGCAGACCGACATACTGAAGGCCATGGAAAAAGAGGGTAACCCGTTTTTCCGCAAGGTGCGGGGCCAGGGTGTTACGTCTTTGTATGACAACGATATGGCTTATAAATATTTTGGTTATGAGGGTGAGGTTTTTTCCCGTGGTGGTTATCTGAAAAATGGTTTTGATGACCTGAAATGGCTGCCTGATCCACCGGTTGAGGCCAGCCCTCCCTTTGCATCCTGAATAAGGGCGCGGCCAATGCAGGCCTGCGTTGGTGGGCAGGAATAAGGCCCGTCAGGAAATAGCAATGCGATGCCAAAAGAGCACCGGTCGCTGGCAGGGGCTCCATATCAATGACTTATAAATAAAGAATAGCGGAGACAGGACATGACTACATTTAACCAGAAAGACGATAGTGTTGTCGTTATTATTGGCTCAGGGGCTGGGGGTGGCACGCTGGCCAACGAGTTATGCCAGAAAGGCATCAAGGTGGTGCTGTTTGAGGCAGGTGCCCGGCAGAGTATAGAAACCTTTGTGCAGGATGAGTGGAAATCATTCCAGCAATTGGCCTGGCTGGATAACCGGACTACCTCGGGTAGTTTTCGGCTGGTGCGGGATTTTCCGAACCTGCCCACATGGATCTGTAAAACGGTAGGTGGCACCACCACTCACTGGGCAGGGGCGTCGTTGCGGTTACAGGATCATGAGTTCAGGGCCCGGACCCATTATGGTGATCTCAAGGATGCCAACTTGCTGGATTGGCCCATTACCCTGCAAGAGCTGGAGCCGTATTATGCCAGGGCGGAAGATAAATTGGGTGTGACCAGAACCAATGATATTCCCGGATTGCCGGGCAATAATAATTTCAAGATCATGTATGACGGTGCTACCAAAATTGGCTACAACAAGGTCAGTACAGGACATATGGCGATTAACAGCCGGCCCCGTGACGGCCGGGGAGTCTGTATCCAGCAGGGCTTCTGTTTTCAGGGCTGTAAGGTGGGTGCGAAGTGGTCTACGTTATATACGGAAATCCCGGCAGCTGAAAAAACCGGCAACCTGGAATTGCGCGATCAATGCCATGTGGCGCAGATTGAGCATGACGATACCGGCAAGGTGACCGGCATTGTTTATTTTGACAAGGACGGCAAAGAACAACGCCAGGCGGCGCGGGTGGTTTGTGTGGCGGGCAACTCCATTGAAACGCCACGTCTGTTGCTGATGTCGGCTTCGTCCAAATTCAAGGATGGGCTGGCGAACAGTTCCGGGCAGGTAGGCCGCAATTATATGCGTCATACAACGGGTTCGGTCTATGCGGTGTTTGATGAGCCGGTACATATGTATCGGGGAACGACCATGGCGGGTATTGTGCAGGATGAAGCCATTCACAACGAAAAACGGGGGTTTGTGGGGGGGTATGAGCTTGAAACCGTGGCCCTGGGCCTGCCGTTTTATGCCGCTTTCTTTGATCCGGGCAGTTGGGGGGCTGATTTTGCTTCGTATATGGATGCCTATGATTATACGGCTGGTTTGTGGAT
>NZ_JAENGP010000023.1 GCF_016595155.1 Advenella mandrilli
TTGTAGGCGAGGATATGCCACGCACCAGTAATCGCATTACCCTGAACACCGACGAGAAAGATGCCAATGGCCTGCCCATTCCCAATGTGCATTTTGACGACCATCCTAACGATGAAGCCATGAGGGACCATGCCTTTAAGCAAAGTATTGCGCTTTATGAAGCAGCGGGCGCGAAAAAAACGTTTCGCACGCCGCCTTATCCGTCAACCCATAATCTGGGCACTTGCCGCATGAGTGAAAAAGCCGAAGATGGTGTGTGCAACAAATATGGCCAGACCCATGATATTGCTAATCTGTTCATTTCCGATGGCAGCCAGTTTACTAGTGGTGGCGCCGAAAACCCGACCCTGACGATTGTTTCGCTGGCTATCCGGCAGGCAGAATATATCGCTGACCAGATGATGAAAAAACAGCTTTAATGCGTTTGTCCGTTAAGTTGGATCTGTTTTTAAATGGGTTAAAACAAAGCGCAAGCCTTGGCTGTGGCCAGTGTGGGTTGGCGCTTTGCTCCGGTTAGACGGCATTTGGTATAAGATTGTGTTTTGCCGACATAATCTTAAAGTATGAACGAATTTATTCAGATACTGGCTTCTTCTTCCCATCTATGGCTTGCAGTCCTTGTGGGTGGTGTCTTTGGCATGTTGTTATGTGCGCTGCTTATGTATTCACGCCAGGCAGGCAGCCGGGCCAATATTGCCGTGCTTGAACAGGCGCTGGGTGACCGTACGGCGTCGCTGGAGTTGCAGGCACAGCAGTACGATGAGTTGCAGGATGACTACCGTATTCTGGATGGCCGTAAAGATGCTTTGGGCAATGAGCTGGCAGCCGCCCTGGCGGAAAAAAACCATCTGCAACAACTGGCCGGTGACTTGCGGCTGCAGTTGCAAACGCGAGAATCACAACAGCAGTCATTGCAGGCAACACTGGCAGAACTGGAAAAAAAACAGGCAACCCAGCAGTCGGAAATGCAGCACAAGCAACAAAGCCTGGATGAATTGCGCCAGAATTTTGCCCAATCCAAGGCACAATTGGCGATTGAATTCCAGAACCTGGCTGACCGTATCTTTACGGAAAAAGAACAGGCTTTTTCGCGTAATAGCCAGGTGTCCATGGAAAGCCTGCTCAAGCCGTTTCGTGAGCAGATTGACCGCTTTCAAAGCCGGATCAACGAGGTGCATGACCAGTCGGTGCAGGGGCAATCGCTGCTGCAGTCGCAAATCAGGCAGGTGTCTGAGGTTGGCATGAAAATGACTCAGGATGCCGATGCTCTGGCCCGTGCCCTGAAAGGAGATAAAAAAATCCTTGGTAACTGGGGCGAAATGCAGCTTGAACGGGCACTCGAAATGGCGGGTCTGGTCAAGGGTGATCACTTTCAGACTCAGGCCCATTTCCGGAACGAAGCGGGCCAAAGTCAGTTACCCGATTTTGTGCTTTACCTGCCCGATGGCAAGCATATGGTTATTGATAGCAAGGTATCCCTGAATGATTACCAGCAGGCGGTCAATGCAACGCAAGAAGGGGTCATGCGGTCTTCCCTGGATGCGCATGCCAAGGCCGTCAGGAATCATATCGACCAGTTGTCCGACAAGAATTACAGCAATTTGCAGGGTATGCACAGCCCCGGTTTTGTGCTTATGTTCATGCCGGTCGAAGCGGCTTACATAGAGGCACTCAGGCATCCGTCCAACCTGTTTCAGTATGGCTATGAAAAAGGGGTGGTGCTGGTCTCGCACACAACCCTGATGCCGGTGTTAAGAACGGTTTCCTATTTGTGGATGATGGCACGCAGCAATGAGCAGGCCACCGAAATTGGCGACCGGGCCGTCGATATTTATAATCAGGTGGTCAGGGTGGCTGAACACCTGTCCCGGCTGGGCGGAACACTTAACACGGTGGGTACGCATTACAATGCCGTGGTTGGTGCATTGGCCGGCCGGCAGGGCTTGATTGGCAAGGTGGAGCGTTTCAATGAATTGTCAGCCAAGGCCAGCCGCAAAATGGTTGATCCCGAGCCGATTCATCCGGATTTTGATGCCAGCCGGCTGGATGCCTTGGTGAAAAACAGCCCGCTTCAATAGCGGTCAAGCGCTTTTCTGAACCGGGCAACGCCTTCAGTAATTTGTGCTTCATTGCTCATGGAAAATGACAGGCGAAACGCGTTTTCATCGGGCTGGTCGGCATAAAAACCGCTGCCGGGCACGAACATGACTTTTTCGTCAATCGCCAGGGGCAAGAGCCGGGTGGCATTGATATCCGAGGGCAGGTAAGCCCAAATGAACATGCCGCCTTCGGGTTGGACCAGTCTAAGCTGGCCGTTAAAGTCGCTTGAAAAAGCGGTCAGCATACATTGGGCCCGCTGCCGGTAGGTGTCGATCATATAAGGCAAATGCTGTGCATAGCGTCCCGAGTTCAGGTAATGGGCAGCAACCGCCTGCATGAACGGTGCCGAACACATATCATCCACCTGCTTGGCCAGCACGCAGCGGCGCAAGATCTCGGGGTGGGCGATCATCCAGCCAATGCGCAGGCCCGGCGCCACAGTTTTGGACAGACTGGACAGGTAAATGACCTGGTCCTGTACAGGGGTTGAGCGGGCCAGTTCTGCAAGAGTGGGCAAGGGCTGTCCGCTAAAGCGCAACTGGCCATAAGGGTCATCTTCAATCAGTAAACAATTAGTGGTGGCTAGCAGTGCCAGCAGTTTTTTGCGTTTTTCCAGTGATAGGGTAATGCCGCTGGGATTGGCAAACGTGGGAACGCAGTAAAAAAACTTGGGCTGGTGCTGTTGCAGCAGTCGTGCCAGTTCCTCAAGATCGGTACCGTCCTCTTGAACTCCCACGGTGACAATATTGGCACCGGCCAGCCGCAGGCCCTGAATGGCGGCCGGGTAGGCGGGGCGCTCTACCAGCGCGGTATCTCCCGGTGCAATCAGGGCCCGCACCAGCAATTCATAAGCCTGCTGTGAGCCGCTGGTTACCAGGATGTCATCTTGGCCTACCTGAAGGCCGCGTTGTATGGAAAGGGCGGCTAATGTTTCGCGCAGGGCTGGCAGGCCTTCGCTGGAACCGTAAGACATGGTTTCCTGCAATGAAGCTGATTGGGCGGCAATGGACGCCTGCAAACCAGGGAGATCGAACAGTTCAGGGGCGGGGTAGCCACCAGCAAAAGATATCATGCCGGGCGTGGACAGGTATTTGAACAATTCCCTGATGGGCGATCCCTTGATTTCTTTAAACGGAGCAACAAAAGGAAAACCGGAAGACATAGTCTGACCTCTTCATCAATTGAACGGGGGTCCATCGTTAGATGGGGAATGTTCAGGATGGCATTAATCGTCACCAAATTTCACGCCCTGGGCCAGTGGCAATTCGCGCGAGTAGTTGATGGTATTGGTGGCCCGGCGCATATAGCCTTTCCAGGCATCGGAGCCTGACTCACGGCCGCCACCGGTTTCTTTTTCACCGCCAAAGGCGCCACCGATTTCAGCACCCGAGGTGCCGATATTCACATTGGCAATGCCGCAGTCAGCGCCGCTGGGTGACATAAAATATTCGGCTTCAAGCAGGTTGGTGGTAAAGATGGCGGAAGACAGGCCTTGCGGAACGTCGTTTTGCAGGGCTAACGCGTCTTCAAAGTTGTCATAGCTCATGATGTAAAGGATGGGCGCAAAGGTTTCGTGACGAACCACATCGGTTTGTGCTGGCATGTCGACCAGCGCGGGTTCAACATAATAGGCATCGGGGAACGTGTCCTGCAAGACGCGCTGGCCACCGGTGACTTTCCCTTTTTGTTCGGCCGCTTTTTGCAGCGCGGTTTGCATAGCGTCAAAAGCCGCCTTGTCAATGAGGGGGCCTACCAGGGTGCCGGTTTCAAGGGGGCTGCCAATGGGTAAGCTGCGATAGGCTTTTTTCAGCCGTTCGGCAAGTTCATTAACGATGCTGCTGTGGACGATCAGCCGGCGGGTGCTGGTGCAGCGTTGTCCGGCTGTGCCGACCGCACCAAAAACAATGCCCCGCACGGCCATGTCCAGGTCTGCAGTTTCGCTAACGATAATGGCATTATTGCCCCCCAGTTCAAGAATGCAGCGGCCAAACCGGGTCGCCACTTTGGGGCCAACCTCGCGTCCCATGCGGGTGGAGCCGGTGGCTGAAACCAGGGCAACCTTTGGACTGTTAACCAGGATTTCACCGGTTTCCCGCTGGCCAATCAGCAATTGCGACAGGTGTTCAGGCGCATCACCCAGTTTTTTCAGGGCACGTTCCAGCAGGGCCTGGGTGGCCAGGGCGGTTAGCGGGGTTTTTTCTGAAGGTTTCCAGATAACGGCATTGCCACACACCAGAGCCAGGGCCGTATTCCATGACCAGACGGCAACCGGAAAGTTGAAAGCGGTAATCACGCCAACCACGCCCAGCGGATGCCAGGTTTCCATCATGCGGTGCCCCGGGCGTTCCGAGGCAATGGTCAGGCCGTACAGCTGGCGTGACAGGCCAACCGCAAAGTCGCAGATATCAATCATTTCCTGGACTTCACCCTGGCCTTCGGCAATGATTTTGCCCGCTTCAATGGAGACCAGACGTCCAAGGGCTTCTTTGTTGGCCCGCAGCTCTTCTCCAAGCAGGCGGATCAGTTCCCCGCGTCGGGGTGCGGGAACCTGACGCCACTGCGTATAGGCGGCATGAGCCCGGTCGATGGTGGCAGTGGCTTCTGCCGCAGACGCTTCAACAACATTGGCGATATGCGAACCATCAATAGGAGAATAGGCTTTTAGGCTACCTTCCTGAAAGGAGGCAGGATTGACACCTAAAGAGACAAGTAATTCCTGGACTGAATTCATGGCTGGTTTCCTTTGTGAATCATCAGGGTAAGCCTCACGTTTTACATGACTCTGCCCGGCAGGGCAACGAAAAAATGGCAGGATAGGTGAGGCGCTCAATACAAACAGATTTACAACTAGATTAACAATTGATTTTCCTAAAGTCAAAAAATTTCTTATAAGAAATAAAAATAAATAAAAGGGTTTTCCCTTGGTTTTTGATTGTTGCAATGCAAAATATATTGTTTGATATCAATGAATTATAGATTTGTTTTATATCGTTGGCTTTTTAAGTTTCAATTTTCTTCCTGGGATTTTCCTGATGGGAAATACCAAAAAATCAATGAAATCTCGTCTTGTTTTTTGCGGATTACAAATTAATTTTCTTTTGGATTATTAATAAGTCATTGATTATCAATGGAGATATTGTATTTTTATTTGGATTTTAAAGAATTAGGTATAAATAACGATTGACGCCAAATTTTTCTTATGAGAATTTACAACTTATTCAGCTATTTGTAATGAGACATTGCATGAAGAACTGTTTTGATGTGGTGGTCGTTGGTGGTGCGGCAACAGGAAGTGCCCTGGCTTATTTTTTAAGCGCCTCCCGCTCGTTTAAAGGCTCTATTCTGGTTATTGAAAAAGATGCGTCTTATCAAAAGTGTGCGACTGCCTTGTCGGCAGCCTCCATACGGCATCAATTTTCCACGACAGAAAATATCCAGATGTCGCAGTTTGGTAGCGAATTCCTGTACCGCCTTGGAGAAACCCTTGAGGTGGAGGGTGAGCGGCCCGACGTGAACTTTCATGAAGCGGGTTATTTGTTTCTGTCCACCCCGCAGGGATATGAAACCCTGAAAGAAAACAATGCGTTGCAACGTGCCTTGGGGGCACAAATTGTGTTGTTGTCAGGCCAGCAATTACAAGACAGATATTCATGGCTGAATGTGTCTGATTTAGCGGGCGGTTCGTTGGGTCTGAAGGGAGAGGGATGGCTGGACGCCTATGGCATGATGCGGGCTTTTCGCCGCAAGGCCATTTCCCAGGGGGTGAGTTACATAGAAAATGAAGTGGTGCAGGTGCATCGGGAAGGCGCACGGGTAAGCGGTTTAACCCTGAATAACGGCGACACCGTCTCTGGTGGTGTTGTTGTGAATGCTGCGGGTACCGGGGCTATGCAATTGGCCCGTCAGGCTGGTATTGAGTTGCCGATAGAATCGCGCAAACGCAGTGTTTTTTATGTGACCTGCCCCGAGACAATCAATGATTGTCCCATGTTGATTGACCCCAGCGGTGCTTATATCCACCCTGAAGGAGAGGGGTTTATTTGCGGCATTCAGCCGCCAGCGGAACAGGACCCCGAGTGTTTTGATTTTGATGTTCAATACCCGCTGTTTGATGAGTACCTGTGGCCAATTCTGGCGCATCGGGTGCCTGCCTTTGAGGCCTTGCGCTGTGAGCATAGCTGGGCCGGCCATTACGATTACTGCACCTTCGACCAGAACGTCATACTGGGTTATCACCCCGATATCAACAATATGGTTTTTGCTAATGGTTTCAGTGGTCATGGCATGCAACAATCACCAGCAGTGGGCCGTGGTCTTGCCGAGTTGATTGAATTTGGTGAATACAAAAGTTTGAAT
Organism: Advenella mandrilli; assembly: GCF_016595155.1. Taxonomy (GTDB): domain Bacteria; phylum Pseudomonadota; class Gammaproteobacteria; order Burkholderiales; family Burkholderiaceae_B; genus Advenella; species Advenella mandrilli. Next base: position 6,457 of record NZ_JAENGP010000023.1, read on the forward strand.
TTGAAGCGTTTGGGTTGGGAGCGGGTGTTAACCAATCAACCCATTATCGAAAAGAACGTCTGGTAGTTCACATTCGTATTAAGCAGTCAGTCCGTTGTATAGCGTTGTTTTTTAATAATGTTTCTTGTTTTGCAAGGAACCATGCTGGTCAATTTCAGGAGAAAAGCATGAATAAAGGATTTAAAAAGCTTTTTATTACAGCAGCACTCACAACCGTTTTGTCTGCGCCCGCCATGGCAGAAGAGTTCATCAAAATTGGTCTGGGTGCACCCATTACCGGTGGCAGTGCCGCATTTGGCAAGCAACTGCTGCTGGGGGCTGAATCCGCCGCCGAAGCCATTAATGCGAAAGGGGGCGTTAACGGTAAAAAAATCAGAATTATCCAGGGAGATGATGCCTGCGAACCCAAACAGGCGGTCGCCGTAGCCAACCGTTTTGTTGACCAGGAAAAAGTGGATGCCGTTGTGGGTCATTTCTGCTCTTCCAGTACCATTCCCGCTTCAGAAATTTATGATGAGGCCAATATCCTGAACGTGACGCCCGCCTCAACTAACCCCAGGGTGACTGAACGCGACCTGACAACGCTGATTCGTGTTTGTGGCCGAGATGACCAGCAAGGAGAGGTGGATGCAAAATTCATTCATGAAAACCTGAAAGCCAAGCGCATTGCGGTGATCAATGACAAGGACACCTATGGTGTCGGTTTGGCCAATGCCACCCGTGATGCCGCGAAACAGCTGGGCGTCGAGGTCGTGCTTGAAGATGGCGTGACCCGTGGGGAGCGTGATTACAACGCATTGGTTACCAAGATCAAGGCCTCGGATGTGGACGCTGTTTTCTTTGGCGGGCTGTATGCCGAAGCGGGTCTGCTGGTCAGGCAAATGCGTCAACAGGGTTTAACGATTCCTTTCATTTCCGATGATGGCATTGCGGATCCGGCTTTCGTTACGGCGGCCGGGGGCATTCCGTTTGCCGAAGGGACTTACATGAGCTTTCTGAAAGACCCCCGTGGTGAGCCGGCAGCCCAGGAAGTTATGCTCAAATTGAAAGAAAAAGGCAGTGATGCCGAGGGCTTTACCCTGTATTCCTATGCCGCTGTTGAAGCGATTGCCGCGGCCATGGAAGCTAATAAGGGTGTGAAAGACGGCACCGTACTGGCTGACTGGATCAAGAACAATGACATTGATACGGTTCTGGGGCGCAAAGGTTGGGATGAAAAAGGTGATCCGAAAACCAATGACTTTATTATTTATGTCTGGAACAAGGAAGGGCAGTACGAGCCTGTTCAATAAAGTGATTTAACCTTGCCGCGTTGCCTGTTACCCATGGGTAACGCGGTACCAGAATGTCTTTATCGACAAGGTAGGTGTTAAATGGAATGGCATATTTTAAGCCAGCAGATCGTCAATGGCATTTCTCTGGGTTCCATCTATGGGTTGATTGCCATTGGCTATACCATGGTTTATGGCATCATCGGCATGATCAACTTCGCGCATGGCGACATTTATATGGTCAGTGCGTATATTACCGCGATCGTGTTTGCCGTCGTGACTTTTCTGGGGATTGATGCGGTGGCGTTGTCCCTGTTGATCACGCTGGTTATTACCATGGCTATCACCGGGCTTTATGGCTGGTATATAGAAAGAACCGTGTACCGGCCCCTGAGAACCACCAACCGCCTGGCACCATTAATTACGGCAATCGGGGTTTCATTGCTGCTGCAAAATTATGTGCAGATCAGTCAAGGTCCCAATGTGCAGGGGGTGCCATCGTTAATCCCGGGCGGCTTTACGATTGGAACGGCCGATGAGTTCTTCCGGATCCGTTACATGGATATGATTATCGTGACGGTTAGTATCGTGGCCATGACCCTGCTCACGTTTGTTATCCAGAAAACAAGCCTTGGCCGGCAATGCCGCGCGGTGGAGCAGGACCGTAAAATGGCCACTATCCTGGGTATCAATACGGGTCGCATTATTTCCACTGTTTTTGTCATTGGTTCCATGATGGCGGCCGTGGCCGGCGAACTGGTCACTTTCAATTACGGGTCGTTTGATTTCTATATTGGTTTCGTACTGGGCATCAAGGCGTTCAGTGCTGCAGTTCTGGGAGGGATTGGTTCATTGCCGGGCGCCATGTTGGGTGGTTTGCTGCTGGGCGTGCTAGAGTCGATTTTTGCCGGATTTGTGAGCAGTGACTATAAAGATGTGTTTTCTTTCAGTATGCTGGTGCTGGTGCTGGTATTTAAGCCCAGTGGCCTGATGGGCAGACCTGCTGTGGAGAAAGTGTAATGAGTAATATACCCACTTCTACCGGACAGGACGTTGCCCTGGCATCGGTGGTGCCAGAATCACCAACCATAGATGGTGCCTTGGCAATCCGTTCTCCGATTGATTTCAAACATTCCCTGAAAGATGCCATGGTGGCCGGCGTATTGACGATGCTGGTGTTTAGTCCCATTACCAATTTTATACTTCAACAATATTCGTTCAAGGTGGACTGGTTTCGGACACCACTTTTTCTTAATGGCATTTCCATTGGCTTGCTGGTTGCCTTTGTTCGTTTTTTTGTTTCGGTTGGTATCCAGACCGAAACCGGTGAACGCTTTACGCAAAAATATCTTACCGCCCAAAAAGGCGTAGAAGTAGAGGATGAGCATGCCGATGGCATGCAGCGTTTAAAGAAGATTTTGTTGTGGGCGGCTATTGCGGCGGGCGTTTTTATGGCCTTGGGGCTGTCGGGGGTTATTTATCTTGGCACCGCTGCAGCGGTCGTGCTGGTTATCCTGTTCATTGTGATTGCCATGGGCGTGCGCATTCCCAAGCGACGCGGCATGAAGCATCCCTGGAAAGGTGCGCTGCCTGTGCTGTTTCTGGTGGGACTGGTGGTGCCGCTGGTATTCTTTTATTTTGGTATTTTTGGCAAGAGCTGGGCCAACAACCTGATTTTGGCCATGATTTATGTGCTGTTGGGTCTGGGCCTGAATATCGTGGTGGGTCTGGCTGGCCTGCTGGATTTGGGGTTTGTCGCCTTTTATGCGGTAGGGGCTTATTTTCTGGCATTGGGTGCGCAATATCTGGATATTGGTTTTTGGACAGCACTTATTCTGGCGCCTGTGGCAGCTGCCCTGTGTGGCGGCTTACTGGGGTTCCCGGTCCTGAAAATGCACGGAGATTATCTGGCCATTGTGACCCTTGGCTTTGGGGAAATCATCCGGCTGGTCCTGGTGAACTGGATTGATTTCACCGGTGGGCCCAATGGTGCGCCGGCCCCGTCCCCCACTATTTTTAACCTGGAGTTTATTCGCCGGGCCAAGGGGGATGCTGTGCCGATCCATGAGTTCCTGGGCATACCGTATAGCTCCGATTACAAATTCATCTTTATTTATTTGTTGCTGTTTATCATTTCGATGGGCGTGCTGCGGGTGTTTACCCAGTTGCGGGTGATGCCCATTGGCCGTTCCTGGGAAGCCTTGCGTGAAGATGAAATTGCCTGCCGTTCGCTAGGCATCAATCATGTCACCGTCAAATTGTCCGCGTTTATGCTAGGGGCTTTTACCGGGGGGATTGCGGGCGTGTTTTTTGCCACTGCCCAGGGGTTTGTCAGTCCCATGTCGTTCAACTTCTTCGAGTCGGTGCTGATTCTCTCTATTGTGGTGCTGGGCGGCATGGGTAATGCCATTGGTGTGATTATTGCGGCTTTTACCCTGACCTTGTTGCCCGAATTTCTGCGGGATTTTGCCGGTTATCGTGTCCTGTTGTTTGGCCTGTTGATGATTTTAATGATGATCTGGCGACCGAATGGTTTGCTGCGGGCCAAGCGTCCGGTATTTGAACGGGAAGAGGTCAGCGTATGAGCCATCAGTCACTGCTTGAAGTCAAGAGTCTGACCCGTCGTTTTGGCGGCATTATTGCCAACAATAATGTCAGTTTCGAGGTGCAGAAAGACTCCATTACTTCCCTGATTGGCCCCAATGGTGCCGGCAAGACAACCGTGTTCAACTGTATCACGGGGTTTTATTCGGCTACATCGGGAGAGATTTTTCTACATGGACCCGATGCTTCGGTAGAGGTGGGCAAACTGCTGAACCGGCCGTTTACCGGCGGGTCTTACCTGGTTTCCCGGGCAGGCATTGCCCGTACCTTCCAGAATATCCGTCTTTTCAAGGAGATGACGGTATTGGAAAACTTGCTGGTGGCCCAGCACCGGATGCAAAACCGTAATTTGCTGGCGGGTATTTTGCTTACCCATGCGTTTTCCAGAAAAGAAGAGGAAAGCGTAAACCGGGCCTATGAGTGGCTGGATATGGTTGATCTGGCGGTTGATGCAAATCGATTGGCGGGCGAGCTATCCTATGGTCGTCAGCGCCGCCTGGAAATTGCCCGTGCCATGTGCACCAACCCGAGCCTGGTTTGCCTTGATGAACCAGCCGCCGGCCTGAATCCGCGGGAAACCGTGGATCTTTCGCGGCTGATTCGCAAATTACGGGATGAATGCGGGGTGACGGTTTTGCTGATTGAGCATGATATGGGGCTGGTGATGGAGATCTCCGAGCATATTGTGGTGATGGATCAGGGTTCGGTGATAGACCGGGGTGACCCCGAACATATCCGTAATTCGGACGTGGTTATTGCGGCCTATCTGGGGACTGAAGTGGAGGATGAAGCATGACAACACCCATTCTGGAAATTAAAAACGTCAATACCTATTATGGTCCTATTCAGGCGCTAAAGGATGTCTCCCTGCATATTAATCCTGGCGAAATAATTTCCCTGATTGGCGCCAATGGTGCCGGGAAAAGCACCCTGCTGATGACTATTTTTGGGGCGCCCAAGGCAAAATCGGGTGAAATTATTTACAAAGGACAGAATCTGACCAAACTGGAGGCGTACCAAATTGCCAGCAAGGGCATTGCCCAGGTGCCTGAAGGCAGGCGTATTTTTCCGAAAATGACGGTTGAGGAAAACATCATGATTGGCGCCTTGCCCATTGGCGACAAATACATGGATGAAGATCGCAAAGCCATGTTTGAGCTGTTTCCCCGTTTGCTGGAAAGGCGTAACCAGCGTGCCGGCACCTTGTCGGGCGGAGAGCAGCAGATGCTGGCGATTGCCCGTGCCCTGATGAGCCGCCCCGACATGATCTTGCTTGATGAGCCCAGCCTTGGCCTGGCCCCCTTAATTGTGAGACAGATCTTCTCGGTGCTGAAAGAGCTTGGGAAAAATGGTAAAACCATCTTTTTAGTTGAACAAAATGCCAATCATGCCCTTAAGCTGGCAGACCGGGCATATGTAATGGTAAATGGTGAAATTCGTATGACAGGAAGTGGTGCTGAGTTGCTGGCTAATCCGGAAGTCAGGGACGCTTATTTGGGTAGTCACTAATGAATACCCGGGAAGAAACCCCTTTAATGCAACGCTTGCGTGCTGTGCGCCAGCAGAATAACTGGACGCTGGAGCAGGCCGGCAAAGCGTGTGGCATTGCCGCCTCCACGCTTTCCAAAATTGAAAATGGCCTGATGTCGCCTACCTATGATGTCCTGCAAAAACTGGCAACCGGCCTGAACCTGGACGTCTCTGAACTGTTTACATCGGCGCGAGATGCGATGGGTGCCGGGCGCTGTGTGGTTGATCGTGCCGGCCAGGGAAAGCGGCATAAAACGCCCCATTACAATCATCAATTGTTATGCACGCAGTTGTCGAATAAAAAAATAATGCCTTTTTATACCAGCATTACCGCACGGAAATTTTCCGATTTTCCTGACTGGAGCCGCCATGATGGGGAAGAGTTTGTTTATGTATTAAGCGGTGAAATAGAGCTGTACACTGAATATTATGCGCCTGCCCGTTTAGGTCCGGGGGATTGCTTCTATATAGATAGCCGGATGGGGCATCGCTGCACCAGTGTCAGCGAAGAAAATGCGGTAGTGATTTGGATCACCACCCAGAAAAATTCAGAAAAACACGAACCAGGAGACACGTAATGAGCCAGCACGCGGTTCAGGTATTTGATGCACAACAAACAGCCGGCTTGATTGGTTTTGCCGAATTGGTCCGGGCCATTCATGATATGGCACTGGAATATGCCGCGGGCAAGGTTAACTGTCCCGATCGCCAAGTATTGCCGGTGCCGGGCAATCAAGAAGGAGGGGTATTATTATCCATGCCGGCAGCCGCCGAAGACATTCTGGCGCATAAGCTTATCTCCCTGTTGCCCGGCAATCCCGGGCATGGCCTGCCTACCATTCAGGGAACGGTGACCATACTGGACAGCAAAACCGGCTCACCCCTGTTTGTGCTGGATGCGCCCACCGTTACTGCCTGGAGAACCGCGGCACTGTCCATGCTGGGCCTTGAGCGCTTTACCCCGCAAACACCCGAAAAAATTGTCCTGATGGGGGCGGGTACCCAGGCAGCGGCCCACGTGCAGGCCATTAATGCAATCTATCCACAAGCAACCATCTATGTGGCGGGGCGGGCTTCGTCAGCCGCCAGGGTAAAACGGTTTTGTGAGCGGTTTGACAGTTTATCCAACCCCGTTATCGCGGTGGAACAAAGTAACTTGCCTGATGATTGTGATGCCGTTATTACGTTAACCACGGCAACCGAGCCCATCTACCATGCGCCGGCACAAGCAGGTCGACTGATTATCGGGGTGGGGGCTTTCCAGCCACATATGTGTGAAATCGCACCGCAAACCGTCATGGGCAGTACCTGCTATGTTGACGATCCGGTAGGGGCCCTGCACGAGGCCGGTGATTATATCCGTGCCAAAAAAGACTGGGCGGAAATCATTTCACTGGAGCAGGCCTTACAGTCTGAGGTTGATTTTTCTCGTCCCATCATGTTTAAAACGGTTGGGATTGGTGCCTGGGATCTGGCCGCAGCCCGGGTGGCCTGCCACTCGTTAAAGGCACGGGCCTGAATAGGGCAGGAAACAGTGGTCAGCCATTGTTTCTGGTCATGGATAACTAAACCATTGAAAAAATGACATTTTTTACAACAACAGCAAAAAACCTGCTTGTCAAGGGGTTTGGATAATGTTATATTAACAGGCTAACCGAAATGCAATAACGGTTAGGGATAAATTAACCCACAACACCTGTTCAATACGGGTGTCAATTTATATTAGGCCCAGCCAATCGTAGCTGGGGATTGGAGAAAATGATGTCGAATACGACACCTACACCTGCCGCTCATCGGCTGGGACTGTTGGGTCGCAAGGTTGGCATGATGCGTATTTTTACCGAGGAAGGCGAGTCCATTCCGGTAACAGTTCTTGACGTATCAAACAACCGTGTAACTCAAGTCAAGTCTCTGGAAACAGATGGTTATGCAGCGGTACAGGTTGCTTATGGCAGCCGTCGTGCAACTCGCGTAACAAAGCCTCAAGCAGGTCACTACGCTAAAGCCGGCGTTGAAGCTGGTTCCATTCTTAAAGAGTTCCGTTTAGATCCTTCGAAAGCTGCTGAATTCTCAGCCGGCGCCAATTTGCCTGTTGAAAGCATTTTCGAGGCTGGCCAGAAAGTGGACGTTCAGGGTACAACTATCGGTAAAGGTTTTGCCGGTACCATCAAACGTCACAATTTCAATGGTCAACGTAATTCTCACGGTAACTCTCTGTCACACCGTGTTCCCGGTTCTATCGGTATGGCGCAAGACCCAGGTCGCGTTTTCCCCGGTAAACGCATGGCCGGTCACATGGGTGATGCAACCCGCACCGTACAAAATCTTGATATCGTTCGCGTAGATGCAGAGCGTGGTCTTCTGTTGGTCAAGGGCGCTGTTCCTGGTCATAAAAATTCCGACGTTGTTGTGCTTCCAGCTATCAAAATGACTGTTAAAGGAGCAAAATAATGGATCTCAAGCTCCTGAATGAACAAGGTGAGGCTGCTTCTACCGTTAGCGCACCTGATACCGTTTTTGGCCGTGATTTTAACGAAGCCCTGGTTCACCAGGTTGTGGTTGCCTACCAGGCAAACGCACGCATGGGTGACCGTGCTCAAAAAGGTCGTGATACGGTTAAGCACAGTACCAAAAAACCATGGCGCCAGAAAGGCACCGGTCGTGCCCGTTCCGGTATGACATCTTCACCCATCTGGCGTGGAGGCGGTCGTGCATTTCCTAATTCACCTGATGAAAACTTCAGCCAGAAAGTGAACAAGAAAATGTACCGTGCCGGTATTCGTTCCATCCTGTCACAATTGGCCCGTGAAGATCGCATCGCTGTTGTCGAGTCTTTCTCTTTTGATACACCCAAAACTAAATTGGCTGCTAGCAAACTGAAAGCAATGGGTCTGGATTCCGTATTGGTTATTACCGATGTTGTTGACGAGAACACCTACCTGGCAACCCGCAACCTGCCGCACGTAGCCGTTGTAGAACCGCGTTACGCTGATCCTCTTTCTTTGGTCCACTACAAAAAAGTGTTGATCACGAAAGCGGCTATCGCTCAATTTGAGGAGATGCTGGGATGAAAGCAGAACGTTTATTGCAAGTAATTTTGGCGCCGGTCATCACAGAAAAAGCAACCTATATTGCTGAATCTGGCGAAAAACCGCAATTTGCATTGCGTGTCGCTCCTGATGCAACCAAACCAGAAGTCAAGGCAGCTGTTGAGTTGCTTTTTAAAGTAGAAGTCGAGTCTGTCTCTGTTCTGAACCGTAAAGGTAAAGTAAAACGTGCTGGTCGTTTCGTCGGTCGTCGCCGTGCAAACCGTATCGCTTACGTTTCACTCAAAAAAGGTCAAGAACTTGACTTTTCGGAGGTGAACTAAGATGGCATTAGTTAAAACTAAACCAACATCAGCCGGCCGTCGTGGCATGGTAAAAGTGGTTACACCAGGCTTGCATAAAGGTCTTCCTTTTGCTGCGTTGGTAGAAGCCCAAACACGTGGTTCCGGCCGTAACAATAACGGTCATATTACTGTCCGTCATCGTGGCGGTGGTCATAAGGCCCACTACCGTATTATCGATTTCCGTCGCAATAAAGATGGCATTCCAGCCAAAGTAGAGCGTCTGGAATACGATCCTAACCGTACTGCACATATTGCATTGCTTTGCTATGCAGATGGCGAGCGTCGTTACATCATCGCTCCTCGTGGCCTTGAAGTTGGTGCTACGGTCGTATCGGGCAAAGAAGCACCGGTACGTACAGGTAATGCAGCGGCAATCCGCAATATCCCGGTTGGTACAACCATTCACTGTATCGAAATGCTGCCTGGCAAAGGTGCCCAGATGGTACGCTCAGCAGGTGCATCAGCAGTCCTGATGGCCCGTGAAGGTACTTACGCCCAGATCCGTCTGCGTTCTGGCGAAGTCCGTCGCGTTCACATCGACTGCCGCGCAACGATTGGTGAAGTGGGTAATGGTGAACACAGCTTGCGTCAAATCGGTAAAGCCGGTGCGGTTCGCTGGCGTGGTATCCGTCCTACCGTTCGTGGTGTTGCCATGAACCCGGTCGATCACCCACATGGTGGTGGTGAAGGACGTACTGGCGAAGGTCGTGAACCCGTCAGCCCATGGGGTACTCCAGCGAAAGGCTTCAAAACCCGCAGCAACAAGCGTACAGACAACATGATTGTCTCACGTCGCAAGCGTAAATAAGGGGCGATACTAATATGTCACGTTCTATTAAAAAAGGCCCATTCGTAGATGCCCACTTGGTAAAAAAAGTGGAAGCAGCTGTCGGTGGCAAAGAGAAAAAGCCGATCAAAACCTGGTCGCGTCGTTCAACCATCCTTCCTGATTTTATCGGATTGACAATCGCCGTTCATAACGGTCGTCAACATGTTCCGGTTTATGTTAACGAAAATATGGTTGGTCATAAGCTTGGCGAATTCGCGCACACACGTACCTATAAAGGGCACGCTGCGGATAAAAAGTCAAAGAGGTAAGTGATGGAAACTACAGCCGTAATTCGTGGTGTACATATTTCTGCGCAGAAAACTCGTCTTGTTGCGGACATGGTCCGTGGCAAACCCGTTGCCCAAGCGCTGAATATTCTTACATTCACCCCTAAAAAAGCCGCCGGTATCGTTAAGAAGGCCCTTGAATCAGCAATTGCTAACGCAGAGCATAACGATGGTGCCGATATTGATGAGTTGAAAGTAACTACAATTTATGTAGATAAAGCTCAATCAATGAAGCGATTCTCCGCTCGCGCCAAAGGCCGCGGTAACCGTATCGAGAAGCAGACTTGCCACATTGTGGTTAAAGTCGGCGTTTAAGGAGTCACAATGGGTCAGAAAATTCACCCTATCGGGTTCCGTCTCGCAGTGAATCGTAACTGGAGTTCACGTTGGTACGCAGATAACAAAGACTTTGGCACAATGCTGGCCGAAGATATCCGCGTGCGTGAATATTTGAAACGTAAACTGAAAAGCGCATCTGTTGGTCGTGTGCTTATCGAGCGTCCTGCCAAAAATGCACGTATCACCGTTTTCTCAGCACGTCCTGGTGTTGTCATCGGTAAACGTGGTGAGGATATTGAAGGATTGAAACTGGATCTGCAACGCCTGATGGGTGTTCCGGTTCACGTTAATATCGAAGAAATTCGCAAGCCTGAAACTGATGCACAGCTAATCGCCGATTCCATCGCCCAGCAGCTTGAAAAACGTATCATGTTCCGTCGTGCCATGAAGCGCGCCATGCAAAATGCAATGCGCCTGGGTGCACAAGGGATCAAGATCATGTCTTCAGGTCGTCTGAATGGTATCGAGATTGCCCGTACAGAATGGTATCGTGAAGGCCGTGTGCCTTTGCATACACTGCGTGCAATCATTGATTATGGTACATCTGAAGCACAAACCACCTACGGTATTATCGGTATCAAGGTTTGGGTTTACAAAGGCGACTTGCTGCCTAATGGCGAAATGCCAGCAGAACCTGCTACACCCCGTGATGACGAGCGTCGTGCACGTCGCCCACGTGGTGATCGTCCTGAAGGTCAGCGTCGTCCAGGCCGTGGTCGCAATGCTCGCAAAGCTACCGCTGAAGCAGCACCTGCGCCAGAAGGAGAATAAACATGTTATCACCAGCACGTAGAAAATACCGTAAAGAGCAGAAAGGCCGTAATACCGGTCTGGCTACTCGTGGTACCAACGTAAACTTTGGCGATTTTGGTCTGAAAGCCACCGGTCGCGGACGTCTGACTGCCCGTCAGATCGAAGCAGCCCGTCGTGCGATGACCCGTCATATTAAACGTGGCGGCCGTATCTGGATCCGTATCTTCCCCGATAAGCCAATTTCACAGAAACCTGCTGAAGTTCGTATGGGTAAAGGTAAAGGTAATCCTGAGTTCTGGGTCGCTGAAATTCAACCAGGCAAGGTTCTGTACGAGATGGACGGTGTAAGTGAAGAACTTGCCCGTGAAGCTTTCCGTCTGGCAGCCGCCAAGTTGCCTATTGCGACGACATTTGTAAATCGTCACTTGGGCTCTTAAGGGGATCTTTATGAAAGCTAGTGAACTACGTTCAAAAGACGCAACCGAGCTGGGTAAAGAGCTCGAGAGCTTGTTGAGGGCACAATTCAATCTGCGTATGCAGCGTGCTACCCAGCAACTTTCTAACACCAGCCAGTTAGGCAAAGTACGTCGTGATATTGCTCGCGTTCGTACAGTATTAACTGAGAAAGCAGGAAAGTAACATGAGCGAAACTCAAAACACACCCGCTAAACGTCAGCGTACTTTGGTCGGTAAAGTGGTTAGCAACAAAATGGATAAAACAGTGGTCGTTCAGGTTGAACGCCGTGTTAAACATCCTTTGTATGGCAAAATCATTGTCCGTTCAAACAAATACAAAGCGCACGACGAAGCAAACCAGTATAACGAAGGCGATACCGTAGAAATCGCTGAAGGTCGTCCCATTTCACGCAGCAAATCGTGGAGTGTTGTACGCCTGGTCGAAGCCTCACGTCTTATCTAATAACAAGGCAGGTTTATGCCTGCCTTGTTCAGGATAACAGTAGTCTTCCTTATACCGGAAAGTCAGCAAAAAACCTCGCCTTAGCGCGAGGTTTTTTGCTGTTTGTTTACTGGTTGCCATTGCCTGCCTTGCCTTGCACGAAAAGGAAAATCAATTTTGTACGCTGGGTATGAAATGATCAATAAGTGGCCATGCAAGAAGTTATTATTGAGTGTTGAAGTGATTTGCAGTGAGAAGGATAAAATGAAAAACAGTTCCCCATTATTTGATGCTTTGTTGGCCAATGTGCCGCATCTTTCCGGCCCTGACCAAATGCAGCGTCACATGAGCGACATGAGCGGTTTTGAAGGCGCCATGCCAGCAGTAGTGTTTCGGCCGGTGTCCACCGAACAGGTGTCGGATATTGTCAAAACCTGCGCTGCCGAAGGTAGAAAAATTACCATCCAGGGCGGCTTGACCGGCCTGGCCGGTGGTGCCCGTCCCGATGAAGGCGATGTGGTTATTTCCCTTGAAAGCATGAATCGTGTGGAAGAAATTGACACCATTGGCGGCGTGGCGATTGTGCAGGCGGGCGTCATACTTGAAAACCTGTGTCAGGCTGTCCAACAGGAAGACTGGTATTTCCCGCTGGATTTCGGCTCGCGGGGCTCCTGCCTGATAGGTGGCAATGTTTCCACCAATGCGGGTGGCAACAAGGTGCTGCGTTATGGCACTACCCGAGACCTGGTAATGGGCATGGAAGTGGTTCTTCCCGATGGCACCATATTGAATATGCTTAACCGGCTTATCAAGAACAATACCGGTCTTGACCTTAAACATCTGTTTATTGGCACCGAAGGCCGTTTGGGCATTATTACCCGTTTGTCCCTGCGCCTGTTTCCCAACCCGCAAACCCGGGCCACCGCACTGGTCGCCCTGGACTCCTTCGATCACGTCACCCGTATGCTCAAAGAGGCACGTTCTGCCTTGCCCGATTTATCCAGCTTTGAGGTTATGTGGCAAAGCTACCTGGTGCAGGCTGCTGAGCATGCGAACAAAGAACTGCCCTTTGAGGGCCGTTATCCGATTTATGTGCTGCTTGAAATTGAAGGCGCCGATAAACCCACGTTTCATGACGGTTTTCATGCTTTCCTTGAGTTTCTCATTGAAAATGAAATTGGCCGTGACGTGATTGTGCCGCAAACACTGGAACAGGCCGATTCGCTTTGGCAGATCCGCGATGCCATTGGTGAAATTCTGCGCAGCGCCAAGCCTTATGTAGCCTTTGATATTGGCATACCGCTTAAACATATGCCCGCCTTTATTGAACAGGTGACCGCTGCCCTTGAAACAGAATACCCACATGCCATCAATCTGCTGTTTGGTCATTTGGGCGATGGTAACCTGCATCTGACGACTGGCAAACTGCAAGAAACAGAAATTCTGGCGGTTGAAGAGTTGGTGTACCGCATTGCTTCAGCGTTCAGGGGAAGCATTTCCGCAGAACATGGCATTGGCCGTATCAAGAAGCCCTTCCTGAAATACAGCCGCAGCCAGCAAGAGTTGGCTTTAATGAGTGCGATTAAAAACCTGATTAATCCCCAGGATCTTTTCAATGCCGGCCGTATTGTGGATTAGCGGTTTAACAAGATCATTTACAGGATAGAAAAAGAATGAGTTATAACTCCCCCATGAAAGAAGTACGCAAACTGTCTGATGAAGCCCGCGCCGCCTTCAAGGCCGCTTTTGGTGATCGCTTCATTACCACGCAAGCCGTACGCGAACATCACGGTGCCGATGAATCACCTTATCCGGCCTGTCCACCCGAAGCGGTTATTTTTCCGCATAATGCCGATGAAGTCGTGCAGATTGTCAATTTATGCAGTCAGTATGAGGTACCCCTGATTCCGTTTGGCATTGGTTCTTCTATTGAGGGCCATATACTGGCGATTGAAGGCGGTATTTCCCTGGACTTCACGGAAATGAACAAGGTGCTGGCAGTCAGCCCTGGTGACTTCACCGTAACAGTGGAGCCGGGCGTAATCCGCACCCAGCTGAATGAAGAAATCAGGCATACCGGCCTGTTTTTCCCGATTGATCCGGGTGCCCATGCCTCGATTGGCGGCATGACGGCAACCCGTGCCTCGGGTACCAATGCCGTGCGCTATGGCACTATGCGTGAAAACGTGGTGTCTCTGAAAGTGGTCACGGCTGACGGAAAAATTATTCGCACGGGCAGCCATGCCCGCAAATCATCGGCTGGTTACGACTTAACCCGTCTGTTTGTCGGCAGCGAAGGCACGCTGGGTATTATTGTTGAAATTACCCTGCGTGTTTATCCCATTCCCGAAGCTATCTCTGCCGCCATTTGCAACTTTGAAACCCTGGAATCGGCAGTAGAGTGCGTTAACCAGCTTATGCAAACGGGGATTGAAATTGGCCGGGTTGAGTTTATTGATGAGCAGGGTGTGAAAGCCGCCAACCAATACAGCAAGCTGGATCTGAAAGAAAGCCCGATGCTGTTGTTTGAATTTACCGGTTCCGCTTCCGGCGTTAAAGAGCAGATTGAAATTGTACAGGAAATTGCCAAAGATAATGGTGGCATGGATTTTGAATGGGCAGAGCATCAGGAAGACCGCAACCGTTTGTGGACGGCGCGGCATAACCTGTATTTTGCCTGCCTGCAATTGCGTCCCGGTGCGCGTTCTATTACCACCGATGTCTGCGTACCTATTTCGCGGCTGGCCGAATGCGTGACCGAAACGGCCAAAGACCTAGACAATAAACCATTCCCCTGGTCTATTCTGGGGCATGTGGGCGATGGCAATTTTCATGTTCTCATGATGATTGACCCTGAAAACCCGCAAGAATGGGCAATGGCTGAAGAGATCAATAACCGGGTGGTGCAGCGTGCCATTGACATGGACGGCACCTGCACCGGTGAGCACGGTATTGGCATTCACAAGATGAATTTCCTCAAAATGGAGCATGGTGAAGATGCCATTCACCTGATGCGTTTGCTTAAACATGCCTATGATCCGAAAAACATCCTGAATCCGGGCAAGATGATTTCCTGGGAAGCATAATGGTTGATGGTTTAATCACAAGGGAATAGCCATGCTCAAGTTTGCGGCCAATCTTTCCATGATGTATACCGACGTTCCGTTCCTTGAACGCTTTGCCCTGGCGGCAAGCGATCAATTCAAGGGTGTGGAATTTCTGTTTCCTTATGAGTACCGTGCGGCAGAAATAAACCGGCAACTCTCGCTTAACGGGCTTGAGCAGGTCCTGTTCAATGCCGTGCCGGGTAACTGGGATGCCGGAGAGCGGGGCGTGGCTTGTTTGCCCGACAGGCAGGCGGAATGTCTGGCCGGTGTGGAAACGGCCCTGGAATATGCCATCGTGCTGGGCAACCGGCGTGTTCATTTCATGGCCGGTATCGTGCCAGTCGGTCTTAATCCGGTAGCCGCGCATGAACACTATTGCCAAAACCTGTCCCGGGCGGCCGTACTGGCTGCCAAAGCCGGGGTTGAGCTATTGATAGAACCCATTAATCCGTTTGACATGCCGGGTTATTTTTTAACCACCCAGCAGCAGGCACACCGGATTGTGCAATTGCTTAATTTGCCCAATATCAAGGTGCAAATGGACTTGTACCACTGTCAGATTGTTGAAGGTGACTTAAGCAGAAAGCTGGCTACCTATATACCTACTGGCAGGGTAGGCCATTTGCAGATTGCCGGTGTGCCCCACCGGCATGAACCCGATAACGGTGAGCTTAATATTGGCTATCTGTTTGACCTGCTCAGGCAACTGGATTATCAACACTGGATCGGATGCGAATATCGTCCGGCTGGCCGCACCCGTGAAGGACTGGCCTGGCTTGAACGGGAAAGACGTAAAAATAAAGGTGAAAAACTTGCAGCAATGCCTTGAACTGAAAGCGGGTGCTGCCCGTTTGGTGGTGGCTCCCCATATTGGCGGGGCGATTGTGGCTTATAAACATGTGTTGGCAAACAGGGAGTATCATTGGCTGCGTCCGGTTGACTCTGTGCATGTGCAAAACGGGAATGTGTCTGAAATGGCCAGTTTTCCGCTGGTGCCATGGGCCGGTCGCATTCGTGATGGCCGTTTCGAGTACGAAGGCCGTCACATTGGTTATCCTTCCCTGAAAAAAGATTCACCACATAGCATTCATGGTTTTGTACGGGATCGGCAGTGGGAGGTCAGAGAACATACCGATACCCGGGTAGTGCTTGAGTATGTGCATGAACCCGATCACTGGCCTTTTTCGTTCAGGGCAGAGCAGGTATTTGAACTGGCGGAAAATAATCTGACCGTGCACCTGAATATCCATAATACCGGGCAGCAAAGCATGCCACTTGGTATGGGGCATCACCCTTATTTTCCCAAAAATGAACACACGCGCCTGAAGGCACGGGTTGGCAAAGCCTGGTATGGTGACCAGGATGTCATGCCGGTAAAGCTGGCTGAGCACCCGCTTGCACGGGAAATGGCACAGGGCATAGAAGTTGCCCGGCATGTGCTGGATATCCCTTTCATGGATTGGGATCATGAGGCGCAAATCAGTTGGCCTGATGAGCAGCGTAAGCTGATGATGACCGCTGATGCACCGTTTGATTTCCTGATTGTATACAGCCCTGAAGGGGCTCCCTGGTTTTGTGCCGAGCCCTTTAGTAATGTGACCGATTGCTTTAACCTGCGGCAGACCCATTCGGCCCGGGAAGTGGGTGGACAGGATGTCTTGCCAGGGCAAATCGTGAATACCCGGTTCAGCCTGACCCCGGTTTTTTATAAGGATGATTAATTCATGGCATTAAGTGCAACGATATATAAAACAGAAATAAATATTGCCGATAATGACCGGTCTTATTATGGCAGTCATGCCGTTACCGTGGCCCGGCATCCGTCCGAAACCGAAGAACGGCTGATGATTCGGATCCTGGCTTATGCATTGTATGAAAATGGCGATGAAATGCTGACTTTTACGCGGGGCCTGAGTGAAGCGGATGAGCCCGATTTATGGCGCAGGGACTTGACCGGCACTATTTTGCAATGGATAGAAACCGGCTTGCCCGATGAACGGCGTTTGTTAAAGGCCTGTGGTCGTGCCGGGCAGGTTGTGGTGCTGTCGTACGGGCGTAATGCTGCTACCTGGTGGGCAAACACGGCAGGCAAACTTGAGCGGGCCCGTAATCTGAAGGTTTATGTGTTGCCGGTGGAATCAACCCAAAAACTGGCGGCCCTGGCAGGCCGTAACATGATCCTGCATTTCAATGTGCAGGATGGGACGGTGTGGGTGTCTTCGGATAAGGGTGAGGCAGATATTGAAATTAAGGCCTTGAATTGAATATCCGGTTTTCCGCCTCCCGGAAACCAAAAAATTAATAAAACAAAAAAACATCCCAGGGGCTTGATTAAAAAGCGGCCTGGGATGTTTTTGATGGTTGACGCTGAAAGCCGCTTAACGATTAGTTAACGTTCATGCCTTCGGCTTTCAGGATAGGACTCCATTTTTTAATTTCGGCATCCACCCAGTTTTTCAGGGACTCAGGGGTTTGTCTTTCTTCGCTCACAATTTCTGCGCCAAGATCAGCCATTTTCTTTTGAAAGGGCTCTGATTTGAGGGCCTCTTTAAGGGCAGTATTGAATTTGGTAATGACCGGTTCAGGTGTGCCTTTAGGTGCATAAATACCATGCCAGACTTTAAAATCAAAACCTTTCAGGCCTTGCTCGTCAAGCGTGGGGGCATCAGGCAGTTTGCTGATACGGTCTTTGGTGGTGACACCATAGAACTTGACGGTTTTTGCGTCAATGTGTGGAATGGTTTGTGTGGTTTGGTCACACAGGATGTCAACCTGTTTGCCTAGCAAGGCTGTCATGGCAGGACCGGTTCCCTGGAAAGGGATGGTGGTGAATTTGGTATCGACTGCCTGTTGCAGCAATGAACCGCACAGTTGTGAAACAGCGCCTGGGCCAGCGTTGGCCAGGTTGATGGTGTCACCATTTTTCTTGGCGTATTCAATAAATTCCTGCAGGTTGTTAGGCGGGAAATCGGCACGGGCCAACAGGGTCATGGGGACGTCAACTACTTCACCGACATATTCAAAGCTGTTAAGCGGATCGAACCTTAGGTTGTTGTACAGGGCAGGTGCCGTTGCCATGCCATTATGGTGAAGGAAATAGGTATAGCCATCGGGTTTGGCATTGGCAACATAGCCTGCGGCCACTGTGCCACCGGCACCGGTTTTATTTTCAACAACAATGGGTTGATTCAGGATTTTACCCAGTTCGGCACCCAGGGAGCGGGCGACCACATCGGTAGGACCACCTGCAGCAAAAGGAACAACGAGCGTGATGGGATGCTCGGGATATTCGGCATGTGCCGCACCCGTGCCCATGGCAAACAGGGCCATGGTAAGGCCGGTAAGCTTCAGGAATTTGGATGTCATTTGGTGTCTCCGGAGATATTGAAATGGCAGGCAATTAAATGCCTTTGTAAAATAGAAGCAGGTAGTGTAACTATTTATTTAGAGGTGATGGTTTTAGTTTTATGAAGCAAGACTTATGTAAACTAGAAGTTTAAACTTGATCCTGAATGTATTTATTGATTTTAAATAATGAATGTTTTAAACAAATAAAAAGGCAGGTACACTGACCTGCCTTTTTATTCAAAAATTAATCCTCTTCTACAAACGTTGCTTCACGTTTTTTGCGGATGGATGGCAATGCCACCAGGATTATCAGACCCAAAGCCATTAGCAGCAGGGTCAGTGACAACGGACGTTCAACAAAGGTCAGGAAGTCACCACGGGACAGCAAGAGCGCGCGGCGGAAGTTCTCTTCCATCATTGGGCCCAACACCAGACCCAGCAGCAAAGGCGCGCCTTCACACTTGAGCTTGGTCCAGATATAACCGATGATGCCGAAGATACCCATGACATAAATATCAAACACGTTGTAGTTCAATGAATATACGCCAATGGTACAAAACAGCAAAATAGCCGGGAACAGGACACGGTAAGGCACCTTCAGCAGTTTGACCCACAAGCCAACCAATGGCAGGTTCAGAATCACCAGCATCATGTTGCCAATCCACATGGACACGATCAGGCCCCAGAACAACTCAGGGTGACTGCTCATGACCTGTGGACCAGGCTGGATGTTGTGAATGGTCATGGCACCGACCATTAAAGCCATTACCGCGTTACCGGGGATACCCAGTGTCAGCAGGGGAATAAAGGAGGTTTGTGCCGCTGCGTTGTTGGCAGACTCGGGGCCCGCCAGACCGGCAGGGTGACCCTTGCCGAAACGCTCGGGATTTTTGGAAATTTTCTTTTCCAGGGTATAAGAGGCAAAAGAAGACAATACCGCACCACCACCGGGCAGGATACCCAGGGCGGAGCCCAGCAAGGTGCCGCGCAGTACAGCAGGGGCCGCTTCTTTAAATTCCTGTTTGTTCGGATACAGGCTACCCAGTTTATCGGTAATGTCAACGCGGTTTTCTTTTTGCGCCAGGTTATTCATGATTTCGGCCAGACCGAAAACACCCATGGCCACCACGGCAAAGTCAATACCGTCTTGCAGCTCTGGAATGCCAAAGTCAAAACGGGCCACACCCGAGTTCACATCGGTACCCACCATACCCAGCAACAAGCCCAGGATAATCATGCACACCGCTTTGGGCAGGGAACCGGAAGCCAGTACCACCGCACCAATCAGGCCCAGCACCATCAGGGAGAAGTATTCGGCCGGACCAAACTTGAAGGCGACTTCAGCCAGGGGTGGCGCAAAGGCGGCCAGCAAAACAGTGGCAAAACAACCAGCAAAGAAAGAGCCCAGGGCCGCAATGGATAACGCAGCACCCGCACGGCCGTTCTTGGCCATCTGGTG
>NZ_JAENGP010000024.1 GCF_016595155.1 Advenella mandrilli
ACCTGCGTCATGTGCTGTCGGTGATTGCCGACTATCCGGTTAATCGCGTCGACGAGTTATTGCCTTGGCGAGTGCAGCTGTAAAAACAAGTTTTAAGCTGTCAATACGGTATGGGGCGGAGCATTACACAGAACAGAATGCCACCTATAACACATTAAACGGGCCACTATATGAAACCCATTCACCCAAAGCCTTGAGTGTTTTACTGTTAAGGCTGGACGATTTAATTTCTGACGGAAGTGCAAGTTATCAGCATGATGTCGTTAGTGTGGAACACATTTTGCCAAGACAACCAGCATCAGGTAGCAAATGGAGAGAGTGGATTCCTAAAATTGAGCAGCACCAATATTGGGTACACCGATTGGGTAATTTGGCATTACTGAGTCGCAGGAAGAATAGTTCTGCAAGCAACTTCGAATTTAACAAGAAGAAGACAGCCTATTTCACTAAGGGCGGCATTTCTTCGTTTGCATTAACTACCCAAGTATTGCAGCATGACAACTGGACCGTTGAAGTAATCAAGAAACGACAGGCCGATTTAGTGACAAAATTTGAAAAGGCTTGGCGACTAGATAAACGCATTGATAGCACAGAAGAAGCGACAGAGATGATGGCGTTGCAAACTCTAGCTGAGGCAGAAGCACTGTTTGAACTAAAACAACCAAAAAGCGGACTAGAAGCTCTTGCTCGTGAGTTAGGTGATGCTTTTGTGGTGCTGAAAGGCTCCAAGGCTCGCAAGGAGTGGAGTGGTGTTCCGCATAGTTATAATAACCTGCACTCTCAACTGATAAATAATGGTGATCTGCTTCCTGATAATACCAAAGAGCTTCTGGTTTTTGTTCGTGACGTGAGTTTTAAAAGCCCAAGTGCTGCATCCGCTGTTATTCTCGGCAGAGCTGACAATGGCCGTTCTAGTTGGCGTTTACAAGGTACAACTATTAATTATGGAACGTGGCTTGATAATCAGTCCGTTAATAAACCTGCTTCGGGTAGAAACGAAATGACAATAGCAGAAGCAGAGTAATGCTCCGACCAGTGCCGTCTTGAATTTCCTCGTAAAAAAACGACAATAGGTTCCAATCTATTTTTAGGTTGGAACTTATGAACAGCACTCACACTTCTACAGACGCGTACCGGCGTCTTTCTCGCCGTCATTTCACCAAAGATTTTAAACGCAGCGTGGTTGAGCATTTGCTCAGCAATGAATTAACGGTCGCTGAGGTTGCCCGTGAACACGATTTGCATCCCAATCAATTATGCCGTTGGCGTAATGAATGTAAGCGTTCGGCCATCTCATCTTGACAGCGGTTTTCTTTAACCTGTTTTTTTACATCGCTGTCTGTGGTTGCCAATTATGCGGCAACAGTTCAGCAATACGGCTGGCGGGCTGAGTGGGCAAGCGTGTGAGTACATCCTTCAAATAGGCATACGGATCATGCCCATTGAGCTTGGCGGATTGAATCAGCGACATGATGACTGCGGCCCTCTTGCCCGCTCGCAAAGAGCCTGCAAACAGCCAGTTCGAGCGGCCAATGGCCACCGGCCGGATCTGCTGTTCGATATGATTGTTATCCACTGGCAATTGCCCATCATCCAGATAACGCGTCAATGCCACCCAGCGTTTCAGGCTGTAGTCCAGTGCTTTGGCAGTGCCTGATCCATCTGGCACCCGCTGTCTGTGGATTTGCATCCAGTCATGTAGCACATCGGCCAGCGGCCTGGCCCGTTCCTGCCGGATACGCAACCGGTCTGCCGGGGCCAAGTCCTTGACCTGTTCTTCTATCCGGTAGAGTTGTGCAATATGATGCAGTGCCTGCTCGGCCAGCTGGCTGCCGCCATTGGCATGAAGTTCAAAGAATTTACGACGGGCATGCGCCATGCAGCCAATCTCGGTCATGCCCTGGGTAAAGCAGGCCTTGTAACCCGAATAATCATCGCAGACCAAGCTGCCTTGCCAGTTCCCTAAGAACTCACGGGCATATTGTCCGGCACGGCCTTCGTTGAAGTCATACACGACGGCACGTAAATTCTCGAAGGCGCCCGGCGCATAAGCCCACAGATAGGCACGGTGCGTTTTTTGGCTGCCCGGCTTGAGCATCTGCACCGGTGTTTCATCGGCATGAATGACCCGATGCCCAAGCATCACCTGGCGCAAGGCATCAACCAGTGGTTGCAGATGAACCCCGCAGGCGCCCACCCAGTCAGCCAGGGTGGAACGGGACAGTTTCAGGCCCGCCCGCTCAAAGATTTTTTCCTGCCGGTACAGGGGCAAGTGATCGGCATACTTGGCGACCAGCACCTGGGCCAACAGGCCGGGCGTCGCCAGCCCCTTGTCGATCACGTGAGCTGGCACGCGAAGATATCTTTGACTACATCGAAATGTTTTACAACCCGATTCGTCGGCACAGCCATGCGGCGAACCTTTCGCCGGTAAACTACGAACAGCAATACTTTTCTGAGGCAACGAACTGTCTATAAAAGTCTGGTCGATTCAAACTGTATTCACGGAATGCTTACTAAGCACTAGAATTGAATGTCTGCAAGTCGTTTTCCCATCTTCGATGGGTCCCAATTAAGCGACATTGCCAGTCTGCGACTGGCAGCAACTTTAAGCTCTTTGTAGCCCTTAAAGTTGCATACAGGACGCACCCCCTTTGGGGGTTCTGAAAGCCGCATGTCTGCGTGCTTTCAGTCGATTATCTTGAAATATTGAGTGTGGTACAAAATGTGCTTGAAATTTGCTGAGAGCTTTATAAAACCTTGTTTTTTTGTTCTACACTTGTAGTATTTACTGATGTAGACATTTTTATAATTTATCAAAGAGCATGAAAGGGACAGGCAGGGGACACATAGTGGACAGGCAAGGGACAGACAATGGACGCATAAGGGACAAAATAATAGCGAAACCTACATCTCAAATTCCGCATGCGTAAACTCATAATCTTTTTTACTGATTTCTGGTTTTTCAACCTGTAAATCAGGGTTAATTAAGTCATGCGCAAGCCCTTTGTAAGGTACTCGATCAATCGCTTTGGGCAATTTTTTTTGATCGTCTGTGAATACAGTTACCTCATGCTTTTCTCTGGAAATACTCACGTAATAGGTATCCTGAGCCGTGGTTAATGAAAAACTTTCAGCATTATATAAAACACGGTCGCAAGTTAATCCCTGGGCACTATGCGCCGTTGTTGCATAAGCATAATCCAGATGCAATGGTTCATCCGTTGGTAATGTAATGGACCGTCCTGTTTTATCGCCCAGAGTGACTGAGTTTTCAGTAACCATCAATACATCATATCTTTCGCCATTCGCTAGATCTAATGCAGCATTATTACGAGTGACACGGACGACATCACCAGCAGCTAATTCAGCTTCATGCAAATGGTATACAGAAAGTTTGGACATGAGCTTAGGAGCTATTTCTATTTCCTTGTTTGTTTCAGATAATGATCTGACTGTTAGTCTGTCTTTTTGTACATCACATTTAATTACCTCATAGAGATTGCCCCGTGTTAAACCATTTTTATAATCCCGTTCAGGCTGAATAATATCGCCGACGGTATAGTATTTGGTATGCCTGCGTTGCATTTTGGTCGTGTCGTGACGGGTTAATAATTGAAATTCATGGCCTTTGCCAGCCAGTCCAAGGTATTCGTGGATTCTTTCATTAATATCATTTCTGGATGAATTTGTGCCAGTCACAATTAATGTTTTTGCTTGTTCAGCTGAGGACAACGAAACGTATTCATTTGCAATCGTTTCATAACGAGCTGAACTGTCACGTTCTATTGCTCCGGTTTCCGGGTCTTCAAGTATTTTGTCTGGTATTTCAGCAACGCGTTCTATGAAGGCCAGTGATTCTTTAGCATGGCCGGTTGCCGCCAGCTCAACGGCCTTTTTCAAGTTTTCATTTTTTTGACGTTGAATATCACCCATCAACGCTGTTTTCATACCGTTTTCTTGCAGCATGGCAAATGCCCGACCCGCTTCCACGGCTTTTGTCTGGGCAATGTCACCGAGTAAAACAATACGGGCACCAGAAGGCTGTAATTGTTTTAAAAGCTGCTCCATTTGCCGTATTGGTATTACCCCGGCTTCATCAATCACCACCACGGTATTTTCAGCTAATTGGGATTTCAGCCGTTGTTTGTCGGTAGCTGTTAGCTGGGATGCTACTGTTTTTGCCTGAATGCCATCATTGCGCAAGTTAGCGACCTGGGCACCGTAAGGTGCCAAGGCAATCATGTTATAACCACGCTCATTCAGTAGTTTTTGTGTGCTCTGTAGGGCAAATGATTTGCCGGTTCCGGCCAGCCCCTGTATGCCGACAATCTGATCTTTTTCGGAAAGTATCAGTTCTATGGCATCTTTTTGACCTGGCGTGAGCGTTGTGTTGTCCAATTCTGTTTTCAAGGCTTCAGGTTCGATAATTGTTTTAACAGTATTACGACCCTGTTTTTCCATCTCCATAATGTTTTCTTCGCTATGGAATGATGCAGCCGTCGCATAACTTTTTTCAACGAGACCAAGCCGACCGACTTTAATCGCTTTGTTGACGGCATCGTATGCTTTGGCCAATGTTATGTTTTTTGCACTGGCATATTCTTTGGCCCAGTTTTCACGGGTTCTGGCACGTCCTTTTAAGTCTGTGTTGCTAATGTAATGTTCAGGCCGCACAATCAGTTTTCCCTGGCCATGTAATTTTGATAATGACCGTTCGATTTGTTCAACCTCAACCAGACCCGCTGCATGGCTTACTGCGCTTGATAGTAAGTCGTTATGTGACATAACAGTTTCCCGTTCGTTTAAATGCTTAATGGCCCAAATAGCAGCCATATCAGCAATGCGTTGCTTGCTTTCGTCGTCCAGTTTTGGGATTGCTAGTACTTTTTGTGTGCGTTCCTTAGCTTTTGGGTGTTCCGTATTTAGTGACATGCCTATTTCATTTGCTTCTTTTACCCATTCTGCGTGTAATTCAGCACGGCTGTAATTGTCATTTTTGCGCTGGCGAGTGGAAAGCAGGGCAGTTTCACGTTGCAGACGCGAGGCATTTTTAATGTTAAGTCCTTGTTTATCTTTTAGTTCTTTGGCAATTTGCGTTTGTCGTTTACTGAACGTTTCTATTTCTTTGCGACTAATGTGCGCCAATTCGATATGGTCTTTCTCATATCGGATTTCATAACCGTAACCTCTCGCTTCTCTGTCTAGCACCCCCATATAAATGGTATTTTGCAGTTTTCTGAGTTGTACAATTTTGTCGTTTTGCAATGCAGCCCAAGACCCATCTTCACGCTGTGTCTGGTTCATAATGACCGTGTGCGTATGTAATTGTGGATCCGGTACATTCGAGCCGACGGCCCGGGCCGTTTCGTGTCGAAACTTGGCAATGATTAAATTACCGGTTTTTTCCACATGATTAATGCCATTAATCGTTTGTCTTGATTCAGTCAGATGCTTTTCAATATACTGTAGCGTTTCTTCAACGGCCTTATCATGAGCCGCAATAAGGCGTTCATCACCGCCAATTAAAGCCTGTATGGTTACGCTTTTAGGCGCTGAAAAAGTTAAGTCCAGCCCAGAACGGGCGTTTGAGTCTTTACGGATGCTGGTTCCGGCGGTAATTCCGTGACCGTAATTACCTGCCAGCATGGCCTGAAAACGGTTAATATCAACCGAGCCAGACAGTCCCAGTGCTTCAGCTCCTTTGCCTTGCCAGATCGCTGCATTACCGTCTTTGCTGTAGTAGTCGTCTTCTTGATCCCCGTAGTAATGGGTGTTTTTAGATGCTTCACCACGATATAAAATTTTTTTCGTTATCATGTTTTTCCTATGCACAGCCAGTTTGGACGTGTCAAAGTGGCTAACCGATGTTTGGCAGGATTAGAGCCTGCCTTATTGCGCCGATTCTACAAATGGCTCTATCACAATAGGAAAGGCTTCATATTGCATTTGTATTTTGGCAATCGGGTAATCACCCGCAAAGGCAACGTAGCCCATCATTTCTTTGAATGCCTGAATTTCACTGGGGGTTACGACTCGTTCGGTTTCCCGTTTGAACTGGTCAGAGGTATTGCGCGTGTCAACCGACCTTGAAACGCTGTATTCGTAGCGTTTTACTTCGTGTTCACCCAGACTTTTACTCATGTCTTCTGCCGTTTTGGGATCGGTTTTTGATCCGCCCAAAACCGCCAGGTTTCTGAAAGATGCCCGAATGGTGGTTGCCATTTTTTCACCGTAGATATGTTCCAGCTGGGACGTACTTTGCAGGCCAGCCACAATACGCAGTCCGTTTTTTCGGCCTTTGGTTAAGCCTGCTTCCAATGAGGGCAAGGCTTCTAGGCTGGCTAATTCATCAATAAACATCCACCATCGACGGTTTCTGTCTTCTGTCATAGACAAAACCGATGTGATAAACACATCAGCCCAAGCCGATACCAGGGGTTTCATGGCACTTGCCATATCTTCGCGCCAGTTTATAAACAAATTCCCGCCGTTAGGATCTTCCAACCATTCGCGGATTGAGAAGTCACCGGCAGGCATGCTGGTATGCTCGGATAGTTTGTTTGATAAAACAAACCGGGCGCTGGATAGCGCTTTGCTCGCCTCAGAAGAACCCGTAAACAAGGATTCAGCCAACGTGCCTTCCAAATATTTTTTAAGTACATCAGGGGATTCAATCGTACAAAGCCGGAATAATTCCATGATGTTGGTATTGCCCTGGTGATACATTTTTTTTGCGGTTTCCCGGAGTAAAAGCCGTCCGAAGTCATTCCATTCTTCAGAACTTTTGTCCTGGGACATGGGCACCAGTGAGTGAGCAAGCCGCTTCCAATCGTAATCGGCTCGCACTTCATTAAAAAATACCCAGCCAACTGAACGTATATCGTAAGGATTCAGGACAATATCGCCGGGTTTGTAAAACTTGCTCATTAAATCCCCGTTGGGGGTCTATCACAAACATACGTTCCCGGCGTTTACGCACGGTATACGCCATTTTTCTTAATAGGACAGACTTGCCTGAGCCTGTGGCGCCACCAATCATTAAATGAAGGTTTTCCACTTTGATTGGCATTGGCATCGTTGCCACTTCGATTTGCCGGGTAGGTTCAGTACAGAGTTGGCGCAGTTTTTTTGCCGGCACAACTTGTGTACCACGAATAAACTCTTTATAGCCAGCCCCTTCAAACCCCTCGGTTTTGTTGGATTTGGCAATAAAAATAAAGAGTGCTACCGCAAAAATAAAACCAATAGCAGGCCAGATGTATAACGGGCTGTAATGGGGTGTTGCATAGGCAAGTTGTATAAAGTGATTTAATGTCCAGTGTTTAATCCATATACCGCCAGCAATGCTGGCGGCAATGATCCAAGCGGATAAAGGAAACACAAAGACCAATAGCGCCGCTAAACGACGCTTGGTAATTGGCGACATGTTTGTTATTCCTAAGAGTTGAAGTAGAGCGTTAGCAGGGCAGCACCTAAACCGCTCGCTGCACCCGCGACAATGGCCAACATAGCCATTTTTTGAGCGGCGTACAGGGCAATTTTTGCGTACCCGGCGGTATTGATGGAGAGCTCATTGAGCACGATTTTGGTTTCGGTATGGGTTTTCTGAAACTGCGTGAGCAGTTCCGTATTGAGCTTTTGGCCAGTATTCAGCATGGCTCGTTGTACGTCATCCGAAACGTCTTTTGGGAGTTTTTCAAGTGTTTTGGTGATGTGTTCGGCATCTTGAATGGAGACAACGAGCATTTTGGCCGTTTTAGCTAAATGGTTGTCCAGCTCTTCTACCC
This sequence comes from Advenella mandrilli, assembly GCF_016595155.1. Taxonomy (GTDB): domain Bacteria; phylum Pseudomonadota; class Gammaproteobacteria; order Burkholderiales; family Burkholderiaceae_B; genus Advenella; species Advenella mandrilli. The sequence goes on from NZ_JAENGP010000024.1 coordinate 7,791, forward strand.
GTTTTGTAATGGCCGTTACTTCTCCCAGCACTTCGTGATATAAAAAATCAATTTTTTTGCGGGGTTCAGTCATCGCTGTTTTGTCCTGGATTAACGGTTGCTGGATTACTCCCGATTAACGCTATAAAAACTTTATCCAGTTGGCGGTTAACAGGTTTTGCCAATGCTTGCAGGCTGTGCATGTTGGTGAGTTTGTTAATCAGTGGTTTGTTTTTGCGATCGGCTTCACGCAATTTTTGGCGGTAGTCAGTTTTGTCGGCCAGCACATCGGCAATCGTTGTGCGCTGTTCCGCCAGTAACTCAAAGACTTCATTTTCAAATATGGCCACGGCTGGGTTTGCAATGAACTCACCCGATTTTTGAGCGTACATCAAGATGGAAGAAAAGTTGTCTTCTACATCTCCTTCAACCCGATTAAAGATTACTTGTATTCGTTTGGGCTCTACACCCAATCCGACGAGTGCAGAAACGGTTTTAATCGTTTCTCGCTGGGCTTTGCCGGTTGAAACAACGGGTAAAACAAACAGATCAATTTCTGCATGTGAGTCCTCATATTTGAGCATGTGATCTAAAAAGTCTTCAATATTTGATGCGCCCACGTCGATAATGGCATTATCTAGTATCAGTAACTCACGGAAAAGTTGACCAAATTGTTCACCTCGCAATTGGTCAATGTCCAAGCCTAGATCACCAGCAGTTTCATTGGTGGATTCAATAGCAAATATTTGGCTGTTGCTCAGGCGTGGGGCCAGTAGGTGGGAGGCAATCACGGTTTTTCCAACGGAGCCGGTGTAGTTTAAAACTGCAATTTTCATCATATTTCCTTTTTAAAAAATCAAATTAATCGATCAATACCAGTTATTTTTTCTGGCGGTTTTGGGCTTTCCATTCTTCTTTTAACGCGTTTAAATCAACCTCCATATCCCGAATGGCTCTCAGGTCTGCCGGTGATTCAATCCGTTTTGAAGGTGTATTTACACTGGATATAGGTTGTCGTTCTGGCTGTTTGGTGTCGTCTGTATTTGAGGCAGGCGCCAATGTGGTTGTTGGTGCCAGTGTCGGTGTGGTGAGTGACATGACTGCATTTTCAGTTTTGCTGGCTTGGTTTATTATGGATTTGGCTGTTTTGTTTTTCTTGCGGATTCGAAATAACGTTTTTCGGAAAAGTTCATAGTTAATTATTAAACCTGCTTCTTTCAAATCCTCCAGAATTATTTGATAGCTAAGACCCGCAGCAATGTTTCTTTCAATTACCGGGTATAACGCCCGTAGTTTTGCGGCCATACTGATTCTGGAGTCGATCCCAGACAAAATTTGTTCATAAACATTGATCATCATAGGTCTCCTTTTAAAATCCAAATTGTTTGCGACTTGATTGCGTCGCAGGAACAGCGTTACGCAGTCGTGTCAGTTCTCTTTTATCTGCACTTAAAAAACGCGAATACTGGCCCTCAAAGCAAAGATAAATGTCAGCCAGCGGCCCCATTCTTTGCTTACGTATTAATAGTTCGGCATGACCCTTGAACGCGGACTCCGGGTTGTAGTAATCATCTCGATATGCCATCAGGACCACGTCTGCATCTTGTTCGATGGATCCAGAATCACGTAAATCGCTCAATAGCGGACGCTTATCTGCTCGTTTTTCAACGTCTCGGGACAGTTGGGAAAGCAATATAATCGGGCAATCCAGTTCTTTGGCCAAGAGCTTTAAAGATCGGGTAATGCCGCTGATTTCCTCGTTTCGGGTATTGCCTGTGCCTTGCATTAACTGGAGATAATCAATCACGATTAAGTCTAGTTGTCCCTGTCTTTGCTTGGTTTTTCGGGCAGACATGCGGATTTTTGCGACGTTGGATAAGGCAGGGTCATCGGCAATGATCAGATTCTGATCTTGTAATTTTTGTAGTCCAAACGTAAGCCGGGTGTAGTCGTCTGGGCTAAGTTGTCCTGTCCGCAAGACTTGCGTATCAATGCCACCAAATCGGGCAATGCTACGTTCTGCAAGCTGGGCAGCAGACATTTCCAGACTGATTATCAATGCGGTACCACCGTCAGCGGCCACGTTTTCAGCAATGTTGACTGCCAGCGTAGTTTTACCCATTGATGGACGCCCAGCGACAATGATCAAATCGCCTGGCTGCAAACCGCAGGTTTTGTTGTCAAGATCAATAAAGCCAGTGGCAACGCCAGATATAGCGCCATTTTTCTCTTGTCGTGAATCTAAGGTGTCCAGTAATGCAGGCAATAATTGGCCGATACTCATGCCTTCATTGCCTGCAGCTCTACGATCGGTGGCAGACATGACTAGGCTAGTGACGCTTTCCAGTAGATCATCTGAGTTTTTTTCATGCGCCATGATGCTGATCGTATGGCTCAATTCAATGACATTACGCCTGATTTTGTAGTTTCGCACGACCTCTGCGTATTTTTGAATATTGGCTACTGATGGCGTATTTCGTACCAGATCATGCAGGTAGACTACCCCTCCGGCAAGTTCAATTTCACCTGAGTTTTTTAATGTTTCGCCCAGGGTGATTACATCAACAGGAATATCCCTGTTCAGCATTGAAGTTATTTTTTTGTAAATAATTTCATGGTTTTTAAGATAAAAATCGGTTGGGGATAGCAGGCTTTCAATGCGATCCCAGGCATGATTGTCTAAAATCAGCCCCCCAAGTACGGACTGCTCCGCATCTGTGCTGTGGAAGGTTTTCACACATTTTCCCTGTGATATTTGTTTTCAAGACATCCTTTGAAACCTTTATCGGAGACCAAGAAATCCAGTTCTGCAATGAAAGGTATTGTTCTCCCAGGACCGGGTGCAACTTTCCCAGTCAAGAAATCTGAATCATTGCAGATTTCAAAGAATACCTCCCAGGCTTTTAAACCGTCTTCAACGGTTTGGTAGCCAAAGGGTTTGTTATTGCTCGTTGCTGCTTCATTCCATTTTTCTGTTATTGCTCGAATCCGTTTGTTATCTAAAATTTTTACTTTCGGATTCTCTGGCATGTGCTTGTGGTACAAATCAACGATTTCTTGGATAGGGCAGGAGGGGGGAGTGATGAGTAATGCATCATTACTCTTATCTCTTCTGTTCTTATCTATTCTATTCTTATCTAGCTGCGTTACCGTTACGTTACGTAATGCGTTACGTTGCGTTATGGTATCGTTACTCACTTCTTTGGTTTTATTTTGTTCAATAAAATCAGTGTCTTGTGTTTCATTGGTGTTTTCCTGTTCTTGTTTTAACCGTTCTTGCTCTTGTTTTTGGCGAATCCGATAACGTTTTTGACGTTCAGCATTTGTGCTGTCATGGTCGCTGATTTTTTGACGTTTATTCCAGGCAACCGGTTGCCAGTCTTCGTAAATTAGACCGGCATTAACCAGCCTTTTTTTGACCTCCCGAATTACGCCCCGATCAATCCAAAGGCGCTGTGCAACGATTTTATCCATTAGTTCCGGGTCACAATCTTGTTCCAGCATACCGTCAGATTTGAGTGCAAGAATACCGACGAAGTGACGTTGATCTTCAAAAGCCAAAGAAATCATTTTGGGGTCGTTCAGAAAGTCTGTGTACATACGGAACCAGGGCATGCTTGGGTTACTCATAACAAAAACCTCGATAAGATAAATTTCGTTGAAAACGAATAAAAATAAACGTGGATGGGAATTTGGAAGTAGGGGGTGTTAAAGTTGTTTGGCTTTAGCTGCCAGATTTTTTAGGGATGTTCTACGTTGGCTTATGGGTAAACCATGTTTTTCAAAAAAATCACGACGTACTTCTAACCATTTGTTATATCTGCGGCCTTCACGATGCTGCCAGGGATAGGCATTTTTAATGTCCTCACTGATTTGCTCTGGTGTTTTATTAAGCCGCTTTCCTTCCGTATATGTTTTTTCCATAATCTGATAGGCAATAACAGCGAATCCAACCCCTTTATAGGGTTTATTAGTTTGGATTTTGCTCATTGTTTTTTCTCCTAAATTAATAGATTTTTTGGTTGATAATAAATGTCGCGTAATTTGAATTTTTCAAAATAAAGTACGATATCAACGGTGTTTCGTAAAAATGCCTGAATCGTTTCCAGATCCAATTGCCCGCCTGTTGGCGATTGCTTTACCAACATCGCCAAGCGATTAAACGTGTCCCTGGCTGAATTGGCATGAGTAGTGGTAATAGAACCGGGGTGGCCGGTATTTAAGGCAGTCAGGTATTCCCAGGCTTCGCCTGAGCGCAGCTCAGCCAGAAAAATCCTGTCAGGAGAAAGACGCATGCAGGCAGCAATACAATCGCTGGCAGTCACACGGCCACGAGTGCCGCCATACATCATGTGTATGATGTTGCGATGGTTCGGCAGGATTAGTTCGTGTACGTCCTCAATGGTGATGATCCGTTCATCGACCGGAACCCGTTCAATGAGTGAACGGGCAAATGTGGTTTTGCCTGATCCGGTAGCACCGGCAATCACAATGTTTTTCTTGGCTTGAATCGCTTTATGTAAAAAATCAGGAATTTGCCCTGCGTTTTTAAGTGCGAGCAACTCATTATCAATTTGGCTAAAGCCGTTCTTTTTTTGATGTGCTTGACTGTCATCGACATAGTCAAATGCACCATCTGCCGCTAGGTCTTCCAGATGCTTAACCAACTGCGTGTGTTTACGTATATTGATAGCGATGGTGCCATCTAGCGTACCGGGGGGCTGTACTAATTGGCCACGTTCGCCATCAGGCAGGAGGACAGACAAAATAGGGGCATAACCCAGACCGTTGTAAACGGTCAGGGCATTGCATAAAGCCCGCTGGTGATCTAAGGTGAGTGTCGGGCAATCGTGTTGATGCCAGGCACCGTATTCACGGGTAAAGAGCTCACCGGGTCGTACAATTGCCAGTTCGCTTACCTGATCTGATGTCAGGTAAGGCTGTAGGGGTCGTAAAAACGTTCTGACAGCAATGGATTTATCATAAAGTGGGTTTGAGGTCATAAACTTTTGAGAAGTCCAGATCACGGGCAACCATGATGCCAACACGTTCGCCCTGGTTTTTATAAAGAGTGGGAGGGATGTCTAAAGAGTGTTCAAGAACCTTGGCAACAATCTCCTGACCACCATTTGCTGTGTTATCAAAACGGATGTTGTTGTCGCCTTGACTTCCTTGGTTTGAAAGCCAGTTGCCAAAATCACCGACAAGGCTCAATAAAATGGCATTGCCAAATCTTTCCCAGAAATGGTGGTCAATTTTTCCATCTACCCCTGCCTCACCCAGTGGTCCAGTGCCGGGTGAGTCCAGATTTAAAATTACCCCGTTCGGTGTTTCCAGACGATGCCAGGCTACAAATGCCCGCGGCATACCTTGTTCAATGCCGCCTGTTTGGTAGCCCACAAACTTGGTGCCTGCATCAATCAGTATCACTTTGCCGTTAGAACTCATGACGTTTTGAGTCGATATGCAGGTTAGTAAACCTGGCTGGCCGGTAATCAGTTTGGTTTGCATCACACAATCAATCATGGTGCCTTGGGTAATTAAGTAATTACGATCACCCAATTGACCGGCAATAGAGGGGACCAGCTCCAGCGGTCTTAATTTGTCTGCTAACGGTCCCGCATCACTGCTGACGGTATGTTGTGTGGCGGTTTGTTCGGTTGATTGGCTGGTGGATGTATCTGCTCTTAACGGGCTTCTTAACCGTCGTGCAACCGTTTCATTGATAATTGTCATGCCGCCACCTGCATTCCCGCTGATGATAATTGGTATGACCGGATCAGCTTTCGCTGTTTTAGGTTCCTCGGTTATCGCTTGTGTTGGCGGTGGGGTCGGGTTGCTGATTTTAGGTGTCGTTAGTGGGTTATTGATACCGCTACGAAGCGGTATCGCTTCTTCTGCGAGTGCTGCGTCTTTAGGCCCCCAGGATGTCCAGCCGATGACGGCAATTAAAACGATGGCAATGAGCATTACCAGCTTCATAAAGCCTTTTGCCCCGGGAGATAAAGGCCGTTTCACATTCTCAAAGTTTGTTTGACCCCGATTAATCAGATTATCTAATTCAGGCCTGGGGTCTGGATTGTTTTCCATCATTTTTGAATTTCCTGTATATCAAAGGTGATGCTGTCATTGCCTTTGCTAATCAACCATTTGGCCGATGTAGATTGAATCACCAGCGTATTTTTTGGCCGGATTAAGGTTTTGGCGTTATAGGGACGACCCGCTTCACTCAAGGGCCGGACGCTAGGTAATTGCTTTTGCTTGAATTGCATCCATGTCTGGCCGTCTTTTACCCATACCTTGGCCGGAGCCAGAGTTGGGGTGGCTGGTTTTTCTGATACGCGCTGTGGAACCTCATAAGTCGTTCTGACTTGGTTTAATTTGGGTGCAGGTTGAGGTAACTCCTGTTTTTCTGCACCGATTACCACACGTTCAACGCTGGGCGATGCCGTACCCGTATTGGGTTTGTATGGTACATAGCCTTTATTGCCGTTGTGAATGGCAGCGACTTGTTCACCTAAGCGCAAATGCCAACGGTCAGCCGTACGGTGTAAAACAAGGGTCGTGGGATCGGCCATGTGGTGATTGGTGATCACCTCTTGGCCGGTACTGGTTACCTTGTAAATTGCAGGTATTTCAGCCGTATCATTAAATTGCATCCATGTCTGACGCCCATCGTCCCAAATATGGACGGGAGCCAGCTCAATGTCGCCACTCTTTGTATAAGATGCCCAGTTAACTGGTTGGCCAACCTTGGCAAATGATTGTTTGACTGCCTGTTTTTTGTTTTCCTGATACCGTTCTTTGGCCTTGGTATCCGGGTACCTCATGACCAATTTGTACATTGCCTGTGAGTTGCGGTCGTTGCTGTAACTAACCTTGAATGTGTAGTTACGCTTGTTCGTGATGACAATCAAATTGCTGTCTGCATCGTCTGCAATCGGCTTAAAAAACAGGTTATTGTCAAAATGCGTGAATTCGTAGGCTTCACTGTCACCAAAAACGTGGAACTTATAGACTTCATCGTCTTCCAGGACGATGACGGAAGCTACACCAATAACGGCATTCAGATGAATCACATCAGCAGGGTTGTAATTGGCGTATCTAACCCGATGATCAGCACGAGAGTGCTTGGGGGCATCCAGTGCCATGGCTGGCGTTGTTAACACGCAGCACAAGGCCACCGTTATTGCCCGAATGGCAAAGCGGTTCATGGTTTATTCCTATGAATGGGGATTATCTGGACAGATCGGCTGCTAAGTCGTAGCGGGTGATCTGGAACCCGAGCGGGTTACGTCTGGCAACTTCTTCAGTCAGGGGGACTTTGATATATTGAAAAGCGACCGTTGCCAGTAAATGGCGTTCTGCCTGTACTTGGCTGGTGGATGCTTCTCGTTCAGTGGTTGAAAACCTGATCGTTGCCGTTTGATTCTCACCCAGGGTAATCGAATGCACCGTGACATCAATGTTACCCAGCGTACCCAGTCGGGTGGTTGGCGCATACTCTCCTTCAAACCGTTTTCCATACTGGTTTTGTATGGCTGGGTCTGATAATAGGGCACATGTATTGAATTGGTTTTGAATTGTGTACCAGTTGTAGCCTTCGCAATTGAGGACATAAGTATTTAGAAAATACTTATCAATCCTTTCGTTGTAGCTTTCAAATGGTTCCCCCAACTCACTGACATGCTCGATGTTGCCGGTGGCATTGTCAACCCGTACAACGTAAATTTCAGGGGGTTGCTTCAGGGGTGTTAAACCGATTACGGCCCCAATGGCTGCTACCGTCAATACACATGAAATCAAGGCCACTTGCCATGCCCGTTTTCGGCTAGTGACCAGCTCACCGACGTAATCACGTTCCAGCCCTCTGGTTTTTTCTAACTCTGCAGCTACATCAATAGATTTTATTTTTTCTGTACTCATTTAAAACCTTTGTAAAAGTGGTTCTGAGGCATTAACCGGATAGCGAGGTGAATCGGCCGGTTGGTTTGCCGCTGGTGGCTTGAAAGCGCAGCCACTCAAGTAAACTGAAAAACATATAAAAAATAATCTTGTTAAAGACTTCATGAACATTCCTATTTTCTTTTAAGAAGACGGTTTAAACGGAGTGCTTTAGTTACTCCTCCTGCCGCCATGCCAATTCCGAATTGAGCGCCAAAACCACCGGATAGACCTTGTGCCATTCCTGGGATCATGAGCATGACGAACACAGAGGCAATACCAACAAAAAAGTAGCCACCAATTAAGTTCAGTAAGTTGCTTTCGTTTTTGGATAAAAAATCAATCATCATCTTGACGTAAGCCAGATTTAACTGGAGCAAAATTGAAAACATCAAACCAGCTAGCAGGGCCAGAAAAATAAAGTTAAGGGCTTGCGATACCCAACTGTCGAATAGCTTTTCTGTGCGTTCAAAGGCTAGGGCAGATATGAAGATTGGGCCTGCTGCGACAAGTAAGGCCATACCGACTTTGACAACCACCATAATGATAGAAACGACGGCAGAAACAAGCGCAGTCATTATTGAAATTGCGCCACCATAAATTGATATCATGACATTGCGACCGCTCGGCAAAAACGTTTCGAATCCAAGAATTTTTGTTGAAGCCGTGGTTGTTTCCTGTCGCAATGTGTCAATTTGTGCAGATAAAGTATTTCCGCCAGCCACAATGCCTGCAACGTCATCAGGTAGTGATAGCATCACATTAACAATTGCGGTTTGATAAAAGCCATTAGCTGTAATAACACCTGCTAAAACGGCTATTTTTAGATATTTGTGAACAAACTCCATGACCGTCATGTTGCCATGACCCCGTTGCAGCGCGTAGGCATGAAAAAGAAATTGTATGGTTAGTCCAATAATCATGGCTGGGGCAAGGGCTTTTATTAATTGTTCAATCGGTGTATTGACTGCATTGTTTAAAACAGTATCCACCTGCTGCATCAACCATTCACCGATTCGATTGGAATCGGATGGCTTGCTAATGTGGGACGCATCAAATGCCATATGACCCTCGTTTATTGAGTATCGTCAGAAAACCAACCTGAATACACTTTTTCTGCTCTTGCTTCGAGTAGAGATTGTTCTGCCTCCAATTGTTGATTTGCCAGGGTGATTCGGGTTTGGTCGGTTTGGACATTGGCCTGTTCGATGGCAATTCTGGCTTGCAGCTCAGCAATTTCTTTGGGGTTGGTGGTGGTATTGATTTTTGCCTGAAGCTCATCAATCACTTTTAATCGTTTTGTCATCGCGTTATAGGCTTGTTCTGACAATGCTTTTTTGGTGGCGGCAATTTGAATTGATTTGGCTTTCATATCAATTTTGTCCTGAGCAAAATTGACAGGGGCATTAACCGCTTGCGTAATTTTTTGTACCGAGCTGGATAATTCGGCACTTTGTGATTCAAGACGATCCAGCAATGCCGCAGCGTCATTAGGCAGCGCTCCACGGATAGCATCTTGCACGCTGGGGTTACTTATGACATAACCAAAGCCGGACGATTGCGTTAAAGCATCAAGCTGTCGTTTGGTTTGTTCCAATTGTGTTTTTGCGGTTTGCAATTGATCCAGCAGGGCATTAAGCTGCTGGACAGAATTCACATCGAGAGTGGGTATGCCTGATTGTGCTTGTACTTGCCCAGAGACGAATACAGTGACAGCCAGCAGACCATAAATAAATGTTTTTTTCATATTGGATACCTATGCGTAAGCCTTCGCCGTTTTGCGAATGCCGTTAAGGATTGATGTTTTAGGTGAGAAGGGAAGACGTTCAATAACAGATGTGTATTGAACGGATTGGCTGTTAAAAACGAGACTATTTATTTGGTGGGGCTTTGGAAATTTGGGTTATTCCATTTTTGGTCGAGAATCTTAAACTCCTCTTCGTTAATGCGTTGAAAAACAATTGTTTTATTAAGGTCAACATTTTGAAGTTGATTTGTTTTTGAATCGAATTTCAGTTGTAGCGGGTTAGCTGTTTCTATCGTAATAATGCCTGGTGATGTCTCCTTTGCCGGCATGTTATAAAGACCAAGGCGGGCCATATATTCATTGCCATTCGGCTTGATATGCACTGGCATATTGTCATCAAGGTCTTTCCAATACCCCAAAAATGTTTCATTAGGGCCTTGTTTGCAACCGGCCAGCAGGGTGGCACTGGCAACCGCAGCCATTAAAAAATAACGTCGTTTCATTATTGAATTTCCTGTTAGGTGAAAGAGGAAGCTGTCTATGGTAATGGACGAGCGTACCTTTTTTGCGGGAAAGACAGAGAGGCTTTATTTTGAAAATATTTATTTGAAAAACAAATATCTAAGGGAGTGCTTTATTTGGAAAAAAAGCTTTTTATTTAGTCGTGCACCACTGGGATAGCAGACTTGATTTTAATAAATCTGTATTGGTCAGTGGTTTGAAACAGCGCTCTTTGGGTTGTCCTCGTTCCTGATTAAAGCCTAATAAACAATGTGAAGTACCTTGTTCCGTTACAAAAGCTTTGCATCCATAGCAAGTGCGGGTATTTTTTAATCTTATTTCATTTATAAATACTTCTTTAATCCGTTTTGACCAGTCTATATACCGCGCATAGTCGTCTTTAGCTTCTTGACTTTCAGGGTCGTAGTGGTCGTAATGTTGGCACCATTCTTTAAACGTCAACATGGCTCAAAGCTCCATTTCATGGTTGCTTGATGATACTAATTCATGGCTTAGTGTTGGCTTTTCTAGCTGGCTTAACAACTGGCTGGAATGATCGACTAAAGTCGTAAGCTTTTTCTTATCTTCAATAGTTGTATATTGTTGAATATTAATTTTGGCGTTCATCATATTTTCTGAGAGCAAACGTACGTTTTCGTAGGAAGCGTTTTTTTTCATCTCGTTTTCAGACGGAAGCCTGTTTTCAATTATTCGATCAACTTGTTTCCATAATTTAGAGAAATCAGTCTTTATTTCCATTTCAATGTCCTATATTTTTGGTCGTTCGCCACTGGGCAGGGGGTGCAGATGACCTGCTCCCCCTGCTGTTAGCATAACAACTGCGTTTGGTGTCAAGTGTTCGCTTCGCCCTCCAGTCGTGACCGTGTCCTCGCTTTGCTGCGAGCCGCACCACACGACTTTCGGCACTTGACACTGTTTATCGTCTTTAATTTCCAGCCATGTGTCTTTTCACCCGCTCAAAATAAACAGGCAACCAATCTTCAGGGTCATCACCAACTTCAGCAATGGCTTTTTCTGCCACTTCCGCCATATCCGAACTGCCACTAAAGACCATCAGGGCATCTTCACAACCAGACAGGTCCAGCTGGGCAACCGTTACGTTGACGCCTTGCTTAATTACAAATTTTCGGCTTGCCTCACCTAATTCCTTGATTAAGTTGAATTCCGATTCACTTAGGCCGAAGTCATTCATGTAGGTTGATTTTTTGGCCTTTGGATTAGGCAAAAAAATCAGTGTGGCGGACTGTTGAATGAGGGATGGACCTACCGGATTGTTAGCAATAGCTTCCGGTTCTTGCGTACTGAGTGCCATCACCCCGTTTTTTTTTCGAATGGTACGAGCCGCATCTTGCATGTCGGCTTGGAAGTGTTCATCTTTTAATGGGTGCTGGCACTCATCAATCAGATTAATAATTCTGCGGCCATCATGCAGCGCATGGACACGATGCTGTAAATACATCGTGGCAGCAGCTCGAACCTTGTCATCTTCCAGAAATTCAGTCATGTCAAACCCAAAAATCGGGTTATGACCTGCTGGGGTGTCCAGGCTCATTAAATCGACGGGGTTATCAAAGACCCAGCCATATTCACCGCCTTGGCACCAAGGTAACAAACGGGCATGAACGGAAGACTCGCCATTTTCTGTGTATGGGTTAGGTAGCAATGTGGTTAATGTTGAGAGGCCACGGCTTTTTATATCAATTAAGGTGGTCATTTGCTCAACTGCCTGTGATATTTCTTTGCTTTGTGCCGTGGATACCGTTTCTCCTCGCAACTCAGCCAGAAAGGTGATTAGCCGCCTCATAAAAGCCGTGTTTTGGGGGATGGGCTCCATTTGAAAGGGATTCCAGCCGGTGGGCGTACCTAAATTGAATTTGAAGTATTGTCCCCGTAAGGCCAGTACCAGTACCTGCATGCCTTGATCTTTGTCGTAGATCACGGCAGTTGCACCAAATTTTTGAGCTTGTGCGAGTAAGACACCTTGCAATACGGTCTTACCTGTGCCGGACATACCAATAATCATGGTGTTACCTAAACGGCGTTTGCCGGTTTCGTCAACTTCGTGGGTGGACTCATGGTAACTGAAGAAAAAGGGTGATCCGGTATGCGTTTTGAACATGGTGGCCGCTGGCCCCCATGGGTTGCCAGTCGCTTTACCCGTTAACTGGTTATGAAAGCTGGACATGCACAAAAAGTTGTTGCTCGTAATTGGTACTGGCCGTGGTCGCCACCGCCAGTTGCTGGGCAATTGTGCCCAGTACGCTGCTTCCAATGCCTTTTCCAGCGGCTTTGCAATGAAACCCGTCCCAGCTAGTAGTGCAATGGTGTTTGCTATATCACGTCGGAGTTTTTCAGCTTCATCGCCAAAAATCAGCAAAGTGCCGTGATGGTCGCCTAAGCCCAGATTGCCCGCGGTCAAATCTTCTATCACCATGTCCAATTGGCTTAGTTGGTTTGTGGCATCATCGTTTGAGTCTGTCAGCAATTTTTTATGGCGTTTAACCATGCTTTTGGCAGCTGAGCCGGTAAAGCTACCCCAACTTTGCGACAAAATAAATTCATTGGGTGATGATAGCAATTTATCCAGATGACCGGGTTCTGTGTCATCGGCATATTGCCTGATTTCAATCATGCCAAACAGTTGGGTGCTATCAATATTACGTAACTCACCCAGTTCCCCAAACCGTGAAAAAACGGGTCTGGCGGAGGGGAGGGCATCGTATAGATAGCCTTTTGTGAGGGGTACGGACTGTTTTTCACCGGAAAGGAGGTAGGATAAAAACTCAGCAGCTTCGCTAAAGGCGTAGCCCGTTCGATCTACGATACCTAATACTTGTGCATCATAGTTGTGTAGCCCCGCTTTAATGGCTCGAATGGCTGCATTCAAATCTTCTATTGATTCATCTTGCCAGGCTTTTAACATTTTGGCATTTGCTTTTTCCAAGGAGGTTGTTTTGCCCAGGATCGGATCATGAACGGGGTGTATCAAAATGGTCAAATATAATTCATTGACCATCAGTGAGTTTTTATCGAACGTTGCCCGGTAATCATTATCGAATTTACGGGCAAAAACCTGTGGGAATTCGCTTTCAGGATATTCTTTTACCCGTCGCCTGATGATATGTGAATAAAGTCCCAGTTTTCCAAAAGGAAGACCACGTAATACGTTGTGTAAGGCTTCAATCCATTCAAATTTTTCAGCCTTGTCCGCTGCGTCGGGTGATCGTCCTCCCACTTTGAGCACGGCCAGGTATTCTTTGTTTTCGCACGCAATGATGTTATCAGTTACGTGATGCGAGTACGGAACGTATCTTGATACCCAACGTTCCTTGAGTTTTAAGGCGCTCATTTTTAATCCTGTTAATTGCGCCAAGGTCGTTGGCGTGGATAAGATACCGGTGAATAGCTGGAACCATTCCACCATTTTTTATTTCGGTTTCTGAAGCGGGTTGTCAGTTCAAGCCCCCAGATGTCAAAGGCTCGATCGTCAGTTTTTGTGATGATGGCCATGGCGGGTAATAAAACAAGTAAGGACAGCCAAATCCATAAACCAAAGATCATGGCAGAAAATCCAACGATCATGATGGTGCCAATAAACCAAACCGTTGGTATCCCCATATAGGTGGCTTTTCTGCCGAGTCCTTTGAAGACTGGGTAATGATAGGGATTTTTTTTTGTATCCTCTGACATTGCTATTTCCAGAGCAACGTGACAATTTCAGCAATAGAACCAGCTAACAAAACACCGATTCCCCAACGGACTGCATCGTCTTTTCGCATGATTTCGGCCGCGTATAATATGGCGATGATGACCCCAATAATTACGGCGGCGATCGGTAAAATAATATATAGGTTATCTTTAAGCGTTGTTAGTGCTGTTTCCGTTTTTTTTAGGCCACCTGCTGCTTGAGCAAAAGCAATTGAAGGTGTTACGGAAGCTATCGCCAAGGCATTGGCTATACGTTTAAATTTGCTTTGAGAAAGTTGGGCAAAAAAAGCTTTAATACTACGTTTCATTATTTGTAGTTCCTTTTAAAACTAAATGTATGAATGAAATTAATGATCTGCCAAACGAAAGCCGTCTGTTGTCCGGTTAATACTGAAACCATCGTTTGAGCTTTTTGATTTGGGGTCTTTAGTGGTTTTGGTGACTTGCACCGGATTTTTTGGGGTTTTGCCTGTACCGGCCTTGATGGCCGGTATTTTTATACCTGCCTGCGCCATGACTTTATTGACATAGCCGTTTTCAAAACCCCGCTCAAAATTGCCGGTGTTGTAGCAAGAAAGGGCTGCTTGTAATGACTTTTGCTGATCTTGATGTTGCTTTAATGCTCGGCTATAACAGTCAGACAAGACCGTTTGAGCAGCTCTTAAATTGGTGCAAGGGTCAAATACGGTTTCGGTGTTTAAACCCAGCCAGTGCCAGTTTCGGACGTTTATCTGACCTAATCCTGCATCAAAATCAATGCCTTTCTTAATGAGTTCATTGGCAATGTCTGTGGCCTCGGTCAGGGTAGTGGGTTGTGTTGTTAGCCGCTTTCCCTTGTTAATACCTATTGCAAAGACATTGGCTGCTGATTCGTGCTTCACCAAAGCGGATATGGTGTTTATATGCACGTTGGGCGCACAGCTTGCGGCTAGTAATGTAAATTCTGCCAGCATGGTTACCGGCTATCGTATCTATTGTTAGATGCGTTCCCGCTTGTGGGGGACTCCCATGCGTATTCCCACTGTTTGGCCCATTGTCCGTTATGGTCCGCTTCCCATTTGGCCTGTGCCGCCTCGTATTCACTGGCTTTAATCCAGTATCCGCCTTTTATCGGTGTACCTACGTATTTGAGGGATAAGTCATATGTCCAATCGTGATTGACGTAAGCGATACAATAAGCCGGTAGTTTGTTTTCTGTGACGGTTTTGATCTTCGTTATGTTTGAATATTCATACTCGTTATCAGAAGTGAAACGTGCTCGTCGTTTTTGGTATCTGTAGCTGGTTCCAGCATATGCCCTATTTAAGTAGTCTGGATCACATTTTCCTGCCCCTCGCGATATGGCATCAATCCGTTCTGAGAGTCCAGGCGCTGTGCTGCTGGGACACATACCTAAAAAAGCGCGTCTTGCATCAATAGTTGCAGGCCAGTCTAGGCTCCCCTTCGTATATTTTTTAATGTCAAAATACTGGTTTAATGATGGGTTGCACTCACCTGGCCGTAAAGAGCTGGATAAGCATAAGATTGCTTCGCAAGCCCGGCCCTCAGTCCCATCAAGGACGCTGGCTGATTGAGCATTTGCTGATAATGACACGCAGCACAAAGCCAGCGTGCCTGCTATTGCAGGTAGCTTCATTTGTTCCCCTACTATTGATTGGTAAATTAGAAAGTTTTGAAACCTAGTGAATTCAGCTGCTGTTGAACCTGGGTGATCTGGTCTTAAAGAGCTGGATAAGCATAAGATTGCATTAGCAAGCTAGAGCTTCAGTGTCTATCAAAATGGCAGATGATTGTGCATTTTCTGAAAACAGCAGGGCTTCATCGGTACCCCTACTATATATTGATAAAATCAGACGCTTTTGAAGCCTATTTCACTCATTTTTGAATGAGCTTGGGTGATTTGATCGTTGCTTAAGGTGCTACGTAAAAGAAATAGTATTTCCAAAATAGCATTTTCAGATTTTTGGGAACGTTGTAGAGAGTCGACTATTTCACGAAGTTGGTTTAATTCTGATTGTAGCGAGTCAGCAGAAATCAATAAGCGACGTATATATTCAGAAAGTTTAATGCCAGATAGGATCGACGCTTCGGTCAATTTTTGGTATTGACTCGGTGTAACCCGAATCCTGATTAGTTCTGATAGAGGTTCATGCATTGAATGCTCTCTGTGAATCAGGCAGGGATTCGAATTCGGGGGTTCGAATCCCCCCCAACCCGCCAAGGTTCTAAAAAGCGCATTATTGTAAATGTGCCGTGAAGCATAAAACTTCCATTTAGAAGACTTATGCTTTATTTCCCGATCTGCGACATTATGCCTTGGGCTGTCTGTTTAGAACCTCACCTTCAGATATAACGATCCTGCGTTGCTGGTGTTACCACCGCCGAACTCACCACTGTAGTTTAAGCCAATGCTCGCGTTTTTATGCACATCGACCTCGCCATTCAGCCCTAACTGCAGGCTGTTGCGGCTGATTGGGGCACCATTAACGGTAAAGCGTGCCTCACGCAGCTGATCAAACTGCAGGGTGCGCGTAGGGGTCACATCCCCTTCCGCATGACGCCATCCTATCGATGCTGAGACACGCGCAGTGCTCTCATTGTTTAGCGCAAACTCCGAATAGCTACGCAGGCCCAGGTTAAAGCTTGTCACATCATTTGTTTGGCGTTTCCCATGTAAAGCCGCTTCGCCACCAGACTCGGTAAAACTGCCACTACGTTGTTGTGTCCAATCCAGCCGGGCAAAAGGTTGGAGCGCCGTACTTGTGCTCACCGGCATGGCATAACCTAATTCGGTATATGCCTGTACTTGTTGGCTGTGGTAGGAGGCACTTAACGATTGTGGCTTACCCACAGTAATACCATTGCGTTTCATATCTATATCGTGATGTGTCCAGGCAGCAGAAGAGCGCCAGTTCAGCATATGACCATTTGATAACGCCCACTGTGTGCCCCCGTAAACGGCCAGGGTATAGCTCTCGGTCTTGGCATGGCTTTGACGATCATGCACCCGTACTTTGCCATCGTGATAACCAAACGCTGCCCCAACATGCCCGTCGGTGCCAATGCGCGCATCACCGCCAATAAACAGTCCATTGGTGGTGTTGCGTACATCGGTCGTGCCACTACGACCGTTTAGGTCTGTCCACTGACGTTGTACGCTGAGCCACATCGGATATTGCGATTCAGAAAACCCTGTAAATAAGGTGTCCATGCGATGACTTGCCGCATTTGTCCAGAGCTTGCTTTGCGTCAACAGTGCTGACTCTACGCTGGCATAGGCTTCACCACTTAGCTGATCCATTTTTGCGCCAAACCCAGTGCCTTGACCATTTAATAACTCGTCATAAATGGTCGACAATCCTGTCGAATGCTGATTGGATAAGCGATCTAAGGCATTGGCAACAGCCGTCTGATTATGCCCAGAGGTGAAGTCCGAGAACGCTACGCTATTGCGCTGTACATTAAACGATAAGCCCGATGCCGATGCGGTCGCCCGAGGCGTTAAAAACAATAGTGACGAGTCAAACACAAGTCCTTGATTGGCGACTGTTCCGCCCGCTTCAAGGAAGTCATAAGTGATGCCTTGACGAAACACCTCACCTTGCAAGGCCACCACTGCACCGGATTGGAAGGTTGTATTACCCGTGACGCTCAAAACATCCACACGATTGTTGTTATCAACCTCGATCGCCAAAGTCGAACCCGGGGCCGCCGTGTAGTTACCATTCACCGTCAAGGTACCAATAGAGTTGCCTGGTGCAACTGTTCCCTTATTGAGCACCGAGCCTGTCGTACCCGCTCCCTCTAACACACCTTGCGTATTGACTGTCGTCATTACGCCTGAGGCAATCGTGCCATCAACGCGCAATACCCCTGCGTTTACTATATGATCACCCGTATTCTGCATACCCGTAATGCGTAATGTACCACCATCTACGGTGGTCGTGCCCTGGTACGTATTGCTACCGCTTAAGGTCAATGATCCTGCGCCCGTCTTACGTAACGAGCCTTTTTGGTCAAGAAAATCGGGGTCTGTGGACAGGTCACTAATATCATTTGAAAACGTCGCGTTATACCCTTGGGTGTCGACATCAAACATCGATACAAAGGCCGCAGGACCACGTACCGCTTTACCGGCGTTTAATAGCCCCCACCCAAATCGATCATCTAAACGATAGCCATCAGAGGGGGTTAAGTCGGTCGCGGTGGTTAACAATGACTGCTGCAGGTGATAGGCGGTAAAGAAAGGAAAAGCCTCTTTAACTAAAGCTGCCACACCTGTCGCATGGGGGGCTGCCATTGAAGTGCCTGGCATCTTGACATAGCCCCCGGCACTATGCACCGAATTAATGCCGACATAATCATCGGCATTGCTCCCCGGTGCAGCTAAACACCAGGTTTTAGCCAAGCCGCAGGCATTGGAATACCAAGCTAGATTAGGCGTGCTACTCTCTAGATCCGCATTAACCGCCGTAACGGCGAGCCAATTAGGCTGCAGCTCTGGATATAACAAAGGCATCCCGGCAAAAAAATCGGGATTAGGTTGTCTTTCGTTGCCCGTTGCAAACACCATCAAGGTGCCGACTTTTTGTAGGTTGTGTAAGGAGTCAATAATATTTGGAAACAACGTTTTTGCATCAAAGTAATGCGTGGCCTCTGGCAAGAAATCAGCCACATTACAGGGCATTGAGCCATCACTGGCAGCCCCGTTACTACAATGGTTCACACCAAGGCTATTATTGATCACTGCGAGGTGCTGTTTTGCCATGTAGTTCCACGCGTTCGAGAAGATGAGATCAGTTATTGCAGCAAACTTCTGATAATCGTCATCGTCATCGTCATCGTCATCGTCATCGTCATCGTCATCGTCATCGTCATCGTCATCGTCATCGTCATCAAGAGTACCTAGTCCGTAACGAGCAACGAATAACTTCGAATTAAAGGCAACACCATGCATACCCACACCATCGCGATTAGCCGCGATAATGCCACTTACATGCGAGCCATGGCCCATCGGAATTTCATCCGTACCACTTTCTTGTGTAATTGCCTGTACTAAATTAATGTGATGCAAGGCGCGCAAATTCAAGGCAATATCCGCTCTGATTACGCGCAAGTGGATGACAATGGAAACCCAAGGCTGACACGCATAAGTTTTGGCCTACGGCCAGATGCGAACGGTCGTGCAACCGGTTTACCCGATGCAGGTTTTCGCTGGCGTTATGATGGCAATATCCAGGGTATTGACAATATTGTGCTGGAGCCCACGGGTG
The DNA here is from genome assembly GCF_016595155.1 of Advenella mandrilli. Lineage (GTDB taxonomy): Bacteria > Pseudomonadota > Gammaproteobacteria > Burkholderiales > Burkholderiaceae_B > Advenella > Advenella mandrilli. The sequence goes on from NZ_JAENGP010000024.1 coordinate 26,964, forward strand.
GCATAACCGTTCTGAATGGCCAACATGAAATTTATGGCGTAACCATAGCGCCCGAAGCCACGTTGGGAGGAAATGGCCGCTATACCCTTAAGCCAGGCGGCCGTTTTGTCAATGATGGTGTTCTGTCGCCCGGGAATTCCATTGGTCGTGTTGATATTGTTGGCAACTATCAACAAGGGAACGACGGTATTTTGATTATGGAGACCAATGGCGCCCAAGAACACGATGTCTTGGCAGTTCAAGGTCAGGCAGCGTTGGATGGAATGTTGTTCCTGATGCCTCAGGAGCGTGAGTGGTATGGCCAAAACTGGCACTTGCGCTCTACTGATCTTATCCAGGCAGAATCAATCGACGGGGATTTTAAAGGTCTTTTCGTCGGGCTGAACTCACCAACACTTTCGGTCAGTACGGCGGCTTTGGACGGTACCCGCGGATTTGAGGTCCGTATTGCCCGTCAAGAAAATGCGTACAGCCGCTATGCGGCCAATGATAATGCGACAGGGGCTGGTCGTGCCCTGTATAGGCTGGCCTCTGTTGCCAATGCCGATACCCGCTCCCTGTTAACGACCCTGGATTTTTCCGCCAATGATGGCAGTGTCATTACAAAGGCACTTAATCAACTCACGCCTTCCGCCTATAGTGCCATGTTTGCCAGTTCGTTAAGCCGCGAACAGCAGGTGGGCGGTATTGTTTCCAGCCGTGCCTCCCGGTATTACTCGGGAGAGACACGGTTTGATGGCTGGACAGGCTTTGCCACACCTTTTGGAGGGGGTGTATGGCAAGATGAACGAGGGTCCATGGTCGGTTCCAGCGGTTCAAATTATGGGGTTTTGTTTGGCGCGGAAAAATACAGTGAGAACAATCCTTCCTGGGTCTTTGGTGCCTATGGCGCGGTTAGCGGTCAGTCTGTTGATGTTGACGATCCCTACAAAGCCAAGGGCACGTCTACGGCTTTCAATCTTGGCTTGCATGCCCGTTTTGCTCCAGATGAAAAAGCGGGGTTGTATGCATTTGGTCAGGTGCAGCTGGGTGTTGAAGATGCAAAACTGAAACGTTATATCAATTTTGACGGTTATTCTGCCAAACACACTGCCGACTGGACTGGCTGGAGCGGTTCATTGACAGCCGGAGGGGGGTATCGCTGGGCCTTGTCCGAGACCGTTAGTGCAGGCCCGCTGGTGTCGCTGGCTTATACACACTTGTCCCGCCCCGATATGACAGAGTCTGGCCCGCTTGCTACGCGTCTGGATATCAGCTCAAGCCGTTTCAACTCGCTTGTCTCCAGAATGGGGTTCAGTGTGGGAGTAGACTTGCCACTGAAGAACGAGGCCGATTTGCGGGCTGACCTGCAGGTAAGCTGGGACCATGAATGGCAGGATCGGGATTCAATCCTTGATGTGCATTTTGACGGCTATCCCCAGGCAGGATTTAGCAACAGGAATCAGGTTAGGGGACGTGATGCGCTGGGTTTGCAGGCGGGGCTGGTTTACCAGGCAAGACAGAATCTTTCGATTGGGGCCAATATTTACAGCCAGTTTTTCCGTACGGGACAAAATTCGGTGGCGGGTAACGTGTCGGTAAATTGGCAATTCTGAACGGGGCGAATTATTTCATTGCAAATGCCCAAGCAATAAGTTCACGCCAGCAAGCCAGGTAGTGCCAGGCGTTGCCACTTTTCTGAAAACAGCTACGTTTAAAACGTTAAGCTGTTTGATATTGGCGGCAGCCCCGGCACTGGCCTGTGAAGGGCCTATTCGGTGTGGGCGCTGAAGTCGCCCGTGATCGGGTCGCGTACAAACAACAAGCCTGTGGCAATGCCAAAGTACGCGCCATGCAGGGTCAGCTCGCCCGATTGCACCCGTTCGCGTACAGCCGGAAAGGTCATGAGGTTGTTCAGGCTGTACTCCACCACCGCCCATTCAAGCTGGCGTATCCAGTGTTGACGGTCACCTTGTGGTGGTCCCAGTTTATCAGCCACCGGGGCAATCTGGGACATCCACTTTCCAATGAAATCACGCTGGGACAGCGGTGCTGCCTTGTTGGCATAGGCCGCAATGCCCCCACAGCTGGCATGGCCCAGCACAACAATGTGCTTAACCTTCAGGGCATTAACCGCGAATTCAACGGCGGCACTGGTGCCATGGAAAGATGTTTCAACATCTGACTCACAGGGGGGGATCAGGTTGGCAATATTGCGAATCACAAATATTTCACCTGGACCGGCATCAAAAATGGTTTCTGGCGCAACTCTTGAATCGCCACAACCAATAATCATGATCTCAGGATGTTGCCCGTCTTCTTCAAGTTTTTTATAACGGGCATGTTCTCGTTCAAGTCGGCCATTCAGGAAGGAAGCATAGCCTTCGGAAAGTTTTTTGGGAAACATAATGATATTTTGCTTTTGTGCTTTTGGATAAGGAAATTAATTTTATCATTGATCAGATTAATCTCTTTTTTGTCGCAGGGGCGAATACATAAATTCTCAGGTGTTGATTTTTTCTGGCTGCATGGGAATAAGCAAACAGCTTATCAACAGGGTGTTAGCCAACCCTGTTGTTGGCTTGTGCCTAATCATTCTTTCAGGTAGAATTTTTGGCGGGTGTTATCACTGCAGTGTCGCAGTGAAACAGGTTAATGCGTTGGTCGGGCCGCCACGCGGAGTATACATACTTATGAACCAACACCCGTCACGGCAGCCTTTGCCGCGTGCGCAAATTTTGGCTGAACGCGCTTTTTCAACACTGGACCGTTTTCTTCATATTGAAGCGGTGAGCGGTATTGTTTTGCTGGTGGCAGCCGCCATTGCATTAATCTGGGCCAATTCCTCTTTTTCGGCCAGTTATCACGATCTTTGGCACACGCCATTTTCCATTGGCATTGGCACCTATGTGTTTTCGCAATCATTGCATTTTTGGATTAACGATGCGCTCATGACCGTTTTTTTTCTGGTGGTCGGGATGGAAATCCGCCGGGAAATTCATGAAGGGGCCTTATCCAATTTCAGGCTTGCCGCATTGCCACTGGCTGCCGCCATGGGGGGTGTCGTTGCACCGGCCCTGATAT
>NZ_JAENGP010000025.1 GCF_016595155.1 Advenella mandrilli
GGGTTAAGGCCAGATCATTCGCTACACCTGCTATTACAGATAACAGGCCTGTCGCGCAGTACGCTCTACTACCATCTCAAGGCGCAGACGGTAGGGGACAAATACGCGGCCACTAAAAGGAAGATTCGTTGTCTTTATAGGTGGCACAAGGGCCGCTATGGCTATCGGCGTATCACGCAAGCGTTACGTAACGCCAGGAAGAAGGTGTTGATCAACCATAAAACCGTGCAGCGCCTGATGCAGGAGCTCGGTTTGACGTCGTTGGTGCGCATCAAGAGATATCAATCTTATAAAGGAATCACCGGAGAGATTGCACCGAATGTGCTCCAGCGCAAGTTCGATGCCGATAAACCGAATCAAAAATGGGTAACTGATGTGACTGAATTCAAAATCAAAAACAGCCAAAAGCTGTACCTCTCGACCATCATGGACTTGTCCAATCGTGAAATTGTGGTCTGGCAGATGACACGGCGCCCGGTCTTGCCGTTGGTGACCGACATGCTGGAAAAAGCCTTGGCCCGGCTTAAACCATCAGAAAAGCCGATCCTGCATTCCGATCAAGGCTGGCACTATCAACATGCCCGTTATCGTAAAATGCTGGCGGATCGTGGTATCGTGCAAAGCATGTCCAGGAAAGGAAACTGCCTGGACAATGCAGCAATGGAAAGCTTCTTCGGTACGCTGAAGTCCGAGTTCTTCCATCTGGAGCGCTTCGATAATATCGAACAGCTGGAGGCTGGGATTGAGGAATACATTCACTACTATAATCACAAGCGTATCAAGCTTAACTTAAATGGTCTGAGTCCGGTACAATACGGAACTCAGGTTTTAGAAGCTGCTTAGTTTTTAACTGTCCAACTTTAGGGGGTCAGTTCACTGCGTGGGAACAAGCAGCGGTAGAAGTAAGTCAAATTAGGCTAGTTCCCATGCTCCAGCGTGGGAACGGGGAGCGGTTGGAAGCAGGTCAAATTTGCCAGATATAAAAGGAGGGAAGTGGGTGGCAGTTGAAATTTTAGAAATCCAGGCAGGGCACGACCACGATATTTGCAACATAATAAAAAAGGTTGGCGAAGAGTTTGGTGCCATCGGTGAAGGGTATGGTCCCTCCGATGCGGAAGTGGTTGAAATGAGTGCGCATTATGGCGACCAAAATGGCAGCCTGTACTTGGTGGCGAGTATGGACGGAAGCATTGTGGGTGGCTGTGGTGTTGCCCCTTTCAGTGGCAGCAATCAGACGTGCGAACTGCGAAAGCTCTTTCTTTTAAAAGAGGTTCGGGGCCTGGGAATTGGGAAGGAGTTGGTTGCCAGGTGTTTGGCTTATGCAAGCCAAAAGGGATACAAGGAATGCTACCTTGATACTTTGTCTGGCATGACGTCTGCAATATCCCTATATGAAAAATTCGGGTTTCAGCATCTTGATCGCCCACTGGAAGGTGTTGTTCACAGCGGGTGCGATGTTTGGATGCTGAAAAAACTGTAGACTGGAATGAATATGTTTTTTGACTGCCTGTACGCTTTAAACAGCCTGCGTAGCCATAAATTCGGTCGCAATTTCCAGCACGCCGTTAATAATGAATTGAACGCCCATGCACACCAGTAAAAAGCCCATGATGCGGGAAATGGCTTCTACGCCACTTTGACCGATGACCGCAACAACGCGGCCAGCAAAGCGCAAGGCCACCCAGAATAACAGGCTGAGCGAAAGAAAGACAAGCAGGGCTGCCGTGTGCAGGAACCATGAGGAATAGACACTTGTAATGGAAGACGGGATACTTGCCGTTGTACTAATGATCATTGCAATGGTTCCTGGTCCTGCCGTGCCAGGCATGGCCAGAGGAACAAAGGCGATGTTGGTTGATTTTTTACTGGCAATTTGTGCATTCACGGTGTCCGCTTCGGGCATGTCATCCATGTGAGAAGAGGGCGACAACATTTGAAAGCCGATTCCGCCAACAATGAGTCCTCCGGCAATGCGCAGGCCGGGAATTGAAATACCAAAGGATTGCATGATCCAGGTGCCGCCAAAATAGGCAACCAGCATAATCCCAAAAACATAAAAGGCTGATTGAGTGATTTGTTTCTGGCGTTCCCGGTAAGGAATGTTGCTGCCTAGCGAGAGCAGTAACGTCATAGAGATAAGCGGGTTGGCCAAGGGCAGCATGAGGACTAACCCAACGCCCACCAGATGGGCAAGCTGGATAAGATCATCCATTAATGAATCCTTTTCTTAAAATGAACCAATCATATATTACTATATGCCTGGTTCTATTGACGGATTCAGTAATAAGCTGAGGCCGCCACGCCAGCGGTACAAGGTAATAACAACCCAGGCGGCCAGCATCCAGGTAGCCATTAACAGTTTATTGCGCGCCTTTGGTGAGGGGCTGTGCATATATCGCCCACCTATTGACAGTTAGAAGTAAGATACAACCACTGAATTTGGAGAAAGCATGAATATCAAGACGGTTTATGTTCAGGCCGGTGGCGGTTTTGACAACGTTGTTGTTGGAACGAGTGAATCCCGCGAGCCAAAACCAGGTGAAATCACCGTACGCATTTTTGCCAGTTCGTTGAATTATCACGATTTGTGCGTTGTCAGCGGTGCAACACCACCCAATGAACAACGAATCCCTATGTCTGATGGAGCGGGTGAGGTTATTGCGGTTGGTGACGGCGTTGAAGAGTTCGCGGTTGGCGATCATGTTGTCAGTACCTTTTTTCCCGATTGGCAGGAGGGCAATCCACAACGTGCCGGGTTTGGACGCACACCCGGTGACGGTATCGATGGTTTTGCCCGTGAGCAGGTAACGTTGCCAATAACCGCCTTCACCCATGCGCCGCGTGGTTACAGTCATGCGGAAGCTGCAACATTAACAACGGCTGGCCTGACGGCCTGGCGGGCCTTGTTTGTAAGTGGTTCACTCAAGCCGGGTGAAACCGTTCTGGTGCAGGGCACCGGCGGCGTTTCTATCTTCGCGCTGCAACTGGCCAAGTTTGCCGGTGCAAACGTCATTGCCACCTCATCCAGCCCGGAAAAGCTGGATAAACTGAAAGCCCTGGGGGCTGATACGGTGATTAATTATCGTGAAGACCCCGAGTGGGGCAGCTCTGTTCTTCGTCTCACTGGTGGGCGTGGCGTAGATCACATTATTGAGGTTGGTGGTCCGGAAACACTGGCACAGTCCATTGCGGCCAGTCGTGTCAGTGGCCATATTGCGGTTATTGGTGTGCTTAGCGGGATTACCGGCCAGTTGCCGCTTGCGCAGGCGCTATCCCGACAGGTGCGCATGCAGGCAATCTTGGTAGGTAGCCGCAGCCATCAGCAGGATTTCGTACGCGCTATAGAGGTGACCGGACTGAAACCGATTATCAGCCGTCATTTTGCGCTTGATGATATTGTCGCGGCTTTTCAGTATCAGGCCAGTGGGCAGCATTTTGGCAAAATCGTGCTGGATATCTAGCGGTAATAGAATTGCTTTTGATTCAATTATTTTAACTCTTAGTGCCATTTGATTGGGCAGCAACAGGCGCTGCGTTGATTGGAAGCGATATTTCAAATGACGTCATTTCTTCGTTTGAGCTAACCGCAATACTGCCCCCGTGCGCTTCAATAATGGATTTGGTAATAGCCAGCCCTAAACCGGCACCCTCTCCAGTGCGTTGGCGCGAGGAATCCGGACGATAAAACCGTTCAAAAAGGTATGGCAAATGCTTTGCCAGAATGACCGCGCCAGGGTTTTGTACGCAAATTTTTAACGTATCTGTAGCGGTATTTCTTATCAGCCTGACTGTAATGGTTTTTCCCTGAGGCGTGTAACGGATGGCGTTGGATAGCAGGTTACTTAATGCACGGCGAAGCATCAGCCGGTCTCCCGTTACATTGGCATGTTCCCCGGCCAGTTCAAGGTTTACCCCGCGCTCTTCGGCCAAGACTTCAAAATAGTCGAACAAGGTCTGAACTTCGGCTTGAAGATCAATGCTAACAAGTTCTGGCTTCAGCAGTTTGTTATCGGCCTGGGCCAGAAACAGCATGTCGCTTATCATCCTTGCCATCCGGTTATATTCTTCAAGGTTGGAATACAGGATTTCCTGGTATTGCCCGCTGCTTCTTGCCTGGGAAAGGGCTACCTCTGTTTGCGTTCTGAGGTTTGTAATGGGGGTGCGAAGCTCATGCGCAATGTCTCCGGAAAAATCCGACAGCCGTTTAAATACCCCCTCAAGCCGGTCAAGCATTTTATTGAATGACTTAGCCAGTTCGGTCAGTTCTGCAGGAACGGCTTCTGCATTCAGGCGGATATGCAGCTGTTCCGAGTTGATTTTTTCTATCTCACGGCTAATACGCCGTATGGGGGCATGGCCTTGATACACCACCAGCCAGGTTGCCAAAATCGCGATCAGGCAGGCAATTACGGTGATAATTCTCAGATAATGCTGGAAGCTCTCAAGATAGTGCAGGTGGAAATCTATTTCGGTTGCGATAGCAAGGGTAAAGTCGTTTGTGATGACAGGGTTGTTAGGGGTGATTTGTAGCACCACGCCCCTGAGGGTCCTGCCATTATCTTTCCATATTGAAACGGTATCACTGTTGATCTGCATGACGGGTGGCGTGGTTTTTGCAAATTTTTCCAGATCTGATCCGGAGGTTGCATAGAGGACAGCGCCGGTTGAGGTGGATATGCGGTATTGCGCGTTGTAGTGGCCCACAATGACGTTGGCAAATGTTGCCTGTATTGCTTCCGGATGATTATCGTTGGGCAATAGAGCCAATGTGTGTTCCAGCGCCTGCCGCACCGCGTTCAGTTCGTCTATATCCTGCTGGATGAAATGGTGGTTGATTGAGCGTTCCATCATCCAGCCGAATGAGAGCAGGACCAGTGTTATTACCGCACCAATAGAAACGGTAAGGCGGACTGCCAGAGAGGTGGGACGTCGCTTCATTGCTCAGGTATAGGATCAGCCTCGTCCACATCCAGCATGTAACCCATGCCTCGTACGGTGTGAATCAGCTTGGGCTCGTAGTTGTCGTCAATTTTTGCACGCAGGCGCCGGATGGCGACATCAATAACATTGGTGTCACTATCAAAATTCATATCCCAAACCTGAGAGGCGATGAGCGACCGCGGCAGTACTTCACCCTGGCGCCTTACCAGCAGTTCCAGCAGGGCAAACTCTTTATTGGTCAGGTTAATGCGTTGATTATCGCGCTGGGCACGCCGGCGGGGAAGGTCAAGCGTCAGGTTGGCCACTTGCAATTGATCATTCTGTGCGGGTGCGGCACCGCGGCGCAATAATGTACGTACGCGCGCCAGAAACTCGGCAAAGGCAAAGGGTTTGACAAGGTAATCATCAGCGCCAAGCTCCAGGCCTTTTACCCTGTCTTCAATACTGTCGCGAGCGGTCAGAAACAGGACCGGTGTAGATGGCTTTGCATCCCGCAGTGCACGGATAATGCGCCACCCGTTAACATCGGGTAGCATGACATCAAGAATAATCAGGTCATAGGAACCGGTTAACGCCAAATGGTGTCCGTCCAGGCCAGTGCGCGCCAGGTCTACGATAAAACCGGCTTCGGCAAGACCCTGGCGCAGGTAGTCGCCTGTTTTAACCTCGTCTTCCACAACAAGCAGTTTCATGGGTTTGCTCCTGTAATACGCATGCAGGTTGCCTCAATCGTCTGCAATGCGGGCGGATTTATGTCTGAAGTGAGTTTACCCACACGACACTGACTGGAAAATGACCTAAGCATTACAGTATTGTAATCTGTATGATGACAGGAATGTAATGAGGCTGTCACCCGTGCGACAGCTATGCGTGACTAAAATTCTTATATCGAATGGCATTAAATGCCTCTTTGTTTGAATGAGTTTAAAGCGAATATTTATCATGAAAAAAAACCTTTCCGTTTTAATTTTAAGCGCATTGCCTGTCCTTGCTCTGGCTTCAGGTAACCATGCCGGCGGTCATCATGGTGCATCAGGCCATGGTCATGACATGTCTGGGCATGCTCATGTATCGGCTCCCGTTGGTCAGCCGGGAGACCCAGCCCAGGTTACGCGTACCATCGAAATTGATATGCTGGACACCATGCGCTTCACGCCTGGTGAAATAAGTGTTAATGCCGGGGAAACGGTTCGTTTTATTGTTAAAAATGCAGGAAAACTGCCGCATGAAATGGTGATTGGTTCTTTGGAGGACTTGAAAGCACATGCTGTTGAAATGAGACATAATCCATCTATGATGCACGATGAACCGAATGCCATTACGCTTGAAGCTGGCCAAAGTGGAAGCTTGGTCTGGAAATTTGACCAGTCTGGTACGGTTGATTTTGCCTGTACCATTCCTGGCCATATGGAAGGAGGAATGGTGGGTAAGATGCTGGTTAACTAAAGCAGGAAAAACATGACAAAAACAAAATTGCTTTTTATGGTTGCCGGTTTTGCCGTGATGGTGGCCGGGACGCTTCTATATGTTCAAGGGCGTACCCCAGGCCCTGCATTCATTGATCCCGCTAATCAGACGCTGGTCATGCAAGGTAAGCCAATTTACGAAAACCTGTGCGCATCGTGCCATGGCGTTTCCTTGCAGGGGCAGCCGAACTGGCGCGAACGCATGCTTAATGGGCGCCTGCCAGCACCTCCGCATGACCAGAGCGGCCATACATGGCATCACCCCGATGCCCTGCTGTTTGACATGGTTAAAAATGGCCTGGTGCCAGGGAAAACGGCACCACCTGGCTATCAAAGTGACATGCCCGCCTACCGTGACATGTTGACGGATGAGGAAATTGTGGCGGTGCTGGCATACATTAAAAGCAGCTGGCCGGCAAAAGTGCTGAAGGTGCAAAAAGAAATAACCTTGCAGCAACAACAATAGCTTGTAGGGTAGCAGGGTAATAGTTTCCACCGTAAAACCTATTCACAATAATGACATTCTTGTCGCTAGTGCAAGCCAGGTCTATGATAGGAAGCAATTAATTTCAGTACAAGTCTTGGAAAAAGGAAGACCATGAGCTCTCAGGCAGAATACTTTCATGAAAAATACGGCATGACCAAAACCCACTCGGCTGTTGTGGATGCCATACAGACGGTAGCGCCATGCAAGGCCCTGGACCTGGGGTGTGGTCAGGGTCGTAACGCCCTTTACCTGAGTTTAAAAGGTTTTGACGTAACAGCCAGTGATTATAACCCTGGCGGTATGGGTACGGTAGAGGCCATTGCACAAGAAGAGGGTTTGAAAATACGCACCCAGGTCTATGACATGAATGAAGCAGCGATTGATGAAAACTATGATTTCATGGTGGCAACCGTAGTCTTTATGTTTTTACAGGCCAATCGTGTACCTGAAATTATTGCCAATATGCAAGCGCAAACCAATCCTGGTGGCTATAACCTGATTGTGTCAGCCATGCATACGGCAGACCACCCCTGCCATATGCCATTCTCATTTACCTTCAAAGAAAATGAGCTGCGTGAGTATTACCAAGGCTGGGAGTTGCTGACATACCAGGAAGAGGTTGGTGCCATGCATGCCCGTGATGCCCAAGGTAATCCGATCCAATTGAAATTTGTTACCATGCTGGCGAAAAAGCCTGCTTGATCGGAAGGTTTAACTATTTGCCTGACAGGCCAGTAAATCCTTGTCAGTAATAACCCAGCGATCGGAGCTGTCGATGGTCACGTCCGTAATTTCGCATTTGTCTCCGTCCTCATCCACCACCAAAACATCCCAGTCGCCTTCGCTAACATCAGACAAGGTCAGGGAATCTCCTTTTTCCAGTACTTCATCACCCAGATAGTCTTCACCCCAGTCTTTTTGACTTGCCGGAGAAAAATAGATCTCGTGGATTTCCCAAGAGGACTTGTTGACGAATTCCACCTTCGCTGCCAAAGCGGTTGTTGGGACATACGCTACTGCAGCTGCTACCAATAAATGCCATGCTTTCAATTTTGTTTCCTTTTGGGTTGTTTTGAAAATAAAAGTAACGCAATTTGGATTGTAGGGGATTGGCAAATTTCCGACAAATATTATTTGATTTAACGCAAGGAAAGTTAAGTTATACTATTGACTTGCACTGAATTTTGCGTTGTTGGGGATGCTGTTCAAAAAATAATAGGTTCAAGGAGGAGATATCATGGCCTATGTGCGTATTTTGCCTGAAGTCAAAAAATCGGGATTCAATTTTAAAGAGTATCTGGAGTCGGTTAAGTCAAAACTTGAAGCGCTTATTAATAAGGTGCATTTTGAGCATTTGCCCGAATTGATGGCCTTGGTTCGTGAAGTTTTGGGTATTAATCATGTCAATCATTTGGGTAGATTGCAGAAAATCGACAGGGAAATTACATCCCGCCCCTGGCGTTATCGTTAATAACGGTTTGTGCCAAGGGTCGGAATCGAACCGGCACTCCTTGCGACGCGACTATATTGCGCAACGTTCGCTATTCTTTAACTTGCTCAGAAATTTCAATTAGATTAAGGTCTGGATCGCGCAAGTAAATTGACATGATGGGGTGGTTGGCGCCGGTTCGCCTGACCGGACCTTCTTCTATTTCCCAGTCACAGCCCTGGATATGGGTAATGACCTCTGCCAGGGGGATACTCGAAATAAAGCACAAGTCCAGTGCGCCCGGGACAGGAAGATGCGCTTTAGGCTCAAATTCCTGGCCCTTTATGTGAAGATTGATCTTTTGTTCCCCAAACTTGAACGCTATTCGTCCCTGACCAAAGGTTTCAAGTTTCATGCCCAGTACTCTGGTATAAAAATCAATACATTTTTCTTTCTGGCTTGTGGTTAAGACCAAATGATCTAGATGGTGCATCATATGTGCTCCGTTGTAAGGACGAGTAAGGGGTAGCCAAAGCATATTCTAACGTGAAAGAGGCAGAGGAGAAACGGGCTGCAGTCCAAAAAAAGCAGGTGAGAAGAAGTCAGCAGTGTTTTGGACATAATTTTGCCGAACTCCTTGGTCATTTTCGTACATGACGCTCAGATTGAACTGGGCGACCGCATCACCTTGTTCAGCCTTCTGAATAATGGCTTGATCTGTTTGCACGGCAAGGTTATTTCCCAGTGTGGCACCTAAACTGAGCATTAGAACCATAATGAATTTGCGTATCATATTAAATGACTTTTATTTTTTGAATAATGACGCTTGAATTCTAACTATTATTTTAGGTTTCCCGATATTTAGATCAATGACAGAACAAGCCAAAACCAGAGATTTCTGCCATTATTATCTTTGATGAAGGAAATCATGGAACGATCTAAATTTACACAAACTTAGATTGTGGCTATTTTGAAATACGTTTTGGCTTGTTGACTTCAGTAGACTGAAAATGCCCTGAGAGCCGCATGAATAAAGGGTTTTAGGCAAAAAAATAGACGTCTGTTGACGTCCATTGATTATCTTGTGGTGCCGGGGCCGGAATCGAACATTGGTGCATCTTATTGATTAATAATGAATTTTATTTTCAATATTAATTTGTACCAACAAATATACCATCATTTAAATTTGTTCTAGATTGGCATTCCATTTTCGTGTGCCTTTCTAATCAGTATTTCAATGACCTCAGTTTTGGTTCGCCCTCCTTGCGTAGCCAATTCTTCTAGTTGTTGTCGACTTTCTTCGGATAGTGAAATATTGGTTTGTTTTTTTCCTTGGCGATTTGCTTTTGTTTGTAGCGCTTTGAATTTTTTCTTGATTTGTTCAAGATGGTAGAGTTTTTCTGTGTGAGTGAAATTAGTACCATCAAGAAAATCCAAAATATCCTCCAGTTTTGAAAATTGAAGGGGTTTATTAAGAAAAAAACTATTATTTTGTATATACCATTCCCACGCTACTTGGCATTTTTGTTTTTCTTTTCCTGTGCTTGTGTACCAAGAGAAATCATTAATAATACGTTCTTGTTGAGCCCACTCTTCCTTCAATACATTCAGAGATGATCGTTTAGTGATCATATTTTCATTCCAAAGATCAAACAATCCGATTATTTTTTCCTTTGGAGTTAAGTAGTCTAAAGTTGGCAAAAACGCCCAAATCCTATTTTTGACATTTCTCAATAACCAGTTTGGTTGATAGCCATTTTTTTCGATCCAGTTAAAATCCTCCTCGGGCAAGAAGTTTTTTGAATACAGCAAAATAGCATTAACAAGTCCATGGCTTTCAATGTATTCAGCCAACCTATTTCTAATATCATGAATTTCAAAATCAAAGACAACGTCATAATAGTTAGATTTTTTTAAAAGTAACCATAAAAAAAGCTCAGTTCTAGGACCTATATGCCAATCAGGCAATAATTTTGCCAATTGGTCGTTATAACGCATTTCCATATCCTTAATATCCTTAAATGGATCTTCAATAAAAGATGACTGCCATGAGTTTCATACCAAAAAAAATATACATGAACTATCTTAGAACTATTCTATAAATAAACATGAAATATACATTAACTAAATTTAAACTATACTAGAACTATATAGGAACTATTCCATTATATTATGGTATTTTCATAGGTAAATAACCATTAAAAATCATTTATTTTATACTGCGTTGAATAGTGCTACAGTGTATCAGTAGTCAAGGAAAGGGTAAAGTTATGATCCTAATTGATAGATAACAGGTAATTTATCGATCGTGGATCGAATCTTCTTGGTATGGCCCATTCGTTGTATTCACCGAGTATTTATAGTTATCCAATATTTTGAAGTGGTTTCTTGAATGTGTTGGCACTAACATCAGAGTTAGAGTGGCGATCATAAACTCAGGATTCCTACGCCTTTGAATGACAGCATCCTTAGGGTAGCCTAGCCTTTCACTAGGGATGAAATGTCGGTTTAGTAGTATAAGAATAAGGAAGAGAATAAAAATAATTGAATCAGCCAAGAGCTGATGGAATGTTACTGAATTATTAAAAACTACCTATTACTCAAAAGTGAAAAAATATCTATCACATAACTCCGTATGAGTCTTCAACATACGGAGTTAACAATGACGAGTAATAAATTTACCTACAATCCCAAATACCAAAGCAGAATTAAAACAACACTTGACAATTCGTTGTCAGTCCATCCACGAACAATGGTTGTACGTGTAGATCTTAGATTGCCTGAGAAATATGAGACAACCTCCATATCACCCATAACCAGATTTTTTGAGTCATTAAAATCAAAAATAAATCATGATTTGGCTTGTAAAGAGCAATGTTGGCAAAAAAAATTATTTTGTCAGTTAAGGTATGCATGGGTTCGTGAGATTGGTCCTATCAATGGCAAAAAGCATTTCCATGTGCTTTTGTTCCTGAATAAGGATATCTATCACTCTTTAGGTGATTTTTCCCTAGAGGCTGGAAACTTATCAGCCATGATAAGGCAGGCGTGGTGCAGTGCATTAAATTTATCTTTCCCAGAATATCAGCAGCTTGTTCATTTTCCAAAGAATGGAACCATTTACATTGATGTTAACCACCAGGATTACCCGCAGCAACTTTATCGGTTTTGGGAAAGAGCCAATTATTTGGCCAAGGAGGCAACGAAACACTATGGTGTTGGAGAGCGATCGTTTGGTTGTAGTCGATAGGTAAGTATTTTTTTTATTCAGTTGGTGAATGCTATAGAAGACGGGTCAAGCAATGGGTGCTTGACATCGCTTCTGCCTTTCAACAAGACAGGAGAACAACATGTCTGCACCATCTATAGCAAACCAATTTTCCAACATTTCATGTAATCCTCATCCTTTACCACTGCTTGACGATCAATTTGTGGATATTGCATTTATTGCCCGTTTAACAGGATTAAGTGACAAATGGTTCTATAAACTGATTCAAGATGGTCAGTTCCCTAAGCCAATCAAATTTGGACGCAGTTCACGATGGTTGAAAAGTGAGGTTGAGGCTTGGATACAGGCGCGTATCCAAGCTTCTCGAATGGATTGAGCGGCAGGCATTTGGACATAAGGTAATTATGTACCATGAGTACGTTTAACGCTGCCTTGCTGCCATAGCCTCCTTCCAGCGTTGTCGTAAGCATTTGTTTTCAGCCAGGAGCTTCTGATAATTCAAATAATGCTGATAAGCTTTATGGGTGAGCACGGCCAGGCCGATTACGGCCAAGGTGTTTTTGATCAAGATTGACCTCCATGAAAAGTTAAAAGTTGGATGAGTAATAAATAATCAATTCAGTACAGCGGTGGCCTTCGTGGATAGTTTTTCCAATTTATCGTTTAAAGAGACTTTCTGGGTAACGTCTTGGTTTTTAGCCACTGCATCCGGATAAAACTCGTCGATAACGGCCTGGGCTTCATCAGGATCCTCCTCGAATGCGCCATTGCTTAAATTGGCACGTGCAACAGCATCCAGGGCTTGTTGGTTGAATGAAAGAGATTGACGGTGTACATGCGTTTGCTGAGCCTGGGTGAATGCTTCTTCCAGCGTCATGCCTTCTCTCAGGGTTAAATCCACGTAATAAATGGGCGTGCCACGTGAGAGCGTTGTGCTTTTCCCTCTGATGCGAAGTTCCAAAGGCAGGCAAGCCAGCAAATCACCTGAAATAGCCTTAAAGTAATGCAAGCGAGCAGCAAGTGTTCGGATGCTGTTATATCCCGTGGTGCGAAATATAAACGTACCGAGTTCATCATCACTGCCAATTTTTACGTTCAAGCGCCCATAGGGCTTGCAGGCGCCTCCCTTGGCCATCTCGCAACCATCAATGCCAGGACACGGTAATGTTTGCATCCCAGCGGTGGTGACGCGACGGCATGTCTCGCCGTTACCCACACACATGGGACGGCCTGTAATCCGATCAAACAAAGAGTATTCCGCTCTAAGGTTTAAATCAGGGTCGTTGAACAGCAAGCTAATCGGGATGGAGCGTAGTTTGCCATTGGTGCTGTTTTTGCGTAAGTGTTCATCCAAGGGGTGCAGCATCCATCCTTCGCGGGTTTGGATTTGCGTGGTAATGGTGAATTGATCATCTTTGTCTGGTAATCGTTTGCCGTTACGTTCTACCACACGACCAATGGAAATACGACCCAGCACAGGAGGGGTAATTGAAAGACCTTTAATCATTTGAGTATCCTAAAAATTGTCAGCAATGCCTTCATTGCCGGAAAATAAACACATAAAAACCAGATTCAATCGCTCGTGCTTATATCAATCCCTTTTCGGCCAATGAGGTGCATTCCTCAGCACCGACAATAATGTGATCAATCACGTTGACCGTTACCAACTCAAGGGTTTTCTTGAGTTGTTTGGTAATGGAAATGTCGGCGCTACTGGGCTCAGGATTGCCAGAGGGATGGTTATGAATCAGAATGACGGCTGCTGCATTGTGTTTTAACGTCAGCTTGACCACTTCACGAGGATGCACCACGGCCATGTTGATGGTGCCGTGGAATAATTCATGCAGACCAATAATCCTATGCTGGTTGTCCAGCAGCAGAATTGAGAATATTTCATGCTCGCAGTGTTGAAATAACGTCATTAAATGAGCCTTGACCTCCAAGGGATTGCTTAAGCGACGACCTTTACTTAAACGCCTTTTGGCTAACTGGTTGGCCATCGTCAAGATGTCCTGTTCAGTCATCACGCTGGATTCCATGACATAGGTGCCAGGCTCAACGCCAGCTTTCAGTTTGTGATAACGCATGTTTTGTTTCCTCAAAATAAAAATGCCGTCATGAAAGACGGCACGAATGGGGTAGTAACGTATAGTTTGATAGCAAGAGCTGGATCAGGCATTCATCAACTGATTAGAAAGCGGCGGCTACCTGGTCGGGTGATGCTGTACCGCTCCAGTAGTTCAGGGTGGTCTGCCAGTAATTTTTTGGTATCCAAGGCAATACTGTCTTTACTGCGCTTCCAGGAAACAGAACCGGTTTCAAAAATGGCTTTACTGGCATCGCCCATGGATTGCTGGATTTGTTGCTTAAGTTCTTCTTCCATCAGCTTGTATTTATCAAGCTGAAACCGAACCTCTTTCAAATCCGTAAAGATCGCTGACATTTGAGTGTCCAGACTGAAATCAATCTGTTTTCCAGTGTCCTGAGGGTACAGATATTGCAAGGCATTCGCGGCAGAGCTTGTGCCATCCGCTGGTGGTGGAATGTCATGCGTAACGTAATGCCAAAAATGCGCTTGCAAAGTCATCAGCTTTTCAATAAGATGCTCATCCCGTTGAATACGATAAACCTGTAATTGTTGACCACATAACAGCACCGCCACATCCGCTGCCTGTTTCCCCGTCACCGCAAGCTGGTGCTGCACTTGCAGCTGGATGTATTCAGGCACCCCTTCTTTCCAAAGGCGTGCACCAAATTCTCCGGCGGTTTTACACTCCAGAATCTGCACCTCGCTGGAGCCCACAACCTCGCGATCAATATTGGCCAGCATCCAGGGTTTATCAGGATGCTGTAAAACAGCATTGACCTTTCGGACCTTGCGACCGGTTTGTTGGGTATAAGAAGCAGCAACAATCGGTTCAAGCAAGGTGCCCCAATAAACGGGCGCACTGGTATCGTGCGGATCGGGTTTAGGTAGATCGGTATCCCTGCCTGTTTTTTCCATCCAAAGTTCCAGCTGACTTTTATAGGGGTTCAAGCCGACTGCAGCGGCAGCGTCTGAACTGCCAATACCGTGTTTACGGACTTCCAGCCATTCATCTCGTGAAAGCTTATTCGTTTTAACCAGACGCAACGCAGGACGAGGCGAAAGCGGCTTGGATTGTATTTGAACAGCGTTATTCATGATTTTTGCTCCATAAAAAGCATAAAGCCCGACGACATGACATCGCCGGGCCTTATGCCGTAGTGATAAAAGTGAATTGATTTCATGCCAGCATTAACAATGTGTCATCCAGCGCTTTTTGTTTAAGAGCTGCACCCTGACCAAACCAGGCGGAATCCAGCCGGTAATCGGTATTCTGTGCACGACGTTCGTGATCCACAAACTCAGTCACCGCATTAAGCAGGCCCAGTGCGGTTCCGTGAGCACTTCCTAGTTCTGCACCACGACCATGTCCGTTATAAAGACGTAAGGTCTTGGTCATGGCCTGCTCATTGGTTTTGGCCAAAGAACCTGACTGTGTATTGGTTAATAGTGTCCTGAAAAATGCTTCAGCCTCTGCCTGTTTAACCCGTCGTTGACTGAGCTGCTTCATGCGATACATAAACGTATCCCAGCTAGAAACCGAAATACCCAATTGTCGTTTGACTGCTTCTGCATTGAATGTCGTGCTGTGCGGCACTTTGACCGCACCCTTGTTATCATCCAGTGCAACTGCCAAGGTGTTATTGCAGACCACTCGAACAGCCGTGAACTGTGCCGTTGTTGCCAAAGAGCCATCACAAGCGGTTGCCAACAAGACGTAAGCATTGGTGGTATCGTTGGCTTGTAAGGTGGTGGACAGCCCGGTACGGGCCAGTGCCCATACTTTTTTGCCGCCTTTCAATACGCCAGCAGTTTCAAGCTGAAAACCGGACACCTCGGTCAAGTCCCGATAAAACTCCAAAATTTCACGCGGTTGCACAACCTGATAGCGTTGGCTGACCACCGATAACGGCGCCAACGTGTCAGAGCGGTACAGCACTTTATTCTGAGGAAATGGAAGCAAGAGGCCTGGTGTGTCGTTGTCCTCATCGGTGAATTGCACCGGAGAGGCTTTGATTTCCCAATCCATACCGGCTTGCTGCTGCCAGACTTCAAGCGGTTGGTTGGCAGATAGCGGGTTACCCAACCCATGCCAGGGTGTTTGGCCAATGTAGGCCATTTGTTCAATATGGTGAGCCATGATCATTCTCCTGAGAAAGGTAATTAGGAATTGGAAAAGGTATGCCCACAGTGAAGGCACAGGTAATTGTTGAGCACCGTTTCATCGATAAGCTGGCCAAGGGTAGCGCCTGTGGTGCAACCGACTGCACCGCCAGCCAGAGCGCCCAGTACGGCAGCGGTAATACTGTTCAAGGGGTTAGCGGGGTGAAGCGTACGTAGTGCCACGACAGCACCCACGGTAGCGCCTTTGCTGGCGCTGGATAAGGCACCAAGCATGCCGGCAAACGTGCCAATCGCACCACCGAGCTTTTTACCGGTTTGTTTGAGTTGGATTTGGGGTGAGCCGCATTGTGGGCACAAGACAATGGAATGCTTTATGCCAGCGGAAGGTGGCATAGCGAATGATTCAGACATGGGGATTCCTTAATGAAAAAACAGCATAAAGGGCAGGTGATTGCTACCTGCTTTCATTAAGGGGATATATGCTTGAAAAAAACTGGGAGATGGTTTTTCTTTAATAAGAATAAAACACGAATGCCTGTACGTAACGCCTGAAAAGCAAGACCTCACAAACGCAGCGAAACTCTGGACCATGCAGGGGCCGCTGCATGTTCAGGCTGACCTGTTTGCCACACTGCATTAATTGGATGTGGCCGGGCGGTTCTGCGGTAGGTGTCTCTGTTAGATAGTCAATCCATATCCATTTAATTTGAATTGCTCTTAAATTATGTTCTCGCTTAATAGCATGTTTGAAAAGGTAGCTTTACCGGACGGATACTTTTGCTATGCCAGCTCACTGCTATAATCCGTTGCATTCAATCAATAGCTAAATCTGAATAGTCACGGAACCCACATGTCACCATTACAAACAATACTCGATTCCTTTCGTCAGGCCGCTGTTACTGAGCGTGAAAAAGGCACTTATTTTGAAGAGCTAATTCTGGCTTACTTACGTAATGAAGCCACCTATCGGGATTTGTATAGTGATGTGTGGACTTATTCAGACTGGGCTGAGCAACAGCACCTTGATAAACGTGACACTGGTATTGACCTCGTGGCTAAAACTCATGGCACGGAGGAATATCATGCTATTCAATGCAAGTTCTATGCTGAGGACTACAAAATTCAACGTCGTGATATTGATAGCTTCTTTACGGCTTCTGGACAGCGGCCTTTTACGCATCGCATCATCATTAGTACCACTAACAACTGGAGTGAGCATGCCGAGGATGCCTTACGGAATCAACAGCCTCCCGTTAGTAAAATCGACTTTTACGACCTAGAAAACAGTCAAATTGATTGGGCACATTATCAAGCAGGTAAGGCTCCCGTCTTAAAAGCGCTTAAAACCCTACGAGCCCACCAAAAGAATGCACTAGAAGCAGTAGAGCGAGGTTTGGCAACAGCTGATCGAGGCAAGTTGATTATGGCTTGTGGTACGGGCAAAACCTTCACTAGCCTGAAGATTGCTGAGAAGTTAGCAGGGGCAGGTGGACGTGTTTTATTCCTTGTGCCTAGCTTGTCGTTACTGTCACAAACCTTGACGGAGTGGACGCAAGAAAGCGAAGTGCCATTGCATAGCTTTGCGGTGTGCTCAGATAGCGACGTAGGTAAAAAGCGCAGTACAGACGATGACATGGTGCAAACCTTTACTCATGAGCTGCGCTATCCAGCCACAACCAATGCTCAGCGTTTGGCTGAGGAAATGACTAAGCGCCATGACAATGAGCACATGAGTGTAGTCTTTAGCACCTACCATTCCATTGCAACTATCAGTGAAGCTCAGCATGAGTTTGATTTAGCTGAGTTTGACTTAGTGATTTGTGATGAGGCGCACCGTACCACGGGTGCAACTTTTGCTGATGAAGATGAAAGTGCTTTTGTACGTGTTCATGATGCTGATTTTTTACGAGCGAAAAAACGTCTATATATGACAGCTACCCCTCGTATCTATAGCGCAGATGCCAAAATCACCGCCTCCGAAAGTAATGCGGCAGTTTATTCCATGGATAGCGAAGAACACTATGGTAAAGAGCTGTTTGTCATTACCTTCTCAGAAGCCGTACAGCGTGGTTTATTGGTCGATTACAAAGTAATTGTGTTAGCGGTCGAAGAGGAGTTGGTTAGTCGCCGTTTACAAAAATTATTATCAGATGAAAACAACCAACTCAAAGTGGATGATGCTGCCAAAATAGTGGGTTGTTGGAAGGCTTTGGCCAAGCAAGGCTTAGAAGAAAGCTTACAACAGTATGACCTAGAGCCGATGAAGCGAGCGGTGGCTTTTTGTCAGGTCATTCGTCCCAGTGCTAAAGCACGCCGTCATCAGGTGGCTTCCGTCAATATTGCCAATATGTTCCAAGAGGTTGTAGAAGCGTACCAAGAGGCAGAGGCTTTTGAGAGCCTAAAGCCAGAAACGGCTGCTCGACTTACATGTGAAGCCGATCACATTGATGGCAGTATGAATGCTAGTCAAAAAGAAGAAAAACTGAACTGGCTAAAAGCAGATACACGTGAAAACACCTGCCGTATCCTTAGCAACGTGCGCTGTTTATCGGAAGGGGTGGACGTGCCTGCACTAGATGCAGTGTTATTCTTAACGCCTCGCAACTCACAAGTAGACGTAGTGCAATCAGTCGGGCGTGTGATGCGTACAGTAAAAGATAAGGATGGTAATGATCTAAAAAAACTGGGCTATGTAGTATTGCCTGTGGTGATTCCATCAGGTGTAGAGCCGCATGAAGCCTTGAACGACAACCAAACTTATAAAGTTGTTTGGCAGGTGTTGCAGGCTTTACGCTCGCACGATGACCGTTTTGATGCGATGGTCAACAAACTAGAGCTAATTGGCCAAGACCGCAGCAAAATGGAAGTCATTGCCATTACGGACAAAATTCAGCAACGCAGCAAAAGCACACCACAACAGAAAAAGAAAAAAACAGGCAAAGGGCAATACGACCTTGGTGAATTAAGTGGGCGCTATCCGGTGCCGCAGCAAGCAAGTTTGCAGTTTGAGATTGGTGAGATTGAGCGTGCAATTTATGCCAAGCTAGTCGAAAAAGTGGGGAATCGTTTGCATTGGGAAGAGTGGGCGGAGGACATTGCTAAAATTGCCAATACCCATATCAGTCGTATCAAAGGAATTCTTGAAAACCCAGACAACCTAACTGAACGTGCTTCCTTTAATGCTTTCGCGGCTGAGTTACGTGACGACCTAAACAATGCAATTAGTGATGATGAAATCATTGAGATGCTAGCTCAGCACCTCATTACTAAGCCTGTGTTTGATTCCTTATTTAAGGGATACAACTTTACCGAACATAACCCCATGTCCAAGGCCATGCAGGCAGTGGTCACGGCCTTAGAGGCGCATCACATAGACAAAGAGGCGGATACGCTCCAGTCGTTCTACCAGTCTGTACAAATGCGAGCCGAAGGTATTGAAAGTGCCGAAGGGAAACAACGCATTATTGTTGAGCTGTACGATAAGTTTTTCCGTAAAGCCTTTCCCCGTATGACGGAGCGCTTAGGGATTGTGTACACCCCTGTGGAAGTAGTGGACTTTATTATCCATAGTGTCGAAGACGTCATGCGCAAAGAGTTCAACTCTAGCCTTGCTGATAAAAACGTTCACATTCTTGACCCCTTTACGGGCACAGGCACATTCATCACACGCCTACTTCAAAGCGGTATCATCCCAGCCGACAAACTACCCTACAAGTATAAAAACGAAATCCACGCCAATGAGATTGTGCTGTTGGCGTACTACATTGCCGCCATCAATATCGAAGCCACTTATCATGGGATTCTGTCAGGTAATGTGACGGGTAAAGAAGATGAGGACGACATCACCGATGTGCCATATGTACCGTTTGAGGGCATTTGTCTAACCGATACCTTCCAGATGTATGAGTCCGAAGACTTGGTGGATCAGCTGCTTGAAGAAAATAGCGAACGTAGAAAGCGTCAAAAGTCATTAGATATACGAGTCATTATTGGTAATCCACCGTATTCGATTGGACAGGCTAGTGCAAATGATAACAATGCGAATATTGCCTATCCAGAGCTAGATAGGCGTATTGAGTCCACATACGTTGCTCGTTCCAGTGCTGCTCTTTCTAAAGGTATGTACGACAGCTATATACGTGCCATTCGCTGGGCATCGGATCGAATTGGAAACCAAGGGGTGATTGGCTATGTGACCAATGGACGGTATTTAGAAACCAGTCAAGCAGATGGAATGCGAAAATCCTTACAAGCTGAGTTTTCTAGCCTATACATTTTCAATTTGCGAGGTGATATTCGTAAAAACATGCTAAGCAAGGGGAAGGCGGGAGAAGGGCAAAATGTATTTGGAAGTGGCAGTATGGCTGGAATTGCCATTTCAATTCTTGTTAAAAACTCATCTGGTAGTGGTCATGGGAAAATTTACTATTACGATATAGGTGCTGATTTAAGCTCTACGAATAAGTTAGAGCAGATTGCTAAAATTGGAAGCCTTGAAGGGATTCCAAAGTGGAAAACCATTACACCTGATGAGCATGGGGATTGGCTGAGTCAGCGAGATGATAGCTTTGAACAATATGTTGTCTTGGGTGATAAGAGCCGACAGCCGGAGCTAAGGTTATTTGATAATTTTTCGCTAGGGGTTGCCACTAATCGTGATGCGTGGGTTTATAACTCTAGTCAAGAAAAAATGGTCAGTAATATGCAGCGTATGATTACTAACTACAATTCAGAGGTAGTGCGGTTTAATGAGGCGCATCAAGGTTTGGATAGGAGGTCTAGACAGGCGGCGGTTGATGTGTTTATAGATAATGATCCCACCATGATTAGTTGGACTAGAGCGTTAAAACAAGAGTTAGCAAAAAGCTCAATCTTTCAGTTTGAGACAGATTCAGTTTATAAGTCGTTGTATAGGCCATTTACTAAGCAATGGATGTATTTTAATCGCAATTTGAATGAGATGGTACTTCAAATGCCTCGCATTTTCCCCAATGCTGAGGCTGAGAATTTGGTCATCCATGTATCAGGGGTAGGAGCTAGAAGTGGTTTTTCAGTTAATATCAGTGACAGAGTAACAGACTTGCAGGCAATGGATAATGGTCAGTGTTTCCCCCTTTATCTCTATGATGAAAAAGCTCAAGAGCAGGAGAGTACTCAAGAAACCTTGTTTGAAAATGAGAGCATGGGGTACGAGTTAAAGCGTCGCGATGCCATCACAGATGAAGGCTTAGCGCACTTCCAAGAAGCCTACCCCAATCAAACCATCAGCAAAGAAGACCTGTTCTACTACGTGTATGGTATTTTGCACAGCGAGGATTACCGCAGCCGCTTTGCGAACAACCTAAGCAAAGAACTACCTCGCATCCCTCGCGTTAAAACCTATGAGGATTTCACAGCCTTTAGCCAAGCAGGCCGTCAGCTCGCTGAGTTGCACTTGAACTATGAAACCGTAGACAAGTACCCTGTGACATTTACAGGCAAGCTCCAACATAACGGTACTGACTTCGTAGGGGCTACAGATGAGGACTTTTACGTCACCAAAATGAAGCACCCAAAGAAAAAAGACGAGGAAACAGGTAAGAGCGTAAATGACCTGAGTAAGATCATTTATAACGCAAAGGTCACGCTGTCTGACATTCCCTTAGAGGCCTATGACTATGTGGTTAATGGTAAGTCTGCCATTGCATGGGTCATGGAACGCCAAGGCGTCTCCACGCATAAAGCCTCGGATATTGTGAATGATGCCAACGACTGGGCAATAGAAACAATGGGCAACCCACGTTATCCGTTAGAGCTATTACAACGGGTTATTACGGTCAGCTTGGAGACGATGAAAGTCGTACGTGGTTTGCCTGAGTTGGGTATTTAATTCAAAGGTTAATGTTTCTTTTTAAGACGTCCTATATTTCTGTTGGAAAGAGTAATGAAAAAAATTAAGTATGCGGTTTTTTTTGTTTTATCAGTGATGTCTTTTGGAGTCCAGGCTTGTTATGAGTCTTTGATAGAGTCACCTAATCCTTTTATGGGGAACCATGGGGAAATTTTTAAGTTAGCTAACGGGCAGATTGGTGAGGTACTGTATGAGTATGAGTATTTGTATGAATACTACCCACAGGTTGTTGTTTGTGAAGCTCAAGGAAAGCTCCTTGTAGCAGGTAAGTCTTTGGACATGAAGTTAATAAATAAGACCTCACAGCGGAGGTCATCAGAGATGTTTGAGGTGACAATAGATGGTGAATTTAATGGGTGGAATGGTGAGACCTTAATAAAGCTAACAAATGGCCAAATTTGGCAACAAACGGACTATTTTTACTTCTATAGGTATGCTTTTATGCCTAAAGCTATTATTTATAAAGATGGGTCAAGGTATAAAATGAAAATTGAAGGAGTAGATAAGTCTGTTGGTGTAGAGCGGCTGAAATAAAGTGCATTTTTGCAATAGGTAGCTTATAAACCAAACTACCTATTTCGTAAGCGTTCCGTAAACACACATAGACATGGCCGCGTCAGCGGCCATTCTAATTTTATTCGGACGCAGCAGGCGACCAGTTATGCGGCAACAATTCATCAATCCGGCTGTTAGGATGC
>NZ_JAENGP010000026.1 GCF_016595155.1 Advenella mandrilli
GGTATTTTACAGGCCGATGCCTATGCTGGTTACAACGAGGTATACCGAACCGGCAAGGTTATTCAAGCGGGTTGTTGGGCCCATGCCCGACGCAAGTTCCATGATATTCATGTCCATCGGCCCTCTGATATTACCCATCATGTGCTCACTCAAATTGGCCGTTTATATGAGATTGAGGCCGGCATCCGGGGCAGTCCACCACAAACTCGTCAGGCCGAGCGCCAGGACAAGTCATTGCCAATTGTGCTTGCCTTGCATGAGTGGTTCATGCAGCAGTTGCCGACCCTGTCACGTAAATCCGTAACGACCGATGCCATCCAGTATGCCCTTAACCAGTGGCAGGCCTTGACACGCTATCTGGATGATGGGGAAATCGACATCGATAATAACGCTGCAGAACGAGCCTTGCGCGGCGTGTCTGTTGGACGCAAGAATTACTTATTCCTGGGTTCGGATGCGGGTGGTGAGCGGGCGGCAACGCTTTACAGTTTGCTGGGCACGGCCAAACTGAACGGGATCAATCCCGAGGCGTACCTGTGTCATGTGCTGTCGGTGATTGCCGACTATCCGGTTAATCGCATCGACGAATTATTGCCCTGGCGAGTGCAGCTGTAAAAAACAAGTTTTAAGCTGTCAATACGGTATGGGGCGGAGCATTACAGTAAAACGCTTTTGAGGAAATGAATATGCATTCCTACTGGGTATGGAAACGAGTACTCCCCGCCCCCCTCTGTCACACTAGTTGTCCGATACTTCATGTATGTCAACTATCCTGACACAGGGGGTGTTATTCAACCAATGGGTTTCCGCTTGTTAATTGACCAGCCTGGCTTTTATAAACAACAAAATTACTTAAGGCAACACCAAAGTTATCTCTTGTGCGGCACTTTTCAATACAGGCAAGAAACGTTGCACCATTTCTTCTGGCGATACCAGCCAGGGGTTACAGCTCACAATTAACGCCAGCATAACTTGATTGCTGCGATTATAAACAGGTACCGACAGCGAACACATCCCCAGTTCCAGCTCTTGATTCACCAGACAATAACCTTGCGCACGCACCTTCTTGATTTCCGCTAATATTTGCCTTGCCGTCTTGGTATGTTCCGTAAGCTTTTCACAGGGGTCATCCCTGAAAAAAGCCTCCAGTTGTTCATCGCTTAAAGCTGCCAAAAAAACACGTCCTGTTGAGGTTACATACGCCGGCAGACGCGCGCCTATCTGAAGATTCATGGAAACAAGCCTGCTACGGCTGGCCCGTCCAATATAAACAATATCCTTATCTTCAAGAACAGTGACAGAGCACGACTCGTTCAGGTCACGGGCAACCTGCTCAATAATGGGCGTCACACGCTCCATAAAATTAAGTGATGCCAGATATGAATATCCCAGATCAAGAACTTTAGCGCTTAAACTGAACTGTCCATTGTTTTGATTTAAATACCCCAACTTAGACAAAGTCAGCAAAAAGCGTCTTGCCGCAGCCCGGCTAAGGCCCACCTTTTGCGCAAGCTCGGTAACTGTTAAACAGGGGGTTTCATCGTTAAATGACTTAATAACCTCCAGTCCCTTGGCAAAGGTTGTCAAAAAATCCTTGTCGGAATCATCTGTTTTTATAATCTTAGACAAAACCCTCTTCCCTATGCAGATAAAACATAGGGTGACATTGGCCACCCTATGAATCATATTAAAACTTAGTTGCCGTATTTGTCTACATCAATCTTGGAATAAACTTCATCCCAGTATAATTTTTGTAAATCTTCAGCAGACTTGATATCAGCCTTGGCAACAATATCACTCCATTTATCAACCAGTTTGGACATTGTGCCAGACAAGTCTTTCATTCGGGCAGGGTCCAGCTTGTATTCCTGCGCATAAAACTCAGGGATATAAGCCAGGTCTTTACTGATGAATTCATGTGATTTCTTCAGTAACTCAGGATCAGCCTTCATGACATTAATCCCTTTTTGACGCGCTTTCTCCAGGTCATCCATCGCTTGCTTCTGATAACGATAGGTGACCTCTGATGTCATGACTGAACCGGCTTTTAACAAGGCCTCTTTTTCAGCTGCGCTAAACTTGTCCCACTTGGTTTTATTTAAAGTAGCCGCACCACCCGCTGCATACAAACCACCGGGTATATCAGTCACAATATTTTTCACCACTTCAATCAAATTAAAGTTGGTCAACTCGGTTGCCGAGAAGAACGTACAATCTACCACACCTTGGCTTAGCGCCTCGTAAGCTTCGCCAATTGGCAAGGCTACCGGCTGGGCACCAAATTCACGTGCCCAACGTGCCCATGGCGCGCCTGAAATACGAATACGTTTACCCTTCAGCTCTTCGACAGTATCCACGGGCGAATTACAAAACATAGTATATACTGGGGTTGAAACCACGCCGGTATATACCTGATTGTTTTTCTTGAACTCTTCCAAGCATTCGGAGCAATTAAGCATGATGTACTCCAGCATCGCGCCTGAATAAGCCATCCCTTCTTTTTCGGGAATTTGGTCATTAAGCGCAACCGACATGCTCATATCAGCCCCCAGGTTTGAGAATGGGTAGTCTGAAGGGCTGTAAGCGGTTAACAAATAGCCGACATCTGCCAGACCTTTATTAATCCCCTCACTCATTTCAGAATGACTGAGCAGAGAAAGCTCAAAAATACGAACCCGATGCTTGTTGTTGGTTAGCTCTTTTACCGCTTCAGCATATTTTTGCGCTGCTTCAATGGGGGCGCCCGAAGGAAATCCAACCGCAAAACGCAGCGTATCTGCTTTAGCCGGCATTGCAAAAGACGCCGCTACAAGCGCGCCACCAACCAGACCTGTTAATTTCTTCATAGAAAACATGAAATGCTCCACCTTAGTTATCAATCACAAAAAAAGATTTCATTACTTAATTTTTAATGCATACATAGTGCATTTCCAAAAACTCGTCAATGCCATGTACAGAACCTTCACGACCGATTCCTGACTCTTTAACCCCGCCAAAAGGAACGGTTTCAGATACAAAACGGGCGGTATTGATGCCCAACATGCCATATTCCATTTGATCACTTAAACGGAAAATCCGGCCTTTGTCTTCCGTGTAGGCATAAGCGGCCAGGCCATAATTGGTGCTATTGGCAAGGCGAATAGCCTCTTCTTCCGACTTAAAGCGATAAACGGCAGCCACAGGACCAAAGATTTCTGTTTTAAAAACATCCATTTCGGGTGTAACATCGGCCAGAATAGTAAAGTTGAAAAACTGTTTGCCAATCTCGGGAAGATAGCTGCCGCCCTGAACAAGACGCGCCCCTTGCTCTATGGCTTGATTCACAATTGAATCAACTTTCTGGATGGCTTTTTCATTGATTAGCGGGCCATGTGTTGAATCAGGCTGCAAACCATTGCCCAAGCGCAATTTACCCAAGGCTTCTTGCAGCTTGACAATAAAGGCCTCATAGATGCCATCTTGCACCAGCAAACGATTGGCACAAATGCATGTTTGCCCCGAGTTATAGAATTTGATGGCAATGGCCCCCTGCACGGCGGCATCCAAGTCTGCATCATCAAAGACCATGAATGGCGCATTACCACCCAATTCCAGACTTAATTTTTTTACGGTATCTGCGCACTGACGGCTAAGAATCTTACCCACCTCGGTAGAGCCCGTAAATGACAGTTTTCTGACAATCGGGTTGGCGCACAGCTCCTGTCCAACTTCATGGCCAGAACTGGCGGTAATGACATTGAGCACACCGGCAGGAATCCCGGCCTGTTCAGCCAGGGCTGCCAACGCCAGTGCTGACAAGGGAGTGTCTTCCGCTGGCTTGATGACCACAGAACAACCAGCAGCCAGGGCCGGTGCAACTTTTCGAGCAATCATCGAATTGGGGAAATTCCAGGGTGTAATGGCAGCCACCACACCCACCGCACGTTTTTTAACAAACTCGAAATTACCCGCGGCACTAGGTGGTAAAACATCCCCATTAACACGCATCGCCTCGTTGGCAAACCAGTCAATATAGTTGATTGATGAAGTGACTTCGCCTTTTGCCTCGGCCAGGCTCTTGCCTTGCTCGAGGGTTAAAATGGTGGCCAGTGTCTCAAGATGGGCCTCAACCAGTTGAGCCCAGCGCTTTAAAATAATCGAGCGTTGCTTGGCGGTTTGTTTGAGCCACAGTTTTTGTGCCTGCTCCGCCTTTTCAATCGCCAATCGGGTATCTGCCTGCCCCATATCAGGAACCAGCACGATTTGTTCGCCTGTGGCAGGATTGAATACCGGATATTTTTTTCCGCTAATCGCTTCAAGCCACTGACCATTAATCAAGGTCTTGTCCTTGATGAATTCAGTTACTTCTTTATTCATTGTTATCCCTCCAAAAAAAGCTTTTTAATTCGATACCCATTCAGGCAAATACAGGATGATTTCCGGAAAAATCAAAAACATGCCCACTATGGCCAGGTCTATCACCAGGAACCACAGGATCCCCTTGAATACCTGTGAGGTTGTCACTGCATCGCCAACGACACTTTTTACAACAAACACGTTCATGCCAACGGGTGGAGTAATCATGCCGATTTCCAACAATTTAGTCAGAATCACGCCAAACCAGATCAGGCTGAATGATGTGGTCTCGATAATGGGCAACAGCACCGGCAGAGTCAGCAACATGGCACCAATGGGCTCAAGGAACATGCCCAGCACCAGGTAAATCAGGAAAATACCCAACATCACCATCACTTCATTGGCTTCCAGCTCAATAATAAAGTCAGCGATGAAATCACCTGTTCCAGACAGCACCAGAAAGCGTGTCAGTAAACTGGCACCCACGGCAATAATCAATAAAGCACTGGTGGTGACTAATGTTTCCAAAGCAGCCGCCTTGAAAGCGGTCCATGTCATTGCCCGTTTCAAAATAGCAACCACGCAAGCCAAAAACGCACCAATCGCACCGGCTTCATTGGGGGTAAACACGCCGCCAAACAACCCGCCAAAAATGCCAATCATGATCAGAAAAATAGGCCAGGTATCTTTTAAGGCAACTACTTTATCCTTGAATGAAATTTCCTCCTTGACATCCTGAGCCAAAGACGGATTAAGCTTCACCCGGACATAAACAACCAGGACATAACCAATAATCGTTATCAGGCCAGCGGTAATGCCCCCCAGAAACAATTGAGAGATGGAGGTTTGCGCAATCACCCCATACAAAATCATGATGATTGAAGGGGGAATCAGGGCACCAATGGTACCGGCAACCGCAACCGTACCGGTTGCCAGGCTGGGATCATATTTGTAGCGAAGCATTTCCGGAATGGCGATCCGGCCCATGGCGGCAGAGCAGGCAATGGAAGATCCGGAAACAGCGGCAAAGCCTGCCGAACCAAAAATAGAGGCGATCGCCAAACCGCCAGGCACGCCTGCCAACCAGGCCCTGGCAGCCTTGAACATACCTTGGGTAAGGTTGGTGTGATAGCAGATAAAGCCCAGGAACAAAAACAATGGTACTGAACTAAGGGTCCAGTTAGCGGCAAAGTTGTAAGGAATGATACCCAGTGAAGACATGGCAATATCAACCCCAACAACAGCCCAAATACCCACAAACGAGACGGCTATCAATGTAAAACCAATGGGCATTTTTAACAATAACAGTACAAATAAAGCAATAAGCCCTATAAACCCGATGCTAATATCGCTCATTTTTGCTCCCCAATCATCTGGTTATTTTCTTTGTTCATTAAGTAAAGCAAAAATTTCACCAGGCAATAAACACCCAATAAGCCAGCCCCAAAGCACAAGATGAAGTAACTTGGCCAGGTAGGAATTGTGTAATCACCTTGCATGACCGAGGTTTTGGACGCCAGATTTTTCAAGGCGACCCCCCAGGATACATAGGCGATTAAAAATGCGGTGACTGACACAAACAGACTGCCAAACATATCAACAAACCGGTTCATTTTTGGCGAAAAAAAACCAGATATCAATTCAACGGAAATAGCGGCCTTGCATTGTTCGGTATAGGCCAACGGCAAAAATATCGCGATAATCATGTAGTAGTGCGCAACGAACGTGATGGTTCCTGGCAAAGGTTTATTGATAAAAAACCTGGCCACGATGTCCGCTGTCACATGGATCATCATTAATGCAATTGCCGCCCCACCAATCAAGGTAATCACTTGATTGATTTTTTTTAAAAGTATTTCTATGTGATTCATTATTCATGCTCTCTAATTTCATATCCATCCAGGACGGGTTTTCTCCAAGCCCATCCTGGCCTTTGATATAACGTTCAGCTATGAATTTTCCAAAACCAGACGGCCTTCAACCTGCCCATTGGTCAGCTGGTTCAAGGCATCATCGGCCTCATCTAGTGGCCTGATTTGAATAGGCAGATTGATCAAGTCATGTTTGTTGGCAAACTCGATCAGTTCTTTCAGGTCCCCCAGTGACCCTGTGTAAGAACCAATAATTGAAATGGCTTTGGTAATGATGTAGGGAATGGGGTAAGACAGCTCGCCACCATGCAAACCAACAATAATCAGTTTTCCACCTTTACGGGTCAGGTTAAGACCCATTTGGACTGTTGCATCACCACCCACAAAATCAAGAACGGCTGCACAATTGGCATTACCAGCACGCAGTACCGCTTCCGACACATTCTCCCTGGAAGAATCAAAAACTGATGTTGCACCGACTTTCAGGGCAAGTTCACGTTTTTGCTCAGACAAATCCAGACCAATAATGTTTTTCACACCCAGCAAAGACAAGGTTCTGATGGCAAGCAAACCCAAGCCACCGCAACCAATCACAACAACGGCTTCATCTTCATGAATATCACCCATTTTTTTAATGGCTGAAAAAGTGGTTAACCCCGAGCATGCCAACAAAGATGCATGGGAGGGATTCAAATTACCCAAGTCCATTAAGTAACGTGGATGTGGCACCAATACATACTGGGAATAACCACCCGGTTTAAAAACACCTAACGCAGCTGGCTTGGTGCAAAGATTCTCTTCACCTCTTTTGCAAACAGAGCACTCACCACATCCAATCCACGGATAAACCAACATTTGTTTTCCAGGCTGAACATCACCAGCCTGATCGCCAGCCGCTTCGATCGTGCCAACAATTTCATGGCCCAAAGTGACAGGTAATTTGATTCCACGCTCTTCCAGCGATAATTTTTTGCCTTGCCCAAGACCATAATAGCCTTCATAAATGTGAACATCACTATGGCATACACCACAATAATTCACGCGCACAAGAACCTCGGTTCCAGTGGGTTTAGGTAATTCCACTTCCGTTCTTTTCAGGCCCATGCCAAATTCATTGAACTGGTACCGGACGTAAGTATTGACTTCAGTCGTCATATTTCGAGCTCCCCCAAGGGTAAATATTTTGTTTAATGCTAAAGCGATATGATTTATTTGAAAATCAATTTGTTCGCATATCGCACATCTTTTACACTAATCGCACAAAAGAATATAACTGCAGCTCTACATAGCGTCAATTCTTTTACCCCTAAACCTAGGGTAATTCTGGATATAAAATGTTCTTTTTAACAACGAATTTATTTTTGATAATTGTTTTGAGCTTGTAACACCCAGTTTTTCCCAACACCCTTTTGACAGATTGAAGTCTGGTTTTTACCGCTGTACTCGGTTGGGCCCCCTGTGTCAGACTAGCTGGACAAACACCGGCTGGCTAGAATTTAAAACAAAATCCTGAGCGGCACTGACCGGATACCTTACAAGCAATGTACAATTCAGGGGCAGTATAATTTTCAAGATTTAAGGATTTGAAGCAGACTTCATGGCTGCCAAATAAAAGGTATCCTGGTCTTCTGTAAAACAGGGTTGTGAATATGATGCCACCGACAAAGAAAGTCAAAAAGCAAGAACCTTCGCTTATCGTGATTGTTTAGACCCGGCATCCAGTTACCGGGAATTTGAAGAGTGGTTTATTTCTGTATACAAAACGGCCCGTGAAGAACAAATTCATGCACTAGAGCAGGGGCAGCAACTTAGCTTGCAAGAAACCCCATATTTTTCACTTATTAAAGTCATACAAGACGCAATAAATACCGTATTAGAGCCTGTTGGTTGGCATGATTTGGAGTTTAGCCAAATGTTTGATGAATCACTGGTGTTAAAAAATAAAAACAAAGGTAAATTTAAGGTAGCACAGCTAAGCGACGGTATAAAAAACATGCTGGGTCTGGTGGCTGATATTGCTTACCGTTGTGTACTGTTAAACGGACATTTAAATAAAGATGCCGCCAAGAAAACACAAGGCGTAATAATGATAGATGAAGTGGATATGCATCTGCATCCTGCTTGGCAACAAACCGAAGACTTTTCTGAGTTGCTAACAAAAACCATTGAGCTACATGAACGAGGATGATTTACGGTATTTGAACCGTATGGTGATTGAACGCTTGAACTTGATTGCACAGGCCAGAAGTACCGTACAGATGGCTCAATTTGCGCAAGGCGACCGGGTCAGTTTCATGGCTAGCGATGGGACAGAAAAGCAGGGTACTATTCTGCGATTAAATCAAAAGACTGTTAGTCTGCGTACCGATGACGATCAACGCTGGAAAGTCTCACCTGTTTTTTTACGTAAATTAACGAACTGAGCGAGATAACGTTACCTATTAAGTCACGAGTTGAGTTCTAACGCCCCCTTTAAGCCGTAACGTACAATCACTCCTTGCCAATCAAACCCATATTGGGTATGATAAAACCCAATATGGGTTTGAAAATTAATTCACAATCATCGCATACGAGCTTTTCCGACGCTCTATTCTCCGGTACCAAACAAAGGGTACTGGGGGTTTTATTTGGTCAACCCAATCGTAGCTTTTATTCAAACGAATTAATCAATTTGGCTTCCAGCGGTTCAGGTGCCGTTCAACGAGAATTAGCCTCATTGGCAAATAGTGGCCTGATTACAGTAAAAATGGTTGGCAATCAAAAACACTACCAAGCGAACCATGACTCCCCCATCTTTGAAGAACTATGTTCAATCGTTCAAAAAACCATTGGCTTGGCTGATCCACTTCGTCATGCGCTTCAGCCCTTGGCATCTCAAATCACCGCTGCATTCGTGTATGGTTCTGTTGCCAAAAAAACCGATACCGCCAACAGTGATATTGACTTGATGCTAATCAGTAATGAAATCAGTTATGGAACGCTTTTTTCCTTATTGGAGGAAACCAGTCAATTACTGGGGCGTTCGGTAAACCCCACTATTCTAAGCCAGGAAGAATTCAATAAACGCCTTGAAAATCAAGAGTCTTTCTTAACACGAATACTGGTACAACCAAAAATCTGGATCATGGGGGAAAGCAGTGACCTTGGCATTTAAGAATCGGTCTGGCCCAGGCAAGCCATTACGGGCAGAACCCCCTGACAAGAAGGAATTTGAGGGTTTGAAGCGCTCTGGTCAGGCCAGATTACACGATGCCAAAAACACCACCCTCTCAATCGAAAGCCGGTTTGATCTTGCCTATAACGCAGCACATGCACTCTGTTTGGCCGCACTTCGATGGCACGGCTATCGTTCTGGCAATAGATACGTTGTTTTTCAACTTTTACCTGATACGCTGGGCCTTGGCCCAGAAATATGGCGTGTATTGGCCAAGTGTCATAATATTCGCAATTTAGGTGAATACGAAGGCGACCTAAACATCAATGAGCGTATCGTTATTGATTTAATAGATGCCTGCCAAGTTGTTGCGGAAAAAATTAATGCATTGCTACCATTAAAGTAATGTATTTGAAGACAGCGTTTTTCTTACTAAAATCGTAACGCTCCGCCAACACCGTATTGACAGCTTAAAACTTGTTTTTTACAACTGTCCTCGCCAGGGCAATAACTCGTCTACGCGATTAATTGGATAGTCGGCAATGATTTTTCCTGCCGCTCGGCCCGGTGAATGTATGGCGCACTGCCCCGGATGCTACCCCCCAGCCAGATCGTGCCTGACCTGCTGGACAAAGGCATTTATATGGCCTCGGAATCCACCTTTTATCGTGTGCTCAGCGAGGTTGGGCAACTGCATCACCGTGGCCAAAGCCGGACACCCCAGCGTCGGCACGAACCCACCAGGCCAATGGGCCTTGTGAAGTCTGGTGTTGGGATATTACTTATTACCCATCAACGGTACGGGGCAGTTTTACTATCTTTACCTGTTTGAAGACCTGTACAGTCGCAAGATCGTGGGGTATGAAGTCCATGAGGCACGGCAATGGGTTGAACGCTTTGTAAGCTGGTACAACACCGAGCATCGTCATAGCAAGCTCAACTTCGTTACACCCCAGCAACAGCATAACGGTAAAGACACCGCACTACTGGCTCAACGCCAGGCAATACTGGAGCAGGCCAAGCTGCGTAACCCCTCACGCTTTACCTATAAGCAAGAGCCGTTCGACCTAATTGGCGTGACGAATATAATCAAAGGGGGTGCACATAAATACAGTGGCCGAGCCGTACATACCGTGGGCGGGCTGCTTATGCATTCCAGTCTGGCGGTCACGGCAGACGGTCTACCATTGGGTTTGGCAGCGATTAAGTTTTGGACAAGAAAAAAGTTTAAAGGATCGCGGGCTCTATCTAAAAAGGTCAATGCGACACGGCTGCCGATTAACCAAAAGGAAAGCTTTTGCTGGTTGGAAAACCTGCGGGAGTCCACGTCTTTAATCGCTCGGCCCGAACAATGCGTACACATTGGTGATCGCGGTAGTGATATCTATGAGCTGTTCTGCACCGCTCAGACCTATGAGCTGTTCTGCACCGCTCAGACGCATGGCACCCATTTTCTCATTCGCACATGCGTAGATCGGTTGGCGAGTGATGGTGGACACACCATAGCGCAGGAGATGCAAGACACTCGGATCAAGGGATTTCATCGCGTGATGCTGCACGATAAGAACGACAAAGCAACCCATGTCAAGCTGGCGATCAAATACCGGCGAATCACCGTTTTGCCCCCAATCGGAAAGAAAAAATGCTATCCGCCCCTTGTGCTCACCGTGCTGCAGGCGAGTGAGATCGACGCACCCGCGCACCGCAAAAAACTGGAATGGAAATTAATCACCGATTTGCCCGTGCGGACGCGCAAAGAAGCAATTGAAAAACTGGACTGGTATGCGATGCGCTGGAAAATTGAACTCTTCCATAAAATTTTAAAATCCGGCTGCAAAGCCGAAGACTCTAAGCTCAGAACAGCACAACGCCTGACCAATATCATCGCAATATTTTGTATCATCAGTTGGCGTATCTTTTGGATGACGATGCTCAATCGCACATGCGAAAATTGCCCAGCTCGAACAGCGTTGACGCCCGGCGAAATTGGAATTTTACAGTGCATGATCAAGAAGAAAACTCAGGCCGATAGCCCGGCGTCATTGTCCGAGTGCTTAGTGCAAATTGCCAAACTGGGCGGTTATCTTGCCCGAGCCAGTGATCCGCCACCGGGCAACACCGTGATGTGGCGCGGGCTTGCGAGACTCTCCGATATACAGATGGGATTCAATTTAAAAACGGCTCAATAAGTTATGGGTAATTGCAAGGTTAATGGCGCGCTTACTGACAAACACCGGGTGACAATATTCTCCAAGTAGTAAACAAACCTGTTTAGGGACTGTTATAATAATTCAATAATCTGACAGGATAAAAAATGAAAAAACAGGATTTTAACGAATTTTTGAAACGTGTAGATCAGCAAAAAAAAGAAACCCAAGCAATTGATTGGGAGAAAAAAAAGAATGAATGGCTGGCTTACCTTAATAAACTTTACGAAAAATTTAATTTGTACTTAGAAGAATATATTGCTGAAGGTATTATTACTATAAATTATCAAAATGTGAGCATAACAGAAGAATATATTGGTAGTTATACCGCTCCAGAAATGATAATTAATCTGGGTAATGAGCAAGTTATTTTAACACCTGTTGGCACCAATTTAATTGGTGCAAAGGGAAGAGTTGATATTGCCGGGCGCTTAGGGTCTGCACAATTGGTACTTATTGATGCAAATACCAGAAATGTAAATGACCCTCTACGGAAACCTGAGAGTGAGAACCAAGAACCAACAAACGAATCAGAAGAAAAAAAAGCGTTACCCAAAACATGGGAATGGAAATTTGTTTCAGCTCCTCCTACACGAAAATTCCAGCCTGTAAATGAAGAGACCATTTATTCAGTAATTATGGAAGTTACTAATGGCTAAAAATAAAAAAATTTCTTTCTCTAGCGCTGAGCTAACTATTAAAGAAATTGAAGAGTATTATATTGTTTCTGAAAAGGCACTACGACTTTTTTATAATAATACTAATATTTATTTTATTGGTTATACTGCCACTGAATTAAAAAGTGAACTTAACTCAAGAATTGAAGAGTTAAATAAAAATACAGCACTTACCTTGTTATCAGCCATAGAAGCGCACTTTCGTATAGATTACTTGCAAAGAGTATATAC
The DNA here is from genome assembly GCF_016595155.1 of Advenella mandrilli. Taxonomy (GTDB): domain Bacteria; phylum Pseudomonadota; class Gammaproteobacteria; order Burkholderiales; family Burkholderiaceae_B; genus Advenella; species Advenella mandrilli. The sequence continues at coordinate 12,476 of NZ_JAENGP010000026.1, forward strand.
CAGAGATAAAGAAAATATATCTAAATGCTTTCGAGAGCTTTATGGTAATAAAAAAAATAAAGCAGCACTAGCAGATGACATTCTAGAAATCTGGAAAGGACAGGTTGCCAATAAAAAGGTAATTGAAGACATACGCTCTGCCCTGAATTACCGAAATTGGCTTGCACATGGCCGTTATTGGGTTGTAAAGCTAGGGCGAAATTATGACTTTACCACAGTATTAAACTTAGCAATATACGCTCAAAAAGAAACCCGAATCGATATGGGCGCATAAGGTGTATTAGTTGATAGCAAGCCCCCTGTGTCAGGATAGTTGTCATTTTCCGATTTCAATTTACTCGTTCCAACGCTCTGAAGTGACCCAACAAGTTAAATAGATGTCCAAATTTTGGGGGACAGTTCAGAGCATGGAAGCAAGTCAGGCCAACAGCAATTAACCTATGCCACCGCCCGCTACAAACAGTACCTGACCGGTTATGTAAGACGCCTCTGGCGCTGCAAAAAAGCAGATGGCGGCGGCGATTTCTTCCATTTGGCCCAGTCTGTTCATGGGCGTGTCACGCAAGCTTTGGGTGTAAATACCCTGCATCCATTCCTGTTCCTGGGCAGAAAGCGGATTGGCGTTGCGTGGAATTGCCCGCTGCCCGTTATCAATGGCACCCGGTGAAACGCAATTAACGCGCACGCCGGTTTCACCCAGTTCCATTGCCATACTAACGGTGGCGGCATGCACACCCCCTTTGGCAGCAGAATAAGGCACGCGATAAATGCCGCGTGTTGCCACGGTACCTACGTTCACGATAGAACCGGACTGCTGTTCTTTCATGACCGGAATCACTTCCCGGCAGCACCACAGTGTTGGCCACAAAGAACGGTTGATTTCCTTCACCATTTCATCTTCGGCATATTCCCAGAAGGGTTTGGCCCAGATGGTGCCGCCCACATTATGAACGGAAATATCAATCCGCCCCCATTGGTTTAGCACGGTTTCAACCATTTCACGCGCACCGGCATGGGTTTCCAAGTCCACACCAATCGTGATGGCCGTCCCTCCGGCACTTTCAATTTCCTGTTTAACGCTGTTGCAATGCTCAATCGCCCGGTCAACCAGCGCCACTTTCGCGCCTTCTGCTGCCATTCTGATTGCCGTGGCACGTCCAATACCCTGAGCGGCTCCCGTGACAATGGCTATTTGTCCGTCAAATCGTTTGTTGCTCATTTTCTTTTCCGTTCCTTGTCTTATCAGGCAGCTGCCAATTCATTAGGCTTGGTTTTTTCAACCGGTTTAATGATGATTAACGCAGCGGTAGCGATGGCCAGAGGCAATGCCAGGCTCATGTAAAAACCACTGGTGCCCACCTGTTCCAGTACCCAACCACCACTTGCCGAACCAATAATGGCACTTATCCGCCCTACCGCGATGGCCCAGCCGGTTGCCGTGGCCCGCAAGGTTGTGGGATAGGCCTGTGCCACCATGTAGTTCAATACAATTTGCTGGCCGCCAATACCCAAGCCAGCAGCACCAGCCAGAATGAAGACCCATGTCCAGTTGGTACCGCTATTGCCCAAACCAACACTTAGTAAAATACCAAAGGTAAACATGACCAGCAGCAAGATGCGTGTATTAACCTTGGGCAAAATAATAGCTAAAGGAATAGCACAGATGACAAAAACTGCATTGACTGCCACGGTGCCCATAGGCGCCTGGTCTGCAGGCAAACCACTGGCTTTTAAAACGGTTGGCAACCATGACAGCAGCATGAACCATGCCACCCAGTTGAACATGTAAATTGCCCAGACTGCTGTGGTGTTACGGGCCAGACCATTTGCAAACAGCGAAGACACGCGGGTTTTCATTTCGGGTTCAGGCACAGTAAATTGTGCATCGGCCGCCAAGGGTGTTTTAACGATTCTGCGAATAATGCCCTGGATTTTTTCAGCATTACCGCTTTTTTTATGGCTGGCCAGATATTGCATTGATTCTGGCAGCGCAAAAATCAATACCAGCAGCAAGGCTAGTGGCACCACACCACCAACAATGTAAATGCCTTCCCAGCCAATAACCGGCAGCATTTGGGCCGCCAGCAAGCCACCCAAAATGGCACCCAGCACCATGCCTGCCGTACCCGCTGCCATGACCGGCCCCAATGCGCCGGGTGCCAGGTCAAAAGCCTGAATAAGCGCAGGACCGGTAAAGGCTACTGCCTGGGTATCAAAACCATCAAAGATGGCAATTAAAAAACACATAATGGTATATGACAAAAGTAAGGAGATGCTAAAACGATGGGATATTTGAAGTTGGACGTTTCCAAAAAGCCAGCCGGAAATATACACTCCCACGCAGGAGCATGGGAGCCAGGGAATGCATATTAAAACTTAAGTGCATCTGACGCCAGCCCCTTGCTTCCTGCTGCCTGCACCGTTTTGCCATTAGCCCGGAAGGCCTGCATATAAGGTCCTATATCGGTCAGTGTTTGCTCCACCCAGTTCATGCTTTGGTTGCGTTCAGGCTGAAAAAGATCTGGAGACTGAAACTGAATCCATGCAGTCATGATGGGACCACATCTTTCCGCATTTTCATAATTTGGGTTCAAGGGGTCGTGATAGGGTTCAGGAAGCCTGCCATCGGGCATCAACTTATTATCGTCCTGTTTCATTTCAACCGGTTTATCATTTTCAGTCCAGTTTATTGATAAAGGCAATTCTTTAGACCGAAATTCGCATCTATATCCATCAGGGGTATGCCACCGGTTGTCAAGCCGTCCCACCTCTGTTCCGGGCGGGTTTCCGTATTTGGTACGCAAAGCGCCAATCACTTCATTTTCCGATACGGTATTTCCAGGCATATATACGCGCCGCCATACGGCCAATACTTTACCTGCGGCAGCAGGCGGCTCGTCAATAATGGCTATGAACTCACGCTGGTCCTCGGAAATAAACAATTTTCCTGATGAGGCCGGTGTTACCCTGCCCGATTGTGCCGAGCCGTCGTACAAGCGTTTGCCTTCAAGAACACGCCCAACTTTCATGTGTTTTCGTATCGTGTTTTCTGCGTCAGTCATTTTCATGCCAAGCTGAAGACCAACAATATCCCAGCCATAAGGTCCTTCAGGGGTTTTATATTTAAGCATCTCAGGTTCCGCCTGTGCAGCAGCTAAAAGGCTTTGTACGGACTGCCCGGGATCAGGCAACTGGGGTTCAAACCTGGTTTTTCCTCTGTCACTATAATAGGTAATTTCCTTCAGTTTTGCATCAAGAATAATCGCCTGACGGTCCCGGCTAAGCGGCGCCAGCTTTCTTTTCCTGACAAACTCGGGGGGCAACAGGTCGCTAAAATGCGGTTCAGCAGAAACCATACGCACCCCGGTTATTTCAATTACCGCTTCGGCTTGATTGGCGGTACTATTATTAACGTTGGGCGCGGGTGGCAGAGCGTCGTTAAGATAAAGATAAATAGAGGCCAGATCGGAATTATCCGAATCGTAGCCACTTAAACCGCAGCGTTCACCGATTTCCTGATAACGGTCATAAACCTCAACCGCAAAATTAACCATCTGCAAATCTTTAACTCGGTCTTTAAGTGAACGCCCCAAGCCTGGTTTTTGGTCAAACTCAATCTGCAACGCGCTGCTCCTTCGTTCACGGACCAAGGCGTTAAAATTTGAATGGTCCCGTGCTTCATTCTCTTTGCGTATTTCATAAGACGCTTTGCTTCTGCCTGGCAGCCTTATTGAGCGGTCATTCAGATTCAAAATAACAACATGAGCAGTGCATTCTATTCCGCGCCAACCATCATGACATCCAGCAAGGCCGGGCTAAGCGAAAGCGGTCCTTTAACAGGTGCGGGTGCAGGTGCGGCAAACGCATTTTCTGCTTGTACAAATTTACCTTTAAGTTTGCTTACTTCTGTTAAATCACGCTTTTCAATCACACCTTGCTTATTCTCAACCGTCATGCGCAACGGTTTAAGACGAAGAAAAAAATCCGTTTTCTTATCACGATGCAGGATGGGTGTAAGGGATTCCAGCTGGAACACCGTTTTTTGGCGTAACGTATCATCAGATACCGGGTAAGCAGAGCGGGGTATATCAAGCGTGTATAAATTGATTTGATCGGGCGCCATCAATAATAGATTACCCGGATTAGACGGGTAGGCAATTTGATCTTTGGGAAGCTGCTCACGCTGAATAAAACTATCGAAGGTATTTTTTGGGAGGGGCCTATACCCGAACGCATTCTTCAAATTCGTTTGTGCCCAAAAAACAGTTACCAAACCCACTCTTGATATACGGTTTTATAGCGTCCTCAGAAAAAAATTTTTTAATATAATGGCACTCTGATCCTCTATGCTCTGATGGTTCATTCTTGGCAAATTTAGGTGCTTCGCGTGCAAAAACCATCAAATCCATCACGTCCTTCAAGGGACCTGTCTGAGTCTGCCCAGGCATCTGGTAGACATCAGACACAAGGGGTATTTCCTGAAAATATTCAAATACGATTGGCTTGAAAGTGGGTGACGGTGCAGCCAGTTTGCCCAGGTCGTATTGGGGGCCGCTTATAGTCGCTGACGGTGTGGGCAAGGCATTGGAGCCAAACTCGGGCAAGGGCTGATTCGCCCCCTGCCGATCCTGAGAGGTTCCAGGTGAATCAGGCGTTATGGATGAAGCAGAAGACAGTGCCCCAATGCGTTCTGCATACGCCTTCAATAAGCAGGAGCGGTCGGCACCGCATTGATTGCGCCGGTTTAACCATTGAAGTTGTTCGTCTTGCAAAGAAGCGGTTTCCGGCCCCTGTTGGGCCTGTGCCTGGGCATAAAGCACTAATAACTGGCTATCCAGCGTTCCCAGCACTACATCGCTGCATAAGGTAATTTCTGTGGGCGATACTGCTTTGGTGCAATCAACGGCAGAACGGCCTTGCCTGCTATTTGATGTCGCGGCAAACGCAGTGGGTTGTTGCGGTTGAGCCGACATAGGCTGTGATTGGCCTTCAGATGAATATCCAGCCGAAGAGATTATGTCTGCACTTGACGCAATCTCTTCTGTGTCTGTATTGGCGACATGTCTATGCACCGCTGAAAGTGTGGCGACACTGCTCCTGTCCACTCGACTTGATACAGGCAAATCATTGTCACGCTGGAAAGCATTAAGGGCCGCCATGGTTTTGCGGCCCGCAATGCCATCGGGCGTACCGGCATCAGAGCCCAAATCATTAAGCATCTCCTGTGTTCGCAGGATTTCAGCATACGGCACTGAAGGTTTCGGATTAACCCGGGGCTGTTGTGGAGGTTGCCATTGCCGGTAATGCCGAGGCGCTGGCTGGTAGACACGTGGCGGTGGGTCATCATAATAGTAGACGCGAGGTGACGGTTGCGCAAGCGGTGGAATGATAACCCTCAGAAGGTCATTAAGATTTTGTGCTGAAACGCTGGAGCAAGCCAAAAGAAAGACGGCAAGAACCAAGCCTGGCATCGCACGCAGGCTTTGCAAACGAAAGCCGCTAATGCCCTGATGCCTGCAACGATGTAAAGACCTGGCAACAGCCACTTGACGTTGCTCTTCCAGATCGGACACCACATTAGGGATCTGCCGGGTAGAACTGCCGTTTTTGGACAGATTCAAACAGGTGTCCAGTAATTTTTCCATTTCACCACCTTTATTAACAAGTGACGGGGTTGGATACGTTACATCAAGACAAATATCGAAGTTGATTTTTAAATAATTGCTTTTTTAATAATTGTTGTTTTTCAGTAAAAATAACTTATCTTTCCATGAATTTCAATTTTTTAAGCAATTGTTTTTAATCGTAAAAATTGATTTTTTGACTTGTCAGTTCACTCCTGCGTGGGAATGCATACTAAAACTCAAGCCTAATTCCCAATCCCTCATGGGAATACATCATGGATGAACATATCCAAATTACCCCACAGGCATCCGTGGAAAAATACGTTTTGTCATGTCAGCCTAGAATCTGAATACCGCGCAAAAAAACTGAAGCAGCCTCTCGCAAACCACGAAACCAAGACTCGCTTCCATGCTCCTGCGCTGGAAGCCACACCCCTACAAACAAGCGGTTATATTTAAAAGCTTAAAAGTAATTTGTCTTGATCCGGCTTAATCAATATACTGGCCTGTCCTGATTTCCAATAAATCAAACCACATTTAACGTATAGTTGCTTCATGTCACGCTTCATTTTGTTCGTAAAAGTCAGCAGTCTGGTTTTATTATTGCCCGCTGTATCCGCCAAAGCACTTAATATCCACGCCACCAAATATCCCGGAAGGTGGACATCCGCATCCCGTACGCCCTATTCAGTGAATCAATCCATTTCAGACTGAGTTTTCTGCTTTGGTCCACTGGGATCGCTCACAACGAGCACCGCGAAAGTACGGGTGCTGGCAACGGGCAGCAACACACAATCTCGCAAACTGTATTTTTTCTGTCTCGCTACCATGCTCTTGCATGTGAACCACTACGAGCCCACAAACCATGCTTTTACGCAAACAAGTATTAAAATCCAGTTAAAATACCCCAAACGTTGACAAAGGCCTGAAAAACAACGGTCTTATAATTGATGAGCCACGCTCATCAATACAATCCAACGACACTTACTTCATTTACGCCTACCAACCCTATCGCTGAATACACCCCCAAAAAAACTCATGATCAAAAAAGCCATTCTTCCTGTTGCCGGTTTAGGCACCCGTTTTCTTCCTGCCAGCAAATCCATTCCCAAAGAAATGGTCACGGTGGTAGACCGCCCTGCCATTGAATATGTGGTTAAGGAAGCGGTTGAGGCGGGGATTGAGCAGATTATTCTGGTGACCCATTCGGCCAAGGCGTCTATTGAAAATTATTTCGACCGCAACTTTGAGCTTGAAACCACGCTGGAGCAAAAGAAAAAGTTTGATATCCTGAAGGAAATCAAGGACATCCTGCCACCCAATGTCAGTGTGATTAGCGTGCGCCAGCCCCAGCCCCTGGGCCTGGGACATGCGGTTTTATGTGCCCGGGCAGTTACCGGCAATGAACCGTTTGCCGTGCTGTTGCCCGATGTGCTGGTCAAGAACGCTTCTGGCAAGAATGACCTGTCTTTAATGATCCAGCGTTTTGACCAATCCGGGGCATCACAAATTATGGTTGAATCGGTGCCCGATAATATGGTGGACCAGTACGGGATTGTTGATGTTGCCAGTACCCCCGCCGAAGGCCAAAGCATTATCATGCAGGGCATTGTCGAAAAGCCGGCAGTGGATTCGGCCCCTTCCAACCTGTCTGTGGTGGGGCGTTATATCTTGCCGGCCCGCATTATGCAATTGCTGGAAAACACCCCCAAAGGCGCTGGCAATGAAATCCAGCTGACTGACGCGATTGCCCTGCTACAAAAAGAAGCAACAGTTGAAGCCTATCGCATGAAGGGGCAAACCTTTGATTGTGGCAGCAAGCTGGGTTATTTGAAAGCGGTGTTGCATTACGGGGTAGAACACCCGGCCTTGGGCGAAGATTTTAAAAGCCTGATTAAAGAACTGGCCATCTAACCGTACAATAGCCAACAGGAAAAACAGACATAACAGGACAAGCAAGTCAATCACCCCGCCCTGAAGGGCGAGGCTTGTGAAGTTAACGCTTCACGGGTCTGAGATTGTCCAGACCGAGTGCTTAGGCGCTATGTTGTACGTAAGTTCGTAGACCCATCCTGGGATGCTTCCTCAGTCCCAGGTTCTGGAAATCACCGCTGCAGACACGCTTCGGGTAAGCACGAAACGGGCGGTGATCGAAAGCCTTAAGGCTTTCAACTGGCGTACAACCTGGTCGAGGGGAGATGTCCGCAAGGACACGTTACCGCCGTAAGGCGAGAAAGGAGTAATCCATTGGATGTTTTTGTCGTAGACCGTCACGGCAAACCGCTGATGCCCTGCCATCCGGCACGGGCACGGCAGTTGTTGCGTCAACGACGGGCGGTGATTCATCGTCATATGCCATTGGTGATCCGATTAAAGGATCGCCGCCGGGATGAGAGTGCCCTCCAGCCGGTGCGCGTCAAACTGGATCCCGGCAGTAAAACAACCGGCGTCGCAGTGGTGCGGGAAGCGGTTAGTGTTGAACCGGATACCGGCGAGGTTCAGCGCCAGGCGGCTGTACTGGCTTTAATTGAGCTGATGCATCGCGGCCACCGGATTAGCGAAGCGCTGACCGCCCGCCGACAGATGCGCCGTCGTCGTCGCGGGGAATTACGCTACCGCGCACCCCGATTTTTAAACCGCACCAAACCGAAAGGCTGGCTAGCGCCATCCTTACAGCATCGGGTGGATACCACGGCAGCCTGGGTCACACGCCTCTCTCGTTGGGCGCCGATCACGGCCGTGAGCTCCGAGCTGGTGCGCTTTGATATGCAACAGATGCAAAACCCGGAGATTTCTGGCGTCGAGTATCAACAAGGCGCCTTGGCGGGGTACGAGGTGCGTGAATATTTACTGGAAAAATGGGGGCGCAAATGCGTGTACTGCGATGCGACTCAAACGCCGTTACAGATTGAGCACCTTCAACCCCGGGCACGCGGCGGTTCAAACCGGATCAGTAACCTGGCCCTGGCGTGTGGCCCATGCAACCTGAAAAAGGCTGCCCAACCCTTGAGCACTTTTTTGGCTAGGGATCCTTTACGGTTGGCGCGGATTCAAGCGCAAG
>NZ_JAENGP010000027.1 GCF_016595155.1 Advenella mandrilli
GAATCTTCCTTTTAGTGGCCGCGTATTTGTCCCCTACCGTCTGCGCCTTGAGATGGTAGTAGAGCGTACTGCGCGACAGGCCTGTTATCTGTAATAGCAGGTGTAGCGAATGATCTGGCCTTAACCCTTGGACTACTTGCGCTTTTTCTGCAGCGCTGCAGCCTGTTTCGCTTCGATTAAGGCCCCTAATTTTTTTAAGTAGGCATTCTCCGCACGCAAGTAGGCCAGCTCATCCAGCAGTTCTTTCTGTGTACGTGTTTCGTCAGGCGCAGGCGCCTTGGGGAGATGCTGTTTGGGCATTTGCATTTGTGTTTCACCTTTATGCGGGGGCTTCAGAACCCCAGATTCACCTGATTCATCTGTATTGGCGACGCCACTTGCCGATGGTTCCTATGCTGCGGATGTTATACAGTGCAGCGGCTTGCCGGTCGGATAACCCCTCCCGCTCGATGTGTTGCAGCACCTGTTGCTTGAACTCGGCACTGTATGTGGCGCGCTTGTTCTCCAGCCCGGACACACCGTGGTGCTGGTAGCTCGCTACCCAATAGCGCAATTGAGAAATATCCACCCTGTAGGTATCGGCTATTAACCGATAGCCACTATTTCCGGACAGATACTCCTTTACTAATTTGACTTTGAACTGCACATCATATTTTGCCATTGAAAAACCCCAATAAGTTGAATAGGCGTCCAACTTTTTGGGGTCAGTTCACAGAGCATGGGAACTAGTCTACCAGTCTGGTGGCCTAATGGTTTAGCGTTTATCCTGCTCTTGCAGCCACTGTTCCCTGCCATAAACATACCCCGGAAACTCGTTTTCAAGCGTGGTTTGTCCCCGAAGCAGGCGATTTGCCAGATCGGTTACGTTTTTAAGTTCTGTTTCATTGCGCACTTCAAACGGTGCCGCCAACTCTACCCCGGTCGCCCATGAAAGACATTCACGTTGCCAACGGGGTTTTACGGCATAATCCATCCCTTCTTTTTGCAGTCGCTGTTTGATCGTATCCAGCCTGTCATAGTATTGCCGGGTTTCATCCGTTCCTGGCGGCACGGTATAGCTGATGATTTTTTTACGCGAGCGGCCAACCGGTTTATAGTTGGGGATGCCATCATCAAAAAGCCGTCCATTTACCGGAGAATGACCAGCTTCCTTGCGGGCCTGCTCATCAAGCGCATCAGCATAAACGAAGCGCGGATGCTGCCACCAGACCATCACGCGCCGGTCTCCCAGAATAAACCCGGCATCATCCCACCATGACAAGTCATCCGGCTTTTTTTCATCATAGGAATGGATCACATAGATGCCATTTTTCATCACCCATTTACAGCGACGGTGATAAGCCTTTTGTGCCTTACGCAGGCGTTCAAATCGTTCAAGTTTCATAATGGAGCCTTTGAAAACGGGTGTTTTTCCCACCCTCACAAAGCAGACAATTATTATCCATGGCCTTGTTGGTAAGCCCACGATGCAACACGGTGGGAGCGCCTGATATCCGTCAGAAATTATAATTGTTCTTATGACGTGGGATTCGAAATATCTTCAAGCATGAAATTTCCATAACCGACAGCGCTGTTACAACTTCATCTTAGACATAAAAAAACGGAACCCCATGTTTCAAAGGATTCCGCTTTTATCACTGCAAGTATGCTGAGCATTTTCAGCACACGCGCATTCAGATCACTTGGATCTGGGTGGCGCAAGGGCCTTTTTGCCCTTGACCTGCCACGAATGAGACACGTTGATTCTCTTCAAGAGATTTGTGGCCAGCGCCTTGAATTTCGCTGTAGTGTGCGAAGAGATCCTTGCCGCCAAACTCAGGCATGATAAAGCCGAAGCCCTTATCGTTGTTGAACCACTTCACAATACCGGTTTCTGTCTTCAATGTAAATCCTAAATATACTAGGGAGAAATATCCCTAAATTTATTGTCGTCGTTTACTTCAACAATAGATAGCTTTGTTTCAAAATGACACATCTATCGGCCGTTACGCACACATCCACGATGCAAAACGGGTGCTTTTTCCTCCTTCCCAAAGCAAGTAATTATTGTCCCTGGCCTGTTGGTAGGCCCAGGACGCAACGTGGTGGGAACGCCTGATGTCCGCCAGAAATCCCTGACTGGACAACTCTGCGGTAATGAGTGAATCATGCTGGTAATTACGCGCCTGCCATTGTTCCAGATAATTTTCTGATGCCAGGAAATTGCTTTTTTGGGCGTTACACGTATTATCTGCCAACACAAAATTATGCCCGGTATCAGCCGGATATAAGGACCAAGGTATGAAATGGTCCACCGCAACTTTTTTGTTCTTCAGTGACTGATTGCAGTAAAAACAGCGGCACTGTTGCAAATCCATTAAAAAATCGGCCACTTTACCCAGCTGGTTCCGGGTAGGTGCAAACAGGAACGCATTCAGGTCTGGCAGGCCATCCAATACGGGCAGGTTGTTTTTATTTTCCCGCACAAAATCCACCCAGCGTTTTTGGCACAACTCTTCAATAATTTCACTAAACTGCCTTAAGCAATACATCACCTTGGGCAATAGCTGCAAATGATGCGCCGATGCATCCAGATGATATAAAAACTCAATACTTTGGCCATTCAGGTTTTGCAAATACACCACTGGCATTCTTTTAACGGTGCCGGCAACCGCTTTTTTCAGCTTCAACCATTCAGCGGCATTTTGCCTGGCCGCAGCCAGGGTTTTAAATTTTTCCTGTGCCGCCAACACCAAATTCACAATACTGGCCTGTGGCCCCGTGCTTTGCTGCAGTACAAAAGGTGCCTGCTCATTAAACTGATAAGGTCTGGCCTGCCACCAGTACAAATCAATGAATTTTTCTGCAATATCAAGATAATCCAATGTCAGACATTCACCGGTATCCACTCCCTGCTCAATGGCCAGTCTGGACAAACTGATCAGCAAAGCAAATTTATAAGTGGATGTAAAACTTCCCGATTGCAATATTGTCTGGATCTGCTTCAGAAATCTTAACTGCTCTTGTGGCGTGGGAATCGAAATATCTTCAAGCATGAAATATCCATTACTGGTCAACAGTATCCAATCATCGCTCAACGTCACACGGAGGTTGAAATTAAGAAAAAGACTCATGTTGATTTTAAGGACTTTTGTAACTATTGTGGAAAATACCTACGCATCACCCATCATCAAGCACAAACCTGAGCTGAATAAAATAAAAAACCATTGAAACCCTACTGTCAAAGTGGTATATTATTTTCAATAAAAATAACAAGTTGTATCAATAAGAAAGTAAATTTCCAGTGGTAGTTCAGTGGTTCAACACAACATTCGGATGTACATACATCAGGAGGGTTTACCATGAGTCGCAGGAAGCTTAAAGAGCAGGTTTTTATAACAGGAGTGGGTTGCTCGCGGTTTGGAGACCTGCTCAGCACACCGGAGTTAAAAGGAACAAGTATCCAGGAACTGACAGCAAGGGCAGTTAAAGAAGCACTGGATGATGCAGGTATTTCAGGTCAGGATGTCGATGCCGTCTTTGCCGGCAATGCAATGGTTCACAGCTCGCAGGTGCCGGGCACCTATTCCCAGTTATCAAAGTGGACAGGCACCCAGTTCAAGACCGGGGTGCATTTTGAAGCGCAATGCTCAACCACCAATGTAGGCGCTGCCATGGCTGCCATGGCCATTGCATCGGGCGCCTACGATACGGTTCTTGTTTACGGGTTTGAAACAACCCGGACTAAAGTCAAAGACTTCAGCCCCTACGAGCGTGAACCAATATCACACCAGCAAACCTGGTTATGGACTGATATGGCCGTCAACCAGGCATATAGCGTGCCGCAAGGTTACGATATTTTCTCGGTCTATAACGGTCTGGTCGCCTTGGGCTATTGCCGGAAATACGGTCTATCAATCGAAGACTTTGAAAGAGGCATGTTCGAATTGTGCAGAACGCGCAGACTGCATGGTTCGATGAATCCAAAGGCAAATATCCAGGAAACCCTGGAAGATCGCGCTACGCGCAAGGGTTTTTCTGACCCGTACGATCTCTGGCTCTCGGACGAACACAACCCCCGGGTTGCCTGACCCTCCAGGTTGCTCAGCCTTGTCACCACGGCAGATGGTGCATCGGCCATGGTCCTGACCCGTGCCAGTCTTGCCAAAAACAATCGTTCCAAACCGGTCGAATTAAAGGGTTTTGGCATCAGCTACAGTGATCTGCCCTGGTACGGTGAAGACCCCACCTATTGGGAATTTGACAGGCGTGCCACAGACCAGGCCATGGAGATGTCAGGCATCACCGCCAAAGACATCGATTACCTGCACACCCATGACTGTTCGCATATTTCAAGTATTTGCACCGCTGAAACCATAGGCTATCTTGAGCCGGGCAAAGGACTTGAGGCAGCCCGTGAGGGACGGCTAAGGTTTGATGGGGACCGACCGATGTCAACCCACGGAGGACGCCATGCGTTCGGCCATGCCTGGGGTGCCAGTGCCGGCTCGGATACCTATGAAGCCGTCCTGCAAATGAGGGGCCTCGCCGGTGCAAGGCAACTGCGCAAGCCTCCGGAAATATCACTTATCCATACTCACGGTTACGCCATGATCGGCACGGTTATGGTTTTGGGAGGAGTTTAATATGAACGACATTATTGAACAGCCAAACCTGATTCGCTGGTACTACGAGGGCCTGAAGCAGGGTGTTTTTTGGGCGATGAAATGCAAAAAATGCAAAAACGTCACGTTTCCCCCAACCGGGTGCTGTGAGCATTGCGGCAGTTGGGAAGTAGAAGGCATAACACTAAGCGGTGATGCCACCCTGCTTTATGCAACGCACAATATCGCGCCAGCCTGCCACCCCCGGTTTGAAAAGATTGCGCCCTATGTATATGGTCATTTGCAACTTAAGGAAGGGCCTATTGTCCAGGCGGTCATACTGGGCGTGGAACCCACCCCCGAGGCCTTGCACGACCTCTTCAATCGAGGGCCGGTTCCTGCCAAGGCGGAAACCATTGAAATGGAAGACCTGCCCATTCTTGGCTTTCGTGTAACGCTTTAAAGGAGCGCTGACACAGTCCATGCTCTTTGAATTGCCCCTGGCTCCTGTGTCATGGCTTCTGCACCAGTGATAAAGCCTATTGTGCCCCTGACTGATCCACGAAAATCAGGTCTTGTGTTTTGAAACCCCGACTTTCCATTTTCGCCAGCAGTTCTTTTTTAAGCGTTTCATCAATGGTTGGGGTTCTGGACAACAGCCACAAAAAATCTCTATTGTGGCTGGTTATCAATGAGTATTCGTAATTCTTGCCCAGATCAAAAATAACGTAAGCGCCGTAAAAAGGGCCGAAGAAAGAAACCTTCAGGTAGCCCTGATTGCTGTCTTCCACAAAATAGGCCTTGCCTTCAGCGTCTTCCCATTTATTTTTAGCCGTATTAAAGCCACGGTTAAGCACCTTGATGCCACCATCCTCACGAAGCGTGTATTCTGCGCTTACCTGCTGCAGTCCGCGTTCGAAAGAGTGGTCCAGCCGTGCAATTTCATACCATTTGCCCAGATAGCGCCGGGAGTCAAAATTCTGAACGGGTTCTATCCCTTTGGGAATGCCCGTACAACCTGTTAAAAATACAAACAAAAACATTAAAACATAGCGCATTTAACCAAACTCCCGGATTAATGAGTTACCACCGTACTTGATTCCTTGCAGGAAAACGGATTTAAACAATAGAACTGTATGCAAACAACGCCCAACTGGATTCTTCAACAATGGCAAAAACGGCAAAGCCTTTATGAAACCGCAGTTGCCGGGTACGCATGGCAAAGCCGCACAGCACCACAAAAACACTTATATGCATTATATAGGGAAGCCCTAGATGCGCCAGGTAGTCTTGCCCTTTCAGCGTGGTGTCCAGCAAATCCGTCACGTTCAGTGCAATCAGCAAGCCAAAAAACCAGGCCCGTCTGGAAAGGAAGTAGTCATCCATCCGGTTGATATGGTCTATTTTGTCCGGATAAAGAATGGTGCAGGTAAAAAAATAAAGCGAGGCATAGAAAAGAATGAACAGATATAAGTCATAACTCCATACCACCGTGTTGGACAATCTGATTTGAAACCACCAGAAATTGACCATATCCAGCAAAAGAAAAAAAGTCCAGCCAATATGGGCAAAAAATATATGATCTTTATTGGGTTGCTGTACAAAGCGGCTTAACCCGTTAAGCAAACGGGTCATGCACAAGCCGGTAATTATCCCAACAATGATACGGACATGCGTGAACGTATCGGCTTTCAAGGGGGAAGACAGGTCGATCATCCAGGGCTCCAGGCTAAGATTGGTTTATGCCTTACCGAACCCATACATTACGGGATGACGACCAGTTGAGCAAGTGATAAATTGGGCTTAAATATCCAGACTCAGGTATTTGATCTCGATATATTCCTCGATGCCGTATTTGGACCCTTCGCGTCCCAGGCCCGATGCTTTCACGCCACCAAAGGGTGCCACTTCAGTTGAAATGGCTCCCGAGTTAATACCCACCATGCCATACTCCAGGGCTTCGGCCACCCTGAAAACACGGCTGATATCCCGTGTATAAAAATAGGCCGCCAAACCATATTCGGTGTCATTGGCATAGGCAATGGCTTCTTCTTCATGATGAAAACGGAAGACAGGAGCCAGGGGACCAAACGTTTCCTCCTTGGCCGCTATCGCATTAACGGGCACATCAACCATGACGGTAGGCTCAAAGAAAGTACCACCCAGCGCATGGGGTTTGCCACCCGTCACGATGCGGGCGCCCTTTTCAAGGGCGTCCTCGATGTGTGACTTGACCTTGGCCAGTGCATTCTGATCAATCAGGGGCCCCATGGTGGTTTCCGGCTCCATCCCGTTGCCAACCCTGAAGTTTTCTACCGCCGCAGCCAGTTTCTGGACAAAAGCGTCGTAAACCTTGTCATGGACATACAGGCGGTTTGCACAGACGCAGGTTTGCCCGTTGTTGCGAAACTTTGAAATCATCGCCCCCTGAACGGCGGCGTCCAGATCAGCGTCTTCAAAAACGATAAACGGAGCGTTACCGCCCAGCTCCAGGGACACTTTCTTGATATCGTGCGCACACTGGGCCATTAACAGGCGTCCCACCTGGGTGGAACCGGTAAAAGACAGTTTACGTACCAGCGGATTGCCGGTTAATTCGGTGCCAATGGCAATGGCATCACCCGTTACCAAGTTGAACACTCCCTTGGGAATACCGGCCCGGGCCGCCAGCTCGGCCAGGGCCAGTGCGGAATACGGCGTTTGTAGCGCGGGCTTCAAGACCATGGTGCAACCGGCCGCCAAGGCAGGTGCCGCTTTGCGGGTAATCATTGAAGAAGGAAAATTCCAGGGGGTAATGGCTGCCGTGACACCCACCGGCTGTTTAACCACAATCACGCGCTTGTTGGCCTGTGGCCCGGGAATCACATCACCGTAAACCCGTTTGGCCTCTTCGGCAAACCATTCCACAAATGAGGCTGCATACAGGATTTCCCCTTTGGCTTCTGCCAAGGGCTTGCCCTGCTCCAGCGTCATCAAACGGGCCAGTTCATCCTGATACTCAAGCATCAGCTCAAACCATTTACGCAACAGTTGCGAGCGTTCCCTGGCGGTTTTTGCACGCCAGGCAGGCAAGGCATTATTGGCCGCTTCAATAGCCAGCGTGGTTTCAGCCGCCCCCATAAGTGGAACCGTACCCAGTACCTCACCAGTGGCCGGGTTCAGGATGGTTTGTACCTGACCTGAATCGGCATCCAGCCATTGACCATTAATGTAAGCCTGCTGATGAAATAAACCTGTATTTTGCATAATCGATTTCCAAATATTATTTAAACCGGGAAAGGATAGAGTGTTAATGATTGAGCAATCCTTCATTCTATCCAAGAGTGGACATAAAACAAATTGTTTTTTCAGCCCGTTAATTCATGGTAATCTTTCGATAACACACCTGTGCCCATTCATCCGCAACTTGTTAATACCGTGTTTCCAACCCATTCCACTACCCAAGGAGTGAACAATGAGCGATACACCTGAACGTTACGGCAGTTTGTCCCGATGGTTTCATTGGGGAATGGCCATCCTGATTGTCTGGCAATTCATGAAAATCGGCGACCTTATTGATGAGGGCGAACACTGGGTTGGCCGAACCCTGGTGCCATGGCATATTTCCATCGGTTTGCTGATCTTCATCCTGGGCATTTTGCGTGTATTCTGGGCGATCAAACAGTATCCGCATCGACCGCAATTAAGCGGCCCATTGGCACCACTGGCCAGAATCGGTCATTTCCTGCTGTATCTTGTCATGCTGCTGCTACCGGTTCTGGGTATTTTTTATATGATTGGCAAAGGTTACGGTCTTAAGGTTTTTGGCCTGCAATTAGTCGAAAAAAGCGAAACCGGCATCGCCTGGATGGCCTCTGTTGGCAGCCTGCACGCTCCCGTTGCCGTGCTGTTTCTTTTGCTGGTGATTGGTCACATATGTGCAGCGTTTTACCACCATTTCATCTTGCGTGACGATACCCTCAAGCGCATGACACGATAGAAAAGCTTACAACGCTTTCATAACATCGCACCGGCTCAACTCGATTCGGCGCGCAGAAATAAATAAAAGCACAAAAAAGCCCCCGAGATGCTGGCATCAAATCCAACATTTTGGGGGTCGTTCATGACTTCCCAACTGTGAAGGTATTACGCGGCAAACGCATCTGCGGCATCAAACTTCAAAGCACTCACCCCAGCAGTTTTGGCAGCCACAGCGAGATGGCGGGGATATACGTCACAAACACCAGGAAACCCAGCAGTAAAATCAGCCATGGTGAGGCGGCTTTTATCACTTGGCCAATGGTCATTTTTGTAATGCCTGCCGTCACAAACAGATTCAAGCCAATAGGGGGTGTTACCAGACCAATTTCCAGGTTAACCACCATAATAATACCCAAATGAACCGGATCTATCCCCAGCTCCATGGCGATCGGAAACAGGATAGGAGCAAGGATCAAAATAATACCGGTGGGCTCCATAAACATGCCGGCTATCAACAACAGGATATTGACGACGATCAGAAACTGCCAGGCAGCCATGTCCCAGGCAATGATCTGTTCGGCAATCATTTGTGGAATACGTTCAGTCGTTAGCACGTGTGCAAACAGCAGTGCGTTAACGATAATGAACATCAGCATGACCGTTACCTTAGAGGCATCCAGCAAAACCCCGGGTACTTGCTTTAACCCAATATCACGATAAATGAAAACAGCCACAACGAAAGCATACACCGCTGACACAGCCGCTGCTTCGGTTGGCGTGAAAACCCCTCCATAGATACCGCCCAGGATAATGAAGACCAAAGCCAGCCCCCAAATCGAATCCCGACCCGCCGTCAAGACTTCCCTGGCTGACGCCCTGGGTTGCAGGGGAAATTTCTTGATACGGGCAATGATATAAATGGCGACCATGAGCAACACACCCAGGGTGAGGCCCGGTATGACACCAGCCATAAACAATGCCCCCACCGAGGTTTCGGTGGCCGCACCATACACCACCATCACAATGGACGGTGGAATCAGGATACCCAGTGTACCCGCATTACAAACCACACCAGCGGCAAAAGGCTGTGAATACCCGGCACGTACCATGCCAGCAATAACAATAGAACCCACGGCAACCACCGTTGCCGGAGAAGAGCCGGAAACTGCGGCAAACAGGCAGCAGGCCAGGACCGAGGCAATCGCCAGGCCACCATGCAAGTGCCCCACCGAAGCATTGGCAAAGCGGATCATTCGGCGGGCCACACCCCCTGTTGTCATGAAGGCGCCTGCCAGCACGAAAAACGGGATGGCCATCAGTGTGAAATGCTCGGATGTCTCATACATTTTAAGAGACAGCGAAGCCAGCGAGTCTGTACCGAAAAACAGGATGGTAAGAATGGAAGACAGCCCAAGGGCCACCGCGACAGGCGTGCCCATGAACATGAACACGAACAGCATGACAAAAAGTGCGATAGTGGTCATTTGCGCTCCTGCAGGTTATCGGAGTGGTCATCATCATTGAGATGTTTAAGCGCGTCTTCAGCCTCATCACCAAGCAACTGGCTACGGTGTCCACGCAGCATATGAAACAGTACTTCGGCAAAGCGGATAAACAGCATTAAAAATCCAATGGGAAGCACCAGACGAGGTACCCATTGGGGAATGGGAATATCCTGCGCCAAAATACCAATCATGTACATTTTATCTACGTATATCCAGGCACCATAAAAGACGATAACGGTATAACCAAGACAAAGCAGGCAGGCAATAATCCCCACCACATGGGCAATTTTTTTAGGCAAAATTTTGATCAGGGCATCCACCCCGATATGGGCGTTCACCCGCACGCCATAGGCCAGGCCCAAAAAGATCAGCCCGGCAAACAGGAAAATGGACAATTCAAGCGCCCAGACGAAACTGTAATTGAATATGTACCGCGCAATGACCTGAGCAAAAGTAACAAGTGTCATTGCAGCCAGCAAAAAAGCAATCAACCCTTCTTCAAGTCGATGAAACCAGCGGACATTCATGGTTGTACTCCATGTTTTTAGAAATAAGAAAAGGGCCCTGCGTCAGGAAACCCCTTCAATGCAAAATAAATGGCTGACCACAAACTTCTCAATTAAAGTCAAAAGCCGCCTGTAACCAGCCAATAGTCTTTTTTATTGATTTGCTTCCTGGGCAGCCTTGATCAGGTCTGCGCCAATATCACCTTCAAACTTTTTCCAGACCGGTTCCATCGTTTTACGCCAGACCTCTACATCCTCCTTGGATAACTGAACCACCTTGGCTTTTTTGTCGGCGATAATATTTTGCTTGTCTTGTTCATTCAGCTTGGCGGCCTCTGCATTAGCAAACTGGGTAGCCTCATCCATGGCTTGTTGCAAGCCTTCACGAACATCAGCAGGCAATCCATCCCACCACTGGGCATTGGTAACTACCATGTAGTCAATCACACCGTGGTTGGTTTCAGCGATGGTTTTTTGAACCTCGTGGAATTTTTGCGAATAAATATTAGACCAGGTGTTTTCCTGGCCATCAACCACCCCAGTTTGCAAGGCTTGGTAAACCTCACTGAAAGACAGCTTTTGCGGGTTGGCATCAAGTGCACGGAACTGGGCTTCAAGCACGTCAGAGGCCTGAATACGGAATTTCAATCCCTTGGTATCTTCAGGGCGCTGCAACTGGTCTTTATTGGTGGACAGTTGCTTCATACCGTTATGCCAATAAGCCAGGCCCATTAAGCCACGGTTTTTCATGGAGCTTAGCAGCTCTTTACCCTTGTCACTTTGCTGAAAGCGATCCACGGCTTCCATGTTGTCGAACAGGAATGGCAAGTCAAACAGCTGCACTTTTTTAGTGTAGCGGTCAAACTTGGACAATGACGGCGCAATCATCTGCACGTCACCCAACAACAAGGCCTCCAGCTCTTTGCCATCCCCAAACAACTGTGAGCTTGGGAAAACCTGAACCTCAACCTTGCCAGGCAACAGCTTTTCAGCCACCTCTTTGAATTTGAGAGCCCCCTGCCCCTTGGGTGTTTTGTCGGCAACCACGTGACTGAACTTGACAACGATAGGCTTATCGGACGCCAGGGCACTGCCTGAAAAAGCCAGTGCACAGCTCATACCCACTGCACTCAGGATGCGCATTGCAGTAATTTTCATGGGAATAACCTCCGTATTATTAACATTAAATATTTTCCGTGCACCGAGAACTGTTTATATCAAATACACGAATTAATAACCAGGCTTCAGTGTAACAACCTGAGGCAAATAATTTACCTAGGGCTTACCATAAAATTTTCCAATTAATAAAGATTTTCAATCGCTACAGTCATTACTGACGCAAACCAAGTGTGGGACCGCTTAATTCCTATGCACTGCCAACCAAATCGTAGCCTCATCCTTTGCCGTAAAGGCTACCCGATGCCGGCATCCGGCAGGCAACCAATAGTGGTCACCTTTTCGCAAGGTAACCAGGTCTTCTTTTTCTTCTATCTGCAACGTGGCCGTGCCCTGTAAAACCATAACCCATTCGTCCCAATCCTGTTCATACCAGAACCCGGGTGGACTGGCCTGCCCATATGACACAATACGTTCAATACGCAGCCCTGGCACGGCCAGCAGGTCGTCAAAGGACTCCTGCCCCGTAACCCTGGGCAATTGTTCGAACAGATTATTCAGCATCATGTTTTCCTGTAAGATACGCTGTTAACGAAAATACACGCAAATATTAAAAGATCTTACACGGTGCATGCTATTGCCAGTACGGGTCTAGCCGCCAAAAACGGCCGTTGTCACTTCATTGATATTCCGCGCGCATTTTTGGTACCATACTTGCACAGCATAACACCTAAACCGAATTAAAAAACCGGTACAAAACAAAAACACCTTGCCAGGCATTGCTGCTTTGGCCAGGAGACACGCATCAAGAGGAAACCCATGCCTGCTTATTATCAATTTCTGGAAAGAGCCGCTAACCCGGATGGATCGGTAACTACCCAATATTGCTCAACCATACACGCCCAGGGGGCCTGGAACCCGCACGAACAACATATGGCACCGGCCAGCGGTGTCATGGCAGCGGAACTTGAACAGTTTGCACCGCGTGCCGACATGCGGATAGGCCGTATCAGTTTTGATATTTTCGGTTTGATCCATTTTGGCGAATTCAGTATTACAACCCGCATTATCCGCGCTGGCAAAACCATCGAACTGCTTGAATCCGACATGCAGGCCAATGGCAAAACCTGCATTGTTGCCCGAGCCTGGCGCATGGCAATGCAAGACAGCAAACACATTGGCGGGCTTGAAGACCCGGCAATCCTTCACCCTGAAACCTACCCGCTTTGGACAGGCCTTAAGCGCTGGCCAGGCGGCTATATTCACAGTCTTGAAACCAGGGCAGATGAAAACAATCGTACCGGTAAAGGCATTGTATGGTTAAACAATAATCTGGATATGGTTGAAGGGCAAACTACCAGCCCCTTCGCCCATTTAATTGGCATGGTAGATACCGCCAACGGCATTGTTCCCAGACAGGACGGCGAATTTTCCTGGGCGTTTCCCAACCTGGACCTGCAAATTCATATGCACCGATACCCCACCGGCCAATGGCTGGGCCTAGAAACGGTGCAGCAATATGGCGAAGACGGAATTGGACTGACCAGTTCGGTACTGCATGACACCCATGGCCCCTTTGGCCGCAGTGAGCAAATCCTGACTTTACGGAAAATGGCGTAGATTGGCATATTCAGGTAATGCAAGTCACTCATGTAGACTTGACTTGCATAAGCCAGAGATTGACCTATACCCTCTTCCTGTAGATGTACCCCCAACTCAAGCCAACTATAGCTGCTGTCAGGGAAGCTAACAATACGCCAAGCTTTGCTGCCCCAAGCAGGTTGGGATCCGCCAGCCCAAGCGTGGCAATAAAAATCGACATGGTAAAACCGATTCCGGCCAGCAAACCAACAAGACTTATTCCTCCCCAATTCAAACCTGGCGGCAGCACACACCAGCCCAAACGGACAACAAGCCAACTGGCGGCAATCACGCCTAACGGCTTGCCAATCACCAATGCAACCAATATACCAAACAAAACCGATTGTGAACCACCCATTGCCAAATCCACCCCATCCAGGGTAACCCCTGCATTGGCCAGCGCAAACAATGGCATCACCCCATAAGCCACCCACGGATGCAAGGCCATTTGAACGCGTGTTACCGGCGCCATCAACTCACGCTGGGCACGTTTAAGCTGCCTCACAGGTTCAGCAAGGTGATTGGGTGAGGCGTCTTGTTTATTGAGTTGAGAAAACGTATTAATGGCCTCTGACGCCAGCATTAAAGGCGGCTCTTTCAGGCGACCGGACAATACCGGCGTCATCAGACCCAAAACAACACCTGCCAGAGTTGGAT
>NZ_JAENGP010000028.1 GCF_016595155.1 Advenella mandrilli
CCTGCGGTTGGTAAACAGGTAGGCATGATGGGGCTGGGCGGCACCAAAGACCATGACCACGCGGCTCAGCAAGGTATCCATGCCAGCCCGCATGTCGACAGGTTCGGTACCCAACCAGATCTGGTCGATACGGATCATCGCAATAACCTGAGCAGCAAACCGGAACACTGCTCCAGTTGGTGCAGGGGCACACTCAACGTGACCTGGAGATCTTTACCTTGCATCTGCAACTGGCAGGAATGACTACTCACCGGTGCGGGTAGGGAAACCGCAACAAAGGGCATAGCCGTGTCGCTTTGCGTGGCCAGATGCTTGCCTTCGCGTTCATGTTCGCGTACCCAGCGGCGCAATAGGTTGGCATTCAACCCATGGCGTAGCGCCAGACCGGCGAGTGAAACACCGGGTTGTTGACTGGCCTTGACCAGCTCCGCCTTGAAGTCGGCAGAATAAGACCGTCGCACGGGCTTGAGGGGCATAATGTCATTCATGATCGTGTCCACTTAAAAGGTAATGGACACGATCTTGACGGACTAACCGGGGATCTTCAAGGTGTGTTCACAGAACACATACCAAGGAACCCCGACTGTGGCTAGTAGGTTACGGTGATTGGACAGGTCCGGCATCCGCCACGTTGGCTGGAGTCATGCGTGCTGCCCGAAGCTGCGTTGCAGAAATTGAACATAACCAGACTGAAGGTAGCTTCCACGGATAACATCTTGCATTTGTTAGGCGGTGGTGCGGGTAACCTGGCTGCATACTTGGCGGCCCATGTGTTGCTTTGTCTGTTGCCAAGATGTTCCTGGACTTGGGGATGCACCCAGGGCCTTTGTGGGCGTATTTGATGGCAGTCATTGGTCGCACTAAAACATTCGCATACGTTGGTTGGGTTGCCCTGTTGAGTGTGGTTTCAGGGTTGACCTATGGGGCATGGAGCTGCTGCCATTGTGTTTGGGCTGCTTCTGCGCAAATTGCCCCAGGCTGGTCATTGATATCAAACTGATTTTTTTTACAATGTTTTCACTCAGGGTGCGTTTGGGGTTGTGAATCATGCGTTGTGGTTGTGTGTTTAGAACCTCACCTTCAGATACAACGATCCGGCGTTGCTGGTGTTACCACCGCCGAACTCACCACTGTAGTTCAGGCCAATACTCGCGTTTTTATGCACATCGACCTCGCCATTCAGCCCTAACTGCAGGCTGTTGCGGCTGATTGGGGCACCATTAACGGTAAAGCGTGCCTCACGCAGCTGATCAAACTGCAGGGTGCGCGTAGGGGTCACATCCCCTTGCGCATGACGCCATCCTATCGACGCTGAGACACGCGCCGTGCTCTCATGGCTTAGCGCAAACTCCGAGTAGCTACGCAGGCCCAGGTTAAAGCTTGTCACATCATTCGTTTGGCGTTTGCCGTGTAAAGCCGCTTCGCCACCAGACTCGGTAAAACTGGCACTACGTTGTTGTGTCCAATCCAGCCGGGCAAAGGGTTGGAGCGCCGTACTTGTGCTCACCGGCATGGCATAACCTAATTCGGTATATGCCTGTACTTGTTGGCTGCGGTAGGAGGCACTTAACGATTGTGGCTTACCCACAGTAATACCATTGCGTTTCATATCTACATCGTGATGAGTCCAGGCGGCAGAAGAGTGCCAGTTCAGCCTATGACCATTTGATAACGCCCATTGTGTGCCCCCGTAAACGGCCAGGGTATAGCTCTCGGTCTTGGCATGGCTTTGACGATCGTGCACCCGTACTTTGCCATCGTGATAACCAAACGCTGCCCCAACATGCCCGCCGGTGCCAATGCGCGCATCACCGCCAATAAACAGCCCATTGGTGGTGTTGCGTACATCTGTCGTGCCACTACGGCCGTTTAGGTCTGTCCACTGACGTTGTACGCTGAGCCACAACGGAGATTGCGATTCAGAAAACCCTGTAAATAAGGTGTCCATGCGACGACTTGCCGCATTTGTCCATAGCTTGCTTTGCGTCAACAGGGCTGACTCTACGCTGGCATAGGCCTCACCACTTAGCTGATCCATTTTTGCGCCAAACCCAGTGCCCTGGCCATTTAACAACTCGTCATAAATGGTCGACAATCCTGTTGCAGGCTGATTGGATAAGCGGTCCAAGGCATTGGCAACTGCCGTCTGATTATGCCCTGAGGTGAAGTCCGAGAACGCTACACTATTGCGCTGCACATTAAACGATAAGCCCGATGCCGATGCGGTCGCCCGAGGCGTTAAAAACAATAGTGACGAGTCAAAAACAAGTCCTTGATTGGCGACTGTTCCGCCCGCTTCAAGGAAGTCATAAGCGATGCCTTGACGAAACACCTCACCTTGCAAGGCCACCACTGCACCGGATTGGAAGGTTGTATTACCCGTGACGTGCAAAGCATCCACACGATTGTTGTTATCTACCTCGATCGCCAAGGTCGAACCCGGAGTCGCCGTGTAGTTGCCATTCACCGTTAATGTACCAATAGAGTTGCCTGGTGCAACTGTTCCCTTATTGAGTACCGAGCCTGTTGTACCCGTTCCCTCTAACACACCTTGCGTATTGACCGTCGTCATTACGCCTGGGGCAATCTTGCCATCAACACGCAACACCCCTGCGTTAACGATATGATCACCCGTATTCTGCGTACCCGTAATGCGTAATGTGCCGCCGTCTACGGTGGTCGTGCCTTGGTACGTATTGCTACCGCTTAAGGTCAATGCTCCTGCACCCGTCTTACGTAACGAGCCCTTTTGGTTAAGAAAGTCGGGGTCTGTGGACAGGTCACTAATATCATTTGAAAACGTCGCGTTATACCCTTGGGTGTCGACATCAAACATCGATACAAATGCCGCAGGACCACGTACCGCTTTACCGGCGTTTAATAGCCCCCACCCAAATCGATCATCTAAACGATAGCCATCATAGGGGGTTAAGTCGGTCGCCGTGGTTAACAATGACTGCTGCAGGTGATAGGCGGTAAAGAAAGGAAAAGCTTCTTTAACTAAAGCTGCCACACCTGTCGCATGGGGGGCTGCCATCGAGGTGCCTTCCATCATGACATAGCCCCCGGCACTATGCACCGAATTGATGCCGACATAATCATCGGCATTGCTTCCCGGTGCAGCTAAACACCAGGCTTTTGCCAGGCCGCAGGCATTGGAATACCAAGCTAGATTAGGCGTGCTAGTCTCTAGATCCGCATTAACCGCCGTGACGGCGAGCCAGTTAGGCTGCAACTCTGGATATAACAAAGGCATCCCGGCAAAAAAATCGGGATTAGGCTGTACTTCGTTGCCCGTTGCAAACACCATCAAGGTGCCGGCTTTTTGTAGGTTGTGAAAGGAGTCAATAATATTGGGAAACAACGTTTTTGCATCAAAGTAATGCGTGGCCTCTGGCAAGAAATCAGCCACATTACAGGGCTGTGAACCATCACTGGCAGCCCCGCCACTACAATTGTTCACACCAACGCTATTATTGATCACTGCAAGGCGCTGCTCTGCCATGTAGTTCCACGCGTTCGAGAATATGCGATCAGTTATTGCAGCAAACTGCTGATAATCGTCATCGTCATCGTCATCGTCATCGTCATCGTCATCGTCATCGTCATCAAGAGTACCTAGTCCGTAACGAGCAACGAATAACTTCGAATTAAAGGCAACACCATGCATACCCACACCATCGCGATTAGCCGCGATAATGCCACTTACATGCGAGCCATGGCCCATCGGAATTTCATCCGTACCACTTTCTTGTGTAATTGCCTGTACTAAATTGAAGTCGTATCCGCCTGCAATTTTTCCTGCAAATTCCGGATGGTTTACAACAATGCCAGAGTCCACAACGCCCACAGTCACGCCTTGACCCGTATAGCCTTGGTTATACGCCTCAATCGTATTAATGAGTGAGAGGCCGCGCTGCGCGAAATATTCTGGCGTTTCGTATTCGCTCTGCGCGGCAGCAATGCTGGTTGTGAGCATAAAAACGGGAAACGCTCGCCACATCACAGATAGCATCTTTTGTCGGTTGCATTGTTTTTTTGAATTCATTTCAGCGCCTGTTTCACACGGTCTGGCTTACCGTGAACTGCAACGTTCACGTCTAGGCAAGAAAGTATAGATTGCAAATTTATAAAGCTAAACGATACCCCAAGACCTCGTTGTGTTTAACTGTTGTTGAGAGAGGCAACCCTGTGACTTTATGCATTGTACACGCATCAAACATCAAACATCAAACGTCTAGCGCTTGAGCGCGCCTTTTAATTTAGTGAGGTGCTCGACCGCCAGACCGGCCAGTGAAACACCGGGTTGTTGGCGGGTCCCTCATGAGTATTATATCGGGCGTCTTTTATCGGGCGTTATCCAGGCTCACCACATCTGTCGGCATTTTTCCTGACAACACCTGAATCAGGTTATTAGCCGCGCGGCGTTCAATGGCCAGGCGTACACGTGCCACCGCTGAACCAATATGTGGTGTCAACACTGTATTCTCAGCTGCCAGCAACGCCGGGTTAATGTTGTGTGGTCTGTCGGTTAGCAGCCAGTCTTCCATCTCGTAAACGTCGGCAGCGTAAGCACCTAACTGGCCTCTTTGCAAGGCACGGGCCACCGCCGCTTCGCTAACAACAGACCCTCTACCTATATTTACCAAAATCTGTCCTGGTTTAGCATGGGCTAACATGTCATCGTCAATCAGATAACGACTGCTCTCTGTTAGTGGCACCGCCATGAACAGGTAATCGGCTTGTGAGATGGCCGTTAAAAGATCGGTAAGCACAACACGGGTATTATGATTGACCGGATCAACACCTAAAATCCGTGCACAGCCGAAGCCTGACAGGCGCTCAACAATCGCACGCCCTACGGCCCCCAAGCCTACTACCGCCACAACGGATTGGTGCAAACCTGTACCATATAACACCGGGCGCCAGCCTTCATACTGACCTGTCCGCACCAAATTATCACCCAATCTAACATTTCTCGCCGCGGCTATTGCCAAACCAATAGCCAGCTCTGCCGTGGGTTCAGTCAGTAAATCCGGTACGAAAGAGACAATCACATCAGCTTCGTCGCAGGCCTGTAAATCAAAATTATCATAGCCTTTCAATGCGCAGGCTATCGTCTTCAAATGTGGCGCATTGCGTAAGAGTCCGGCATCAACGCGATCTGGCATGAATGCCATCAACGCTTCGGCATCGCTTAGATGTTGATACAGCTCAGCCTGGCTCCAGGGGGCTGGTCCTGGATTCATTACTACATTACCCACACTTTGCAGCATATGCAAAACCTCAGCATGAATCGGCTGAGTCACCACAATTTTTTTTGTCATAACGGGTTTCTTTTCTTGATCAAATTAAAAACCGGCCCTGTTTATTGCGTAACGGGGCCGCTCTAAAGAGTTACTTCAGGTTTTTGCGTAGCCAGCCACCCAGGCTATCGACTACAATCACGCAGGCCAATATCGACAGCAAGATCGCTGACACTTCGGAGTACTTGATGAGACGCAGGGCTGCCATCAGTTCAAAGCCAATACCGCCGGCACCCACAATTCCCAGTACCGCTGATGCGCGGAAGTGGTACTCCCAACGATAAATGGTAATGTCCGCCAACTGAGGCAACACTTGCGGCAATACCGCGTGGGTTATTACCTGGAACCGGCTGGCCCCTGCCGCAGCCGCTGCTTCCATGGGTTTCGGATCAACGTGCTCAATGGCCTCGGCATAAAACTTACCCACCATGCCTGTTGAATGCAATGCCAGTGCCAAGACCCCTGGAAGCGCACCAAAACCCACTGCCGCTACAAAGATGATGCCCAGAATAATTTCAGGCACTGAGCGGAATGCTGCCAGTATGACGCGCAGTATACGTCCCACCAACGGATGGGGGGTGGTGTTGGGAGCCGCCAGGATCGCGAGTGGTAACGACAGAATCACGGTCAAGGCAGTACCTGCCACCGACATTGCCAACGTGTCACGCAATGGGATGATCCAGTGCTGCCAACGGCTAAAGTCGGGTGGAATCATTTCCGATCCCAACTGTTTCATGGCGGGTCCACCATCAATAAAACGCTGGATATCAAAAAATCCAGTGATACCCAGTGCCACTAAACAGCAAAACACAATGAGTGCCGTTAACAATAAATGTCGCAGGTTGCGCTGGCGATCAGCTTCCAGCAAAGGCGCGTATTTCAGGGCGTTAGTCGTCACTTCATTTTCCCGATATCAAGATTGAGGATCGTCGCTGTATCACGCAGGACGTCATAGGCTTTGTCATCGGTTGGGGCAAATGCCTCAACGCGAAAACTCGTCAGCACTTCGGGGTCTTTCATCTCAAGAAACGCTTTACGAATCTGATCCTTAAGTTCAGGTGCCAGATTGTCTTGCATCACCATGGGGTAGTTGGGAATAGGCTCACTTAAGTCCAGTTCGATCACTTTTGATGGATCAATCGTTCCTTTCTTGATTAAGGTATCCAGGATCGGCTTAGACAAGCCACCTGCAGGCACCTGTCCGGCTTGTACGGCACGCGCTACGGCATCATGGGCGCCTAAGTGTATAGGGCGATAATCTTTTTCACCATCCAGTCCTGTTTTTTTCAGGATATGGGCACGGGGTGCCAGATGGCTGGATGTCGACGCTTGGTCGCCAAAACCAAATGATTGGCCACGAATATCTGCCAGACTTTTCACAGGGCCGTCGGCATTGGCGATCATCACCGATTGGTACGTAGGCGAGCCACGCTCCACGCCAACGGCAAAGGGTTCAATGCCTGGGGCTTTACTCTTTGCCAGCACATAAGAGAACGGGCCGAAGTACGCCACCTCGATACGGCCAAAACGCATCGCTTCAATCATTGACGAATAATCGGTTGTCACGATCAGTTCAATGTCTTTATTCAACGTTTTTTGCAAGTATTGCTTAAGGGGCTCCGCGTTTTGAATCAGCGTAGCGGCGTTTTCATCGGGTAAGAGTGCAACGCGTAAGCGGTCTGGGTTTTTGGCCTGCGCAGCCGCAGCCAAAGGTAAGGCGACCGCAAAAAGGCCCGCTACTACCGATTTCAAAACATGACGACGTGTCAACATAACAAACTCCTGGAAATTTAAGCTGCACACAGTGCAGGGATGTCTAAATTGGATTCGGATGCGTCTTGGCTGACACCTCCGGTGTAAAGTCTTTGGATATCGGCCTCAGTCAATGCCCCCGGTTTGCCGTCAAAAACGACCTTCCCTTGACTCAAGCCGACAATCCGGTCAGCAAAACGCTTGGCAAAATCAATCTGGTGCAAACTCACGACCGCGGTTAAGTGATCGGTTTTGCAGATGTCATGCAGTAATTGCAAAACGCTCTCGGCGGTGTGGGGATCCAGACTGGCAACCGGTTCATCGGCCAGCATCAGGCGTGGTTGCTGAATTAATGCTCGTGCAATGCCAACACGCTGTTGTTGTCCACCCGACAAAGCATCGGCCCGGGTTAGTGCCTTTTCAATTAATCCAACGCGGTCAATGGCACTTAGCGCCAGATGCTTGTCTTCTTTTGACCAAGGTAATAAAGACTGCAAACTGCTGCGGGTTGCCAGCAGTCCCATCAGCACGTTTGCCAATACAGTCTGGCGTCCGATTAGATGGTGTTGCTGAAACACCATGCCGGTGCGGCGGCGATGTTCACGCAAGGCTTTTCCGCCCGATAGGGGCTGGTCGATATCGTTCAGCAGCAACTCACCCGCAGTTGGTTTCACCAGACTGTTTAAGCTGCGCAGCAACGTCGATTTGCCTGCACCCGATGCACCCAGCAGGACTAAAAATTCACCCGGACGAATTGTCAAGGAAGTAGGTAGTAGGGCCTGATGGCCATTTTGATAGGTCACTGCAAGATTCTTAGTCTGCAAGAGCCATGAGGACGATGAAGAAGCAGTCATTAAAGTCACCTTTTATTACGTTGATCTGCACACCGGGCTATGGCTGATCAGCGGCGGTGTTCAAAGACATTGGTTGCCAGTATAATCAGGTGCTATTACGCTCCTATGTACGTTTTACATTGAATAATTACCCTATCTATAGATTTCATCTATGTCAGTAACCTCTTTAATTGCAGCGCTTAAAGCCTTTGACGCCACTGCCCGCGCAGGCACTATCACAACGGCGGCACGTCAGTTAGGTCTACGCCAGCCTACGGTATCGGCACATATCATTCGTCTGGAGTCTGAGTACGGGGTCGAGTTGTTTTATCGGAAAGGCCGTCGTTTAGAGTTGACGCAATTTGGCAATGCATTGCTAGAGCACACTCAACGGTTATTCAGTGCAGAACAAGATGCCCAGTTATTGTTATTGGCGGCAAAGACCCATTACAGCGGAACCCTGAACCTGCATGCCATTGGACCGCACAACATAACGCCTATTATCAAAGCCTATCGGGAGCAATATCCCGGCGTACACATCAGTGTTACTGTTGGTGACTCGCAATCCATCACGAAGCGCATTTTGAATTACGAGGGTGACATTGGGCTGGTATTGAACGAAATCACTGACCCCCAAATTTTTTGTATGCCTTATCGTGCGCAAAGGCTGGTCATCTTTGCCTCGGTTTCGCACCCTCTTGTCAAAAGAAAAGCAATACATATCAACGATCTGAACGGAGAAGAGTTTGTGATGCGGGAGCAAGGTTCAGGCACTCGCAAAGCTTTTGAAGATACCCTGAAATCCAAAAGCATCACAATTAAAACAAGCGTTGAAATGCGAAGTCGCGAAGCGGTGCGTGAGGCGGTGATTCAGGGGCTTGGGCTGGGCGTTGTGGCCAACACGGCTTATCAACCTGGCCCCGGCCTGGTGCTCCTGAACGTTGAGGGCTTTGATGCCCACACATTTACTCGCCTGATCTGTCGGGTTGAACGCCGAAACTCTCCACTAATAGCTAATTTTTTGCAAACCGCCCAGTTACAGCTCAATTTAGCATTGTCTTGTCCTGGTGCTGCCAATACCAAAAAACCATAAGCAGCCTGATGAGGCAACGATTGATCAAGTAGAAAACATATTTATTACAATAGAAATAGGTGGTAAAGTATTTTTTCTTATGGTAAAAATCTTTTGGACTATAGATTTTTCTGTTTTATCCTTAAAGAGATTCCATGAAAAAGCTCAAGATATTTGCACTGATGCTCCCTTTCGTTTGTGCAGCCAATTCCTCATTTGCTCTTGAAGAGCGAACCATTTATTCACCGACAGGTGAATCAGTTTTCAAGATCCGTTTTTTTGATGTGGGTGATGGCGCATTCATGTCAAACTGGCCTGAACCTTTGCAATCAACATGGAACCTGGACAGGTTACAGAAAGAAAAAATCACGAATGCGGTTTCATATTGGGCCGAATTGATCAAGCCTGATCCTGATACGTTACCTGCCGTTATTAATGTGGGTACCTTTGAGGATGTAAACGCGGCAGGCACCAGTGATCCGCTCACGAAACCAGATAGTTTTTTTTCCATTACGCAACTCCAGGCTGCCCTCTTAGGCGTTGGGGATGAGTGGCGCACCTTTGATTCGCATGCCCAGTTCGTGATGGGTAAGATGAACTTTGATACCGTTCCTTATATCCCTTCTCAACAGCCACGTCATGATGGTCCGGCTGATCTGGTGGGCACTGCTTTTCATGAACTGGCTCATGGATTGGGCGTGCTCAACTTTGTTTGGGAGGCCAATGGTCCTGCTACACCTCATTTTGAAAGTTTTCTTGGTTCATTGGGGCAGGGACTGCGCGATGATAATGGAAATCCGGCCCGCCCGGGACAAGCCATATTGTGTTCCTTGTGCAACAATCCCTACGATCCTGATGCTTTCGATGCCAGAAAAGACCAGGCCTATTTTTATGGCGAGAACGTGAGCGAAGTGTTGGGCGATGCCATGCCGGGTGTACCAGTCAGGATGCTGGCCTATAAGTTTACGGGAGAAAGCCGGCTTGATAATAATTACATGAGCCATTTCGAACTTAAGAATAGCATGATGAGTCATCAGTTCTATCGAAACTATACAACTTTTATGGAAGCGGAGTTGGCAGTTTTACAGGATTTTGGCTATGACATAGACCGGCGTAATTTTTTTGGATCCTCGGTGTATGGAAATGATCAGTACCTGGAGAACAACAACGGTTATTTCAAGAGAAATAGGGAAGGGACCGCCTACTTGCCAGGGCAATACAACACGGCGACTTTGGGTCTGGGATTGCACGTTTATGGTGACCGCAATACGATAGTCCAGCAGGCCGATCTGTTAAGTGAGGGTGCGGGGGGTGCCGGCATCCGGGTGGACGGGCAGGCCAATCACATTATTATTCCTGAAGGCACGCGTGTGCATGCCGATGGTTTGAATGGCCGTGGTGTCATGTTTTCCTATGGGAAAGACCATAACCTGACTCTGCGTGGTGACGTTCAGGCACTGGGCGATCTGGGTATTGGGGCAAGTTTTGACTTTGGCAATCATCTTTTGGGTAATGATTCTGAGTATCGGGGCTCCTACATTTTCAGTTCGGGTGATAAGCCGTATCCGATTCTGGCTGAGCTTAACGGTGCGTTGGTCAATTCCTTTGATATTACTGGGCGAATTGCCGGAAAAGCGCATGCCATTTATATATCGCGCAATGCCCTGGTTAACAATATTAATGTGATGCAAGGCGCGCAAATTCAAGGCAATATCCGCTCTGATTACGCGCAAGTGGATGCTGATGGAAACCCACGGCTGACCCAGATCAGTTTTGGGCAACTTGCCGATGCGAGCGGGCGTGCCACTGGCATGCCTGACGTTGGCTTCCGTTGGCGTTATGACGGCAATATCCAGGGGCTGGACAATATTGTGCTGGCGCCCATGGGCGGCATTACCGTCCTTAATGGCCAACATGAAATTTATGGCGTCAAAATAGGCCCCGAGGCCACGTTGGGAGGTAATAGCCGGTATGTCCTGAAACCGGGTTCCAGTTTTGTCAATGACGGTATCCTGTCCCCAGGCAACTCGATTGGCCGGATAGATATTGTTGGCGATTATAAACAGGCAGGGTCAGGTATTCTTCTAATGGAAACCAATGGTGCCCAGGAGCATGATGTTTTGGCCGTTAACGGTCAGGCCGAGCTGGACGGCATGCTGTTCCTGGTGCCTCAGGAGCGTGAGTGGTATGGCCAAAACTGGCGTTTACGCTCTAGTGACCTGATTCAGGCAGGGTCAATTGACGGAGATTTTAAAGGTCTTTTCGTTGGGTTGAATTCCCCGACACTTTCGGTCAGTACAAAGGCTTTGGGCGGCAACAGCGGATTTGAGGTTCGTATTGCCCGTCAAGAAAATGCGTACAGCCGCTATGCGGCCAATGATAATGCGACAGGGGCTGGTCGTGCCCTGTATAAGTTGGCCTCTGATGCCAATGCCGATACCCGCTCCCTGTTAACAACCCTTGATTTTTCCGCCAATGATGGCAGTGTCATTACAAAGGCACTTAATCAACTCACGCCTTCCGCCTATAGTGCCATGTTTGCCAGTTCGTTAAGCCGCGAACAGCAGGTGGGCGGTATTGTTTCCAGCCGTGCCTCCCGGTATTACTCAGGAGAGGCACGGTTTGATGGCTGGACAGGCTTTGCCACACCTTTTGGAGGGGGCGTATGGCAAGATGAACGAGGGTCCATGGTCGGTTACAGCAGTTCAAATTATGGGGTTTTGTTTGGCGCGGAAAAATACAGTGAGAACAATCCTGCCTGGGTCTTTGGTGCCTATGGCGCGGTTAGCGGTCAGTCTGTTGATGTTGACGATCCCTACAAAGCCAAGGGCACGTCTACGGCTTTCAATCTTGGGTCGCATGTCCGTTTTGCTCCAGATGAAAAAGCGGGGTTGTATGCATTTGGTCAGGTGCAGCTGGGTGTTGAGGATGCAAAACTGAAACGTTACATCAACTTTGACGGTTATTCTGCCAAACACACTGCCGACTGGACTGGCTGGAGTGGCTCCTTGACAGCCGGAGGGGGGTATCGCTGGGCCTTGTCCGAGACCGTTAGTGCAGGCCCGCTGGTGTCGCTGGCTTATACACACTTGTCCCGCCCCGATCTGACAGAGTCTGGCCCGCTTGCTACGCGTCTGGATATCAGCTCAAGCCGTTTCAACTCGCTTGTCTCCAGAATGGGTTTCAGTGTGGGGGTAGACTTGCCGCTGAAGAACGAGGCCGATTTGCGGGCGGATCTGCAGGTAAGCTGGGACCATGAATGGCAGGATCGGGATTCAATCCTTGATGTACATTTTGACGGCTATCCCCAGGCAGGATTTAGCAACAGGAATCAGGTTAGGGGGCGTGATGCGCTGGGTTTGCAGGCGGGTCTGGTTTACCAGGCAAGACAGAATCTTTCGATTGGGGCCAATATTTCCAGCCAGTTTTTCCGTACGGGACAAAATTCGGTGGCGGGTAACGTGTCGGTGAATTGGCAATTCTGAACGGGACGAATTATTGCATTGCAAATGCCTGTGCAATAAGTTCACGCCAGCAAGCCAAGTAGTGCCAGGCGTTGCCACTTTTCTGAAAACAGCTACGTTAAAAACGTTAATCTGTTTGACATTGGCGGCAGCCCCGGCACAGGCCTGTCAAGAGCCTATTCGGTGTGGGCGCTGAAGTCGCCCGTGATCGGGTCACGTACAAACAACAAACCTGTGGCAATACCAAAATAAGCACCATGCAGGGTCAGCTCGCCCGATTTCACCCGTTCACGCACGGCAGGGAAGGTCATGAGGTTGTCCAGGCTGTACTCTACCACTGCCCATTCAAGCTGGCGTATCCAGCTTTGCCGGTCTCCCTGTGGGGGGGCCCAGTTTATCAGCCACCGGGGCAATCTGGGACATCCATTTTCCAATGAAATCCCGCTGGGACAGCGGTGCTGCCTTGTTGGCATAGGCCGCAATGCCCCCGCAACTGGCATGCCCCAGGACAACAATGTGTTTAACCTTCAGGGCATTAACTGCGAACTCAACAGCGGCACTGGTGCCATGGAAAGAAGACTCAACATCTGACTCACAGGGAGGGATCAGGTTGGCAATATTGCGAATAACAAATATTTCACCTGGGCCGGCATCAAAGATGGTTTCTGGCGCAACCCTTGAGTCTCCACAACCGATAATCATGATCTCGGGATGTTGCCCTTCTTCTTCAAGTTTTTTATAGCGGGCATGTTCACGCTCAAGTTTGCCATGCAGGAAGGAGGCATAGCCTTCAGAAAGTTTTTTGGGAAACATAAGTGGTATTTTGCTTTTGTGCTTTTGGATAAGGGAGTTAATTTTATCATTGATCGTATTCATCTCTTTTTTGTCGCAGGGGCGAATAAATAAATTCTCGGGTGTTAATTTTTTTTCTGGTTGCATGGGAATAAGCAAACAGCTTATCAACAGGGTGTTAGCTCAATCCTGTTGTTGGCTTGTACATAATCGTTATTTCAGGTAGAATTTTCGCGGGTGTTAGCACTGCGGTGTTGCAGTGAAACAGGTTAATGCGTTGGTCGGGCCGCCACGCGGAGCGTACATACTTATGAACCAACACCCGTCACGGCAGCCTTTGCCACGTGCGCAAATTTTGGCTGAGCGCGCCTTTTCAACACTGGACCGTTTTCTTCATATTGAAGCGGTCAGCGGTATCGTTTTGTTAGTGGCAGCAGCCATTGCATTGATCTGGGCCAATTCCTCTTTTTCGGCAAGTTATTACGATCTTTGGCACACGCCATTTTCCATTGGCATTGGCACTTATGTATTTTCGCAATCGTTGCACTTTTGGATTAACGATGCGCTCATGACTGTTTTTTTTCTGGTGGTCGGGATGGAAATCCGCCGGGAAATTCATGAAGGGGCCTTATCCAATTTCAGGCTTGCCGCATTGCCACTGGCTGCCGCCATGGGGGGTGTCGTTGCACCGGCCCTGATAT
>NZ_JAENGP010000029.1 GCF_016595155.1 Advenella mandrilli
AACACCAAGATTCATATGGTTGCCGCGGATGATCGAACTGCCGTAGCGTTTTCACTTTCTCCCGGACAGGCCCATGATGCGCCTGCTGGACGTGTCTTGCTCGAACGGCTCGGCGCGCTCACTCGGCTCGTCCATTTGCTGATGGATCGCGCTTATGAGGGCAATAAAACCCGGCAGCTTGCACTCGATCTTGGCTATATCCCCGTCGTACCCCCGTCCTCCAGGCGGTTGGATCCATGGGAGTATGACCGCGCGATGTATCGACGGCGAAACGAGGTGGAGCGATTGTTTCGTCGCCTCAAAGGCTACCGAAGAATCTTCTCCCGCTTTGAGAAGCTCGATCTCATGTTCATTGGATTCGTCAATTTCGTACTCGTGATGGACGGACTGCGTTTGTATTAACACGCCCTAATTAGGTCAAGCTAAAACGTAAGCAATGGATGAACGCCCAAGAACCCCTCCATTTTTAAAGTATTTTAAAATAGACCGGCCCCCATAGCAATTCACTCCATCATCTACCAACCCATTCCGTCGGGTTGAATTTCGTCCATTTCTTATCCAGACGCCTCACCATAGCTCCACACAAAAACAGGCAAAAGTTCTATACTGACTGGATAGCGATCAGCAATGTTTTCTGTGTCTTACTCGTTTCATTCGGGAGGCGATCATGAACGAAAATGCGTCGTTTAATTCTGAGCAGTTCAAGGCTATTACACGCGACGGTTGGAATAAGGCAGCCAGTGGCTGGGATCGCTACACTCCGCAAATTCACCAGTGGCTAACCAACGCAACCGAGCTTATGCTTGACATGGCGAAGGTAGAACCAGGGTTCCGGGTACTGGATGTTGCCGCCGGAGCCGGCGACCAGACATTAAGTGCGGCACGCCGCGCAGGGGAAACCGGCTACGTGCTGGCAACCGATATCTCTGCCGAAATTCTTAAGCTTGCCGCAGATAACGCGCATAAAGCAGGCCTGAAGAGTGTAGCTACCAAGGTAGCTGATGCAGAGGCCCTTGGGCTGCCGGCTGCTGATTTTGATGCAGCCATCTGCCGGCTGGGGCTGATGTTTTGTCCCGACCCCGTCAAGGCGCTTCAAGAAATGCACCATGCGCTAAAACCTGGCGCCTGTGCTTGCGTAATGGTGTTCTCGCAACCAGAAAAAAATCCTTGCGTCGGCATCGTGCAGCAAACAGCCCTGAAGTATGCCGGACTGCCACCTCCCGATCCGTATCAACCCGGCGGGCTGTTCAGTCTGGGAAAACCCGGTCATCTTGATCATCTGTTTGTGAATGCCGGATTCGGGAACGTGTCATCAAAAATCATCTCGGCACCCTTTTCCTTGCCATCTGCCAGCGCCTATTTAGCGTTTATCCAGAACTCGGCTTCCCCCGTGTTGCAGATTCTAAGCAAGCTAAGCGAAACTGAAAGAGCCTGCGCCTGGAAGGAAATGGAAGAAAAACTGGGAGCATTCCAGACAGCAAATGACTGGCAAGGCCCCAACGAACTGGTGCTGGTTGCGGGCGAAGCAACCAAACATATTTCAGCAACAGGCAATTAGACGGAATGCATCGGCCTACCCTTTCAATTTCGAATCGGTGCCCTATTTCTACGGCGAAGCACGCGGCAAATAACAATGACAGCCATTCCACGCCGGTCGCTTTTGGCAGAATCATATCCCTAACTATTACGCCGGAATCCGGAACATCCGCTTTCTCGCTCTTTGAGCGCAGTTTTAGCGAACACGCCGAGGTTGAGCTGGCCTGCCAAAGTCCTGGCACTACAAAAAGAAATTACCTTGCAACAAAAATAGCTTGTGCCCCTGTTTCCATTGCCGAGTTTTAGCCAGTTTTATGAACGCCTTGGTATTTTCCGGCACCCACCAACCAACTACACCGCAAAAACAATCTCCACCCCCTGATCCTCAATCGCTGCAAGCAGCTTCCTGTCGGAAGCTGCATCTGTAATCAGCCGTTGTATATTTTCCCACGAAGAAATCCGGAAACTGGCAAAAGCCTGCAGTTTGGTATGATCGGCCAAAACCGTGACCCGGTTTGCTGCTGCAATAAAAGCCCGGTTCATGCCGGCGTCTTCGTTGTCACGCATATAAATGCCACTTTCAGAAATGGCATGTACACCGAGAAAAGCTTCCCGGATCTGGAAATCGGGGAAACGATCATGGTCCGGCCGGGCAATGGCGGCCTGTTTACGCATATCAAGCCGACCCGGTAGCATATACACATGGGCGCTATGGCTCTGGCCTACCTCGGTGGCCACGGTCAAACCATTGGTAATGACATGCAGTGCCTGGTGACCACGCAAGGCCCGTGCAAGCGCATGGGTCGTTGTACCCGCATTTACAAGAATACTGTCGCCATCTGATATGTATTGCGCAGCACACTCTGCAATGATTGCCTTCTCTTCTGACTGCTGATGATGCCGTTCGGAATAACTGTACATCTCATAACGGGCACTGCCTTCAGCCAGAACCTCTTGCGTGGCAATCGCGCCACCGTGCGTACGCTCCAGCAAACCACGCTCACCCAGTTCAAGCA
This sequence comes from Advenella mandrilli, assembly GCF_016595155.1. Lineage (GTDB taxonomy): Bacteria > Pseudomonadota > Gammaproteobacteria > Burkholderiales > Burkholderiaceae_B > Advenella > Advenella mandrilli. The sequence goes on from NZ_JAENGP010000029.1 coordinate 2,553, forward strand.
AGTCGCGCCTGATCGTGACAGGAGAAGTTGAAAACGCCATGGCCAGATCACGCACGGTAACTGCACTGGTTTGCTGCATCATGGTCAGGATATGTTGTTGTCGTTCAGCTTTAAGCATAGGTTCGGAAGCAGTAATTATCAAATGTCCTGGCGGCCCCTCACATCAGGGGAATATCCAGAATGGCAAGTTGTAACCAAAACGGCTATTACATCTTAGCACATCACAAACGAACATATATGATCATTTTATTGCACAAAAAGTTGATTAGTTCATTAAATCGTCATATTCATTCATTAAAGTGCCTGCTATGAAACCAAATAAACCACCAAAAACGATCGTATTCGATCTAGATGGAACACTTCTAGATACCTGGCCCAGTCTATTAGCCGCGGTTCTTGCCTTTGACCCTGCCGGACAAACCCGACTGGACCCGGGCGCCTTGAAGCTTCGGCTCAGTGACGGCATTGGCCCAATGCTCTCCCTCGCCCTTACCCAATTAAACCGAGATGGGACTGACGCTGCCCATGACTTTCAGCGGCTTTCCAAAACCTATGAAGATAACTGGCTATGCACCGCCTTGCCTTTTGAAGGCAGCCAGACGCTGCTGCAAGACCTGAACAGGGCCGGATACAGTTTGGGTCTATGCACAAACCGCGACCCCAAAACCACCACGGCATTGCTTGATCACCTCGGCTGGAACGACTGCTTCCAGGCAAAAATACATTTAGGTGATTGTAAAACCTCCAAACCGTCTGCAGAACCATTGCTCAAGACCCTGGCTTTGCTGGAAAGCACGCCAGAAAAAGCTTTATTCATAGGCGACTCTCATATTGATGCATCCTGTGCAGCCAATGCAAACGTCTCCTTTGTCGCCCACCTGGGCGGCTATCACACCTGCCGCAGTGAACTTGATCCCTGCCTGATGACCTTCACCCGTTTTCGTGATCTGGCCAGCTGGATCAGCCTGCATCACCCTGCTTTAATGGAGTCATGAAATGACTGATATCGAACTCACCGCCGTGACGAAAACCTATGGCGCCACAACCGTACTGAATGAGCTCTCGCTAAGCATCAAAAATGGCGAGTTCCTGACCTTGCTCGGAGCATCCGGTTGCGGGAAGTCAACACTACTCAAACTACTGGCCGGGCTTGAACCGCCCGATAGCGGAGAAATCCGCAAAGGCAACATCAACCTGCTTGCACAGACACCGGCTGAACGCGACTGTGCCATGGTATTCCAGTCATATGCCCTTTACCCGCACATGACAGTAGGTGACAACATCTGCACGCCACTCTACATGAACACCATGAGTTTCATGCAACGCCTGCCCGGTGTCCGCTGGCTCAGCCCAAGCGCACGCAAGCACATCCGCACAGCACACGAACAGGGTAGAAAAATTGCCAAGACCCTTGGCATCGAACATCTGTGGTCGCGCAAACCCGCAGCCCTGTCCGGCGGTCAACGACAACGCGTGGCACTGGCCCGGGCAATGGTTCGGCGCCCCTCTCTTTTCCTGTTCGATGAGCCACTGTCAAACCTGGATGCCAACCTGCGTCAATCATTGCGGGCAGAAATACGGCAGCTGCACGACGAACTGAGTGTCACCTTTGTATACGTGACCCATGATCAGCATGAGGCCATGTCCATGTCTGATCGTATTGCCGTCATGAAAAACGGGCGTATCCTTCAACTTGGCACACCAGCCGAAATCTATGACCAACCGCAACACCGTGATGTGGCCGCATTTGTCGGTGCACCGCGCATTAATTTTCTGCCAATCACACGTGACAGCCAGGGACGCGCCAGCTTCCAGGGTCAGAATCTTGGGCAAATGTTACCTGCAACCGTAGCGGAAGTAGGCTTTCGGCCCCATACAGCCAGTCTGAAACCTCAAGCAAATGCCCTGAAAATTAACGCGCACGTTGTTCTGGTTGAATACACCGGTGCCGAACGCATTGTCACCTTGACGACTCCCGAAAACATCAACCTTACTATCGTGCTTGATAGCGAGCCTAACCTGCGAACAGGTGATGACCTGACGCTCTTTATACCGATGAGCCACTGCCATGCCTTTGACTCTGAAGGGCTTAGGCTGATGCCCTTGTGCGTTCCTCTTTCCTGCGCCGCCTAGGAGCCAAGCATGCGTATCAAACACACCCAACTCGCACTGCTACTTGGCCCAAGCATGGTACTGACAGTATTGTTATTGGTACTGCCCTTGTTCATCGTAGCGGTATTGTCCCTCACAGACTGGCAGTTTGGTGCCAACACCTGGAACTGGATCGGCCTGTCTAACTATGCCGAACTCTGGCAAGACGACACCTTTCGCAAATCATTCATCAATACGATGTATTACCTGGTAATGGTTTCGGTCGGTTCTATTGTCATCGGCCTGGGCGCTGCCCTCCTGATTGAGTCACACTCATCATTACGTGCTTTCTACCGCACCGCTTATTTTATGCCAGTCGCCTCTACCCTGATTGCCATGGCGCTGGTCTGGCAATTCCTGATGCACCCAAGCGCAGGCTTTATCAATCAGGTCATTTCATGGTTTGGCCTGGTACCGCAAAACTGGCTTAAAGACTATAACCTGGCGCTGCCGTCACTTGCCGTGATTGGTATCTGGCAAATGTCGGGGCTTGCCATGGTCATGTTCATGGCCGGACTGAAAAACATTCCCACCGAGTTACGCCATGCCAGCCTGCTGGATGGCATGAGCAATCCTATCGACCGGCTTTTTCGACTGACCTTGCCATTGCTGGGCCCCACCACCCTTTTTGTGGTTACCGTATGCGCCATCCGTTCGTTACAAGTGTTTGACATTGTTCATGTACTTACCAGTGGCGGGCCAAACAAAGCAACCGAAGTATTACTGCACACCATTTACAACGAAGGTTTCAGCTTCTTCAGAATGGGTTATGCCTCGGCCATGACGGTAATCTTTGTCGCCTGTATCTTCATTTTCACTCTGGTGCAACAGGCAGGAATGGATAAAAGGACACATTACGCATGAACACGCCAACACAAACCTCCCTACCCTGGCGCATCGCCCGTCACACTATTCTCATGACCGGCGCGATCATTTATCTATTTCCATTTATCTGGATGCTGTCGACCTCACTCAAACCGGCTGATGAGATTTTCATGAGCGGTTTTCACCTGTTACCCCAAAAATGGGCTGCCTGGGAAAACTACACAACGGCGCTTACCCAGGTACCATTGCTGCGCTATCTGCTTAATGGGATTATCGTCTGTGCAGGTATTCTTGTTCTCCAGATATTGATTGCCTTGCCTGCCGCTTATGTATTTGCCAAGACCGAGTTCCGTGGCAAGCGCCTGGCCTGGGCCCTGGTGATGCTCTCGCTCATGATTCCATTTCAGGCGACGGCAATCCCCCTCTATATCCTGCTCTATCATGCAGGCCTGCTGGATACAACCTCTGCACTGGTTATCCCGTTCATTGCCTCGGCCTTCGGTATTTTCCTTATGCGCCAGTTTTTCCGGGGCGTTCCCAATGATCTTATCCATGCGGCACGTCTTGATGGAATGAGTGAATTCGAACTGGTGTGGCGCATTCTCATGCCCACAGCCATGCCGGCACTCATCGCCTTCTCTATCTTTTCCGTCGTGTGGCACTGGAATGACTTTTTCTGGCCCTTGCTCGTAATCAGCACGATGGATTTGGCCACTCCCCCTCTGGGCACTATGTTTTTTATGAATGAAGAATCGGGCACGAACTACGGCCCTCTCATGGCAGGGACAGTCATTATCACACTGCCTCTGCTGCTATTTTTTCTTGCGGCGCAAAAGCGCTTTATTGAAGGTGTCACCCTATCGGGTGTTAAAGGTTAAAGGACCACTCATGAAACATCTCGTTATTTCAAGCCTCCTGGCGGGGCTCTCCCTGGGCAGCGGCATGGCCACTGCAGCAAAAATTGAACTCATCGTTGATTATCCCTACCCTGAGATATTCAATCCGGTGCACCAAGAGCTTGCCAAACGCTTCACTGAAAAATTCCCGGATTATTCAGTGAAGTTCCGCGCACCAACAACGGATTATGAATCGGCTGCCCAACAGGCATTGCGTCATGCTGTCACCAATCAACTGGCGGACGTCTCATTCCAGGGCCTGAACCGGCAGCGCGTGTTCGTAGACCGCAATATCGCCGTGGATCTCACGCCTTTCATCAAGTCCGAACCTGACTGGGAAAAACGCGGCTATAGCGACTCGCTCATGTCACTGGGTCAGGTCAACGGCATTCAGTCAGGTATTGGCTTCTCACTTTCGACGCCCATCGTCTACTACAACGCTGATCTGATCACCAAAGCCGGTGCCAAGCTGGACGATTTGCCCAAAACCTGGGACGACATTATTGCGCTCGCCGACCAATCGAAATCCGTCAATCCCGGTACTTACGGTCTGCACTATGACTGGGAAATCACGGGCAATTGGCTCTGGCAGTCCATGGTGTTTTCCAAAGGCGGTCAAATGCTGGACGATGCCGAAGAAAAGGTTGCTTTTGATGACGCCATCGGTCAGGAATCGATTGAACAACTGGGACGCATGGTTGCCAATGACACAATGCAAAACTACAGTTACAGCGAGGCGCAACAATTGTTCGTCAGTGGCAAGATGGCCGTATTTTCCTCCTCTACCTCACGCCTGACCGGCATTGAAAAACAAATTGGTGATCGCTTCAGGATGGTAACGGGCTACTTTCCGGTCTATGGCAAGGATGGTCGAGTTCCAGCTGGTGGTAACGTTGCCATGATGTTTACCAAAAATCCAGAACGCCAGAAAGCCGCCTGGGAATATATCAAGTTTGTCACCGGACCTGAAGGTGCCGTTGTCATGACAAAAAACACTGGCTATTTCCCTGCCAATATGCTGCCTATTGAAGATCCTGATGGCTTGAAAGGCTTCTACGACGCAAATCCCAACCAATATACAGCCGTTAAACAACTGCCTTGGCTGACAGGTTGGTATGCTTTCCCAGGCGAAAATGGCCTGAAGATCACCGACGTCATTAATGACAACCTGCAAACGGTCTTCGACAAATCAGCCCAACCTCAAGCGGCACTCAAAAATATGTCGCAAGAAGTTCAAAAGCTGTTGAAGCGCTAAGGAAACCTGTCATGAAATTCATCCATTTAACAGATACACACCTTATTGAGGGAGGTGGCGACCTGTATGGCAGCAATCCAAACCAGCGCTTAAGGCAGGCGGTAGCGCATTTTATGGTGCATCAACCTGACGCCGAAGCACTGGTGATTACTGGTGATCTCACGCACTATGGCGAAGCAGATGCCTACAAGCAGTTGCGCGAGATTCTGTCTGTCGTTAACAAACCGGTATATCTCATTCCGGGCAACCATGATCGTCGAGACGTCATTAAGGATTATTTTCCGTCCATTGAATGCGATGAAAACGGCTTCATCCAGTATACAAAAGATTTCGGGGATTACCTCGCCATCTTCCTGGATACAAATGAGCCAGGGGTAAGCTGGGGCGTATTCTGCGAACAACGGAGCACCTGGCTACGTAAACAGTTGGCAGACTCGACCAAGCCGGTGCTGCTATTTATGCACCACCCCTTTTTCCCGATCGGGATTCACAGCATGGACGCGATCTCATTGCGCGAGACAGCGCCGTTCCTGGATGCTATCAAGGGTTTTGAATCACGAATTCAACAGGTTTTCTTCGGACACATTCATCGCCCCATCACGGGCTCCTATAGAAAGATGCCTTTCTTTACCCTGAAAGGCACCAATCACCAGGTGGCACTTGATCTGCACGCTGAAGCCGATGCCGGAATCCCCGGGCGTTTGGAAGCACCGCAATACGCGATAGTTTGCTTAAGCCAGGAGCAGATACTCATTCATGTAGAGGATTATCTGGATGAAAGCCCGCGCTTTTCCTTGAAGGGCTGATAGAACAAAGTCATTACTGAACTAACGTGGGGGATTTATGGACAAACGATTTTGTCCCCCCACAATACATTGACAGTAAATACTCAATGTTCAAACATAAGAATTGTAAGCACCGCCATGGCTTACGATCTTCAGTCTCGGCAGATACATGGCATATCCTTGTACGATGAAGCCAGCCACACAACAAAAAAGCATTGACAGCGCTCTCAAGGAAAGTTAACGTAAAACCACACATGCTTTTACCAAACCGCAACTTATTAATGCAGTGTCCTATCCTGTTCAACACTCAAGGAGTGAGAAATGAGAGATACACCTGAACGTTACGGCAGCATGAGCCGATGGTTTCATTGGGGAATAGCAGTATTGGTTTTGTGGCAATTTCTTAAATTGAAGTGACCCCCAAATGTTGGACGGTTAAAAACTAGGCAGCTAAAACCTGCGTCCGGTATTGTACCGGACTCAGGCCGTTTAACTTGAGCTTGATACGTTCGTGATTGTAGTAGTGAATGTATTGCTCAATGCCCGCCCTGATCGGAGTGCAAAAGGGGCTTTTCAGACGGCTTAAGCCGGGCCAAGGCCTTATCCAACATCTCGGTGACCAGCTGCAAAACCGGGCGCCGTGCCATCTGCCAGGCGATGATTTCACGATTGGACAAGTCCATCACGGTAGAGAGGTACCGCTTTTGATTGTTGACTTTGAATTCCGTCACATCAGTCACCCATTTTTGATTCGGTTGATCGGCCTCAAACTGGCGCTGGAGCAAATCCGGCGCAATCGTCCCGACCGCACCCGCATACGATTTATATTTCTTGACGCGGGGACCAACGACTTTAAACCCAGTGCCCGCATCAGGCGCTGCACCACCTTGTGGTTGATCACCACCGCCTTGAGCTGGTAGTAAAACGTACTGCGTGACAGCCCTGTTATCTGTAGCAGCAGATTGAGCGAATGATCGGGCCTTAATCCCTGGATGACTTGCGCTTTGTCTGCAGCGCTGCAGCCTGTTTCGCTTCGATTAAGGCCCTCAATTTTTTTAAGTAGGCATTCTCCGCACGCAAGTAAGCCAGCTCGTCCAGCAGTTCTTGCTGTGTCCGTGTTTCGTCAGACGCAGGCGTCTTGGGAAGATGTTTTGTAGGCATTTTCATTTGAGTTCCACCTTTATGGGGGGGGCTTCAAGGCCCAGGATTCACCGGTAGTATTATACTGGCGACGCCACTTGCCGATGGTTCCTATGCTGCGGATGTTATAGAGTGCTGCGGCCTGTCGGTCGGATAACCCCTCGCGGGCAATGTGTCGCAGTACTTGCTGCTTGAATTCATCACTATAGGCACCGCGCTTGTTATCCAGGCCGGACACGCCATGATGCTGGTAGCTTGCTACCCAATAGCGCAATTGAGAAATATCCACCCCGTAGGTATCGGCAATGAGGCGATAGCCACTCTGGCCGGATAGATACGCTTGGACTAGGGCGTGTTAACACAAACGCAGTCCGTCCATCACGAGTACGAAATTGACGAATCCAATGAACATGAGATCGAGCTTCTCAAAGCGGGAGAAGATTCTTCGGTAGCCTTTGAGGCGACGAAACAATCGCTCCACCTCGTTTCGCCGTCGATACATCGCGCGGTCATACTCCCATGGATCCAACCGCCTGGAGGACGGGGGTACGACGGGGATATAGCCAAGATCGAGCGCAAGCTGCCGGGTTTTATTGCCCTCATAAGCGCGATCCATCAGCAAATGGACGGGCCGAGTGAGCGCGCCGAGCCGTTCGAGCAAGACACGTCCAGCAGGCGCATCATGGGCCTGTCCGGGAGAAAGTGAAAACGCTACGGCAGTTCGATCATCCGCGGCAACCATATGAATCTTGGTGTT
>NZ_JAENGP010000030.1 GCF_016595155.1 Advenella mandrilli
CACCTTACAAGTAAATTGTACCGGGCGAGGCAGCTACCAGCGCACCCGTCTGAATAAGTACGGTTTCCCTCGGGGCTATTTGATGCGCCAAAAATCCGTCAAAGGCTTTCAAACCGGCGATCGGGTACGCGCTATCGTGCCGGACTCCAGTAAAAAGGCCGGAATCTATACCGGGCGCGTCGCCGTCAGGGCCGTCGGCAGCTTCAATATTCAAACCGGTAGAGAGATCGTGCAAGGTATCTCGCACAAATACTGCCGAATTATTCAACGTGGCGATGGCTACGATTATACAAGGATAGCCTACTTAAAAGGAGACGCAGGAATTGGGCATGGTTACCATGCCGCGCTATCCCTCCCCGCCCTAAAGGGCGAGGTTTCCCGCGCAAGTTGATGAAAGTGGCCATTTTTGGAAAAACGCTTTACGCCGGGGTGATGGCAGCCTTGCTGGCCGAATGTGGCCACCAGGTGTACTGGTGTGATGCCCGGCAGTGTGAACTGTTTAAGCAGCATTTCCCCGATGAAAGCGTTAACCGCTTGCTGGAAAAACAGTTTGCCAGCGGTTTTCTGGCGTGCAGCGAGTTGTCTGCCCTGCCGCTGGATATAGACGTGTATTTTTTCAGTTTTAGTCCGGCAGAAGAAGCGGCAGGCATGGCACTGTTACAGCAGCTGGCGCAACGCACGATTATTCACCCTAAACTCATGATTAACGCGTCCACCCTGGGCTTGCAGGGTACCAGCCGGCTTCGGCAAATACTGCCCAGTGATGACTGGATTTATCTGCCCGATATTATTCAGGAAGGCAAGGCGTTGAACAGTTTTTCGCAGGTAACACAGCTCATTGTGGGCGGTACCGATGCGGCCGTACAGAAAAAAGTGCGTGAGTTTTTACGCCCGCTCTTTCCCCGTGAGCAGCAATATTTGTTCATGCCCGTGCTGGATGCCGAATTTACCAAGCTAAGCATTTCTGGCATGTTGGCTACCCGCATTAGCTATATGAATGACCTGGCCGTGGTGGCTGAAAAGCTGGGTATTGATATTTCTCATGTGCGCCAGGGCATGGCGGCAGACAGCCGCATTGGCGCCGCGTATTTATACCCGGGGGCCGGTTTTGGCGGAGACAATTTCTCTCACGACATTTTAACGCTGTCCGATACGGTGTCTGACACCGGGGTAAAAAGCCGCCTGCTGGCACAGGTATGGGAGATTAACGAGCAGCAAAAAGAATTGCTGTTCAGAAAACTGTGGAATTATTATCATGGCGATCTGGCCGGTAAAACGGTGGCCATTTGGGGCGCTTCGTTTAAAGAAAATACGTCCAATGTGCAGCAGTCACCGGTTCATGTCATGCTAAAAGCCTTATGGGCCCAGGGCGTGACGGTAAAACTGCACGACCCGCAGGCCTTGCCTGAGATCTCGGCCATTTACGGGCAGCGCGATGACTTGGTATTGTGCAACAATCAATACGAGGCGGTTAAGGATGCGCATGCCTTATGTTTGCTGACCGCCTGGAAACAGTACTGGAGCCCCGATTACAAGTATTTGCTTCAGCATATGCAGCATCCCCTGGTGCTGGATGGTCGCAATATTTATGACCCCGAGTATGTCAAGGCGCAGGGCTTTGCCTATATGGGGGTAGGAAGATAATGAGTCACCGTATTCAACGTTTGCCATTTAACGATACCCAATCCGTGCTGGTCACTCTGGCCGAAGCCGGGCAACAGTTCCAGTCGCTTCATCTGAAAGATTTGTTTGCCAGGGATGCCGAACGTTTCACGCGTTTTCATGTGCGGTTTGATGAGGTTGTTTATGATTTCAGCAAACACCGGCTAGATCAAAAAGTACTGAACCGTTTGATTGATTTTGCCCATGCACAGGATTTATCGGGTTGGGTCAAACGGCTGTTTTCTGAAGAAGCCATTAATTACACCGAGCAGCGCAGTGTGATGCACTGGGCCTTGCGCCTGCCTCAGGATGACACCAGCCATCCGGTGCTGGCGCAGCAGGTTCATGCGCAATTGCAGCGCATGTTTGCCCTGGTTGAAAAAATTCACTCGGGCCAATACCGGGGTGCGACCGGCGAGGTAATCCAGGATGTGGTGAATATTGGCGTGGGCGGCTCAGACCTGGGGCCTTTGATGGCCTCACATGCCCTGGCCGATTTCAGGCAGGCAACGGTCAAACCGCTTAACATGCATTTCGTCTCCACCATGGATGGCAGCCAGCTGTCTGAACTGCTGCACCGGCTGCGCCCGGAAACCACCCTGTTCATTATTTCTTCCAAGTCGTTCAGCACCATCGACACCCTGTCCAATGCGCAAACCGTGCGTTTGTGGCTGGAAAAAGCCCTGGGGCAATATACGCAGGTGTTGCGACACCATTTTGTGGGTGTTTCCACCCGGCCCGACAAGATGACGGCCTGGGGCATCGCCCCCGACAACCAGTTCCTGCTGTGGGATTGGGTGGGTGGCCGTTATTCCCTGTGGTCATGCATTGGTTTGCCGATTGCCCTGTCTATTGGCGTGGAAGGCTTCAAGCAGTTTCTGGCCGGTGCGCATGCGATTGACCGGCATTTCCAGTCCGCGCCTTTTGCGCAAAACATTCCCGTATTAATGGGGCTGATTGGTGCCTGGAACAATAATTTTCTGGATATCCAGACCCATGCCATGCTGCCTTATGATGGCCGGCTGAAGTATTTTTCTTCTTACCTGCAGCAGCTGGAAATGGAATCTAACGGTAAATCCATCCAGCGCGACGGTCAGGCGGTCAACCTTGACACCTGCCCGATTATATGGGGCGAAGTCGGCCCCAATGCCCAGCATGCGTTTTACCAGTTGCTGCACCAGGGTACGCATGCCGTCAGCTGCGATTTCATTGCCCCGGTCAAGCGCTATAACGCCAACCAGTTTACCTATGCCGAAAATGCCGAGGCCCTGGTGGCGCAGCACCACCTGGCCCTGTCCAACTGCCTGGCCCAGTCGCGATTGCTGGCCTTTGGCAACCAGGCGCTGGGGGCCGATGTGCTGGAATCATTGCCCGCTTACAAGCAGTATGAAGGCAACCAGCCCAGCAGCACGATTTTACTCAATGAACTCAGCCCGTACAGCTTGGGCATGCTGATCGCGATGTATGAGCATAAAGTGTTTGTGCAATCAGTCCTGTGGAACATCAACCCCTTTGACCAATGGGGTGTGGAAAAAGGCAAGGAAATTGCCAACCAGCTGCTGCCGTTGTTGAATGGTGAGGGTGGTGAAATGGACGGACTGGATGCGTCTACACGAGGGTTGATTGAAGTTTTCTTGGGGTAATGGTGTGGAGACGGGAGTACAGTATCTGTCAACATAACTGCCAGCACTCAAAAAAAGAGAAATATATTTCCCATATATACTAAATAATATTATGTGATCTATATTTCTCTTTATTAAATTAGAAACGGCAGTAGCTCTCAATCTCCCCCTATTTTTTCTCAATATTCGCTGCTGCCATAATATCCGACCATTGCAAAATATCCCGGCCAATAAAGTTTCTAAACTGATCGGGAGACTTCAACTCCTCTTCAATCAACATGCCCTGTGCACGCAACTTGCTGGCAACTTCCTGATCCTGCAATACAGTTGTCAGTGCGGTATTGATGCGCTGAACCACCTCGGGGGGTGTTCCGGCCGGCGCAAACACCCCATACCAAGTACTGGCGGAGTAGTCCGGCAAACCAGACTCGGCAACCGTTGGAAGATCGGGCTCAATATCCAACCTGTCTTTACTGGTCACAGCCAGGGCCCGAACACTACCTTGCTGGATATGCGGTAGCAAGGTAGTCAAACTGGAAACCATAACCTGCACTTCATTTGACAACAACGCCGGAATTGCCTGACCCGCCCCCTTGTAAGGAACTTTGCTCATTTTGATATTGCTTTGCTGGTTCAGCATCTCGGTTGCCAGCTCGGTCACACTGGAAGTAGAGCCATAAAACGGCATGGTTTCACGGTGTTTGGTGTATTCAATAAACTCGGCCAGTGTCTTGACAGGCAAGGATGGATGCACCGCAATCACGTTTGGAGAAGATCCCAACAAGGTGATCGGTGTAAAGTCTTTTTCAGTATCGTAAGGAAGACTCTTGTAATAACTGGCATTAATGCTATGGGTCGTAGGTGCCAGCAATAAGATATGGCCATCCGCCTTATCCCTTGCGACTGAAGAAGCGCCGATAACGCCATCGGCGCCCGGTTTGTTTTGCACCACAACAGCAGTCTTCAACTGTTCACCAAGCGGTTTGGCGATCACGCGGGCCACATTATCAGCTGGCCCTCCCGCAGAAAACCCAACCACCAGCTGTATTGGTTGTTTCGGATAATTGCTTTGGGCATGGCTGGTATGGGCTACAACCCCACTAAGGGCAATAGCAAGCGCCAACGTTTTTATAACTGTTTTTTTCTGTCTCATGCCACACTCTCCTCTTGTCCTTCCTTGACTGCCGCTTTGCCTGGATCTCCGGCAAGCAAACGTTTGGCGGTATAGGTAATCACAACCGTACCATCCTGATTGATAATATTCACAATTGAATTAACCACAGCGCGACCATGCTTTGAAGTGGGTCTGATACTTTCAATACTAATGTGGCCATGAATCGTATCACCCACCCGCACAGGGGCCATCAGTTTTTTTGTCAGTTCAAGTAAGGCCATACCGGTTCCCTGTATCATGCCCTGTACAATCAGGCCTTCAATCAAGGTATAAGACAAGGCCCCTGGCACTACCCTGCCCTGAAGAACACCTTTATGGGTTTGATCGGTAAAAATAACCTCTGTCATCCCTGTCATGGTAATAAAGTTCATGAGATCCGTTTCTGTTACCGTTCTGCCAAACGTCACGAATTCATCACCTGCATTTAAGTCCTGCCAGTAAAAGCCATGGCCGATCATTTTTACTTTTGTCATTCTGTCTCCTTTCTTTGTTTGAATATATAAGCGTTAACTTGTTTGATCCCGGTACAGGTTTATGTACTTTCTATTGCTATTTCACTTAATATTTCTTCTGTGTGTTGCCCCAGCCGCGGCGGAACCCGGTTATATGGCCTTGCTCCATCAAACAACACAGGGGTACCCGGAAAACACAGGCTGCCCATACTCTCATCCTTGATGTGCTGAAAAAAACCAACCGCTTGCAAGTGCGGATCCTGCAACAAATCTTCGGGTTCATTGATATTGGCGGCCGGCACTTGCAAATCCTCAAGTAAAACCAGCCATTCGGCATTGGTTTTTTGCGTCAGAATTTCACCCAGTTTTTCATACACAAAAGAGGTATGTTCACTTCTTGCCGCGATCGACTGAAAACGCTGATCTTGCACCAACTGCGCATTACCGCTTGCCAATAACAAATCATTCCAGTGCTTATCGGTATAAGGCATTACACAAATATAGCCATCACGGGTGGCAAAAGGCTTGCGCCAGGCAGACAAGGCACGCGGATACCCCATTGCCCCTGTTTGCGGTGAAAAGGTAGCCCCATACATATGTTCTACCAGAGCGTAAGCAACCATTGACTCAAACATGGGCACCTCAACCACACTACCTACACCCAGGCGTTCCTTTTTAACCACCGCGGCAAGAATGGCACCAACGGCCTGCAGGCCTACCGTTTTATCGGCAACAATAGTCGGCAAGTAAAACGGTTTTTCCTGATTGTGACGTTGCGACAGGCTGGCTAACCCAGACATGCCCTGTATCACATCATCATAGGCAGGCCTGCCACCATAAGGGCCATTTTGTCCGAAGCCGGTCAGGCTGGTATAAATAATTGTCGGATTCTGCTCACAAATGGTTTGGGCATCTATTCCCAAGGCCTGCAATTTTTGTGGGCGGATATTATGTACCAATACATCAGAAGTTCGGATTAAGGCGTAAAGCTTTGCCAGGTCAGCGGGACTTTTCAGGTCAAGCACAATGCTGCGCTTGCCCCGGTTAACGCCCAGAAACAAAGTAGCCATATTTTCTTCCAGGGCCAGCCCGGTTCGCCTTGAATCATCTCCTCCTGGTGGTTCCACCTTAATCACATCGGCGCCGTATTCCGCCAGAATCTGTGTGGCATAAGGACCCATTACAACATTACACAAATCCACCACTTTAATGCCCTCTAACGGAAGCATGGTTTTCTCCTGGATGATTCAATGACAAGTTAAAAAAATAGTAGGCTGTTTATTAATAAACGTCTAATATAATTTACCTTATGATTAATCACATTATGTAATCAATGAATGATCGCCAAATACGCCACTTTATCGTGCTTAGTGAGCTCCTGAATTTCAGGCAGGCTGCTGAAAAACTGAATATTGTTCAGCCGGCCCTGTCCTCTTCGATTAAACGACTGGAAGCAGAACTGGGCGTCACGCTGTTTGAACGCACCACAAGAGAAATAAAGTTAACGGTAGCTGGCCAGAATATCCTCGTGGACTTCAGGAAAATCTTGAAAATCCTGGAAGCCGTGCGCCAGAAAGCCCAATCAACCCAGGAGGGTTTTTTTGATAATTTATCGGTTGGTTTTGTTGGATCGGCAAGCTACTCGTTATTATCTAGCGGAGTTTCCACCTTTCGCAAACAATACCCCAATATCAATCTTTCCCTGCAGGAATCAACGGGCAAGAAAATTTTTTCATTAATTGAAGATGAACTGATAGATATCGGTATTGTCAGGATCCCTACAGTATATAACCCTGGCATTACGGTCAAACCACTTAAGGATGAAAATTTTGTCCTGGTAGTACCCACACATAGCGAATGGGACCCTGGCAACAAGGTCAGTAAAGTTGCGCTGGAAGATTTTTCCAAGGCTCCTTTTGTTAACTTCGCCTTCAAGGAAGCCCCCATGTTGCATCTGGCAGTTATTAACATTTGCAAAGAAGCCGGTTTTATTCCGCAGATTGTCCAGGAAGCGATCCAAATGCAAACTATTATTACCTTGGTAGAGAGCGGCATGGGAGTGGGTTTGGTGCCTGCGGCTTGTATGGTTCACAAACCTGCCAGAGCCAAATTCCTTCATTTAAAAAAAATAACACCCTCCTGCAAAACCAGCCTGGCTCTGGCTTACAATGAAAACAACAAATCACTAACGAGTATGCGTTTTATTGACACGATGCTTAAGGTTGTGAAGCAGCAATAAATATGCCAGCCCCCCCCCTGTGTCAGACTAGTTGGAACCTCTACCGATGTTAGAATTTAACTCATCCTAAGATGGGGGCAAAGAAAAGGTTCCTATGAAATACTCACCCGAACGCCGCGAAGCGATACTGGCCAAATTAA
>NZ_JAENGP010000031.1 GCF_016595155.1 Advenella mandrilli
ACCTGCGTCATGTGCTGTCGGTGATTGCCGACTATCCGGTTAATCGCGTCGACGAGTTATTGCCTTGGCGAGTGCAGCTGTAAAAACAAGTTTTAAGCTGTCAATACGGTATGGGGCGGAGCATTACTTTTTACCGGGTGCTCAAGGCGCATGAACAGCTTAACCGTTGTGGTCGCACACAGCCGCCCCGGCCGCTGGCTGAACCCAGGTCTTGGGTCGCAACGGCACCCAATCAGGTTTGGTCGTGGAATATCACTTATCTGCCTAGTGCTCTTCGTGGGCAGTTTTACACTCGGACAATGGTAGTCCAATGAAAGACGCTATCATGCTGGCGACCTTGCAGCGGCTGGGTGTCGTGCCGTCATTCAGTCGGCCTTCGGTCAACGATGATAATCCGTACTCCGAGGCCCTGTTCCGAACGCTCAAATATACACCGGCCTATCCCGCAAAGCCGTTTGCCAGTCTGGAGCAAGCCATTCTGAATCACCGCAGTGCCGTTTATGAGGCCGCCAAGCAGGCCAAGCCTGAACGATGGAAGAACCGCTCTGTCCGTAACTGGAAACCGGTTGAAGAAGTCTGACTTAACCCGACCAAGGAGCACGACATCCCACCTGAAAATATAAGGTTGGCTGCATAAGATATCGGACAACTTGTTTGACAAACACCAGTTCTCAAAGTGGATGACGAAGCCCCAATTAGATTTTCTGCTAATTTGAGGCGTAGAAATGAGCATTATTATCACGCCAGCGTCCTTGGCAAAGATTATCCAGAAGAAACGGTAACAGCGCTCAAACAAATTCAAGCCGCAAAATCCAAAATACTCATTGGCATTATGCTTGGAAACGATAACAATTACTCAGAAGCAATCGGCGTATCCGGGTCAACCGCAACCACAACAGCTTTTATGAAAGCATGCGGAATTAAGCAGTAAGCGGCCTGACTAAGCGCAACTGTTCCGTGCCAACAGGAAAAAATCAAGCCACATACCTCAACATAGTGACATAATGAATACCGCTGCCCGCCAGCACAAACAAATGCCAAATACCATGCGCATGACGCCAGCGACTGTCGTTGGCATAGAATAAAATACCCGCCGTATAAGCCACACCACCGGCCAGCAGCCATAAAAAGCCGTCCCGGCCCAATGCCTCCATTAGCGGGAATAGCGCGATAATTGCCAGCCAACCCATTAACACGTAAAGCAGCATTGAAAACACCCGTTTGCCGCGCGCCAGCCAGATTTCCTGGACAATGCCCAGCACGGCCAGCCCCCACACCACCCCAAACAACGTCCATCCCCAGGCACCCCGCAGGCTGACCAGGGCGAAAGGCGTGTAACTGCCGGCAATTAGAAGGTAGATGGAACAATGATCAAATTTACACCAGATCCGCTTGGCCCTGCCGCGCAGGCTGTGATAAAGCGTGGACGCCAGGTATAAAAAAAGCAGCATGGCCCCATAAATGCTGAAGCCAACAATTTTCCAAGGGTCGCCAGCCTGTGCGCCAAGCACAATAAGCAGCACTGCACCAACAGCCGCCAGCCCTGCCCCTGCCAGGTGGGAAATACTATTAAACCGTTCACCGTAATACATTCGTCTGTTCCTTTTTAAGGCTTCATCTTCTCTCAAGGTTTGAGCAAGCTCAGGCGTTTTAAATCCTGTTCCAGTTCTTTCAGGCTGTCTTCCCTTTGACTCAAACGCTGTGCCTGCTTAAATTTCTCATATTCGATAGCCATTTTTTCCTGGGCAATTTCCTGACTTATTTTACCGGCATGCGTCAACAGGTCACGACCATTTAACTGAATAATGCTATCGAGGCGTGCCACCCAATCCTGCATAGTCATGGGTATTTTTTGTTGTGCCATCGTTTCTGCAAATGCCAGGTATTGCTCAACCAGCAGCCCTAACAATTTAATTTCATCTTCTTGCAGGTAGTTTTTAGCAATAGCGGCATCTTTCCTGTTAGGTACTACACCCTTTTTCTCAAATGCCAACATCCCCATTAAAGGTTTGTTGGCATCACTACGACGATATACCAACTCTGCCGCTGTTTGCTGGCTGATTGCCCAGAGCAGTTTGTTTTGCACCTGCGCAAAAAACGCAATAGTAGCGGGTAAACCTGGATCATAATCAATACTGGTAGTATAAATATCCTTGATCTTCTGATAAAAGAAACGCTCAGACAGACGTATTGCGCGAATACGTTCCTGTAACTGGCTGAAGTACGTCATGGACTCGCCTGTTTTGAAACGCTCATCGTTAAGCAAAAAACCCTTGGTAATAAACTCCCTGAGCTGCCGGGTAGCCCAAATCCTGAAACGCGTCCCCTGCACGGACTTGACGCGATAACCTACAGAAATAATAACGTCAAGATTATAAAACTTAACTTCATTAGACTGGGTTTTACCCGCTATGGCACCATGCTGAGTGGTTAGTCGGAAATTCCGACACACCTCTTCTTCTATCAATTCACCCTCTTTAAAAACATTTGAAATATGCTCGGTAATAGTGCTGCGCCCCTTATTGAACAGTTCGGCCATTTGAGCCTGCGACAACCAAACCGTTTCATCTTCAAGTTGCACATCCAACCGGATTTCACCATCAGCAGTCTGATAAATGAGCAAATTTGAATCAATCATTGTTATCCTTTTCCTGTCTGCCAAGTATTACCAAAACTGCCATAATAATTTAATGGCATTTTTTTGTATTCAATATGAGAGATAAATATCATTACCCACCCAACAAAAACGCCCCCTCATTACTCACATTTCCCACCGCCTTATGCGCCATTTGCAAACGCATCTTTTCTGGTAGATACTGCCCGGCAATTTGGCGTAGCTGCAACTTGTTATTATTAACCGGATCAAGCCAGGCGGCATAATCTGCCGGCTGCAGAATCACCGGCATGCGGTCATGGATATCTTTGGTCAATTCATTGGCACTGGTGGTGATAATCGTAAAATTTGGCACTTCTTCATGCACTTCCAACAGCCCGGCAAAACCAAACAGGCCGGCTTCCGGATAAATGAAATACGGTTGCTTGCCTGAAGCGGTCGCTTTCCATTCATAATACCCATTGGCTGGCACAATGATTCTTGAACGTTTCCAGGCATTCCTGAAAAACGGTTTTTCGGCTACGGTTTCCACTTTTGCATTGATGGGTTTGGGCATGGCATCAGTAGCCCATGACGGTCGCAGGCCCCAGATGGCATGCGTTAGCACTCGCCTGCCATTTTCCTGTTTAATAACCGGCGCTATTTGCTGGGGAGCAATGTTGTAGCGTTCTGGCATAAGGCTTGTAAACTCAAGCTTAAACTGGCTTTGCAGCCCCTGCGTGTTGAACAAGGCATATCTGCCACACATAAATATCCACCCCTGTTACTGCTTTTTCAGCAGAAAAATGTTATAAATATACTGTATAAATAAACAGCATATTATCATGAACACGCTGGATTTAATCAATCACCAATTTGGCAAAAACACACTGAAAATCGCCGCCACTGGCCTTCACGCCAACGACAACTGGTTTATGCGGCAAGAAAGGAAGACCCAAGGCTATACCACTAACTGGAATGAATTGATGGTGGTGCAGGCTTAGCGGGTACGCGTTCCCATGCTCTGAACTGTCCAACTTTAGGGGGTCAGTTCACTCCCGCGTGGGAACAAGTAGCCAGCCATAAATAAAAAACAAAAATGCTGGAATCCCAATTAATTTAAGCAATATATATTACCATTAACATATTAATAATTAATTATTACTGCGCCTGTATAACGTGCAGCATCATTAAGTTACTTGGATGTTTTTAAATGACTGGTAAAGGGCATAGGCTTACTGGCCTTGGTGCCGCATTTATCGCTGCGGCTATTGCAAAAATAGCAGGACTGGACGTATTTTTACAAACGGTAAGTGCTCTCGTAGCAGCTGCTTCCACCTCCTTACCCGACTGGCTCGAAATTCCCTATTACCGCAAAGGGGTACGAACCGGTTCGCTCATTAAGCACCGCACTTACACCCATTGGCCCTGGTTTTGGGTTGGTTTAATGTATTGTGGGTTTTCTATTAAAGGGTTAGAAGGAGCTGCCATGATTGGCGCAGCAACCGGTGCCTTAAGCCATATTCTGGCCGACGCTCCCAACCCCATGGGGATTCCCTGGATTCATCCCCAGCAACGAATTCGTTTTGGAAAAAAAGGCTGGTGGCGCTCCGGTAGATACGAAACAGTCCTGGTGAGTTTATTTACGGTTTTTGGTGTAAGCATTTGGGTACAGGTGAACCCGGAGAATGTATTTGCCCAAGGCTTAACGCAACTGACTCAGGAAAGCGTCAAACAAATCAGCGTTGTTTTACAACCCTTGGTGCAAAATTTTATAAGGCTTTAGGGTAAGGTTTTTTCAAGTTTACCCCTAAATTTACCCCGCATCAAAACAGGCATAAAAAAAGGACTTCCCGTTTTCACGTAAGTCCTTGATTTAATTGAATTGGTCGGAACGGAAGGATTCGAACCTTCGACCCCTTGCACCCCATGCAAGTGCGCTACCAGGCTGCGCTACGCCCCGACGTTACTTATTTGCCTGTTCACACATAGCTGTGTAAGTAAGAATAAAACTATAGCATAATTCTAAAACAAAATGCAAGCCCCTGCCTTTTATTTTCTCAACTATATTTTCTATTTTCAAGCGTTCTTGCTTGACAATTTGCTACCGCAAATATTTCCGGTTCCGTCTTCATCACCCCAAAACAGCAATGATCATTTCATAAGCAGTTGACAAAAATTCCCTGTCAGATCAAGACTTAAGGTAGTTGCTCATTTCTTATACGCAAGGTTATCCACAGTTAAAGTGGATAAAAATATACCCACATTCCTATTCAAAACCGGCTTATTTCCAAAATCAAATAAAAAACAAGGCTTTTTTAATTTTATTCAGGGCATAAAGTTACCCGCACATCACGCTTTTTTGTATGAAAAAACACACACTTTCCTTTTTTTCTTAACCTGCATCAATAATACCATAGTAAATTACTCAAGTAACCACAAACCAATTATGGTTCCTGCCCTTGCGGGAAAAAGTCGTATCTATAATTAAATCATGGTGCAATACTTTCCCTGTACCACCCGGTACATTGCGCCTGCCATCCTCTTATTCACACTTACTTATTTACTTTATTTCAACTATCATGACCCAAGACGCTTCTTTACCCATGTTTGACCAACATGTTTACCCATTCGATGCACGTGGCGTTTCCAAACGCTTTCGCCACGCGGCTATTTTTGGTGCCTTGTCTGCCCTGCACCCAGGTGAGACAATGCGCTTTTGCAATGATCACGATCCCTTGCCCTTATTGGCGCAAATAGAGGCGCATTTTGGTAACCAGGTTGCCATTGCCTACGTTGCCCGTGAGCCTGGCGAGATCGTGATTGACTTCCAGATACAAGGCTAATTTTTTAATCACTCATGACAACCCCTCCCCAGGAAAACCGCTACCCCACCGCCTTAACCATTGAAGACTTCAAAAGCAAGCTGGCTGCAGTCAGGCAAAAAATTGCCGCTGCCTGCCATCGCGCTGGTCGGGATGCTAATACTGTGCGCCTGTTACCCGTTAGCAAAACGGTAGACAAGGCACGCATTCAGCTGGCCTATGAGGCAGGATGCCGTTTTCTGGGTGAAAACAAGGTGCAAGAAGCTTTTGACAAATGGCAGTCCCTGCCAGAGCTGGCTGACTTGCAATGGTCGGTGATTGGCCACCTGCAAACCAACAAGGCCAAATTTGTAGCCAAGTTCGCGGCAGAATTCCAGGCACTGGATAGCCTCAGGCTTGCCCAGGCTCTTGAGCGCAGATTACAGGCCGAAGGCCGCTCATTAAATGTGTTTGTACAGGTCAATACCTCGGGTGAAGCCAGCAAATATGGTCTTCCTCCTGAAGAAACCGCTTCTTTCATTCAATCCCTGGCGAATTTTGATTGCCTGAAAGTCAAAGGATTCATGACACTTGCCTGCCTGTCAGACAATGAGCAGCGGGTACGCGGCTGCTTCCGCCTGCTACGCGATCTGCGTGACCGCTTGCAGCAAGATGCCCCCGCCAATGTGCAGCTGCACGAACTCTCCATGGGTATGTCGGGCGATTATGAAATGGCGGTAGAAGAAGGCGCCACGGTGGTGCGTGTTGGTCAGGCCATTTTTGGTGCGCGTGCCCTGCCCGACAGCTATTATTGGCCCACGCAGCCATAAATGGCTTCAACTTCCCCTGGCACGAATAACAGAACGTTTTATTTGTGAAACGCATCAAATACAGGTATAACAGGAGAAAAGCACTTTCGGGAGACCGTTATGCCACTGGACATGCCACGCACAGCCTCTGCAGAAACATCAGATAATGACCTGGTTTTTCAAATTATTGCAGGCAATACGCCTGCCTTTGAGATTCTCGTACGACGGTATAACCCACGCCTGTTCCGGGTTGCGCGTAGCATCCTGAAGCAGGATGCCGATGCCGAAGATGCCCTGCAGGAAGCTTATATCCATGCGTTTTTGCATCTGGCCGCTTTTCGGGCTGAAGCCCTGTTTTCCACCTGGCTGACCCGGATTGTGATTAATGAGTCGTTGGGGCGCATTCGTAAAAACAGGCAATGGAATAATGTGATTGATCTTCATGAAAACATTAGTCCAACCGATATTGCTGAAGGTGCCACCATGAGAGTCACCCACCATTCCGAACCTGAGCACCAGGTTTTGCAAACAGAAATCCGCCACCTGATCGAGCAAAAGCTGGATACCCTCCCCCCCTTGCTGCGCCTGGTATTTATATTAAGGGCGATTGAAGAAATCCCGTCTACGGAAGTGGCTGCTTTACTGGAGGTTCCCGAGGCAACGGTACGTACCCGGTTTTTTCGGGCAAGACAACTGATGCAAGAAGCCCTGTCACGGGAAATTGAAGCCGCGTATGGTGATGTGTTTGCATTTGACGGAGAGCGTTGCGACAAAATTGTAGCCGCGGTTATGGCGCGGCTACACTAATTACCATTAAGTGCGGAAAGCCCCATCATTCATGCTGGGGATGGATAGCACAGGGTCCGAAGGACACCATTTTCCTGCACTCTTTTCTGTTTCAATTATACTAAACCCATGCAACGTCTCCAAGCCTACCGATTTGAACTCATGCCCAATGGGCAGCAACAG
>NZ_JAENGP010000002.1 GCF_016595155.1 Advenella mandrilli
CTGTTGCTGCCCATTGGGCATGAGTTCAAATCGGTAGGCTTGGAGACGTTGCATGGGTTTAGTATAATTGAAACAGAAAAGAGTGCAGGAAAATGGTGTCCTTCGGACCCTGTGCTATCCATCCCCAACATGAATGATGGGGCTTTCCGCACTTAATGGTAAATGGCGAATACAACGGGGAGTTGATCTAAGGCGCGGCAAACACTGCTCTTCAGAGAACGTCAAGTTTCATTGGAAACCTGACGAGCTGAAACATAACGCGCAGTTAAACTGCCCCTCTTAATAACCAATCGTCACGCCATCCGGGTTACGCGGATCAGAATAACCGTACAGGACATCATCACGTACCTGGATGGTTTGCGTACGCCCCATGGAAGGCTTAAGGGCAATGTTATAGCCCTTTTCCTTAAGCAAAGCCAGGGTATCGGGGCTAAAACCTTTTTCTATACGCAGTTCATCGGGCAGCCACTGATGGTGGAAACGGGGGGTTGACGCCGCCTCAGCCGGGTTCATGCCAAAATCAATACTATTAAGAATGGTTTGCAGCACGGTGGTGATAATGCGTGCCCCACCGGGACTACCGGTTACCAGCCATGGCTTGCCGTCTTTCAATACCAATGTGGGCGTCATGGAAGACAAAGGCCGTTT
Source organism: Advenella mandrilli (assembly GCF_016595155.1). Classification (GTDB taxonomy): domain Bacteria; phylum Pseudomonadota; class Gammaproteobacteria; order Burkholderiales; family Burkholderiaceae_B; genus Advenella; species Advenella mandrilli. The sequence goes on from NZ_JAENGP010000002.1 coordinate 649, forward strand.
TGCCGGCTCAACCGCATTGGCATCACCCCCAATCAGGCCAAACGCATTGGGCACACCTGGTTTGGCAGAAAAGTCATCCATTTCATTATTCAGTAAAATACCGCTTTCACCAGCCACAATACCACTGCCAAAATTCAGGTTAAGCGTATAGGTAACCGCAACCGCGTTACCGTTTTTATCTACCACTGAATAATGGGTGGTTTGGTCACTTTCATAAGTTTGCGGCTTGCCCGGCAAAATTTCTTTGGACGGTGTGACCTTATCAGAAGAAATGGCATCGGCCAGACTGTTGGCATAGGCTTTTGAGGTCAGGCCTTTTTGCGGTACTTTGGCAAAATCCGGGTCGCCCAGATATTCGGAGCGGTCGGCATAAGCCCGCTTCATGGTTTCAGCCACCAGAGTAATGGTTTTGGCGCTATTCAGCCCCATGGCATTCAGGTCATGACGCTCCAGCATATTCAGCATCTGGATCACATGAATCCCCCCCGAGCTGGGCGGCGGCATGGAAACCACTTCATACCCGCGATAACTGCCTTTCACCGGCTCGCGTTCCACCACCTTGTAATTGACCAGGTCCTCTTTAGTAATAAGGCCGTCATGTTTGCCCATTTCCGCTACAATCTGCTTGGCTATTTCCCCCTTGTAGAAAGCATCACCGCCTTCTTTCGCAATTAAACGCATGGATTCGGCCAGGTCTTTTTGCACCAGTAAATCCCCCGCCTTCAAAGGCTCGCCATCTTTAAAGAAAACCGCCTTGGTGGTTTCCCACTTACCCAGACTTTCTTTAGTGGCTGCCAGGTTTTCTGCCAGTGAATTGCTAACGACATAACCATTTTCAGCCAGATCAATGGCTGGTTGAATAACCTGTTCCAAGGGCATGCTGCCCCATTTTTTCAGGGCATGTTCCATACCGGCCACCGTACCCGGCACCCCAACCGCCAGGTGGGTATATAGCGAACGGCCGGCAGCCACGTCCCCCTTTTCGTCCAGATACATGTCACGGCTTGCCTTGGCCGGTGCCATTTCCCGGAAATCAAGAGCAATGGTTTGGCCACTATCCTTGTCATGCACCATCATGAAACCGCCACCGCCCAGGTTGCCGGCATTGGGCAGGGCAACCGCCAGCGCAAAGCCGATACCCACGGCCGCATCAACGGCATTGCCCCCTTTTTTAAGGATATCCAGCCCTATGACAGAAGCCAGATGCTGCTCGGTTGCCACCATCCCGTTATGCGCAATGACCGGATGGAAAACATCCATATCATAGTCATACTGCACCTGGGGCGGTGCTACTGGAGCGGGCGTTTTGGCCTGTAACGGTGTAATAGAAACCCCTGCCAGTAATGCCAGGCCAAGGAATGTAACAACCCTACTTCGCTTGAATTGAATAGACATAATGCCTCCTTTGTGGGTGTTTTTTATATTTTTATTTGAACCCAAAACATACCACTTATTTGGTTTTATGTCTGGTTTTATGTCTGGTTTTATGTGTGGAACAAAACCGGGGGCAATACGCATTCCCACGCGGGGAGTGAACTGACCCCTAAAGTTGGACAGCTATTCAACTTATTGGGGTCAGTTCAGAGCATGGGAACGAGAAGGCTTAGAAGCGGGAGTCGCTCAATACCGTCGTTTTAAGTCATCCAGATAACGCCTGTCCCGTTTGGTGGGGCGGCCATGCAAAATGGTATCGGCAGGTTCATTGGCCAGTTTTCTTCTTTCCTGCTCTGCCTCACGGGCCTGGATGCTTTCAGGGGTTTCTTCGTACAGCAATTGCGCCACCGGCGCCGGGCCGCGTACCGCACTTAAGGCCTTGATTTCCACCACCCGGTGCATGCGTTCCTGCCGAATGGTAATTTTGTCGCCCACCTTGACTTCCCGGGCAGGCTTGGTGCAAGACTGTTCATTCACATCAACCCTGCCCTTGCCAACCTCGGTGGCGGCAAGCGAACGGGTTTTGTAGAAACGGGCGGCCCAAAGCCATTTATCAATACGCAGTTTTTCCAGCGGGTTCATTTTTAACATTACAATAATAAGGATCTGATCATCATATTATAGCGATCAGCAACTACCCAAAAGATACTCACCATGAAAAAAATACTTCTGGCTACTCTTGCCCTATCAGGCCTTTTCTTTCAGCCTGCCGTGAATGCAGCAGAAGTGGGCTGCGTCAGCACTACCTGGCGCGTTGTGAATAACGACAAAGTCTGTGTGCAATCTTTCAATGACCCGGATATTGAAGGTGTGGTGTGCCACCTGTCACACGCCCAGACCGGTGGTATCTCAGGCGCACTGGGCCTGGCCGAAAACCCCTCCCGCTTTGCCATCTCCTGCCGCCAGGTCGGCCCCATCAAAGCGGCAAAAGCCATCCCCGATAAAAAAGAAAATATTTTCACCCAGCGCATGAGCCTGTTATTCAAAGACCTGAATGTGACCCGCCTGCTGGATAAACCCAACAAAACGCTGGTTTACCTGGTGGTGAGTGAACGAGTGATTGAAGGTTCACCCTACAACAGCATATCAGGCGTTCCGCTTATGCCCTGGGGCGATAAAATGCCCGAAGTCACTTTTAAAAAATAGTTGTCCACGCCCGTTATAAGCCGGTTTTACCTTCTCCGCCCTTGCCACAGGGGCGGATTAACTTTTTATGCAAAGCCATGCCCATCTCTATCCTGAACAGGATCAATCTTGATGCCCCCTACTGGTCCCCCTGGAAAACCCGTTTCCCTGCCCCGCAGAAAACCGTACCCAGTGTTCACGCATTCCTGAACGACCATCGCCCTGCCCTCCTACCGGTTAACTTCGTCCCACAGGAAACCCTGCCCGATGGCATGGCCTATGAAACCTATATTTATGAAACCGGCAGTGTGCCCACCCGTGATGGCCTGCATGATTATTTCAATGCCCTGTGCTGGTTTACCTTCCCGAACACCAAAATCCGCCTTAACCGGTTACAGGCGGCGCAAATAAAACAAGCAGGTGTGGGTGATACCAGGGGAAAAACAAGGGATGCCATTACGATTATTGATGAAAACGGCTTCTTCATCCAATGCCCGGACGAACTTTGGCAGGCCCTGCAAGCCAAACAGTGGCAAACCGCCTTCCAGGCCTTACGCCCCCTGTGGCGCCAAACCCGGGTTATCGCCTTCGGCCATGCCCTGCTGGAAAAGCTGGTGAACCCTTACAAAGCCATTACCGCCCATGCCATCCGCATACCCAATTCCATTGCGCCAGGCAGCCAAAAGACTGGCCCGGATGAGCTGGCAGCCAACGTGACCGCTAAAGACAAAACCGATCCCGACACGCCTGAGATATTTTCAGAAGCGGCCATCCAGCAAGTAGACGATTATCTGGCCAGGTTCCTGACAGAACAAAGCCTGCAAACCAAGCCTTTTATCCCGCTGCAAATTTTTGGTATTCCGGGCTGGCATGAAGAGCAGGCACAAGTCAGTTTTTACAATGACAACAAGGTTTTCAGGACACCAAAAAGGCCTGATTAAGGCTACCAGTGCAGCGACTTCGGCCCGAAGGGGCCTCGGAGCAAACTGGTAGCCTTAATCAGGCCCGGATACGTATAACCTTGCAAAAAAACGGCAAGCTTACCTAAATCACCCCAAACGCGGTCAGCGACTTATACAACATATACGCACTAATCGAAAACAGTAAACAAGCAAAAATCCGCTTCAGCCTGTCAACCGGCCAGCTATGCGCACACTTTGCCCCTACCGGCGCCAGCAACACACTCATGGTAATTAACACCAGCAAGCCCGGCCAATACACATAACCCAACATCCCATCCTGGATACCCACTGTTTCTATCCCCGAGCTGATATACCCGATACTATTGCCAACCGCTATCGGAAACCCCAACGCCGCCGATGTTGCCACCGCATTGCGAATAGACACATTACACCAGACCATAAACGGCACCGACAAAAAACCACCACCGGCCCCCACCAGACCCGAAATAAAACCAATCCCGGCACCCACGGCCGTACGGCCAGCTATCCCCGGCAACTGGCGTGAAGGCTTGGGTTTTTTATTACGCAACATATTCATGGCGGAATAACCCACAAAAACCGCAAAAAACAAAGCCAGCCAGGCCGTATTAATAAACCTGAAAGCCACACCACCGGCCAGCAATCCACCCAGGATAATGCCAGGCACCAGTGAATAAACCACCGACCACATCACAGCGCCTTTTTTATGATGGGCACGCATGCTGGACAGCGACGTAAATACAATCATGCCCATGGAAGTGGCAATCGCAGCGTGCACAACCAGATCAGCGGGCATCTTCTGCCATGCAAACAGCATCGTCAGAAACGGCACCAGCACCATTCCCCCGCCCACTCCCAGCAAACCGGCCATAAAACCACCAAATGTGCCCAATGCCAACAGGGCCAGAATCATTGTTATTGTTAAGGTCATAATTGCTACTTTAAGTTACCTGATAAAAATTTCATAAAACTATTGCTCTACCCAAACACATTTGGGCATCCAGTTTACCGCAGATGGCGCAGGCCGCAATCTGATACACTGTGATTTTTCTGGATTTCATTCCCGTTTGCTTTTTCTTTTGCAGCCTTACACCATGACCATCTCTTCAGAATCCGGCCAGCCAGCAGTTACTCCTTTTTCCACCCCCATCCACCCAGTCCAGCTTGAAGGCTTTGGGGTTATTCTTCAACCCATGCGCCTTGCTCATGCCGAAGGCCTGAAAAATGCCGCCAGTGACGGTGAGCTCTGGAACCTGGTGTATACCTCGGCGCCCGAACCGGGCCAGGAAACGGCCTATATTGAAACCGCCCTGAAAGGCCAGCAGGACGGTCACATGCTACCGTTTACCGTGCTTGACGCCAAAACCAAAAAAGTCATCGGCACCACCCGTTATCACGATATAGTCACGGACATTGCCCGGCTTGAAATTGGCTATACCTGGTATGCCAAATCCTGGCAGCGCACCCATGTGAATACCGCCTGCAAATACCTGTTGCTATTTTATGCTTTCCAAAGCCTGCAGGCCAATGTCGTGGGCTGGCGTACCGACATCATCAACCAGACTTCACAAAAAGCCATCGAAAGGCTGGGTGCCAAAAAAGACGGCGTATTGCGTGGCCATGCAAAGCGTCGCGACGGTTCTATCAGGGATACGGTCATGTACAGCGTCACCCGTGAAGAATGGCCGGCCATTAAAAAGTCACTGCAAGAAAAACTGGCCGCCTTCAATAAAAACACCCCGGTTTAAGCCATTTAACGGCCTTATGCCTGTTTGCCATACTTAAACAGGCATAAGGCCTCAAAAGGTGCCCTTCTTGAAAGACCTGCTACTGTCGTTATTGCCGATTTGCCTGTATCTGGTTCTTGGTCTGATAATTGGCAAAATACTGCCTGCCACCCAGTCGGCCCGTTTGGCCCGGCTGGTGACGCCGTTTGTCTGGCTGCTGCTGTTTGCCATTGGCTATAAATTTGGTCTGCAACTGGAAAACCTGCAAAATGTCACGCAAATTTTAGGCATTGCCCTGGCCTACGCCCTGGGTACCACGGTTTTTTCTTTTATTGGCTTGTGGATGCTCTTCCCAAAAGGCCCCAAAACCACTGCCGAAGCCACCTCGGATTTTGGCATTTGGCATGTGATTTGGGAGTGTGGCATTGCCTTTGCCTTTATATTGGCGGGTATTGGCCTGGCCAAGCTGTTACTAATGGCCCAATTAAATACCGAACTGCTGCCTTCGGTTGAAACTTTCCTGTATATATTGCTGGTATTGATTGGCATCGACCTGATCAACGCCCCCATTTCCCTCAAGTTCCTGCAGTTCAGGACCATTGCCACGCCCGTCGTGGTTATTCTGTTTTCACTGTTTGGCGGGGCTGTCGTTGCCTGGTTAATGGGCATGGATATCCGCAATGGCCTGGTCATGTCTGCCGGCTTCGGCTGGTTTTCGCTATCTGGCGTGATGGTTACGGCCCGTCTGGGCGAATTCTACGGTGCCACTTCCCTTATGACCGACCTGTTCCGAGAGTTGCTGTCTATTGTGGTGCTGTTTTTTCTGGGTGCCCGCCATCCGGTACCTGCCATTGGCACAGCCGGTGCTACGGCTCTGGATACCACCCTGCCCATTATCAAGAAAATGTCGGGCAACCATTACATTGCCACCGCCATTTTCAGCGGGGCGTTCCTTAGCCTTGTGGCCCCCTTCCTGCTGGCCTGGCTGCTGGCAATGTTCAATTAATCTTTCAGGAACCCATTATGCCGTTGACCGACTGGTTATTCGCCCTCCTTGTCATTGTGGTATGGGGTATCAATTTCATTGCGATTAAATTCGGCCTGGTTGATTTTCCACCTTTGTTGCTGGGCGCACTGCGTTTCATGGCGGTTGTCTTCCCGGCCATTTTCTTTATCAAGCGCCCCAACATTTCCTTCAAGCTGCTGCTGGTTTATGGGCTCACCATCAGTTTCGGGCAGTTTGCCTTCCTGTTTACCTCGCTGGCGGTTGGTATGCCAGCCGGGCTGGCTTCCCTGCTTTTGCAGGTACAGGCTTTTTTCACGGTCTTGCTGGCCGCCCTGGTGCAGCATGAAAAAATCCGGCCCCATAACCTGCTGGCGATTGCCATTTCCCTGCTTGGCCTTTTTATTATTAACACCAATGCCAGTGCCGGCCCCCCCATTCCCCTTCTGGGACTGGTGTTTATCTTTCTGGCCGCCTTTAGCTGGTCCACTGGCAATATTGTTATCAAGCAGGCCAAAAATGTAAACATGCTAAGCCTGGTGGTCTGGGGTGGTACCATTCCCATTATTCCGTTCCTGCTTTGTTCATGGATTTTTGAAGGTGGCGACCTTATGGTGGCCAGCCTGCAATCGGCCACCTTTACCGGTATTGCCGCTATTATGTACCTGGCTTATGGTGCAACGCTGGTGGGTTACGTATTGTGGGGACGCCTGCTTAGTAAGCACCCGGTGGGCCTTATCGCCCCCCTAACCCTACTGGTGCCGGTAATTGGCCTGCTGTCTGCCACATGGATCCTGAATGAACAGCTGTCTGTCCTGCAATGGCTGGGGGGTGCGGTGGTTATGCTGGGCCTGATTGTAAACATCTTTGGCCCCAGGCTACGTAAATTAATTACCTCCCATTAAATCCCAAAAAACACTTTTTAGTGCACCACCAAATTAAAATACAGATATATTCTGCTCACGCAAAATACATTTACAATCAAAACTGAACAATTTTTTACCTTGCAGACAAAGATATAAACAGAAATTACCCTTACACTTGTAAGCGCACATTCGGAAACATTTCCGGCCTTGCTTACAGGTAAACAAGCCTTATATTAAGCATGAAGGCCTCATCCACTCGGAGCGTCATAAATGGATATTATCTGGGAAATAATCATTGGTTTTCTGGTTGGTCTGGTGGCCCGTGCCCTTATGCCCGGCTCCCAGTCGTTGGGATTAATCATGACGACCCTACTGGGTGTGGTTGGCTCATTGGTTGCCACCCATTTGGGTGTCGCAGTCGGTTTTTATGAGGCCGGCAGCAGCGCACGCTTTATTGGCTCGGTCGTTGGCGCCATGATTGTCCTGTTTGTTTACGGTTTAATCGCCAAAAAGAAATAGCTGCACGCTTGGTCAATTGCATGCCATAACACCCGCAATTTTTAAGGAAAAACAATGATTCAGTCCCGTTTCGGTGACCAATCAAGCGCCCGCAATCAATCTGGCGTCATCAGCAAGCTGGCACGCCTGGCAAAAAAAGCAGGCAGGCCTGTCATTGAAAAAGCCCTGTTCCTGTTTTTCGCCGTACAAAACCCTAAAACACCGGCCTGGGCAAAACGCGTTATTTACGGTGCACTAGCCTATCTTGTCTTGCCACTTGATGCTATTCCCGACCTGATGCCCGTTGCCGGTTTTACCGATGACCTGGGCATTATTACCGCTGCCCTGGCAACGGTCTCTTTATATATTACCGCCGACGTTAAACAACAGGCACGGCAAACATTAGACAAGTGGTTTGAATAAAGGCAATAATCGTTTATTTGCATTACTCACGATTATTTATGCCGCAACACTCACTCAAGGATTACTGGATAACCGAAACCCTAAGGCTTAGGGAAGAGCACTGGGGGCCCATTGAAGACGCCACCCTGCTGCACCAGATCCGCCATAGCCAGGAACCCGTCAGCCATAAAATCATCCAGCGTGCCGTCTTAATGGCCAAACGGGACGGGCTGGCAGCCACCATTGAAAAATGGAGTGCCCATGCACGCCTGGCTTTTTGGGCCATGGCATTGCTGGCCATTTTTGCCGGTATCGGCATGGCAGCCAGTGCCCTGGGAACGGGTCATGTCAACCTGCTGCTGGCACTGGTTGCCTTGCTGGGCTTGCACGCCATTACTTATTTATTCTGGCTGCTGTCTTTTTTGGCCCCTTATCATGGTGGTACCCTGCTGGGCCAGGCTTGGCTTTGGTTGGGCAAAAAACTGGCCCGTGGGCCCGATGCCACCCTGGCCCCACAGGCATTTATTAATATCCTTAACCAGAACAACGGCTTGCGCTGGCTACTGTCGGCCATTAGCCATGGTATCTGGGTGGTGATCATGGCGGCTGGTATTATTACCCTGCTGGCCCTGCTGGCAGCCCGGCAATATACCTTCGGCTGGGAAACCACCATCCTGCCCACCTCTTCCTTTGTGTCCATCACCCAGAGCATTGGCTTTTTGCCGCATTTATTGGGCTTTTCCATTCCTTCGGCTGATATCATCCAGCAAAGCAGCGGCCTGCAAACCGCCGGCCCCGCATCACAGGCCATCTGGTCTTCCTGGCTGATTGGTGCAGTCATGGTGTACGGTTTGCTGCTGCGCCTGGCCAGCCTGCTGCTGTGCCTTTGGAAAACCCGGCAAGCCATGCGCCAAATACAGATTGATGAAACCCTGCCCGCCTATGCCGGCCTGGTAGACCGCCTGTCTGCACACAGCGAGCATATCGGGGTGGATGCCCCCGCCCCGGCCTTGCAAACCGCCCGGCGCAACACTCATCCTGCACTGGTACCGGCAGGCAGCCCGCTGGTGGTGGGGCTGGAATTAAGCCCGCGTGCGCCATGGCCACCCTTTGCACTGCCCGCCACCGTGCATGACCAGGGCAAGCTGGAAAGCCGCGAGCAGCGCCACCAGCTGCTGGCACATATGACCCGCCAAACCGTACCGGCCCTGCTGATTGTGTGTGATGCTGCACAAACCCCCGATCGAGGCACCCTGCATTTCATTACCGACCTGTCCAATCTGGCTTCGCGCACCGATATCTATCTGCAAAGCGGTCACGGCAAAGCGGAAAACCGCCTGCCATTATGGAAAGAGCGCCTGCAACAGGCCGGTTTTGGCATTGAACAGTTGCATGACACACAAAAAACACTGCCACAATGGATTCAGGCAAGTTGATGAATATGGAACCAAATAAAATACTGCATCTGGCGGTTGTTGGCCACACCAACACCGGCAAAACCTCATTATTAAGAACCCTTACCCATGATACCGGGTTTGGGGAAATTGCCGACTTTCCCGGCACCACCCGTCATGTGGAAGGCGCCCGCCTGTTCCTGAACGGGCAGGCCGCGGTTGAACTGTTTGACACCCCGGGGCTGGAAGACGGCATTGCCCTGCTGGATTACCTGGACCAGCTTAAAGCGCAGACCCGGCAAGATTCATCCCGTTTTGATGGCCCGGAAAGCATTCAGCAGTTTCTGGACACCCCGGAAAGCAGGCAGCGTTTTGAACAGGAAGCCCGGGTTTTACGCAAACTGCTGGAATGTGATGCCGGTTTATATGTCATTGATATTCGCGACCCCGTACTGGCCAAGCACCGGGATGAACTGGCCATTTTAAGCCGGTGCGGACGACCGCTGGTGCCCATTCTTAATTTCATGCACAGCAGTCCCAATTACCTTGCTGACTGGAAAGAATCCCTAAGCCGCCTGGGCCTGCATTTAAGCATTGAGTTTGACTCGGTTGCCCCGGCCCTGGATGGTGAAGAACAGCTTTACCAGAAGCTAGCCCTGGTCCTGGACGGCCATGCCGCTACCCTGAAAGCGCTATCTGAAGACATCCACCGGCAACGCAAACTGCGACGGGACATTGCCTACAACATGATTGCCGAGCTCCTGATTGATGTGGCCGCTTTTCGCTATACCTGCGCGGGTGATGAAGAAAGCATCAAAAGCGCCACGGCCCTGTTACAGGACGTGATCCGCCAGCGGGAACAGGAAAGCATCCAGGCCCTGCTAACGCATTACCGTTTCAGGCAGGAAGACTATCCCGACCAGACCCTGCCCATTGAAGGTGGGCGCTGGGGCATGGACCTGTTCCAACCGCAAGCATTGATGGAAATGGGCATCCAGGTGAGTAAAGGGTTTGTGGCCGGGGCCATGGCCGGCGCAGCGGTCGATGTCATGTCAGCCGGACTAAGTCTGGGCACCGCCACCCTGATTGGCGGCGTGATTGGCAGCGTATGGCAGGGCGTGGACAAATTTGGCAAGCGCATTCTGGGCAAGCTGCAGGGCTACCGCGAAATTACCCTTGATGACGCGATTATCCGCCTGCTGGGCATCCGCAGCCTGCAACTGCTTAACGCCCTGGAAATGCGTGGCCACGCAGACCAGCGCCCCATTATGCTGAACACGGAAACCGTTACCGACCAATTCAAGGAAGGTGATTTACCCGAAGAAATCCTGGAAGCCCGCAGCCTGCCGCAATGGTCCAAAATGAGCGAGCATTTTGAAACCGGCGCCCGTCGTAATGCCGCCATCAAGTCGCTGGCACGTAAACTTCGTTAACAGGTGCTGAAGGGCGGGGTTATACGATGTAGTGGTTGACATCCTCCCCGCCCTGAACGACGGGGTTTTACGCGCAAATCCGATAAATGCGCATTCCCACGCTGGAGTGAACTGACCCCAATAAGTTTAATAGGAGTCCAACTTCTGGAGGTCAGGACATGGGAGCGGGAAAGGCCACCACCCCGTCGCTACGCGCCACCCCTCCGCAGAGGGGAATTTTTCTTCTTCGTGGCAACATCTGTATCAGAACATGAGAACGAAAAGGAGTCCAACTTCTGGAGGTCAGGGCATGGGAGCGGGGAAAGGCCACCACCCCGTCGCTACGCGCCACCCCTCCACAGAGGGGAATTTTTCTTCTTCGTGGCAACATCTGTGTTTGCATTCCCCTCTGTGGAGGGGTGGCAGGCGAAGCCTGACGGGGTGGTTCCTGGCCCCATTTTCCTGCTTGGGAACGCTCCGCGTCACACAAAAACGCCTACCCTTAAAGCATCACCGGCGCATCGGGCAGGAAATTGGGGCCATTCTCACCCGCTTCCTGAGTGCAATATTGGGCCAGAATGGCCTCTAGCCCAATCACGGCTTCGGTCAGGCCTTCCTGATATTGATCTTCAGAAAAACGCAGTTCCAGTCCCGAACAAACCGCCTTCCATTCATGTTCCGCCGATTTCAGGCCCTTATCAGCAATAATTTCAATTTTGTGCCGGTCTAGTGCAATATATAGCAACACCCCCGTGTTATGGGGCGTCTCCCACACTCGCAGGCGGCCAAAAACCTCCAGAGCCCGTTCGGCACTGCTTTTGACATGCGAAGGCATGGCCGCTTCTATGGCAACCACCAGCTCGCCATGATGATGGGTTTCTTCACTGACGCGGATCTGTTCGGTAATGTCCTTCATGAAACCGGCGTGAAAGTGCTTGCGTCTCAGCCACCAGCCATGCATAGAATCCAAATCGAGCCATTTTAACCATTTACCAGCCACCGGATGCTCCTCCTCCGCCACTGCTTCCGCCACCACCGCCGCCGAAGCCACCGCCACCAAAACCGCCACCGCCAAAACCTCCGCTACCAAAGCCACCACCGAAACCGTCGCGTCTGCCACGGCCACGGCTGGCACTGCTGATCTTGCGTTCGGGCATGAACTTATGGGCAATAAAACTAATTAAAAACCCGCCCACGGCACCCAGCAGGGCAAAACCGAAGCTGCCGGTAACACCAAAAATAACCACCCCGGCAATGACCGCTGCCAGCAAGGCCGGCCACAGGGAAATAAAAAATGCCATGAAAATAAAAAACGGCCAATCCTCTTCATCAAAATCGGATGACTGCTGCCAATCATTAACGGGTGGGGGCAGCTCTTCGGTTTCAATCAGGTCCACCAGCGCATCAACACCGGCCTGTACGCCACCGGCATAGTCATCCATCTTGAAATGCGGTGCCACATGATCATTGATAATCCGCGAGGCAAGGACATCGGGCACTGCACCTTCCAGGCCATAGCCCACTTCCAGCCGCATGCGGCGGTCATCCTTGGCAATCAAGAAAAGAATGCCATCATCCACCTTGGCCCGGCCCACTTTCCATTCATCAAAAACCCGGCGCGAATAGGTTTCAACCGTATCGGGCCCCACCGTGGGCACCATTAGCACAAACACCTGGGCGCCCTTGCTTTTTTCAAGGGCCTCCAGTTTTTGTTCGATATCGGCCTGCTGCGCGGCTGAAAGCGTACCGGTAAGGTCGCTTACCCGCGCCTGCAGGTTGGGTACGGGCACCAGTTCCTGGGCGCTGGCCTGCCACCCTGCCAATGCCAGCAGCATGAAAAGCAATGACAGGACATAGCGTGTCATTACGGGGGAACGAACAAATGAAGCAGACATTACTGTACCGTTGCGGGTTGGTTGGCCCGTGGCGAAGTATCAAACCGAACTTCAGGCACACGCATGATTTCCGCCTGGTTTTCTACCCCGAAATTGGGCTTGACATCGTAGCCAAAGATTTTGGCGGTAATCAAAGTGGGGAACGTACGGATAAGCGTATTGTAGCCTTGCACTTCTTTAATATAACGGCCGCGGGCAGTGGCTATCCGGTTTTCAGTGCCTTCCAGCTGCACGTTAAGATCGCGGAACAAGGCATCTGCCTTCAGTTGCGGGTAATTTTCTGACACGGCAATCAAGCGGGACAGGGCCGAAGTAAGTTGCCCCTGGGCGGCCTGGAACTGGGCTAGTTCTTCACCGGTAGGCAGTTTATCGGCCGAGACCTGCACCGAGCCCACCCGTGAACGGGCATTGGTCACTTCGATCAGCACCTCGCGCTCATTAACCATATAAGCATTAACACTGGACACCAGCTGGGGCACCAGGTCGGCACGGCGCTGGTATTGGTTAAGGGTCTCGGACCAGGAAGCCTTGACACCTTCATCCAGCGTCTGGATCTCGTTATAGCCGCAGCCAGCCAAAACCGTTGACAGCAAAAAAACACTAATGAGGGAAAAAATTCGTTTCATGATTTCTCTTTAAGACTTGAATAAGCAGGGCCAAGGCAAAACAGGCCTGTTCAGGGGGATTATATCCTGCCAAGGCGTGCCAGCCGTTGTAAAAAAACGGCGTAAACAGGGTAATCGGGTTAATTAATGCAAAAACCAAGGCCCAACAAGGTGATATTTGCTGCGGCAGCCAGGAAGGTAATCAACGAGGCCTCGCGGGGTTTAGATTCGATAACTACAGCAAATCAGCGAAAACCCAGACAAGCATAAAAAAGTATAAGGTCGTATAAGTTAAACATCATGCTCCTTAACCTGGCACGGTCAATTTCAATGCTGGAGTCATGGTAAAATTCAAGGTTCCCGCATTATTTCTAACTCTCTACTCCCGCCCTCACCATGTCTCTTTCCGTCTGGCTTACCCTTTTTGCCGCTTCCTGGGCTATTTCAATCTCACCCGGGCCGGGTGCCGTGGCATCCATGTCATCGGGTTTGCGCTTTGGATTCAAACGGGGTTACTGGAACGCCATTGGCCTGGCTATTGGCCTTGCCATCCAGTTTGTCATTAGCGTGATTGGTGTTGGTGCCCTGCTCGCCACCTCTGAAATGGCGTTTAATATCGTCAAGTGGGCGGGCGTACTTTATCTTATTTACCTGGGCTATAAACAATACCGTTCGCCGGTTGCCATGATCCGGCTTGAGCAGGATTCTCTACCCAATACGCCTGCCCACAAACTGGTTATGCAGGGTATCCTGGTGAATATCATGAACCCCAAAGGGGCCATTTTCCTGCTGGCGGTCATTCCGCAATTTCTTGACCTGTCCAAACCGCTGCTTATCCAGTATGCGTTAATTTCCTCTACCCTGTGCGCTGTGGACCTGGCCGTGATGGCCGTTTATACCGGCCTGGCGGCCAAGGTTATGCATCTCATGCGCAACCCGCATCATGCGGCCAGAATGAATAAGTTCTTTGGGGTGTTATTTATTATGGCTGCCCTGTTTATGGCAGGCATGGGGCAAAAGCTGGGCTAAGAGGTGTTCCTGTACAGAAAGCTGGCTGTATACGTTTCCACTCAGGAGCGTCGGAACGAGGACGAGTTGAGTGCGGGAAGCGGTCTGTTTTTTCTTCCGATGCTCCTGCGTGGGAATGAGGATTCCTAGCGAGTAAAGTAAAGCGTTCTGACACTGCCGATGCAGCGACTTCGGCGCGAAGCGGCGTCGGCGCAAATCGGCAGTGTCAGAACGCGCTGCCAAATAAATATAATCAGAATCCGGCAGAAGATTAATCCAGATCAAGCTATCCGCTTTTATTGCAAACCCACCCTTGAAACAACTACATCTTGTGTTTAATATCCATAAAAACACCATATATAGTTTTTCAAGGATAAACGCATGTCACAGGAAAGCCTGATCAATGCCCAAACCAGCATTGATGAATATCTCAGCCAAGCCGACTGGCGTGTTAACGCCAATGCCAACCAGGGTTACTCGCTGGGCGGCCTGATTCTGAACATTTCCGGCAAAATGATTGCCACCTACTGGCTTAACCACATTTACCCACCCGAAGTCGGCCAGGCGCACCGTGATGCCGACTTGCACATTCATGACCTGGACATGCTTTCCGGCTACTGCGCCGGCTGGTCACTGCGTACCCTGCTGAACGAAGGACTGAATGGCGTGCCCGGCAAAGTGGAGTCTTCCCCGCCCAAACACATGTCCAGCGCGATCGGGCAAATTGTGAATTTTTTGGGTACCCTGCAAAATGAATGGGCCGGCGCCCAGGCTTTCAGCTCTTTCGACACCTACATGGCACCTTATGTACGGGTAGACAAACTGGACTACCCCACCGTCAAGCAATACATGCAGGAACTCATCTACAACCTGAACGTGCCTTCACGCTGGGGTACGCAAACCCCTTTTACCAACCTGACTTTTGACTGGATCTGCCCCGAAGACCTGCGTGAACAAACGCCGGTTATCGCCGGCAAGGAAATGCCATTCAACTACGGTGAGCTGCAAACCGAAATGGACATGATTAACCGCGCCTACATTGAAATCATGATGCAGGGCGATGAAAAAGGCCGGGTGTTCACCTTCCCGATTCCCACCTACAACATTACCGAAGACTTTGACTGGCACAGCCCCAACGCCGAGCTGATGTTTGAAATGACCGCTAAATACGGCCTGCCGTATTTCCAGAATTTCATTAATTCCGAGCTCAAGCCCAATATGATCCGCTCCATGTGCTGCCGCCTGCAGCTGGACTTGCGCGAATTGCTCAAGCGGGGCAATGGCCTGTTCGGCTCAGCGGAACAAACCGGTTCCCTGGGTGTGGTTACCATTAACTGCGCCCGCCTTGGCTACCAATATGCCGGCAATGAAGCCGCCCTGTTTAAGCGGCTGGACGAACTAATGGAACTGGGCAAAACCAGCCTGGAACTGAAGCGCACGGAAATCCAGAAACACATGGATAACGGCCTGTTTCCCTACACCAAACGTTACCTGGGCACCTTGCGCAACCACTTTTCAACCCTGGGGGTGAATGGCATTAATGAAATGATCCGCAACTTCACTCATGACGAACATGATATTACGTCTGAATGGGGGCATGACTTCGCCATCCGCCTGCTGGATCATATCCGCGCCAAAATGCTGGTTTTCCAGGAAAAAACCGGTCATATGTACAACCTGGAAGCCACCCCGGCCGAAGGCACCACCTACCGTTTTGCCAAGGAAGACCGCAAACGTTTCCCGGCTATTTTGCAGGCGGGCACGACAGACATGCCCTATTACACCAATTCTTCCCAGTTACCGGTCGGTTTTACCGACGACCCCTTCGAGGCACTGGAAAGGCAAGACGACTTGCAACGCAAATATACCGGTGGCACCGTTTTACACCTGTACATGACCGACCCGCTTTCCACGGCGGATGCCTGCCGCAACCTGGTCAAGCGTGCCTTGGGGCGCTTTCATTTGCCTTACATAACCGTGACGCCCACGTTTTCCATTTGCCCCAAACATGGCTACCTGGGCGGAAGCCATAAATTCTGCCCGAAATGTGACGATGAACTGATCCAGAAAAAACTGAAAGAAGCCGCATAGATTCATTTAATCTAAACAAACCCAAATCAATTCAAATCTAAAGGAAATAAAATGCAAAGCACCCTCATGAACAAACCCGCAAACATCACGCTTAGCGACGAAGAACGCCAGCCATGCGAAATCTGGACCCGGGTCATGGGCTACCACCGCCCCATGTCTTCATTCAATATTGGCAAAAAAGGTGAATTTCATGAAAGAAAATACTTCAGCGAAAAAGAGGCCCGCCTTTGAATCCTGACGCAGCACCAGCTTCTTCGCTAAGGGTTGGGGGCATGACCCCCTTCAGCACCTCGGACTACCCCGGCCAGATGGCCACCGTACTGTTTGTGCAGGGTTGCCCCTGGCGCTGTGGCTACTGCCATAACCCGCATTTGCAGGAACGGGGAACCAGCAACCCGCTGGACTGGGACAACATCATGACGTTCCTGCAAAAGCGGGCCGGCCTGATTGACGCCGTGGTATTCAGTGGTGGCGAACCCACCATTGACCCTGCCCTGGAAGAAGCCATGCAACAGGTTAAGGCACTGGGTTATAAAATCGGCCTGCATTGCGCGGGTATTTACCCACGACGGCTGAAAGAAGTACTGCCACTGGTAGATTGGATTGGCTTGGATATCAAGGCGACATTTAATAAATACGCCCATATCACACAATTTGCCGGCAGTGGCGACCAGGCCCTGGCCTGTTTACAGGCGGTGCTGGCCAGCGGGGTAGACTATGAACTGCGCACCACCCTGCACCCCCTGCTGCTGCCCGAAGAAGACTTATTGGAACTGGCCAACAGCTTGGCCAACATGAACGTGAACAATTATGTATGGCAACTGTTTCGTGACCAGGGTTGCAACGATGTCGTCCTGAACAGCACCACCCTGGCCGGATACCCGTCTGAAGCATTGGTTGAACAGGTATCGGCCATGTTTACGCGTTTTACATTAAGGAAGAATGCCTAGCATCGTTGGCAGGCCTAACTAACCGGCCAATGATCTGCATGCCAGGCAGGTTTTTTAATACCTGTTCGGGCGACAGCACCGATAAATCAATCCCATCCAACGTATTTTTAACCATCAGACCCAGCTCTGTGTCGCCTTCTATCATCATGCGACGACTAAAAAACAGGGTATCGGGGTCTTCTTTACGCTGGATCATTTGCCAGTAATCGTACAGGCTTGAAGCAATAACCAAGTCTGGTTCTTCAGCATACCGGGCACAGGCCACAAACGCACGGTTGCGCCAGCTATAGTCAAAAGAAATGCCCGCGTCTTTGACCTCCAGACGCAGTTTTTTATTCTGAAGGCGGCCTAGCACATCTTCAGGCAAATGCTTTTTCAATAACAGGTTAAGCCCGTTAACAAAGAAAAACGTGCCGGGATAAGACGGCAGTTTTGAAAAAACCGTTTTCACAAACGGCGGAAGCAAAAAAGGCTTGTCCATCGTATTTCTCCAAAGATGGCTTAAGCCGCCACCTGTTCAAGGCCCGGCTTGCCATGCCAGTAGCCATTACAACCTTGTTCGGGCATTAAGGGTTCAATGTGTGCCATGGCACTGGCCACATCAAGACGATTGTTAATAACGGCATCGTACAGTTCAACAATTTTGTCGGTATCTTGCCATTGCGGACTAATACGGACAATATCCACGCCCGTTTCACGCATGCTGTGCACGTCGGCCAGCAGGTTATACACCAGCGCCGACTGGGTTTGTATGCCGTTAAGCACCAGGAAAGGCTGGCTTTCGCGGGTTTTCATCATGAGGCCATTTGGGTGATCCATGCACACGTACTGACAGTTGTCTTTGGGCAGGTTGCGGTTTCGGGCGGTAAAGCAGCGGGCTGAAAAGGCCAGTGGCAAACGGCCATAGGCAAACACTTCGGTTTCTACCGGAAACTGTTTTTCGGCCAGAATGCTGGCCAGGCCAGCCTGTCCCATTTCCAGCGGCATCACCCAACGCCTGGCCCCCTGCTTAACCAGCAACTCAAGGGAAGGCACGCTAAACAGGTTTAAAAAGGGACCGGCCACAAAACCTTGCCCTTGCAGGCAATGCACGGCACCCATGTCATTGGCTTCCACCGTGAACGCTTCGTTAGCCACGATTTTTCTGAGTACTTTAAGGTCGCTTTCGCCTTCCAGCAAGGTTTGCGTAGACAAAACCACTTCTTTGCCACAGGCCTTCAGGTCACGGGCAATATCCAGCCAGTCGGGCAGGCGCAGCTCATGGCGGCGCGAACAGACCGTTTCCCCAAGATACACGATTTGTGCGGCGCTTTCGGCCATTTTTCCGTAAAAAGACACGACTTCATTGCGTGACCAGTAATACTGTATGGGTCCCAGTGCGATTTTCACAAGAATACCTTTATGCAAATATATTTGATTGTTGAATTATTTCCAGGGGCGGTTATAGGCACCCAGCGTATGCTGCTGCCCTTCGGCCACTTTATTCAGGCTGGCCATCCATTCGGGCTTGACTGAATAACGCTGCGCCTGGGACAGGCAGTTGTCTATGGCCTGACGCCATACCTTGGTGACCTGGCCAACATAAGCCGGACTGCGCTGGCGTCCTTCAATTTTGACACCACGCACCCCCAGCTGAACCAGCCGGGGCAGGATTTCCAGCGTATTCAGGCTGGTAGGCTCTTCAATCGCATAATAGTTTTCATCTTCAACATCAAACCGGCCCTTGCACAGGGTAGGATAACCGGCATTTTCATTATCACCATAACGGTCTATCAGCACACCATTAAGGCGTGACTCCAGCCCATTGGGGGTTTGTTGCCAGCGTACGGCCTTGGCAGGCGAACACACACCATGCGTATTGGGCGATTCGCCAGTCACATAAGAAGAAAGGGCGCAACGCCCTTCTACCATGACGCACAGGCTGCCAAACCCAAATACCTCTATTTCTACCGTGGTGTTTTCAGCCACCTGCTCTACCTGGGCCAGCGAAAGGACTCGCGGCAAAATAACCCGCGTAATACCAAACTGCTGCTGGTAATAAGCAATCGCCTCGTAATTGGTGGCCGAGCCCTGTACCGACAAATGACGATGTAAATCGGGATATTTATGGGCCGCGTAAGCCATTAAGCCCAAGTCGCCCATAATAAGGGCATCTACCCCCATACTGGCAGCGTGGTCGATGGCTTGCGTCCATAAACCGGTGCTGCCGGGCTGGGGATACGTGTTAAGCGCAACAAATACCCGGCAACCCCGGGCATGTGCGTAATTTATCCCTTCACGTATGGCCGCGTCATCAAAATTAAGCCCGGCAAAATTGCGGGCATTGGTAGCATCCCGAAACCCCAGGTAGACACAGTCTGCACCGTTATCCACCGCGTTTTTCAGGGCAGGCAAACTACCGGCCGGACACACTAACTCTATAACTGGCTGCCCTGAACCGGGCTGGCCGTTACCGTTTACTGGCGAAATACTTGACATATTAATTTAAACTTGAATATTATTGACGCTTGGTTTCAAGCAAGAAGTAATGATTGAATATAACAATCCAGCTCATCGCGCAACCTTGAGTAATATCAAGAAAAAACAAGACATCAATATTAATTTGATA
This sequence comes from Advenella mandrilli, assembly GCF_016595155.1. Lineage (GTDB taxonomy): Bacteria > Pseudomonadota > Gammaproteobacteria > Burkholderiales > Burkholderiaceae_B > Advenella > Advenella mandrilli. Next base: position 20,608 of record NZ_JAENGP010000002.1, read on the forward strand.
ATATATTGATATGTATCTACATAACGCCTGCTAGCGATTTCTTTATCAGGCCCACTAACCGCCTTGATTTACGGATTAAACATGAACAATGACATTCAGCTGGACGTACGCGGCCTGCCCCCGCCCGAACCCATGGAACAGGTGCTGGACATACTGCCCCAAATCAACAACGGTGAAAAACGCCTGCGCATGCTAATAGACCGCGAACCCATCCCCCTGTTTCGCATTCTGGAAAGCGAACAGTTCGAATACAGTATCCGCAAGCAGCCTGATTACTCTTATGAAGTCATCATCTGGAAAAAGGCTTAATGCAACGTGCCCTGACATTCGACAGCATGCCCGGTCTGATGGCGCCCATGCGTTTTTTTCTGGCGGCGCCACTGTTTGCCATGCTGGCGGCCTTGCTGCTGCTATTGTCGGGCTCCGATGCCTGGTTAAGCCGGTGGTCACCGGTCATGTTAAGTGTTACCCATCTTTTCACGCTGGGCATTCTGACCATGAGCATGACCGGCTCATTAATCCAGCTCTTACCGGTTGCCTTCCGTATTCAGATTCCTTTTCCCAACCCCTTGGGGCTGATTGTCTTCCTGCTGCTGGGAATCGGGACCTTAACACTGGCAAGCGCCTTCCTGGCCCTGTCCAACCCGCTTTTCATCACAGCGGCCATCCTGCTGGGAAGCGGCCTGGCCATTTGCATTTTTGCCCTTAATCTTGGGTTTTGGCGGTCACGCAGGCAGCAGGCAGAAAAAGCCAGGGCATCCATCCTGGCAGTCCGTTATAGCGTCGCCAGCCTGGCCATCACGGTTATTCTTGGCCTGATCCTGGTTTACGCGTTTACCCACCCATTGGGCCTGTCTTTGGTGGCGCTTACCAATCTGCATGCCTTGTGGGGCCTGGCCGGCTGGGTAGCCATGTTGCTAATGGGCATCAGCTTTCAGGTCATCCCCCTGTTCCAGGTCACAGAAATTTATCCTGCGAGCATGACGCGACGACTCTTGCCCGCCCTTTTTATCGTGTTATTGCTATGGACGGTTTTCTCTGAATGGTTCGGCCTGCATTCGGGCATTTTTCAAACCGCACTGGTTTTTGTACTGGTTATTCTGGCCCTTGTTTTTACCATCCAGACTGGCATTTTACTTAAAGGCCGCAAACGTCCCGAACCCGATGTCACCACTTTATTCTGGCGACTGTCACTGGGCAGCCTGTTTGGCAGCGGCATCCTGTTAGCGCTACTGCAATTGTTTAGCCTGCCGCAACTGGAACTGTCGCTGGGCATATTATTTATTCTGGGTTGCGCCTATTCTGCCATTAATGGCATGCTGTACAAAATTGTGCCTTTTTTAGTACTGGTGCACAGCCAGGAAATCGTCCCGTTCCGTTCGGGTGCGGTACCTAAAATAAAAGATATTTTGCCCGAAGCCAAGGCCATGCGCCAGTTTTGGGTGCAATTGTTAACCGTACCGGCCATGCTGGCTGCCGCCTGGCAGGTTCCCGGCTTTGCCACCCTGGCGGCACTGTTACTGCTGGTATCGGCAGGCATGCTGTTTTTCAACTTGCTGGGTGCCGTCAACATCTATCACCGGCTTGCCAGGCAATATAAAAAAACCGCTTAAAAATCAATAAGTCCCTGCATATCCAGAATAGTAATTTCTTTGCTCTTTACCTTGATCAGGCCGTGCGTGCTTAAATCCAGCAAAATACGCGAAAAGTGCTCGGGGGTAATGTTAAGGCGCGAAGCAATAATGGCCTTGCTGGTACTTAATGTAATGGTTTCCCCGTTTTCACAATGATCGTGCTTAAGCAAATAACCAATCACCCGCTGTGCGCCTGAACGCAGGGAATAGGACTCAACGTCTTCCATCAGACCATACAGCCGCTGGCTAAGTCCCTTTAGCATGTTAACCGTCAAATTATGGTTTTTGGCCAGCTCAGCCTTAATAACACTACTGCTAACATGCAGTACCAGACTGTCTTCCAGCGCCTGCGCTGTCACGATATAGTTTTTGCCCATAAACATGAGCGCCTCGCCAAAACTGTCTCCGGCACGGATAATCTTGACGACTTTTTCGTTGCCGGGTGATGAAGTCACTGACAGCTTGATTTGCCCGAAAATAAGCACATGCAACCCAAGGCAAGGTTCGCCACGCTGAAACACAATTTCACCACGCCTAACCTTCATCTCTGTGGTTCCTAGCGCAATGGCATCCAGCTCGGCCAGCTCCAGCTCACTGAACAATGGGACATTGGAAAGAAAGTCCTGTGTTTTAATTTTCCTGTTTGCCATAATGACTTAGCCTTTGTATCCCTTTTCTTTCACAAAAAAAACCGATAAAGATCTATAATAAACAACATTTTCTGGCATTCTACCAATGTTTTTGCACGAATCCCCGAATCATCCATCAATCTGTAAGCTTATCATCCCATCCCGGGTGACTAACTACCGTTTTTAATTAATGTCACACTTATCAATCAAGCAGGAAGTGGCGCGGCGCCGCACCTTTGCCATTATTTCCCACCCCGACGCAGGGAAAACCACACTAACCGAGAAATTGCTCCTGTTTGCAGGCGCCATTCAGATTGCCGGTAGCGTAAAAGCCAGAAAAGCAAGCCGTCATGCTTCCTCAGACTGGATGGAAATTGAAAAGCAACGCGGAATTTCAGTGGCCTCATCCGTCATGCAAATGGAATACCAGGACTGTGTCATCAACTTGCTGGACACCCCCGGGCACCAGGACTTTTCAGAAGATACCTATCGGGTGCTGACGGCTGTTGATGCGGCCATCATGGTGGTTGATGCCGCAAACGGTATCGAACCGCAAACCATTCGCCTGCTGCAGGTTTGCCGGGCCCGCAACACCCCCATTCTCACCTTCATCAACAAACTTGACCGCGAAGTCCGTGAACCGCTAGACCTGCTTGGTGAAATTGAATCACATCTGGGCATGGATACCATCCCGTTTACCTGGCCAATTGGCATGGGCAAATCATTCGGTGGTGTTTATGACCTGCAGCGAGACCGCATGCGCCTGTTCCGCCCCGGCCAGGAACGACGCGGCCACGATGATTTTATCGAAGGCCTGGAAAACCCGCTGATCCGGGAAAAATTCGGCTCTGCCTTCGACAAGGCCCACGAAGAAATATCTCTCATTCAAGAGGCCACCCCCGATTTTGACCACGAGGCCTTCCTGGCAGGACAACAAACACCGGTCTTTTTTGGTTCGGCCGTCAACAATTTTGGCGTACAGGAAGTGCTTGACGCCCTGGTTAAATGGGCACCCAAACCGGGTCCCCGTCAGGCCCTGGAACGCATCGTCCAACCCGACGAGCCCAAGTTTTCAGGTGTCGTCTTCAAGGTACAGGCCAATATGGACCCGGCCCACCGCGACCGCGTGGCTTTTGTACGGGTCAGTTCGGGTAAATTTGAACGCGGCATGCGCCTGAAAGTCAGCCGCACCGGCAAAGAAATCCGTCCCAACAACGTGGTTTCGTTCCTGTCACAACGACGTGACCTGCTTGACGAAGCCTATGCCGGTGATGTAATTGGTATTCCCAACCACGGTGTGCTACACCTGGGTGATGTCCTTACCGAAGGCGAAATCCTGCAATTTACCGGCCTGCCGTTCTTTGCCCCTGAGCTGTTCCAGGGCGTCGAAGTTAAAGATCCATTGCGTACCAAACAACTGCGTACCGGCCTGACCCAATTGGGTGAAGAAGGCGCCATCCAGGTATTCCGTCCCGAAGCGGCCGGTGGTGCGCTATTGCTGGGCGCCATTGGCCAATTACAATTTGAAGTGGTTGCTCACCGCCTGAAAACCGAATATGGCGTGGAAGCGCGTTTAATGCCTTCTAGATATACAATGGCACGCTGGGTAACCAGCGACAATCCGAAAGCACTGCGCAAATTCATGGACAGCAACGCTGCCCATATCGCTTACGATGTGGTTGATGCGCTTGCTTTCCTGATTAGCTCTCCGGCCCAGCTTCGTGTGGCCCAGGACCTGAACCCTGACATTAATTTTCATGCAATGCGTGAACATGCCGGACAGATGTTCTAGGAAAACAGCTAAAATGAACTACACATCAATGAAGGGTAATTTATTAATGTCTTGGCGTTTTTTATTCATTTCTTTACTGATATTTGCCGGACTGGCCACGTGGGGCGGCATCCAGGCGGGCGAATGGCTTATTGCACATACGCCCACTACTGCCAATATACCCAACGTTAGCGAGTTCGATCCCCCCCCGCAAGTTGACCAATTCGGGCGTCCTGTGCTGCGCCAGCCCCAGCAGCCCCTCATGAGTGGCGCACAGGGTGTCCCTGAAAGTCCGACAGGCATAGACTGGGCCGTCACCGCCTCACAAAAATCCGACATCCTGACGGCATCCAGCAGCCAGTACAATCCAAACGTTACCATTGGCACGGCCAGCGGCCGTATCGACGCTGCCCCCATTCAGACCACGCCTATCACCCGCCCCACACAGGTGCCGGGCACATCAGGTGGCGGTTATGCCTGGGAATCCGCCTTTCACCGGGAAGTTGCACACTGCCGCACCCTGGGCTTCTTTGAGCGCCCCACTTGCCTGGGCAAGGTACGTGAGCAATACTGCGGTGCCAACAACGCTTGGGGCAAAGTCAAAGACTGCCCCCAACGCTAAACCAAAAAATGGCCCGGAAAATGCTTCCCGGGCCATTTTTTTGTTACTTAACTTAAGCGGTTAACCTGCAAAACAGACTAATTTTGCTTACTTTTCCTGCCTGGCTTACTCTTCGCCCATCTGGCTTTGCAGGTAATTTTGCAAGCCCACTTTTTCTACCAGTTCAATCTGGGTTTCCAGCCAGTCGATATGCTCTTCGGTGTCATCAAGAATACGGCGGAATAAATCACGTGAAACGTAGTCCCGTACTTTCTCACAATGGGCAATGGCTTCGATAAGCGTACCATGAGCCGCTACTTCAAGGTGTAAATCACAAGACAGGATTTCCGGCACGTCTTCACCAATGCGCAGCTTGTGCAAGTCTTGCAAATTGGGTAATCCCTCAAGCAAAAAAATACGTTCCATCAATGCATCAGCATGTTTCATTTCTTCAATGGATTCTTTATACTCATGCTTTCCCAACTCATTAAAGCCCCAATTTTTCAGCATACGGGCATGCAGGAAGTATTGGTTAATAGCCGTTAATTCATTGGTTAATTGCTTATTCAGGTATTTAAGAACCTCTTTATCGCCTTTCATAGCCCTTCCTTTTTCAAGTTATCCAAGAGGGCCAGGCATGCCACGACAACGCCCGTCCCTATGCGCCAATTGTATAATGGAAGTGATGACAAAACAGACTTAATGAAAAGAAAAGCACAAAGCCGCCCCTGCTTGCCGCAGAAGGCGCTTACGCGAAAAAACAGGTCAAGCGTTTATTAAGCCGGCCAAAGTACGGTAGACACAACTGCCTTACGGCCATGGCGCTCACTAACATACTCTTGCTTAACTGCAGACGTAGAGGCTGAACCTTGAGGAAGATATTCGCTGGCAGTTTGAGCACAGCAACCACAGCACGATGCAACACCCAACTCGGCCTGTAAATCTCCCAGTGTTGACGCACCGTTATTGACTGCCTCGATAACGGTTTTTTCTGTGATGGCATTACAAATACAAATATACATGCGAATCATTATCATCTATTTTTATTTTTTTCGCAATATTTTTTACCAGCTTTTATTTAACTAATTGTTAACCTTTAAGAAATGCCTGGGCTTTTCTTCTGGAAGCAGGCGGAATACCAATCGCCTCACGGTATTTGGCTACGGTTCTGCGGGCAATCACCAGACCATCAGCCATTAGCAAGTCACATAATTTACTGTCCGACAGCGGCTTTTTAACATCTTCGGCATCAACCAGGGCTTTTATTTTTAATTGGATCGACTTGGCCGAGGTTTGCTCTCCCGACTCGGTCGCCAGCCCCGAACCAAAAAAATGCTTCAGTTCAAATACCCCGTGCGGAGTGGCAATAAACTTTTGCGTGGTGGCCCGCGATACGGTTGATTCATGAATCTCCAACTCCTGCGCCACCTCTCTTAAGGTAAGGGGTTGCATGGCAGACATCCCTTCTTCAAGGAAGGCGGTTTGATACTTCATAACCACCCGGGAAACATCCAGAATGGTACTAAAACGATGATTAACCTGTTTTAAAAGCCCTTTTGCATGACTTAATTGTTCATTCAAGCCGGTATCGTCCTTTTTCCCCAGGGTCCGGATCATGCTTTCATATTCGGCATTTATCCGAACCTTTGGCAAAACACCCTGATTAAGCGATAACACCCACTCATGATTAATTTTCCGCACCAGCACGTCGGGAACCGCATAATCGGCAGCCGGCGTACTCCAGGCTTTGCCAGGGCGCGGGTCAAGACGCTGGATCAGGCTATGGGCCTGACGAATTAACGCAATATCGGCACCGGTTATGGTTTGCAGGGCAGCCATATCGGCCGCCGCCAGCGCATCCAGGGCACGGGTACAAACTTTTTTGGCACAATCCAGTACCTCACGATCGGGTTCTGGGCTGATTTCACGCGAGAGCTGCAATAACAGACACTCAGACAGGCTACGCGCCGCAATACCCGGTGGGTCAAACGATTGCAACAAACGTAATGCGACCGTCAACTCCTCAACCGTTACTTCATGCTCTGCCTCAAAAAAACCGGCCACCTCTTCCAGCGGGGTATGCAGATATCCATTTTCATCCAGCTCATCAATCAGGACATCTACCAAAAGCATGTCACGTTCCAGCGCACGCGTGGTACCCAGCTGACTGCGCAAATACGCTTCCAGACTGACACTGGTGGCGGTTTCAGGGTAGAAATCATCATCTTCGGCATTGGCCGATGCCGGTTTGCGCTGATCCCAATCCTGTTGTAAAACCTCAGCATAAGATGCCTCGGAATTTGGTGTTTCAGATGATATCTGGTTATCATCTACTAACTCCAGCATCGGATTATCCTGAATGGCACGCATTAGCTCAACCTGGAAATCCAGACCCGAAAATTGTAACAATCGCAATGACTGCTGCAACTGAGGGGTCATAACCAAATGCTGGCCTGTTTTTAACTCTAACGCCTGACGCATAGTAAAAATTCTTTATGAAACAAAAAAAAACCGCGGCCTACAAAAATGATACCGCCGTACTCAGCAAAACCCTGTTAAAACTGGCAATGCCACAACTTGTTTTACGTAGCACTATTATTGTTATCTTCACACTTGCCTGGATATTCTTTGCCCGTGAAATCATTGATTTTGGCAAAAAACAGGACTACGCCGGGCTGGAAGCCTTCAGCAACCAGCTGGTAACCTACCTGAACAGTATAAACAATTATATTTGGTGGGGCCTTGTTCTGCTAGGCAGCCTTATTCTTTATGTAATATTAAGCAGCTGGCTAAGCGGCAGCATTAGCCGTGCCGGTGAAAACTGCCCGCCACCGCAAAAAATAAACCAGCTCATTAACAACCTGTCTCCTGAAGGCAAAGAAGTCCTGGGCTGGGCCTGGAGTGATCGCACCGAACCCATTAAATTCATTACCTTAAAAGAAACCCTTCATGAATTACGCAACGGGCGCGTTGACAAGCTGACTCAAATAAAAGAGCAAAAGGCGCTGTTGCAACACAATTCTATTCCCGAGCTAGCCCTAGATGAAAAAAACCCTTGACTTTACCCCCCTTTCATGCTCATAATAAACGTATTATGAAAACGCAAACTTTCAATTTCTCCCAATTAAATGCAGGTCGCAGCAGCGACTTGCTGGTTTGCGCACTCTCTTCTCTTCTACTCCTAGTGCCCGGTTGCCGAGCCTAGAGCATTCGTGGCAGTTCGGCAGCCCTGTATCAGCCACCCGGATTTTTATTAAATTGTAATATCCCGGGCAAATAAACAGGCAAACGCCAGTTCCAGCACCGGGATTCATGTCAAACAGGTGCATTATGATGCTTTCCAACCCAGCAAAAAAATACGTTCCATTCAAACCGTTCGTCAAGGATTTTTCCGAGCGCACATGGCCCAGCAAAACCATTACGACTCCTCCTATCTGGATGAGTACCGACCTGCGCGATGGTAACCAGTCCCTGATCGAGCCCATGAGTGTCGAGCGTAAATTACGTTTTTTCAAACAGTTGGTGGCTATTGGTTTCAAGGAAATTGAAGTCGGCTTTCCTTCTGCATCACAAACCGATTTTGATTTTGTCCGTATCCTGGTTGAAGAAAACCTGATTCCTGATGACGTGACCATTATCGTCCTGACCCAGGCCCGTCAAGAGCTGATCGAGCGAACTGCCGAAGCAGCCGCAGGTGCAAAAACCGCCATGATCCACCTTTACAATGCCTGCGCCCCCGCTTTCCGCAAAATCGTCTTCAACATGAGCAAAGACGAGGTCAAGGACGTCGCCATTCAGGGCACACGTTGGGTTAAGCAGGCCATGGCAAAATATCCACAAACCAAATGGCGCTATGAATATTCACCCGAAGTATTCAGTACCACCGAGCCTGAATTTGCCGTGGAAGTTTGTAACGCCGTAACAGAAGAATGGCAACCTACCCCAGAAGACAAAATTGTCTTCAACCTGCCCGCAACCATTGAATCCACCTCTCCCAACATGTATGCCGACCAGATTGAATGGTTCTGCAAAAACGTAAAAAACCGCGACAGCATTATCGTTAGCGTACACCCTCATAACGACCGGGGCACTGCGGTTGCAGCGGCCGAATTATCGGTCATGGCCGGTGCAGACCGTGTTGAAGGCTGTTTGTTTGGCAGTGGCGAACGTACCGGCAACGTCGACCTGGTTACCCTGGCCCTTAACCTGTATACCCAAGGCGTCCATCCTGGACTGGATTTTTCAGATATTGACGAAGTCCGCCGTACCGCTGAATACTGCAACCAATTGCCCGTCCATCCTCGCCACCCCTATGCGGGCGACTTGGTGTTTACCGCCTTTTCAGGCTCTCACCAGGATGCCATCAAGAAAGGCTTTGCACAGCAAGACCCCAATGGCGTCTGGGAAGTCCCTTACCTGCCTATTGACCCTGCCGACCTGGGCCGCAGCTACGATGCCGTGATCCGTGTCAACAGCCAGTCTGGTAAAGGTGGGGTGTCTTACTTGCTTGAACAGGAACAAGGCCTGAACTTGCCGCGTCGCCTGCAAATTGAATTCAGCCGCGCCATCCAGCGCGTAACTGACGAAACCGGTGCCGAAGTTAATGGCAATGCCGTATTTGAAATCTTCGAGAAAGAATACCTGAAACAGACTTCGCCCTGGAAATTGCTCAAGCATCAAATTAACAGCCATCCTGAAGGCGCTGATGATGAAACGTTCAGCATTGAAGTTGAACTGGAAAACAATGGTACTGTCGTCAAGGCACATGGCAAAGGTGATGGCGCTATTTCAGCCTTCATCAACGCCTTGAATCTGCCTATCCGTTTCATGGACTACCATGAGCACGCCATTGGTTCCGGTGAAAAAACACGGGCCGCCTGCTATGTAGAGCTTCGTCTGGACGATTCGGCTACCGGTTTCGGGGTTGGGGTTCACAAAGACATCGTGACCGCCTCATTCCAGGCCGTGTTAAGTGCCGTTAACCGTCATATTCAGCAAGGGACAACCGCTAAAGAAAAAAACGTTGAAACCGTTGCGGTTTAAACATTGATAAGCCCGTATTGCCAGGCCCGTATTAAAAATACGGGCAGGCAATTGTCCTGCTTGATCCCGTACCGCGGGACCAAGCCAGTTTTCTGAACCAAACAGGTACAAAACCAGACAAAAACGGCAAATACAAAAAAACCCAAACTAACCGGATATCCCAGGTTGTTTGGGTTTTTTTTATGGGTAAATTTATGGGTAAATATTAACCGCTTGGCAGCATGAATTGTTTACCAGGCGCTTCCCACTTCCCACACCACTTCCTTGCCGTGTACCTTAGCGGCTCTTAGCATATCCAGCAACGGGAAAGTACGGCGACGCAAAGTAACCTTTTCCATTACCGGGTGCGGTTTTTCTTCCGGATACTCGTCATCTTCTTCTTCCCTGTCTTTATCGGCATATACCTGGTCAGGATTGGAATCAGGGTCTTCAGCAACGGCACGGGTAATGTTCTGAATAGCTTCATCCAGTTGCGCTACCGTAAACACGCCATTTTCAGGCAAGGTTTCATAATCACGCCCTGCAGCCTTCAGAACAGACAGGGCATGCTTGTCCAGCATCACAACATCAGCACTTGCATTTGAGCGGAAAGTAATCAGCATCTTCGGTTTCCCACAATAGATAAAGTAATACATCAAGTTTACTACAAGAAGCATTTAAGGCCGATGATTTCATTTTTTGTTCAAGACAATCCGGTCCACTATTTTTTTAAAGCGTGAACCAAATCGTCCAGCCTTGCAAAGCCTCTTAAAATGAAAAAGTCTGTCGCCCTGTTCCTGTTTGCCTTAGTCCTGCCATTTGCCGCCAGCGCCAACCCTACCGCCCCTCAGTCTGTGGCTTGCTCTCCAGAAAAAACCGGCAGCACCTGCCAGAACGTGGCAAAAAAACCGTCACTTAACCTGGGGGCAGGCAACCCCATCCACCTTATTACCGGCAATAAATACCAGCAGGAAACTGATCTGCCCATGCGGGTTTCAGGCCTTGAGCTGGTGCGTTACTACAATTCTTTGGGCGCCAACAAAACCCTGCTTGGCGAAGGTTGGTCACATTCTTATGAAACCCGCCTGTGGTTTGCCGGCGGGAAACCGCAAATTGTGCACGCGGACGGTTCTCGCACCCTGTTCCAGCCACGACAGGGAGACACTGCCCTGGCCCGGGAAAGCAACCATGGCAAGCTTATTTACCAACACCAGGATCACACATGGACATGGCAATTAAAACCCGGTCTCGAAAAAACATTCAATGCCAAAGGCAGGCTCATTACCATCAAGTTGCCCGGACTGGCAACCCTACACATTACTCGCGATGAAACCCCGGGCCCAACCCAGGGTGCCATTCTGGAAGTGCATGGCGGTAAACAGGAAAAGCTGGTTTTTCACTATGAAACCATCAACGATACAGCCAGACTCAGCCGCATTGAAACCCCTGCCGGGCTGTTTTTGTACCGACACGACCAACCCAAGGATCATCAGGGACAGCGCCTGACCGGTATGCTACGCCCTGACAATATGGGTAAAACCTATTTTCATGAACCCGAACACCAGCATGGCAACCCTTTTCTACTGACTGGCATCAGCATTCATGACAGCAGCGGAAAAAACGCGCTCAGAACCAACTCATGGGCTTATAACGACAAGGGAAAAGCCATACGCTCCATTCAAGGCTCACAAACAGACACCCGGCTTCGTCTTGATTTTGAATACCTTGCCACACCCGGCACAGAAAATACCAAAGGCCTTACCCGCATTACCGATACCGAGGGTAATATTACCGATATGCATACCTCCATCAAAGGTGGTAATTATGTGCTTGAAGATGTCATGGGCCATGGCTGCCATGGTTGTGCTGCAGCTGGCACGCAGGCCCGTTATGATGAACAAGGCAACCTAACGCTCATTAATGGAACACATATCCAGCGTAATGAGCAAGGGCATGTTTCTCAACTCTCCATCCCCGACTCCCCCTGGGAAAACCTGCAGCTGAATTATGAAAAAGACCGGCAAGCTTCCTGGTTCAGCAATATTACCGGTACTGAAAAAATCAGTTTCAACGAAAAAAACCAGCCAATCCAGAAAACCTTTGCCAATGGCGACCAAGCTTTCTTTCAGTATGATGAAGACGGGCACCTGATAAAGGTGATGGAATCAAGCAAAAACAAGGCCAGGCCTGTAACCACAAAAATAGTATCAGAACCAAAAAATAATTTTTTTGCCATTGAATATAGTGACGAAAATAACATCGAAAAAAAAGTGTACTTTACGCTGCAAAAAAACACGCTAAACATCCATACCAGCCGTCAAATAGAATGGTTATCCACAAACAGGAAGGGCGTTGAGAACTGGATGCCCTCAATTAGATACGATGATGAATACACCTTTGAAAATGAAGGCAAAACCAAAATCCACCATTTACCCGAAGGGGGATACATCAGTTATTTTTACAATGAGGAAAATAAGCCGGAAACCATTATCTGGACTGAACAATCCGGCAAAAAACACCACTTGATTCTGGACTCCAACATTCCTGAAAAAGGCTATGTCCTGGGCAACCAGCTGGCCTTTCATGCCCTTAAAACCGAGTCAGGACAAACCCAGCTTAGCTTATGGAATAAAGACAAACGGTTCTGGACACAGGCCCTGGATTTTTCCCCGGATAATACGCTGCGCAGCGAAACCATCATTGTGCCAGACGCAAAATACGAAGCAGGCCGCAATTATGCCTATGATCCATCCCAAAGAATGATCAGCACCAAAACCAGTGCCCTATATAAAGAACAAGATTTGTCTGGCCTGCACCATTATGCCTGGAACAAGGATGGCTCCAGTGCCGCTTATTTTAATGGCCGCGATACCATTAAACCCGCTATTGAACGTGATGCCAGCGGCCTGCCAATCAAAACGGGGGAACTTGAACTTGAGTATGGCCCCAATCGCAAACTGCATTACATTACTAAAAATAAAGCCTTCTTAGCCACCTACTTTTATGATGCGCATGGACAGCGAACCATCAAAACCACCCCTGACGCGCATACCCATTATTACTATGATGAAAACCATTTACTGGTTGGAGAGTGGACTATCCAACGGGACAAGCTCACCACGCATGGTATCAATGACAATATCAGCCGCCGTTATATTTATGCCGGTAAGCTGCCCGTTGCTTTCATAGAATATGAACGGGCGACTTTCCCTCTTAAGGTACTACCCACTGAGGAGATACCCATGGATGACCCCAGGCGGCGTCCTCATCTGTCGAAGCTGTATTTCATTCATACCGACCACATCGGCCAGCCTTTCATGGTGACCGGCCAAGAACAGAAAATCCACTGGCTGGCACACAATAGCCCCACCGGAAAAAGCCATATTCTGCACGCCGATATTGAATTCAATCTACGTTTACCCGGACAATACTATGACCAGGAAACCGACTGGCACTACAACATGCACCGTTATTACGACCCGGAAGCCGGCCATTATCTGGAGCCTGACCCGATTGGACCCGTACCAAATAACGACCCTTTTGGTTATGCTGCCCAGCAACCACGTCTGTTTATTGACCCCTTGGGATTGCTGCTGTTTGCATTTGATGGCACAGAAAATAACAAATATTCAAATACCAATGTATTGAAGTTTACGAGGCTTTATATTGGAGACAAAAGCTATACCTCAGGAACAGGCAAGTTCCTTCCCACAACCCATACTGCTGGAATGCTTGATGCCGCATTAGGTTATAACATCATGAACATTATTAACCATCAAATCAATGAATTGGTTAATACCATACCTAATACTTTTAACATTAATAACACTAATAATCCCCTCTTGCCAATTGATATTATTGCTTTTTCACGTGGTTCGGCCATCGCCCTGATCTTTGCCAATATGCTGGCCGATCATACTGACGAACATGGTTTTTTCTCGATGGAATGGACCTCTCTTCTTCATGGAAAAAGAAAAGACACAATCAATGCCTGCCTTGACCTGCGCTTTATCGGTTTATTCGACAATGTACCGCAAATAGGTTACCTGGGAAATTTAAACGACCTTTACACATATACCGTTCCTGACTCATGGGACTGGATTGCCCATGCTGCTTCCCTGAACGAACACCGTAAATTATTTCCCCTTACCCCATTAGTGGGAGAAGGAAATAACTGGATAGAGCAAGGCTTCATAGGAGCCCATTCCGATGTTGGCGGTTTCACCTGGCAATCAGACCTCAAAGACCGGCTCAACCCGAAAAAAGGCCAATACGGAGATCTTGGTGATATACCTCTGGCATGGATGGTATGGCAAGCAGAACAGGCGGGGGCTTCCATGGAATCCTTAAGCAACCCATCAACACAGACCCAACCATTCAGTGGTATTGACAACCCTGTACTGCATGGTACACCTGCCAGAAGCTCGCCAAATCCTGACCTGGACCGGTACATACAAGAGCCCGGGAGTAATGCTACCGACAAATATCAACGGGAACATGCCACGCTTGGCCAAGCAGCCCGTCAGGAAGTGGAAAAATTCATTACCCGCTTCCCCGTAGACACCTCAGAAGATAGCCTACTTTCACAAAAAATTATTGGAACCGTAGATGCAACGCATTATGTAACGTGGCTAGAAAACGAACTCGGCTGGGACTCCCCATTTTAAAACATTAATAAGCCACGTGAATATGATAAGGACAAAGAATATCCAACGCTGTTCTCACAAACAGCTTGCCTACCCAACAAAAAATATAAGCTTAAAATAATTTGGTAAAATGAAAAAAATCCTCCTCCTGCTATTTCCGTTTGCCTGCCATGCCAACACAACTTCTGTTGATGCCGTTATCCGTCTAAGCAACATCAGCAGCACCGAAACCTACGGCACCAATGAAAAAAACCAGCTTATCCTGCAAGCGTTTTCCAATGGTGACAAAATACAATTTGCCTATGATGAAAAAGGAAAATTAAACTATATAAACAAACTAAAGAACGGCAGCCAATGGGCTGATACGGTCAAGCTGGAATATAACGACCGAAGCAAGGCAACTTTACAGGATAATAAGAAAATTCTTGCCTTTAATAGACTCAATGAGGATGTCGTTGCGATAAAATCACTCAGACATTTAATTCCGCTGAACTCAATCATACAAATCAGCTATCACGACTATTACCGCATAGTCAAAGACACACAAACCATCGAACATATCCTGCCTGAAGGCGGCATGCTGACCTACCGCCATGACAGCGACAATAAAATCAAAGAAATCCTTTGGACCCCACGGTATGGCCAAAAAACCCGATCCATTCTGAACACCAGCATCCATGCTCCCGGCTATATCTTTGGCAACCAGCTGGTATTTCGTGCGCAATCCAAAACACCAGCAAAAACCCAGCTAAGCTTATGGAATGCCTACCGGAAACAACCGGTTTGGACCCAGGAGCTGAACTTTTCCACCGATGGCACTTTGACTGAAGAACGAACCAGTCTGCCTGCCAGGCAACTGCACAGCACAAGCCGGTATTCATACGATTCACAAAAACGGCTAATAAACGCAACCGTCAATACACAGCATTATCAGCAAAACACCACCAGCCGCTACCAATATAGCTGGAACCCCGATGGTTCCAATGACTCTTACACCAAAGACGCAAGCACCGCCACACCACAAATATCTCGGGACGCCAGCGGCCTGCCAACAAAGGTCGGCAATAAAAGCATTGAATTCGACAATGACCGAAAACCCGCGAAAATCACCCTGGATGAAAATGTTGTGGCTGAATACAGCTATAACTTCCAGGGCCAAAGAGTTATGAAATATCTCGCTGACCGCGCCACCTTTTTCTATTATGAAAACAACCGCTTAATAGGTGAATGGGGTATTCATGCCCATCACGATGACTCGATTTATGCCAATAACGGTGCCATTAGTCGCCGCTATATTTATGCCGGACAACTGCCCGTTGCATTTATAGAGTATAGCGGTGGGTATTTTTACGGACATGATGA
Source organism: Advenella mandrilli (assembly GCF_016595155.1). Taxonomy (GTDB): domain Bacteria; phylum Pseudomonadota; class Gammaproteobacteria; order Burkholderiales; family Burkholderiaceae_B; genus Advenella; species Advenella mandrilli. The sequence continues at coordinate 36,273 of NZ_JAENGP010000002.1, forward strand.
TGCCAGATTATTCCTGAATCCCGGCTCTAACACTTTTGGTGATGACATTCCCGCCTGGATAAAGCCTTATCTTGTCCGGATGGCCATACCCCTTAACCAGCGTACCGCAAAGCTTTTCTTCATCCATGCCGACCATATCGGCCAACCCTTCATGGTTACGGATGAGACCCGCAATATCCGCTGGTTAGCCCAAAACAGCCCAACAGGAGAAAGCCGCATCCTTCATGCCGATATTGAATTCAACCTGCGCCTGCCCGGCCAGTATTACGACAAAGAAACCGGCTGGCATTACAATGGAAATCGCTACTACGACCCGGCTGCCGGTCACTATCTTGAACCTGAAGTGGCAGGCGTAAAAACTGGCCTTCCGCCTTTTGCTTATGCCAACCATCAGCCACGCAGATTTATTAACCCCTTGGGTTTATTTCCGATTGCTTTTGATGATGCAGGCAAAAAAGCGTACGAAAGCACCAGCCTTGATCAAATCAAGGCACTTTATACAAAAGGGTCCGATTATTACGCAGAGCCACAAATACTCTTTGACAGAGCTGCCAAAGCAGCTGCCCTGAATATAATCCAGGCACACAACAACACCGGCGCACCATTTCCGCTTACGACACCCACTGACAACAATAAGCCAATCAACCTACCGCCACAGCCTGAAAACCAGAAGCAACAAACGTTTTTAGGCCCGCATGCCGCTATTAGCGGGGCCATTAAAAGTGGATCACGCCAAGCGTCCCCCACATCACAGCCAGGCATGTACAGCGATTTTTCCACCCTTCCCCTGACGTGGGTAGACTGGCGTAAAGAAAATGCCCCACAAAACTGTAATACTGTCAGTAACGATGCCGCTGCCAGAGAGCAAAAACTGGCCAATACCCCCGACAGCACGTATTACCGACACCATCCCGACCTTAGCCCACACACCCGGGAAAACCTGGAACAACTCATTAACCGCATTCCCGAAAACACCTCCTGGATTTCGCTACCCGGGCAGTAATAGGCCAGCCTTGATTTGGCAAAAAAAACAAACCCCTCCTGCTCAACACAAAAGGGGTTTACCAACTGGCCAAAACCAACTCCTTCAAACGTTACTATTGGGTAACGCTAAAGTCGTGCACGCGATTATTGGTAAAGTGGATATTCAGTTGACGCTTGGTAGACATTGCATTGCCAGCGGTACCCAGCCCCAAAGAACTCATGGCAGTACTGAACAAGGCATTATCATCGGACTCATCATAGGACCAATAATTAGGCCCTTTCGCACCATCATCCCGATAGGACGGTTGGCCAAAGAGGCTGAGGATGTCATCAGACGTTGTAACACCGGGCTTAATCTGGGTACAAAACACTTGCCATATCCACTCCCGCTTCCAGCGCTAAAGGAAACAAGGTAACAACGATCTGGCCGTTAAAAACGGTCAATATGCTATGATTATGTCAATTTTCAAGATTCATTAAACAGGCTGGCAGGCCGCTGCTGTTCATGGCAATCATCGTGTCGCCGGCTTTTTTACCACTTTTTTATACAGTCAACTCCTATGCTCCCAGAGCTACAACAAAAAATCCAGGCCGCGCTGGCCACCGCTGTTGAAGGCATTCTGCCCGGCAGCAACCCGGTTATCAAACTGGAACGCCCCAAACAACCCGAACATGGCGATATTGCCACCAACGTTGCCATGCAACTGGCCAAGCCCAACAAACGCAATCCGCGTGAACTGGCGCAGGAAATCGTTAGTGCCCTGCTGGGTAATGAAAACACGAAATCTTTTCTGGCTGCCGCTGAAATTGCCGGGCCGGGTTTTATCAACCTGCGTCTTACCCAGGCCACCCATCAGGCCGTGGCCAATGTCATTGCCCAACAGGGCAGTGCTTATGGCAATGCCGCCAGCAATGGGGAAAGCGTGATTGTTGAATTCGTTTCCGCCAACCCCACCGGCCCGCTGCACGTTGGGCATGCCCGCCAGGCTGCGCTGGGTGACTGCATTTGCCGCCTGTATTCCGCCAGTGGCTATCAAGTACACCGCGAGTTCTATTACAACGATGCCGGCAACCAGATCAACAACCTGACCATCAGTGTCCAGGCCCACGGCAAAGGCATTACCCCTGATTCAGACGCCTATCCTGCCGATGGCTACCGTGGCGCCTATATTGCCGACATTGCCCGCGACTTTCTTGATAAAAAATCAGTCGAAGCCGATGGCAAAACCGTTACCGCTTCCGGCGATATCAACAACATGGACGATATCCGCCATTTTGCCGTTGCCTATCTGCGCCATGAACAGGATCTGGACCTGCAAGCGTTCAACCTGCAATTTGACAACTACTATCTGGAAAGCTCTTTGTACAGCGATGGCAAAGTAGCTGATACGGTACAAAAGCTGATTGAAAGCGGCTATACCTACGAACATGAAAACGCGCTGTGGCTTAAAACCACCGAATTGGGTACTGGCGACGACAAAGACCGCGTCATGCGCAAATCCGATGGCGGCTATACCTACTTTGTACCCGATGTGGCCTACCACGTGACCAAATGGCAGCGTGGCTACAACCATGCCGTCAATATCCAGGGCAGCGACCACCATGGTACGGTGGCGCGCGTGCGTGCCGGCCTGCAGGCCCTTAACATGGGCATTCCCAAAGACTACCCCGCCTATATCCTGCATAAAATGGTCAAGGTCATGCGCGGTGGCCAGGAAGTCAAAATTTCCAAACGGGCTGGCAGTTATGTAACGATGCGCGACCTGATCGAATGGGTTGGGCAAGACGCCGTGCGTTTTTTCCTGATCCAGCGCCGTGCCGATACCGAATTCGTTTTCGACATTGACCTGGCGCTTGCCAAGGGCGAAGAGAACCCGGTGTATTACGTTCAGTACGCACATGCCCGAATTTGCAAGATTTTACGTGACTCTGCCAACATGCTGGGTTATCTTAAAGATGCGGATGTTTCCCTGCTAACGGCTCCCTGCGAAATTACCCTGCTGCGCCGCCTGGCAGAACTGCCCAACGTCATTCAGTTGGCCGCAAAAGAGCTTGCCCCCCATCATATTGCCTTCTGGCTGCTGGACTGTGCCGCTGATTTCCATTCATGGTACAACGCCGAACGCATTATGGTAGAAGACCAGACACTTAAACTGGCCCGTTTGCGCCTGGCCGACAGCACCCGCCAAGTCATTGCAAACGCCCTTAACCTGCTTGGGGTTAGCGCTCCAGAAAAAATGTAATATGGCAAAAAGACGTACCACCCGATCCTCACCCTCAAGGTCCAGAAGCAGCAGCAACAGTAGCGGTTCGTTCTCGTCAATCCTGACGGGGCTTATTATCGGCCTTACCATTGCCGCAATTGCCGCTTTCATGCTTACCCGCACACCGGTACCCCTCAGGGACAACACGGGCAGTACGTCTTCTTCAGGCCTCAAAATGCCTGGCACCTCATCGCCCACAGTGGGCAGCATGTCGGCTGGCAAGCAGCCTTTAATAGACCCCAACGCCTGGCTCAGCAACGATGGCCGTATCACCAGCCAGCAAAATGCCGCCACAGGCACCAGCAATCCGCCCCCGATTCGCCCGTTAACACCGGCAGAACCGGCAAAAACGCCGCAGTCGGGCCAGTCACAAGACCAAATTGCTTCATTAATCAAGCAGTTACCTGCTGCCAGCACACCTGCCCGGGCAAGTGCCGACACCAAAACAGCAACGCCTGCCAGCCCTGCCCCTGCCACCGAACAAAAACTTGCCCTGACTGCCAAGGGTAAAGACATTCCACTTAATACTAATACCGCCAAACCCGCCACCACCAGTGGCCGCTATCTTCAGGTAGGCGCTTTTCGTAATGCCAAAGAGGCCGACTCTATCAGGGCGCGCATGATCCTGATGGGCTACAACGCGGAAATTACCAAAGTAACCGTTAATAATGTGGAAATAAACCGGGTTCGGATTGGCCCCTTCAAGAACGATAATGAACTGAACCGCTCGCGCACCGAATTAAGCAAAGCGAAAATCAGCTCAACCATTGTTCGATAAATAATGCACCAACGACCGGTTACATCGCGTTTCCATCAATACACGAGCTGAACTTTTTGTTTTATAACCTGTCTTACCAAGGTTTTTACGATAATTTTCCGCTATTTTCAACTAACTGCCCCATTAGCATGGACAGTTAGTACAACAAGCCCCTGATCAATACTTTTTAATGCGAATAAACAATGATGCTTAAAACAATTTTCAAACACACGTTTTCCGCCCTGGCCATTATGGGTGCCGCCGCTTTTGTTCCAGCCATGGCCCAATCAGGTATTAAATACATCACGCTTGAAACCGCCCAGCCTTCTGATACCCCTGATAAAGTCGAAGTGCTTGAATTCTTCTCCTATAGCTGCTCACACTGCGCTGAAATGGAACCCCTGTTCCAGGACTGGAAAAAGACATTACCTGATGATGTGGCGTTCATTCCCGTACCGGTCGCTTTCAACGCGTCCATGCAGCCCATGCAGCACCTGTATTACTCATTGGTGGCACTAGATAAACAAGACCTGCACCCCCAGGTTTTTAACGCCATCCACAAACAGGGCAAAAAACTGTTCAACCGTGATGCCATTATTCAATGGGCTGAAGAACAGGGCATTAATAAAGACGAATTCATTGCCGCCTACGACTCTTTTGGTGTTTCAGCCAAAGCCAAGCGGGCAAGCGAACTGTCTGATACCTACCAGGTGCAGGCTACTCCTTCAATTGCCATTGGTGGCAAACACCTGACTTCACCCGGTATGACCGGCACCTATGCATCCAGCATCCTGGAAGCGCAAGACCTGTTAAACCAGATACTGGCAGAGAAAAAAGCAGATTAACCGCATCCCCCAAGCCAGGCCCGCCCAATCACATTCGTCAAATTGCGCGGGCTTTTTGCAGCGCCTGGTCCAAATCATCAACCAGGTCCGTGACGCTTTCCAGCCCAATATGCAAGCGGATAATCTGCGTATCTTCCCGGCTCCAGTAAGCATGGTTTTCCAGTGTCGGGCGGTCTACCCATTGGATCAGGCTTTCAAAACCCCCCCACGAATAACCAATGCTGAACAGTTCCAGCACATTCACAAAAGTACGAATCTGGCGATCGGAAAGCGCCAGTTCAATTGACAGCATGCCGTTGGAACCGGTGCAGTCACGCTTCCATAAAGCATGACCGGCATCTTTTTCAAAAGCCGGATGAAAAACACGTCGGGTTTCTGGCAAATCATCAAAATAGCGGCATACCTGCAAGGCACTGCGAGCATGCTGGTCCATCCGGATGGGCAAGGTACGCACCCCACGAATCGCCAGCCAGGCGTCGTCGGCACTGACGGAATACCCCATGGCATATTGGTTCAGGTCTATCCGTTCGATAAGCGCCTTATCTTTGGCCACCACTGCGCCCAGCATTAAATCAGAATGCCCCCCCACATACTTGGTCCCGGCAATCACGCTCACATCAGCGCCCAGTTCCAGCGGTTGATAGGCATAACCCGAACCCCAGGTGTTGTCCACCACCAGAATAAGCCCATGCTGTTTGGCAAATGCCGCCAGGGCAGGAATATCCAGCATCTCAAACAACAAAGAACCAGGTGATTCCACATACAAAACCTTGGTATTGGCCTTGAGCTGCGCCTGCAGGGCGTCCAGGGATTGTGCGGGCACATAGGTAAATTCAATATTCATGCGGCTTAACACCGTATTGGCCAGATGACGCACCGGCCCATACACGCAATCGGCCACCAGCATATGATCGCCCGCACTTAACAGCGACAGCAGCGACATGGCAATGGCCCCCAGCCCCGAGGACGCCAGAAAACAGCGTTTGCCCCCTTCCAGCTGGCAAAAAACAGTTTCCAGGGCGGCATGCGTTTCCATGCCCATGCGTCCATAAGTAACCAGCCGCTCGCCCTTGCTTTTACGGCGGTAAGTGGCCTCCAGGTCTTCAAGGGTATTGAAACGAACCGTGCTGGTTCGGATGGAAGGCAGGCCCACTGGCGCAACCGGTGTGGTTTCATCACAGGGAGCCGTGCCAAGATGCTGTAATTGGGTAAGCAGGGAAAGTTTTGTGTCCATAAGGATATTCTTTATTTTGGGTGAAATATTACCCCCCATTATAGAGGCAAGCCCGTTAAAATACCCTTTTAGTTTACCTGGCTCTACCCAGTTTTATGACACCTGAAACCCTCTTCGTATACCTTGGCCTGTGCATTTTGCTGGCCATTTCCCCTGGCCCCGACAATATTTTTGTTTTGCTGCAAAGCGCCCTGCACGGTTATCGCACCGGCTTCATGATTGTATTGGGTTTGTGTACCGGCCTGCTGTTTCATACCTTTCTGGTTACAGTGGGCGTGGCCGGGCTGATTGCCGCTTCTGCAACTGCTTTCACCGTCCTGAAACTGCTGGGTGCCGCGTATTTACTGTATTTGGCGTGGGGCGCCCTGAAGGCGGGGCCGGTAGGGGCGGTTTCTACCAAAGAAGACAGCCCTGCTGCACCTGCCCTAAGTGGGCGTCAATTCTACCGACGCGGCATTTTAATGAACATCAGCAACCCCAAGGTCAGCCTGTTCTTTCTGGCCTTTTTACCCCAGTTCACCAATCCGGCCAGTGGTTCGATCAAATGGCAGTTCATCTGGCTTAGTGCCATTTTTATCTTGTCCACATTAATAGTGTTCTGCAGCATCGTGGTGTTTTCAGGCTATTTTGGCCAGCTCCTGAAAAGATCGGCCCGGGCGCAGGTCATGTTGAACCGCTTCACCGCGCTGGTCTTTGCAGGGCTGGCCGTCAGGCTGGCATTCAGCGTTAAATAACGGCAAACCGCACAATACCGTCGCTACCGGTTTCGCGATTAAGCTTGCCGTCAAAATACAAGGCATGCAAGTGTGCCAGCGCCTCGCCCATGGCAAAGGTAAGCTGGTGCAAATCCAGCTCACGCCGGAACATATGCGGCACCACATCCTTGGCACTCATGGGTTCCTGGCATAATTCCAGCACTTCAGCCAGGCGCTCGGCATGGTGCTCGTGCTGCTGGCGAATCCGTTCATGCAAACCCTTGAACGGACGTCCGTGTGAAGGCAGCACCAGGGTATCTTCGTCCAGGCCCAGGTATTTATTTAATGACGTCAAATACAAAGGCAGCGGGTTGCCATCGGGTTCATGATCAAACACACTCACATTGGTTGAAATGCGCGGAAGCACCATATCACCCGAAATCAATACCTTCAGCGCGGGACTGTACAGGGCCATATGCTCGGGCGCATGACCATAGCCGGAAATAAGCTGCCAGTCATTATTGCCAATACGCAGGGTATCGCCATCCATTAAGCGGTTGAAACGGTTAGGCGGTGTACAGACCAAGCCAGGATAATACGTGGCCCTGGCACGGATTTTTTCCTGGGAATCAGGATCTGTCATGCCATGACGGGAAAAATGCCGTACCGCCACATCGCCCCCCGTGCCCGCACCACCCACCGGTTGCGACGACCACATGCGTGACACGTAATAATCGGTCATGCTCATGTACAGGGGCACATTGTGTTTCTCACACAACCAGCCCGCCAGGCCAACGTGGTCAGGGTGCATATGGGTAACCACCACCCGCAGCACGGGCAAACCGTCCAGTTCATTCTTGAACACTTCTTCCCACAACACCTTGACCGGATCTTTGGCAATGCCGCAATCCACAATAGTCCAGCCCTTTTGCCCATTGATTTCATCGGCCAGTAACCACAAATTAATATGGTCCAGCGCAAATGGCAAAGGCATACGTATCCATTTAACGCCCGGCGCCACTTCCAGTGCAAAACCCGGCTCTGGCTGTGTATTACCCAAGGGATAAACCAGCTTGGCTTCATTCTCGTTCATTATTTCTCCTTATTGACTTTTATATTTAATTCATGGATGATACTTTACGTTTACGTAAACTGTAAGTATTAGAATTAATTATGACACAAAGAACATGGTCCATATCGGAATTAGCGCAGGAATTCAATATAACCCCGCGTACTTTACGATTTTATGAAGACCACGGCATTATCACCCCAAGGCGCGAAGGTCAGAAACGTATTTATACGCAAAAAGACAAAACCCGCCTGAAGCTGGCCCTGCGCGGTAAACGGCTGGGGTTTCAGCTGGCCGACATCAGCAGCCTGATCGACATGTACGATGGTCCGGGCAGTACCACCCCCCAGCTCAAACAATACATCGCCATGCTTAACCGGCACAAAGAACAGCTTGAAAGCCAGAAACGTGATCTTGAAGCCATTTTGCAGGAAATCCATACCCAGGAAGAACATTGTATGGAGTTGTTAAAAAATCACGCGCCAACCTAAAGTTGACGTTAACGTAAACGGAATATCTTATTTCTGTTATATTTCATATATATAATCTAAATAAAAAACTTCACAGGAGACAAACCTCATGAATCTACCCGGACTGAATTTCGACTTGGGCGAAGACCTGGACATGCTGCGCGATGCCGTGCGTACCTTTACCCAGGCAGAAATTGCCCCCCGTGCCCAGGAAGTTGACCACAGCGATCAGTTTCCCATGGACTTATGGAAAAAATTTGGCGATCTGGGCCTGCTGGGCCTGACCGTTAGCGAAGAGTACGGGGGTACCAACCTGGGCTACCTGGCTCACATGATTGCCATGGAAGAACTGTCCCGCGCCAGCGCCGCTATTGCCCTTTCCTACGGCGCCCATTCAAACCTGTGTGTCAACCAGCTTAACCGCAACGGCACCGAAGCCCAAAAACAAAAATACCTGCCCAAGCTGATTAGCGGTGAACATATTGGCGCCCTGGCCATGAGCGAACCGGGCGCCGGTTCTGACGTGGTCAGCATGAAACTGCGCGCCGAGAAAAAAGGTGACAAATACGTCCTGAACGGCACCAAAATGTGGATCACCAACGGCCCCGATGCCGACACCCTGGTGGTCTATGCCAAAACAAATCCCGAAGCCCACCAGCGCGGCATTACCGCTTTCATTATTGAAAAGGGTTTCAAGGGCTTTTCAGTGGCGCAAAAACTGGACAAAATGGGCATGCGAGGCAGCCACACCGGCGAACTGGTGTTTGACAACTGCGAAGTGCCCGAAGAAAATATCCTGGGTGAACTGAACGGCGGGGTCAAGGTACTCATGAGCGGGCTGGACTACGAGCGCGCCGTGCTGGCCGGTGGCCCGTTGGGTATTATGCAGGGCGTGATGGACGTGGTGGTTCCCTACATTCATGACCGCAAACAGTTTGGCCAGTCTATTGGCGAGTTCCAGCTTATCCAGGGCAAAGTGGCCGATATGTACACCACCCTGCAGGCCAGCCGCGCCTTTTGTTACACCGTTGGCAAAAACCTGGATCGCCTGGGCAGCAGCCATGTGCGCGAAGTGCGCAAAGACTGTGCCGCTGTTATTTTATACTGCGCCGAAAAGGCCACCTGGATGGCTGGTGAAGGCATTCAAATCCTGGGCGGCAACGGTTACATTAATGAATACCCCACCGGCCGCATGTGGCGGGATGCCAAACTGTATGAAATTGGTGCCGGCACCAGTGAAATCCGTCGCATGTTAATTGGCCGGGAACTGTTCAATGAAACAAAATAAGGCAATAATAGGGTTTTAATCACTCGTCACCTATCGTCATGACTTATAACGCCGATCATCAGCTCATACAGCAACTGGACAAAACCCTTCCACCTCCGGTGGAAGTGGCACAAAAGATCCTGGCCGGATTTGATCGGCATTATTCCCTGTTCCGCTATGTGGCCCAGCGCGCCAAGTCCCTGTTTGAATCGCATGACTGGCACGGCATCCAGCGGGTGTCCAAAGAGCGGATCGAATACTACGATATCCGTGTGCGTGAATGCACCCACCAGGTCAACACTATGTTGAACAAGACCCAGGGCCTATCGCAAGAAAAACACGGTGACCTGACACCGCAGCAAATTAACTACTGGCAGTCTATCAAGCAAGCGTTCGTACGCCTGCTCACCAACCACCAGCAGCCCGAATGTGCGGAAACCTTTTTCAACTCGGTCACCTGCCGCATCCTGCATCGCGACTACTTTCACAATGCCTTCCTGTTTGTGCGGCCGGCCATTGCCACCGAATACCTGGATTCAGAACACCAGTCCTACCGCGTTTACTACCCGCACATCCATGGCATTGAAAAATGCGTCATTAAAATGGTGGCCGACTACGGCATGGCCGCCCCGTTCAAGAACCTGCCTTACGATGCCCGCCAAGTGGCCCGCAGGGCGATTGGCATCCTGCGCCAAAAATTAACCTCAAGCGGTGGCAAGCGCATTGCCCCCGACTGCCAAATCCACGTTTTGAACACGCTGTTCTTTCGCAACAAGGGCGCTTATATTGTTGGCCGTTTCATTAACAACAATATTGTCTACCCCTTTGGCATTGCCTTGCTGCACACGCCCGCCAACGAGATTGAACTGGATGCATTCTTAAGCACCCCCGATGACATCAGTACCCTGTTCAGCTTTACCCGCGCCTATTTCCTGGTCGACATGGAAGTGCCCTCGGCCTATGTGTCGTTTTTGTCGTCCCTGCTGCCCAGCAAACCCAAGGCAGAGCTTTACACCGCCATCGGCCTGCAAAAACAGGGCAAAACCCTGTTTTACCGTGACTTCCTGTACCACCTTAACAACTCGCACGACCAGTTCGATATCGCCCCCGGCATCAAGGGTATGGTCATGACGGTTTTCACGCTGCCCTCTTACCCTTATGTCTTCAAACTAATACGCGACCGCATTAATAAAGACGGCATGACCCATGAAATCGTGATGAAAAAATATCACATGGTCAAAATGCATGACCGGGTTGGCCGCATGGCCGACACCTGGGAATACTCGCTGGTTGCCCTGCCACGCAAGCGCTGTTCGCCCCAATTGCTGGAAGAGTTGCGCAGCCAGGTCCCCAATCTGATTGAAGAAACCGAAGACAGCATCGTGATTCGCCACGTTTACATAGAACGGCGCATGACCCCGCTGAACATCTTCCTGAGCCAGGCCAGCGATGAGGCCCTTGACAACGCCATCAAAGGCTACGGCGACGCCATTGCCGAACTGGCCGCAGCCAATATTTTTGCCGGCGACATGCTGTTCAAGAACTTTGGTGTCACGCGTCTGGGCCGGGTGGTATTCTATGACTATGACGAAATCCAGCCCATGCGCGAAATGAACTTCCGCGCCATCCCGCCAGCCCCCAACGAAGAGGCCGAGATGTCAAACGAACCCTGGTATCCCGTGCATCTCAACGATGTCTTTCCCGAAGAATTTGAACGTTTCCTGCTGGGCAACCCGCGCGTACGCGCCGCCTTCATGAAGCACCATCCGAATTTACTCGATTATCAATGGTGGCAAACACGCAAAGACCGTGTCGCCGCCGGCAAGATCGAGGATATTTTCCCTTATCCGTTCTCCCGTCGCCTGCATGTCAGCCGGCCTGAACTTACCAACCAAAAGGAATTGTAATGTCTGATCCTATCGTAATCGTTTCCGTTGCCCGCACCCCCATGGGCAGCATGATGGGTAGCCTGTCTCCATTGGCGGCCAACCAGCTGGGCGCCGCCGCCATCAAAAGCGCGGTTGAACGCGCCGGCATCAAGCCTGAAGCTGTTCAGGAAGTCATTATGGGTAACGTGCTGCAGGCTGGCCAGGGACAGGCTCCTGCACGCCAGGCAGCGTTGGGTGCCGGTCTGCCCAAAAGCGTTTCTTGCACCACCGTGCATAAAGTATGCGGTTCAGGCATGAAAGCCGCCATGTTTGCCCACGACATGCTGGCAGCCGGCTCTATTGACGTGGCGGTTGCCGGTGGCCAGGAAAGCATGAGCAATGCCCCTTACCTGCTGCTTAAAGGCCGTGAAGGTTACCGTTACGGTCACTCTACCGTTTACGACCACATGGCTCTGGACGGTCTGGAAGACGCCTACCAGCGCGGTACCGCTATGGGCGTATTTGCCGAACTATGTGCCGACAAATACAGCTTCAGCCGTGAAGAGCAGGATGCGTTTTCAATTGAATCCCTGCGTCGCGCCAAGCAGGCCATTGAAGACGGCAGCTTCGAATGGGAAATCACCCCGGTCACCATCGAAGACCGTCGCGGTAACACGGTTGTCAGCATTGACGAAGCTCCCGGCAAAGCCAAACCTGAAAAAATCCCAACCCTGCGCCCGGCCTTCAAGAAAGACGGCAGTGTTACCGCCGCCAACTCGTCGTCAATTTCTGACGGTGCCGCTGCCATGGTCATGATGCGCAGCTCTACCGCAGAAGAAATGGGTGTGAAGCCCTTGGCTAAAATTGTTGGCCAGGCCCAGTTCTCCCATGAGCCCGAGTGGTTTACCACCGCCCCCGTTGGCGCGATTGAAAAGCTTCTGAAACAGGTGGGCTGGACCGCCGACGAAGTGGATCTGTATGAAATTAACGAAGCCTTTGCCGTGGTCACCATGGCCGCCATGAAAGACCTTAACCTGGATCACGCCAAGGTTAACATTCACGGTGGCGCAACCGCCCTGGGTCACCCCATTGGCGCATCGGGTGCCCGTATTATGACCACCTTGATTGGTGCTTTGCGTAAAACCGGCGGCAAACGCGGCATTGCCACCCTATGTATTGGCGGTGGTGAAGCCGTTGCTGTTGCCATTGAACTGCTTTAATTATTAAATAAATAATCAAATAAGATAAATAATTTTAACCATAAAATTATTTGCATATTGCAAGACCTCCACACCTTCCCTGCCAACACAGGGAAGGTCATCAAGGCAGGGACAGGAGACATACCTACATGCCAGTCATTACATCAAAAATCAATACCCGTGCACAATCATTCATTGACAATGCACAATTCATGCAGCAACAGGTTGATGACCTGAAACAACTGCTGGAAAACACGGCACTGGGCGGCAGTGAAGCGGCGCGTGCCAAACATGTTGCGCGTGGCAAACTGCTGCCTCGCGAACGTGTGGAACGCCTGCTCGACCCCGGGACCCCTTTTCTGGAACTGTCACCACTGGCCGGACACAACCTGTACAACAACGAAGCCCCCGGTGGCGGCATTATTACAGGCGTTGGACGTGTCAATGGCATTGAATGCATGATTGTTTGCAACGATGCTACCGTGAAAGGCGGCACCTACTACCCCATCACGGTAAAAAAACACCTGCGGGCGCAGGAAATTGCCCAGCAAAACAACCTGCCCTGCATTTATCTGGTTGATTCAGGCGGCGCCAACCTGCCCCGTCAAGACGACGTTTTCCCTGACCGCGACCACTTTGGCCGCATCTTCTATAACCAGGCTGTCATGTCTTCTTTGGGAATTGCACAAATTGCCGTGGTCATGGGTTCCTGCACCGCTGGTGGCGCCTATGTACCCGCCATGAGCGATGAGTCCATCATCGTCAAGAACCAGGGCACCATTTTCCTGGCTGGCCCACCACTGGTCAAGGCCGCCACCGGTGAAGTGGTCACGGCCGAAGACCTGGGCGGTGGCGATGTACACACCCGCTTATCGGGTGTGGCCGACCACCTGGCCAACAACGACATGCACGCCTTGCAACTGGCACGCCAGGCCGTGGCCCGCCTGAACCGCAAAAAACCGCAACAGCTGCATATCATTCCCAGCCGCCCGCCCGTTTACGATCCGCAAGAATTAAATGGCATTATTCCGGCTGACACCCGCAAGCCTTACGACGTGCGTGAAGTGATTGCCCGCATTACCGATGGTTCAGAATTTGATGAATTCAAGGCCCGTTTTGGCACCACCCTGATCACCGGCTTTGCCCATATCCATGGTATGCCGGTAGGCATTATTGCCAACAACGGCATCCTGTTTTCTGAAGCTGCTCAAAAAGGCACCCACTTTATTGAACTGTGCTGCCAGCGCAAAATCCCGCTGGTTTTCCTGCAGAATATTACCGGTTTCATGGTGGGCCGCAAATACGAAAACGAAGGCATTGCCCGCCACGGTGCCAAAATGGTTACCGCCGTTTCAACCGCCGCCGTTCCCAAAGTGACCGTGATTATTGGCGGCTCTTTTGGGGCCGGCAACTATGGCATGTGCGGCCGCGCCTTTGGCCCCCGCATGCTGTACATGTGGCCCAACGCCCGTATCTCGGTCATGGGTGGCGAACAGGCCGCTAGCGTGCTGTCTACCGTTAAACGCGATGGCATCGAAACCAAAGGTGGCACCTGGTCTGCCGAAGAGGAAGAAGCCTTCAAGGCCCCCATTCGCGACCAATACGAAAAAGAAGGGCATCCTTACTACGCCACCGCTCGCCTGTGGGACGACGGCATCATCCAGCCTGCAGATACCCGTCGTGTACTGGCATTAAGCCTTTCCGCCGCCCTGAACGCCCCCATTGAAGACACGCAGTTTGGCGTGTTCCGCATTTAACAGGAGCCCGTCACATGTTTAAAAAAATTCTTATCGCCAACCGTGGCGAAATTGCCTGCCGCGTTGCCGCTACCGCCCGCCGCATGGGCATACAGACCGTTGCCGTATACTCGGATGCCGATGCGGGTGCCGCCCACGTCGCCGCCTGCGATGAATCGGTTTATATTGGCGGCTCCGAACCCCGCGCCAGCTACCTGCGTGGCGATGCCATTTTGCAGGCCGCGCGGCAAACCGGGGCCCAGGCCATCCACCCCGGCTACGGCTTTCTGGCAGAAAATGAAGGTTTTGCCCAAGCCTGCGCCGAAGCCGGCATCGTTTTTATTGGCCCACCCGCCAGCTCCATTGCTGCCATGGGCAGCAAATCAGCCGCCAAAACCTTAATGGAAACCGCAGGCGTACCCCTGGTACCCGGCTATCATGGTGACAACCAGGACGCAGAATTCCTGCACCAGCAAGCCGACCAGATTGGCTACCCGGTGCTTATCAAAGCCAGTGCCGGCGGTGGTGGCAAGGGGATGCGTATCGTCAAGTCATCACAAGAATTTCCCGATGCGCTTAGCTCATGCCAGCGTGAAGCCATTAGCAGCTTTGGCGATGACAAAGTGCTGGTTGAACGTTACCTGACCAAGCCGCGTCATATTGAAATCCAGGTTTTTGCCGATGCTTTTGGCAATGCGGTGTACCTGTTCGAGCGCGATTGCTCGGTGCAGCGCCGTCACCAGAAAGTGGTGGAAGAAGCCCCTGCCCCAGGCATGACCGAAGAACGCCGCCGTGAAATGGGCGAAGCCGCCGTGGCCGCTGCCAAAGCCGTGGGCTACGTGGGTGCCGGCACGGTGGAATTCATTGCCGAGCCCGATGGCCGCTTCTACTTCATGGAAATGAATACCCGCCTGCAGGTGGAACACCCCGTGACCGAAATGATTACCGGCACCGACCTGGTGGAATGGCAACTGCGCGTGGCCACTGGCGAACCCCTGCCCGCCGAACAGGACGAGCTGTTTATTGAAGGCCATGCCATTGAAGCCCGTATTTATGCAGAAAACCCCGAAAAAGGCTTCCTGCCATCAATTGGTACCTTAAGCCACCTGAGCTTTCCCGAGCACGTCAAGTTTGAACTGGGCGATGTACGGGTAGATGGTGGCGTGCGCCAGGGCGATACCATTTCCCCCTTTTACGACCCCATGATTGCCAAGCTGATTGTATGGGCCGAGAGCCGCGAGCAGGCCATTGCCCGCCTGCAACAGGCGCTGGCACAAACGCAGGTGGTGGGGGTGAATACCAACGTGGCCTTTTTGGGCCGTTTAATGCAAAACAGCGCCTTTGCCAGCGCAGACCTAGATACCGGCTTAATTGAAAAGCACAGCGAACAGCTGCTGCCTGCTGCCAGACCATCCAGTATCTTTACCCTGGCCAGCCTGACGGCAGCCATCATGGCACGACAAGGGCAAACCGGCAGTACCACCAACCGCTATGCCAACAAAGCCGACCCCTGGTCAACCACCGATGGCTGGCGTTTAAGCGGCCACTACACCCAGCACATCCGGGTCATTGACAACGACGACGCCCGCCTTGTTACCCTGGAAAAAACCGCCAGTGGCTGGCAATTAATGGATAACGATATTGGCTATGATTTTGAATGGCAGGTGCAAATCACCCCCGACCAAACCTGCCACTGCCGTTTAAGCCTGAACGGTTCCAACCACCTGGCCACCGTTATCATGAACGGTGAACAGGCCCATATCTTTGAAGATGGCGCGGTTACCATCATCGGCAAACCCGATGAACTGCAGCATGCCGCCGACGACAGCGACGCCCACGGTGGCGGCCTGACCGCCCCTATGCCCGGCAAAATCATTTCATTGCTGGTGCAGGCAGGCGATACCGTGACCAAAGGCCAGGCCCTGCTGGTGATGGAAGCCATGAAAATGGAACACACCATCACCGCCCCCGAGGACGGCAAGGTGGAGGAAGTGTTTTATGCCGTGGGTGACCAGGTAACGGAGGGGGTGGAATTGATTACGGTGGGGTAAACCACCCCCCGTCAGGCTTCGCCTGCCACCCCTGCACAGGAGGGGTGGCGCGCAGCGCCAGGGTGGTGTGTAGCGCTGGTGTGGTCTACATTAAGCCATTAATAAACCAGCTGCGCGGCACTATCGCAATCAAGGGAAATCAGCTCTGTTCGGACTTTATTCACTTCAAGACCCAAACTATCTAATAATTTAGTCAGTACACCGTCTTCACCTCCTAACATCGTCAAGAGAGGCTCCAAAATCCCTGTAATTAATGCAAGTAAGGCTGGAACCGGTCCGTCATTATCCTGCACTTCGGAGTTTTTCATACTGTTCAAGACTTCATCTATCTGGACAACACATGCGCTCTCATCTCCACCATAATACCCGATTCCTAAAAGTGTCCATTTAGTTGTGCAGGGATCCGTATCTATGCCAACAATATTGATAAACCCATTAACTAATCCACCAACTACCTTGACAACCCCCGTAAGTAATTTCCCCTTCAAAATATCATCAACAAGCTCACCTACCAAACCATTCAAGCCCTGCTCCAGACCGTTCAATATGGTATATCTCATACTTTTGCGACACTGATAACCTGAGAAGCCATCATCCCCAGGACCGCAGTTTGATATTGTTCTTTGAGCATCCCAAAGATCTTGCCCAGAAGTACTATTTTCCCAACCAGTACCATTAGTACCCATGGTTACATTTAATAGGCCACTCACCAAGTCTGAAACAGTTAAATTTAGATCAATCTTATTCCCAATAAACTCAACGTCACCCTCGATATATTCCTCCGTTCCTTCCGTTGGTAATGCAGAAATAGCGGCACTAGAATTCAAAGTCAGTAAATTAATACCCAATGTTTTTAAAGCCGCAATATCTTTAGAGGCTGGTTTTGGTGCGGTACAACTGAACACATTTGAAAAGACATTGGCTTGCGTAATATCTCCAATACACAAACCCAAAAAATCAGCATCAGTTGTTATTTCAGCTATGGGTTTCCCACTTACCTCATCCTTTTTCTCACACATCGGGCCCAGTGTTGCTTTACCCGTTACCGCTTCAATGCCAATAGGAATATCCACTTTCAGTTCTAGCAAGCCACTTAAAAAGCCGTCCGTATCACTTTCACAGCTACTTGCATTCAAATCAGCACACAAACGCAGGAACGCCCTGACTGATGCACTATAAGCCGTTGTACCAGGCCCGCCAATGCCAATAGAAGGAGGTTCAATAACTCCCACTTTCACATCTGCCCTTAACAACCCCAAATCAACATTCAATGGTAAATCTATAGCCTTATTTTTGGTAGCCACACCTAACACCACATTCAGGATATCACCGACACCCACCATAGTATCTAAAGCAGCCTTTGCGGAAGGCGCCTTGATATGGGCGAAAAAACTACCCCTGCCATTTTCATCTACAGAACCAAGGGGTATGGTTAAAGAATCAAGTTGAACTCCTATGCTCTGTAACAACGTTGCATCAATAACTCCCTCGGAATCTGCTGCTTTTACTGCCGCAACCATAATTTCACCAAGCCCCACCTCGGTATCCAGTAATTTATTGAGATCACCCACTGTTACGACTGCGTCAAGTGCCTCTTTACCCAATATATTTTCCAGCAATCCGGAGGTCTGGATTTTGGCATCAGCCAATCCTTTAAAACTGCCAATATTCGTACCAAATAAATTCAAGCCAACAGCACTTAACGTATTATTCAATGCACCATTATCAATCTCAAGCAATGACGGTCCAACAGAAAACACCGCAACAGGCTGAAAGCTTTTCTTTGCAATTGCCTTCGTGCGGATGGTTGCATCCGTGGAAAAAGGCATAAAACCTATGGCATCATAGGTTAAGTCAACCAGTATGGCGTTATATTCAACATTATCTTCTTCATCTTCAATTTTTGTAAAATGACCTTCTTTTTCCGCATATTTAACAGGGTCCCAAACCCCGCACGACACAGTCATGTTTGATAAGACACCGTACTGGAAATTTTCTTTGATGATGGCTTCTGCCGCCTTCTGTGCCGGATGCTCTACATTATTACAGGTTAATTCCCCTGTTTTCTCAATAAGCTGAACCGCACTTAGGGCAGCCATATCTGCGGCATTCTGAAGCTCCCGCTTCATAAAAAAGTAATAAGCCAGCTGGACACCACCCAGCAGTATCAACCCCACCACCAGGGAAACCGCAACCGGTATGATGATTGAACCACGCTGGCGGTTAATAGAGGACGTTTGCATGGGGAAACCTTTTAAAACATAACTCTTTTTTTACCTGCTTTTTCAGGAAACCTGGCCTGTACTTGGCCTATTGAATACGGTTCGTGAAATAAGGAAAAATGTATCATACTGTTAAGTATGCCACATCACGTATCTCTTCCTCTATAGTAGTTGGCCCTAATTTCATTAATTTCCAAAAGAAAAAACAATAAAAATGCCTGTAAATTTTTACAGGTATTTTTATTGTTTGAAAATAACCGGATTCTTGTAAGACTCAATAAACCAGTTGGGCCGGATCACATTCAATGGCAAGGGCCGAGACTTCTGTACGACCCAGTTCGAGTCCTAACAGGCCATCAAGCAAGTTAGTTAAAATAATACCCAAACCGTTCAGGATTGGTTTCAAAACAAGTAAAACGGGCTTCAAAACAATACACAACAGCCCATTACATGTCACTTCATTTGAATTTCTGTCCAGTATTGACTGAATCTCCTTGTTATTTGGGTCAATAGTATTGACATACGATGAATGATTCCCCATCAATTTAACCAAATTATTTTCAACACAAGTATTCCAACCCGCACCCACTATACCGCCAACCACATTATTCAGTAAGCCGGCACAATTACTGTAACCTGCCCCCCAAGACGAAATGGATAATCCCAAAACACCTAACAGCCCTCCTGGATCACTGGTATAGGCCTTAAAAGCCTCACTGAAGCGACCTTTTTTCCACATGGATTGGGGGCAAGTATCCAGTACACAAGTTCTGGGAATTGCATTATCAAACTCAAAATCACTAGTTAACAGCTTCGGCAAATAATCATCATTCCCTGGCTTACCTTTCCCGTTAAGCACCAGATCAGTAACACCATCGACATTATAAAGTCCATTTTTTTTCGATGCCTCCAGGTAAGACTTTGCCAGTTGGGGCAGCAAATCAGGACCCGAATACGAACCACTCCAATTTCCGGGAAGTCCTACCGGCTCCCTCAGGAGACCACTCAATAAATTAAGCAAACCAGTCACCAAGTCATCGACGGTATCTCCCAACGGCAACTTATTCGGATCCGTAACACCGGTTTGACCAACTGCCAGATTCTTCACCAAACCATTATCCTGCAATGCAGGAACATGTAACTTGCCAGACAAAACAGGTATACCTAACAATTTAATCAAATTTTGTTCCTGCAACCCTACCTCACAACCACGCTTATCAGACATAATACTTTCTGCATCCATCTTGCCGACACACACATTCAGCACTCTGGAAACCACAGAAATATCCATAACCGGTGGAGTCCTGCTGCATTGCAGGCTATCGAGCGTGCCCGTGCCTGAAACAATATCCAGGGAAACAGGCAGATGCACCTTGGTCTGCAAGATGCCCAATAAGGCTCCCAATAGGGGAATATTGTCTGTATTCACATCTACCCATAAACGTATCTGCGCACTATGTCCTGTTGTTCCTACGGGTCCAATCGCAATGACCGGTGGCTCCACAATCGTTAATTTTGCTTTCGCCAGCCCCAGTAAACTCAAGTCTGGTATATCAAGCGCATGTCCGTTCGCACCCAGGGCTATCGCTGTTTTCAGGATATCGCCCAAGCCCAGCTTTACATCAAGGGCGGCACCCAACGGATCATCTTTTCCTATACCCAGAAATGCAAACAAACCTGGCTGCCCCGCTGCTCCCCCTATGGGAATGACAGCGTCACCCAATTTGATTGCTCCCACGGTAAGGTCCAACAGTTTTGTTCTAAGAACATTAAGCTGGGCGCCCAACGTTGAGTCTGTTACTGCATTAATCGAAGCATCAACCAGGTTCAACAGGGTAATATTATTAATATCGGCAAGCCCATCTGGCGTCAAAACACCCAAACCACCAATACCCAAATCCACACCCAATAAATCCAGCAAACCAGCTGGAGTAATTTTAGTATTTGCCAAGCCGTCAGAATCCAGCAAGGTCAGATTATTAACATCCAGCCCCACAATTCCCAGCAAACTACCCAACAACGCACTATTGTCAAACCGCAGCAATTGCGATCCAACCTGAAATGCCGCTACCGGTATATTGCTTTTGGCAATTGCTTCTACCGCAATGGTGGATTTTGAAGAAAATGGCATAAATGGCAATGCGTTGTAATTAACACTTACACGAAGGGCATTATAAAAACCTTCCGCATTTGCCGTATTCACAAAGTGTCTTGGTGCAGGCAAGTCAGTACGCCATGTGCCACACTCCATTTCAAGCATGTCATCATCCAGGGTGTCATGCTTGAAATTCTGCGTAATACTGGCTTTGGTAGTGTCTTTCGCTTGCTGGCAACTTTCGCTTAGCATTTGCACGCCGCTTAGCACCGCCATATCAGCTGTATTCTGCAGCTCCCGCTTCATATAAAAGTAATAGCCCAGCTGAACACCACCCAACAGTATCAACCCCACCAGTATAGAAACGGCAACGGGCAGGATAATGGAACCCCGCTGACGGTTAATGGCGGATTTTTTCATGACGAACCTTCTACAAAACACTATCTCAACTTCAAATATTTTCAGCTAGAGTAACAATTTTAAACACATACGCTAACTCAAACCAACCAACCCGGCTTAATCGCCCGGATCTTCAATTTTTTCTTCAAACCATTCTGGAATGGCATGATTAAAACTATTCAGGTAACGATCCCAGGCGATGGTGGCGGTGGCGCCCAGCATGGTGTGTGGCGTACCCGCACGGTTGGGGTCGGCCTGCATGGCCAACAGTGAACGAGTGGTTTTACCTAAAGCCTCAGGCGGTACATATACATATAGTGATGTATCTTCGGCATAAGATTTGGACTCAGGAAACGCATGGGTTTTCTTGCTGGGCTGATATGGGTTTACGCCCGTACCGGGCACGTCCAGTGGTGCCGTTACCGCACCCTGAGCCATGGCCAGTCCCGGCATGCATAAAGCGGTAAATAGCACCGCACGAAAATTCAGTAAATTCATGGATATAAACCTTTAAAAATAGCTTGATTACTTCCGTTTAAGAATGAAATCACCACCAACAATAGAGACTTCATCCAGAATGGAGCGGTCAATAGCGCTGGTGCTACCTTTTGACCGGGTGGTGGGAATAGCTTGCGTTTGTGCCACCGGTTTTTTGCTTGCCGCTGCCGCTGCCAGACGTCTCTCTTCAGCCTGGCGTTTTGCTTCAGCTTGCTGCTCGGCTAATTCAGTCTGACGTTGCTGTTCGGCTTGTTGCTGCGCCAATTCAGCCTGATGCTTTGCTTCGGCCTGCTGTTGCGCCAGCTCAAGCTGACGCTGTGCCTCTGCCTGTTGCTGCACCAATGCTGCTTGATGTTTTGCTTCTGCTTGCTGCTGAGCTAACTCAAGCTGACGATTTTGCTCGGCCTGCTGTTGCGCCAACTCAAGCTGACGCTTTTCTTCAGCTTGCTGCTGAGCCAACTCTGCCTGACGTTGCTGCTCAGCCTGCTGTTGAACCAAATCAGCCTGGCGCTTTTCTTCAGCTTGCTGTCGTGCCACTGCGGCCAAGCGTTTTTCTTCGGCCTGCTGTTGGGTCACTGGTGGCCAGACAAAGTCGGGCTGCATCATGGCTATCGGGTCATTGGTGGGCGGTGCCAGTTGCAATGGTGCCTCGTTACCTCTGACCAGTTGCTGCGGTTGTGATTGTGCTTCCTGCTGGGCTTGAGCCAGCTGACGTTTTTCGTCGGCTTGCTGTTGTGCCATTTCAGCCAGGCGTTTTTCTTCGGCCTGTTGTTGCGCTACTTCTGTCAGGCGTTTATTTTCCGCCTGTTGCTGTGCCAATTCAATCTGACGCTGCTCTTCAGCCTGCCGTTGTGCCAATTCTGCCTGCTTCTGTGCCACTTCGGCCAAACGTTTTTCTTCAGCCTGCTGCTGCGCCACAGGTGGCCAGACAAAATCAGGTTGCATCATGGCTATTGGGTCATTGGTGGGCGGTGCCATTTGCAATGGCTGTTCATTACCCCTGACCAATTGTTGCTGCTGTGGTTGCTGCTGTGCCGCTGCACGGGCCGGTTCAGCTGCACGGGGCGCTGGTTGTTCTACATTAACCAGTTGTGGCGCTGGTTCTGGCTGTATCCGGGCTTGCGGCTGTGCGTCGGGCCGGGGCTGGATATCCCCCGGAAGCGGTGCACTGGCGGGCAACTGCAATTCAAATTCAGATGGTTGACTGTTTTGGGCCTGGCGATAACTTGAAGCGCTTACTGTTTCATCCTGTTTTTTTTTAACGTCAGCAGACGATGCCATCAAATTGTCTACCCCCCTGACCTGGTTACCATCGTCACGAGATGACACACTGCCGGCCGCCTGCATGGGGGCTGGTGGCGTGCGACGTACCTGATCGGCGATGGCGTAAATTTCCTGCCGGGCCTGCTGGCTAAGGTTGGCGCTTCGCATCACCTGCTCGGCAGCGGGCGTGGCGCCACGAACCAGCAGGTAAAGGGCCATATTACTTAATACTTTGGAGTTTTGTGGCATTAACTCGGCGGCCTTACCGATGGGAATGCGGGCACCTTCAATATCACCCAGACGCATTCTGGCATAGGCAAGATCACTAAGAATAACGGCATCCGACGGAGCTGCGGCAGAAGCATTGGCCAGGTTTTTGGCTGCTTCGGCAAAATCACCCTGCTGGCCGGACATTAAGCCAAGCCCGTGCCAGGCCTGGGCCTTTTGGCGGGTTTTGGTTAGGCTGCGGTAAATTTTCTCGCTTTGCGCATGCTGGTCGGTTTTTCTAAGGGCTTCGGCCCGCAAAATTTCTACATCGGGGGATTTACCGTATTTAACATCATGCTCATCAATAAACGCCAAAGAAGCGAAATAACGTCCCTGGTCTTGCGCTTCTTTAATGGTCATGATGAGCAATTGTTCTTTTTCAGGCGCTTTCTTGCGCGCGTCATCCATTTCCTGACGCTGAATCATGGCCTGTTCCTGCTGCTGGTCTTCCATCAGCCGCCAGGCCGAATCCGAAGAACCGTTCACACACCCTGCCAATACACCCACACATGCAATAACTGTTGCTTTCTTTACCAATTTCATAATTTTCAACCACCTCCCATTCGAGATAATCCGCGGAACACAGCAATAAAGCCAGAACCTGCGGTCACAATCATTAACGCGGGCAACAAGGTCAACACCATGACCCCGGTCATCTTGACTGTCAATTTGCCAATTTTTTCTTTCAATCCTGAACGGCGCTGTTCGCGCAGGCGTTCACTAAAACGCGTCAGGGGTTCCTGTACGGCGCCACCATGCTTGTCCACCTGCGCAATCAAATGGCAAATAGCGGTCAGGTCATCATTTTCCATGCCGTTAATCATGCGATCCATTGACTGTTCGCGCGGCATACCACGGTTATACTGCTCTACCGCCACCCCCAGCTCCAGGCTTAAGACCGGGAACACCGCCTTGAAATCTTTCACAATAATATAAAGGCTCTGGTCCATGGACATACCCACCCCCTGCAACAGGCGCAACAGGTCTACCAGCAGCGGCAATTCATCATCAACCGCTTTCTTGCGTTGGTTAACCCGCCTCATTAGCACCCATTTAGGCAACATCCAGCCCAGCGCAAAGCCAAAGAAAATGGACAGCGCATAGGTCATTAAATGACCGCCCATGATTTCCACAGGCCCCGTCACAAACAGCAAAATAACCGGCAAGCCTATGCATAAAACCGCACGAACAAATGAAAACAACGCTTTTGCCTTGCCGTAGTCTTCAAAACCCGCCAATTCAAGGTAAGCCCTGTCTTCTTCAGCCAGCAGGAGATCGCCAAAACGGCCTTGGCCCCAGCGCGTTCCCAATTCCGTAGCTTTCACAACCGCGCTTTCCAAACGCTGGTGTTCTTCTTCCGCCGGGGCTTGTGCACCGGGAAAGACCAAGGTATTGGCCCGCTCCCGTTTGTGCAGAATTTCCTCTACCTGGTCTTTGCTTTTTTCCTGGCGCACCATGGTTTCAATCAGGTAGATAGCCACCACCAGGGCGGCAATGGCCAGCAATACCAAGGCCCCTGCCTGCAGGCCGGCAGGGCTGATCATACTTGTTAAATCCGGCATCTCATTTCCCTCATGCTAGATAGACTTGGCCAGGCGATACAGCCAATAGGAACCGGATATTTGCAAAACCACCGCCCCCACCAGCATCATCTTGCCAGCCGGGTCTTCCCACATGCCCATGAACAGGGCGTTGTTGAACACCAGAATAAAGCAGGCCAGGCCTACCGGTAACAAGGCCAGTACCCAGGCCGACAGGCGCAACTCGGCCGACATGGCTTTCATTTCTGCACGGGCCTGCTCAAGGTCACGCATAAACGCAGACATCCGCTCCAGCACCTGGTCACTGCGGCCCCCATATTTCAGGGCCACGCCAATAACGGAAGCCAGCAAATACAATTCATGCAGGCCATACTGGCGCGACACATAATGCAGGGCAACGTCAATTTCTTTGCCCGAACGGTTCAGGCCGACGGTTTTATCTATCACATCACGCAGCGGCAACTCGGTACCCGCCGCCGCGTTATGGAAAGCAGAACCCATGCTGTTGCCGATCGTCATCATGCGCACCACCCGATCCAGAAAATCGGGTAACTGGCGCACCAGGTTTTTGCGAAGCCTTTCAGCTTTAAGCCACAAATGGAATAAAGACAAGGCAAGCATCAGGACAAATGCAGCGCCGGCGGCAATCACGCCACCCAAAACCACGGCCAGTATGGTGGGGATTAAGATAATGAGCCAGAATGTGACATAGAACCCGGTAGTTGGCACCACACCGGCACGCAATAAAAATTCATTCCAGTTCCGTGGGCCACCTTTCCAAACCTTGCGCTGACGCAGGGCTTCGGCCTCAGAGACGTCTTCCTGCCCCAGACGCCGCTCCAGCTGCGCCAGTACAAACTGGTCATTGGTATTTTTTTTGCCTTGTTGACGGGCCCCCTGCAACAACACAAACGCCAGAACAAGCAGAACCAGGGCCATTAGCGCCAATAAAACCACACTGTTCATTAACGCCTCCTGCTCCAGAATCCCGTAGCGGCATCACGCGATGCCGTCTGAGCAACCGCTGGGGCCGACGACTTCACCACCGTTTCACGCATTTTTCCTTTATGGCCTTCCAGCTTACTGCAATGCGGCAAAATACCCATACTCACCCATTGGTCTTTTTCTTCACCATTGGCGTCCGTTACCGCTTCATAGCGATAAAGCTCTTGAGTCGTAATAATGCCATCACTCATGCCAATCACTTCGGTAACCGATAAAATCCGCCGCTTGCCATTGGGCAAACGACCAATTTGAATAATAAAGTCCAGAGCGCCAGAAATCTGGCGGCGCAAGCTTTCTTCACTGCCATGGAAACCAGCAAACCCGGCCAGCATTTCCATCCGGTACAGGCACTCGCGCGGTGAACTGGCATGAATGGTAGCCATGGACCCTTCGTGCCCGGTATTCATGGCCTGCAACATATCAATCACTTCAGACCCCCGCACCTCGCCCACAATAATGCGGTCGGGACGCATCCGCAAACTGTTACGGATCAGGTCACGAATTGCCACCTCTCCACTACCATCGTAACCCGCCTGGCGCGACTCCAGTCGAACCACGTGCCGGTGGTTTAGAGACATTTCAGCGGTATCTTCAATGGTAATAATCCGCTCATGAGGGCCAATAAAAAATGCCAGCGCATTCAGCATAGAGGTTTTACCCGAACTGGTACCCCCGGAAATCAGAATATTGCAGCGCGACGCAACCGCCGCTTCCAGCAGTTGATAAATTTCCTCATTGAAAGTCCCAAAACCCATGAGATCTTCGGGTTTAAGCGGATCTTTGCGGAATTTACGAATGGAAACCAACGGGCCATCCAGCGACAGCGGGCCAATCACCACGTTAAGGCGGGCACCATCGGGCAGGCGCGCATCCACCATGGGGGTGGATTCGTCCAGCCGGCGACCCAGCGGTGCCAGAATGCGGCGTACAATGCGCATCACGTGCTGATTATCGGTAAAGAGGGCCGGTTCGCGCTCCAGCACCCCACGGCGCGACACAAACACGTTATCGTAGCCGTTAATCAGGATATCCTCGACGGCAGGGTCGCTTAACAAGTCTTCCAGCGGGCCCAGCCCAACCAGTTCTTTGGTCAGCGCATCGGCAATTTCACGAATCTCGCTTTCATTGACGGCAAACCGGCGGGTTCGCACAAACGAATTAACTTCACTATCAACAAACGTCCTGATCGCATCGGAATTCCAGCGGGCAAACTCGGTGCCCATTTCCTCGATACGGGTTAACAAGTGCTCAAACGCCTGGTTTTTTACTTCCTGAAAACGGCCACTGTCAATGAAGCCGTCTTCGCCAAATCTGATGGGTGTCCTTATCATTATCCAGATCTCCTACCGGGCTGATCCTGAACGGGCGTCCCGTCCAAGGAAGGATGCCAGCCATCCCGATTTCTGTTCCTGCGGCCGCTCTTTACCAGCGGCAGGCACAACCAGTGTATTGGCTAAAGTACGCAAGGCTCTGATATAGGGGTCCTTGGGTGCTTCCTGATGCAGTAGAAGCCCCTGGCTGGTGCTTTTCATGATAGAAAGCGTACGGTCTGGCAACGTTCCTTTCAATTTTAAACCGAAACGCTGTGCAATCTGTTCGGCACTCATGCCATATTGAATATCATAGCGGTTAACCACCAGCGACAGCTCATTGGATGCAATGCCATCTTCCTTGAATTCTTTAAGAATATCCGCCAGGGATACCAGTGCGGCAATGCTCTGGTCAGTCACCAGCCAGGTTTCATCGGCAAGACGAACCAGTCCGGCAATAAAAGCCGGATTGGGCATGCCGCCCACATCTACCACCATGACCCCAAAATGATCGCGCAAGCTCTCTACCAGAAACAGGGAATCGGCGTGAGAAACGTTGTTGAGCTGATCCAGATCACGCGGCAAGGCCATCACGCTAACGCCAGTCGTGTCATGCGCCATAGCCGACATGAGCATGGTCCGGTCCAGGCGACGCAAATTGCGCACCCCTTCCACAAAATCAAAATTGCCATTCACATTCATGTATAGCATGCCATCGGCCACCGGCATGCCCAAGTCCAGCAGGCAGGTACGCTCTTGCAGGGAAAGCAGATCGACCTCTGATTGGCTTTCATCCAGTTTGCCACTTTCCTGTAAACGGGCGGTGCGTTCGTCATTTTGCATTTCCTGCAACAGGCTAGCCAAGTGCACCGAGAGCAGGGTTGAACCCATTCCGGTACGCACGCCCAACACCAATACGTTGCGGTAATGGGTTTCATCTTCGCGGCCGTTGGAAAACTTCCGGGCCAGGCGTTTAACCGTATCCCGTACTTCTTCCGGATTGTCCAGATCAATAAAATCGTTCACGCCCGCACGCAGGGCTGCCACGGCTGCCCCCGGTGAGTTCAAGCGACCCACTGCCACACAGGGCATATCGGGTTTATGACGGTTAAGCAAACGGGCCAAATCAATGGAACGGGCCAGCTTCTCGTTGTTGGCGTCATCAGGCACAAAGTCCAGAAACACCATATTGACCTGACTGTCATCCAAGTGGCGACTTAAGATATCTGGCGCGGGCTGTTCATGGACAAGCGTGCCCATCTCCTCCAGCGAGTCCGCCAGTTTTGCGGCGATCTCGGTGTCTGAAGAAAAAAATACATACCGGTTATGCTTGGACAAAATCTACTGCTCCGCAAGGGGTAAATAACAACTGATTTAGCGGGAGAACCCGGGCATCTGCTCGCCCGAAGCCGGTCCAACCAAAAAATAGCCCCAGGCCGTGCCCACCTCGTTAAGGTTTTCCTTGCCCTGGCCAGGCAGGGGTAGTTCTGTGCCTTTGGCAATGGGTTTGACTAAACGAGGCGTCACCACAATGACCAGCTCGCGCTCATCTTGCGAATAGGACACACTGCGGAAGAAAGCCCCAATAATAGGCAATTCGCTAAGAAAGGGCATTTTACTGACATTGGCTCTGGTTTGGCGGGAAACCAGCCCACTAATGATATAACTTTCGCCCTCGCCCATTTCAACGGTGGTGTCAGCCTTGCGTACCGTTAAGGCAGGCATCAGTGTGGTTTGATCTCCACTGACAACAGGAATCGCATTGGCATAATCCAGCTCACTGGATTCTGGCGCTACCTTTAAGGCAATACGGTTGGGTGAAAGCACGGTTGGCGTAACGGTAAGGCCAATACCAAAAGATTTATAAGAAACCGTTTGCGTGCCCAGGCCACCTGATTCTGGCACAGGGATTTCCCCCCCCGCACGGAAGCTGGCACTTTGGCCGGAAAGCGCCACCAAAGTAGGCTCGGCCAAGGTACGGGCCATGCCATTGTTTTCAAGCAGCTTCAGTTTGGCACCAAAGTTGCGGGAATCAAACATCAGGGAAAACCCATTACTAATGGAAGGGGCAAAACGGCTAGCCGCTCCCCAGGTTCCTGAGCCGCCTTCCATGATCTTGCCATTTGGCAGTACGCCTCCTGCACGAGAGGTTCCTGAATTCCAGTCAATACCCACTTCTTTCATTACCGTACGAGACAACTCAACAATTTTTACCTCTACCTGCACCATACCACTATGGTTAACAATAGACGTATCAATAACCTTGTCGGAATTTCCGGTAGCCCGGGCGGCGGCGGTTGAGCGCTGGTGTTCAACCATATTAGAAGAACGGCCTGTGACCACGGCCTGCCCGCCCGTTGCGCGTACCGGGGCTTCTAGCCGTTTAGCCGACTCCAGTGCGCTTTGCTCCCCAGACACCACGCTAACCTGCCAGCGTTGTGGGGTTGGGTCGCCATCCACCCACACCTGTACATCGGTGACGCCGGGTTGTCTGGCCACCAGCAAAATATCGCCCACGCCTTCTTCCAGCGGTAGAATCTGCACATCCACCACCGCAGGGTTACCCACGGCAATGCGTGCTGGTGAACCATCCACCTTAATCATGCGTTGCGAATTTACCACCATGCCCAAACCACCCGGACGGGTAAAGCCAGTGGACTGCGCCATGGCCGGTTGCACCGAAACAAAGGCCAACCCCAAGGCTGCAGCCGTTAGTACTTGCGTTGCGTTCCTGTTAAAGGCGGAAAAAATTTTATTCACTGAAAATTTCATTATTAAACCCATTCAACCCTAGTACTTGACGTTTTCAATTTGCGTACCACGAATAATTTGTACCGACTTGCCCGAATTGCCTTGTTTCACCACCGGCGCACCAGGGGTGTCTTCTTTTTCCTGCAATTCACCAGAAAGATCAGGCAGGCTCATACCGGCATACGCCTGGTTGCCCGCATCGGCAAGCGCGGCCAACTGCGCAGGCTCAAGATCGGGCTTGCCTTTCAGAACCGGTTCAGGTTCTGGGAACAGGGTCATATCGGGCCGGTTTTCGTCCTTGGGCGCACGCAAGGCCAGCTGCAATTTGCCATTGCGGGTGGCCAGCAACAATTTGTTCACGTCTTCAAGCGACACGGCCAGCATGGCAATACGTGCCGGGGTGGCACGGGTACGCTGCTGACGCTCATCATTGGCTGGTGGCGTGGCCGGACCATCTACCGTGTTGTCGCCATAAGCCAGCACCCTTACCTGGGGCAACAGCATACGGGACTGCGCCCCAACATCACCTTTACTGTTAAGCGTGAAGAAAACATCAACAATATCGCCCGGAGCCACCAGATTGCCAGCACCCACAATTTCATCAACCGGAATAGTAATGGCACGCTGTCCGTCACTTAGGTAAGCAGCAATCCCCATGGCCAGCAGGCCTTTGGTAATGGGTTCTTCAGCCGCTATGTCAAAACGCACCACCTTGCCCACCAGGTCTTCTGTGTTGGCAAAACCACGACCCGGCACGCTAGGCCACTGGTCTTGCTTAAGCATGTCGTCCTGAATAACCTGACCTGCCAGAATATCTTTGGCGGCCAGAATCACTGTTTGGGTAGGCTTGCTGGCCACCACGGGCCGCTCTACCTGCTGAACCACCACAACCGGCTCTGGCTTGGGCGCGGTTGACATTTTATAGGCAAAAAAGCCCAAAACAGCCGCCAGCAATACCAGCCCTATTGCAACGATTTTGGTAAAGTTATTCATAAAAAAATCAAGCTCCGGATAATTCAGGTTTTTACAACATTTGTAATTTTTACAATAGCGGCTGCCGATAATATACCAGGCTTCCAACTTGCCTCATCTTTTCCCACAAGCAGTGCCGCCGTTTGTATCAGATTAATTAATGGAAACTTATCATCTACTGTAATTTTCATGATTACTTTCAAGCATGTATGCGCATCTTCCTCATCGCCAGGACAATCCACTGGCTTAGGGGTGCAGATCACATTGGAAGCAATCCCGTTTAAAACAAAATCTTTAGTCACTAAATTATTGGCATGGGCACAGGCCTTAGACGCATAATCACTGTCGCCACTAATACTTAACTGCAAAGCCACTCTGGCACTATCGCCTGCAATATGAGATACCTTTTGCTGCGTCCACATAAGCATGCCAAAACTGACAATGGCAAAACAAATTACTAACAGCGTAATAATGACAAGGGCAAACTCAATGGCTGCCACCCCTTGCTGGTTTTTTTGTGTTTTTGGCATGGCTGCATTTCTCATGATGAATGATCCAATGCAATGCCCAAGTCTACCGTAGCACGACCTTGAAGCGCTGTTGGCACTGCCACACTCATAATGGAAGACGGCCCCAAATACGGAATCATGGGTGCTTCTTGGTAAGGGTAATAAATCACCACCTCAAGCTTATTGGCATCAACAGCAGTATTGGTAAGCGAACATAAGGATTTATTAGAATCGTCAGGATAGGCCAAAACCTGGAATATCCGAGTTTCATCCTCAGGTTCGGGCTCCTTCAATTGAACACTGCAAGCGACCATTTTCAACTTATTTCCGCCTGCCATTTGATCTACCCAGCTGCTATGATCTTTAGACACTTCCAGCGCTTTTTCTGCACGAGTTTCAAGCGTTAATGCGGCATTACCCGCTTGCCATTGCAAGCTGGCACGAGCCCCGTTTTCAGCGGCAAAGTTCATGGATTGCTGGGCGGCAAAAATCAGCCCGTAGGTAATTATGCCGTACAGCACCAGAAAGAAAATAACAAAAACAAAGGCAAATTCAACCGCATAGGCACCCTTCTGGCGGCTGGCGGCAGAAGCGACAAAAGACGCCTTGCGCGTCTTCCTTATTGTGCTACTGTCAAAACCAAGCATGACCTCTCCAGTGAACCATTAACACCCATGCCAATGCGGTTATTCCCAACCAGGCCCCATAAGGAACCCCTCGTCTTTTTTCCTTGCTTTCCTGCCACCAGCTTGCCCTTGCCGGTAACCAGCCTTGTAGCAATACGGTTACCACCGCATGCAAACCGGTTAATACCGTTGCCACCAGCACCACTTGCCATAAGCCTGCAAACCCCAGCAAGAAGCCCAGGGTGGCAATGAGCTTTACGTCACCCGCGCCAAGCAGTTTCAGGCTCCATAAGGGGAAGAAAACCAGCAGCCCCATTAAAAAGCCGGTAACACACTGGCGCCAGTTTATGTATGCAGGCAAAATCGGGAAATCAGGCATAAATCCGCTCACCAGCAAAAAACCCACCTGCACGGCAAAAGCAACCAGCAAAAGCTGATTGCTTATTCTGCGTTTTTTGACATCACCTGCGATAACCAACAGGGTGAAAATACCAAAAAGGGCAAGCCAGATGCTGGTGAACATTGTTTGTTTCAAAGAAATGCCCCGGTCCGGGGCATTTTAGTTTTGCAAGGCATAAAAGCGAAATCGTTTTTATGCCAATAGACTAGGCTAGGCGCCCCCGTCCCCTGAAGGTAATTCCACACCTTCAATCTCTGCTCCTAAATCAGAAAGCTTGCTTTGAATACCTTCAAAAACATTACTTAGCCCACCCCCTAAAAGTCCAAGGGCCGTAATAATCGCCACAGCAATCAAACCCGCAATCAATGCATACTCAATTGCCGTTGCACCTTCTTCATCTTTCCAAAACTTAACCAATTGATCTTTCATTTTCAAATCCTCCGTGGATTACATATTGAAGGAACGGCAAAGCGCTCAATCAAAACAAAAATCTTAGAAACAAAACATAAGCCAGCCTTGTAAATAGGTATAAACACTTATGTTTCTTAAAGTCTACAACCAATAACTTAATGTAACATAAATCCTTGTTTATTCGAACCTATTTTACAAAGTAAGTTCCTGTTAATTTGATAATAACAGGCATATATCGTTGTTTTTTAGCAATATTTTGAACTTTAGTGTCGTTTAAAATACACAAAACCATACTATTTTATTTTCAATACGATACATTCAAATTACACACAAGCCACAATTGTTACTCTTCCATGCCTGTTAATCACACTTTGCCCGCAACCATACCCCCTTGCCCCAACATAGCCATTATTTTGCCGGCCCATAATGAAGAAAAAACCGTTGCAGCTACGGTTCAGGCTTTCCAACAAGTCCTGCCAAATTGTGAAGTGGTTGTTTGTGATAATGCCTCTACCGACCAAACCGCCCACATCGCCCGTAAGGCAGGGGCCCGTGTTATTCATGAGCCGCTTAAAGGCAAGGGCAATGCGGTCAGGCGTTTGCTGGCTACCGTTAATGCCGATATTTATATCTTGGCTGATGCCGACCAAACTTACGATGCCCAAAGTGCCCCCGCCATGATTAAATTGCTGGAACAGGCGCATCTGGATATGGTCACAGGCATTCGCCAGCACACAGAAAGCCACTCCTACCGCACCGGCCATATCTGGGGCAATGCCCTGTTCAACCGTCTTTTTGGCAAACTGTTCAAAACCCCCACCCAGGATATTTTTTCGGGTTACCGGGTTTTTACCCGCCGCTTTGCCAGCATCCTGCCTATTCAGTCTTCGGGTTTTGAAATAGAAACAGAGATGACGGCCATTGCCAGTATTCTTAAAATTTCTACGGGTGAGTTTCCGGTACATTATGCTCCCCGCCCTGCTGGTAGCAACAGTAAATTACGCACCTGGTCCGACGGTTTTAAAATACTGAAATCATTTTTCAGGTTATTCCGCCATTTTTACCCCGCCCATTTTTACGGCACAGTGGCCAGCCTAACTGCCTTGCTAAGTTTATTGCTAGGTGTACCGGTGATTATTGAGTTCATGCAAACCGGTCTGGTACCCCGCATTCCCACCGCCATACTGGCCAGCAGCCTGGGCATGATTGCTTTTGTTATTTTTACCACTGGCATTATTCTGGAGGCGCTTGCCAGAAACCGCATAGAACAAAGAAAACTGTTTTTCCTGGCATCCGGATACAAAGAATGAAATTATCTTTATTACGCTCCCGAAACGGGATTTTTGTTTTAGCCATTCTATTTATGGTTATTGCCCTGTTCAGGTCAACCTATGCCCAGTTTGGCGATGTGGCTGCAGGGCAATTTTCAAACCCTGACAGTTATTACAAACTGGTACTGCTGGAAGGCTATGCCCAAGGCCATCCCATTAATTTTAACCCCCGTGACAATGCGCCCGATGGCAACTGGATTCATTGGTCTTTGCCGCATAGCTGGACAGTATGGCAACTGCACAAGATTTTTACCCTGTTTGGCCTGGATACCCAAAGTGCCTTAATCTGGGCCGGTGCCAGCCTGACCCTGTTAAGCATGTTGCTGTTAACGGCACTGGTGGCGGCTACTGTTTTAAGCATTGGCACCTACAAAGCCACTTTGGCAACCGCCCTGTTAATGGCCAGCAGCCTGCCATTAGGTGGGTACGGACAATTGCAACAAGTTACCCACCATATTTTTATGCTGGTGCCCATTGCTGGGGCCGCCCTGTGTGTTATAAGCGCCCTTAACACCCCCAGTGTTATCAGGGATACACTTGGCGGAGTACTAGCAGGCCTGGCTTTGTGGATATCACCAGAAACCATGCCGCTAGTGGTTATTATGGTGGTATTGCGTATGGCAATTCGCCTGCAATTTCCTGACAGTGGAAAAATCTGGCCCATGGCTGCCGGGCTAAGCGGCATGCTATTGCTGGCATGGCTGATAGACCCACCACCACCCACCTTTTCTGTCTGGTCTTTGGATCATGTCAGCCTGGCCTGGTTGCTGTTTGTTTGCCTTACCGCCCTTGTCATGCTGGTTGCGGATTATGTCACTGCCTATGAGATAGGTGCACCAAAATCTTTTGCCTGGGTTAGCATTACTGGCATTACAGTGGCCAGCATTTGGTTGCTGCTTACACCCGGTGCCACTGCCGGCGCCAGTGGCTTGTTACCCGATGAATTAAAAACGGTTTGGTGGGCGCAAATTCAGGAACTGAAGCCCGCTACCAGTTCCCCTGAAAAAATGATTGCATGGCTCACGACCCCAATGGTGGCCGGGTTGCTGGCGCTTTATTGGACATGGCATAAACGCCTGCTTTGGCTGGGTGTTTTGGGTATGGGTGCCCTGCTTTATGCCTTGCTAGGGGGGCTTCATGTCCGCATGGGTGCAGCAGGCGCTTTGGTGTCTGCATTGGCTTTTGGGTTGTCGGTAAGCTATATGCCCGTTTTTGCCAACGAAGAAAAACGACATTCCATCAAGGCCCAAACGGGCGGAGTATTGCTGGTTCTATTGGGACCATTGCAACTATTGGCCATTATTGGCGTTGCCCTGCTGGACAATGACAGCGCTATTCTTAATGCAAATAAAGACAAAAAAAATCAGTGTGCCATGCAGGATATTGCCCCACAGTTAAACGCCTTACCCCCTTCGGTTATTCTAACCACCAGCAGCGCGGCTTCTGAACTACTTTACCGTACCCATCACAAGGTAATTGCGGGTAATTATCACCATAATGTAGGTGGGTTGCTGGATGTGCACAGGGCCTTGCTGGATACAGAACCGTGGGAAACGGCTAAAGAAATTATTAAAAAACGGAATGTTGAGTATATTCTTGTATGCCAATCAGCCCAGGATGACGTAGCGGAGAAGTTGCGTCCAACTTTTTTTCATAATTGGCTGGCCAATTCCAAGCCCATATCCGGTATAGAACCGATAGATTTAAACTCAACAACCAAGAGTAATTGGCGACTGTTCCAAACTACACAGCCACAAAATCATGATTAACCGTTTTCAATCCAGTTCCCTTGATTTCAAAGCGGGGAGCTTTCTTTTTAGCTTGGTTTTACTGTATGCGGCAATTGTTTTTTTCATTAGTCCTGTTACTTTGCCTGAATATTTAGCCTTGATAGGAACTTATGGCAAAACACTACCTATTGCTTTTATTGCCATTTTTCTTATTACGCAAATAACAGGCATTATTACGCTTGGCATAAAAACCAAATTCAAGGCGTCACCTTTCGCATTCTGTTTTAACAAATTAAAAGAAAAATGGCAGCAAGACCGGTTTTTCAGCTTTATTTGGCCAATTTCCACGCTGATCATTCTTATTCCAAGTTTTAATGTTTTCAAGCAAACCATCTTGTATGAACGGGGATTTACTACAGACCCTTTATTGGCAATAATTGGATTTTTATATTTTTCAAAATGACCCCGGCCTTATTTTACATTCATTAATCGGTAGCCTGGAAACCACTTTGGTAATTGATAATTTATACCATGCCTGGTTTTTACCCATGATTTTAGGTGTTATTCTGGTTTCAATTTGTTCATCAGCAACAATCCGGATTCGCTATATGAGCTGTTATATATTCAGTTGGGTTATGATCGGTTCAATACTGGCATGGTTATTTCCCTCTGCCGGGCCTTGTTTTTATATTGATTTCATTAACCCTAATCATGAAAGTTATACAAAGTTAATGAACAAGCTTTACACCTATCATCAAGAAACACCTGTTAATGCTTTAATTTATCAACAATATCTGGCTGATGCTTTTAATAAAAATAATGTAGCTATTGGAGGAGGAATTTCAGCCATGCCCAGTGTTCATGTAGCTCTTGCCACACTTTTTGCACTTGGCAGCTTTTCAGTTAACAAATGGCTTGGCTATACAATGAGCTTTTATGCGCTTTTTATATGGTTTGGTTCCGTTTATTTAGGCTGGCATTATTTTGTTGATGGTTTGGTTTCGGTGGTTTTAATTGGGTTGTTTTGGAAATGGTTACTGGTTTTGGAAACAAAAAAACAATGGGCAATAACCCGCAAGGTCATTGCCCCATTTAAAACAAACGCAATCAAATACCCCAGCTCAAGGCTTCAACAACAAAGCCCCTGCTCTCTCCCTTGATTCCAGCATTTCATGTGCCTTGGCGGCATCTGCCAGTGCAAAGGCCATGCCCGGTTCGGCCTTGATGGCCCCCTGCTCCAGCGCATTGAACAGGTTGTGGCTCATGCTGTCCAGCATGTGTCTTTCCCTGGCGTAATGAAACACGCTAGGCCGCGTCAGGCTGTTGGATTTGGCAAACAGGGCAGATACCTCAAACGGCGCCACGCTGCCCGACGATTGCCCGAAGTTAACCAGGTGTCCACAAATGGCCAAGCTGTCCAGCGAGCCCTGGAAGGTGTCTTTACCCACCGAGTCATAGGCCACATTTACGCCTTTGCCATTCGTGATGTCTAGCACCTGTTCCACAACGTTTTCTTCACGGTACAAAATGGTGTGCGCACAGCCGGCCTGGCGAGCCAGTTCGGCTTTTTCGGCATTGCCAACCGTGCCTATTACGGTCGCCCCCAGGTGGCTGGCCCACTGGCATAGCAAACGCCCCACACCACCGGCAGCGGCATGTACCAGTACCCGCTCACCGGGTTTAACGGGGTGTACCTGTTTTACCAGCATTTCTGCGGTCAGGCCTTTAAGCAAAAGGGTGGCGGCCAGGTCGTCGCTAATGCTGTCGGGCAGGCGGATGGCAAGGTCGGCGGGCAGCAGGCGCTCCGAGGCGTAAACGCCATAGCTGCGGGTAATGTAGCCAATTCTGTCACCAACGGTAAAGTTGTTAACTTGTGAGCCGGTTTCTTCTACTATGCCCACGGCTTCTATACCGGGAATGCCCGGTAGCGGCAGGGTTTGGTAAAGGCCGGAGCGCACGTAAACATCATGAAAGTTCACGCCAATGGCGGTTTGCCGGATACGCAGTTCGTTGGGGCCGGGTTTGCCTACGGTGATGGTTTGCGGCTGTAAAACGCCGGGGCCACCGGGTTGGTGAATGACTATTGCCTGTGCCATGTGTTTTTGTTTCCTGTGTGTTGTATGTATTTCCAATTAGAGCGTGGGAACTGGCTGGTATGGTGATGCCCAATGATAACCGGTGAATTTAGTGGTAGATAAATTTGCCGTTTTATGTGGTGAAGTAAAGCGCTTCTATTGTATTGTTGCAATTCTTTGACTTAATTATTTTCTAAAAATGAAAGCCAAACATAAATCCATGCCGTCTTTAAAAAACGATGCTGCGGCTGAACAGTTCGTTGCAGATGCCGATCTGACGAAATATGATTTATCCGGTTTTAAACCCATGCATTTTGAACTGGAACCCAAATCAGCGGCGCTAAGCATGCGTTTGCCCATATCACTGCTCAATGCCCTGAAAGCCAAGGCAAAAGCAAAAGGTATTCCATATACACGTTATATACGCATGTTATTGGAAACGGATGTGTCCCGCTGAGTGATTGCGGTGGTAGGCATTCCCATGCGAAGTGAACTGTCCTCTATGCGCCGTGACCACCCCGGCGCTTCGCGCCACCCCTCCACAGAGGGGAATTTATGCTAAGTTCACCTGCATCTGTTATAAGTTCACTAGCGGAGCGGAATGCATATACCGGTATATCCACGAAGCAGGAAAATTCCCCTCCTGCGGAGGGGTGGCAGGCGCAGCCTGACGGGGTGGTTGCCAAATAGGACGTGGTTGAGCAATAGGCTCAAAACGTCCACTATACGGTATAGGTAATTGCAAAAAATCTGCTAAAATGTACTTTATTACTAGCAAAAAGGAAGTGCTCATGGCTACTGTATCCTTTGATAAAGATTTTGTAGTCAAAGATAAAGAATCCATTAAACGGATTCACCAGGATTTGGCATCTCCCCGTCAAATCACGGTAAAAAAACGTGACTATAAAGCCGAAAACAAACGGGGCGTTCAGTTATTAAAACAACAATTGTCCAACTTAAAAATCTGCTAAAAGAGCTTGGTGAAACCTCAACCACCAAGCTCCTTTCCCAATTTTGTTGCAATCTTAATGCTGATGTAGAAAATTTTCTTACACAACCCGGCAAAGCCATTCGATTTGAACAAACTGACAATGCCAGAACTTATCTTATTCTGAATGACGACTCTGGTGAGATACTGGCATATTTTTCATTATCTTTCAAAGAGTTGCGGCTGACAAATACCAGTATCAGTAAATCAAAAATTCAACGCATGGATGGTATTTCAAAAAATGCCGGGCGCATCCGTGCATTCCTCATTGGTCAAATAGGAAAAAACACTGCGGTTGCATCCAATCCAATATCCCTGGAAAACATTCTTTCTGAAATCTACGCTGTCATTTCAGCAGCGAAAGAACTGATTGGTGGTCGCATAATTATTCTGGAATGCGAAGATTCCGAGGATTTAATTAAACTTTATGAGCGACACGGTTTTACCCTTATTGCAACACTTGACCCCCAACAATCACGACTTCGTAGCATGTATACGCATGTTATTGAACGTTGAGTGATGACAGCATATTTCCAGTCAAGCACCGGTCAACCAAATTTTAAAATATGCATTTCCACACGGAGCATGGGAACGCCCCCCCGCCACAACCTCCTACCCATAATGCCGCAAGGCAAAGTCAATTTCCTCTGCACAGTTTTGCAGCTCTGCCACTGCCTTGTCTTCTTCCATCAGGCTATAGCGTTTGTCTGAAACAATGAAACCCAGTGAGGCGTTGATTTGGTGCTGTTTGTTCTGGTACGGGATGGCAATGCCCACCACGCCTTGGTTCAATTCGCTGAAGGTAGCCCAATAGCCTTTTTTACGGATTTCCTTCAATTGCTCATGAATGGTTTGCGCTTCCAGCCCGGCAAATTCGCCGGTGTTGTCTGCCATGACTTTACGCAACTGGGGTTTGGATAGTGTGGATAGCACGCATTTTGACAACGCCCCCTTGAACAAGGGCATGCGCTTGCCACGCACGAAGCTGATTTTTAAATTTTCTTCCCCGAAGGCATGGCTGACGGTAATGATGCGATCGGCATATATGGTGCCCAGCACGACATCGGAACCGGACTTTTCTGCCAGGCTGCGCATGGCCTGCGAGGAAGCCTGGATTAAAGGGTCAATATTCCTGATTTGGTAGTCCAGCTCGATAATGCGCGTGCCCAGCACGTAGCGGGCACCCGAGCTGTGCCGCAACAAGCCGGCGTTATTCAATTCTTTGGCGTAACGATACATGGTAGGCACGGCATAACCCAAATGCTCGGCCATTTCTTCTATGGTCCACGAGGGGTGTTCTGGCGTGAAAAGATCCAGCACATTCAGCATTTTGGTCAAACTAGACATGGGGGAAACCCGGTTTTTTGGTGGAAAAACTTCACATTATACCGTTTTACAAAAACTTATAATATTTTATTTATTTGATAATTGATTTATATTAAATAATTAAATATAATAATTTTCATTGTTTTTATTAAATAGTGATAAATTATGAGTTTTATCAAAGAAGATGTGCAAAAACCAGCCTTGTCTTTTAGTCATGTCGGCATTTTTGTCAAAGATATTGCCCGCATGACGCAGTTTTACCAGCAGGCGTTGCAAATGTTCATTACCGACAAAGGCGTGATTGGCGGCAAAGACATCGTGTTCCTTAGCCAGAACCCAGAAGAACATCATCAAATGGCATTGGTAAGCGGTCGCCCCGAAGAAGTCACTTTCAGTGTGATTAACCAGATTTCAATGCGGGTACAGGATTTACCCACCCTGCGCAATTATTACGCCAGCCTGAAAGCGGCCGGTGCCGAAAAAATGGACCCCAGCACCCATGGCAACGCCCTTTCCATCTACAGCTTTGACCCGGAAGGTAACCGGATTGAGGTGTTTATGGACACCGAATGGTATTGCGACCAGCCGCTTAAGGAAACCATTGACTTTAGCCTGAGCGATGACGAAATCATGGCCCGGGTCAAGGAAATTGCCCAGGCATCTCCCAAGTTCATGCCCCGTTCCGAATGGGTAAAGCAAATGCATGACCTTATGAGCCCCAAAGATTAAACCCCACAAGTATCCCATTGAATTTTTGATATTAAATAAGCAGGAAGAAAAAAATGAAATTAATCAGTTTTAACTTGAACAATGAAGAAACATTCGGTGCCGTGAATGGCGATGATGTGATCAACCTGAAGCCTTTGTTTGAAGGCGAAGCCAACACCCTTAAAGAGGTACTTGAAAAAGACCTGCTGGCCAAGGCCGAACAGCTGGCTGCCAATGCAACAGCCACCCTGAAGTTTGCTGACCTTGAGTTGCTGCCCGTAATTCCGGAACCCGGCAAGATTTTCTGTATCGGGCTGAACTACGACGAGCACGTAAAAGAAACCAATAAAGAAAAAACCGAGTCACCGGTAATTTTCCTGCGTGTGGCAGAATCCCAGGTTGCCCACAACGACAGTATTGTGCTGCCTCCTGAGTCTGTCAAACTGGATTACGAAGGTGAAATCGCGATTGTGATTGGCAAGGGTGGCCGCCGCATTTCAGAAGAAGATTCCTGGGATCACATTGCCGGTTATGCCTGCTACAACGACGGCAGTATCCGCGACTGGCAAACCGCCACGTCACAGTGGGGTCCGGGCAAGAACTTCTGGAAAACCGGTGGTTTCGGCCCATGGATGGTCACGGCCGATGAAATTGAAGCCAACCAGAAAATGACATTGATTACCCGCCTGAACGGGGTTGAAATGCAGCGTGCCACTACCGACATGCTGATTCACAGCATTCCACGCCAGATTGCCTATATTTCTTCTTTCCTGCCCCTGAACCCGGGTGACGTGATTGTGACCGGTACCCCTGGTGGTGTGGGCGCCAAACGCAACCCGCCCGTTTTCATGAAAGAAGGTGATGTGGTTGAAATTGAAGTGGATGCCGTTGGTGTCCTGCGCAATACCATTGCTGCCGAAGTTTGATATTAAATACCTAGAACACTGGAGACTTTCATGAAAAAAAACCTGTTCAAATTATTATTGCCTGTTTGTGCAGCGGTTGGCTTTAGCGGTATGGCCAATGCGCAAACCTACCCCAGCAAACCCATTACGTTTGTGGTGCCTTACGCTGCCGGTGGTTTAACCGATGTGCTGGCCCGTGAAGTGGGTGCCCATATGTCCAAAAAACTGGGGCAGCCAGTGGTGGTGGACAACAAGCCGGGCGGCGCCGCCCAGGTGGGCATGAATGTGCTGAAAAAAGCACCGGCCGATGGTTACAACGTGTTTATTGGCGATGTGCCTTCTTTGGCCACCAATGTGGGCCTGTTCAAAAATCTGAATTATGACCCGCGTACCGACCTGCAAGCCGTGGCTGAGCTGATTGTGTCACCAGCGCTGGTGGTGGTTCCCGTAAACAGCCCTTACAATACGTTTGAAGAGCTGGTTAAGGGTGCCAAAGACAAGTCCCAGGGCCTGACTTATGCCTCACAGGGTGTGGGTACGGGCGGCCATCTGTTTGGCACTTTGCTGCAAAACAAACTGAACCAGGAAATGACACACGTGGCCTATAAGGGCTCGATTCCCGGTTTGCAAGATACCATCAGCGGCCAGGTTGATTTCATGTATGATGCCATCCCCACCAGCGGCCCGTTTGTGCTGGGTGACAAGCTGCGTGCGCTGGCGATTGGTTCCAAAGAGCGCTCTCCGCTGCTGCCCAATGTACCTACACTGGAAGAGTTGGGTTATGGTGAGATTGTGCCTACCTTCTGGTGGGGTGTCGCCGTGAAAAAAGGCACCCCCAGCGAGATTGTTGAACTGTTAAGCAAATCGGTGGCCGAAGCCATGAACGACCCACAAATTGCCGGCAAGTTCACCAGCCAGGGGGTGCTTATCAACACCACGACACCGACCGAGTTTACCGCTTATATCAATGAGGAAATTGAGAAGTGGAGCAAGGTCATGGCAGATGCCAATATGCAGGTTAATTAATCATACAGGTTGATACATGAAAGGTCTCAAGAATAAAGTGGCATTGATTTCCGGCGGTATGGGTGATATTGGTATGGCCATTGCCACCCGTTTGATGCAGGAAGGTGCCAGGGTTGTATTGGGTGATCTGAAAGCAAAAGATGCCGCGTTACTGGCAGCACGTTTTCAGGATGGGCAGGTACCCGATTACGTGCAGCTGGACGTGACCCGGGCAGAAAGCTGGAAAAGCGCCTTTGAACAGGTGGTGGCCCTGCATGGCCGCTGCGATGTCCTGGTGAATAATGCCGGGGTAATTTCCACCCAGAGCGTGCCCTTCAGCGATATTGATTTCCAGGAATGGAAGCGCCTGTTTACCATTAATGTGGATGGCACGTTCCTGGGTATTCAGGCGGGTATTGCCGCCATGCAGGGCAATGAAAACGGTGGCGCCATTGTGAATATGGGTTCAATTGCCGGGTTTGTGGGTTCTGTGGGTGGCGGCTCTTACGGAGCCAGCAAAAGCGCCATTA
The DNA here is from genome assembly GCF_016595155.1 of Advenella mandrilli. GTDB lineage: Bacteria > Pseudomonadota > Gammaproteobacteria > Burkholderiales > Burkholderiaceae_B > Advenella > Advenella mandrilli. Next base: position 79,579 of record NZ_JAENGP010000002.1, read on the forward strand.
TCAATATGACGCAACAGGCCGCGCTTAGCGCCGCCCGTTCGGGGCAGAAAGTACGTATTAATGCGGTGCATCCGGGCTATGTCTGGACGCAGCTGGTTGATGCCACGCTAAGCAAACAGTTTGGTTCAGAAGAAAAGGCACTGGAAGCGGTACGTGCCATGAATCCGATGAACCAGATTGTAAGCGTTAACGATGTGGCCGCTGCCGTGGTTTTTCTGGCTTCCGAAGATGCCAGAATGATTAACGGGACAGGCATCGTGGTGGATGGCGGCAGGCTGCTGCAGTAAATGCCTGGCATTGTTTTATGCATTCCAACGCGGGCGTTAACCACCCCGCAATAGAATTAAGGGTTTAGGACAGTGCAGAAAAACCACCCCGTAATAGAACCAGGAGTTTAGGACAGTGCAGAAAAACCACCCCGGCGCTGTGCGCCACCCCTCCGCAGAGGGGAATTTCCCTGCTTCGTGGAAACGTCTGTGCTGCACATTCCCCTCCTTCGCCGCGGTGGTTCTGGGTCAACCGAACTACCCAGCAAAGCCCTAAATAATTCCCCTCCCAAGGAGGGGTGGCGCACAGCGCCGGGGTGGTTCTGAATCAACCGAACTACCCAGCAAAGCCCCAAATAATTCCCCTCCCAAGGAGGGGTGGCAGGCGGAGCCTGACGGGGTGGTTACTGGATACCCGAAACCGCCCAGCTTTTGCTTCGCGCCAGAAACCCCTGGTTAAGCCGGCTGTTTGGTTTCAGCGCCAGACGTTCGTTAGCCAGGGCTCGGGCCAGTTCGGGTTGTCCGGCTCGAATGGCGGCCTCTATCAGGGTCAGGTCAATAATATCGCGCTGGGCATGGCTGCCCCCAAAGCTGTTGGCAATAAACCTGGCTCCGTACAACTGCTCAATGGCGGTTTGATAATCTTTGCGCCAAAAAGCAATAAATCCTTCAATTAAGGGCAATGTGTGCTTTTGGGTCCATTGCTGCATTTCCGATTTCGGGTCGGGGTTAATTTTTTTACAATCCTTCAGGATTTGTTCAGCGTCAATATCCCGTCCTGCGCCAAGGTAGGCCATAACGGCATGCCAGTCATTAAAGGTGTAAGAATGCCCATCGGCATGGGTCTGCCAGCAATCAGCCAGTTCATCCCAGCGGTCGCCCACATCCACCCCGTCCAGGTGAAGGCGCCACAACATGGCCGAGGCATCCACCAGTTCCAGCGCCACGGTACTGTTGCCATGGCGAATATGATTATCGTAAATACTTAATACCACATCATTCTGCTCCAGCTCCTGATGGTAAATTGCCCTGTGCCACCAGTTATGTACCTTGAAGAAATTGTCCTCTTCAGACCAGTATTTTTCACGCGTTGACATCCATTTAACACCGTCAATCACCCGCCCCTGCATTTCCAATACGTGGGCAACCGCATGATGGGCCCAGCAATCCCGGGGTTGCAGTTCGGTGGCTTTACGGCCGGTTTCTTCAGCCCTGTCGTAATCGCCGGTTTCTTCCAGCCCGAAGGCATACATGCCAAGCAAGACGGAATACCCCGGTACGTTGTTTGACCAATAGGGCAAGACACGAGCCAGGCGGTCGCGCAGGTTACGGGCGTTGGCACGGTAAAAATCCATCAAATGCCCCGCCTGCAGGGCCACAATATCCAGCGGATAATTACTGTTGTGAATATCCAGCACCAGGGCGGCAGCGGTCCATTCTCCGTGCAGCATCAGGTCCAGTGCACCCAGGTGCGAGGCTTCCCGGTCGCTTAGATGCAGGGTTTTCAGGTGCCGTACCGTGTCTTTGGCGTACCCGTTCAAGATGGGCTCGGTCGCCAGGCCTAACAAATAAGCCTTGAAAATATGCGCCATGGCAAAGTGGGGTGAATCTTCGATGGCATTACTAACCAGGCTGAAGGGGTCACCCGTATAAATATTAAAAGCGGCTACCGCCTGGTTGTAATAATCAACGGCATCTGCACTGGCTTCAGAAATACTATTACCCTGTAAATCTTTTATCATGACTTGCTCACTCATCAGTTTGTTTGAACTTGAGAATGCATAGCAAGCAGCTAATACTACTTTTCAGGTAGTCACCGATTGATGCTGATTGCCAGTGGATTTTTTAATTTTCCATTAATTGTTTTGTTTTTTATCCATGCAAGGCAATAATAAGGTGATTTTGACAGGTATGCAACTGGGGCAAGGTGTGTCGCCACGCCCCCTTGCAACCCTTTTACGCCGTGGCGAACACTTTCTCGGGTTCGCTGCTGGCCAATTCCTGCATAGGGTTCAGGATGCGGTCGCCGTGTTCATCTTTAATGCGGGTAACCAGGCCCATGTCGTTCATCAGCGCGATGAACGGAGCCGGATCCTGCTCTTCCACGTTAACCATACGCTTGGCATCCCAGGTGCCTTTGGCTATTAACATGGCGGCGGCAACCACAGGTACGCCCGCTGTATATGAAATGGCCTGGCTGCCTACCTCGGCATAGCATGCTTCATGGTCGCAGGTGTTATAAATCAAGACTTCTTTTGGCTGGCCGTCTTTGGTGCCTTTTACCAGGTCGCCAATGCAGGTTTTACCGGTATAGCCAGCAGCCAAGGAAGCCGGGTCGGGCAGAACGGCTTTCACCACTTCAAGCGGCACAATTTCCTGGCCCCGTGCGGTGCGAACCGGTTTTTCAGACAACAGACCCAAGTTCTTCAATACGTTAAACACATTGATGTAGTGCTCGCCAAAACCCATCCAGAAACGAATATTGGGTACATCAAGAAAACGCGACAAAGAATGCAGCTCATCGTGTCCGGTTAAATAGGCCATGCTTTTACCGGTGACGGGCATGTCCCATTCTTTACCATGCTCAAACATTTTGTTGGCTTTCCACTGGCTGTTCTCCCAGGACCAAACGGTAGAGGTAAACTCGCGAAAGTTGATCTCAGGGTCAAAGTTGGTGGCAAAATAACGGCCATGGCTGCCAGCATTAATATCAATAATATCAATGGAGTCAACCTGGTCGAAGTAGTTGTCGTAGGCGAAACGGGCATAGGCGTTAACCACACCCGGGTCAAAACCGGCACCCAATACGGCCGTTACACCAGCCTCTTTACATGCCTGGCTGCGTTTCCATTCATAGTTGGCATACCATGGTGGGGGCTCACACACTTTCTTGGGATCTTCATGAATGGCGGTATCCAGATAAGCGGCACCGGTGCCAATGCAGGCTTCCAGCACGGACATATTAAGAAAAGGCGTGCCAACGTTAATCACGATTTGGCTACCGGTAGAACGGATAAGAGCCTTGGTGGCTTCAATATCGTAGGCATCAAGTGCGTGCGCACGCAACACACCCGGGCTTTGCAGGTTGCCTTTTTCCTTGATGGAGTCAATAATGGCTTCGCATTTGGTTACGGTACGCGAAGCAATATTAATATCGCCCAGCAGTTTGTTGTTCTGAGCACATTTGTGTGCGGTTACATGAGCGACGCCACCGGCACCGATAATAAGTACATTACGTTTCATAGGTGTACCCCTTTTATTTAAATTTAAAGATTTTATTAAGACAGGCTATTAACGTAGTCGTCATAACCAAACTCACGCACGGCACGAATGCTGCCATCGACCTCCTTGATGGCGATAGCCGGCATGTTTACGCCGTTAAACCAGTTTTTCTTGACCATGGTGTAACCGCCTGCATCCCCAATCGAAAGCCGGTCACCCACCTGCAATGGCGCATCAAAATTGCCTTCGCCAAAAATATCTCCGGCCAGACAGGTCTTGCCGCATATCTGGTAACGGTGTTCTCCGGTTTCATTACCGATGGGTGCTGTTTCACGGTAAATAAGCAAATCAAGCATATGGGCTTCGGTAGAGCTGTCCACAATAGCCAGATGTTTACCATTAAAGGCCGTATCCAGCACGCTGACTTCCAGCGTAGTGGTGTAACGCACGGTTGCCTCACCGGGCTCCAGGTAAACCTGGACACCGTAGGTTTGCGCAAATTGGCGCAAGCGTTGGCAGAATTTGTCCAGTTCATAACCCGGTTTGGTAAAACTGATACCGCCCCCTAAACTGACCCATTTCAGCTGATGCAAAATGGCACCGTAACGCGCTTCCACCTGGGCAAGAAGCTCGTCAAAACGGGCGAAGTCTGCATTTTCACAGTTATTGTGAATCATGACGCCATCAAGGCGATCGATAATGGCCAGAATACGTTCCGGGTTCCCTTCACCTAAACGGCTGAACTGACGGGCAGGGTCGGCCAGATCAAAGCTGGAACTGCTGATGCCCGGATTCAGGCGCAGGCCTTTGGGTTTGTTGCCCGCCCTGGCTTCAAAGCGCTCAAGCTGGCTGATAGAGTTGAAGATGATTTTGTCGCTGTTGGCCAGCACTTCGTCTATTTCATGGTCGGCAAAGGCAACGCTGTAGGCGTGGGTTTCACCGCCAAATTTCTGGTAACCCAGCTTGACTTCGTACAATGAGGAAGAAGTGGTGCCATCCATGTAGGGCTTCATGGAATCAAATACCGACCATGTTGCAAAGCACTTTAGGGCTAGCAGCAGTTTGGCGCCTGAGTTTTTTCTGACGTAATCAATAATTTCAAGATTACGTTGTAATGCGGTTTTATCAATCAGGTAATAGGGGGTTTGAAGCATTTTTTGTGTGTACCTTTTACTTAATCGGGAGGTCGGGTTTTTTTGCATGAAGACGTTGATTCATCTTCAAGACAATCAATGAAAATGGCAGACCGGCCAGGGAAAATAGCTGTCAACTCGAGCTTGCCGCCCAGGCTTTCAACATAGTGGCTGATAGAGGAAAGCAGCATGTCATGACGTTTTTCAAGACGGGAAACGGTGTCCTGCCCAACGCCCATGGTTTCTGAGAGATCTGCCTGTGTCAGCTTGACCATTTTGCGCAGCTGTTTCAGCGTAGCGCGCTGCATGGCGAAAACATCGCCTTTGGCGCTGTTTTCAGACGCTTTTGCAATGGCTGTGTTGTCACGCTTTTTTGACATGTAAGTTTTCTCGATATGGATCAGAGTGCATATTATGCATCACAATACATATGAGTTCAAGCGCATATTTAGATTTTTAAAAAAGTTTATGAATTAACTTTTTCAGACTTCATCATGGCACACACTTTATTAATTAAATTTGCGTTGGGCGCATAGATACTGTCTTTATGGGTATACAAAACCATTTCCCCGAAATTAACGGTTTGGGTTGTGGGCAGTATGTGTAAAATGCCCTGATCAATGAAATATTGCGCAATCCCCAGTGGCAAAGCCGCAATCAGGTTTTGTCGTTCAAGCAAAATGACATTGCTCATGGTAACGCTTGACCTGATCAGGATATGCGGCTGGTTAAGCCCGTACCGGTCGCACAGCTCTATTAACCGAAGGTTGGCATATGTGTCTTCTGGCGGAAAAATCCAGTTGCACTGATGCAGGTCATCTGAAGTAATCCGGGCTTTGCTTGCCAGGGGATGCTGACGGCCACACACCAGTACCATGGGTTCATAATCAAGAATAATCCGGTTAAAACCGGTTAGGTCAATCTGTTCGCTGCTACGCCCGATAACCAGATCCAGCTTACCGACCCGCAGCTTTTCCAGTAACGGCAGTACCGTACCATCTTCAATGCTCACTTGCAGGCCTTTGACGTGCTCCATTAAAGAACAGACCAGTTCCGGCACAATGGAAATCGTGGCGGTTGGCAAGGCACCAATTTTCAGGCAACGCTGACGGCTTTGTCCCAAACGGGCAAGCTCATCCTGAATGCGCTGTGCCGAATGCAGAATTTCACGTGCATAGGGTATGAGCATTGCGCCAAAAACAGTGGGTACCGTTCCGCTGGCACTGCGATCAAACAGCGTGAAACCAAGCTCTGCCTCTATTTGGGCAAGTACTTTAGAGGCTGCTGGCTGGGTCATGTGCAACAGCTCAGCGGATCGACGAAGGTTTGCCGTCTCGGCCAAGGAAGTGATTAATTCAGCCTGGCGTTTTTTCAGGAAAAACATGGTAGATGCCAATTTGGTTATCAGGTTAGTCCAAAAATGAATTTTACAGTTATCAAGGGGTGTGGAACAATCGTCAAAAACAAATAAATCATTGACGCTAAATATAATGTTCGGAGACTGAAGTGAAATATACCCCATTTAAATACATCGGGGCGGGTTTGACCGCCCTTTGCGTTAGCATCACGGCTGTTAAAGCAACCCCCTTGCCCGACCAGATCAGCGTGATCGTGCCTTTTGCTCCCGGTGGAGCGGTTGATGTACTTACCCGTCTGCTAACAAGGCAACTGGCCACTGAAACCGGCACCAATTTCATTGTGGAAAACAAACCAGGGGCCGGTGGTGCAATTGCTGCTGCACAAGTAGCCAGAGCCAAGCCCGATGGCCGTACTATTCTTATGGGCACCACCAATACACATGGCATCAACACACACCTTAACCCCCAATTAAAGTATGACCCGGTCAAGGATTTCACACCCATTGCCGATGTCGCGGAAAATATTGTTATTTTGGCAGCCAATGCAAATTTTCCAGCCCAGAATCTGACAGAAACCATCGAGTTGCTACGCAAGGAACCCGGGAAATACAGTTTTGGTTCACCGGGCATTGGTTCCGTTCATCAAATGGCAATGGAGCAATTCAAAGATAAACTGGCACTGGATGTCGTACACGTTGCCTATAAAGGTGCAGGTCCGGCTATGGCCGATACGGCAGCAGGAAACGTACAGCTTGTCATGGCCGGCATTGCACCCGCTATGCCCTTTTTACAAGACAAACGCATTAAGATCCTGGGGATCGCCAATCCCAAAAGCGATATGTTCTCAGGCGTCAAGGAGGTAGCCAACATACAGTACTTCTCTGATATACAGCCTGAAACAGCAGCCCAGTCATGGATTGCCCTGTTCGCTCCGGCAGGAACCGATACCAGCATTGTTAATCAACTGCATGGTGCCGTACAGAAAATACTCACTTCAGATTCATTCAAAAAAGAACTAATACCGATGGGTATGGTGCCCAACATCTCAAGCCGGGATGAGTTTTCCACAAAAGTACAGGAAAACATGGCCTTCTGGAAAAAAACAATACAGCAACCCGCTACCACTAACCAATAATTAAAGGGTAAATCATGACTAAACCCGTCAATTTTCTAATCTTTATCGCTGACCAGCTACGTGCAGACCATTTGGGCTGTTATGGCAACCAGGTAGTTAAAACCCCTGTGATTGACGCACTGGCCCGTCGGGGGTTCCATTTTACCAATATGCATGTGGCCACACCCATTTGTATGCCCAACCGCGCCAGCATGATGACGGGCCGGTATCCTTCCGTGCATGGTGCACGGCATAACGGCATTCCGCTTTCACTTAAAGCCAAGACTTTTGTAGACAGCTTGCGCCTTGCCGGGTACAACACCGCCCAGGTTGGCAAAATCCATTTGCAGAACATGACCAGCATGGAGCCGCTCTGGCCGCTAGAACCGGAAGAACGCACCAGGCTTGAGGCATTTGAACCCGACGACGGCAACTACAACCAGGAAAAACGTGACCGTTGGCTAGAGAGCAATGATTATGATCTTGACTATCCTTATTACGGTTTTGAAAAAGTCAAACTGGTGGATGACCATGCCGATATCGTACACGGCCATTATCGTTACTGGCTGCGGCAGAATATCCCCAATGGAGAAAGCCTGATTGGCCCTGAAAACGCCATCCCCACCCCGGATTATCAATTGAGCAAAGTTGGTCAGGCATGGCGCACACGGTTAACGGTAGATCAATACCCATCTGCCTATATTGCCAATCGCAGCATGGATTTACTTGAAGACTACGCCCAAAGCAAGCAACCCTTCTTTCTTCAGGTTTCCTTTCCCGATCCCCACCACCCGTTCACACCACCGGGAGAGTACTGGGACATGTACAAACCGGAAGACATGACGCTGCCAGACTCTTTTTATTCTGAACATGAGCGTCCTGAACACGTAAAATGGCTGCATGAAAAACGTGACTCGGGCACTGCCGCTAAAAAAGGAACAGCCGCTTTTGCCTGCGATGAACGTGAAGCCAAAGAAGCCCTTGCCCTGAACTATGGATCCATCAGCAATATTGACGCTCAGATAGGCAGGGTTCTGGACAAGCTGGAAGAAACAGGGCTGGCTGATAATACCGTGGTGATTTTTACCAGTGACCATGGTGACTTTCTGGGTGACCACCAGCTGCTTCTGAAAGGCCCTCTTCATTATCGCGGCCTGACCCGGGTACCCTTCATCTGGGCAGATCCCGTAAACCCCGAGCTAAAAACCGGCGATAGTTCCAATGCATTAACCAGTACGATTGATCTGGCACCCACCATTCTTAACCGCGCGGGAGTTCCCCTGTTTAATGGTATCCAGGGTAAAGATATGGCGCCCGTTATCATTGGTCAAATCGACAAGTTGCGTGATGCGCTGCTCATTGAGGAAGAGGGCCAGCGCGTAATTCTGGGTTTGAATACACGGATCCGCTGCCGCAGCTTGCTGACGCAACAATATCGCATGACTATTTATGACACCGCATCCTGGGGTGAGCTCTACGATCTGGAAAAAGACCCCAATGAACTGAACAACTTATGGAACAACAAAGACATGGCTGGTATAAAGGCAATGATGATGGAAAAACTGGCATACACCAACCTGGAATTGGTCGATAAAAGCCCTTACCCGACAGCATTGGCCTGATTTCAAAAAATAAAAAATATTAATTTTGCGCTTGCATTTACTGTGAGGGCTTGGCCTGTTAAATCCGGCTACCACCAACATCAGTATCAAAATTACACGGAGACGAATTCAAAATGAAAACACAGACACTAATGATTAAAAACGGCATGGCTGCTGTATTGCTGGCCACAGCAATTTTTGGTGGACAAGCGCTGGCCGCCTACCCTGAAAAACCAGTCACGATCATCATCAACTATCCGGCCGGAGGCGCGCTTGACCTGGCAACCCGAGCGCTGGCAACCAATCTTGGCAAACAGTTCAACCAGCCCATTGTGATTGAAAACAGGCCCGGTGCTTCGGGCATTATTGGTGCCGAGAACGTGTCACGCCAGAAACCCGATGGCTACACCATGCTGGCAACCATTGACTCCCTGCTAACGGTTAACCCCTACATTTACAAAAATACAAAGTTTGATCCTGCAAAATCCCTGGACCTGGTAGGCTTGATGGGCACCTTCAACCAAGTCCTGATGGTTAACAAGGCAAGCAAGATCAAGGACATCAAGGGCTTGGCGGCACTTGCCAAAGATCGTGACCTGAACTATTCATCGGCCGGTCCAGGCACCCCGGGGCACCTGACGATGGAGAGTTTTCGTCTGGCCACAAACCTTAACATGCTGAATATTCCTTTTAACGGCAATGCACCAGCCATGAATGCCCTGCTGGGCAATCAAGTTGATGCCGGCTTTCTGGTCATGGGTGGTTCAACCCTGCAACATATCCAGGCGGGTACGCTGATCCCCATCGCTACTTCTGGCAAAACGCGTGAACCCAAACTGCCAGACATTCCAACGGTCGCAGAAAGCGGTCTGGCCGGTCTTGAGGATTTTGACATGCAGTTCGCTTTTTTCCTGATGGCCCCTAAAGGACTGGATCCGGCCATTACAGAAAAATGGCATCAAGCGCTTGGCAAGGCAATGCAATCAGACGAGGTAAAAGCGCAATTTAATACGCTAACTATCCAATTGGTTAACGGTAGCCAGGAAGAAGCCCAGCGTTGGGTAGCGGAATATGGCTCAAAAATGCGTCAGGTTATTGCAGACGCGGGCATCAAGGTTGAATAGTTAAAAAGGAATTATCGCTTAAGGACTTACTGATTAAGCAAAAGGGGATCACCGAAAAACTAATCCGGTGCCCCCTGCGCCTGGCGAACAAACTCTTCCAGCATTTGGGTCAGGTTTTTACAAAAGGCAATTTCTTCTTCACTGGACGCGCGTCCCAGGATTTTATTGCGGGTTGGGTAACGGCCAAATTTATCTATCATGCCTTTGTGCTGAATTTCATGTTCCAGCGTTGCCACATCACCCAGCTCGGTAAACAGGACCAGCGCTTTTTCATGAATAAGCCGTGACTCCGAATGCATGAACGGCATGATGACGAATTTTTTTTCCATGGCGGACAGCGTTTGGTATTCGGGCAGTTTGATGGCCTCCTGGGCCAGAACCAGCGCTATGCCATCCTGGCTGAAGGCCTGCGGGGTATCACGCCATATATTGCGCGAAAACTGGTCCAGCACAATAATTTCAGCCAGACGCCCTTGCATGGTGGCACGCCATTCATCACACTCGCCACGCGCCGCCGCTTCGCAAGTATCGCCAAAGCGCTCGCGAATGGCCTGGTCGTAAGTGTTACCACCTTGAAACCACATTTGTGGTGTGCTTTCAACGAACCAGAAGTGAAGAACATCTTGAACGATTTGCATGGGAGCATCCTGTTTTGTTTGTTAACGGGAAATATCTTTTCGGATCATACTGCAGTTCAATCTTTATTTGTTCATTTCCAACTCTCTTAATGCAAGAATTAATTTATCGACATCTGTTGCAGGATTACTGCTATTCATTGCTTCATTATGTCTACGTAATCTATCTGCATTTTCAAGCGCGGTATTCAATTTATTTTTCAGCTGACTATAAACACCTCTTCCACCTTTTGCATACTTAGCAAATCCAGGTTTGGTTTTTAACTTTGAAACAACCTGATCTCCCACTGATTTTTTTCCTTTGACCTAATGATGCACCAGCACAGGATGCAAACTAGTATCTAGCTCATCGACTACCAGCACCACGATCATATACAATCAAAGAAACAATCTTGCCAATGGGAGACAATAATGTCCATACTGATCGTACTAACGTCTAACGACAAAATGGGTGATTCGGGTAAAGCAACCGGGGTGTGGCTGGAAGAATTCCTGGCCCCCTATTATGTTTTTAACGACAGGGGAATTTCTGTAGAGCTGGCAAGCCCCAAAGGCGGAGCGGTGCCGATTGACCCAGCTTCGGTTGCCGCCCTTGAAGAATCCGCTTTGTACAAGCGTTACAAGAATGACACCAAGCTGCAGCAGTTGCTGCAAAACACCGTCGTGCTGAAAAAAACCTTCGCGACCGGCCACGATGCCATTTTCTATCCTGGTGGGCATGGCCCTTTATGGGATCTTCGTTACGATGAGCACTCAAAAAAACTCATTCAGGATTTCTGGAATAACGACAAAATTGTTGCGGCCGTTTGTCATGCCGGATGCGTTTTGCTGGACGTCATCAACCAAGATGGCACTGCGCTTGTCAAAGACAAAAAACTGACCGGCTTCAGCAATGAAGAGGAAATAGCGGTTGCCTGTGAGAGTATTGTTCCCTATTTGCTTGAAACCGAATTGATTAATAAAGGCGCCCAATTCAGCAAGGCGGGAAATTGGGAAGCGCACGTGGTGATTGATGGCAGGCTGATTACCGGACAGAACCCGGCTTCTTCAGAAAAAGTGGCCCTGGCACTGGTTAAAATGCTGAAAAGATAAAAGGCTACACAGGGGCTACACAGATCACAAAACAAAAACGCCAACCCGTTAAGATTGGCGTAAGTGCTTGTTGTTATTGGTGCCGCTTGCCGGAATCGAACTGGCGACCTTTTCATTACGAATGAACTGCTCTACCAACTGAGCTAAAGCGGCTTGTTATTATTAGTTAAGCGTTAAATTCTATCATTTGAATGGCCAATCGTGCAAATGAACCCGACATATTTTACAAAAACCGCTAAACTGACACTTTAGTCTTTATGTGAACACGCAATCATGACATCACTGCCCAAATTTGCCCCTAACGGCTGGCGCCGCCACAGCAACGGTATTCTTGAGCATGTTTCAGGGCTCCAGTTTGAACCCGACCAGGCTGGTGGCATGAAACTGGTTCAATCCTCTCTACTGGTTTTTATTGAAAACGTAAAAAACGAAGGGGTTAGCCAGGCACAGGCCGAACGCCTGCTCAAAAAGCTCACCGTGCAGGCCAAAGAACACTTCATTGGCCTGCTGCATTAATGCACTCAGTTATTCTTCCAGGCTGTCCAGCAACTCGGCTATTTCATCCTGGTAGGTTTCCATCATTTCTTCAGGCAGTTCCAGTTCCTGCCTGTGCGCTATAAAGCTTTCGGCACAAATAGTTAGCGATTTGGCAACGGCTTGCCTGTCGGTCACGTTGGCCATAAGCGCATAAAGCCCATGCTGCAAAGCAGCCTGCTGGGCCATGCTTTGGTTCAGATTATAGTAAAGCTCAATAACCAGCGCTCTCAACTCGTCAATTTCATTGTTCATGAGATACGATTCCTTTTAATACAAAAGAGAGGCTCCTGTTAATGGACAAGGAGCCAAGCTTTCTGTGAAAAAACACTTGATTGCTTACTGGCGAACTTGCGCAATCAGCTCATCAAGCCAGCTTAGCATCAGATCAATTTCTTCTTTGCTAATATTAAGGGCAGGCATGAAACGCAACAGGTTGGTACGTGGTGCGTTCAGTAGCAGGCCTTCAGGCGCGCGGGTGCGGGCAGCTTCTACAATGGCATTACCATCTTCACGGTCTAGTATCAGGGCCCGTAACAGGCCCAGGCCACGCTCGCCTTTCATTCCCCATTTGGCAGACAGCTTATTCAGGCCATCGGACAGGTATTGGGCACGCTCATTAATGTTTTCCATAAAACCCGGTGCATTCAGCACATCAAACACCGCCACACCTGCAGCGGTCATTACCGGGTTGCCATTGTAGGTACCACCCTGGTCGCCATGCTCAAAGCAGGCCACTTCTTCACGGCACAACAAGGCTGCCAATGGCACCCCACCACCAATGCCTTTACCCAGAGTCATGATGTCGGGCTCAATATCATAGTGCTGGTAAGCAAACATGGTGCCGCAACGACCCATGCCGGTTTGCACTTCGTCCACTATTAGCAAAATGCCTTTCTCGCGGGTTAAGGCACGCAGTTCTTGCATGAACTGGGTATCGGCGGGAATCACACCGCCCTCACCCTGCACCGGTTCCAGCATGACCGCAACCGTCTGGTCATCAATCAGCTCGCGCACCGAATCCAGATAGTTCATGATGGCTTTTGGAAAACCGTCAACCTGGGGGGCAAATTTTTTGTCCCAGCCGGCCTTGCCAGACGCGGACATGGTGGCCAGGGTACGACCATGAAAACTGTGTTCAAAGGTAATGATTTTGTAAGCGCCATTGCGATGGAGTTGTCCCCATTTACGGGCCAGCTTGATCGCGCCTTCGTTGGCTTCGCCGCCGCTATTGGCAAAGAACACACGGTCGAAGCAGGAAGCGCTGGTAAGGCGATTGGCCAGGTCTATGGACGGCTGGTTGTAAAACCCGGGGGACGGGTTAATTAACACTTTGGCCTGGTGCTCTATGGCATTGACCACTTCAGGTGGGCAATGACCCAGGCAGTTAACGGCCCAGCCCTGCATAATGTCAAGGTATCGTCGGCCATCCTGGTCTTCCAGCCAGGAACCTTCCCCTTTAACAAAGATCAGATCGGGGCGGGAGGTGATTTCCATTAACGACTTTACGTCAGCAGGATTAAATGCCATGACAATTCCTTTCAGAGGCAATGAACTAAACAAAATAGACACCGCATTTTAGTCAAAATACCCGTGGCTGTGCGATTAAAAACCAATTCTGTGGGCAAAGTCACACACCCGTACCTGGCTGAAACAACGATCGCCTCCCAAAAGTTCATGCACCTTTATTTTTAGCGATTCTTTTGGCTATTTTCAGTTATCATGAAGCCTGTCTTTGAATAAACCTTTTTCGGAAATTACAACTATGTTCGATGTTCTGGTTTATCTCTTTGAAAATTACTATACACCAGATGCATGTCCATCTACCGATGTGCTAACCAAGCGTTTAGTGGCTGCTGGCTTCGAACATGAAGACATCAGCGACGCTATTGGCTGGCTGTATGGTCTTGCCGAAACCACCGAACAAAGCGGTGAGTTGTCGGACATGTCTAACACCAGCACACGTGTTTATGCAAAACATGAACAACTGCATCTGGGCACCGAGGCCATCGGTTTTCTTTATTTTCTTGAAAGCTCCGGTGCCATCACACCTGCACTGCGTGAGATCGTGATCGACCGCGCCATGGCCACCCCCGATGCCCCGGTCTCCCTTGAACATTTCAAAATCATTACCTTAATGGTGCTCTGGAGCCAAGAGGCCGAAGTAGATCATCTGGTACTGGAAGAACTGCTCGCCGAAGATGGGGCCAAACTCCTGCACTAATTACATTGGTCGTTTTGCGCCCAGCCCCAGCGGGCCGTTACACGACGGCTCGCTGGTGGCCGCCATGGCCAGCTTTCTTGATGCCCGCGCCCACCAGGGCCAGTGGCTGCTGCGCATTGAAGACATTGATACCCCGCGTGTGGTTGCCGGGGCCGACCGCATTATCATGCAGCAATTGCAGGCCCTTGAGATGCACTGGGACGGCAAGGTTATTTGGCAGTCTTCACGCCTGAATCGTTATCAGGACGTTTTTAACCAGTTAAAAGAACGCGGGCTGATATACGGCTGTGCCTGCACCCGCAAGGAAATTGCCAGTAACGCGATTAAAAACGGCAGGCTTGGCCTGAACGGCGAACGCCCTTATGCCGGTACCTGCCGCCATGGCATTGCCGGCAACCGCCCTGCCCGGGCCTGGCGCCTTGTCATGCCCGAAGGCATAACCCGTTTTGTGGACCGCTGGCAGGGAGAACAAAGCCAGGATGTTGTCAATGAAGTGGGGGACATTATTGTTAAACGTGCCGATGGCCTGTTTGCCTACCAACTGGTGGTGGTGATTGATGACCATGACCAGGGCATCACGGACATTGTGCGGGGTAATGACCTGTTAAGCTCTACCGCCCGCCAGCATTGCATTGCCCACATGCTGGGTTATGCCCCCCCTCGCATGATGCATGTACCGTTGGTGCTGGACGCAGCAGGGCGCAAACTGTCCAAACAGAACCACGCCACCGCGATAGATTTGCAAAACCCGCTGGCCAGCCTGGGCAAAGCCTGGCAGGCGCTGGGGTTTGCCCCCTTGCCGGCCGGCAGCGTAACGCAATTCTGGCAACAGGCCGTGCCCGTGTGGCACCGGCGCTTTGGTTTGACAACGTTTACAGTTGATTCAGGTTTTCATCCAGCAGGCCGCTAAGCAGGGCCTTGCCATCTTTGCGAACCCGGAACTCGCCATATTTGGCCTGCGCGAAATGGTTGCCCTTGCCTTCGGGAAAAAAGTACTCGTGTGAGGCCAGGGATACGGTTCCGAAGGGGCCGGTTTTGTAACGCATGATGACTGTATTGCCATCGGCCAGAACCATACTGGGATAGGTTTCGGAAATACCGGCAAGCGATGCCACCCCTTTGTCATCTATAGCCAGAATGGCGTATCCTTGCGTTACTTTTTGAGCACTATCAGCATTTTCGGTAGATTTCTTTGCCCATACTGCCGTGCGCAAATGATCCACCAGTTCAAAATTCAGCGACATATAGTCACCCTGCATCAGCGAGCGCGGATCAACCGGTGCCAGCGCCAGCACCACGCGCTGACCGGTTCGCAAAATAGTTTCATTAGTCCAGATCCCCCAGTTGGCCACGGCCAATACCGACACCACACCCAGAGCCGTCATGAGCGGTAGCAAGCCGCGTGCTTTGGCGGGTGCTTCAGAAGTGGACAGTGCCTCTGGCGCCTGGACAGTTGCCATGGCGTGCTCTTCCTGGTCCTTGCGCAGCCAATGGCGGCAGGCAATGGTTACCGTCAGCAGCACCAGACCGGTGCCCAGTAGCAGGAAAGCCTTTTGCAGCAGGCTTAACTCCATCTGATAATAAAACATCCAGAGGAAGCCGATCATGGCTACCGTTCCGGCCCCCCCAAGGACCCAGTCACGGCACTGGTAAGCCAGCAGTACCAGTATCAGGCCATACACCACCCCATTGCCATTGCCCCAATACAGGCACAACACAAACACCAAGGCAGCGGCCAGCCAGGTAAACCGGCCCGCCCCTTCCTGCTTGCGCATGCCCCAAACCACCAGGGCCGCTGGCAGGAACTGGAATACAATATTGCCCCAATTACCCACTTTCAAGGGGTTTAACCCCGCCAGGACAGTCCTGAACATGTCAAGCGGCCCCAAAACCTGCCCCAGGCCCGGTTCCCAGCTGGTTTCCACGGTATTGAATACTGTCAATACCAGCGTTGTCATGGCCAAAGCCCACGCCAGCGGACGCAGGCCGTTACGTTCATACTGATGCGTGCAAACAAACAGCACCACCGAGGCCAGCGCCAGCCAGGGAACCGAATGCAAAGACAGTGTGAAAAATGCGACTTCGGTCGCCCTATAACTGTCATCAACCCACATAAAGGTATACAACACCAGCAATATCAATCCAATCGCCTGCGCGGCGGACAGGAAGCGCACCCACCCCTGTCTGAACATAACATAAACCGCCATGCTGACCGCGGCAATGGCACTGGCGTGCAGGCGCAACACTGCCCGCACTTCGGGGCTGAAGAAATCATCATGGATTTCCAACAGCGAGGCCGCCATCATGCCAAGTCCAATCAGCGCCAGCGAACCGGATACCAGGCCATCCTGACCCCGGTCTTTGCCTGAAAAACAGATCACGCCGGCAATCACCAGCAGCAGAATACCGCTACTCAGAAACGACACGTTCATCATGGCCAGAAACAGGGCAAACAGCAGGGACACCACCATTACCACACAAACCATCAGCAAGTGAACCGGCCAGAGGCTCTTGTGACCGCGATCGGGATTGTTTTTGCGGTACAGACGATTAATCACAACGGCCCCCAGACCTGCCGTTAACAGCACCAGACTGGCAATCATGAAGAGCGCCAATTCAGGCATACGCCAGAAACTGAAAAAGCTCAAGGAACGGACCAATACCACGGCAGACAAAAACCCGACCAGGTTGGCCAGCATGAAATAATCCACCCGCCGGCGGCTGTAAAACCGGAAACCGGCCACAAACACCAAGGTGGGCACCACCCATACCAGCAGATCTGTCACACTGCTTTTAGCATTACCGTATCCACCATCATCAATGCCCAGCAAAGGCCAAAGACAAAAGAAACCCAGAAAACGCGGCACCAGCCTGAAGCGGTCACCCAAACGCGCAATATTGCATTCGGCCACCACCAGCAAAAGCAGGTTGAACCCGGCAAAAACCAGCGCCTGGTCATAATGCTGGCGACTTAACATGCCCCAAAAATCGTTCATGTACAATTGCCAGGCCAGGTTGATGACCGCACACCATAGCAGGGCAAGCGCTGCATTAGGCGCTGCCAGCAAGAAAGGCAGCATCAAGGCCCCCCAGATGGCAAACAGGGTCCAGGGGTCGGCCCCCGTTTGATACACCTGGCCAATAAGTGCCAGCAGGGCACCGGTAATGACCGCAGCCAGAAACAAGGCTCCCTGACTGCCCGCTCCCGCTTTTGCCTGGCCGGTTTTTTTGGCAGTACGTAAATAAACCAGAAATGCCGACATGCAGGCAATTATAAATAAAAGCTGGATTCCAAGCAGTTTTTGCAAGCCTGAAAAGTAGCTCCAGTTTGCCGCAACCCAAGTAACCACGCCACTTGAGGCAAAGGAAACGCCCGCCACCAGAGCCAGGAAAACCAGGAATCCCTGCCAATAATTTAAAAATAAATATTTCAAATTGTCATCTTGCACTTGCATGAACTGTTTTTCCTCTCGTATTATCCACGCCATACACTTATTAAAACCGGATCGGGTTTCACCATTTTGGTGAAACAGGCAGTATCGTAACGCTATATTTTATAAGATACTCCCAAAGTCCACGGTTTGGATACTCGGAAGCATATGACTAAAACACTGATTATTGCCGAAAAACCATCGGTAGCTCTTGATATTTCAAGGGCCTTGGGCGGGTTCTCCCGCGAAGGTGATTATTTTGAAAGTGACGAATACGTCCTTTCCTCCAGCGTAGGGCATTTATTAACGCTGATCAATCCCGACGATGTCGTCCGGGGCAAGTGGTCGTTCACCCATTTGCCCGCTATTCCGGCCAAAGAATTTGATCTCAAGCCCACCGATAAAAAATCAACCGATCGCCTGAAATTATTAGTGAAACTACTAAAGCGCAAAGATGTCACAGCGATTATTAATGCCTGTGACGCCGGCCGTGAAGGTGAGCTGATATTTCGCTACATTGTGCAGTATTCAGGGGTTAAAAAACCCGTCAAGCGCCTGTGGCTGCAATCCATGACCAAAACGGCCATTGTTGAAGCGTTTGAAAACCTGCGCGACGATGACACCATGAAGCCACTTGAAGCGGCTGCGCGTTCCCGTGCAGAAGCCGACTGGCTGATTGGCATTAACGGCACCCGCGCCATGACCGCCTTCAACAGCAAAGAAGGGGGCTTTTTCAAGACCCCGATCGGGCGGGTGCAAACCCCCACACTGGCCATTGTGTGCGAACGTGAAGAAAAAATCCGCGCCTTCCAGACACGCGACTACTGGGAAGTACATGCCACATTTATAGCAGCAGCCGGCCTGTATGAAGGCCGCTGGTTTGATCCCAACTTCAAGAAAGACGAACTCGACCCCGAGAAAAAAGACAACCGCTTGTGGTCTGTCCCCAGCGCACAGTCCATTGTGGCGGCCTGCCGGGGTAAAAACGGTACGGTTACCGAAGAGTCCAAGCCATCTACCCAGATGTCTCCCGCCCTGTTTGACCTGACCTCATTACAGCGCGAAGCCAACTCCAAGTTTGGCTTTACCGCCAAAACCACCCTGGCCCTGGCGCAAACTCTGTACGAACGCCACAAGGCCTTAACCTACCCGCGTACCGACTCCCGCTACCTGCCCGAAGATTATCTGAGCACGGTCACGCAAACGTTTGACACGTTTTCAGCCAGTGAGTCCCACCTGAACCGGGGTCACAAGCCATTTGCCAGAAAAATCCTGTCCAATGGCTGGGTCAAACCCAACCGTCGCATCTTCGATAATAAAAAAGTGTCTGATCACTTTGCGATTATCCCAACCCAGCAGGTGCCCAAAGAGTTAAGCGAAGCCGAAGCCAAGATTTACGACTTGGTCACCAAGCGCTTCATGGCGGTCTTCTTCCCGCCTGCCGAGTACCGTATCACCACCCGGATTACCGAGGTATCGCAACATCACTTCAAAACCGAGGGCAAGGTCCTGGTCAAGCCAGGCTGGCTGGAGATTTACGGCAAAGAAAGCCAGACAGATGATGCCAACCTGGTACCGGTGGCTAACAGCGAATCGGTACGCACCGAAGATATTGCACCCAAAGCCCTGCAAACCAAGCCCCCCGCACGCTACACCGAGGCCACTTTGCTAAGTGCCATGGAAGGCGCTGGCAAGCTGGTGGACGACGGTGAACTGCGTGAAGCCCTGTCCGAACGCGGCCTGGGTACGCCAGCCACGCGGGCAACCATTATCGAAGGCTTGATCAACGAACATTACCTGCGCCGTGAAGGGCGCGAGCTGGTGCCTTCCGCCAAGGCCCGCCAGCTAATGACGCTACTGACCGGCCTGAATGTCAAAGAGCTGACTTCCCCTGAACTAACCGGCGAATGGGAGCACAAGCTTAAGCAAATGGAACAGGGCAAGCTTGACCGCGAAGCGTTCATGCGCGAGATTGCGCAAACCACCCAGGTCATTGTCAAGCGCGCCAAAGAATATGAACAGGCCACCATTCCCGGTGATTACGCCACCTTGCAAACCCCCTGCCCGCAATGTGGTTCGGTGGTTAAGGAAAACTACCGCCGCTACGCCTGCACCAGCTGTGATTTTTCAATTACCAAGCACCCGGGCGGACGCACGTTTGAAATTCCCGAAGTTGAAGAACTGCTGGAGAAAAAAAACCTGGGCCCGTTAAGCGGCTTCATTAGTAAAATGGGCCGGCCGTTTTCCGCCATTTTGCGCATTACCAATGAAAACAAGCTGGAATTTGATTTTGGCCAGAACGATGAGGACGATGCCGAACCGGTTGACTTCACAGGCCAGACGGCAGTTGGAAAATGCCCCAAATGCAGTGCCGGGGTGTTTGATAATGGCATGAATTACATTTGTGAAAAAGCCGTGGCACAGGAAAAAACCTGCGATTTCAAATCGGGCAAAGTAATTTTGCAGCAGGAAATTGCCAATGAACAAATGGCCAAACTGCTGGAATCGGGCAAAACCGATTTGCTGGACGGATTTGTTTCAAATCGTACCAATCGTAAATTCAAGGCCTTTTTAACCTTGCAGGCAAACGGCAAAATCGGCTTCGAATTTGAACCTCGCCCAGCCAAGGCAGCGTCAAAAACGGCGGCTAAAAAGGCTGTAAAAGCAGCGGCTGATGCCGATGACAAGCCAGCAGCCAAAAAAACCGCTGCCAAAAAAGCCACTAAAACCGCCAGCAAAATCGCCACCAAGACCGCTGCCAAAAAGGCAACAAAAACGGCTGCCAAAAAAGCTGCCTCCAAAACAGCGGTAAAATCAACCACAAGGAAGCTGGCTTCAGACATTCCGGATGATGACGATCCGGCTTTCTGATCCTGTTCCAGACCAAGCCCTGCAGGCATCTTCTGCAGGGCGTAACCGGCATTGAAAGGCATGAGCAATTTTATCCAAAAGTACAATATTCCAGGTCCCCGCTACACCAGCTACCCAACCGTTCCCTACTGGGACGAGGCCTGTTTTACGGTGGATTCATATAAAGAAACCCTGGTCCGCAGTTTCAATGAATCCAATGCTTCCGAAGGCATCAGCCTGTACATTCACCTGCCTTTTTGTGAAAGCCTGTGTACTTTTTGTGCCTGTCATAAACGCATTACCAAAAAGCATGCGGTTGAAGGTCCCTACATTGATGCCGTTATCAAAGAATGGAATATGTACCTGGAACTGCTGGGCAGCAAGCCCCGAATCAGGGAAATCCACCTGGGTGGCGGCACCCCCACTTTTTTCAGCACCGAAAACCTGACCCGTTTGCTGCGGGCAATTTTTGATACGTCCGAGATTGCCCCCGATCACGAGTTCAGCTTTGAGGGCCACCCCAACAATACCCGCCGCGAACACCTGGAAACCCTGTATGAACTGGGTTTCAGGCGCGTCAGCTTTGGGGTACAGGATTACGACCCGATGGTGCAAAAAGCCATCCACCGGATCCAGCCTTATGAAAACGTTTTCAATGTGACCGATGCCTCACGCAAGATCGGCTATCACAGCATTAGCCATGACCTGATTTTCGGCCTGCCGTTCCAGACCTGGAAATCCATGGAAACCACCATCAAGCGCACCATTTCCCTGAAGCCTGATCGCCTGGCGTTCTATTCCTATGCGCATGTACCCTGGATCAAGGGAGTTGGCCAGCGCGGTTACGATGAAAATGATTTGCCCAGCGGCGAAGAAAAACGCGCCCTGTATGAAAACGGCAAAAAGCTGCTGGAAGAACTGGGTTATGTTGAAATTGGCATGGACCACTTTGCCTTGCCAACCGACGAACTTTACCAGTCCATGCTGAATAAAAAGCTGCACCGTAACTTCATGGGTTATACCTCTTCCTCTACCCAGCTCATGATTGGCCTGGGCGTTTCAGCCATTAGCGATTCCTGGTATGCCTTTGCCCAGAACGAAAAAGTGATTGAAGACTATTATGCCCGCCTGGAAAAGAACGAGTTGCCGCTTTATCGTGGCCATATCCTGGACCAGGAAGACCTGGTTATCCGCCGGCATATCCTGAACCTGATGTGCCTGCAATCCACCCGCTGGGACCAGCCCGAACAGCAATTTCCAGAGTTGCCCCAGGTGATTGAGCGCCTGCGCGAAATGGAAACCGATGGCCTGATCAACATTTTGCCCAACGGGATTGATATTACCGAAGAGGGCCGCACGTTTTCACGCAATATCTGCATGGCCTTTGACCTGCGCATGCTGCGCGAGCAGCCCGGCACCCGTATTTTTTCAATGACTGTATAAGCAATGAGCCTGATCCCCGAAATAAAGCCCCAGCAATCGATTGAATTGCTCAAAGAGCTCCATATCCTGACCCGTGACGGAAAAATCAACCAGGACACGCGTCGCAAGCTTAAACAGGTATATCACCTGTACCAGTTCATTGAACCGTTAATGGCCGATGTGCTTAAGCAAAAAGACAGCCTGAGCCTGGTGGACCATGGCGCGGGCAAGTCTTACCTGGGTTTCATTTTGTATGACCTGTTCCTGAAAGAGCACACCGGTGCGCATGTTTACGGCATTGAAACCCGTGCCGAACTGGTGGACAAATCGGAAGCGCTGGCGCAGCGGCTGGGGTTTGAGGGCATGTCATTTCTGGCCATGACCGTAGAGGAATCGATGGCCTCAACGCAGTTACCCGAAAAAATTGATATCGTGACAGCCCTGCATGCCTGTAATACCGCCACTGATGACGCCATCCGCTTTGCCCTGAACCGGGATGCGCAATATATTGTGCTGGTGCCCTGTTGCCAGGCCGAAGTGGCGGCCGCCCTGCGTACCAACAAAGGCAGTACGCTGGGCAAAACCCCCCTGTCCGAACTGTGGCGTCACCCGATTCATACCCGTGAATTTGGCAGCCAGCTCACCAATGTCTTACGCTGCCTGCAACTGGAGGCCCGTGGCTACCAGCTAACCGTGACTGAACTGGTAGGCTGGGAACACTCCATGAAAAACGAGTTGATCATTGCCAAGAAAACCGGCGGATTCAAAAAAAGCGCCCATGAGCGCCAGTTGCAAATCCTCAAAGAATGCCACCTTGAGGGACTGGCCGACCGCTTTGCCTACTAACTGACCCAATAAAAACCAGTTACCACGCTGGAGCGTGGTAACGAGTTACGAGGATACAGTTAAGGGAAGACCGGTTCACCCAGGTTTAGCATTAAACGGTTGGCCCAACCAAAGATGGAAGCCGCGTGAATGATGTCCAGGATTTCCTTTTCAGTCATGCCCAGGTCTTTCAGGGCTTGTACAAGCGAGGCATCAAAATCCTCAGGAGATTCGGTTAACGCTGTGGCCAATCTGATAATGGCTTTATCGCGCTCATTGTCGCCGGCAGTGGCCGGGTCTGTAAAGACATCAGCCACAATCTGGTTGCGCTTGGCCAACTGCTCAAAACGCTGGGCATGTACCGAGGCACAGTAGACGCAGCCATTAATGCGGGAAACGGTTAGGGCAGCCAGTTCACGGTCGGCCCGGTGTACGCCACCCGGTGCATACATAATGGCGTTATAGGTTTCCGAACGGTGATCCAGAATTTCGGGTTCATGGACCAGCAACAGGTAATAATCAGATGTCTTGGCCTGCGGATGACTGGCTTCCAGAATCCTGACCTGCTCGGGCGTGGCGGTTTCAACATTGACGACGTCCAGCCAGGCTTTCCAGTCCAGGCTTTCATTGGTGAAACCATTAATCTTGATGAACTCACTCATGCTGTTTTCTCCAATGCCTGCATGGCTTTAAGACCGGCAACCAGGCGAATCTGATAGGACAGGAAAGCAATCAACTGGGCCAGCGCCACAATATCTGGCGTGGCCACACCCGCCTGCTTAAGCGCCAGCAAGGCGGCCTTGTCACCTTCCACGGGTTTCTGGACCAGCTTGCGGGTAAAGACCAGAATGGCTTCCAGCACACTGTCATTAACCCCGTCAAGTTGGCCACTTTCCACGGCTTCAATCAAGACCTCGGGCACATTATGCTCGCGAGCCTGTTCCAGATAGTGTTCCGCCAGTTCATTGGCACCAGACAGGCGGCTGGCATACAGGGCCACCAGCCAGCGGTACGTTAGCGACAGGCCAACAGCAGGGCTAAACAAGGCTTCGTAGCTGGCCTGCGTGCCTTTAAGTACTTTTGTCCTGAAATGCCTTGCTGCATGGGTACTGCCTTGCGGGTCCAAGCCCAGCAAGTCATCAATCAGGTCGGTTGAATCAGAATTGCTCATCATCATTCCTTTTATTTTGAATTTAAAACATTGTTTTTATCGGAGCCATCATCTTCCTGCAGATCATGATTCAGCACGGCCTCGGACAGGAATTTCTTGATTCCGCCCCAAGTCCGTTCGTCTGAGCGGGCATTGGTATCGGCACGGCCACCACTGGTACTGATTTTGCCAGACACCGGATGGGTATACACCAGCTGTGTCGTGGGCACATACGGAAAAACAATGCTGTGACCGGCATCTTGTGTATCTATCCAGTGAACATCATAAGGAAAATTAACGGCTTTAAGACGGTCATACACCATCTTGCTGTACAGGCTGGACGGCCAGGAACCGTCATCAGTGGCTGACAGCAAAATAACCGGCCCCTTGATGTTTTCCACCTGAATGCGGGCCCGCTCAACCGCCTCCTTGTCTTGCAAGGCGGTCAGAATGGCCTTTTCATGCCGATGGGGTGGTGGCCCTTCATCAAAAGGCGCCCAGGTGGCGGTTTTATTGTCTTTCCAGAGGTGCGGAATTTCCTGGCCATTCAGCAACCAGGCCGGGCCATCACGTCCCACTTTCGGATCGGCCGCATTCTGCCCGCTGTGCACCAGTGCAGCCGGCACATAAGCCACCACGGCAGACACATCATCGGGAAACAGGCTGCCCAGCAACAGGACCAGTTCGCCACCGCGCGATTGTCCGTTAATGGCCACAAAATCCTTGTAAGGTTTATGGGTTTTAC
Organism: Advenella mandrilli; assembly: GCF_016595155.1. Classification (GTDB taxonomy): domain Bacteria; phylum Pseudomonadota; class Gammaproteobacteria; order Burkholderiales; family Burkholderiaceae_B; genus Advenella; species Advenella mandrilli. Next base: position 104,305 of record NZ_JAENGP010000002.1, read on the forward strand.
GCAACCAGTCCAGCCCCTTTTTGAAATATTCCAGGGGCGTGTTGGAAATGTAGTCGGACAGACCCGGCGCCTTGAAATAGGCCAGCGCAAAAGCCAGGTAGCCATGCGAAGCATAAAGGGCGGCCCGAGGTTCGTTAATACCGCCCCCCGAACCGTTCATGATCATGATGGCCGGATGCGGGCCGGCCGAGGCAGGCATAAACAGAGTGCCCACCAGGCCTTCTTCCCTGATTTCGATCCATTTTACCCCTTCGCCGGCCAGGCGCTGAGTAAACCGGCCCTGCAGCACACGGTCATCATAGGCAACCCGGATGTCAGTTTCCAAAGGACTTAAGACATTAAGCGGAAAAACCTCACGCTCACCTGCCCTGGCCGGTGTTTGTGACCAAATCATGCCCATGGCGGACACGCCTGAATACGAGCCGTCCAGCGGTGCATGCAGACTTAAGTCCACCACACCGTCGCGATCGGCCTGGAACCGTGCCCTGCTTTGCCACAATGTCCCATTGCCGCGCAGCGTAGAGGCGGTGATAATCACCACCGTTTCGGGCACCAGGCATTCAATCCGGATCGTGCGGGGCACATCGATCAGTGCATCCTGTGGCGTGATGATTAATTTCGCTCTTGTCATATAAACTTATTCCTTGGAAACCATGGCTGGCACCGTACGGTCTGAACTTAAGGGTTTAACCACCAGGCCTTTTTTGGCTGCCCAAATGTTTTTGTAATGAAACAGCGGGATCACACCCACTTCTTCAGAAACCGTTACCGCCGCATCGCGCATGATGGCCTCACGTTTGGCATCATCAAACTCGGTGGTGACCTGGGCCAGGTAGCCGTCCAGTTTTTCGCTACTGTAATGGCCCCAGTTAGAGGCGCCCAGGCCTTTATCAGGATCAACCGTTGCCAAAATATTCACCATGGCATAGCTGGCCTCGCCCGTACCGTTACCCCATGCAATTACAGACATGGCATATTCATTCTTGCGGGCAGCGCTGGAATAAACCGCCCAGGGCACGACTTCAACATTGGTTTTAACGCCAATCCGGGTCCAGAACTGGGCCACCGCCTGGATGGTTTCAGGTGCCAGCGGGTAACGATCGGTGGGCACGTGAACCGTCAGTTTGAACCCTTCAGGGTAACCGGCTTCGGCCAGCAGGGCCTTGGCTTTTTCGGCATCAAAGGCAATCGGTTTAATATCGGGGTTATAGCCAATGGAGCCTTCGGGCATCCACTGGCTGGCCACTGTTACACCACCTTGCAAGATACGGTCGGCAATGGCTTCGCGGTTAATGGCCAGTGACAGCGCCTCGCGTACCCTTGCATCCAGTAGCGGGTTTTTGTCCAGGGGCTTGTCGTTGTTGTCGGTAATATATTGGTTAACATCCGGATTAAAGCTGGGTTGCAGCAAGAAAACACGCAGGCCGTTATAGGGGAACACGCTGACTTTGGGTTCTTTTTGCAGCTTGGGCAAGTCAGACACCGATACTTTATCGATCACGTCAACATCACCGGCCAGCAAAGCGGCGGTGCGGGAAGCGGCATTGGCGGTATAAATGTAATCCACCTTGTCCCAGACTGGCTGTTCAGCCCAGTAGTTGGGATTTTTTTCGGCCACAATGCGGGCACCGGGTGTATAAGAGGAGAGTTTGTAAGGACCGGTGCCAATCAGTGCCTTGCCCGAATTGAAATCTTCACTGCCGGCATTTTCGGTGCCATGCTTGCTCACGATATGCACCGAAGCCAGGTTCAGGGGCAAATCAGGATTGGGTACATTGGTCTTGATGATCAGGGTTTCCGGGTCCTGGACCGTGATGCTTTCAATTGTGCGCACATAGCCGGTAAACGGCGCCACTGAACCGGGCACCTTGTTAATCAGGCGGTTAATGGAATACACCACGTCTTCAGCCACAAAGGGCTCGCCGTCACTCCATTTAACCCCCTGGCGCAGCTTGAATTCCCAGGTGTTCGGGTCGATGTTTTTCCAGCTGGTGGCCAGGCCGGGCAACAGTTTGTTGTAGTAGTTGTTTACCAGCATGTCAAAAAAGAACAATCCGGCCGAACGGTCACCGGCAAAGTTGTTCAATTGGGGATCCAGTGACGACAGGTTGTCGGCAAAGGCGATTTTCAGGTCTTCCGCCTGGGCCAGGCTGCCGGCAGACAATACGCCTGCGGCTACTATTGCTAATAATCGTTTTTTCATTTCAGTTTCCTTCCTTTTTTCAAACAAGCGTTCAATTTGTTTAATTTTAAATTTATGAGGCCATCTTTCTAGGGCATGTCATTCAAATGACAGGCACTAATATGATTGATGGCAATGCCCTTCAACTTGGGTACTTCGGTTTTACAACGCTCCATGACATACTTGCAACGGGGATGAAAATGGCAGCCCGAAGGTGGATTCAAGGGGCTGGGGATTTCTCCCTTAATGGTGGTGAACACTTTTTTGCGCTCTCCCATACGCGGGATTTCCGCCAGCAAAGCCTGGGTATAAGGATGGTTGGGCTTGCTGAAAATATCCTGGGCAGAGGCGCTTTCCACAATCTTGCCCAAATACATAATCGCCACCCGGTCTGAAAAATGCTCCACCACACTCAGGTCGTGACTGATAAACAAATAGGTCAGTCCCAGTTCTTCACGCAAGTCCATGAACAAGTTCAGGATCTGGGCCTGGATAGAGACATCCAGCGCCGCCACCGCTTCATCACACACCAGCATATCCGGTTGCACGGCCAGTGCGCGGGCAATTCCGATGCGCTGGCGCTGCCCGCCGCTGAACTGGTGCGCAAAGCGGTTTCTGAATGTGGCACTTAAACCAGCCCGTTCAAGCTGGGCCGACACATAGCTGTCCAGCTCCCGAGCGGTCGTCAGGCCATGAATCAACGGGGATTCACCCACTATATCACTCACCCGCAAACGGGGGTTCAGGCTGGCATAAGGGTCCTGAAAGACCATTTGTATGCGCAGCTGGGCATGCTTGCGTTCACGCGAATTCATCTGACGGATATTTTGTCCATCAACATAAATATCTCCTGAACTGGGTTTCAGGATGCCGGCCGCCATACGGCCCAGGGTAGACTTGCCGCAGCCCGACTCCCCCACCAGCCCCACCACTTCGCCCTTGAAAACGTCAAGGCTGACATCACTCACCGCAGCGGTCACCGCCGGAGGAGAAACCAGACCCAGCTTTTGCCCCAAGCGCCCCAGAGGACCGACTTTCTTTTCGCCAAAACGCTTGGAAACATGGTCCAGGCGAAGCAAAGGAGTCTCTTGGCTCATGCGACACCTCCGGCAAGCTGGCTGCCCGGATGAAAACAGCGCACCAGGTGTTGCCCACCCTGGTCGGTAAATTCAGGCCGTACCTCGCAGGCACGGCTGGCCCTTGGACAACGGGGGGAAAACGCACAGCCCGCTGGCAAGTCCAGCAAATTGGGCGTCATGCCCTTGATCTGTGCCAGACGCTGCCCGCGTACATTATTACCCGGCAAGCTGTGAATCAGTCCAACCGTATAGGGGTGTTGCGGCTGGTCCAGTACCTGGTCAACCGTACCCGATTCAACAATCCGGCCGGCATACATGACCGACAAGTCATCGGCCAGCCCCGCCACCACAGACAGGTCATGGGTAATCCAGATCAGCGCGGTGCCATACTGGCGTGTCAGGTTTTGCACTTCCGACAGAATCTGTGCCTGTATGGTCACGTCCAGTGCCGTGGTGGGTTCATCGGCAATGATCAGGTCGGGACGCAGCAGCAGGGCAATGGCAATCGCCACCCGCTGGCGCATGCCGCCAGACAGCTGGTGCGGATAGGCCTTGAGGCGGGTTTCCGGGCTGGGGATACCCATCAGCCCCAGCGTATCGCGTGCCCGCGCCCAGGCCTGCTTATAACTGATCTTTTCATGTGCCTGCAGGGTTTCAACCATTTGGGTATCAATGCGCAGCACCGGGTTCAGGGTCATCATGGGGTCCTGGAAAATCATGGCAATCCGGTTGCCCCGGATTTGCCGCATTTGCTTGCCAGAAAGGGTCCGCAAATCCCGGCCCTGAAAATAAATCTCGCCACCCACAACCCGGCCAGGCTCATCAATCAGACCCATGATAGAAAACCCGGTCACGGATTTACCCGAACCGGACTCACCCACCAGCCCCAGGATTTTGCCTTTTTCCAGGCGAATGGAAACATCATCAACCGCCGGTATCTCACCGGCCTTGGTATGAAATTGTGTTTTCAGGTGACGCACATCCAATAACAGGTCCTGACTCATTTGAATGACCTCGGATTGAAAATTTCACGCAGACGGTCACCCACCAGATTCAGCGACACAATGGTCAACAGCAAGGTCAGGCCCGGGAACATGCTAATCCAGAACTGACCCGACAGCATGTATTGATAGCCATTGGAAATCAGCAGGCCCAGCGACGGTTCGGTAATGGGTACGCCCAAGCCCAGAAAACTCATGGTGGCTTCAAGGGTAATGGCCCGGGCGACCTGCAAGGTGCCAATCACAATCAGGGGCGGCAGGCAGTTGGGCAAAATATGCCGCAACATGATGCGCCATTGCGGAATAGCCAGATTAAGCGCCGCCTCGACATATTCTTTCTGTCTTTCGGCCAGTGCCTGTCCCCTTGCCGTGCGGGCATAATACGCCCATTCCAGCACCACCAGCGTGAGGATCACATTACCAATACCTTTGCCCAGATAGGCCAGGATCATCATGGCAATCAAGATGGACGGAAAAGACAGCATCAGGTCGACAGTGCGCATGATAAAGGCATCTACCTTGCCACCAAAATAAGCCGATATAACACCCACGATGGTTCCCACCACACTGGCAATCAGGGCAGAACCCAGGCCTACCATCAGGCTGATGCGCAGGCCGTAAATAATGGCAGAGAGCAAATCCCTGCCCTGGCCATCGGTGCCCAGCAAATAGGTAAACGTGCCCAGCCCGTTTTCACTGCCCGGTGGCAGACGCGAATCAAGAATATCCAGCTGCAGCAGGTCATACGGATCCTGTGGCGTGATCCAGGGTGCAAAAATGGCGGCCAAAGCCAGAATAACGGCAACCACCAGGCCAATCGTAGCCAGTTTTGAGGCAAAAAACGCACTCACCCATTCCCGCAACAAGGACTCCCCGGGCGCGGTCGGTGTCTTTTCAAGTACCTGTACTTTGTTATTCATGATGCTTTCTCCAGCCGCACACGAGGGTCAAGCAAGCGATAGGCAATATCCACCAGCAGGTTGATCGTGACAAACACACAAACAATCACAATCAAATACGCCAGAATCACCGGACGGTCCAGCCCGTTAATGCTATCCAGGATCAGCTTGCCGGCGCCTGGCCAGGAAAATATGCTTTCCGTGACGACCGCCCCGGCAATGGTGGACCCCAATTCAAGACCCAATACGGTCACCAGCGGAATCATGATATTGCGCAGCACATGCACCGTAATAATGCGCAATGATGACAGCCCCTTGGCACGGGCAAATTTGATGTAATCCAGTGGCATGACTTCGCGAACGCCGGCATGCGTTAAGCGTATAACCAGCGATACCTTGAACAGCGCCAGGTTGATGGCCGGTAAAATCATGTGATACAGGCCGTTGGCCGTCAGGAAAGACCACTGCAGGCCAAATACCTCGACTGTGTCCCCGCGACCGCTGGAAGGTAGCAAACCAAGGTTGACACTAAACGCCATGATCAGCATCAGGCCCACCCAGAAAGTAGGTAGGGAAAAGCCCATGATACTACCCGCCATAATGGTGCGTGACAGCGTGCTTTCCGGAGTCAGCCCCGCCACCAGCCCCAGCGGCACGCCCACCACAATGGCAATAAACAGCGCGGCAAAGGCCAGCTCCATGGTCGCCGGCAAGCGCTGCAAGACCAGCTTGATCGCAGATTCGTTATAGATAAAGCTTTTACCCAGATCACCATGAATGGCCCCGTTAAGGAACTTCAGGTATTGCATCCATAAGGGCTGATCCAGGCCAAGCTGGGCAATCACAAGCGCACGATCCCGCTGGTCGGCATCGGGGCCAATCAGGATATCAATCGGATTACCGATTGCGTGCAGTCCCAGAAACACAATAACGGTCATGAGCAACACAATGACCAGGGCCTGCAAAACGCGCTTAATCAACCATATCGTCATTCAGCACCCATCGGTTTGGAAGGGGCAGGAGCGGGCTCCCACTCGTCGCCTTCCAGTTCTGGCTCTTCGTAGGCCTCCAGCTGTTCATAATAATAGGCAACGTCTTCATTGTATAGCGAACCGGCAATGCCTTTAGCCAGTACCTGTGCCCCTTCCGAGATCGCCGGAATATCGCCGGAAACCGTTCCGTGCGAGGCCACGGCCGGATAACTGAAACAATGGATATTTTCAATACCGCTTAGCGGGGTGCCATTCTTGGGCTGGAACTCGAAATAAGGCCCCAAATCCGGGCACGCCGTCAGTTCGGCATCTTCCTGCCCCAGCGGCGCGGCATAACGGCCTCTCCAGGTGCGTACATAAGAAGCAAAACTGGCGTATTCAGGACGCAAATGCCAGTCAATCTTGAAACCGGTGGCAAAAATCAGAAAATCAAGATTGAAAATACCCTTGGGCGTGTGCACGAACAGCTGCTCGTCACGCACCTCCACTTTTTCAATCGGGCAACCCACGTTGAAGCGGGCGTTTTCATGGCGGGATACGCGCAGGGTGCTGCCACGTGGCGGGGGAACCTGCTGCACATTAATGTAGTGACGAATACGCCATTTCCATTCATCCGGCAAGCGGGCAAAGCCATGGGTAATCCCCGGATTGCCCGAGCCCTTGCCTTTGTTCACACGTGGGATATCCGGTCGACGTATAAGCAAGTCAACACTGGCCGCACCATTTTCAAGCGCGGTAGCCGCACTGTCCATGGCCGAAGCGCCGGCACCAATCAACCCTACCCGTTTACCGGTCAGGGTGCCATAGTCAAACTCATCAGCCGAATGCGCCCATAAATGACGTGGAATGGCCTGTGCAAAATCAGGCACCGATGGACCACCCAGCCCGTCACGGCCGGTAGCCAGAATCAGGCGGCGAGCCAGTACCCGCTGTTGCCCTTCACTGTTTTCAATCGTCAATTCAAGATAGTTGTCAGGGTTAAGTTCCACGCGAGTAATGGCATGCTCATTCAACACATTGATATCCATCACCTGGCGATACCAACGCAGGTAGTCCATCCATTGCAGGCGCGGAATTTTGTCCAGCTCTTCCCAGGCATTAGCACCAAATTGTGCCTCGAACCAGGCCCGGAAGGTCAGGCAAGGCAGACCAAGCGCCGGCCCGGTCAGCTGCTTGGGAGAACGCAGGGTTTCCATGCGGGCGGTGGTGGCCCAGGGGCCTTCGAAACCAGCGGGTGAACGGTCAAACACCTGTGATGAAATACCCAAATGCTTCAGGGCGGTGGCAACGGTCAGGCCCGCCATCCCTCCCCCGATAATGGCCACATCCAGCAACTTGACACCATTTACCGTTCGTTCCCGTACCCATGGTTTGGCGGGCAATTCAAGGCGGGACAAATCTTCTTGTAATCGTTCTTCAAGTTTGCCCAGGCCGGTTTTTTCTGTGGAAATTTGACTCATTTCAAGTGACTCTATGTGATTACTGCTATCCATGCACAGGCAGGCCATACATAGGACAAAAATATCGCCACGCTCTTTGATTATAACGTGGCGATATAAGAATTCTAATAATGTATATTTTAAATAATATAAGAAATATTATTTATACTTTTTAATTATAAGTATATTTCTTTTGATTTTATCATTCCTCCACATACCAGTTATCTTCGGACAACATCACCTGCTGGTGACCGTATCCGGCTGGCATCATGGGGAAACAGTTTTCCTGGGCCTGAACCCGCACATCCAGAAAATACGGGCCTTCGGTATCCAGACATTCTTGCACGGCCGCTTCCAGTTCATTGGGGTCGGACACCAGGGCGGCTTCCCAGCCAAACGATCGCGCCAGCGCCACAAAATCGGGCATCGAATCATTGTAACTGTGGCTATATCGGCCATCGTGAATCAGTTCCTGCCACTGACGCACCATGCCCATGTGCTGGTTATTACACAAAATAACCTTGACGGGGGTACGGTGCTGGGTAGCCGTGGCCAGCTCCTGGATATTCATGAGCACCGAGGCATCCCCACTAATGCACACCACCAGCGAATCGGGGTTGCCAATTTGCGCGCCAATGGCGGCCGGCACCCCATAACCCATGGTACCGGCACCACCCGAGGTCAGCCAGCGGTTGGGCTGGTTGAATTTCAGGTATTGGGCCGCCCACATCTGGTGCTGGCCCACATCGGTGCTCACAATGGCGTCACGGTTTTCAATTAAGGCATTCACCGTACTGAGCAAGTGTTGCGGCAAAATATGGGTCTCGGAGGGCGTAAACCCAAGGCAGTCTTTTTCACGCCATTTGCCAATACGTGTCCACCAGTCATCCAGCAGGGTATTGTCGCGCTCCAGCGCCTTGACTTCAGTAAACAGCCCTTTCAGCAAAGGATAGCAATCGCCCACCAGCGCCACATCGGCCCGCACCACCTTGTCAATGGATGCCGGGTCGATATCCAGGTGAATCTTGGTGGCGTGCGGACAGAAATCAGACAGGCGCCCGGTAATCCGGTCATCAAAACGGGCACCCACGCAAACAATCAGGTCGGCATGGTGCATGGCCAGGTTGGCTTCAAGCGTACCATGCATGCCCAGCATACCCAGAAACTGCCTGTCGGTGCCGGGGAAAGCGCCCAGCCCCATGAGCGTCAGGGTGCAGGGGGCACCCAGGTAATTCACCATATTGCTAAACACTTCGCAGGCATCGGGGCCAGAGTTGATCAGGCCACCGCCGCCATAAAACACCGGCCGCCGGGCATTCACGATTAAGGCCGCCGCCCGTTTAGTGGCCGCCTGCAACACCGATGGCGCGACCTGGGAAACTGCACTGACCGGTACCTCACTATTAATGCTGGCTTCGGTATCAAGTGCTGACGCCATCTGGATATCCTTGGGAAAATCAATCAGTACCGGGCCGGGACGTCCGGACGCAGTCAGGTTATAGGCTTTGGCCACCAGACCGGCCACGTCTTCAACCCGCCTGATTTGTGCATTCCATTTGGTCACCGGGCGGGAAATACCCACTGCATCGCATTCCTGGAATGCATCGGTGCCAATCGCCCCAGTAGCGACCTGGCCGCTGATACACAGCACCGGAATGGAGTCACACAGGGCATCAAGCAGGCCCGACGTGGTATTGGCCATGCCGGGCCCGGAGGTTACCAGCACCACGCCGGTGCGGCCGGTAGAGCGGGCATAACCTTCGGCCGCGTGCATGGCGGCCTGTTCATGGCGCACCAGAACGTGCCGCAGGCGCGGCTCGGCATAAAGGGCATCATAAAGCGGCAGCACGGCACCGCCCGGATAGCCAAAAATGGTATCAACGCCATTGGCGATCAGCGTTTCCAGAAGAACCTGGGCGCCATTCATGGCGGTATTTTGTGTAGGTAGGGAAGTCATGGTAATTTTATAAACAGATTAATGATTCTTCGATAATATCAATATTTTATTCACCCCTGTCTGAACTTGCCTGCAATACACGTTAAACTATCCGCATTCTTCCTGCTGCATTCACTTTCAAGGAATTTTTAAATGAGTGTTCACGCTGACATCAAACGCATCACTGTCCCTCAGCTGATGGCCTACAAGGGCCAGAAAAAAATTGTCTCCCTGACCTCCTATATTGCGCCCTTTGCCCGTATTCTTGACGAATACGTAGATATGATCCTGATTGGCGATTCAACCGCCATGGTGGGCTACAACATGGATGACACGCTGTCCATTACCGTCGACCAGCTTTCTGCCCATGCCAAAGCGGTGGTCAGTTCCACCCAACAGGCCTGCATTGTGGTGGACATGCCTTTTGGCAGTTACCAGGAATCCCCCGAACAGGCTTTTCGCAATGCCGCCAACATGCTGTCAGTCAGTGGTGCCGATGCCGTGAAGTTTGAAGGCGGTGAATACCTGGCCGAGACCACCCGTTTCCTGGTTGACCGTGGCATTCCCGTACTAGCCCATATTGGCTTAATGCCGCAGTATGTCAACACCATGGGCGGCTTCAAGGCGCAAGGCTTAAGTGAAGAAGCCGCCAACCGCATCTTCAATGACGCGATTGCCCAGGAACAGGCCGGCGCATGGGGAATCGTGATTGAAGGCACTGCCGAACCGCTGGCCCGCCGCATTACGCAAAACGTCAAAATCCCCACCATTGGCATTGGCGCGTCGCCCGACTGTGATGGCCAGGTTCTGGTGGCCGAAGACATCTTCAATTTAAGCGGTTCACGTATTCCAAAATTTGCCCAGCAATTTTCGGACGTGCAGGCAACCATCCGCCAGGGTGTTGAAGCCTATGCCAACCAGGTCCGTGATGGCTCTTTCCCCACCCTGAACCACTGCTTCGGTGTACCCAAAAATGGCTAAACCGGAAAAACAGGTTAACGGTGCTCCATGGCATGAAGTACGCCAATCCTCGCTGCATGGCAACGGGGTGTTTGCCCTGCGGGATATTCCCGCCGGTACCAAAATCATCGAATACACCGGCAAACGCATTACGCCCGAACAGGCCGATGCCATGTTTCCGGTCAATCCCGATGATCCGTTCCATACTTTTTTCTTTTCCTTAAGTTCAGGCAAAATCATTGATGGTGGCCAGCGTGGCAACGATGCACGCTGGATCAACCACAGCTGCGACCCCAACTGTGAAACCCAGGAAGGACGCCACGGAAAACGGGTGTATGTATTTGCCAAAAGGGATATCAAAGCCGGCGAAGAACTGTTTTACGATTATGGCCTGGTGATTGACGATAAACTGACCGCCAAACTGAAAAAGCAATACCAATGCCTGTGTGGCTCGGAAAACTGCCGCGGCACCATGCTGGCCCTGCCTGAAAAGAAAAAAGCCGCTAAAAAAGCGGCTGCAAAAAAGAAACTGGCTGATCCGGCTTAACGCCAGTCATTGCCCAAAGCCCGGCCTTGTGCGCCGGAGACCCCATTAACATCAACAGCATCAGGTCAGTTCGGCCACCATTTTTTCAAGGCAATCCCGGGCATCGCCCACCACCACCCTGGCGCTGCAGGCAATCATCAGGTTCAGGTTCAAGCCAAAATTCTCAACCGTAAAACCGTGTGCATCAATATCACGCCCCTGCTCATGGCCAAGCGAAACCTGCTCCACCAGCGACCGGCCATCATGGGTATACACCCAAACCGGCTTGCCCAGGGCAATGGCAAACCCCACTTCAAACACCGTGCCCGAATCGGGCTCCTGCCCCCGAAAGGCATTGAGATTGGCCATGACGGCATCTGCCTGGCGGATCAGCCCGATATTGGCCTGGTAAATCCAGTGCGCCAACAACGGTTTATCCAGCCCCACCGGGGTATGATTATCCAGCGGATACAGGCCCGCAAAACCGAATGACGCGCAAAGCGCTTTTAGCTGCTGGCCATAGTCAACGGCATCGTGCCTGAATACATCGGGGCCGGCCAGATAAATCTTTTTCATTTCAACCACCTTTTACAACGGCAAGAGAGAAACCATCACCACCCGGAAAATTAAAATCTTAAAAATACATGCTGAAAAGATTTCTTTTTATCCTGAAGATCATTATCATAGCTTGTATAGGATTTTTCTGTTCCCAACACTGATTTGTCCCGCTTTCAAGGAGTCCTACATGTCTGCGTCTTTCGATCTAAAAAAATCAAGCAATGGCCAATTTCATTTTTCACTGAAGGCTGAAAATGGTTCCACCATCCTGAGCAGCGAACAATACACCACCATTGCGGCCGCCCAAAATGGTCTGGCTTCCGTACAAAAAAACTGTACCGAAGACGCCCATTATGTGGCCGAAACATCTTCAAACGGCAAATTTTTCTTCAACCTGAAAGCCGGTAATGGGCAAATCATTGGGACCAGCCCCATGTTTGCCGATGAAGCCACGCGACACTACGCCATGGCCGAATGCAAAGCCGCAGCAAGCGCCACGGTTAACGACAACACCAACACCTGACAAGCGGTGTAATGCGCCGTCAAGCATGCTGCCTGACGGCGCGGCAACCCGCTTCCTGGGCTTAATCGCCGGTTTTTAGCACCCCGTATCGCAACAGGGTGCGTTCGCGTGCCTGGGCATGATCCACAATAGGTGGCAAGTACACGCCTGCCATCTGCCAGGGTTCATGAATGGCCTTATCGGGCACCTGCTTCAGCTCGGGCACATAACGCCGGATGAATTTTCCTTCGGGATCAAATTTTTTGGACTGGGTCACCGGATTAAAGATGCGAAACCAGGGCTGGGCATCACACCCGGTAGAGGCTGCCCATTGCCAGCCGCCGTTATTCGAGGCCAGGTCATAATCATTCAGTTTATCGGCAAAATATTTTTCACCTTCACGCCAGTCTATACCCAGGTCCTTGCACAAGAAAGAAGCCGTGATCATGCGCAGCCGGTTATGCATGTAACCGGTCTGGTTCAGCTGGCGCATGGCGGCATCCACAATCGGATAACCTGTTCTGCCTTCACACCAGGCCACAAAATACGCGGGGTTATTGTCCCAGACAATGCGATCACAGGCACGCTGGAAAGACCGGTTCACGACATGTGGAAAATGATACAGAATGGCCTGATAGAACTCTCGCCAGATCAACTCGGATAGCCAGGTTACCGCGCCGTCATTGTTTTGTTGCAGGGCAAAACGGGCCAGTTTGCGCACAGACACCGTACCAAAACGGATATGTACCGACAGGTACGACACCCCCTTGACCGCCGGAAAGTCACGCGCCTCTTTATAGCGCGCCATCCGGGTGGCGAAGTCTTCAAACAGGGTTTGCGCACCACTGCTGCCGGCCGGCATGGACAATGATGCCCAAGTACCGGACTCAAAACCCATCTGTTCCAATGAAGGAATACTTTCCCCCCGTGGTTTGCTGGCCAGCCGGGCGGCATATTTTTCAACCGGATAGGCTTTAAGCTGGAAATCATCGACTTTCTTCAGCCAGGCATTCTTGTAGGGGGTGAAAACACTGTATGGCTTGCCCGCCTGCGTCAACACCTCATGGGTTTCAAAAACCACCTGATCCTTGAAATCGGCAAACCCGATACCCATGACATCAAGGCTGGCCGCCACCCTTTGGTCACGCGCGATGGCCAACGGTTCATAATCGCGATTGGTGAATACTTTCTGCACGCCCAGCTGCCGGGCCAATTCGGGAATACAATCCCGGGCAGCCCCATACCTGACAATCAAGCCGCTACCCTGCCCACCTGCCTGCAAGGACAAGGCATGCAAGCCGGCATCCAGGGCCAGAACGCTTTGATGAATAAATTCAACCCGGCGGTCTTTACGGCTGGGCAGGGCATTTAGAATATCGGTATCAAAAACAAACACACAATACACTTTTTGTGCGACCCGCAAAGCATGATAAAGCGCGGCATGATCCTCACAGCGCAAGTCACGGCGAAACCAGACCAGGGCCGCTGTCATGGGCGCGGGCTCAGCGGCCGGTTTTTTTGTATCATGCTTGAGCATCAAATTGCCTCCCGCTTGGCACGCCAGGCGGCCAAGGCCTCGATAATATCCTGGGCTTTACGAAAAAAGACGGTATTTGCCGGCAACCGTTTTGAATTGAATAAAGCGGCATTCCCCCCCATCCAAAGCGCTGTACCGACAGGCAGATTCTGGCGCAATTGCTTCAGGTTCTGGATGACCTCCTGAACCGGTGCATGGGTACTGACACCAATGGCCACAATATCGGCATTCAATTCCCCGGCCGCCGCCAGAATTTCCGACAAGGGGGTATCCGCCCCCAGGGACAGGCGCTCACAATTTTCAAGGGCAAAAAAGCATTCGGCCATGAGCAAACCCAACGTGTGTTTTTCTTGCGGCAAAGTGGTTAACAACACACGCGGAGTACGGATTTCATCGGGTAGTTTGATGTCGATAGCCGTCATGGCGTCTCTTAAAATCCCCTGGATGGTTTCCGTAAACAGGTGCTCCTGAAACACGGAAAGCTCACCATGCATCCAGGCAACACCCACCTCTCGGGCCAACGGGGAAATAATATTTTCTATGGTTGCAGCCAAACCATATTTAACCAATTGCTGTTGCACGGCACGACGAAACCGTTCGGACTCATTGTCTTTCAGCCACTGTATCCATTCAATATCCAGGGTCTGTCCGTTTTTTGTTTTTCTTGAATGACGCTCGGATCCTGACTCTTGGGCCGTCTTGCTTAAGGCATGCAATTCATCCAGCGATAAGCGGGCCACCTTTGAAGGCCGGTAACCCGCCACCAGCAAGCGTTTGATAACCACCAATTTATCAAGGTCAGACTGAAGATAGCTGCGATTGCCCTGGGCATCCCTTTGTGGATTCGGGAACCCGTAACGATGTTCCCACATACGCAAGGTCATTTTGCTTAGCCCCGTGTCACGTTCAATATCGGATATTGAGTAGTTCTCGGCAGGAAGAATCGTATGGGTGGTTTGGTTCATTACAAATCTACAAAAAAAGAAAAAACGGTCATTTGAAAAAGTGCCTGACTGGCTGTGCACACTTTGCGGCATTAATGGGGCAGGCATGCTCTGCCGCCATTTTCACCACTCGAAGCAATAAAAACAATAGTGAACCTTAAGCTGGTCCTAAAAAAAACACGCTACACATATACAAAAAATATTTTTATTTAAATTGTATTATACAAAATAATATTTTGGTTATACAATTATAAAAATTCATCGTTTTTTAGATGCCATTTAGAAGTCGTATTTTTTTCTGCATCAAGGTTTTAATTATGAAAGTTGCCATTATCGGTTCCGGAATTAGCGGCCTCGCAGCTGCCCATGCGCTTGGCAGCAGCGCCAACATTACTTTGTTTGAAGCCAACCGCTATTTTGGCGGACATGCCAATACCGTCAATGTGACCCTGCCAACCCCGACAGGCAATATCAGCCATGGCATAGATACCGGTTTCCTGGTGTTCAATCAAAAAACCTATCCGGAATTGATCCGTCTTTTCAAAAGCCTGGATGTATCCACAGCCACCTCTGATATGTCATTTTCAGTACAGGTGCCGAATGCCTTCAGGCAGCGCAATCTGGAGTGGAGCGGCAGCAACCTGAATACGGTTTTTTCACAAAGAAGCAACTTTCTGCGCCCCCGTTTCTGGCTCATGCTCAAGGATATTCTGCGTTTCAATACCTTATGCACAAAGCTGGCGAACAACCTGGATGATAAAAAACTGTTAACACAAACCCTGGAAGATTTTCTGGCGCAGCACAAATTTGGCCAGACATTCAGGGAATGGTACCTGTTGCCCATGCTGGGTTGCATCTGGAGCTGCCCTACTCAGCAAATGCTGCAGTTTCCTGTGGCAACCATGATTCGCTTCTGCCACAACCACGGCCTTGTCCAGGTTACCGACCGGCCACAATGGCTGACGGTCAACAACGGCTCGCGCCAGTATGTTGAGAAAATCACCGCAAGTATTGCCGACAAACGCCTGAATACACCCGTTCTACAGATCAGGCGCAACCAAAACAGCGTGCAGATCCTGACTGCAAACGGTCTGGAACACTTTGACCATGTGATTATGGCCACCCACTCCGATCAGGCCCTGGCCTTGCTGGAACAGGCCACGCCAAGGGAACGGGACATACTGGGGGCCATCCAGTACCAGACAAACCATGCCATTTTGCACACCGACACCGCTGTCTTGCCCGACAACAAGCGTGCCTGGGCTTCATGGAATTATGAAAGAAGCGCAAACACAGACGCTTCTTCCGCCCGTATATGCCTGCATTACCTGATCAACCGTTTACAACCCCTGCCTTTCAGCCAACCGGTTATTGTGTCACTGAACCCGGTCAAGCCGATCGACCCGGCAACCATTATTGGCGAATATGAATACGATCATCCCGTTTTTGATATGGCCGCCATTTATGCCCAGAAAATATTGAAAAAAATACAGGGTCAACACCGCACCTGGTACTGTGGCGCCTGGACCGGCTATGGTTTCCACGAAGACGGACTCGTGTCGGGCATGCAAGTGGCCAGGCAGCTCATGGCAGAGCATGAAGACAGCCTGAAAAAAGCAGCCTGACATGAGCAGCAAAACGCCTCCCCCTTGCGCCTTGATCGGTTTCGGACAGGTCTACCATGCCCGGTTGCAACCCACCGTCAATCGTTTTCGCTATCCCACTTTTTTCCTGATGTTGCCCATGCGACATCTGCATGACAGTGGTGGTGCATTGGCCATCAATAAGCCGGGGGCCATCAGTTTCCATGATTGCGACCACGGCGATGGCCGGAGCCCCGAACAGGGTGGCGCCCTGGCCTGGCTCAATGAACTGCTTTTGGCCCAGGGCATTGATGATGCCAACGGTGAAATATGGCTGCATTGCTACCCGCGTGTTTTGGGGTACACCTTCAAACCCGTCAGTTTCTGGTTCTGCCATCATGCCGACGGGCATCTTCGGGCCATTGTCGCGGAAGTCAATAACACTTTTGGCGAACGGCATTTCTATTTGCTTGACCAGCCCCGCTTTGGTGCATGGGTAGACATTCAGAAAGTCTTTCATGTTTCCCCGTTTTGCGACGTCAAAGGCCAGTATCACTTTTGCTTCATGCGCAGCGAACACCAGGACGGCCTGAAAACATCGGTATTGATTCATTATCACGAAGCCGAAAAACCGATCCTGAAAACCAGCATCAGCGGAACATTGCTGCCCATTACACCGGCCACTTTAAGGCGGGCGCTTTGGCGCTATCCTGCCATGACAATCATGATCATGCTGCGCATCCATTGGCAGGCACTCAAACTCTGGGTCAAACGCACCGGATTCCGTCACAAACCCAGTCCTCCTGATCAACCTGTAACCCGTTGAGACTATTCACGATGAATACCACCACCGCCAGCAACCCACAAACCCTGAGCTTGCCCCGCAACGTACCGGCCAGTGTCAAAAACGCTTTTCGCCTGTTAAGCCATTTGCAATATGGCAAATTGATTGTTGTCTTGCCCGACGGCCAGTCCCAGCTTTTTGGTACCCAGGAGACAAGCGCAAACCAGAGTGTTCCTGTTCTGCACCTGCACAACTGGCAGGTTTGCCAGGCCGTCTTCAAATCCGGTGACATTGGTTTTGCCGAAACCTATATTTCAGGTGACTGGAGCACCTCGGACCTGCCCGCCCTGCTGACCCTGCTGGTACGAAATCGCCAGCATTTGAGCCAACTGATTTACGGCAACTGGCTGGGTCGGCTGGCGTATCGCATTCGCCATTTGCTCAATCGCAATACCCGCAGCAACAGCCGCAAAAACATTCATGCCCATTATGATCTGGGCAATGATTTTTATTCCTTATGGCTGGATAAAAGCATGAATTACTCCAGCGCCCTGTTTGAGGCTAACCCCCAGGCAGATCTTGAAACCGCGCAGATGGCAAAAATCAGACGGGCACTGGAAATGGTGCACCTGAAGCCGGGCGATCGCCTGCTTGAAATTGGTTGCGGCTGGGGGGCCCTGGCCGAGATGACCGCCGTTCAATTCCAGGCACACCCAACGGGCGTCACGCTTTCAAGCGAACAGCTGGCGTATGCCCGCCAACGCATGGACAGCCTGGGCATGAGCGCTCAGTCCGATTTACGCCTGCAAGACTACCGCGATATCAACGACGACGCTTTCGATGCCATTTGTTCCATTGAAATGGTCGAGGCGGTGGGCAAAGAATACTGGCCCGTTTATTTCCAGTCCATCAACCGCCTGCTCAAACAGGGTGGCCGCGCCTGCATCCAGAGCATTGTGATCAAGGATGAACTGTACGAGCGATACATCAATGGCACCGACTTCATTCAACAATACATTTTTCCAGGCGGCTGCCTGCCCTGTCCCGACGAATTACGCCGTCAAATACACAAGGCCGGACTCAAACTGGAAAACGAATTTGCCTTTGGCCTGGATTATGCCAAAACATGCAGGCTCTGGCGCGAAGCCTTCCTGAATCAGCAGACACAGGTCAAACAATTGGGCTTTGATGAAACCTTCATGCGGACATGGGAATTTTACCTGGCCTATTGTGAAGCCGCCTTTACGGAAGGCAGTATTGATGTCATGCAACTGACGCTTGTCAAGGAGTAAAAAATGAACGCGACCCCTTTATTGACCGTGCTGACACTTGCCACCAGCTGCGCCACGTTGCCAAACGCCATGGCTGCCGGCAAGGCCGGCCCTGTTGCCCCAACTGCCATGACAGTGTCCCTGCCTGCCAATTTGCAGCCGGTAGGCAATGCCACCATGCGTTTCCTGGGATGGAATATCTACCAGGCGTCACTTTGGGCGGCTCCCGATTTTAACCCACAACGTTACGCCGATTACCCGCTGGCGCTTAAGCTGACCTATTCAAGATCATTCAAGGGTAAGGCGATTGCCGAACGCTCTTTGGAAGAAATGCGTCGTATTGGCCGCGTTACCTCCGAACAGGAAGAAAAATGGCAACAGGCACTGGCCGAAATTCTTCCTGATGTCCAGGAAGGTGACAAAATACTGGGCTTGCACCAGCCTGGCCAAGGCGCGGTTTTCATGCAATCCGGACGCCCGCTTGGCAGTATTCGTGATCCTGAATTTTCGAACCTGTTCTTTGGTATCTGGCTTTCTGAAAAAACCTCGGAACCGGCCTTGCGACAGTCCTTGCTTGCCCTGGGTAAACCGGCCGCCAACTGAACAGCCCTGAGCGGACCATGACATCACCTGCCAAACTTACCCTGCCACAGGCGGCAAGCTACGGGACTTTGGGGCTGCCACTGGCCTTCATTGCACTACCGCTTTATATCCTGCTGCCCAATTACTATGCCAATGAGTTCGGGGTTTCGCTGACCGTCCTGGGTTTACTCTTCCTGGCAAGCAGGCTGTTTGATGCCCTGACCGATCCCTTGCTGGGCCGCTTAAGCGATCGCCTGTTCAACAGGTCAAATGCCAACATCATGCCCTTTATTGGCCTGGCATCCATCACGCTCATCCTGGGGCTGGCCGGACTGCTGTTTCCGCCCGCTCTGGTCGCCTCCGGGTCAAAACTGATTATCTGGATTGCCACCTGCCTGCTCATCACCTATACCGTCTACAGTTTCCTGATGATCATGCACCAGGCGTGGGGTGCCCGGCTGGGTGGCGATGCCGTCATGCGTGGCAAGATTGTTGCTGCACGGGAAAGCGCCGGGCTGATCGGTGTCATGCTGGCCTCAGCCATTCCCGGATGGCTGGGCTACCCGGCCATGCTGATCAGCTTCATGAATTGCCTTGGCCTGGGGTTTTTCTGCTTAAGCCTGGCCACCAAACCGGCCCACAATCATTTAAACCCGACACAAGTCACTTCCCTCTGGCATCCCTTCAGGCAGGCACCGTTTCGGCGTCTCTTGCTGGTCTTCGTGCTCAATGGTATTGCCTCGGCCATTCCGGCCACCCTCGTGCTTTTTTTCATTCAGGACCGCATCCGTGCGCCTTTGGCCAGCGAACCCTGGTTTTTAGGTCTTTATTTTCTATGTGCCGCCTTGTCCATGCCCTTCTGGCTATATCTCGTGCGTCGCATTGGCCTGGCCAAAACCTGGCTCAGCGGCATGCTTTTATCCATTCTGGTGTTTATCTGGACACTTTCATTGGGTGAGGGCGATGCCATTTATTTTGCGTTCATTTGCGCATTTTCCGGTTTTGCCGTGGGTGCCGATCTGGCCCTGCCTGGCGCCATGCTTGCCGGCCTGATCCGCGCGCTGGGCCATGGCGGCAAGCATGAAGGCGCCTATCTGGGCTGGTGGAACTTCATGACCAAAGCCAATCTGGCACTGGCGGCCGGCCTGACACTGCCTTTGCTTGAATGGCTGGGTTACACCCCAGGTATCCGGGATACGCAGGCATTGCAAATGCTCAGCCTGGTTTATGCCGGCTTGCCCTGCCTGCTTAAATCTTTGGCTGCCTGGGCACTTTACCGTTTTTTCCAGGCACCACATTCACCTCAGGAGCTTTAACCATGAAGAAACGTATTTTATTTTCAGCTACCGCCCTGCTTTCAGCACTTGCCCTGGTTGGCTGCACCGGGCAACAGCTTGCCGATTACCAAAACGAAACGCCCTCCCTGGATCTGGCTACTTATTTTAATGGTCCGCTTGAGGCCCATGGCATTTTCCAGGACCGTAGCGGTAAGGTGGTCAAACGCTTCATTGTCAAAATGGAAGGCCGCTGGACGGGTAACAAGGGGGTTCTGGATGAACATTTCACTTATTCTGACGGCACCAAAGAACGCCGGGTATGGCATCTTGAAAAACTCGCCGATGGCCGCTATACCGGCACCGCAGGTGATGTTGAAGGCCAGGCACAGGGGCAGATCTCGGGCAACGCCTTCAACTGGCAGTACACGCTGAAACTGCCGGTGGATGGCAAAACCTATTCTGTCCAGTTTGATGACTGGATGTACCTGATGGACGACCGGGTCATGCTGAACCGGGCCACCATGAGCAAATTCGGCATCAAGCTGGGCGAAGTGACGTTGTCATTTTACAAATCATGATGAACCTGAATCCACCCATCACCCAGTGGCAAAACAAACGGGTATGGCTGATTGGTGCCTCTAGCGGCATCGGACTGGCCCTGGCTGAAAAACTGGCCGCCCAAAAAGCAAACGTGATTGTTTCGGCACGCAACCGTGCGGCACTGGATGCTTTTGTGGAAAAACACCCCGGCTGCCAGGCCTTGCCATTGGATGTCAGCCAACCCGAAACCCTGGTTCAGGCGCTTGATACCCTGTGCAACACCAATGGCTGCCCAGACCTGGTGTGCTATTGTGCCGGCCATTACAAGCCGCTACGCGCCCCTGAATACGATCTGCAAGAGATGCTGCGTCATCAGCAAATCAACGTGACCGGCCTGCTTTATTTGCTGGACCGGCTACTTCCCCTGATGCTGGAAAAGGGCCAGGGCCATATCAGCCTGATCAGCAGCGTGGCCGGTTTTCGCGGTTTACCCAAAAGCCTGGCCTATGGCCCCACCAAGGCGGCCCTGATCAATCTGGCCGAGTGCCTGTATCTTGACTTGCATGACCGTGGGCTGGGGATCAGCCTGATAAATCCGGGATTTGTACAAACACCGCTCACCGCCCGGAATGATTTTGCCATGCCTGCCCTGATCACACCCGATCAGGCCGCCGACCATATCATTGCAGGCTGGGAGAGGGGCCGCTTCCACATTGATTTCCCGAAAAAATTCACGCTGTTTATGCGTTTGCTAAGAATCCTGCCATACCCGCTGTATTTTCGGCTTGTCCGCAAAATAACCGGTCTTTAACCATCCCTCAAGCACAATAGAGAATGCCATGACACCTGCCAACCCTGACATCACTGCCGCCGTCAAACGCCTTACCGGGCTTTACGCAACGCTTAATCCCGGCAATCTTGACCAGCTGGGGGCTATTTATGACGCTGAGGCAAGTTTCAAAGACCCTTTCAATGAAATACAGGGCCCGGTGCAAATCAGGAAAATATTCGAGCATATGTTTAATGCTTTAAACAAACCGAAATTCACCATTTCAAAGTGTATTGCCCAGGACAATCATTGCTTTCTTATCTGGGATTTCACGTTTTATTTCAAAAGTCCCAAACCGACTATGCAGCAAACCATTCACGGCGCCAGCCATGTGATTTTCAATGAAAAAGGCATGGTCAGCTACCACCGCGACTATTGGGATGTCGCCGAGGAACTGTATGAGAAATTCCCCCTGCTCGGCAGCCTGCTCAGATGGATCAAACGGCGTCTTGCCGTGAACTAAAGACACACTGAAACCAGTTCAAACCGTCAGATACGCCCGTTTGACGTCTTCATTTGCCATCAGTGACTGTATGGAACCACTGTACTTGACTTGTCCCTTTTCAAGCACATAGGCCCGATCCGACACCAGTTCAGCAAAGTGCAGGTTCTGCTCAGACAGCAAAATACCAAGCCCTTTTTCTTTAAGGGCCAGTATCATGCGGGCCATTTGTTCCACCACCACCGGTGCCACCCCTTCCGAGGGCTCATCCAGCAGCACCATGAAAGGGTTGCCCATTAAGGTCCGGGCCACGCTAAGCATTTGCTGCTCGCCACCGCTCATCTTGCCACCAGGCCGGTCCAGCATCTTGCCCAGATTGGGAAACAGGGAAAACAGGGATTCACGGGTCCAGACAACGGCTTCACGGCCATCGGGCCAATACCGCACGGGCTGGCGCCCCACGTCCAGATTCTCGGTCACGCTCAGGTCGGAAAACACCCGCCGGTCTTCGGGTACATAACCCAGGCCCTGCCGGGCAATCCGGTAAGGTTGCCAGCGTGAAATATCCTGGCCCATGAAAGTCACCTTGCCACTGGTGCGATCCAGCAGGCCCATGATGGATTTGAGGGTGGTTGATTTACCGGCGCCATTGCGCCCCATTAACGCCACCACTTCTCCCGGGCCTACCGTCAGGTTCACATCAAACAGGATATGTGCCCCGCCATACCAGGCATTCAGGCCAGAAACCGTTAACAGGTCTACCTCACCCGCCCCCAGCGTTGATTTTTCCGGCAAGATCGCATTCATGTTATAACCCTTTTTTCAATGTTTCCAGGCCTATTCCCGAACCCAGGTACACCTCCCTGACCTGCGGATGGTTGCGGATTTCATCGGGTGAGCCTTCGGCAATCAGCCAACCCGCGGCCAGCACAATAATCCGGTCGGCATAGGCAAACACCACATCCATGCTATGTTCGGTAAACAGGACACCCATATTGCGCTGCTTGGCCAGTTTGCGCGTCAGGGCCATCAATTCATTACGTTCCTGGGGCGCCATGCCTGCCGTGGGTTCATCCATGAGCAATAAAACCGGCTCATTGGCCAGTGCCATGGCCAGCTCCACCCGCTTCACATCACCATAGGCCAGTTCACTGCAGGGCCGGTCAGCCTGATCGGCCATGCCGACCTGCGCCAGCAAAGCCAAGGCCTGTTCCCGGTACTGCGCGGCGGCCGGCCTGAAAAACGAAAACATTTTCCGGTGAAAGGACAGCAGAGTCATTTGCACATTTTCCACCACAGTGAGCGATGCAAAAGTGGCGGCAATCTGGAAGGTGCGACCCACGCCCAGCTGCCAGATATCACGTGCCTGCATGCCCAGGATGGATTGGCCGTTCAGGCAAACCGTTCCCTGATTGGCCCTGGTTTGCCCGCCAATCATGTTAAAAGTGGTTGACTTGCCTGCCCCGTTGGGGCCGATCAGGGCCAGCATTTCACCCTGATCAAGGCTAAAATCCACCCCCCGGACCGCCATGAAATCGCCATAGGCTTTATGAAGATCGGTAACCTGCAACAAACTCATGGCTGTCCTTTGGGAGCAATAGCCTGACGGGTTTGAAAACGCCTGCCCAGCTGGGCAAAAAACCCGGCAATACCCTGCGGAAACAATAAAACCAGCACCAGAATAACCAGGCCGAACAGGGCTTTCCAGTAATCCGTAATACCCACCACATAATCATGCAGTACGGTATAGGAAAAGGCGCCGACAATGGGACCCAGCAAAGACTGCACACCCCCCAGCAACACCATGACCAGGCCATCTATAGACTTGCTGATATGCAATTCTTCAGGAGAAACACTGCCTTTGGAATACACATACAGCACCCCTGCCAGGCCGGCAAACAGGCCGGCGATCACAAAGGCCAGCCATTGGGTTTGTTTCACGTTAATGCCAATCGCATCACTGCGCAATACCGAATCGCGCCCGGCCCGCATGGCATAACCGAACGGTGAGAACAGCAGACGACGCAAGATCAGTACGCTGCCTGCAACGACAATAAGTGTAAAGTAATAGTAGGATTGCGGGCTGCTTAACCAGTCTGGCGGCCAGATCCCGATCAGGCCATTGGAACCGCCGGTAAAACTGTCCCACTGGAAGACGACCGACCAGGTAATTTGTGCAAACGCCAGGGTCAGCATGGCCAGGTAAATACCACTTAAGCGGACACAGAACCAGCCATACACCAGGGCGCCCAAGGCAGCAAACAGGGGGGCAATGAACAGGGTCGCCTCGATGGGCAGACCGGCTTTTTGCATCAGCAGCGCGGCAGCATAGGCCCCCAGGCCAAAATAAGCGGCATGACCAAAGGTATGCATGCCCGCCGGCCCGGCAATAAAATGCAGGCTGGTGGCAAACAGCACGGCAATCAGGGCATCCTGCATCAGGATCATCAGATAAGGAAAGGCGTCTTCAAGCAGCGGCACGCCCGCCAGTAACAGCAATACCAGGAAAGCGGCCACTTTCAGGAAACGGCCAGCCGGGCGAATGGGTGCCTCGATAGGTGCAGAATTGCGCGAAGCGGCCTGTTCCTTGCCCAACAGGCCCCACGGCCTGAAGACCAGTACCAGTGCCATAATCAGGAACTCAACCACCATGGTCAGCTGGGAAAACTCAATCTGCAGGCCCGCCAGCTGTACCGTCCCCAGCCAGATACAGATGGCTTTCATTTCGGTAATCAGCAACGCCGCCAGAAAAGCACCGGTAATGGAGCCCATGCCCCCCACGACCACCACGGCAAAGGCATCGCCAATAATACGCATGTCCAGACCCAGGCTGGCGGGTTCATTGGGCAATTCAAGCGCACCACCCAGACCGGCCAGAAAAGAACCCAGTGCAAACACGCTGGTAAACAGCCAGGCCTGGTTAACACCCAGCGCACCCAGCATTTCCTTGTCCTGGGTCGCCGCCCGCACAAACGTGCCCCAGCGGGTACGGTTCAGCAACCACCACAATAACAGCAAGACCAGGGGGCCAATAATAATCAGGAAAATGTTATACGTTGGAAACATGCGTCCCAACACCGGTATGGCACCTTCCAGCCCCGGTGCCTGCATGCCCAGCAAGTCTTCAGGCCCCCATAACCAATGCACCGCATCACTGGCAATCAGTACCAGGGCAAAAGTGGCCAGCAACTGAAAAAGCTCTGGAGCCCGGTATATGCGCCTAAGCAGAAAAATTTCAATGAGCACACCCAGTACCGCCACCACCAGCCCGGCCGCCAGCAGCCCCCCCCAGAATCCCAGTACCGTGCCGCCCAGCCATGAGGTAAGCGAATAGGCCATATAAATGCCCAGCATATACAGGGAACCATGGGCGAAGTTGATAATCCGGGTCACCCCGAAAATCAATGACAGCCCGGCAGCCACCAGAAACAGGGATGAGGTTCCCGCCAGCCCGTTCAGTAACTGAACAATTAAACCTGAGACTTCCATGATGGTTTATTCGGCAGAACGCATTTTTTTCACTTCCTCGTCGGAAGGCTGCACATCTTTACCATCCACATAACGGATATCAGTCATGATACCCTTGCCGTCTTTAACATCCAGCCTGCCAACGTAGGCACCCATGGTTGACTGGTTGTCAATATCACGGTATTCAATTTCACCAAAGGGCGTGGGCACTTTCAGCCCCTTGAAGGCTTCAATCAGGGCTTCGGTATCGGTAGAACCGGCCTTCTTGATACCTTCGGCCAGTGACATGATCATGGCATAACCCACAATGGAACCGGCACGCGGATAATCGTTGAACTTGTCCTGGTAGGCCTTCAGGAACGCATTGTGTTCGGGCGTGTCAATGGCGTACCAGGGGTAACCGGTCACGAACCAGCCTTTGGGCGTGTCTTCACCCAGCGGGTCCAGGTACTCCGGCTCGCCGGTTAACAGGCTGACCACTGGCAGGCCATCAAAGAACTGGCGGGTTTTACCCGCCCGCACAAATTTGGTCAGGTCGGTGCTGAACAGGACATTAAACAGCGCATCGGGTTTGGCATCGGCCAGGGCCTGCACCACGTTACCTGCATCAATCTTGTTCAGGGTCACGGCTTGCTCGGCCACAAACTCCACATCGGGCTGCTGTTCTTTCAGCAGTTTCTTGAAAGACTCGATAGCCGACTGGCCATATTCATAGTTGGGATACACCAGGGCCCAGCGCTTTTTGTTCATCTTGACCGCTTCGGGAATCAGCATGGCCACCTTCATATAAGTGGAGTCTCGCAGGCGATAGGTATACCGGTTACCGTTTTCCCAAACGATTTTGTCGGTTAAGGGTTCTCCGGCCAGGAAGAACACTTTTTTCTGTTTGGCGAAGTCAGCCAGTGCCAGCCCGATATTGGACAGGAAACTGCCGGTTAATACATCAACTTTGTCACGGGTAATCAGTTGCTGAGCTTCACGAATGGCATTGCCCTGGTTGCCGGCATCATCCCGAATCAGGACCTCCACTTTTTTGCCATTCAGTCCACCCGCCTGGTTAATTTGCTCAACGGCCAGATCGATCCCTTTCTTATACGGTTCCAAAAAGGCCGGGATGGTTTTATAACTGTTAATTTCACCAATGCGGATCACATCCTGTGCATATGCCGTTGCAGACACCGACACGGCAAGCAGTGAACCAGCACTCCATTGCCAGATTTTTCTGGAAAATGATTTCATAACCATATTTGTAGACTCCCTGCCACACACGATAGACAAGCTGTTTATAAACTTATTACTGAATAATTGGAAAAAGGCGGTTTTAACCTGAAAAAAACGAATTTAGTAGTAATTTACTGCTTTTTGCTTAAATAAAAGAAGATTGTTTGATTATATTCAAGAAATGATTTTGCTTTCTTTTGTAGAATAACAGATTCTTTTTCAATAACTCCAACAGGTCAATCGTTTATGGCTGCTGCTTTTCTTGAAGGCAAAGTATTAAGTGTCCACCACTGGACAGATCGCCTTTTCAGTTTCACTACTACCCGAGACCAGGCCCTGCGCTTCAGCAATGGCCATTTCACCATGATTGGCTTACCGGTTAATGGCAAACCGCTACTGCGTGCCTACAGTATTGCCAGCCCCAACTACGAAGAACATCTCGAATTCCTCAGTATCAAGGTCCCCGACGGCCCGCTTACGTCACGTTTGCAGCACATCAAGGTTGGCGACAATATTATTATTGGCCGAAAACCTACCGGCACGCTACTAATAGATTATCTCTTGCCCGGCAAACGCCTGTACTTGCTGTCTACCGGTACCGGTCTGGCGCCTTACCTGAGCATTATCCGCGACCCTGAAACCTATGAGCGTTTTGAAGAAGTCATCCTGGTTCATGGTGTCCGTTTCGTTAACGAACTGTGCTATCACGATTATTTCATTAACGAATTGCCCAACAACGAATTCCTGGGCGAAATGGTCAGCAATCAGCTTAAGTATTATCCTACCGTTACCCGCGAACCTTTCCGCAATGAAGGCCGCATTACCAACCTGATCAACAACGGAAAACTATTCAGCGACCTGGGTATACCCACCCTTAATGCCGAAGAAGACCGTATCATGATTTGCGGTAGCCCCGGCTTGCTACGCGACCTCAAACCCATGCTGGAAGAACGCGGTTTCGCAGAAGGCAGCACCTCTAAACCGGGTGCCTATGTGGTTGAACGCGCTTTCGTTGACCAATAAAACCGTCAGCAGCCAACTTGCGACAATGTATACCGCCCGCGTGAAACTGCCACCTGTCATCCGCCCAAAAGCGATACTTTAAGGCTGACCTGCACAACGCGGGCGGTAAACACCATAAAATCGCTGTCAATCCCAGCTAACCGGCTAAAAGAAACAGCGATTTTTTCGCGCGGGTAATGGCCACATAAAAACGGTTGCGTTCTATCGCATCATCATTGCCCCGGATACTAAACCCCCCAAGCCGGGCGTTATAGACCAGTACCTCATCAAATTCTCGTCCCTTGGCTTCACTCACCGTATAAAACCGGATACCACCCCGTGTTTTCCAGCTTGCCAAAAGCCGGGCATACAGGGCCGGCCATTGCTCGATACTTGCCTGCCGGCCAGACAAAAACTGCAACAAGCCCTGCCATGAGCGCCAGGCCGTCTGTTCCAATACCCGGTTCTGGTTGGCTCCCAGGCTGAACACCCCCGACATCCGGGCAAAGGTTTCCAGCTCTGCCACCAGCCCGGCTTTTGAGTCTTTTTGTTCAAGCCACCACTGCAGGGCGTTTTTCATGTCATCGGAAAAGGCTTCTCCTTTCACCGAACCACCCCGCAAATGCAAATCCAGATACATGCGCAAACTGCCCGGTGTCGCCTTATGGGCAATTTCATGCTTGGCCTGCTCATCCAGCAAGCAATGCGGCAGGCTTAAAAACTGCAACACCGCCTCATCCATTTTTTTAACCATGGGGGCCAGCCGGGGAAACCGTACCGAATATAAATAAACCAGCATGCTGGCGGCAAACGTATTCACCAACGGATAGGCCAATGCAGGGCTGCTGTCGCTACTATTGAACAGGTCGAAGGCGGCACTAACCCTGTCTGCCCCATTGCGGCAAACCACCACCAGATGCGACCAACGCGCAGGCTTGATCTGTGGCAGCAAATCGGCCATCGTCCCCGTGACGGCTGTCATCTCTGTTTTATGCCTTGCCATTGACTGCAATGACCGGCCTGTCAGCTTGCCGGCCAGCTCGGCCAGGGCATTGCCAAAACGGTACGTTTGCAGGGAATGAATAATACGGGCCGAATAATGCTGTACATAGGTATCAAACACCGCATCGGTATCGGTGCCGCGCCAGGCAAAAATATTCTGCATGCGATCGCCAACCGCCAGAATGCGCGCCTGCGGACTTAATATCCTGAACAGGAACGCCAGCTGCAAAGGGGTCGTATCGTGAAACTCATCAATAAACACAAACCGGTAGCCACCCATAAAGCGCTCATCCAGAGTGTCGGACTCCAGCCGCTCCAGCAAGTCAAACACCGCTTCGGAAATAAGCCGGAACCCGAACACCCCGGTTCGTTGGGCGGGCGCCACGTAAGGATCCAGCAGAAGGCTTTCCGTGCCTGCCTCGGGCCCGGGCCAATGGGCACGGTATGAGTCATAAGCATAAAAAACGCGTTGCACGAAACGGTAATCAAAATGAAGCTTGCCCTCGCAAATGAACTCGCAATCTTCGCTAGACTCGGCCTCCCAGGCCCGCGAGGCCCGGAAAAAATCCAGGTCCGCCATGAGCGCACTCATGTGTTCTTCATTAATCTGCGGTGCCGTGAATGCCCAGTCAAAACCCGCTTCACAGGCCTCTTCCACCAGTTGCGGCAACAAGTCCCGCACGACGGCAGCGCGGTCCAATACATAGCGTTCATCACCCAGACGGCGCAACAGCTGGTGCGCCAGGCCGTCAATCGTGCTAATGGTCAGATTGGGTTGTTCGGCCGACACCAGTCCCCGTTTTTGCATATAAGCACTTAATACATCGCGTCCGGCACGACTGAATGTCATCAACAATGTCGGGGCTCCGGGCACACAGTGCCTGGCCTCTTCCGCAATCAGGGTAGATTTCCCGCTACCGGCCACGCCTTCGACCAGCAAGGCCTTTTCAGGATAATGATTGAACAGGTTTTGCATGAATCAATGCTTCCGTTTATAAACTCAAAATAAATATTGCTTTTTACTAAAAGTAAAAACTATGTTTACCCCAACTATCTTGAGGCTTATACTGCATCGCGTCATAATAGCATTGACGCATTATCCAACTATACTCGTGAATCATAATGATGGAGCCAAACATGACCAACCGAATCCAATGCCACCGTTTGCAAGTTGCCACGGTACTGAAAGAATTTATTGATACCCGCGCACTGCCCGGAACCGGCGTCGATCCCGATGCGTTCTGGAAAGGCTTTGATGCCCTGATTCACGACCTGGCCCCTGAAAACAAGGCGCTGCTTGCCGAGCGCGACCGCATCCAGGCTGAATTTGACAGCTGGTACCGCAAAAACCCCGGCCCCATTAAAAACATGGATGCCTACAAAAACTTCTTAAAAGAAATCGGTTACCTGAAAGACGTGCCGGCCGATTTCAAGGTCAGCACCTCAAATATCGACTATGCCATTTCCGACCAGGGCGGCCCGCAGCTGGTGGTTCCCATTACCAATGTCCGCTATGCGCTGAATGCGGCCAATGCCCGCTGGGGCAGCCTGTATGACGCCCTATATGGCACCGATGCCATCAGTGAAGAAAACGGCGCCAGCCGCGAAGGCGGCTACAATCCGGTTCGTGGCGAAAAAGTCATTGCCTACGGCCGCGACTTCCTGGACCAAAGCATTCCCCTGGCCAAGGGTTCACATAAAGACGTCACGCAATATAGCGCAGACAACGGCGCGTTTACCGCCACCCTAAATGATGGTAGCCAAACCGGGCTGTCCGATCCCGATTGCTTCCTGGGCTATCGTGGTGATGTCGCCAACCCTGAAGCCATCATCCTGAGCCATAACGGCCTGCACTTCGAAATCCAGATTGACCGCAACCACCCCATCGGCAAACAAGACCCGGCTGGTGTCAAAGACCTGCTGCTGGAAGCCGCCTTAAGTTCCATTATCGACTGCGAAGACTCCATTGCCGCCGTCGATGCCGACGACAAGGTACTGGCCTACAGCAACTGGCTGGGCTTAATGGATGGTACCCTGGCCGAAGAAATTACCAAGAACGGCAAAACCTTTACCCGGGTCCTCAACCCTGACCGTGTATTTACCGCCAAATCAGGTCAAACCCAGTCACTTTCCGGCCGCTCCATGATGTTCATCCGCAATGTGGGGCACCTCATGACCAACCCGGCCATCCTTGATGAAAACGGCAATGAAGTGCCCGAGGGCATTATGGATGCGGTCATCACCAGTCTGGCAGCCATCCACGACCTTAAACGCAAAGAAGGCGGCAACTCGCGCACCGGTTCCATCTATATCGTGAAACCCAAAATGCATGGCCCCGACGAAGTCGCTTTCGCCAACAAACTGTTTAACCGCACCGAGCAACTGCTGGGCCTGGCGCCCAACACCATCAAAATGGGTGTCATGGACGAAGAACGCCGGACCAGTGTCAACCTGAAAGCCTGCGTTTTTGAAGCCAAAGAACGCATCGCCTTCATCAATACCGGTTTCCTTGATCGCACCGGCGACGAAATCCATACGTCCATGGAAGCCGGCCCCATGATCCGCAAGGGCGACATCAGGAAAACCGCCTGGATCGACGCCTACGAGCGTAATAACGTACAAACCGGGCTGGCCTGCGGCCTGGTGGGCAAGGCACAAATCGGCAAAGGCATGTGGGCCATGCCCGACTTAATGGCCGCCATGATTGAACAAAAAATCGGCCACCTGAAAGCCGGCGCCAATACCGCCTGGGTACCCTCACCCACCGCCGCCACCCTGCATGCGCTACATTACCATCAAATCAATGTCAAAGAAGTCCAGAAAAGTCTGGAAGGCGACACCACCAACTATCTGGATAACATCCTGACAATTCCCGTGGCTGAAAACACCAACTGGACCGATGCCGAGAAACAGGAAGAACTTGACAACAATGCCCAGGGTATCCTGGGTTATGTGGTGCGCTGGGTTGATCAGGGTATTGGTTGCTCCAAAGTGCCCGATATCCACGATATCGGCTTAATGGAAGACCGGGCGACCCTGCGCATTTCCAGCCAGCACATTGCCAACTGGCTGCGCCATGGCATTGTGACCGAAAAACAGGTACGCGACACGCTTGAACGCATGGCCGCCGTGGTTGACAAGCAAAATGCAGGCGATCCGGCTTACCGGCCCATGGTTGGCAACTTTGATACCTCGCCCGCCTTCAGGGCAGCCAGTGACCTGATCTTCAAAGGGCTCACCCAGCCTAACGGTTATACCGAGCCCCTCTTGCACCACTGGCGTCAGGTCGCCAAGGCACAATACCGCTAACAGCACGCCCATTAATAAACCCCATGCACTTGCCGCCAGGGCATGGGGTGCGACCAAGGTTAAGTAACAAAAAGTCAATTTCATTTCCAATGAAATTGACAGAACTTAAGCGAAAAACCATTAAAATCAACGCTATTGCTTGCCTTATCTTTTTGAATGGTAGTAAACTCAAACGCTTAGGATCATCAAAACGTCGTTTTTCCCGCATGGGATTCCCAACCAGACACACCACGTCACCCAGGATCAAGACGATGGAAAAGGTCAATTCAGATACTAACATGCAAACCCCGAACACCCCCTATTCAGGGCAAACAAAAGGCGCCGCTGCCGGCATGCGCTGTCGCTGGTATTTTTATCTGGCCCTGCTGCTTATCCCGGTTCTTACCATTCTGGTCTGCAACGCCATTTCCAATTTCTACAATACCCATATCGACACTTGGGCCTACCATGACCGGTTTTATGTCGAAACGCAAAACCAGGATCTCATTCCTTCACAAATCCTCTACGAAGAAGCCCGCAAATATCTTCCCGCCAATGCCATTCTGGTCAGCGCACAACTGGATCAGGCCCCCGACCGCAGTGCCCATTTCAAATTCAAGGTAAACGGCCTTTATAACCAAAGTATCTTCCTTAACCCCTATACTGCCGAAGTGCTTGGCGTACTGGATGGCCAGCAATCCAATGCCCGGTTCTGGATAGGTACCGCCATTTACTGGCTGGCCCTGTTAGTAAGCTGCTGGCTGGCCTTATGGAGCGCACTCCGGATAGAACGTTGTCGATCTTCCTGAACATGCTTCATGTGTTCCTGCTCCGCCTCTTGCTGCCACTGGGCCTTTTGCTATCCGCCCAAGTACATGCCAATGAACCGGTCAGCCCATGCGTACAGTATGAAACGACAGACCAGAACCGGGTGCATATTGCCAAGGTAGACCTGCACTGTCCCGGCATCCAGATCATTGGCACCCCCGTCAAGCAGTCCAGTCAAACCACGTCCAACTTTGCCTTTCCCAACAAAACAACCGTTGCCATCAACGGGGCTTTTTTCGATGAAAAGAGCAAACCACAGGGCCTGAATGTGAGTAATGGCATCCGCTGGCCCGGCAGCTACGACACCATCCACCACTCTTTTCTGGCCTGCACTATTGAAAACCGCTGTTTTATAGAGGCCCCCAACCGCAAAACCGCCCATAATCCCGCCTGGCATACGGTTATCTCGGGCTGGCAAACCCTTAAAAATGGCCGTTATATCTGCCCGCGCGGTAGCCAGAAAATCTGCCATTCAAATGCCCGTGGCCAACACCCACGCACGGCGGTGGGCTTAAGTAACAACCATCGCTATTTATATCTGGTCGTAGTGGAAGGCCGCAAAACCGATTTTCAGGGATACACCCTGAATCAGCTGGCACGCCTGTTTAAAAAGCTGGACGTAAACAATGCCCTGAACCTGGATGGGGGCGGCAGCAGCACCATGATTATCAATCGCACCCGCGTTAATGAACTGCCCTCACGGCAGTTTTTCCTGGAGCGCAATGTCGCCAACCATCTTGGCATTATCGACACCACACCCCATTAGCCTATTCTTGGGTTTTGTTAATATCGGCCTGCATTTCCAGCGTTCGACGGCTTTCAAAAAAGCGGGTCTGCCCGGTGACCGGATCGGTAAAGCCAATTGAACGGGCCAGTAGCTGCAAGGGTTTATCAAAACGACCATCTTCACGGGCTGGCAACATGGCGGGATATGACGCATCATTGCAAATGGGCATGCCCAGGCCATTCATGTGTACCCGCAGCTGATGCTTTTTACCAGTCAGCGGTTCAAGCAAATAATGGCCCAATGTCCCGTTATGATTTAACAGGCTGATACGGGTACGGCTGTTGGGTGCCTCGGCAGATTCTTCCATGGTGAAATACTGCGCACTTTTACGAATATGGCTCTCGCGTATCAGGGGAAACGCCAGGCTGGCCCTGAAAGGAGCGATGGCCTCATAGGTTTTATGAACCTCACGCGTCTGGAACAATATCTGGTAGGCTCCCCGGTAACGCTGGTTGGTACAAAAAAGTAGCAAACCGGCCGTATCCCGATCAAGGCGGTGAATCGGACTGAGTTCGAAGTTATTCAACTGTTTGCGCAGGCGGATCAGGGCGGTTTCCTGCAAATAACGCCCCCCCGGAATGCTGGCCAGAAAATGCGGTTTGTCGGCGACCATCAGATATTCATCCTGGTACAGCACCTCTAGCACAAAGGGTACATTCACTTCGGCAGGCACTTCACGGTAATACCACAGCCAGCTGTCCGCCACAAAAGGGCTGTCCAATCGCATGGGCACGCCAGTGGCATCCACCATATCCCCGCGAGCCAGGCGTTCACGCAAAATATCAGGGGGTATGTACGGAAACTTAAGCAGCAAAAAACTGAACAAATCAGGCCATTGCTGCGCTCGCGGCAAATACAGGCGGCTGGGTACAATACCATCGCGCACGGGCAAGGGAAAAGATTGAGACATGAAGATAAAAACAGGGCTAAACCGTAAAAAAACGATTATAGCCCTGCGGGTGCCATCTATATTACAAAGCCCGTAATATGGACTCTACCGTGCCTTTCGCATCACCAAAACACATGAAACTGTTGTCTTTGAAGAACAGCGGGTTTTGCACACCGGCATAACCCGTATTCATGGAGCGCTTGAACACGATAACCTGTTGCGCTTTCCAGACTTCAAGAACCGGCATGCCGGCAATCGGGCTGGCCGGGTCTTCGTTGGCCGCGGGGTTCACGGTATCGTTGGCACCAATCACCAGCACCACATCGGTATCGGCAAAGTCCTCATTGATTTCGTCCATTTCAAGCACGATATCGTAAGGCACCCTGGCTTCGGCCAACAGCACGTTCATGTGACCGGGCAGCCGACCCGCCACCGGATGAATGCCAAAACGCACCTTAATCCCTTGATCACGCAAGTGCTGGGTAATTTCAGCTACCGGATACTGCGCCTGGGCCACGGCCATGCCATAGCCGGGGGTAATAATAACCGAGCTGGCGTTTTTCAGTATGTCTGCCACTTCTTCAGGCATCATCTCACGGTATTCGCCCATTTCCTCATTGCCACTGCTGGCAACGGCATCATTGCCAAAACCACCGGCAATGACCGAAATGAAAGACCGGTTCATGGCCTTGCACATGATGTAGGAAAGAATCGCCCCCGATGAACCCACCAAAGCGCCCGTCACAATCAGCAGGTCGTTGGACAGCATGAAACCGGCAGCGGCCGCCGCCCAGCCCGAATAGGAGTTAAGCATGGATACCACCACCGGCATGTCGGCACCCCCGATGGAAGCCACCAGATGCCAGCCAAACGCAAGCGCGATGAAGGTCATGAGAATCAGGGCAAAGGTTGAACCACCCGAAGCAATAAATTGCCACATCAGCAGGAATGACACCAGCAAGGCCAGCGCATTAAGCTTGTGACGATGTGGCAGCATTAAGGCCTTAGAGCTGATGGAACCGCGCAGTTTACCAAAAGCGACGATGGAGCCCGTAAAGGTTACCGCACCAATAAACACGCCCAGGAAGACTTCACCCAGGTGAATGTTCTGCATGGCAGCTGACACCGTACCATGGCTGTCGGCCGTGATATAGCTGTTGTAGCCTACAAAAACCGCTGCCAGACCCACAAAGCAGTGCAACATGGCAATCAGCTCGGGCATTTGTGTCATTTCAACTTTTTGCGCCAGCCGCATCCCGATGGCACCACCAATAACCATGGCAACGATAATCCAAACCAGGCCTTCTACGTTCTGGCTGAAAATGGTGGCCAGCAAGGCAATCGCCATCCCGGCGATCCCGAATGTATTGCCGTTGCGGGCGGTTTCCTGTTTTGACAAACCGGCCAAGCTGGCAATAAATAACAATGCGGCAATAATATATGCCGCCATAACCAAACCTTGAGACATATTATTCACCCTTGTCTTTTCTGAACATTTTCAGCATGCGCTGTGTAACCAGGAAACCACCTGCGATATTAATACTGGCAATCAGAATGCCAATAAATGCCAGCGCACTGACCAACCCGTTGCCATGACCAATTTGCAACAGGGCACCCACCACAATAATGCCGGAAATGGCATTGGTAACCGACATAAGCGGTGTATGCAGGGAATGTGTTACGTTCCAGACCACGTAGTAACCCACCACGCAAGCCAGAACAAAGACAGTAAAGTGAGCCAGGAACTCGGGGGGTGACCAGGCACCGGCCAGGCCAAACAGCACAAGCAGTACGGCCAGTACCCCCAGCTTGAAACGGGCAGATTTCGGTTCAGCCTTTTTGACTGCGACAACCGGCTTGGCGGCGGCAGGTGCTGCCGAGACACTGATGGCCGGGGGCGGAAAACTAATATCACCCTGGGTAATCACGCTCATGTTGCGCAACACCACATCTTCCTGGTTGATATCAATCTGGCCGTCTTTTTCCTTGCACAGCAATTTGCTTAAATTGACCAGGTTGGTGGCGTACAGCTGCGAAGACTGGGCCGGCAAGCGGCCGGGTAAATCAGTGTAGCCCACTATCTTGACGCCGTTATCGGTCACGAAGACTTCGCCCGCACGGGTATATTCGCAATTACCGCCAGCAGCGGCAGCCATGTCCACAATGACTGAGCCCGGTTTCATGCTGTCCACCATATCACGGGTAATCAGCTTGGGCGCCGGTTTGCCGGGAATTAAGGCAGTGGTAATAATGATATCCACTTCCTTGGCCTGTTCAGCAAACAGGGCCATTTCAGCACGGATGAATTCCTCGGACATGGTTTTGGCATAGCCGTCTGACGACGAGCCGCTTTCATCACCAAAATCCAGTTTCAGGAACTGCCCCCCCATGGATTCAATTTGCTCGGCCACTTCAAGGCGGGTATCAAAGGCACGTACAATGGCCCCCAAAGAACCGGCCGTACCAATCGCCGCCAGGCCAGCCACCCCGGCACCAATCACCAGCACCTTGGCGGGTGGCACCTTGCCGGCTGCCGTAATCTGGCCGGTAAAGAAACGGCCAAACTGGTGGGCCGCTTCAATAACAGCGCGATAACCGCCAATATTGGCCATGGAAGACAGGGCATCCAGGGACTGGGCCCGCGAAATACGTGGCACCATATCCATGGCCAGAACGTTAATCTTGTTGCCAGCCAGCTGTTGTACCAGTTCGGGATTTTGTGCCGGCCAGATAAAACTGACCAGCGTGCTGCCTTCCTGAAGCAGGGCTATTTCTTCATCGTTGGGGGCGTTGACCTTGTAAACCAGGTCTGAGCGCCAGACTTCTTGCCGTGCGCCTGTTTGTGCCCCGGCCTTTATATAAGCCTGATCATCAAAACTGGCCAACTGGCCAGCCGAATGCTCAATCATGACTTCAAAACCCAGCTTTTGCAGCTGCTCAACCGTTGCTGGCGTTGCCGCCACCCGGGTCTCCCCCTGCATGCTTTCTTTAGGTATACCAATACGCACCACATACCTCCTTATTGCTTATAAATAAAAAACGGTATCCATCAATTTTTTGTTTTTTTTATGATTGATTTTTTTCTAACGTAACATACTAATGTTTAATCATGTATAGATTTTTTAACCTGACTGTTTAATAATCTGTTCATGCATTAATATAGGCAAAAAACATACAGCTCACTGTATTCAAGCTGCTATACTCCTTCCCGAAATACGCAATACCAAATAAATACCCAATACAAGGATTGCGGCAATATTTGTCTTTCAAGCAAAATCCCTATCATTCACCAAACCCTTAGCTCCCCCCACTCATGACATCCGCCCACACTAAAAAACATCAACGGGACCTGATCTGGTTTCCAGTGGCACTGGTTCTTTTTGAATTTGCGGTTTATATTGGCAATGACCTGGTGCAGCCGGCCATGCTCACCATTACGCAAGAATTCAAGGTGGATGACAGCTGGGTTGCTTCCTCAATGTCGCTATATATCCTGGGTGGTGCCCTCTTTATGTGGTTAATCGGCCCCCTGTCAGACCGGTATGGCCGGCGCCGGGTCATGCTGGCCGGCACCCTGTATTACGCCATCACCAATATCCTGATCCTGTTCAGTGTCAATATAGAAAGCTTCATGCTCATGCGCCTGCTACAGGGCGTGTCACACTGTTTTATCGGGGCAGTGGGTTATGTCAGTATCCAGGAAGCCTTTCGGGAAAGCACAGCCATCAAAGTGATGGCACTCATGGCCAATATTGCACTCATCGCCCCCCTGCTGGGTCCGCTGGCCGGTGCTGCCCTCATCAGCTATGTGTCCTGGCACTGGGGCTTCATCCTGATTGCCGGCATTAGCTGCCTGAGCCTGATTGGCCTGTTCCGCCACATGCCGGAAACCGTCAACCTTGACGCCCCCAAAGAGTCCATCAGTACCGTCCTGAATCACTATAAAGCCACCTTGCGCAACCACAAATTCATGCAACTGGCCCTGTTCAGTCCCATTATCGGATTGCCGATGCTGGTCTGGATTGGACTGTCTCCGGTCTTTCTGGTCAAAGACCTGGGCCTGGACAACCTGGGCTATGCCAAATCTCAGCTTCCCATTTTTGCCTGCCTGATCCTGGGCAACCTGGCCCTGTCCCGCCTGTCTGGCAAAGTGCCGCTTGGCCAAACTGTCTACCATGCGCTACCACTGGTATTGCTAGGCGGGCTTAGCCTGCTGCTGGCCGGCCTGCTGCCTGCCTTTACCCTGACCGGCCTGATTCTGGGCATGAGCCTGCTGTCTTTTGCCCAAGGCTTGAGTTTTGCGGTCTTGTACCGCCTTACCCTACTCTCCTCAACGGCCCCTAAAGGCGTGGTGGCCGGTGCCATGAGCCTGATCATGATGTTCATGTCCGCCATCAGCATCGAGGCGTTCAAATGGCTTTATGTCAGCACCCATTTATCCTGGCTCTGCCTTGCCTGCGCTGCCCTGGCGGGCATCTATGCCTTGCTGACCCGTCCGGTCATGCGCCTGGCCATGCAAAAAATCGATCAGGCCTAACCCTTACCCCTGCGCCAGACCATGGTTTACGCCAACATTGCTGTTAAAATCGTCCCAACAAGACTTTTTTCATTCCATTGTCATGGCCATCCATAAGAACAATAAGCTGCCGCTGGTATCAGTCCAGGCACTCAAAAAACATTTCTTCCTCAACAAGCATCAAACCATCAAAGCCCTGAACGGTGTTTCGTTTGAGATCCATAAAGGGGAAACCTTCGGTCTGGTGGGTGAGTCGGGCTGCGGCAAATCCACGGTTGGACGCACCATCATGGGCCTGTACCCGCCAACTGCGGGCCAGGTCTACATTCATGGCAAAGACATCCACCAAGCCAGCGCGCAAGAAAACAAAATCAGGCAGCGCCAGATCCAGATGATCTTCCAGGATCCTTACGCCTCGCTTAACCCACGCGCCACCATTTTTGAAATTATTGCCGAACCGCTGGAAATTCACCGGGTTCACAAAAACAAAAATGACCTGCGCCAACACATTGACAGCTTGCTTAAAGAAGTGGGCCTGAATCCCGCCCACGCCCATCGCTATCCGCATGAATTCTCGGGTGGGCAGCGCCAGCGGGTAGGCATTGCCCGTGCACTGGCCCTTGAACCGGACATCATCATTGCCGATGAACCGATTTCAGCCCTGGACGTCTCAATCCAGGCCCAGATCGTGCTGCTGTTGCAACGCCTGCAACAGGATAAAAAACTAACCTACCTGTTTATTGCGCATGACCTGGCCATGGTGAAATACTTGTCAGACCGGGTCGGCGTCATGTACCTGGGCCAGATGGCTGAACTGGCCAGCAGCCATGAGTTGTATACCAACCCCCTGCACCCTTATACACAGGCATTGCTTTCCGCTATTCCGGTTCCCGATCCCGACCTGGAAAAAAAACGCCAACGCATTTTGCTCAAGGGTGAACTACCCAGTGCCATCAACCCGCCCGCCGGCTGTGTGTTTCATACCCGCTGCCCGCAGGCACAGGCTATCTGCCGGCAACAGCTCCCTGTCTGGCAAGAACACGCGCCCGGTCATTTTGCCGCCTGCCACCTTATTGCCGAAAGAAATCGCTAACATGAAAAACTACGTCATCAAACGATTCCTGCTCATGATTGGCACGATCTTTATCATCGCCTCGCTCACCTTTATCCTGATGCACCTGATTCCGGGCTCTCCCTTTGAGCAGGACCGGCAAACCAGCGCCGCCGTGCAAGAAAACCTGCGTGCCTTCCACCAGCTTGACCAGCCCCTGTACATCCAGTATTTCAGCTACCTGAAATCCATTGCCACCTTCAACTTCGGGCCCTCCATTGCCAGCCCTGACACCACCGTCAATGAATTAATTGGTCGCGGTTTTCCGGTTTCATTCGAACTGGGCTTATGGGCCATTGGCATTGCCCTGGTTTCCGGCCTGGTGCTGGGCGTCATGGCTGCGCTGCACCATAATGGCCTGCTTGACCACTTGTGCATGGGTATTGCCGTACTGGGCATTTCCATCCCCAATTTCGTGCTGTCCACCCTGCTGATCCAGGAATTTGCCGTCAATCTGGGCTGGTTTCCGGCCGCCACCTGGCGCACCCCCATGCATATGGTCTTGCCAGTGCTTGCATTGGCAACCGCCCCCATGGCTATTATTGCCCGGCTAATTCGTTCCAGCATGCTTGAAACGCTTACGCAAGACTACATCAAAATGGCCCGTGCCAAAGGCCTGTCACCCATGCGGGTGGTTATCCGGCACGCCTTACGCAATGCCTTAATGCCGGTGGTTACCCTGCTGGGCACCCTGATGGCGTCTATCTTAACCGGCACGTTCGTGATCGAAAAGATTTTTGCCATTCCCGGCATGGGCCGCTATTTCATCGACTCCATCAGCACCCGGGACTATCCCGTTATTATGGGCACCACCGTTTTCTACAGTACCATTCTGGTTTTCATGCTGTTTCTGGTTGACATGGCCTATTGCCTGCTAGACCCTCGCATACGGCTTCACCATCACAAGGGGCAAGCATGAAGCCGCACGAGCAAGACCTTTTCCCACCCGAATGGCTGCAACCGGCCAT
The DNA here is from genome assembly GCF_016595155.1 of Advenella mandrilli. GTDB lineage: Bacteria > Pseudomonadota > Gammaproteobacteria > Burkholderiales > Burkholderiaceae_B > Advenella > Advenella mandrilli. The sequence goes on from NZ_JAENGP010000002.1 coordinate 145,248, forward strand.
CAGGAATACCGGCGATCTCCACAATACGATTGAACGCCCTTATGTTTCCTACTGGCAGGATGCCTGGCAACGCCTGCGACGCAATAAACTGGCCATGCTTGGACTGGTATTTTTGCTGGCCCTGGTCAGCATGGCCATTTTTGCTCCCCTGTTCTCCCCGTATTCCGCCACCGCCCAGGACCTTAGAAACCAAAACCTGCCCCCTTCAGCCCTACATTGGTTTGGCACCGATGATCTGGGCCGCGATGTATTTACACGAACCTGGCAGGGCGCCCGGATCTCCCTGTTTGTCGGATTCATGGCGGCCCTGATTGATTTTGTGATTGGAGTTGCATACGGTGGATACAGCGGCCTGAAAGGCGGCAAAACCGATGCCATCATGATGCGTATTGTCGAGATCCTGTATGGCCTACCCTATTTGCTGATGGTCATCCTGTTAATGGTGGTCATGAAGCCCAGCCTGTTAACCATTATTATTGCCCTGACTATTACCGGCTGGATCAGCATGGCACGCATTGTGCGCGGCCAGGTGCTGCAACTTAAAAACCTTGAGTTTGTCACCGCCTCACGAACCTTCGGTGCCAGCACCGGCCGCATTATCCGCAAGAACCTGCTGCCCAACACCATGGGCCCCATTATTGTGCAAATGACCCTAACCGTACCCAGCGCGATTTTTGCGGAAGCTTTTTTAAGCTTCCTGGGATTGGGTATACAAGCTCCCCATGCCAGCTGGGGCGTCATGACTAATGATGCCCTACCCGTTATTTTGTCGGGTGACTGGTGGCAATTGTTTTTCCCGGCCCTGTTCATTTCCCTCACCATGTTTGCCTTCAATGTGCTGGGCGATGGCCTGCAGGATGCCCTGGATCCAAAACTGAAGAAATAGCCATGAATACACTTCCCTTGCTTGAAGTTCGACATCTTTCAATCCAGTTCCGTACCCATGGTGGACACATCCATGCCGTACGTGACCTGTCGCTGTCTGTGCACCCCGGCCAAACCCTGGCTATTGTGGGTGAATCAGGCTGCGGGAAATCGGTGACCTGCAACGCGATCATGGGGCTGTTGCCCCGTCAAACCGCCACTATTACCCAGGGTGAAATCCTGTTTAAAGGGCAAAACCTGCTGGATCTGGATGCCAAAGCCATGCGCCAGTTGCAGGGCAACCGGATTTCCATGATCTTCCAGGATCCGATGACGGCACTCAATCCCACCCTGACCATCGGCGAGCAATTGACCGAAGGCGTTATCAAGCATCAAAACCTGACACCCGATGAGGCCAGGCGCAAAGCCGAACAAATGCTGTCCCTGGTGGGCATTGCCAATCCGCCAGAAAGGCTGGGTCAGTATCCGCACCAGTTATCGGGCGGCATGCGCCAGCGCGTGGTGATTGCCATTGCCTTAATGTGCGAACCCGAACTGCTGATTGCCGATGAACCCACCACCGCACTGGACGTGACCATTCAGGCGCAAATCCTGGACTTGTTCAGCCAGATCCAGGCCGCCACCGGTATTGCCATCATCCTGATCACCCATGATCTGGGCGTGGTAGCGCAAATTGCCAATCAGGTAGCCGTCATGTATGCCGGGCAATGCGTAGAGTCGGGTTCCCAGCGGGACATTTTCTATCATCCGCAACACCCTTATACCCAGGGTCTGCTGCAATCTGTACCAAGACTGGACATGACGCGCGAAAGCCTGCGTCCCATTCCGGGCCAGCCGCCTGACCTGTTTTCACCCCCACCGGCCTGCAGTTTTTACCCGCGATGTCCCCATGCTCTGGTGGTTTGCAACAAAGTGCCCCCCAAACTGACTACAATCAGTCACACTCAACAAAGCCTGTGCTGGTTGCAAGACTTACGCACCCGTAGTAATTTATCAATCCAGCCGTAAAACAAAACGGGCCATCTCGCAACTGCTTATTGAAGGATTCTAGTTATGAAACAAAAACTGTTGGCTGCCTGTCTGGTGACGGTTCTGGGTTTTGCCCTGTCTGGCCCCGCTTTTGCCGAAAAAGTGTTGCGCCTGAATAATACCGAAGAGCCCACCTCGCTGCATCCGGCCGCCGGTTTCAATCTGATTTCATGGGAGCCCCTTAACAATTTGGTTGAAGGCCTGGTCAGGCTGGATGACAAACATCTGGCCGCCCCGGCCACCGCCGAAAGCTGGCAAATTTCCAACGATGGCAAAACCTATACCTTCAAGTTGCGTGCCAATACCAAATGGTCCAATGGCGATCCGTTAACCGCCCATGATTTTGTCTATGGCTGGACCCACATGCTCAATCCCGAAACCGCCTCTCCGGCCGCGTTTCTGGCTTATCCCATTGCCGGGGCCAAAGCCTTCAATGAAGGCAAAGGCAAAGGCCAGGACCTGGGCCTTAAAGCACTTGATGACCACACCCTGGAAGTCACGCTGGAAGCGCCCAATGTGTCATTCCTTAATATTATTACCAACCCCAACTTTGCCCCCCTTAACCAAAAAGTGGCCAACGCCAACCCTAAATGGCATACCGAAGCCAAGACCTATGTGGGCAACGGGCCTTTTTTGCTGAAAAACTGGAAACATGCGCAAAGCATGCGTTTTGAAAAAAACCCGCATTATTGGGATGCTGGCAATGTGCACATTGATGCCATCGACTTTGCCATGGTCAATGACCCGAATACCTCGTACCAAATGTACCGTACCGGCGAACTGGACATGACACCGTCCCCCTTGCCCTCTGCCCTGTATGACAAAGTCAAGGACCATAAAGACTTCAGGAATGTGCCGCAGGCAGGGGGTTATTTCTTCAGGTTCAATACCCAGATGCCGCCTTTCCAGAATACGGATATCCGCAAGGCATTTGCCCTGGCCATCAACCAGGATGACATTGTGAAATATGTCACCAAACAAGGACGCCAGGCCGCTTACGGTTTTGTGGCACCGGGTTTTACCGGCCCCAATGGCAACGATTTCCGTGAAGAAAACGGTCATCTGCTAAATACCAATCCCGATGCCGCCAAACAGCATCTTGCCAAGGGGATGGCCGATGAAAACTACCGCACCCTGCCCCCTGTAACGCTTAGCTATATTAACAACCCCAGCGACCGGAAAATTGCCGAAACCATGCAAAACATGTACCGGGAAGTCCTTGGCGTGGATATCCAGCTGCAAAGCATCGAAAGCAAGGTTTTTTATGCCAAGCAACGCGGCCTTGAGCTGCAGTTTTCCCGCAGTTCTTTCGTTAATGATTATGCCGACCCTTACAATTCGCTGGAAAGCTTCCTGAGCGATTCGTCCATGAACCGTACCGGTTGGACAAACCCCGAATACGACAGGCTGGTTGGCCAGGCCAACACCGAACCGGATGCCCAAAAACGCTGGGACCTGCTTTTGCAGACTGAAAAGATCCTGTTTGACGAAATGCCCATTTTTCCGCTTTTTTTCTATAATCAAATTTATCTGCAAAAAGATAATATCAGTGGAATACTGCGTCATCCCGTTGGCTATATCGATTTGAAATACACCCAAATTAAATAAAAGTAAGGAATACGCATGATTGACCTCATTATTGCCGATTTGGAAAACCCGGCTCACGCTGCGGCAATATTAACTGTCTTGAATGATTACGCCTCCAGCCCTACCGGTGGTGCACAGGAATTATCAGCCCATGTACAGAAAAACCTGATTGCCTCCCTGAAAAAACGCAGCAATATTTACACGATTCTGGCCTTCCGCCAACAACAGCCGGCCGGTATTGCCCTTTGCATGGAAGGCTTTTCCACCTTTGCCTGTAAACCTCTGCTTAATATTCATGATTTTGCAGTATTAAGGCCTTACCGTGGCCAGGGTATTGGCAAACTTATGCTTGCCCGGGTCAAACAACTGGCCAAAAACCTGGGTTGTTGCAAAATTACCCTTGAAGTCCTGGAGGGCAATACCATCGCGCGCCAGTTATATGAGGAAGAAGGCTTCCTGGATAACCATCTTAACCCTTCCCTGGGGAAAGCGCTGTTCATGCAATTTCCCATGGAAACGGAATAATCGGCATAATCAGCAACCCACTAATTTTTCTTGTTTTTTCAATAGGTTTCCAAAAAGCGTAATAGCCAAGTATGGAAACAACTGTTGCTGACAATAACAGTCTGGCACCCTTGCATTTGAGATGATCAACTTGACATGGTTTGACATTGCAAGGAGTTGATAATGAACCTCAAAAGCCAAAGTCGCATTATTTTGATCGGTCTGTTTAGCCTCGCCATTACCGGATGTGCCGGATATGACCGTTATGGCTACAACGGTAACCAGCGTACAACCGCCACTATTGGTGGTGCCGCATTGGGTGGTGTGGCCGGTGCTGTTGTTTCTGAAGGAGATCCTTTGGTTACCGTCGGTGGCGCGGCCCTTGGTGGCCTCATTGGCAACCAGCTTTACCGCGATGATGACCGTTCATATCGCCGTAGCCGCGATCGTGATGATAGATACTACCGGCGCAGTTACGATAATGACCGCCGATACAGGGATAACCGAAGGTACTGGGACAACCGTCGTTACTGACATTAACTCGCCTGTTTTAGCAGTTAACCAAGGCAACAAACGGCCTGTACTGGCCTGAAAACGCCCTGCCACACGGACACCCGTCTGGTAACGGGGCGGTTTCATATTGTTCTATTGACTGTTTTTTCAAACTACATCATAGCCAGCTTCTTCAATTGCTTCCCTGATTTGCGCCGGGTTAACCTGCCCGTTAGTACGGACTTTCACCTTTTTTTCTTCAAGGCTGACCAGGGCGGCCTCTACCCCGTTGATTTCCTCTACCGCCTTCTTGACATGCGCAACACAATTGCCACAAGTCATGCCCTCTACATTAAATTCCAGTTCCTTTTCCATGATTGCTTCCTATTGCTTAAACAAGGTTGAACATACAGGCTTATCTTAAACCTTCCCATGGCTGTAGTGTCAAGGCAAAAAATTGAAATAATCCTCAAACCATTATTTATCCTGGCCAGGCACTGCCCGCCTGCCAGCACCCGCCAGAAAAAGCCATTGCCGTGCATTAACTGCCCACCGATATCCTGGCCACCCGGTTTTCATGCTGCCCATCCATTTCACCGGGCCTTACGATGCGGCCATCAAGGGCCGTTACCCCCCGGTAACCCACTGAATAGGTGCGGAAACCCATACGGGCGTAATGAGCACTGTAATTGTAATTATCATGATGATGCCCATGAAAATGCGTCTGCACGCCCAAATGGCCGGCCAGACCATCCAGCACCTGAAAGCCGAAACGGTTACATGAAGGGGCCTCATGCGTCACCAATACATCGGCTTTTTCTTTTAATAGGGCTTCGTACTCGGAAGGAAAAATGCTGCTACGGTGCCGTAAATTCACGCCATTTCGCCAGGCTGCCCGAAAACCGCCTTTGGCGATAAATTCTTCAGGAGAGTAAAAATTCCACGCGGATTTGGCCGGGTCCCAGATTTTTCCGCGAAAAACACCCCCCAAACCGGCAATCCGCACGCCAGCCACCTCGCATACACGACCGCTTAAATTCCGGTGTTTCAGTTCGGAAAGAAACAGGTTATCGTATTGCTGTTCGGTATCGGTATCGTGATTGCCATGAATCCACCAGACTTCAGTCAGGTTGATGATATTGGCCAACTGCTCGTGAAACGGATACGGGGTTTGTATATCTCCCAGAAACACAATGGCCTGTGGTCTGATTTGCCTGACAATATCAGCGCAATGATCAAACCCACCGTGCGTATCTCCAAAGAAAAGAATTTTATTATCGGTACCCATAAAATTTATTTGGCGTATGTTTGATTGATAAGAGCCGAAATCCGATTTTTCCCGTCCTCCTGCCCCCTAATCATAGCTTAATTTGGCTTTTTGTTAAGACCAATCCTGCCAGACACAAGCAGATACGATTCAGCCAATCACATTTCCCTTTTCTGGCGTAAACGGCACTGCTGGCACCTGCAATTTGAAAAGTAAAATTTTTAATTGAAAAATTGACAGGAAAAACATTTTCCATAAGAAATTTGTCACATATTTATTCAATAAAAAACCAATAAATAAAATAATTTTAAATATTAAATAATTATTCATTTACATATGAAATAAAAACTATCGCATGGAAACATTTGATAAATATGGTTATTTTTGTTAAACTAGCGGTCTTAATAAAAATTTATTTTTCAAATTGTGTTCATCATGTAAAAATCACATGATTTAACCTGTCAATGGGTAAATTTATTTCACCCTTCAATTAATGTTGGTATGTATCGACGGCAGCGCCGTTTTCCGCACACCCTCTTTGGCAAGCACAGTTATTACTTAGTAACCTGCGACACTTAAGGAGGCTTAGCGCCATGCTTAAACCTAATAAATTCATCTCAGCAAGTATTTTTTCCCTGGCTATCCTGGGCCTGGCCCAATCTGCTCAGGCTGCTGACACCCCTCAATGTGAAGTTAACCGGCCTGTCAATATTGGTGGCATGACCTGGGAATCCAATCTCATATTGGCCGAAGTAGAAAGCTATATCTTGCAAAAAGGCTATGGTTGCAAAACCGATATCCTGCCTACCGAAACCCTGTCAGCCATTGCCGCCCTTGAGCGCGGTGATCTCGATATCAAACCCGAAATCTGGCTCAATAGCGAACGAGACCCCTGGGAAAAAGCGGTAGCAAGCGGTAAAGTCAAAGCCATCGGTTCACTTTTCACGGGCGGTGAAGCCTGGTACATACCAAAATACACGGCAGAAAAATACCCTGACATCAAAACCCCCACCGACCTGCTTAAATACAAAGACAAATTCAAAGACCCCGAAGACCCTTCCAAAGGCCGTATCTTTGGTTGCCCGGCCGGCTGGAGCTGCGAAGTGGTTACCAATAACCTGCATAAAGCCCTTAAGCTGAACAACGATTTCAATATGTATTCACCAGGCACGGGTGCCGCACAAAAAGCCGCCCTCATGTCTGCCTATAAACGCAAGCAGGATATTGCCTTCTACTACTGGTATCCAACCCCGCTGGTTGGTTCGCTTGACCTGGTAGAGCTTGAAATGCCTGTACACGATGAAAAAACATTCACTTGCCTAACGGCCATCGACTGTCCCGATCCGCAACCATCCGCCTACCCCACCACGCCTGTTTATACCGGTATTAACGTAGAGTTTTCCAAACAGGCTCCTAAATTAGCCGAATTTCTCTCGAAAATAGCCCTGCCAGTTAACGTTCTTGATGCAGCGCTGGCACGTATGGAAGAAACGGGTGATGACGCCAGCGACATCGCCACATGGTTCCTGAAAAACCATGCCGAAACATGGACACAATGGGTTCCTGAAGACGTTGCAAAACGCGTTCAGGCTTCACTGTAATATAACCCGTCACAATAAAAACATGATAACGCCCGGCCTTTTTCCTCCACAGGAAAAAGGTTGCGGCTTGTCACATCATTAATTAGAAAAAACGGACCTTATATGTTCCCAGAAATCATTTCCTCACGCAGCGTTCGTGACAGTATCGACGGTTTTGTCGATTACCTGGTCATCAATTATGCCGATGGCCTGAACCGCATGTCCGAACCCATTCTGGCCGCCCTGGTATGGCTTGAGCAACTGTTACGTAACGCTCCCTGGTGGAGCATCATTATCCTCACCATGCTTCTTGCCTATGGCATGAGCCGTCGCATTGCATTCAGTTTTGGCATGGGTGCCCTGCTCTTTTTGCTGGGCGCCATGGGGCTATGGGATGCTGGCATGCAAACCCTGTCACTCATGATTATGGCTACCGGCATTTCCATTATTATTGGCATTCCCATGGGTATTTTCATGGCCAAATTTAACCGTTTACGCTCGGTTATGCTGCCTATACTGGACATCATGCAAACCATGCCCAGCTTCGTCTACCTGATCCCGGTCGTGATGCTTTTTGGCCTGGGTAAAATTCCGGCCATTATTGCCACGGTTATTTATGCCGTGCCACCGGTTATCCGCTTAACCGATCTTGGCATTCGCCTGGTTGACGCCGAAGTGCTTGAAGCCTCGCGTGCCTTTGGCGCCTCCAGCACCCAACAGTTGTTTGGTGTGCAAATTCCCCTGGCCCTGCCCAATATCATGGCGGGCATTAACCAAACCACCATGATGGCACTTTCAATGGTGGTTATTGCCTCCATGATTGGTGCCCGTGGCCTGGGGTATGAAGTCTTGCTGGGTATCAACCGCCTTGAAGTGGGACGCGGTTTACTGGCCGGTCTAGGTATTGTCATTCTGGCTGTCATTTTTGACCGTATTACCCAATCTTATGGAAAACGCAAGCAAATCAGGGGTGTTCAATGAGCAAAATAGAAATCAGGCATATTTACAAAATATTCGGCAAGCACCCTGAAAAATGGCTGGATGCCGTTAAACAGGGCATGAGCAAAGAAGAATTGCTGGCCAAAAGCCAGCATACCCTGGGCCTGAAAGATATTTCCCTGAATATTGAAGAAGGCAGCATTTATGTCATCATGGGCCTGTCAGGTTCTGGCAAGTCCACCCTGATCCGGCACTTTAACCGGCTCATCGAACCCACTTCGGGACAGATTCTGGTCGATGGCACCGATGTCACACAGCTGGGCAAAAAAGAGCTGGAAAAATTCCGTCAGAAAACCATGAGCATGGTGTTTCAGCGCTTCGGCCTGCTACCCCATAAAACCACTCTGGAAAACGCGGCTTACGGGCTGAATATCCAGGGTGTTAGCAAAGACAAGGCACAGGAAACCGCCCGTTACTGGCTTGAACAGGTTGGGCTGGCGGGTTTTGAAAATCAATACCCCAACCAGTTGTCGGGTGGTATGCAGCAACGGGTTGGTCTGGCCCGCGCCCTGGCCACCGATGCTGAAATTTTGCTCATGGACGAGGCTTTTTCGGCCCTTGACCCGCTGATTCGCCGTGAAATGCAAAACCAGCTACTGGAACTGCAATCACGCCTGAACAAAACCATCGTGTTCATTACCCACGACCTGGATGAAGCATTGCGGCTGGGTAACCGGATTGCCATTTTAAAAGACGGTGAACTCATTCAGGAAGGCACCCCTGAAGATATCCTGCTGTCGCCCAACAATGAATATGTTGAAGCCTTCCTGCATGACGTCAACCGCAGCAAAATCCTGAATGCAGGGCATGCCGTTAATAAAACCCGCTTAACCTTAACCATGCGGACCCGTCCAGCGCTGGCACTGGAAAGAATGAAGCAGTATGACTACCAGTTCGCACCGGTCCTGGATGGCAACCTGATTGCCGGTATCCTGCATTTTAGCGATACCGAACAGGCAGTCAAAAGCGGGCTGCGCGATATTTCCAGCATGGTCAAGGATATTATCAGTGTGCCGGCCAGTACCGGTCTGGATGCCGTGCTGACCCATATGCTACAGTCAACCCAGCCAGTTGCGGTTACCGATGAAAACGACCAATTTCTGGGCATGATGTCACGGGCCAAAGTGGTGGAACTGGTATCCACCGATACACCCAATACTGAATCGCCAGATGAAGGCAAGCAGCCTATTTCAGCAACCCCTGAGGCCGGACAAAGCGACAGTGGTAACACGGGCGGCACGGCCCCAGCAGAAACCGCGCCATCTACCGCCAACCCTGAAACCGTGGTAGCCCCGGAAGTGGACGTTGATACAGAAAAAATCAACGCAGAAAAACCGGCTTCTGAAGAGCCCAGGAAACCGGCTGCCTGAGCGCTTAATACTCCCCCCGTCCAAGAAAGGACGGGTCCTCGTTCCCATGCTCTGAACTGACCCCAAAAAGTTGGACACCTATTTAACTTATTGGGGTCAGTTCACTCCAGCGTAGGAATGCCTACCAGTGAACACCTATCCTACTGCTTAAGCTTGTATCCCGTCTTGAATATCCACGCGATAAATGCCGTGCATACAATTAAAAAAACGGCAATCATCGTCAAACTAATCACCGGGCTGACATCAGACACCCCGTAAAAACTCCAGCGAAAACCGCTAATCAAATACACGACCGGGTTAAGCAAAGCAATCTTCTGCCAGACTTCGGGCAGCATATCAATGGAATAAAACGCACCGCCCAAGAAGGTCAAGGGTGTAATCACCATGAGGGGAATAATTTGCAGTTTTTCAAAGCCATCGGCCCATAAGCCAATAATAAAGCCAAACATGCTAAACGTAACGGCGGTTAACACCAGAAAAAACAGCATCCAGACCGGATGCAAAACCTCATAATCAACAAACAGCCGGGCGGTTAGTAAAATTAACAGGCCCAGTAAAATGGTTTTACTGGCGGCGGCACCCACATAACCCAGGATAACCTCTATAAACGACACCGGTGCCGACAGCACTTCATAAATGGTGCCAGACCAGCGCGGCATATAAATACCAAACGAGGCATTGGCAATGCTGGTACTTAACAAAGACATCATGACCAGACCGGGAATAATAAAAGCCCCGTAACTGACGCCATCCACTTCACCCATACGGGAACCGATTGCCGCACCAAAAACAATAAAATACAGGGAGGTGGACAATACCGGTGAAACAATGCTTTGCGTTAAGGTACGCAGGGCCCGGGCCATTTCAAACAGATAAATGGATTTGATGGCGTACCAGTTCATTTTGCCTCCCGAACCAGATTCACAAAAATTTCTTCCAGTGAGCTTTCTTTTGATTTCAGGTCAGAAAACTCAATCTTTAATTGATCCAGCCTTTTCATGAATGAAGCAATACCAAGCTGCTGGCCATGTTCTTGTTGCGTATCATAGGTATAAATCAGTGTTTTACCCTCATTAACCAGGCCCAATTGATAGCTTGCCAGTTCAGGCGGGATAAACATTAAGGCCTTGTCCAGCTGTATATGCAATTCTTTTTTACCCAGCTGATGCATGAGTTTTTCCTTTTCTTCAATCAACATGATTTCACCCTGATTAATCACGGCGATACGGTCGGCCATATCTTCCGCTTCTTCAATATAGTGCGTGGTAAGAACGATGGTGACGCCATTTTCCTGTAACTTTCGCACCATGCGCCACATATCATGGCGCAGCTCAACATCAACCCCGGCAGTGGGTTCATCAAGAAACAGCAAAACAGGCTCATGGGCCAGGGCCTTGGCAATTAATACCCGCCTTTTCATGCCACCCGACAGGCTCAGGATTTTATTGTTACGTTTGTCCCACAACGATAAATCCCGCAATATTTTTTCAATCAGTTCCGGATTGGCAGGTTTGCCAAACAGGCCCCGGCTGAAGCTGACCGTTGCCCATACCGTTTCAAATGAATCGGTCAGCAACTCTTGTGGCACCAGGCCAATTTTGGGCCTTATCTGCCTGAAATCACGGCCAATATCATAGCCGTCTACGGTCACCGAACCGCTGCTGGCATTCACCAGCCCCGTGATAATGCCAATCATGGTGGTTTTACCGGCACCATTGGGGCCCAGTAAAGCCAAAAGCTCACCTCGTTTAATATCCAGATCCACCCCTTTAAGGGCGCTGAAGCCATTTTTGTACGTTTTATTCAACTGCCTGACAGAAACGATTACATCTGCATCTTTCATGCTTTTCCCTGAGTTTTTAATACGCTATGATTATCCTATCTTTTTTAACATTCTTTATAGCACTTTACTATTATGTCCCCTGTTCCCGGTACCCGTGGCTATGCACAAAGGCCTGAAAAATTTGCCAAAGACTACGAGAGCGTCAGCTTTGAAAAAGTTCACAAACCTGTCATACGCCATTATCCCATTCATGACAAACTGGCCAGCATTCTGGATATTGGTGCCGGTACCGGTCGCGATGCAGCCGCTTTAGCACGGGCAGGCCACTTTGTAGATGCCGTGGAACCCACCGCTGGCATGCGTGAAAACGGCCAACAATTACATGCCAATGAACAGATCAACTGGATTGACGACAACCTGCCGCATTTGCACAAGATTACCGCCAGCCACAAAAAATATGATCTGCTACTGCTAACCGCAGTATGGATGCACCTTACCCCCGCAGAAAGGGAAACCGCCATGACCACCTGCAAAAGCCTGTTGCTGCCCCAAGGCGTGATTTCCCTGTCCCTGCGCCACGGCCCGGTTCCACCCGACCGCCATATGTTTGATGTGCCCGATGAAGAAGTGATCGCACTGGGCAAGGCGCATGGCCTACAGCTGCTGCACCATAGTGTCCATAAAGGCGACACCCTGGGGCGTAATGACATCCACTGGAGCTATGTCGTTTTTTCGGCAGATGCTTCCTCTCAACCCAATCACCCATAATAAATTTTAACTTTAAATGATTACTGAAATTGCCAGTTTTGCCCAACAACATTTTCCTGACCTGTGCCGTGCCCGCCCGCTTGACACCCATAAAGGCACATTTGGCACGCTCGGCATTCTGGCCGGAGGCAAAAACATGGTGGGCGCCGCCCTGCTGGCAGCCCGGGCCGCCCTCAAGCAAGGAACCGGCCGGGTTCATATCGGGTTTTCACAAGAAAACCAGCCACTGGAAGCAGACCCGATACAGCCCGAATTAATGCTGAATACAGCCGGCAAACTGCTGGGTAAAGACGATATCACCGTATGGGTGGCCGGTTGTGGCATGGGCTTGACCCCCCTGGCACAAAACTGCCTGGCCACCCTGTTCAACCGTTACCCCAATGCCCCCATCGTACTGGATGCCGATGCCTTAACCCTGCTGTCCGAACATGCTTTTTCGCTTTCCCATGAAAAAGCACCCCTGGTGCTAACACCCCATCCCAGCGAAGCCGCCAGGCTGCTGGGCTGCACGGCCGCTGACATTCAAAAAGACCGCCAGCAGGCTGCCCGCCAGATTTCTGCCAAATATGCGGCCTGGACGGTGTTAAAAGGTTATCAAACGGTTATCTGTACCCCTGCAAGTGAGATCACAGTTAATCATAGCGGCAACCCGGGTTTATCCACAGCCGGTACCGGTGATGTGCTGGCAGGCATGATTGGCGCCTGCCTGGCACAGGGCATTACGGCAGAACAGGCCATTGCCGGTGCCGTCTGGCTGCATGGTGCCGCTGCCGATTATCTGGTATCACAGGGTATTGGCCCCATTGGCATGACCGCAGGTGAAGTGCTGGAAGCCGCCAGAACGGTGCGCAACCTGATTACCATCCAGGCTTAACTCAAAAAAAAAGCCCCGCCATTTACAGGCAGGGCTTTGATAAAATATATACTTTAAATATTAAATATTTTTACAGCAACTCTTTGCGCAACTGTGCCGCACTTTTGGGCGACAACAGGCCGGGTGGCACATCAAAAGCGGTTTTCGCGCCAGTTTGCCCCATCTGGTTCAGCTTATAAGCCGCGCGGGCATACGCAACCAGCACACTGGAGGTAAATTCGGGGTTGCTATCCAGCGCCAGTGAATATTCCATCACCTGGTTAGTGCCGGCACCGGTTTTACCACTGCGAATCACAAACCCGCCATGCGGCATGGCGGCATGGTCACGCTTGAGTTCTTCTTCGGTAATAAAGCTAACCGTGGTATCGTAATCGGCAAAATAATCGGGCATGGTCACAATAGACTGTTCCACTTCGCTGGCACTGGCGCCTTCAGCCAACACCACATAACAATCACGCTTGTGTTTTTCACGGGTGCTTAAAACAGGCATGCTGCCACTGCGCACTTTGTCCATTGCCTCGGTAACCGGAATGGTGTATTGCACACCGGCCTTGACACCCGGCAAGCGGCGAATGGCATCAGAATGCCCCTGGCTTAAACCCTTGCCCCAAAACGTATAAGTGGCGCCCTCTGGCAAAATGGCCTCGCCAAACAGGCGATTAATTGAAAACAGGCCCGGGTCCCAACCAATGGCAATTAAAGAAGTATTGCCTGCCAGTTCGGCCGAATTGTTAACCGCTTCAAAATACTCGGGAATTTTGGCATGGGTGTCAAAACTGTCAACCGTATTGAACAAGGCAGAAAGGGCCGGCCCCTGTTCGGGCAAATCGCTTTTTGAACCACCACATAACACCAGAACATCTATTTTGTCCTGGAATTGGCCAATGTCATCCAGCTTGTAAACCGGCACATTTTGATTGACCAATGAAACACTTTCCGGGTCACGGCGTGTAAAAACAGCCACCAATTCCATATCGGGTGTTTTGGCAATGGCCAGTTCCGTACCACGGCCCAAATTGCCGTAACCGGCAATACCCACTCTGATTTTTTCACTCATGCAATCGTTCTCCGTTTAAAGAAAACAATTTTAACCGCAATTGCGACCCGAGTTTTACGCATGACAGATCACCAGCCATGTTAATGACCCCCTTACATCCACATTCAGGTCGCCACGACTGGATTTTACGTTTCGCAAGGCGGGCTGGATTCGGGCAAAAAACCCACTTCACGCAAGATTTCTTCGGTATGTTCGCCCAAATTGGGTGCATGCCGGTAAATACCGGGCGGCGTACGCGAATAATTACCCACTGGTGCCACCGTACGCAAACTGCCTTCGGTGGGATGTTCCAGTTTTACTATTTGCCCCGTGGCCTGCAAATGTGGGTCAAGCAAAAGGTCTTCCACCGTGTTCAAGGGGGCAACCGGAATATCCACTGCCGAAAGGGCTTCAACCCAATAAGCAACGGTATTGCCCAACACCACATCGGCCAGAAAACCATACACCTGGTTCACATGCCGTGCCCGGGACTCTACCGACTCAAACACAGAACCAGCTACCAACAGGTCCTGTCGCCCTACCAGAGCCAGAAAACGCTGCCAGTGCCCATCGGTATGCACAATCACGCACACATAGCCGTCAGCAGCCTGATAAGGCTTGCGAGGTTCCACCAGCAGACGGGAATAACCCATTTCACCTTTGGACGGCTCAAATGTGGCACCACCAAGATGGTCATTCAGGACAAACTGCGCCATGGTTTCAAACATGGGAATTTCAATTGATTGCCCCTGCCCCGATTGCCGGCTTTCCAGTACGCCTGCCAGGCAGGCAACGCCCGCCTGCAGGCCCACAATACGATCGGCTATAGTCAGGGGTACATAACGGGGTGGCAAGCCCGTATGCTGGCTGTACAGGGCTGGAATACCCGTCATGCCCTGGATAAGATCATCATAGGCCGGCCTGCCGGCATAAGGACCGTTATCGCTAAATCCGTAGGCACCCACATATACAATCTGCGGATTAACAGCCTTTACCGCCTCATAAGACAGCCCCAGACGCGCCATTGCCTGTGGGCGCACATTGTATAAAAAAACATCGGCGGTTTTGGCCAGCGCCAGGCAGGCCTCACGCCCTTCCTGTGTTTTAAGATCCAGCATGACCGAACGCTTGTTGCGGTTAAGGTGCAGGAAATTGGCGCCCATGCCTTTATGCTGCCAATAACCCATATTCCGGGTGGTATCCCCGGCGGGCGACTCAACCTTGATAACATCCGCCCCCAGATCCGCCAGAATCTGCGTGCTGAAAGGCCCCATCACTACCGATGTCAGGTCAATAATGCGGATACCTTTAAGGGGGCCGCGGGGTTCTGAAGCAAGCATAGTCATAATCTCTTCATCATTAACAAACTTTCCGGACATAACGGACAGGAGGTTGATCATGTCATATTCAGGCAAAAATCCCGTCCAGGGTGACGCGAATATTGTCCTGCTGCTCCAGCCCGGACAGCGCCTTAAACAAGGGCTGGGCTTTGTCGGCAATACCCGTATGGTTGTGCCAGATCTGCAGGCAATCCATGAATTTGGCTTTCAGTGTTTCGGCATCAAGTGGTAAATTGGCATGCCCAACCGGATAACGAATATCACCCGAATCAAAAACCTGGCCGTTTTTCAAGCTAATGACAATTCGGTCATGCAAGGCAAAGGCGGCATCCGCCGGATCAAGCGCATCGGTAATAGCGATACTTATTTTGGGGTAAATAGCACGTAAATCCGCCCTTTTTACAAAATCATCACTTAATTCAGCCAGCCCCACTTTGCGCAGCAGCAAGGCACAGGCAATATCAAACTCCAGGCTGAATTTGGCCTCAAGCCCTGTTTCAGGGCAGGGATTCCTTAGCATGGACGCCTGTGGCTGACCAATCGTGGCGACAATAGTGGCTATCTCTTCGAGATCAAAATTTTCTTTATTGATAATATCCAATGCACCGTCTATGACACGATGACCCGAATAACACACCGGGTATTGCTTGATATTCAGTCCCTGCTGAGCCAGACGCCAGGTTTTGCCCAATTCCGCCGGTTTATCCGTATCTACATTACCTGCCGGTGATATGGCTTTCAGAAAACCCGCTTTGTGCTCGAATACATCCGGACAAGCCGTCATGCCAGCCCGCGCCAGTTCTACCGCTTCTATAGCCATGCTGGCCGCGCGGCCAGCATGAAAAGGTTTAGTCATGGTACCAAAGTTGGCTACCAGACCACTGGCCATACTGGCAGCAATACCCAATGCATTAAGCAGTTGCTCTTGAGGCAAACGGTTTAAATAAGCGTAAGCAGCGGCACCTGCAATAATGCCAAAAACAGCGGTCGGATGCCAACCCTTGATGTGATAAGGGTCTTTTTCACGGGTAAACAATTCAGCCCACACCTCATAACCCACCACATAGGCGTTTAACACCTCTTGCCCTGAGGCCGACATCTTGAACGCCCCCGTCATGACCACCGGCATTAATACCGTACTGGGGTGGGCCGACATGGCCACATCGTCGTAGTCAAGTGCATGCGCTGCGGTTGCCCACAGGCAAGCCGCCTGCTCTAGCGGCAGTTTTTTTTGCCCCAGAAATGGCACAGCTACATCGGCTTGGCCATTACCTGCCTGCTGGCCAAAATGCCTTGCCAGAATTTGCACCACCGGCTCTTCACTACCCGCAAACATGCAAGCCATGCTGTCCATAATGCCCATTTTGGCCAGCCGATACGCCGCTGGATCTACCTTGTATTGATCAAACTGACTAATAAAATGAACAATATCCTGCGTCAAACTACTCATTTGTCTCATCCTGAATAAAATTATGTTTATTTACCCTTGAAGACCGGCTTGCGCTTTTCATTAAAAGCCAGCACGCCCTCGTAACGATCCTCGGTTTCAATCAAATGGTTGTAGGCTTCCACTTCAAAACGGTAAGCAGTACGCAATTCCATCTGACCGCCATAGCGAACTGATTTCTTGATTTGTTTAACCGAAAGTGGCGCATTACCGGCAATCACCGTTGCCGTTTCCAGGGCTTCTTCAAACACTGAAGCCGGTGCACAAACCTGATTGACCAAGCCCCATTCAAGTGCCTGTTCGGCCGTAAAAGGTTTACCTGTCATGAGAATTTCTTTAGCACGCCGCTCACCAATGGCACGTGGCAGGTTTTGTGTTCCGCCCGCCCCTGGCATGATACCCAGTCCAACCTCGGGCAAGGCAAACCGGACATGGCTGCCAACATAAATAAAATCGCAGCTTAAGGCCATTTCAAAACCGCCCCCGTAGGCATGACCGTTAACAGCCGCAATCACGGGAATCGGCAAATCAACCAGCGTCCAGTACATACGCTCAAACAGTTCATGCTGCTTTTGCCACTGTTCCCGGCTCATGCCATTTCGTTCTTTAAGGTCGCCCCCGGCACAGAATATTTTTTCTTGTGCGCCGGTCAGAATCACGCAACGAACCGGACCGGCATCCGCCGTCAGGCGATTCCATAAATCCAGTAAATCATGGCCCATTTGGGTATTTAAGGAATTGCCGGCAGACGGCCTGTTAAGCGTGACCACCAGAATATGCTCATTATGCAGTTCTGTTGTGATGGTTTCATATCCAGTTAAATCAAAAGCCATGTTTGTCCCTATATAAATTTATTTTCACAGGCATTAATATTTACTATTCTTTGTACGTACATTATAAATAAAGTTTGATTAAATTCAATTAAATCAATTATCTTATACAATTTAAAATTGTACGTATATTAAAATAAATTCAGATCTTCCATCCAGATAATCAAGAGCCCGGTCATGCAACAAAAATCTGTTCCCCTAAAAAAGTCTCCTCCCAGGGAATCCGGCAACAAGCGGATGCCCCGCTATGCCTGGTTGCATCAAACTTTGCTCACAGATATTGAATCAGGTAAATATCCGGTAGGCAGTCATTTGCCAACCGAAGAACAATTGGGCACCCTATACGGTGTCAGCCGGCATACGGTACGTGAGGCAACCCGTCGTCTGGCTGAAAAAGGGATGATTACCCGGTCTCCCAGCACCGGTACGGTGGTCAATTCGGCAACCCCCATACAAAACCAGTCCGTTTATGTGTCAACCTTTGGTTCCATGAATGACCTCATGCTGTATACCGCACAAACCCGGATTGAGCCATTTGCCCATGAAATCATTCAGGCCGATCAGGACATCGCACAACAACTGCTTATACCACTTAACGAAAAACTGCTCCGTTTACACGCCTATCGCAAACTGGTCAAGAATGATTTACTAATTTCCTATTCGCACATTTACCTGAATCCTGCTTTCAAAAGCCTTAAAAACCGCCTTAAAGGTAACCACCCCAGCATTTTTGAGCTTTTAAAAACAGAATTCAATCAGGAAATCGTGAAAATTCACCAGGAAGTAGAGGCATGCCATATGCCCCATCAAGGCATACAGGCACTGCAACTCAAACCAGATTGCCTGGCTTTACGCATTACCCGTGTTTATTTTGACAAATCAAACCGCCTGCTGGCGGCTTCAGACAACTTCTATATTGAAAACAATTTCCGCCTGATTACCACGTGGCAGAAAGAAAATGAGTAAACCACAAGTTTAATTAAATAATGTTATTCAATATAAGAGCTCATTCATTCTTCCTTATGGAGACAATATATGAAAAAATTTATAGCTTCAGCCTTACTTGGCTGCACACTTAGTACTGGTGCGGCATTAGCCGCTTACCCTGAAAAAAGCGTTCGTATTACCGTACCCTATCCAAGCGGTCAAACTACCGATGTGATTGCCCGTTTGCTGGCAGAACAGTTTTCAAAAGAACTGGGCCAGCCTTTTGTGGTTGAAAACAAAGGCGGGGCCGGTGGCATTATTGGTGTGGAAGCCGCTAAACGTGACAAACCCGATGGTTATAATTTGCTTATTGCCGCATCGGGTCCACTGGGTATTAACCCATCTCTTTATACCAACCTGCCTTATGATCCCGTTAAGGATTTCACGGCCGTTGGGATGGTTTCCATGGTGCCTTTGTTTCTGGTTACCCGTAACGATTTTCCGGCAAATACGGTCCCCGAACTGATTGAGCATATCAAAAAAAATCCGGACAAAATCAATTATGGTTCTGGCGGTATTGGCTTAACCAATCACTTAACCATGGAAATGTTCAAGCAAGCGACTGGTCTTAGCTTGCTGCACGTTCCCTACCGGGGTGCCACTGCTGCGGTTTCCGGTCTGGTAGGTGGCGATACCAGTGTCATGTTTGAAGCGGCTCCTGCTATTAAACCGCTGATTCAGGATGGTCGCCTGAAAGTATTTGCCGTTGCCAATAAAAGTGGTGCCCAGGCTTTTGAAGGCGTACAGCCACTGGATAAACTGGGCGTACCCAACTTTGATGCCACTGCCTGGATCGCATTAATTGCGCCAACCGGTACACCCGATGAAGCCATTCAGACATTAAACAAAACTATGAGCAAAATTCTGCAGGATCCTGAACTTAACGCCAAACTGGCCACTATTGGCAATGAGGTTTTTATTGCCAGTCCGCAAGAAAGCCAGGCATTTATTGAAAAGGAAATTGAAAGTTGGGGGAAAGCGGCAAAAGCGGCGGGTGTTGAACCTGCAAAACTATAAAAACAGGTTTTTCTTGTCTTAACAAACCATTTTTAATAGCAATATTTTTTCAAAGCTGTATTTATCGTTGGATTTATATTCCAAATCAATAAATACAGCTTTTTTATTGATCAATTTTATATTTTTAAGATAATTTTAGAAAAAGCCGAAAAACAGGTGTTTATGCTGTTTTTCGGCTTTTCTTTAATGTTATTAAACTTATTTATATATAAATGATTAATAGATAGATACTCTGTGGATAAGTCTGTTTACCCTATAATTTCCTTTATTTTCAATGAATTGCAGTAAAATTTTGCTGTTTACTCCTGTTCTTTTTGAATTTGGATAAAGTTGAACAAGTTGGCAGATTGATTTTCACCTGTCGCTTATGAACTTTTCATACAAAAATTATCCACAAGCTGCTTTCTTAGTAGTTATCCACAGGCTCTTTTTTATTTTATTCCCTCTTTTTTGATGATTTTTTGAGCAAATTGATGGGTTTATCTAAAAAAATGATTTTAGGTATTTGAAAATGTGCCATGACGATTATTTATATCTATACGTTTAAATATATTGATATATTTTTTGTTACAACCTATAATATTTGTGAATAGGTCTTTATGTTTTACATAAGCATCACCAAGGAGATAATATGGCTAACACCAAGACAGAGTTATCAACAGCCAGAAGAAAATTTATTAAAATCATGGGAGCTTCCAGTCTTGGCATGTCTGGCATGGTTTCTACTACTCAACTTGCCTCTGCGCAAACAGTACTAGAGGCTAACGTCAGTATTGTGATCGCTGGCAGTGGCCTGGCAGGTCTGGCAGCTGCGCATCGTTTGCGCAAGCAGCTTCCCAATGCAAAAATCACCATCATTGATGCCAAGAAAGAACATAATTACCAGCCGGGATATACTTTGCTGGCAACTGGTATCTGGCATTCAACCAATAGTGTTCGTGATCGCAATGAACGTTTAATGCCACCCGGGGTTGATTGGGTGCAAGAAGCCGTTGCCAGTTTTGAGCCCGAACTGAACCAGGTCCAAACCGTCTCTGGCAAAAAATTTGATTATGATTACTTGGTTGTCGCCACGGGGCTGGTTTTAAAATACGACGAAATTGAAGGCATGGATACGTCCATTATTGGCCAGGATGGTGTGGGCAGTGTTTATCATAGTCCCGATGCCGCCGCCAATACCTGGAGAGCTATGGATGCGTTTCGCCAGAAAGGCGGCCGCGCCGTCATGACACTGGCGCCAACATTCATGAAATGTGCTGGTGCGCCCCTGAAAATGACATTTATGGTGGCAGACTGGCTTAATGAGTCAGGCGTTAAAAACAATTCACAGGTTGATTTTTTTGCGCCATCCACCTCTATTTTCAGTGTGAAAACGGTTAATGATCTGGTGTTAAAGCGCTGGACTGCCTTGCCGGTTACCACCAATGTCCATTTCCATCGGCAACTGACCGGGGTTGATATTTCGGCCAAAACCGCCTACTTTACCGATCAGAACGGTGCGGTTCATAAAGAAGATTATGATTTCCTGCATGTGGTGCCTCCCATGTATGCCCCCGATGCAGTAAGGCAAAGCAGCCTGGTAGTTCCCGATGGTGTGCAAAAAGGCTGGCTGGATGTTGATAAGGGAACCCTTCAGCACACCCGTTACCCGAATGTGTTCGGATTGGGTGATGTCAATGGTACGCCACGCGGAAAAACAGCGGCCACCATCAAGAAAAGTGCCCCCCTTATGGTGCATAACTTGTTGCAACAAATGCAAGGCAAACCGGCAGACCAGATATTTGATGGTTATACTTCGTGCCCCATGCTGATTCGTCGTGGTTCGGCCTGGCTGGTTGAATTCAACTATGCCGGAGAGCTGACCCCCACCATGCCACTTATTGATCCCTTAAAGGATAGTTACCTGGCCTGGTTCCTTGAAGATGAATTGTTAAAACCCGCTTATATGGCTGTCCTTAAAGGTAAGGCTTAGTTTAGGAGAACATAATGACTGAATTGTTACTGGGCCTGAATATCCTGTATGAATGGTTTTTGTTAAGTCCTGTTTTGCCAACAGTGATGGCCATTTTGTTAATTGTTGCTTATGTGTGGGCGGTGGCCAGGAAACCGCTTAACTGGAAAGGCAGCTGGCCACTAAGCTGGAAGGTGGGTTTGTTGGTGGCGATTGCAGCGTTTTTCGGAGTCCCTCTGTGGGTGGATTCTTCGGTGACCGAATTAAACTATCTTCCTGATTGGTTGTTTAATACATCAATGGCAATAGGCATTGGTGCCTATGGGGCCTTGCTGGTATGGCCCTTGTTGGGCATGAAGCGAAAAGCTTAAGCGGTCATCTGGTCGACCCCGTTTGTCTAAAACGGGGAATGAACGTACCCATGCTAAATAACTGATATTCAAGCTTATTGTTCCGCTAATGGAATTGACAAGTTCATTTTATGGGGTTCTGTTTTGGGACAGGTTACCCTAGAATGTTATTTCCACTAAGTATTAACAACAGAAAAGGATAATAATGAATATCGATCTTACAGGTAAAACTGCCATTGTGACTGGCTCTACCGATGGTATTGGTTTGGCGATTGCCACTGGGCTTGCCCAAGCAGGAGCCAGCGTCATCATTACCGGGCGTACCCAATCACGTCTTGATGACGCATTGGAAAAAATTCACGCTGCCGCTGCCAATGCACCTGAAGTGCTGGGTGTGCTTGCCAATATTGGTACTGCAGAAGGCTGCCAAACGTTAATCGCGGCCCAACCTCAGGCTGATATTCTGATTAATGCGCTAGGTATTTATGGCGGCAAAGAATTTTTTGATATTACTGATGCCGATTGGGAAGAAATTTACCAGGTTAATGTACTAAGTGGCATTCGTTTATCCCGTCATTATGCCCAAGGCATGAAAGAAAAAGGCTGGGGACGGATTCAGTTCATTTCCAGTGAATCAGCCCTTAATATTCCTGCTGAAATGGTTCATTATGGGGTAAGTAAAGCCGCTTTGCAGGGTGTTTCACGTGGGCTTGCCAAAGTATTGGCGGGTACAGGCGTAACCGTGAACACTGTTTTGCCAGGACCAACCCGAACAACAGGCGCCATCAATATGATGAAAAAAATGGCGGATGAGCGTGGTGTGTCTGCATTGGAAATGGAAAGTATTTTTTTGAAAGAAAACAGGCCTTCCACCTTGCTTAATCGTTTTGCCAACCCCGAGGAAGTGGCCAATATGTCCGTTTATATTGCGTCTGAACAGGCTAGCGCAACAACGGGCGCTGCTTTGCGTGTTGAAGGTGGTATTGTGGAAAGCATTGCTTAAGGCTATTGTCCTTAAACGGTATTTATTTGTCCGTTTCAGCTTCAGGGCCGGAACAGTAAATTTTGTACAGGGCGGCAATAATGGGTTCGGCGTTTGCCGTACTTAAGCGGTAGGTTAAGGTGCGCTGCTCGCGTGTGAAATCAACCACGTCTTCACTGCGTAACCTGGCTAGATGATTGGACATGGATGTTTGGCTGATACCAACAATTTTGGTTAATTCTGTTACGTTACGCTCGCCCTCAAGAAGCGTGCATAAAATTAGCAAGCGGTGAGGGTGGGCGATGAGCTTTAAAAAGCGGGCCGCTTTTTCGGCACTGGCAGCCATGTCTTGCATAATGAGCTCGTATAATTAAAAATACTGTAATTATAGACATTACCATAGCAATAATCAATATATATCAGTATATTTAAACTTCATGATTTTTTGATATAATAATAAAAATATTACCTCATTACAGGAGTGCTCCGCCATGAATGATTTAAACATCCCGCAAGCTGATCAATTAATTAAACCAATTGTGACTGCTTTTTTTGATGAACAAACCAATACCTATTCGTATATTGTACAAGACCCGCTTTCCAGGGCCTGCGCTATTGTAGACCCGGTTCTGGATTTTGATTCTCCATCCGGTACAACCAGTTATGAAGGGGCTGATGCCATTATTGCCGCGGTTAAACAGCAGGATTTGCAAACAGAGTGGATTATTGAAACCCATGCCCATGCTGACCATCTTTCCGCCGCCCCTTATATCAAGCAGGCACTGGGTGGAAAAATCGCCATTGGTGAAAAAATAACCACCGTTCAGCAAACTTTTGGTGAATTATTTAACGATGGCCCGGCTTTGGCACGTGATGGAAGCCAGTTCGACCACCTGTTCAAGGATAATGAAACCTATAAAATCGGTCATTTAACAGGTACTGCCCTATATACGCCGGGCCATACGCCTGCCTGCATGAGTCATATTATTGGTGATGCTATTTTTGTGGGTGATACTATTTTCATGCCCGATGGCGGTACGGCCCGTGCCGATTTTCCGGGTGGTGACGCCGCTGAGCTTTATCGCTCGATTCATAAAATCTTAAGTCTGCCGGAAGATTACCGTATATTTGTGTGCCACGATTATGCGCCTAACGATCGGGAATATGTCTATGAAACCACGGTGGCAGACCAGTTAACACATAATATTCATGTCAGGGAAGGTATTAGCCAGGAAGAATTTGTAGCAATGCGCCAGGCCCGTGACAAGACGCTTGGCATGCCACGCCTTATTTTGCCGTCACTGCAAGTTAATATCAGGGCAGGCAATATGCCAGAAGCCGAAGATAACGGGCTGGTTTATTTGAAATTGCCGGTGAATGCATTTAAATAAAAATCGACTTTTCCTCGCTTTTAAATGCCCGGTTTCATATCAGGCAAGAACCGGTGTTCCACTAGCAGAATACCGGTTTATCTCATTGTCTCATTGTCTTTAAGAATGAAGTAATAGCCAGGCAATAACAGCCTGTTCATTGGGTTTGTTCAGGTGTTTTGCATTTCCTGCCTGAACAAGTCAATAAATGCCTGCGTCCGTGTGGGTAACAATCGTCTTCCGGGGGTTACGCACCAAACTGTATCGGTCGGCATGGACCATTCTGGCAAGATGCGAACCAGGCGGCCTTCTTTTTCATAGGCACGGGCAAACATTTCTGAAAGCCCCACAATGCCCATACCCTGAGCGGCCAGATCCTGGTGCAAACCTACCGAATTGGATGAAATCCTGTGCAGGGGCAAGCCCACCCACTCATCTTTATAGCTGTTCAGTTTCCAGGGGATAAAATCACCCCGGCTGTTAATTAATACCATCCCTTGATGCTTAAGCAAATCTTCGGGTGAGCTAGGCGTACCGTGTTTTTTCAGATAAAACGGGTTGGCATAAAGACCATTGTTCAACACGGCTATTTTACGTGCCACTAATGTGCTGTCATCGGGTAAAGAAGGCGCGATACGAATGGCAATATCAAAGCGTTCCACAATTAAGTCCACCCGTCTGGCTGAGAGGTCCAGTTCTACGGAAACTTGTGGATATTCATGCGTAAATTTTTTTAGAAATGAAACCAGGGCAAATTCCTTGAACTCGGTGGGTAAGGAAACCCGTAATTTGCCCTGTGGGGTGGTTTGCCGGTTTTGGGCAAATGCGCTGGCCGCTTCGGTTTCTTCCAGCAAACGCCTGGCATGTTCCAGTACTCCTTCACCAAAATCGGTAATGGCCAGTTTGCGGGTACTGCGGGTAATGAGCTTTTCACCCAACTGGGTTTCCAGTTCACTGATACGCCGTGATAAGGTGGATTTTGGCAGGCCGGTTCTGTCAGAGGCGGCTGAAAAACTGCCTGCCTCCATGATATGCGCGAATAAAATCAAGTCATTGGCATTTAAAATCATGTGATTCATACTTTATTATTCTGTTAATGGAACAATTATACCCGTTTTGAGGTCTTATGCTTTTAACAGTATTTCTATACACTGTTAAACATCAATTAATTAAATAAATTCATCAAGCGAAGAGATAAATTATGAATCAACCCTATACCCGTACAGCGATTACGCTTCACTGGTTAATGGCATTGGGTTTGACCGGTACGTTTGCATTGGGATTTTATATGCAGGACCTGCCGCTTTCTCCGGCCAAATTGCAATATTACGCATGGCATAAATGGGCAGGTATTGTCATGCTGTTACTGGTGCTGGTTCGGGTAGTCTGGCGCATAACGCATAAAGCGCCTGAATTACCAGAGTCCATGTCAGCCTTTATGCGTTTTATGGCCAATGCGGCACATTGGGTGCTTTATGCCTTAATGCTGGCGATCCCGCTCAGTGGCTGGTTAATGAGTTCTGCACAGGGGTTCCAGGTCGTCTGGTTTGGCGTATGGCCTTTGCCGGACCTGGTGGGTAAAAGCCAGGAATTGGGTGCGTTACTGAATACGGTTCACTGGGCATTGAACTATTTCCTGCTTGCCTTTGTCATTATCCATGCCTGTGCGGCCCTCAAACATCACTTTTTAGATAAGGATGATATTTTGACACGCATGGTCCCTGTTCTGGATAAAAAAAACTAACCGTAAAAAACTGGAAATTTTTATGAAAAAGATAATACGCAATACCTTTGCAGCCGTTACGCTGGTAGCCGGAATGATGGGTAGCGCCCATGCCGCAGAATATAAAACCATTGACCCTTCAGCCAGTTCACTGTCTTTTGTTTATAGCCAGATGAACGTGAATATGGATGGAAAATTTACCGAACTAACGGCATCCACATTCAGCTTTGATCCGGCGGCACCGGAACAGGCCAGTGTGCTTATTGAAATCCCGGTGTCCGGTATTGATGCCGGTTACGGTGAAGCCAACGAAGAATTGAAAAAAGCTGACTGGCTGGCCCCGTCAGATCACCCCCTGGCCAAATTTGAATCTGCCAAGGTTCAGGCACTGGGTGATAACAAGTTTCAGGTTGATGGAAAATTAACCATCAAAGGCAATACCCGTGATGTATCCGTGCCATTTACCTTTTCTGAGAAAGACGGCAAGGGTATTTTTGAAGGAATGTTTACTTTCCAACGCGCCGATTTTAGTGTGGGTGAAGGGATGTGGGCCGATTTTGGTATTGTTGCCAATGATATCCAGATCAAATTCAGTATTGCCGCAAACCAATAGCAATATCTGAACCCCGGTTTCAAACCATTTATTAAATTTTAAATTTAAATTAACTTATTCAAGGAATTTTCATGAAGAAAAAACTTATTGCCGCCGCTTTTGCCACATTGATTGCAACCCCTGCCCTGGCAGCACCTGCCACCTATGCGATTGACGCCAGCCACACATTCCCGCGTTTTTCTTATGACCATATGGGTATGTCCAAACAAATCCTGAGTTTCACAAAAACATCAGGTACAGTGGTACTGGACAAGGAAGCAAAAAACGCATCGGTTGATGTCACTATTGATATGACGTCTGTCAATACCGGTTTTGAGCCGTTCAATGGTCACATTCAGGGTGAAGATTTCCTGAATACAGAGAAATACCCAACCGCAACCTTTAAATCCACCAAAGTGGTTTTTGAGGGTGACAAGCCCGTTAGCGTTGAAGGTGACCTGACCATTAAAGACGTGACCAAACCGGTTACATTGACGATCACTTCTTTTGTCAATATGCCTCACCCCATGTTAAATAAAGATGCTATTGGTGCCAATGCCACAACCGTGATCAAGCGTACCGAATTTAACGCCGGTAAATTTGCGCCTGGCGTGGGTGATGAAGTGACACTGGATATTGCCCTGGAAGCGATTGTCCAGCAATAGTCTTAAGGCTTACCGCCCTGGCCTGATTGATGGCATTTGCCGCTCGGGCCAAATAGTACGGTATATTTGAGATACCGGAAGCTCCCCGCATATTTAGCGTGCGGGGAGTTATCGTTAATGATCAAGGAGTTTTAATGTCGGACTTATCTGCTTTTCAAATTACGCAGCGTTGGCCTGCCCAACAGCCTGAATTGCTTCAGCTTTACTCTCTGGCAACCCCCAATGGCGTTAAAGTTTCCATCATGCTGGAAGAAACCGGTTTGCCTTATGAAGCCCATTATGTGGATTTTGGCAAAAACGAAAGCCATACGCCCGAGTTTCTCTCTCTGAATCCTAACGGTAAAATTCCGGCCATCATAGACCCGGATGGCCCGGGTGGGAAAGCGCTGCCCCTGTTTGAGTCGGGTGCCATTTTGCAATACCTGGCCGAAAAAACCGGCAAGTTTTTACCGGCTGACCCTGCCTTGCGCTATGAAACCATTCAGTGGGTCCATTGGCAAATGGGTGGCATTGGCCCCATGTTTGGGCAGCTGGGCTTCTTTTACAAATTTGCCGGCAAAGCATACGAAGACAAACGTCCATTAGAGCGTTACCGTGCCGAATCCAAACGGTTGCTGGGTGTGTTAAATACCCGCCTGGAAGGTCGTGAATGGATGATGGGCAATGAGTACACGATTGCCGATATTGCCATTCTGGGTTGGGTTCGTAACCTGATTGGTTTTTATGAAGCCAGGGAACTGGTGGATTTTGACAGTTTTACCCATGTCGCAAAATGGCTTGATCGTGGTCTTGCCAGACCGGCGGTTCAGCGTGGCCTGGAAATTCCTAAACAGCCCTGATGGTTGCTTTGTGAGTGCGCCATTTAATGCTAATTAAATGGCATAAAAAATGAAATAAACCTCATCCGCTGCATATTTCCTGGCGGATGAGGTTTTTTAAATTTACAGCATTAAGCGTTTAACTAAAAACGGTAACCAACCCCTACCGTTGCAACCCATGGGTCAATTTTGGCAGTTCCGATACGTTTTCCGTCAAGTTTGACTTTGGAATCGATATCGATATAGCGTAAATCGGCATTCATGAACCAACGCTCGCTTAAGCGGATATCAACACCCACCTGTGCGGCAAGCCCCCATGAGTCTTCAAGTTTGAGTTTTTTGAAACCCAGGTCTTTAAGTGCGCCCTGGGGTTTGGTATCAAAAAACTTGGTATAGTTCAAACCCACACCCACATAAGGCTGGATGTCTGAATCTGGCAAGAAGTGCCATTGGACGCTAAGGGTAGGTGGCAAGTGTTTTGTTTTGCCAATTTTTCCGATATCGCCGCCAAAGTGTGAGGCATCGCCATAAATTTTATGACTGAATGGTGTTGCAGCCAGTAATTCTACGCCAACATTTTTGGTGGCCATATAGGTAAGACTGAAGCTGGGCTGCATGTTATTGTTAACGTCCAGCTTAATGCCCCCGGGGACCAGCCCCTTGCCTACGGTACCGTTATTGGACTTGGGCATGACACTGGTAGCGCCTACCTTGACAAGCCAATCACCGGCCTCGTGGGCCAGTGCGGGTGTGGTGGCCAGCACACTCATTGTTAATAAACAGCTGCCAATTATTTTAGATGTGAACTGCATCACTCTTTCTCCTGAATAATAAAACGGGGTTAACCTGAAGAGTGATGCAAAGGGTAACATCTTGTATTGATTAATATCAACGACTGTAATAGGGTTGAAACAGACTTTTGTTTGAAATCAAACGTGCTTGATACTTTTATGGTTTCTGTTGTAAAAAATTCAGCATTTTTCCAACAGAGGGTGAGCCGGTCAACGCTTGTGTGCTGTATTCCGATTCAGGCAATCTTTTCAATTCTTCCTGTGATTGGGCAAATTTCAGGAATGCATCGGCATAGGCCAGAAAGGTATCTTCCCGCTGTTCACCGCTAATATCTGCAAAGGTATGGTAGCCGTCTTTTCCATCTGCCAGAAAGTCAATCGCAATTACCTGGTAAGTTGCGTCCGGGTCAAAAGAAACCCAGCTTCCTTCTGTATTTTTCATCTGCAGCCCGGACAGGCGCTCATATTTTTGCGCAGACAGGTCAACATTCCAGCGTAGTGCGGCAGCATAAGGATAAGAGCCGGTATTGCCGGCCAGAACAGAATCAATGGCTTCTTCAAGCACTTTTTTAATATCACTGCCTTTTATGGTGAGCCTGACCAGCGTATTCCGGAACGGTAATACCGTATAGATATCACCCACCGTGACTGGCCCGTTTGCCAGGTCTGTACGTACCCCGCCCCCGTTTTGTATGGCAAAATCGGCACCGCCAAAATGTTTGCCCTGCATCAGGAAAGCGTGGGCCACTAGTTGCTGGATATCACCACCGTGTGTATTGGGATGGGCCTGGTGGCTGCACCCCTCCAGTTTTGAATTGCTGGCTCCCAGTATGCCCGGAAAGCGACGGCTGCATAATTCCTGGGTAACGGTACTGATTGGCTTGCTGGCAAAATCAGCCAGTTTTTTCTGGTAAGGCTCAAGCATATGGGTGGCTTTTACTGAAGGCTCAAGCTGCATAATTTCTTTTTGCCCGGCCAGATCTGCTTGAACCGCTGCCAGTTCTGTTGCATTAAGGGGGGTTCCCCTGCGATTGAAATCATGGCCAATCAAAATATGGGGTTGTCCGTTGCAGTGCGTAACATTGCCGTTTGAATCAAACCGGACCTGCAGCTCACCCACAACCGCACTGTACTGCCAGGCCTGCACAATACACACGGGCTGCTTGCTGGCATCGTTGGTTTGGGCGGGATAGCGGCCGCTGGCCGTTAAACCATAGTCACTTAAGTGCTGGCTGCCCAGCAAGGTATGGGAATGTCCGCCTACAATTACATCAACACCGGATAACTGCTGGGCCAGCTGCAGGTCGGCCATATAACCGATATGGGACAAAAGAATAATTTTATTAACCTGCAAGCCCGTAAGGCGGTCAATTTCACTTTGTACTGACTCAAGCTCATTGTCGAATACGGTGCCGGGGTCAGGCCGGGAAGCATTTTGTGTACTGTATGCCGTGGTGACACCAATAATGCCAATTTTATGGCCGTCCCGTTCAAGAATAACGGAAGGTCTAATGCGTTTACCCTGTAACGGTGATGGAAGGCCGGGAATAAAATTGGCTGAAAGTAGTGGTGTTTTGCAGGTGGGATGCTGCCACAGCATTTCCGTAAAGTTGAACAGGGCCAGGTCACCCGAGTCAAACTCATGATTACCCAGCACCATGGCATCAAAACAGACGGTGTTCATTAAATCGGCATCTGCCTGACCGGCAAACAAAGTATGGTATAGCGTACCCGTGACGGCATCACCGGCATGCAATGTAAGGGTGTTCCTGTTTTTTTGTGCCAGTTTTTCAATCGCTGCCGTTACCCTGGCAAAACCGCCCATACTGACAGAAACGCTTTCACGCTGTTCTTTACCCGTCTGAAGCAGTAAGCTGGCTTGATAATCATCCAGATTGGAATGATGGTCATTGATGTGCAGAATCGTTAACTCATAAGGTTCTGCTACCGGTTCCGTTGCCGCAAAAGAAAAGCCCGACCAAACAATGGCCAGGCTTGAGAAGAAGGAGTAAAAGCTGCGTTTACTGAACATAACACTGCCTTGCAAAAAAGAGGTTCTGGAGATGCTGGCAGTTTAGCCGTGAAAGAAAGTTGGGGCAAATCGTATTTTTCTTTCACGGGTACCTATTATTAGGCACTGATGAATGTTCCGGCATGGTTCTGGCGGTAAGTGGCCAGTTTGCTGGGGGACAGCCCGGTTGTGCATGGTTAACCTGTTTGTATTCGCAGCCGGGTGGGTGATAAAAAAAGGGAATGTTATAATCTTGTTCATAAAGTAAATTTATTGAGAGTATCTGACAATGAGCAGAAGAAGAGTTTCTATTAAAACGGAAGAAGAAATTGCCAAAGCGAGTGAAGCGGGCAAGCTGGCGGCAGAAGTTTTGCACATGATTACCCCTTATGTGCAGGCAGGTATCACCACTGAAGAGCTGGACCGGATCTGTCACGATTATATTGTGGGTGTACAAAAAGCAATCCCGGCCAATGTGGGTTATTGTGGGTTTACCAAAACCATTTGTGCCTCTGTAAACCATGTCATTTGCCATGGCATTCCCTCATCAGGCAAGGTCCTTAAAAACGGTGACATTATTAATATTGACGTCGCCGTTATCAAGGATGGCTGGTATGGTGACACCAGCCGCATGTATTTTGTAGGCCCACCAAGCACGTTGGCACGCCGTTTGGTGCATACCACTTACGAAGCCATGCGTGAAGGTATTATGCAGGTGCGTCCGGGTGCTACCCTGGGTGATGTTGGCCATGCCATTCAGACGGTTGCCCACCGTGAGGGGTTTAGTGTGGTGCGCGAATATTGCGGACATGGTATTGGAAAAATTTACCATGATGAGCCCCAGGTGCTTCATTATGGCACCCCAGGCCAGGGCCTGAAGCTGGAAAAAGGCATGATGTTTACCATTGAGCCCATGATCAATGCCGGCAAACGGCATTGCAAACAATTGGCAGATGGCTGGACTGTGATCACCAAAGACCATTCACTGTCTGCCCAATGGGAACATATGGTGGTGGTGACCGATGACGGCTTTGAGCTTTTGACACCATGGCCGGAAGAATCTACCGAGTATCCCTCCATTCCTTAAGGTATGGCTGCGGCAGGTATTAATTAAAACAGGGCAACTTTTTGGTTGCCCTGTTTTATTAATCGCGTTTTACATGATCTTTGGAACGGTAAAAATCAATCTGGAAACTGCCGCTCAGTTCAAACTGGACGTGATGGGGTACGTCGGGTTCAATCACAATCTGTTTGCCACTGGTCACGATATAGTCGGTTTGCGAGTGTTCAACCGTGAAACGTACAATACCGCTAATAACCCGTAGCAGGCCGTAGGTGCCGGCTTTGGTGGTATGGGTTGCCTTGAGTTTTTCAGGCAGGGTTTCAGGGGTGAATACGGGCGACTGGCTATAGTACTCAAGCCCTGGCGGCAGGGTATCGGGTAATGTCATAACAGTTTGCTCCTTGTAAACTTGCCATAATTTGGCGGCGATCCGTTCTGCCATCATATTCGCTTTATGTTGCAAATGTGGATTGCCAATATCATGTGTTATGGTACGGAAAATAGCCAGCCAGCGTTCAAACAGGGGCCAGCTTAAATCGGGCAGGGCCGCATGCTTGGGAATAGGCGCGCCCTTGAAGCGGCGTGTTCCCAGTATAAGCGCAGACCAGAAGTCTGTCAGTACCACCAGGTGTTCATCCCAGTCATGTACATTGGCCTCAAATATGGGCCCCAGATCCTTGTCCTGGCGGATCCTTTCATAAAACAGGGAAACCATTCCCGCGATATCGGCTTCTGAAATGTGTTCAGCGTGCAATGTATCAGTCATGCCCTAAAAACCTTTGTTCCCAAAAATCTGACATTATTCTTATAAGCTGGCAGAATCGCCAATGACATTTGTCATTATAGCGGCTGATACTCAGAAACTGCGTTTGGCCGCATTGGTCAGCATTTGCAGGAAAGCATTGTTATTGATATGCCATTCTTTCCGCTTGCCTGTGACATAGCCTTTATGTTGCCATTCGTTAAGCAAACGGCTAAGGGTTTCAGCGCGTATGCCCAAATGGCTGGCCAGCTGGCGCTGATTCAACGGCAGCTCGACCTTATTACCTTGTTTATGCTGTTGTTCAAGAAGATAGCTGGCCAGTCTCTCGGGTGCTGAACTGGCGGTTATCCATTCAACCTGGTTGATCTGACGATAAACATTCAGGCTCATGCTGGCAAGCAGGCTCATGGCCAATTCAGGCCATTGATGACAGGCCCGGTGTAAAGCGTCTCTTTTCAGGTGGTACACCACACTATCGGTACGAACCCGGGCAGACATTGGGTAGCGGCCGTGTGGCATAAACATGGCTGTTTCGGCAAAAACCTGACTGGCATCAAAAATACTGAATACTCGCTCATCGCCATCCAGGGAGTAGCGAAAGACTTCGACCTGGCCTGATTCGATCAGGAAATAGCAGGCGGCCCGCTCACCTTCGTTAAACAGTTGCTGCTCGGGGCAATATCGCTGCAGGTGTGCATTTTCCAGTACGGTTTCCATGATGCAAACCGGCAAACCGTTAAAAAGTCGGTGCTTGCCTAACAGGTCGGCCGCGTTTTCCAGCTTTGGGGAAAGATTGACTTTTATCATTTTGGATTTAAGAAAAGAATGGGATGATTTCATTATTAATAATAGTTCTTATTCTCATTGTATTCAATATGAATGTTTTTTCATTATCAAAATTTATCGTCTTTTCCCGGTGTTTATTTTTATTTTTAATGCTATGGCAATTGCCGGCCCATGCCGCCCCCGCTTATAAAAAATTAACGCTGGGTGGTCCGGCAGCTGTTGTCAGTTACCCTTTGCTGCATATGCTTGAAACCAATGCTCTGCAAGATTACACCGAAGTACTGTCCTTCAGGTTGTGGCAATCACCGGACCAATTACGTGCCCTGTTAACCCGCAAGGAAATTGATTTGACGGCGGCGCCCGTCAATTTGCCAGCGCTCATGTTTAATCTGGGTGAAAAAGTCAAACTGCTGAATATTTCAGTATGGGGAATTTTGTGGCTGGTCAGCAGTGATCCGGACGTCAAAGGGTTTGATGATCTTAAAGGCAAAGAGTTGCTGGTGCCCTTCCAGCGTGATCTGCCTTCCGTGTTGCTGGATACCTTGCTGGCAGCCAGAAACACAGGCCAGGAAACCGTCAAGCTGCGCCCCGTGCGGGATGCACAAGATGCCATTACCTTGATGTTGTCGGGCAAGGGGCAACATGCCTTGCTGGTGGAACCCATGGCGGCCATGCTGCTATGGCGCAACCGGCAACAGGGTGAACGGGAACTGTTCCGGGTACAGAGCCTGGAAGAAGCCTGGCGCGAAACCTTCCCGAACAAGGCTGAATTGCCCCAGGCCGGCCTGATGGCCAATTCGAATGTGGCCCAGGATACGGAATTGCTTAAGGCCGTGGACAAGGCGTATGCCGAATCGGCCAGGTGGTGCAAATCCAATACCCTGGCATGTGCGGAAATGGTGAACCGGCATATCCCGCATCTGCCTGTTCCTGCCGTAGAAGAAGCCATTCGTGTTACCCGTCTGGAAAGCCTGTCTGCCAACCAGATCCGTCCGCAACTGGAAAATCTGTATGGTTTGCTGGGTAAGCGTTTTCCCAAGGCAGTGGGTAACAAAATGCCTGCAGTGGAATTTTACGGACCATGAAAACAGTCATGCAGAAACAGACCGGGCCAACCTCCCGTTTATGGTCATGCATTGGCGTATTGCTCATACTGGCCGGCTGGCAAATAGCGGCCATGTATCTGGGCCCCATGCTTATGGCCTCACCCCTGGATACCTTTAAAAATCTGGTACCCATGCTAACAAGTACGCATTTTCTGGACAATGCCAGTGTCAGCCTGTGGCGCATCGGTGTTGGGGTCGGGTGCGGTTGTCTTATTGGTTTTATCCTGGGTGTGCTGGCCGGACATAATGCTTGCCTGCGTGGCCTGCTTGAACCATTGCGCTGGGTATTAATGGCGATGCCGCCGGTAGTAGTGGTGATGCTATCCATGCTGTGGTTTGGTCTGGGTTCACCCATGGTGATTTTCATGACCGTACTTATGATGGCGCCAGGCATGTATGTGAATACGGTTAAGGGCATGTTGCAGGTGGATCGCAATCTGGTTGAAATGACGCATGTATACCGTTTCGGACGCTGGCGCAAGTTGTTGCATTTATATTTGCCTGCCTTGACTGCCCCTCTGACCGCTGCGTTGCTGATTGCTGCCTGCGGTGGTGTCCGGATGGTGGTAATGGCAGAGGTATTGGGTGCGGAAAGCGGGGTGGGTTATGCCCTGGCCAATGCCCAGAGTGTTTTTGACAATACCGAGATATTTACCTGGATCATTCTGGTTTTGTTACTGGTTGCCGTGATTGAGTTTGTCCTGCTGCAACCCTTGCAGCGCCGCATGCGTCAATGGCAGGAGAATGACCATGTTTGAATTGGACAATGTCTCAGTAAGGTTTGGCTGCAAAACCGTTCTGGACAATATCAGTTTTTCCCTGGCATCGGGTGAGCAGGTTGGTTTGCTGGGGGTTAGCGGCGCCGGCAAAAGTACCCTGTTGCGCCTGGCTGCCGGTTTGTTGCAGCCGGATTCTGGCCGTTTAAGCAATACCTTTCTGAATCCCATACTGGTTTTTCAGGAGCCCAGATTATTGTCCTGGCGCCCGGTCATAGAAAATATCTGCATTCCCTTGCGTGCCAAGGGAATGGCCAAAAATCAGGCACGGGAATGTGCTGGATACTGGTTGGAAAAAGTGGGTTTACGGGATGCTGCCGGGCAATGGCCGGGACAGCTGTCGGGCGGTATGGCCCAGCGTGTGGCACTGGCACGGGCATTTGCCATGGAACCGGATTTATTGTTGCTGGATGAACCTTTCAGTGCGCTTGACCCGGGCCTGCGGGCCAGCCTGGGCCAGCTATGCAGTGAGTATCTGGAGCAGAACCGTGTTGCCATGCTATGCATCAGTCACAATCCGCACGAACTGGTGGAAATAACGGATCGTTGTGTACTGGTTGAGCAGGGTCGTTTAAGACCATTTGAACCCGATCACTTGCAGGACGATGAAGCAAGAAAAAAAATGGCCGATTTACTTTATCAAACGTTGTTAGGATAGTCCTTATCATGTCAGTTCCCCATCAATTCAACAAACTTAAACTTATTGTTGTATTAAGTGCTGTCTGGGCCAATAGTGCAATTGCCCAGGAAACCGTTACTTTACCCGCCATCAGAGCCACCTTGGAAAACCCTTCTTCGTTGCGTGTGGACACGGATCGTGAACAGGCCAGGCTTAACCAGGTACCGGGTGGCACCAATCTTGTCAAACCACAGGAACATATCCGCCTGAATGTATTGCGTGATGCACTGGACCATCAGCCGGGTATTATTGTGCAGGATTTCTTCGGGGGTATTGACCAGCCCCGCCTGAATATTCGTGGTTCAGGCATTCAAAGCAATCCGGTCAATCGAGGCGTACTGCTCATGCAGGATGGCCTGCCACTGAATGAAGCGGATGGTTCATTTGTGATTGGTTTTCTGGAACCCCGCAACAGTGGCCTGATTAGTGTACGCCGTGGTGCCAACGCCATTTCACCCTCCGCCACTACCCTGGGTGGCGAGCTTGACTTTCAGTCATTGACTGGTACGGAAGGCAACCAGATTGGTATCGGTTTGGGCAGTTTTGGTTATTGGGGCGTGAATGGGGAGATTGGCCTGGAGGGTGACACGTTTGACGGGCGTATTAGTTTCAGCCATGACAAATCGAATGGATATCGCCACCATTCAAGCTCCAGACGAAGCAGTTTCAATGCCAATCTGGGCTTCAGACGGGATAATTTTGAGAACAGAACCTATCTGTCCTATACCGATCTCAAATTTGATATTCCCAACGTTATTCCCAAAGCCCGCATGTATGACGATCCGCGCAGTGTATTGGGTGACTATAACGAACAGTTTGACCGGGTCAATAATATTTATTTGCGGGACCCGAATCGCAAATCATCGCAATTCAGGGTGGCCAATCAAAGTTATTGGGGCACCGAGGCACTGAACCAGACTTTTGGGCTGTACTGGCAAACGATTGATGACACTTTCACCAGTCCGCTGGTTTCCACGCCAACCGACGGGCATACCTATGGAGCCCAGTGGCAACTTGCTGGCCAGGCCGGATCCGTTGATTACCGTGTGGCCCTGAACTGGTCACGCAGTGATATGGACCGTGACCTGTACGCTGTTAATCCGGCCAATGGCAGCCGCATGCAACGCTTTGGCAGCTATTCAATGAAGGCTGAAAACCGTAATGCCCTATTGGGCCTGAACTGGCATTTTGCCCCCGACTGGAGTGCGGTGGCAGATATCAAATTCAGCCAGGCAATCCGTAATGTTGATGGCCGTCATGGCAGTGCCAACCTGAACCAGGATTGGTCTTATACCAGCCCCAGAATCGGCTTGATATGGAAACCCTCGGACAGCTTAAGACTGTATGCCAACATCAGCCGCAGTAATGAGGCACCCACTTACTGGGAAATTATTAACGGTGATGTTCCCAACCCCATGAACCCGGCATCAGCCACCACCTCATTGAGCAAGCTTGACCTGCAACGGGCCCTGACTTATGAAATAGGTGCAGATGGCCGTTTTGGCAGTGAGCAGTATGCCATGAACTGGTCGCTGTCCCTTTACCATAGCAAGGTGAAAGATGAACTGATGTCTGTCAGCACTGAAAACGGAACGGCAGCAGGAACCTTCAACTATCGTGGAAAAACCCGACACCAGGGTATAGAAGCCGGTATTAATGGTGTTCTGCCGGGGTTTGGCAATGGGTTGTTTGATTACCGGCTGGCCTATACCTTAAGTGATTTCCGCTTCCGTGGCGGTGAATTTGCCGGTAACCAGATTGCCGGTGTGCCCAAGCATATGCTGAGCGCTGAACTGATGTACCGCACGGGCGGCTGGCGTTTTGGCCCCAATGTGCGCTGGATGGCATCCAAAACACCTACCAACCATGCCAATATAGACGGGACAGAACAAGATTCCTATGCCCTGCTGGGATTTAAGATCGCGTATGAGCATAACAAACACTGGAGTGCCTATATTGCAGCCGATAACCTGACCGACAACACCTATGCCAGTAGTTATGTCATTCGCAATACCGCCACGGCCATGATGCCCACCTTTCTGACGGGCAATGGCAGGAGCGTGTCGGGGGGTATCAGCTTCAAATTTTGAGTAATTCAGAATTATTGTAGTAGTCAGGAGACCATCGGGAAAATTATGATGATGTTTCCGGGTTCAGGGAAAATGTTGATTTCAATAAATCAATCAGGGTTAGTGCGGCAACGGATTGCGCATTTTCCCTGACCCTGACCAGGCTGATAATCCGGTTCGGGATAGCCAGTTCAAGAGGAATCGCCCGGATGGATGGTTTGATGAATGGAAACAGTGCCATTTCCGGAATAATTGATATGCCAATATTGTTTTCGACCAGGCCGGCAACGGTGGACAGGTTGAAAACCTCCATATCAGAAACTAGTTTTTCCGGATAGAAAGAGGCATCCAGATGCTGCCGTATACTGGTGGATTTGGCAAACTGGATAATCGGATATTTCATCACTTCTTTATGTGTCAGTTTCTTTCTGGACGCCAGGGAATGGTTTTTTGAACATACCAGGAAAAATGAATCTGAACATAATTTCTCACAGGACAATTGCGGGTGCAGTGACACGACGGAAGTCAGGGCAAAATCAACTTTCTTTTCATTGACCAGGCGCAGGCATTCATCTGCACTGACGTCAAACAGGGAAACACTGATGCCCGGATACTCTTGCCGGAATTTGGCCACAACAGGAATCAGGCAGCCTACGGAAACGGATGGCAAGGCTGCCACTGAAACCTGGCCGGTTTGTCTGGAAACATGCTGTTTGAGCTCGGTAAAGGCATTTTCAAAGTTTTGCAACAATTCATCTGCAATGGCTTCAAATAACAGGCCTTCCGGTGTCAATACAACATTACGTGTATTTCTGATAAACAACTTTGTACCAACCAGCTGCTCCAGGTTTTGAATAAGGACACTTAAGGCTGGCTGGGTTAAATGACAGAGATTGGCAGCCTTTGTAAAGTTCTTTTCAGCTGCCAATACCCTGAACGCTTTCAGGTGTTTGGTTGAGATATCCATATAAAAGCGTTTAAATAAATATTATTGAACAGTAACCCCTGCCTTGGCAACAATATCCTGCCACTTTTCGGTTTCATTCCGCTGGAATTCGGCCAGTGCCTCAGGCGTACTGGACTCAGCCACAATACCCATTGTCAGGAAGTTCTGTTTGGTTGCCGGATCATTCAGGATTCGGTTGAATTCCTGATTAAGTTTATCCACAACGGGTTTGGGTGTACCTGCCGGTACATAGGAAGCAAACCAGCCAACCATTTCATATCCCTTCAGGCCGGATTCGTCAAGTGTAGGTAAATCCGGAGCAACCTCCGTTCTTTCACGAGTTGAAACAGCCAATGCAGTTAGCTTGCCCTCACGTGCCAGGGGTAATGTAGTGGCTACATCGGCAATCATCATGTGAACCTGTCCTCCAACAGTATCAACAACGGCCTGGGGATTACTTTTATATTCAACATTACTTATTTGTACATTTCCCATAATCTTGAGCAATTCCCCACTCATTCGGGCTGACGTACTGCCACTGCCAAAAAAGAATTTATTGGGATTATCTTTCAGGTATTGAATAAATTCAGGGACGGTTTTGGCTGGAATACTGGCAGGATTGACAACCAATGCCATGGGAATCGTACCCAGTTTTGAAACGGGTTCAAAATCTTTGACCGGATCATATGGCAGGCTTTTAAATAAGGCGGAGTTACTGGCATGAGTCGTGTTTGACGTAATAAATACCTTATAGCCATCGGGCGCCGCTCTGACAACGTCTTGCGCGGCAATGAATCCACTTGCCCCCGCCTTGTTTTCCACGACAACACTTTGTCCCCATGATTTTGCCATCTCGCCGGCCAATACACGTGCCAGTTTATCGGTTGCACTGCCCGCTGTAAACGGAACTACGAATGTTATGGGTTTTTCGGGATAGGTGTTAGCTATTACCGGGCTGGAAAAAACAGTAAAACCCAGTACTGATACGGTAAGCAGTTTATTGAATTTATTCATTTTGTCTCCTGTGTCTTTTTTTAAATGATTTTTAAATAGTAACTTCCAAATCAAGTAATCTGAAAGAATTGGATTTGCCATGCTTATCCAGATTCAGACTTGAATTCACACCTCCTTCCAATACATTGTCAATCACAAAATTCAATGCTTTTAAATTATGTAACTCATATCGCTGAACATGGGTTGCCCCGCGATGCATAAAACATTGATGTACTTTTTCTGCAGTGATTTGCTCCAGCAGAGCTGGCCAATGCGTGCCATCATAGGGAATCAGGCTAATGTTCAAACGGTTGCCCTTGTCGCCCGCCCGGGCATGGGCAATATCATGCAATTTAACGATAAGGTTCGCCATTCAATTCTCCTGTATAAAATGAAAATGAGTTGAGATCAATGACCGTGGCACCAGATAAGATACGGTCCTGACACTGCTTTTCACACTGGTGCGTACCCCACCTCCCCCAGCAGGACCGCAGCAATACAGGGCATTAACTTCATTCATCAAGCGTTCCACATTTTTTTTATCTGCGCCGTTAACCGCCATGCGTACCCGTACATCAGTCAATTGGTTTAACGGCATGGAAGCAAGCAAATCCGCTTTATTGGAATCAAGCACACTTACGGCTCCAATCAAATCAAGCCGATAGTCAAACCTAGCATCAAGTTTATCGGCCCGTTCTTTTAGTACGTTTGCAGCCAGTTTTGCCCTGTTACCCGCATTCTGGCCAGCATAAGAGATTTCGCCTTCACCAAACCAGCTACCCATAAAGGACACGGTAGCTTTCAGGGTATCAGGTCGTGGTTTTCCTTTGGCCCCGGTGAGCTCAACCTGATTGTGGCCTGTTTCTGTTAACGCTACCTGAGTAATATCCAGGATGACATCAGGTGTATAGTAATTGGCAGGATCGTGAATTTCATAGAGCAGCTGTTCCTTGACGGTCTGTATGCTTACCAGGCCA
This sequence comes from Advenella mandrilli, assembly GCF_016595155.1. Taxonomy (GTDB): domain Bacteria; phylum Pseudomonadota; class Gammaproteobacteria; order Burkholderiales; family Burkholderiaceae_B; genus Advenella; species Advenella mandrilli. Next base: position 186,454 of record NZ_JAENGP010000002.1, read on the forward strand.
CCGGTATTATCTGCCTTGCTGATAATAACCCGTCCGTCTTCAAAAATTTCGGCAATTGGAAAACCGACATTGGCCAGATCGGGTACGTCTTTATAACCCGGGTCGGCAAAATAACCCCCGGTTACCTGCGAACCACATTCAAGTAAATGCCCTGCCATGGTAGCAGCGGCAATCTTGTCCCAATCCTGCCAACCCCAGTCGAAATGCTCAACTACTGGTCCAACGGTTAAAGCAGGATCAGCCACCCTGCCGGTCACTACTATTTGAGCGCCCTGTGTCAGGGCCTGGGCAATGGATTCAGCACCGATATAAACATTTGCGGCAATCGGATCATCGGCAGATATGGAAAGCTCAAGATCTCCTTCCCATATTTGTAATTCGGACAGATTTATTTTATTGAGAATATCATCACCTTCAATGACAGCAATTTTCAGGTGATGAATATCTTGTTCTTTTGCCAATTTCTGGATGAGGCGGGCAGCGCCTGATGGGTTTGCAGCACCAAAATTGCTGACAATCGGAATATGATGCGCTACACAGTCTTTTAAAATCGGAGTGAGAATATCTTCCAGCAGGGGTTCATAACCCAGTTGGGCATTCTGGTTCTTTGCCAATTGTCCCAATGCAAGCGTTCTTTCAGCCAGCATTTCAAAAATAAGCACGCTTTTTTTCTGTCGTGATATTAATGTTTTAACAATAGCCTGTGCTGCATCTACCCGATCACCAGAAAAACCGGCACCACAGCCTATCAAAATACTTTCTGCCATTTTGTCTCCTGTATACATTGTTATTAAATTTATATGATCTATTCTATTGTTAATTGATTAAGAATATAAATTAATTATTTATATCAAATAATAAATAAATTATATAAATCAAGATATATAGGTAGGGATCAATTGATGATGAGTAGCTTGTGAAGCAATAAGTTTTACAACAATCTGATAAGTAGTGACTCATTAAAAAAACCCCTCAAGCGGAAAGGGAAATTCCGCTTGAGGGGGTTATAGGCTGGCAAACGGTTTGGTTTGCCTTAAGCCTGGTTCAGCAGGTGCTTACAGAAAACCACGCTGGCCTTTGGCCGGGTCGGTTTCACGGGCAGCCTGGGCATCGGCAACCGTCATGCCCAGTGCTTTGGCCACGCCTTCACCATAAGCCGGGTCACAGGCATAGCAGTTACGGATATGACGGTACTTAATGAAATCAAGTGCGTCACCCATGGCACCCGCCGTGTTGTTGAACAGGGCCTGTTTCTGTTCGTCACTCATTAAATTGAACAGCGCACGGGGCTGGCTGAAGTAATCTGCGTCATCCTGGCGGTAATCCCAAAAATCGGCATCACCGGTAATTTTCAATGGTGGTTCTTTGTACTCGGGCTGAGCCTGCCATTGATGGAAGCTGTTTGGTTCGTAGTGTGGCAAACCACCGTAGTTACCATCAACACGGCCAATCCCGTCACGGTGGTTGGAATATACCGGGCAACGTGCCTGGTTTACCGGAATTTGCTGATAGTTGGTTCCCAAACGGTAACGCTGGGCATCGGCATAGTTGAATAAACGTGCCTGCAGCATTTTGTCTGGTGACACACTAATACCGGGAACCAGGTTGCTTGGTGCAAAGGCGGATTGCTCTACATCCATGAAGAAGTTCTCTGGGTTACGGTTCAGTTCAAACTCACCCACTTCAATCAAGGGATAATCGCCATGTGGCCAGACTTTGGTCAGGTCGAATGGGTGATAAGGCACTTTTTCAGCATCGGCTTCCGGCATGATCTGGACACACATTGTCCATTTCGGGAACTCGCCGCTTTCGATTGAATTAAACAAGTCACGCTGGTTGCTTTCACGGTCTTTGCCAATCACGGCTTCGGCTTCGGCATCGGTCAGATTTTGAATACCCTGCTGGGTACGGAAGTGAAATTTCACCCAGAAACGTTCATTTTCAGCATTGATGAAGCTGTAGGTATGGCTGCCAAAACCGTGCATATGACGATATGATTTTGGAATACCGCGATCAGACATCACGATGGTAACCTGATGGAAAGATTCTGGCAGCAGTGTCCAGAAATCCCAGTTATAGGTGGCATTGCGCAGGTTGGTGCGTGGGTCACGCTTAACGGCCTTGTTCAGGTCGGGGAAACTACGCGGGTCACGGAAGAAGAACACGGGTGTGTTGTTACCCACCATATCCCAGTTACCTTCTTCGGTATAAAACTTCAGGGCAAAACCACGGATATCACGTTCAGCATCAGCGGCACCGCGTTCGCCGGCAACAGTCGTGAAACGGGCAAACATTTCGGTTTTTTTACCCACTTCAGAGAAAATCTTTGCGCGTGTATATTTGCTAATATCATTAGTAACGGTAAAGGTACCGAATGCGCCTGAGCCTTTGGCATGCATGCGACGCTCTGGAATGACTTCACGGGCAAAGTTGCCCAGTTTTTCATGCAACCATACGTCCTGGGCCAGCAGGGGACCGCGTGGGCCGGCTGTTAAACTGTTCTGGTTATCGGGTACGGGCGCACCGAAATCGGTGGTCAGGTGAGTAACGGGGCATTTCTTGATATCTTGGCTCATTACATTTCTCCATTGGTAGGTAGTGGTTTCCTGCATTGTGGAAACGCTTGATGATTCAAATATAGCACATATATATTAAATATAAAGTTGCAATAATTTATTGCTATTATAGTTAATATATATTGATGAATATTATTTGATATGAAATACTTATTTCAAAGGCATATGCTTTACGCTATTCATAAAAATTAAAGCGTGCTTCGTGTAACGATTTATTCATCATGATTGGTTATGTACTTATCATGACCTTTAAAATGATTTTGTCATGAATACGTTGGTTTTTGTTGAAATAATAAGTATCCAGACTTGTTATGGATATTTAACATAAGAAAGACACAGCTTGATCACGTTACTTTCTGCAATAGCAAAAAAATGCAGTCATAGACAACTTCTGGCTAAAGGAGTAGGCTTTTCCTGAACACACACGAACAACCAGGCCATATCGTACAGTGGCCGCTATGGGGTAGGTAGCATGTTGGCGTTTTCTGGACCTTGTCAAACAATTCACGGTGCCAGATACTGTGATCACACTTGCTATTCAGACAAGCTTAAACTGGATATGACGTTTATTTTTAATATTGATAAGGCAAATTCGAAATGAAAAAAACAGGATTGGCTATTTTGCTGACTTCTTTTATGGTTGTTGGGTGCGCTAATAACCCGGTTCAGGAAAATACGGTGCCTGATATGCATACGGCAGAAATTGCCCTTGATTGGAACGGTACCTATGAAGGTATCTTTCCTTGCGCCAGTTGCGAAGGCATTAAAATGAAACTGGAATTGCTGCCGAACAAGACTTACAAGCTAATCCAGGAATATATAACGAATCGCCCGGGTGACAAGGTTTTTGAAACCAGTGGCAAATTTGAGTTTGATAAAACCAGTCCATCGTTGATCCGACTGGATGATAACGCGGAAAACAGCGTGTATTTTGTGGGCGAAGGTTATATTGAAGCAAGAGACAGGCAAACCGGCCAGCCCATGTCTACCAAGCTGAACTACAAGTTGAATAAAAAATAAATTCATACCGGTTTTTCGGGAACTTAGCGAGATGAGTGCCCGAGCATTTACGGTTTAGCGTGACGTACCAGAAACACCGCATTGGCCTTGAACATGACTTTATCTTTTACTTTGATAAGGCAGGTGGCATAAATCAGCCCACGGCCCTTTTTATCTATGATTACCTCGGCTTCAAGCCAATCGTTTGATTTGACCGGGTTTAGGTAATCAACCGACATCTGTACCGTAACGACAGGTGCTTGTGCCTGTTTTGCAATATATTGACCCAAGGCACAGTCAGCCAGCGTTGCCAGCATACCGCCATGCACAATACCATGCATATTGGTATGCTTGTCCTGAATGAAAAGTGCCAATACATTACCTTCCTTGTTCATGTGTAAAGTGCCTAAATTGGCAATATATTGCATGAAAGGGCTATTGGGTTGCCAGGGTTCAAAACCACTAGGAATGAGTGTATTCATATGCAAAAAATAAAAAGTTTGATTAATAGACTAAGACATAAAAATAGTATCGCAGTCAAAGCCTGCTGAGTATTTTTTCCATTAATTTGATCAGATTAGATAATCACGAACGCCGCTTTCGCAAATTTGAACTGGATCATGCTTGATATGAGCAAGTAGACTTGGAAATAATTTTTCAAGATCAGAACATATTAAATATGATTGCAAACGCATTAAATGGCATCCGTGTCGTAGACCTGTCCCGTATTCTGGCAGGCCCCTGGTGTACCCAGAATCTGGCAGATTTGGGTGCCAACGTCATCAAGATTGAAAAACCCGGCTTGGGAGATGACACCCGCTCATGGGGTCCTCCCTACCAGGAAGGCGTTGATGGCCAATCCATGTCGGCCTATTTCATGTGCTGCAACCGCGGTAAGCAGTCAGTTTGCCTTGATTTTAAAAACCCGGATGATCGTGAAAAATTGCTGACGCTCATACGTGACGCCGATGTACTCGTAGAGAACTATCGGGCCGGAACCCTCAAGCGTTATGGGCTGGATTATGACAGCCTGAAAGCGATCAATCCGCAGCTGGTTTATGCTTCCATTACCGGTTATGGCCAAACCGGGCCGAAGGCATCCCGCCCTGGCTATGATTATATCTTTCAAGGCATGGGTGGCCTGATGAGCTATACCGGACATCCTGACGACATGCCCGGTGCCGGGCCATTGCGTACGGGTGTGGCGGTGGTAGATATTAGTACAGGTATGTATGCCACCTCCGCCATCCTGGCGGCATTATTCCAGCGTGTTCAAACCGGACAGGGCGTATGGCTGGACCTTGCGCTGATGGATGTTGCCGTTGCCATGAACGCCAACCAGGCGGCCAATTACCTTGTTTCAGGACAGAACCCGGAACGCAGTGGGAACGCTCATCCAAACCTGGCACCTTACGAAGTGTTTCGGGCAGCCGACGGTTATTTCATTCTAGCGGCCGGTAATGATGCGCAATTTGCCCGCTTCTGCACATTCTGCCAGCGTCCTGAACTGGCTGTTGATCCGCGGTTCTCCACCAATTCCGCTCGCATTAATAACCTGACCTCTTTACGCACTGTTCTGGCTGACATCATTATTCAGCATCCCCGTTCATACTGGACGCAGGCCCTGGACGAAATGGGTATTTCATGGGGTGCCATCAACACCCTTGAAGAAGTTTTTAATGACGAGCAGGTCAAGCACCGTGGCATGCTTACCATCCAGCAACATCCTGTACTGGGTGAGCTGAAGCTGGTTGGCAACCCCATGTTATCTGGTGCCAGCAGGCAGGCAGTACTAACAAACCCGCCGCCGCTGCTGGGCGAACAAACAAAAATATTGAACGATTAAACAGCGTAATGGCTGATTACTACTTAAAACCTTAAGGAGACTTTCACATGAAGCAGAAACCTAAATCAAAAAAATGGACCACTGTTATTGCCGCAGGTGCATTATCGGTAATAACTACTTCAGTACTGGCCGCCTATCCAGACCAACCTATCCGTTTGGTTGTGCCTTATGCACCGGGTGGTACAACCGATTTGATTGCACGTATTGTGGCCCCCAAACTGGGTGAGGCCTTAGGCCAGTCTGTTGTCATTATTAATAAACCTGGCGCAGGTGGTGCTATTGGCAGTCTGTCTGCATCAAGAGAGAAACCAGATGGTTATACACTGGTTATGGCAGTAGAAAGCTCGCACGCTGTTAATCCGAGTGTGCAGAAAACACCTTCTTATGATCCTGTCAAAGACTTTTCTCCTATCAGCAACCTGGCAAATGTACTGGGTGTGTTGGATATCAATGCCGACTCCCCTATTCAAACCTTCCAGCAATTGGTGGATATGCTGAAGGCCGATCCCGATAAATATACATTTGGTTCTTCAGGAAATGGTGGTTACAGCCATCTTTTTGGTGAGCGGTTCAAGAGCGTGACGCAGACTGATGTATTGCATGTCCCTTATAAAGGGCTAGGTCCTGCACTGACAGATTTGCTGGCAGGACAAATCAATGTTGTATTTGACAACCTGCCCTCTTCTGCCGGTCATCTTGAGTCTGGCAAGTTACGGGCACTTGCTGTTGCTGCCCCGGAACGCGTTAAGCAATTTCCAGATGTGCCAACCTATGCAGAAGTGGGTTATCCACAGCTAAATACCCCTTCATGGTTTGGATTGGCTGCCCCGGCAGGGGTGCCAGACGATATTCTGGAGACCCTGAATCAGGCGGTTAAGAAAACCTTGGCTGATCCTGATGTTATCAAGAGAATCGAACAACAGGGTGCTGTTCCCGACTACACAACCCGGGCTGATTTCTCTACCATGATTGAGGAATCCAACCAACGCTGGCAACAAGTCGTCAACGACATTAATTTTGAAAAACTCTGACAGGAATATAGAAAATGAATAATATAAATTGGGAACAGTATGCTGATCTTTCGACAGATCAGACCGGTGTCGCTACATTGCGCATTATCAATGCGGGTAGCCTGAATATTCTGGGCACACCTGTTATAAAAGCTTTGCGTGCCGCATTGCAACAAGCTGGGCAACAGGAAGGTGTCCGGGTGGTGGTTATTCGTGGAGATGGTGAAAAAGCCTTTATTGCCGGTGCGGATATTAAGGAAATGGCTAATTTTGATGCAGCGTCCGCCCGTAACTTTATTGATGAATTACGCCAACTTTGTGACGGGGTTCGTAATCTGCCATTCCCGGTAATTGCCCGCATACCCGGCTGGTGTTTGGGTGGGGGCCTGGAATTTGCATTAGCCTGCGACTTGCGTATTGGTTCAGATCAGGCCAAACTTGGTATGCCAGAAGTGAAAGTGGGTATTCCATCCATTATTCATGCTGCCCTGCTGCCACGACTGGTTGGCCAGGCGCGCAGCAACTGGTTATTGCTTACCGGTGAAATTCTGGATGCCCAGGAATCACTTTCTTCCGGCTTGTTGAATCGTGTGGTAGCAGCAGACCAACTGGATGAAGAAGTGAATCGTGTGGCACAATTGCTGGCAGGATTTGGCCCGGTTGCACTGGCGCAGCAAAAACGCTTGCTACGCGAATGGGAAAGTGAGCCTCTTGAGACATCAATTCTTAATGGCGTTGATGAATTTGCCAAAGCATTTGAAACCGGTGAACCGCAACGTTACATGAATGAATTTGTACAATCAAAACAGAAAAAATCCTGATAATTCAAATTTAAAATAAATGTGACATGATGCTAAAGTCTGTTGTGTTGCATGCATGAGCAGGCAAAAATCAGTATGATGGAATAGTTAAAACTAATCTCTCCTGTATCAGGAAGGAGTGAAACGTGCATTATGAACTGAAAGACCTGCGCCTGTTTCAGGCGATTGTTGAAACCGGCAACTTATCGCAAGGGGCTGGCATCATGCACATGACGGCCTCTTCTGCCAGCTATCGGCTTAAAAACCTTGAGTATACGGTTGGCAGCCCCCTATTTTTACGCACTTCCAAAGGCATGATGCTGACCCCTGCCGGGGAAGTGTTGTCAAGACATGCCAAGAAACTGCTTGCCGATGTACAAACCATGCATGCGGAACTGGGAACTTACGCTGACAACCTGCGTGGCAGTATCCGGTTGTTGGCCAACAGCAGTAGCCTGAACAGTTTCATTACCCCCAGCCTTGCCCGTTTTCTTACTACCAATACCAGTGTCAATGTTGACTTGAAAGAGCAGGAAAGTCCTACGATTGCGCAATCCATCGAAGAGGGTCTTGCTGATATTGGTGTTGGTGCAGGACTTGAAGAACGAGCCGGGCTGCAACGTGAACTTTATGCCATTGACAAACTGGTATGTGCTGTTGCGCCAGAGCACCCGCTTGCCATGGAAAAAACAGTTTCTTTTCAGCAAATTTTAGAATATGACCTGGTTTCAGTAGAAAAAAGCAGCAGCAATTTTATATATTTAAGCCATCAGGCCAGATTAATTGGCAAACCCATGCGTGTCAGGGTCCATGTGCAGAATTTTCATTCCCTGTTATACCTTGTGCAGGCAAATGTAGGCGCCGCCATTGTACCGGCCAGTACTGCGCGTCAGGCCCTAAAACAGGAGAGCATTGTTGTACTGCCAATCACCGATGTCTGGGCTGCACGAGAGCTATACCTGGTTCACGCAAAACAACCCAACCAGCCCGATTTAGTCCGCCAGTTCGCCCATATTCTGCTGAATGACCCTTTGGTAACAGCAGCTCGTACCAGCAATATGGATTTGCCGGTTTAACTCTGGCAACCCTATTATATTTTTTGCATTTAACCGATCCCAAGCAGTTTGCCAAATATTTAACATCTTAAAAATACAGATTATATTGCGTAAAATAAATATACAGCTTGAGGTTTGTATGTCAGAATTTACTGTGCGCACTGCAGAACAATTCCCCATTTTGTTACAAGCCTTTCATAAAATAAGTGCGGATTGCCTGCTACAGGTATTAAGCCTTTTTGGGGTTGAACTGGTCTTGCGTGAAGCAAGTAGCCCAACAGCCAAGCAAAACGCATCTGAACCCGTTTGGTAAGCATATGGGAAGACGCTCTCGCATCCTATCCCTGGGCCTCTGGATGAATGGCAGTTTTGTTGGTACGTAAATGGAGCCAACCATATGCCAAACAAGCTTATTAATTGAAATTTGGATAACTAATATTTAGCGTTACGAATATTAATAAAGGCAAGCATTTTCTCTTCTATGCCTTGACGTCCGCTGTATTTTGCGGACGTTCAAGATGAAAATAGCTACCCAAGCAGCTATAAAATAGGTTTCGCGAAAGAAGGCCAGGAAAGCATAAATATACTTTCCGAAAATCAATCGCAAGATATCAACGTAATATTTTTGCCCTAACTTCTTCGGGAAGCGAAAAAGAAGCGACCTGTTCATTTGTTAACCCAATTGTCTGCGGGTGCGGCAAAGACACTATTGATGTGTCACCAAAAGTCTGGAGAAGCATCTTGAAAGTGCTGCCATTACTACCTGGTTTAGAACGTACAATTTGGGCATTACCAGGCCTTGGCCCAAGAATTGTCTCAACACGCTTACGTAACCGGATATCGTTCAATGCTTCAATTAATTGACTACCTACAAAAATAATCACCGATGGGCGCCGCTGTTCGATGAGCTCCAAAATACCGTCAGCATCGTTAACCAAGGTTTCAAAATTGATTTTTTCGTGGCTATCAACACTTCGTGTCTGTGTGTCCGACCAGTTGGTTTGCCAAAAAGCGCGCTCACGAGGGCCTTCTTTACCAGGCTGCGTTTCTAGCTGAATTCCCCAACCGGACAACCAATTCAATACACGAGTGCGAAAGCGACTGTTATTGGTCGTTTCATCAGAAAAAAAAGATAAGGGCTCTGGCGCTTTTGTTTTACCTTGCGCATCCAAAGCCTCTTCTTCAGCCGAATACCCAAAATTAATGCCACAAACCATAATACCGCCGCTAAGATTCTCAGGGTAGTCCTTATTTTTAATAAAGCAATGTCAAATATTGACGATTCAAGACCGTTGATTAACGGTCGACCCACGTATTCATATAAAAAACGGCTACCTTTTCAGGCAGCCGCTTAATGTCCCAAAACCTCGTTATCCAACTTATTTATAAAACCTGGCCAACTATTCCCGAAACTAACAAATATTAAATATCTAGGTTAGCCGCCATCAGCGCATTACTTTCAATGAACTCCCTGCGTGGTTCCACCTGATCGCCCATCAGCGTCGTGAAGATGCTATCGGCAGCAAGGGCGTCTTCAATCTTGACGCGTAACAAACGGCGTGCTGAAGGATCCATGGTGGTTTCCCATAACTGCTCAGGGTTCATTTCACCCAGACCTTTATAGCGCTGTTTAGTCACCACACGCTCAGCCTCGTTGCGCAGCCATTGAACGGCTTCACGGAAATCATTCACATACTGCTCTTTGCGGCGCTCACCTTCTCCACGATACACAAGCGCACCTTCGCCAACCAGCCCTGACAGGGTCTCGGCTGAACGGGACAAGACGGCATAATCCTTGCTACCCATGAATTCCTGGTTAAACACACAGACACGAACGTTTCCATGATGAATGCGCTTGAGAACCAAACGGTGTTTGTCCAGCTCAGCATCATATTCCGCTTCTACAGTAACAGCATGTGGCATGGCCGGGTCAAACAGGGCCTCTTGCAGGTCACGGGCCGATTTCGCAGCGTTTTCCGCATTATCCAGATTAATCTGTACCCCTTCGGCAATGGCTGACAAGGCAGCGGCGTCCATGATGCGTGACAGGCGGTCAATCACCTGGTCGGCCGAAACATAAAGCTGAACCTGGGTTTCAAGGTCTTCGCCTGTAATGGGCTCTGCGCCTTGCTGTGGAATCAGGCCGGCATCTTTAAGGGCAACCTGCTGCATGAATTCTGCTTCTTCGGTCGCGTCTTTCAGGTAGCGTTCTTCGCGGCCAAATTTAACCTTGTACAAAGGTGGCTGGGCAATATAAATAAAGCCACCTTCAACCAGTTCGGGCATTTGACGATACAGCAGCGTTAACAGCAAGGTCCGGATGTGTGCGCCGTCAACGTCCGCGTCAGTCATGATGATGATACGGTGATAACGCAGTTTATCGATATTGAAATCGGGGCCAATGCTGGTACCCAGTGCCGTAATGAGGGTGGTAATGGCTTCACTGGCGATTAGTTTATCGAAACGGGCCTTTTCCACGTTAAGCACTTTACCGCGCAAGGGAAGAATGGCCTGAAATTTACGATCACGGCCCTGTTTGGCCGAACCCCCCGCAGAGTCACCCTCGACAATATACAGTTCAGATTTGGCCGGGTCTTTTTCCTGGCAGTCGGCCAGTTTACCGGGCAAGCCAGCACCTTCCAGAACACTTTTACGGCGTGTCATTTCGCGCGCTTTACGGGCGGCTTCGCGGGCACGGGCGGCTTCTACGATTTTGGCGCAAATGGCTTTGGCGTCATTGGGATTTTCCAAGAGCCAGGTTTCAAGCGTGCGTGACACCGCTTCTTCAACCGCCGGGCGTACTTCGCTGGAAACCAGCTTGTCTTTGGTCTGGCTGCTGAACTTGGGCTCGGGCACCTTAACCGACAGTACGCAGCTTAAACCTTCACGCATGTCATCGCCGGTTGTGTCAACCTTGGCCTTTTTGGCCATTTCGTTATCGGCAATATATTTGTTCAGGCTGCGTGTCATGGCTGCCCGCAAACCGGTTAAATGGGTACCGCCATCCCGCTGTGGAATGTTATTGGTAAAGCAAAGCACGCTTTCGCCATAGGTGTCATTCCATTGCATGGCAACATCAACCGTAATAGTCGCGCCACCGGCATCCGATTCGGTGGAGACATTAAAAACATTGGAATGCAATACCGTTTTGCTACGGTTAATGTATTCAACAAAGCCTTTTACCCCACCTGAAAAAGCAAAATCCTCTTCCTTGCCCTGCCGTTCGTCTACCAAGCGTATCTTGACACCGTTATTCAGGAACGATAATTCACGCAGGCGCTTGGACAGAATTTCGTAGTGATATTCAATGTTGTCAAAAATAGTACTGTCAGCCAGATAATGCACTTTAGTACCGGTTTTATCGGTCGTCCCAACTACCTTAAGCGGTTCAATGCGTTCACCACGATTGAATTCAATCTGGTGAACCTGGCCATTGCGGCGAATAGTCAGGCGCAGCCATTCTGACAGGGCGTTCACGCAGGAAACACCCACACCATGCAAACCACCGGAAACCTTATAGGAGTTCTGGTCAAATTTTCCACCGGCATGCAATTCGGTCATCACGATTTCAGCGGCACTACGGTGAAATTCGTCATCCTTGTGAATGTCGGTGGGAATGCCACGGCCATTATCGGTAACGGATATGGAATTATCGGTATGGATGGTGACCACGATGTCATCACAATGACCGGCCAGGGCTTCGTCAATGGCATTATCGACAACTTCGAACACCATATGGTGAAGACCTGTACCATCGGAGGTATCTCCAATATACATGCCGGGACGTTTGCGGACAGCCTCAAGGCCCTTGAGCATTCTAATGGAATCAGCACCGTAACCTTGATTCGGGGTGTTCGGAGTATTTTCAGACATAATGAAATAACGCTTTTAAAAATCTTGATCGACTGCGGGGAACAGGAATATATCCGGCCATGGCAAGGCCGGAACTTCAGTGACAGCTTGATTAAATACGCATTGGCATCACAACGTATTTGAACTCGGTTTCCTCGGGCAGGCTGATAAGTGCGGATGCATTGCCATCCGGCTTGACAGACCAGGTGATTTCTTCGGTTTTGGCCATCGCCAGGACATCCAGCAAATAGCTCACGTTGAAACCGACATCAATGGGTTCAAATTCATAATTAACTTCAATTTCTTCCCGCGCCTCTTCCTGCTCGGCATTAGACGAGGAAATTTGCAGCAAATTGTTTTCAAGGCGTAGTTTGACTCCCTTGAGCTTGTCAGTCGTTAAGATGGCAGCGCGCTGCAAGCTGCTTTGCAAGGCTTCACGATTGATATTGAAACTGCGGGTATAGTCGGTTGGAATGACCCGTTTAAAATCGGGGAATTTGCCTTCCACCAGTTTGGAAATAAGCTCAACATCACCAAACGTAAAACGGATCTGACCGGCAGCAAGATCTATGATGACAGGTTCATCACTTTCATCCAGCAGGCGCTGCATTTCAAGCACGGTTTTTCGTGGCACAATCACTTCATGACGCTCATTAATGCCTTCAACCGTTTCGGCAGTATGGGCCAAACGGTGGCCATCGGTGGCAACGGTGCGAACCATGCCTTCCTCAAACACCATTAACATGCCATTTAAATAATATCGTATGTCTTGCTGGGCCATGGCAAAGTGCACCATATTAAACAGCTTGCGCAACGTTCTTTGTGGCATGGTCAGGCTTAAATGCCAGCTTTCGGGCTGGGCAACCGTTGGGTATTCGGCACCGTCCAGTGTTTGCAGGGCAAAGCGGCTTTTGCCGGCATTGACCGACATTTTTCCATCGTTCAAACCCAGCTTGACCTCTCCGGTGCTGGGCAGGGCCCGCAAGATATCCAGCAATTTACGTGCGGCAACCGTCGTGGATTCCACATCATCACCAACGCCAAAGTCGGCATGAGTGGTAATCTGGACTTCAAGGTCGGTTGCAATAAATGCAACACGGTTACCTTCTTTGCGCAACAGGATATTTGCCAGAATAGGCATGGTATGCCTGCGTTCAACAATACCGGCCACTGTTGACAGCGGCTTTAGTACAGCATCTCGGGTAGCTTGTAGCAATTGCATGATTATCCTTTTAAGGTTTGTTCTAACACGTGTAATTGATGATTCAACTCTGCATTTTTCACACGTGCTTCGGTTATTTTTCGTACTGCATGCAGAACGGTTGTATGGTCCCGTCCACCAAACAGATCGCCAATTTCGGGCAGGCTTTTTTGGGTTAGCTCTTTGGCCAGATACATGGCAATCTGCCTTGGCATCGCGATATTGGCGGGACGCCGTTTTGAATACATTTCCTGAACCTTGATTTTATAGAAATCCGCCACGGTTTTCTGGATATTTTCAACCGTGATCTGACCATTGGAAACGGAAAGAAGATCTTTAAGCGCTTCTTTACAAACTTCAACCGTAAAGGTTTTAAGCCCATGAAACCCTGCGTAGGCAGACACCTTACTAAGCGCCCCTTCAAGTTCACGAACGTTGCTGCGCAAATGCTTGGCAATAAAAAACGCAGCTTCTTCTTTCAGGATAATGCCCGGTTTTTCTTCGGCCTTGCGAAGTAAAATGGCCACCCGCATTTCCAGCTCGGGCGGTTCTATATGTACGGTCAAACCAGAGTCAAAACGGGATGTCAGCCGGTTGCTGATATCCTGCAACTCACGCGGATAGGTATCGGACGTGATAATGATTTGCTTGTTTTGGGCCACCATGGTTTCGTACAGGTAGAAGAATTCCTCTTGGGTACGGTCTTTCTTGCGGAAAAACTGGATATCGTCAATCAGCAGCAGGTCGAGCGAATGGTAATAACGCTTGAATTCATCAAAGGTACTGGTGCGAAATGACTTGACCAGATCCGAGTAATATTGGTCGGCATGGATATAACGCACCCGATTGACCTTGCCGGCCTTGATCAGGGCATTGCCAATGGCGTGCATGAGGTGGGTTTTACCCAGACCCGTGCTGCCGTAAATAAAGAACGGGTTGTAGGCTGATACACCGGGTTTGTCGACAATTTGTGCCGAAGCGGCATTGGCCAGCTGGTTTGAGCGGCCTACCACCAGACTTTCGAAAGTCAGGTTGGGGTTGATATGCGAACGCTTGTAAATGAAATCTTCGGATTCGGTATTGCCAAACGCCGAAGCGGCCGGCATATTGGGTGAAGCTGACTCTATGATGACTTCAGGGGTGGCGCCAAACGACTGGACACCCGTAACAGATGCCGCAGGCACAGGCATGGCAGGCGACGGTGCTGAGGTTGTTCCTGGCATGACTGGCGACACCGGATTGGCGCGCACCAGCTGAAACATGACCTTGACATCGGGACGGTTGAACCACTGGGATGCCAGTTCCTGAATACGCTGTGTGTAATTGGTTTTGGCCCAGTTCTGCTTGATTGGCGTAGGCGCAGAAATGCGCAGCTCTCCCAGTTCTTCATCAAAACCAAGAGGAGCCAGCGGAAGCACCCACGCTTTCATTTGCTCGGGAGGAAGTTCCTGCGCCAATGCCTGGACACAGGATTGCCAAAACTCTTTCATATACGATCTACGATAAAAACATTCTATTTTACCCTGACAAGCAAAAAGTTATCCACAACTTGAATAATTAATGGGAAATTTTCCACAAAGTACTTTCTTTTCCAAAAAAGAACAGATTTTGTGTTCTAATTACGGAAATTCAGCCTAAACCATTGACTAATCACTAATTATTTGATGAAATAAAAGGCTTTACAAAATTATTTACACAGTTTGGGTCATTTTTGGGTATATTTGATAGTTTCAAATACTAAAAAGGGTCCTGAACAAGCTCTTAGCTCTTTATATTTGGAATTTCCATGAAACGTACATACCAACCATCAGTCACACGCCGTAAACGCACGCACGGCTTTCGCGTTCGCATGAAAACCCGCGGCGGTCGCGCAGTTATCAATGCACGTCGTGCAAAAGGCCGTAAGCGTTTAGCTGTTTAATCCCAGCTGATTACAATTTAAAAATCAGGTTGAACAGAACATGTGTTTACCCGGTAAACACATGAGTTTATCATCTGCTCGTCCCGGTTCATAAGCATGCCAAGCGCCACCTATCCTAAAGCGGCGCGACTGCACCGCCCCTTAGAGTTCACCAATGCCCTAAAAGGCAAACGTGTATCTCGAGGGGCTTTGTTTGCGCTTAGCAAAGCCAATACTGTTCCCCCTCTTCCCGAACCAATCGCCCGATTGGGACTTGTTATCGCCAAACGGTTTGCTCACAAAGCCACCACACGCAACGCCATCAAACGGGTTGCACGGGAGTCTTTCAGGCATCACCGCCACCATTTACCTGCCTGCGATTATGTTATTCGCCTGCATGGTAAGGTAACACCCTGTTCCCTTACCGAACTCAAGATAACTGTCCGGAAAGAAATCGACAATCATTTTGCCAAGGCAAAATCGGCATGATCAAGAAAATACTCATAGCACCCATTCGGTTCTACCGATATTTCCTAAGTCCCTGGATCGGACGTTCCTGCCGTTTCACGCCCACCTGCTCTGAATACATGATAGAAGCCATTGAAACCCACGGTGCCGCCAAAGGGCTGTATTTGGGTACACACCGGATCTGTCGCTGTAATCCGTGGTGCAAAGGTGGTCATGATCCTGTTCCCCCTATTTCTGGCCGCTCATCGCCTGACAAGAGTCTTTTTCCCAAAGATTTGTTTTAAATTCAGGTGTTATACCCCTAGCTGGGGTAAACTGACGAGCTTTACTAACCGCTTAATAATGATCAGGTTAAATGGATATTAGACGCACCATCCTTTGGATGATTTTTGTATTTTCGGTGTTCGCCATCTGGAACAACTGGCAAACCTATAATGGTCAGCCATCCCTGTTTGGCCAGGCACCCCAATCCGAAACTAACACTCATCCTGCCTCTGGCACTCCTGGCGTTCCGAATGCAGCCTCGCCTGCCGGTACTGCTACCACTCCGTCAACAACAGCCCCCGCCGTTGCTTCAGAAAAAATCACCATCAACACCGATGTCTTCAAATTGAATTTTGATTCCATTGGCGCCCAGATTGTGTATGCTGAATTGTTAAAGTATCCTTCCTCTGAAAACAGTGGGCAGCCAATCGTACTGCTGGATAACACTGCAGCAGCAGAATATATTGTGCAAAGCGGCCTGGTCGCGCCACAAGGAAGCAACAAGCGTTACCCCGACCAGAATACCGCCTTCAGAATGGTTTCTACCGAAACCACCATGACCGGTGATACCTTGCCGGTGGTGTTTGAGTCTGAGTCTGACGGCATCAAAGTTACGCGTACTTATACGTTCCATCATGATTCTTACCGGATCGATGTCAAGGACGAGGTCACCAACACCAGTGCCGAGCCACAGTCGCCTTCCCTGTACCTGCAAATTGCCCGTGATGGCCAGGATCCGGCCGGCAGCTCCAGCTTCTATCCTACCTTTACAGGCATGGCGGTTTATTCTGACGAAGAACGTTTCCAGAAAGTTTCTTTTTCTGAGATTGACAAGAAAAATGCCGATTACATCAAATCTGCAGACGATGGCTGGATCAGTGTCATTCAACACTTCTTTGTCACCGCCTGGGTTCCCCAGGAAGGCAAAGAACGTTTTATCGACATGCGCAAGGTTTCCAATTCCCTGTATGCCATCAGTTCGGTAGAACCGTTGGGTAGCATCGCGCCAAACAGCACGGTTGTGTCCCAATCTACCTTGTGGGTAGGTCCGCAAGACCAACAAGCGCTGGCGGCCATTGCGCCCACCCTGGACCTGGTGGTTGACTATGGTTGGTTAACCATTCTTGCCAAACCCATGTTCACGTTCATGACCTGGCTGTATTCCCTGGTTGGCAACTGGGGCTGGACGATCGTTCTGCTCACCGTCATTATCAAATTAGTCCTTTACCCATTGTCGGCCTCCAGCTATCGCTCTATGGCCAAAATGAAAAATGTGGCTCCGCGTATGCAGGCCCTGAAGGAAAAATACGGTGATGACCGCCAGAAGCTGAACACAGCCATGATGGAAATGTACCGTACCGAGAAAATCAACCCATTGGGCGGCTGTTTCCCTATCCTGCTGCAAATTCCGGTATTCCTTACCCTGTACCGTGTCTTGCTATCCAGTGTAGAAATGCGTGGCGCAGGCTGGATTGGCTGGATTACCGACTTGTCGGTACGTGACCCGTACTTCATTTTGCCCGCTATCATGATGGCTACCATGTTCTTGCAGATCAAGCTGAACCCGACGCCACCTGATCCAATGCAAGCACGAATCATGATGCTGATGCCTTTGGTATTCGGTGCCATGATGTTCATGTTCCCTGCCGGTCTGGTACTTTACTGGGTTGTGAACAACATCCTGTCTATTGCCCAGCAATGGTACATTACCCGCAATATGAACAAAGCGGCCAATGAAGCCATTCTGACGCACAAGTAATAAGCAGTGCAGCTAATTTCCGGTTTGGCATTTTCCAGGCAAACCGGAAAACAGAAAACCGCATCTTCGGATGCGGTTTTTTTATGGATTTTTCCAAACGAATATCTATCTTAAAAATAGTTGTCATTTTAATGCTTTCAGTCAGTTGGAAAGTATGTAAAAATGAAATCCCTATTACCAATAATTACATTAGAGAGGCGCTTGTTCATGTCTGACTGGACTGCTGGTTATGTTGCCGACATCGGCTATACCTATGGCTATTACACCGAACTCAACCCACTGCGTGTGCGTTTGGCATTTTTAAACGCGGGCCTGGTTCCTCCAGAGGTGGGTACTGCTTGCGAACTTGGCTTTGGTCAGGGCATGAGCACAAATCTGCATGCATCGGCCAGCGTCGTGCAGTGGGCAGGTACCGACTTCAACCCGGCACAAGCCAGTTTTGCCCAGGAATTGGCCTGCGTCGCCAAGTCAAATGCACAGCTTTTTGATGAATCCTTTAACCAGTTTTGCAATCGATCCGACTTGCCAGAGTTTGATTACATTGGTCTTCACGGGATCTGGAGCTGGATTAGCGATGAAAACCGTAACATAATTGTTGATTTTGTACGCCGTAAGCTAAAAGTAGGTGGTGTACTTTATATCAGCTACAACACGCAACCCGGCTGGGCCGCCATGGTGCCCATGCGAGATCTGCTCACCGAGCACGCCGAGGTACTGGGCGCCGACGGTGCTGGTATTATCAGCCGTATTGATAGCGCCCTGGCTTTTGCCGAGCAACTACTGGCAGCCAACCCATCCTATGCACGCGCCAATCCGCAAATAGCCGAGCGCATAAAAAGAATTAAGGGACAGGACCGCAATTATGTCGCTCACGAATATTTCAACCGTGACTGGGAGCCAATGGCCTTTGCCAAAATGGCGCAATGGCTGGAACCGGCAAAACTGCAATGGGCCTGTTCAGCCAACTACCTGGATGCTATTGATGCAGTAAACCTGACCGCCGAGCAACAAGCACTAATGGCCAGTATTCCCGACCCCATGTTTCGCCAAACCACGCGTGATTTTTGCGTCAACCAGCAGTTCCGAAAAGACTACTGGGTCAAGGGAGCCCGCCGCCTAAGCTCATTAGAGCAAACAGAGGTATTGCGTTCGCAACGCGTTATCCTGGTCCTGCCAAGAAGTGATGTCAGCCTCAAAATTAACAGCAACCTGGGTGAGGCCACACTGCAAGAAGCCGTATATAACCCCATTCTGGATCAGCTGGCAGACCACCAACACAAATCACTGGGCCAGCTGGAAGATGCCCTGAAGTCAAGCGGCATTAACTTCGCACAAATCATACAAGCGGTGATGGTCCTTAGCAGTAACGGCGCCCTGATGGCCGTCCAGGATGACGCAACCACAAACATGGCTCACGAACGTACCAAGCGCCTGAATAACTACCTGATGACCAAAGCGCGCGGCAGCAACGAATTAAATTACCTGGCCAGCCCGGTAACGGGCGGCGGCATTAGCGTATCTCGCTTTCAACAGCTGTTCTTGCTGGCCCTGCAGCAAAATCATAAACAACCGCAGGAACAGGCCAAGTTTGTCTGGGATCTGTTAGCCATGCAAGGCCAGCGCCTGATTAAAGATGGGAAAACACTGGAAACCGCCGAAGCCAACATCGCCGAACTGAATGCCCAGGCCAATGAATTTATGACAAAGCGCCTTGATATCCTGAAAGCGTTAAAGATCGCCTGATAGTTGCTGGTTAAATCTATTCTTCGCAAGATCAAGAAATGAGATACTTTTTGGGATCAGTTCAGAGCATGGGAATGAGGTAAACCTTCAGTGCGTCACCAGACCTGGCTCCCATGCTCCTGCGTGGGAGCCAGGTGTACATGAAACGTCACATGATATGATTCAGACAGGAACTGAATATAGGTAATAATCAATGAAAAAACTGGATGTATCCACCCTGGAAATCTTTATTGCCGCCGTAGAAGAAAGAAGCCTGTCTCGAGCTGCCGAAAGAGAAAATCTGGTGACGTCTTCGGTCAGTAAACGCATTACCGAACTGGAAGAATACCTGAAGAAACCTTTGTTTCTTCGTCATGGCCGGGGGGTTGAGCCTACTCCGGCAGGAACATTGCTGTACCACATGCCAATGTGAAACTACAGGTATCCAACTTCGAAGCCCGTTGCCGCATGATCCAGGAAGGCATTGGGATAGGCGTGGTACCGGAAAAAATCGCGGCCAATTATTTACAGAAAATGGGTTTGCAATGCATTCATTTACTTGATGATTGGGCAGAGCGGCAGTTTTATTTGTGTGTTAATAATTTTTCTAACCAAAAAATACATATCCAGAATTTACTGAATATTTTACTGCGTTGATCATCCCACCAAATAACCGTGGCTGCCTGTAATATCTCACTGGCAGCCACGGTTGCACATGACAACCTACAAAGAAATATTCAACTCTTTAATAAATTCCCCCCATTTATCATATTCAGCCTGAATAAACTCGGCAAATTGACTGGCCGACCCACCTGCGGGCTCAGCCCCCTCATTTAACAGTTTTTGCTCCAGCCGTGCCGTATGGATAACCTTCTCGATATCCTGATTCATTTTATTAACAACCGCATCAGGGGTATTTGCAGGTGCAAAATAGCCAAACCAGGCCCCTAATGAGAAGTCTTTAAACCCGGCTTCCTGCATAGTAGGAACATCCGCTAAAGCGGGGGAACGCTTGTCTGTTGAGACTGCCAGGGGCAGCAATTTACCCACTTTAATTTGGCCCATGACAGACGGAAGCGTGGCAAAAATAAAATGCACACGACCGGCAATCACATCATTAAGTGCATCGGCCCCTTTATAAGGTACATGGGTAATATCCAGATTTTTGGTTTTGGACATTAACTCACATGATAGATGGGCAGCTGTTCCGACACCGGTTGAAGCACAATTGTATTTGCCTGGATTTTCTTCTATCAGCTTGCTCAATTGCTCAACCGAATTAATACCCAAATCAGAGGAAACAACCAGCACATTCGGCACATTGGCCACCATAATAATGGGGCGTATATCCTTCAGGGTATCAAAGTTCTTTTTCCGGTACAGATGGGGATTCATTGTAATCGGACCATTGGAACTCATCAAAATGCTATAACCGTCTGCCTTCTCGTTAATTAGTGATTGAATACCGATATTACCGCCCGCACCGGGTTTATTTTCAACTACAACACTTTGTTGCCAGAGTTGGCCCAATTCATTGCCTACCTCCCTGGCAATAATATCTGTCGTACCACCAGGAGAAAAAGCCACAATGGTTTTTACCGTTTGTTCGGGCCAGTTATCAGACTTTGCCTGAGCATGAGCCTGATAAGATAATGCACTGCCTGTAAGACAAAGCGAAATAGCAAATAATTTATTAAATTTCATTATGTATGTCTCCTTTTAATTTCAAGTTAGGCGCGCTGAGAAAAAGTACGCTCAAACACCCCTTCCGCAATCCGGTTTTTCAGGATTTCAATCGAGCCGCCTGCAATCATCCAGCCCCGGCAACGGCGAACGCAATATTCCACCAAAGACTCCTTGCTATAACCCATACCGCCCATTACCTGCAGCGCCTCATTGGCCACTTCAAAACCGATCTGGTTGCAATAAGCTTTGGCAATGGCCGTTTCAGTGGGTGAAGGGAAACCGGTATCGGCACTGATGGCAGCCTTGTAAAGCAATAACTGCGCGGCATCCAGCTTGATTTTCATATCAGCGAATTTCCACTGGATACCCTGGAATTCACACAATAATTTGCCAAATTGCTTGCGCTGCAAGGCCCAGCCCTTGGCTTCTTCAAAGGCATAACGGCCCAAAGCCACAGAACGTGAGGTATTGCCAATTCGCTCCACATTAAAGCCGGCAATCTGCTTCTTGAAGCCGCCTTCCCCCAGAACTACTTGCTCATCCGGGACATACACATTGTCAAACAGGATTTCCACCCATTCTTCATCAGACATGAACGCCGAACGTTTGCCCAGATGCACGCCCTCAGCCTTGGTTTCAATCATGACCGAACCGATACCGCCAGTACCAGGGCCAAAACGGACATAGGCAAGAATAAAGTCCGCATGGGGGCCATGGGTTGTGAAAATCTTGGAACCATTGATACGCCAGCCGTTACCATCTTTGGTGGCAGAGGTTTTCAGTTCCGTCACGGCAGAGCCGGCATCGGGCTCTGTCATACCAACAGATATCAGGGCTTCACCCGCCAGCAAAGGTTTCAGGTATTTCTCTTTCTGAAAATCAGAACCATATTCACCCAATACGCGAATCGCCCCGAAATTACCCGCCTGTACAACATCGGCACTGCGTGGACATACTGAAGCTACCGTTTGAATGGCAATCACGGCATCCATCAGGGAACCCCCAATCCCCCCGTCTTTTTCAGGAATGGTAATGCCCAGCAGACCCTGTTGTGCCATCTGTTTGGCAATATCCCATGGATAATCCAGGGAGTGGGCACGTTCCACGGCACCATTGCGTAATTCCTTGTCGGCAAATTTATAAACTGCTGATTCAAAATCTTTCTGTTCTGCGCTTAATTGAAAATCCATCTCTATTACTCCAATGCAAAATTATTGATATCTTTATTAATCTTTAAGGCGGATAACCCCGTCCACCGCAATCACTTTGTCTTTCTGAATGAACAAGGGGTTAATTTCGGCCTCGGCAACCGGCTGCTTTCGTATCAGGGCCAGTTTTGAAAAGTTCACAATCGCCTGGGCCAGGCCTTCGCAATCGCCCTCTGGCAAGTTCCGGTAACCCCGAATCAGTTTGGTGTACTGCACTTCATTAATCATTTGCCGTGCTTCTGTAAGCGATACCGGGGCAGTCCTGATGGAAAAATCCGGGTTCAGTTCTGCCGTAATGCCACCAGTACTCAGAATGACTGTTGGCCCCACCAGCGGATCATGCCGGTAGCCCAGCATCAGCTCTATCAGACGGCCTTCCATCTGCTGGATATACAATCCCTCAATAAGCGCAGCAGGTGCATTCTTTTCAACTTTAGCCAGCATGCTTTGCGCGGCTTCCTGCAAGTGTTGATCATTCTGGATATTGATACTGACACCACCTACATCCGTTTTATGCAGGATGTCTCTTGAAACCACTTTCAGCACAAGCGGATAGGGAACCTGATGTGCCAGATCTGTAGTTGAAACCAGCTGGCTGGCCGCCTGGGGAATACCCAAGTGGGCAAACAGGCGATTGGCTTCCGCTTCATTGAAATTCCCGGTCTGAGGGTAATCTTCACCCAGTACAAATTCCTCTGTTGCAGCCGGTTCGGTATCCTGTATAACCGGCCTGAAGAAAGCAGCTAACGCATCCGCACAACCTTCAGGGGTCCGGAAAGCGCCAATATTGGCTGCCTGCAGTAATTTCAGGGATTCCGGGGCATCTGGTGACAAAAAGACCACCAATGGTTTGTTATTGGCATTGCCTGACTCAAAGGTTTCCAGAATCGGCTTGATAGCCAGTTGCGGATGAAACTGTGCAGAAGATCCCACCACGCTCAAGACGGCATCACACCAGTCTGTTTTGACAAGCTCATTCAGCAAATCCCGGTATTGATCACTGGTGGCGGCCAAAGTCAGGTCAATCACGGGTGTTTGCCGGATATTCAGACCCCGGGCAGCCATCTGCCCGATAAACTCCGTTGTGGGTGCTACCGCTTCTATCCCGGCCAAACCCAGGTTATCAACCACGGTAGCGGCACCGCCACCCGTTGTGGTAATAACCGCAACCCTGACGGGTGTTTCTGCATAAGCGGCGGGTCTTAAATGCGCATAGCGACTAACCAGCGGGGCTATTTCAAACAAGGTTTCAAGCGAATTGACGCGAATGACACCATTGGCCTGGAAGTAGGCATCAATCGCCGCATTATTGCCGGCGATGGCACCAGTATGCGATTGGGAAAGGGCATCTCCCTGTTCCGAGCGACCCAGTTTATAGGTAATAACGGGCTTGCCAGCCTGCCTGGCCCGCTTCAGGGCTTTTGTCAGTGTTGCGGTATCACGCAGGGTTTCCAGAAACAACAAGATCACCCGGGTTGAGTCATCATCAACCAATGCATCCACAATTTCACCGGTAGAAATATCACATTCATTACCCACTGAAACGGTTTTTGAAAACCCGAATCCACGTGCGACGGCCCGGGACATTAATGAACCCATCATTGAGCCGCTTTGGGAAACAAGACTGATATCGCCTTTCAGCAAATTGTCCATTTCAAAAACAGCATTCACCGATATGATGGCACCCGTCTGGATATTGGCCGAGCCGATACTGTTAGGGCCTAACAGGCGCACGCCCAGCTGCTTTGCTTTTTCAAGCAGCTGTTGCTGCTTTTGCATGCCCTGCGGGCCAGCCTCGCCAAAACCATCCGAATAAATGGTCACTACAGGGATTTTTCTGGCCGCACATTGTTCTATGACACTCTCAACACCCGCACTGTCTATCATGACAAAAGCATGCTCAATCCCTTCCGGCAAATCAGCAACAGAGGGGTAGACCTTTTCACCCAGGATACGGTCAGCACCGGGATTCACCGGATATATTTCCCCGTTAAACCCATGCTTTTTCATGAACAGCAGTGGGCGGGCCGTGTTTTTTTTCAGGTTGCTTGAAGCACCAATCAATGCAATTGCAGAAGGGTTCAGCAGCGCTTTATTAAAAACACTTTTATCAACGGAAGAAAATTCATTCATATCTAACATATTCATATTGTTTAATCTTAAAAATATTAAGCAAGAACCAAATCATTGACATTCAATTTGTCCAGCTGCCAGATCTGCTGTTTTAATTTTTCCGCTTTTTCTTTATTCAGGACAGGGATCACCAACTCATCAAATTTGTTATTCAGTTCTTCATCAGTCAGCGGTAATTCCGGGTCACCTTTCCGGTCTTTTGCATAATGGGTATATGTATTTCCATCCGTTAACACAATCGTTACCCTAGCAGAGCGGTGCAGCGGAAACTGCGCCGTCATGTCACTGTCCGGAGACAGACTGATTTTTTTCATTAATTTCCTGAGCGATTTATCGGCCAGTTTCTGGCCGTCAAAGGCATCCAGCCGTACCGAGCCAAATAGCAAGGCATGGGATACCACATAAGGCAAACTGAACTTGGCTTCAAAAGCGGTGCCCGGTTCAAAATTACCGGTTACATCAATCGCTGTCTGGTAGGTTTCTATTTGAATGCGCTCAATATCGGCAATCCTGAAACCATGCTGGTGCAGCAAGGCAAGAGCAGAATCTATGGATGAAAAAGTATGGCCGCAACAGGCATGGTTCTTCCGGGTTATACGGGTAATGTTGTATTCCTCCCCCAGGCCTGCCAGTGCCACTTTCCAGTTTGCACCTGCCGACAGTGCGGCGGCAAAGCCAACTTCGCCCTCAAGGATATCTTCCACCCCAGTCACACCCGCAGCGGCCGCCTGTCCTGCCCTGACACCCACTGCAGCAGCATGTCCCGCATGCAGAGCCTTGGTCATGGCATCAGAGCGGAAGGCCTGTTGCAGGCCGGAAGCAAAAGTTGTTGCCGTGGCAATGGCATGTTGCATAACGTTTGCATTACCTGGAGCGCACAAAGCCGCTACCGCCGCTGCCGCCCCTATGCAGCCCACCGTACCCGTTGTATGAAAATATTTATAGTGAGAAGGTTGAACGGCCGCACCAATCCGGGTGGAAATTTCATAGCCAACCACAATGGCATTCAGCAATTGCAGGCCTGTTGTATTTTTACTTTGTGCTACCGCCAACGCAGCCGAAATAACGGGGCAGCCAGGGTGATACACGGCATCCCGAAAAATATCATCAAATTCAACACTATGTGACACACTGCCATTTATCCAGGCAGCCGTTGCCGCAAATGCGCTTGTGTCATAACCAATGACGCTGGCACGGCCAACACCCAGTTCATCTTGACAGGCTTTAATTAATTCTATGCCTGGAGAGACAGCTGCACCTGGATATAAGGCTGCCAGCCAATCCAGCACAGCACGTTTTGCATGTTGCACCACATTGTCAGGTAATGTGGCCTGAGTGTCCCTGGCGCCGTATTCTGCGATAGTTCTTAAAATCATGTTCTTGCCACCTCTTGTTTACTTAATAAACATTCTAAAGATGACAAGACCCGCAGCTTTGAAATAATTTCAATGCTTCGTATCAGAAAAGAGAAACATGCGTATGCATGACCCAGGAAGGCATTGAAATCGCTGTAGTAGCAGTAAAAATCACTGCCAATTATTTGCAGAAAATGGGTCTGGCATAAAAAACGGGGTATAGTTTCTGAAAGTAGTGCTAATTAAAGCCGTTGAATCGTTTCAATAAACCGTGACAGACAAGATGGTATCTCCCGGCCTGAAGAGGGTGTCCCACACCAGTCAGTGTTTCAGAAAACGGTAGAGTAATTATTTTTATATATAAATCAATTGATTATGATAAAACCATTGCACTCAAAAGCCCTGCTTCGATACCTTGTTTTATGTGCCAGCCTGGGTACAGCCACATTTGCCAGCACGCCCGCACTAGCCAACCAGCAAGCAGACAAGGCAGCGATATCCGCACGACTGCATGACTGGGCTGCTGCCTTCAATACCCGGGACGCAGCCGAAGCCTGTACGCTCTTTGCACCCGATCTCATTTCAACAGTACAAGGCGCAGCGGATGCCGGTCGCGATGCCGTGTGTGCACGGTTGTCTGCTTTACTGGAAAATACCGATGTGAGTTTTCATTACCGGCCGGATATCCAGGAAATCCTGGTTTCCGGTGGCATGGCGGTCGTGCGGCTGGTCTGGACACTTACCGAACAACAAGGCGAACAGCAAAATGTCAGCCAAGAAGCCGGCCTTGATGTATTCAAGCGCCAGCCTGACGGCCAATGGTCTATCATCCGTTTCATGTCTTTTCCAATTGAACCGGATTGACAAAAACCCATTGATCAAAGCTACATGCTCTTAATAATATAAAAAATGCCCTAAAAGCTAGTGTTGGGAATGCGTACAGAGCACATAGAAATTTACTATTAAAAAATAACAATAAATAAATTATACAAAATACCTGACAGGTATTAATATACTTCTATTGCAGTTCTGAAGTGCACTCAATCGCGCAGTAGCGCACTTCATCAAGCTGCAACCAAGTATGGTGCAGGTATAGACGTTTTAAGCCTGTCACCACACGCCCTCCCCCCTGCAGCTGCGGGGGGGAATTATCCTCTCTGAAGTCTCCCTTTCCCCGTCCCCAGGGGAAACTCCTCCCTGTAAAGCCTGCTTCTGTTATATAGCAGGCTTTTTTTTGCCTTTACAATTTAAACTTCAATTAATGCATCGGCAACATAACAACCTTTTTCACCGGGAACGGCCAGAACCGGATTGACTTCTACCGATTTAACCTGATCCTGTGTTTGTGCCGCAAATATGGACAGGCGTGAGAATTTTTCTGCCAGTGCATCAATATCAACGGCCGGTTTACCCCTGACACCCTGCAAAATAGCTGCACTCTTGATATTCAATATCAATTCTTTGGCTGTTTCAGGGCTGAATGGGCAACGATGCAAGACCACGTCTTTCAACACTTCTACGTGAATGCCACCCAAACCAAACATGGCAACAGGACCAAAACTTGGGTCATTTTTAACGCCCATAATACATTCAACCGCATTATTGATTTGCTTGGCAACCAGTACACCGGTAATGTTGGCTGACGGCGCATGATCGGCCGCACGTTGCAAGAGCAAGCCATAATTTTCATGTACCTCGGCCACACTGTTTACATTCAGGATAACGCCGCCAATTTCAGATTTATGCTTGATATCGGGTGACAGGATTTTCATGACAACCGGGAAACCAAACTGTTCTGCCAACCGGCCAGCCTGGCCGGCATCATTGGCAACCGCTTCCGGCACACCCTGCAAACCGGCTTCTTCCAGCAAACGTTTTGCCTGCGCCTCATCGGGTGTTGTCTTAAGTGTATCCAGTGTTTTCTTTTCAAATGGAAGCAAGGCATCGGGTTTCTTGAAGGCAGCGCCCAATGTACCTATGGCCTTGATTGCCCTGACGGCACGAACCGGATCTTCAAACACGGCAAAACCGTCTGCCTCATAACGGGCAATCGTATCTTTTTCTGCAATAAGCGATAAAGTAAACAAGGCATCAGGATATTTACTAACTGCTTTGCGCAGTTCAGGGCGCAGCTTTGCCTCAATGGACGCAGTACCGGCCGCATGGGCAAAGAAACCCAAAATAGAGGTATATTGCCCGGTTTCAAGCATGGTGGACAGGAACTGGTCGGCCAGTGCAGGCTGGTTAATAACCTGGGCCGTACAATCCACCGGGTTTTTAACTGCGGCAAATGAAAGTGCTTCTTTCAGCTGCTTCTGTGCACCCTCTTCCAGCTCGGGCATGGGCAGATTCATGTCTTCAGCGACGTCACTGATTAAAATACCGGCACCACCACTAACGGTAATCACACCCAGGGCATCACGTTCCGGATACACTTTTTTGCTTGCCATATAGGCAATGTCCAGGAACTCATCGGGGCTATAAGCCCGCACGGCTGCATATTCCTTCAGAACCGCATCAAATACGAGATCATCACCGGCAATGGAGGCTGTATGAGATTGCGCCGCCACCTGGCCAATCGCACTGCGGCCTGTTTTCATGACCACGACCGGTTTACGGTGCTGCTTGGCCAGTTTCAGTGCTTCAGTGAACTTTTCAGGGTCAGACAGACCTTCCAGATACACGCCAATAACCTGGATTTCAGGATCCCGCACCATATCAATCATGGCTTCCGCCACATTGATATCGGCCTCGTTACCGGTTGTGACGCAAAGTGGAATACCAATACCGCGATTACGTGCCGAGCAGAAAATATGCAGGGCAAAGGCACCCGACTGGCTGGCAATGGCAATGGAACCAGGCTGTGGCCAATACAGTTCAAAAGCGGAAGAAAAGGTGGAGAACAGGCCCTGACGGTCATCATAGAGGCCCAATGTATTGGGACCTAACACACGAATACCATATTTTTTTGCAGTGGCAATCAGTTCTTCCTGCATCTGCTTGCCTTCTTCGCCCACTTCGGAAAAACCGGCTGACAAAATAACCGCAAGGCGGGTACCACGCTTGCCTAAATCGGCCAGCATCTGGTTGACCATGCCACTGGCCACGGCAATAATCGCGATATCCGGTGTTTCTGGCAATGCATCAACATTGGGATACGCTTTCAACCCCTGAATGGTTTCCTGTTTGGGGTTAACTGGGTAAATCCGGCCTTTATAGTTACGCTGAAGCATATAGGAAATGGGTCGGCCCCCAATACGCAAAGGGTCATTGGACGCACCGATAATCGCGATGGAATCGGCTTCCCATAGTTTTTTAGTGCTTGTTTCTGGCTGTAAATTTGTAACGGTATCAGACTTACCCACGTATATCTCCATTCATTATTTTGCTATTCACGGAATTGCCCGTTTTAACAGGCAATCCAATCCTTGAAGCTACTTTAAAGCAACATAAAGGTATTTAATATCTTTATAAAATGAAGGGAGCGTTAAGCTAAATTTAATCTCGCTAAACATCGCTTTAGCCGCTGCTTAACTGCAGGCGCCGCAGCAGTTTTCCACAAACAGTTTTACAGGTAAGGCATCAAACCCACCGGCAGGATATTTAGCATGTACCGGCCAGGTGTTTTCACCCAATGAGAACCGGCTGGTATCCCGTAGCAGTTCTTCCATCACCAGACGCAATTCCAGTCTTGCCAAAGGTGCGCCAGGACAGATATGAATCCCTGCCCCATATAACAGGTTTTGCGATGGCTCACGATCCGTGCGCAATTCATCGGGGTTTCCAAAAACGGCTTCATCACGGTTGGCAGAGGCCCATAACAGGGTGAGCCGCTCACCCGCTTCAATTGCTTGCCCGCCTATCGTCACGGCTTTGCTTGCCACACGACGACTGGCCATCAACGGTGGATGAATACGAAGGATTTCATCAATAGTGGCAGGCAGAAGTTTGGGTTTATAGCGCATCTGGTGCTGCAGTTTAAGGCGTTCTGCCAGATATTTCACCAGGATGCCCACACAGGCTGCAATAGTGCCCAGCTCACCGACCGTCCAGTTACGCAGGATACTGACAATCACCTCATCGGGAACTGGCTGGCCATTGACCGTTTCCCGCATTAAAGCGGTGGTTATATCGTTGGGGGCCTGGTTACCGGCCTGACGCCTTTCCTTTAGCAGGGACCGGATATAACCGTCAAACTCAAGCGCTATGTCAGACATGGCCTGCCTGTCCTGTGCCAGGGTAGCCTGGTGGTTTTTACGAACCCATTGATTAAGCGGTTCATGCAGGGATTCAGGCCAGCCAAGAAAGGCACATTGCACCTGCACCGCATACACCCGGGCAAAATCTTCTATAAACTCAAACTCCCGGTTTTTGGGGGCCTGTTTGACCAGATTGGCGGCAATCTGTCGACAAACAGGCTCGAAGGCCGCCATGCGTTCGGCACTGAAATAAGGTTCAATTAATGCCCTGTAAACGGTATGTTCAGGCTGGTCCATGCCATTTGGCACGGAAACATGACGGGACACCGCATTACTGAACGTTTTATGATCTTTCAGCACTGAAAGCACGTCTTCATGCCTGAACAGGACCCGGTGCAAATGACGGTCGTGCATAACCGGGCACTGTTGCCTTAATTCATCATAGGCCGCGATGGGATCAGTGGAAACAGATGCGTTACGGACATCTTCGGAGATTTGGGCAACTTCATTCATAGATCATTATCCTTGCATAGATTTAAATGATTCTTGCACAATCCGGATTTGTTTCCCTTGATTTCCATCAATAGTTTAGTAAATTAGTCGGGTATTATGTTGATTTTTTCATCATTAAACACCCAATGATAAAAATAAGGTCATCAACTACGCCAGCACCGTTTCCTCAAGCACCTGCAAACCCAACAATTTTCTGGCGTTTTCACTCATGATTTTCTTGCGATTGGCTTCCTGTATTGGCAGGGTTTCAAACCATTCTTTATAGCCCTTGATGGGGCAAAATGGAAAAGAGCTGGCATACAGCATCCGGTCTGCCAGAAAACCGTCAGCCGCTTTTATATATTCTTCCCAGCCTGCCATTCGTGAAAAATACATATCCGGTGACAGGTAAACATTGGTCCGCCTGAAGGCAATATGCAGGATTTGTGTCACCCATGGCCAGCCACCATGGGCCAGCACGACTTTCAGATTCGGAAAATCAGCCAGCATGCGGTCGGTACGGATCGGATCGGAATAACTGAGATCGGGGCCTGCCGTGCCACCCACCATCAGGATAATGGGAATTCCCCTGTCTTCACAATGGGCATAAATAGGGTAAAGGCGCCGGTCATCGGCATACATGGGAACCGGATAGGCTCCCGGCTCAATATTAATCAGCTTGAAACCGGCCGCCATGGAGGCATCAATACTGCGGCATGCGTTAATCCGGTTAGTCGGGTCAATGGAGGCGGCACCAATAAAGCGCTCACCATAGGTATCCATGAGCACTTTCACATCGTCATTGGAAATACTGCCCAGCATACCTGCCAGCCTGCCAACCACCACCCCGTGCGCGACCCCTGCCGCATCCATTTCCGCAATCGTCATATCCATGGATTGCTGTTGTGCGGCGGGTGAAGGTTCAAAGCCGACCGTTCTGGTGAAACCATCCCGTCGCTCGCCCGAAGCATACATTAAGGTATCAAGGAATTCTCCGGACGGTGGTCTTAAGCGAAAATCAATAATAGACATCATTACTCCTTTTACATGACTTCATTCTTACGGTCACTGGTTTCACCAAAACGGTGCAGTGCGGGTGGTTTCAAACCTGCGTAAAGCGCATCAATGCGAGTATTCACCTCTTCACCATGCTGATGGAAAAGTGAATTGCCATTGACATCACTTTCCACAATAAAAGGCCCGAAATCTTCAACCTCAAACAGCCACATCGCCTGTGCAATACCCAATTCATCCAGCCAATGCACATCGCGCACCTGTTTAATGCCGCGTCCCAGCAAGGCCCCCGTGCCATAGCCAACCGTGGTCAGGTAAACGGCACCTTGCGGCACCATGATATTGGCGTAATCATCATGCGGCATACCGCCTTTGCCAATCACGATTTTGGTTTGCGTCAGTTCCAGCCAGCTGGTCATCCATTTGGAAAAACGGAAGCTGGCGGTAGCGGTCACCGCGCCGACATTGTATTCACCCTCGGGGGTGACAGCGGCAGCCGGTGAGCAGTGGAAATTGACGTTACTCAGACCCTTCAAATCCACCGGCAATGCTTCACCATTACCCAGTACTTTCTGATAAACCCCTTCCCTTGCGGTATATACCACGCCACTCATATATACAATCGAACCTATTTCCAGGCTGGCAATATCTTCCGGTGTGGCAGGCAGATTGATCCTGAAAACCTTCAGCTCTTCATCTTGATTGTTCAACGGTTCCATTCAACTGTCTCCCTTCTCATATAAGGTGTAAACCATTCAGGATCGGTACGGTATTCAATACGTCCATCCGCATAAATTCTTGCTGTCGCCCGTCGAGAGGAAAGGCAGAAAGTATGAATGCTGACCGGCATGCCGCCAGTATGGGTATAGCCCACTTCAATATGGCAATCCACCACCATGGACGAACCCACAAAGCCCATGGCACCCATACCGATGGAATTGCCCAGTTTTTTCAGTTCCATTTCAAGTTCGGCAATTTTAGGATCCGGGTTGCGATCACCCACGGTTCTTAAACATGCGGCCTGTTTTCCCAGTTGCATACAGGTGTCTTTGGAGCCACCAATACCAATGCCCACAATAGCTGGCTGACAGGCCAGCCCCCGCTTGCCGAAGGCAATCAGGCCATCCAGCACAAAACGCTTGATGCCATCAATGCCGTCTCCAGGGAACAGCATCCGGTAGTCGGTTCCAAACAGGCCGCCTTTATGTACCGTTGTGATCTCCACCCAGTCGGTATCAGGCTCAAATGACCATTCAATTTCAGGCGAATTAATACCCACATTATTGTTATGTTCCGTACGCCACAAGGGATGTACCCGATTGGGCCGCAATGGAATTTCAACCGTGGCATCAGCCGTTGCTTTACGCAAGGCCCGTTCAATCCCGATGAAACCCGATTGCACACTGGCGTTATTACCCATTTTTACGTAATAGCGCGGCACACCGGTATCCGCACACATGGGGCGACGGTCCTTGCTAGCCGCCTCCCAGTTATCAACCATGGCATGCAGCACAAAACGGGGCAGCTTGCCAGTTTCGGTTTGCTGCATTGCCTTGATGCCATTGCTGTAATCTTCGGGGATATCGATAGCGGCACGCTTCATGATTTCCAGCCCTGCCTCTTCCACTTTACTTATATCAATTGCCATATCCTGCCTCCTGAATGACTTTGTGTGAACTCATGCACAGTTTTCTTCCTCTTCGCGAATCAATGAATTGCCCGGAGAGACAATATCGAATTTCACGGGTACCATTTCCAAATCAATTTTTCCATCACATGTACTCACACGTGTATAGGCTGATGTATGCAAATCGCCTGTCTCGGGATAATCTTCCCTGAAATGTGCGCCACGACTGTCACAGCGGGCCAATGCTGAAGTGGCAATCACTTGTGAAATTGTGGTCAGGCTGTCCAGGTTGAGCCAGTCATGCCAGCTCAGGTTGAATCTGCGCTGGCCATCGGCCACCCCAATGTCATGCAGGGTATTCAAATGCCCGGCAAGGCTTTCAATTCCTTTTTCAATGCCTTCTTTATGACGCAAAATGCCTACATCGTTCCACATGGTTTTTGACAGTGCCTCACGCAATGGCAGTGTGCTTTGCGCCTTTCTGGAGAAGGGGAATTCCGCACGGGCAATTCCTGCCTCTATCACTGACTGGTCGGCATCTTTCCAGGTACCGCCCTTGCTGACATATTCAGCCATGGAGTCACCCGCAATACCGCCAAATACAGTGGAGTTGGCAACACCATTGCCACCCAAGCGGTTCGCACCATGCACGCCACCACAATCCTCTCCGGCGGCAAACAAACCAGGCGATGCCGTTGAACAATCCACCTCAAACTCAACACCACCCATCAGGTAGTGGGCGGTTGGCACCACCTCCACCCGTCCGCCCGCCAAATCGAAACCACAATCGGCACAACGCTGCACCATGCCAGGGAATGTTTTGCGTACATGATCACCCCCCAGATGGGACATTTGTATGTAAACACCGCCCATGGGGCTGGTACGCCCGGCACGCATTTCAGCGTAAATACCCCGACTGACTACATCTCGTGTGGCGCGTTCCCCCCGTTCATGATAATTGCTCATGAAACGCTCGCCATTGCCATTGATTAAATAACCGCCCGCACCCCGCAGGCCTTCTTCAAGCACCGTACCTGTCATGCGTGTATCAGGCCCGCCCAGCAGGCCGGTCGGGTGAAACTGCACCATTTCCATATCACGCAATTTCAAGCCATAACGCAGGGCCATGGCCAGGCCATCACAGGTTTTTTCACCGGATGGCGTATGATACTGATACATGGTTGGGCCTGCACCCGTGCTAAGCAACACGGCTTTGGCCTGCACAAAATGATAATTGCCACTACGCATGTCAATAAACAGTACACCGGCAATGCCCGACCCATCCAGGGCGGGAATCAGTTCAATGGCGCGATGTTCTTCAAGACGGTTAACATCCAGCCCTCTTACCTTTTCCATCAATCGGTTGATAATTTCAATGCCTGTCAGGTCTGACTTATGCACGGTACGGTCAAAAGTTTGCCCGGCAAAGGCTTTCTGGTGAAGGGTGCCATCCGCGTTGCGGTCAAAGAAACAGCCAATTTCATTTTCCAGTTCCTGTACACGTTCTACCGCCCCGGTTACCAGGCGCCAGGCCAAGTCCTGACGTGGCAACCATTTGCCACCTTCAATGGTATCCATGAAGTGGCGTTCAACCGAATCGCCATCGGCCAGCGCGACGTTATACCCTCCCTGCACCATCCGGGTACAGCCGCTTTTGCCTATCAGGCCTTTAACGGCAACGGTTACGTCCAGATTCGGGTTTGCCTGCTTGGCATGCAGGGCGGCAAACAAGCCTGCGCCACCACTCCCAAGGATAAGGATATCTGTTTTGGAATTCTCAATTTTCATGACCCGAACACTCCTGTAAGAAAAACGGCACCAACAATGACACTGAATGTCATACTCCAGCTAATCCAGTTCAAACGAATGGATCTTGGTGTAGGCCACGGTACAAATTCAATAACCAATAATCGCAAACCGAACCCCAGATGAGTCGCCAACAAGATCAGCAAACCCCACTCGGCAAACTTGACGCCGGGCATTTCGGAAAACTGTAAAAAACGGTCGAATTGATCAACCCTGTTCAATGCCAGCCCCAACACATAAAAATGCACAGGAAGGAATATGCCCAGCAGCAAACCGGAAATCCGGTGTCCTAAAAAGGCAAAATAGGCCCTGTGTTTATGGACATTCTTGATCCTGATCATTACAAACCTCCTACCGCAATCACTGCCCGCAAGCCAAGCAGCAAAAACAAGGCACCCAGCCCCAAGGCAAGCCAGTTCACTGCCCGGGTGCTGATTGCCGTCCATTCCTTAAGTACCTTGCGGATACCAATTGGCGCATGGATGGCGGCGCTAATCACAAACAGGGTATAAAACGCAATCCATAGCCAGTTCCCCTGGGTTCTTGCAAGAATTTCCCCGGCACTCAGGCCGCCACGAACCGCATAAATAATCATGCCTATATGCACAAAAATGAAAGGCACCATAACCATGGCAGACAGACGCTGAAGCAAAAACAGTCTCATTTCCATCATGGCTATTCTCCGCTCAGGAACTCAAGCAGGGAACGCTTTTTCAAGCCCGCAATACTGCCTGTAGGACTCAACCCGATCGGGCAGTGCTTCATGCAACTGCCCTGCGTATGACAGGAATTGCAACCACCATCACTCATGGCTTTCTTCAGCACGCCCTTCTGATCGGCATGACGTTCATCATTGACCAGACTCCAGGCCCGGTTCAGGGCGGCCGGACCCAGATAATCCTTATTCCACTCCACCACATCGCAAGAGGCATAACAAACCGCACAGTTGATACACTCAATGGCGGCATCCGCCTTCTTGCGTGCCTTGCTGTTCGGGTCAACCAGGGCAGGCTTTTCATGACGGGTCCGGGTTCCAATAAATTCACCGCCCGCTTTTTGCCACTTATCAAAAAACTCGGTCATATCCACCACCAGATCTTTGATGCGCGGCATGTTGTGTAACGGTTCAAGCACAATTGCACCGTTTTCCTCAACATTCTTCACATGGCTTCTGCAGGTCCATCTTGGCTTGCCATTAACCGTCATGGCACAGGTGCCACACACTCCCACCCGACAAGAAAAGCGGTAAGACAACTCAGGATCAACCTGTCGCTGAATTTCTGTCACCACATCAAGCACCGTCTGATTCTCCCTGGAGGCAACCTGGTAAGTGACATATTCCCCCTGTTCCTCTCCACGCCAGATTTTTACTGTCAGCATCTTTTCCATAACTCACCCATTCAAATACATATACCCATCAAGCCGGAACCGTTACTTCGGTTCTATTTCCTGCTCTGTAATAACTTTCTGCCAGAAAGCAGATTCCTCTTTTACTCTTCCATTCATGTACGCGGAACCCGTTGTTGCAGGTTCCAGTCCCAGATCATCAAATGTTCGCTTCATACGGTCGGAATTAAGTGCAACCTTGATACCATCTTCAATCTGGTTCACAACGTCATCTGGCGTATCTTTTGGCACGGCAATGCCAAACCAGCCAACCACATCAAAATCCTTATTGAGCTGTTCATGCATTGTTCCCACTTGCGATACACTTTTTGAACGCTTGTCACTGGTGACCGCAATCGGCTTGACATCACCCGAGCGTATAAACGGTAAAACAGCGGAAAGATTGGCGGTCACCACCTGGATCTGCCCCGCCACCAGATCGGTCAAGGCGGCCGATTCACCGCTGTAGGGAATATGGGTCATGCTGGCACCTGTCGCATTCATAATGGCTTCTGACGCCATATGGCCCTGACTGCCTACCCCGGCCGAACCAAAATTGGTTAATGAACCATTTTTGCTGGTGTAGTTAAGAAATGTCTGCAAGTCATTGGCGGGAATGTTTTTATTGACCGCCATTAATAATGGCCCGGTTGTTACTGCGCTGACCGCCCTGAAATCACTGACGCTATAAGGCAGTTTTTTGTACAAATAAGGGTTAACAGTAAACATGCTGCCCGAAATCATGAGCATGGTATAACCATCCGATTTGGCTCGTGCAACCTGCGATGCACCTACTGCACCACCAGCCCCCACTTTATTTTCCACTACGACGGTTTGCTTCCATTGTTTCCCAAGCTCTTGTCCGAGCGTGCGGGAAAT
Source organism: Advenella mandrilli (assembly GCF_016595155.1). GTDB lineage: Bacteria > Pseudomonadota > Gammaproteobacteria > Burkholderiales > Burkholderiaceae_B > Advenella > Advenella mandrilli. The sequence goes on from NZ_JAENGP010000002.1 coordinate 223,691, forward strand.
AACATCCGTAGCGCCACCGGCAGCAAACGGCACAACCAGGCGAACCGGCTGCTTGGGCCACTCCGCTGCCAGTACCGGAGTGGCAACAGTACAGGTAACAAGTACCTTGACAAGACTTTTAAAACTACGGCCTCCTACTGCAGAAAAACGCAATATCATTTCCATTTTTGTCTCTTCCTTGGTGTCTGATTTCCATAAAAATCAGGGCTAGAAAAATAAAAGTTACTTCGTTGGATTTACTGCCATGTACGGTGCATGCAGTGATGTTTGTGTTGATTATTATTTAAAAATAAATTAAAGTAAATTCAATAATTTTTTAGTAATTTAAAGTTTAATTTTAATTTTCATGATTACGTTACGAACCTTCAAGATATTTGTCGCTGTTGCCGAGTGCGGTTCCTATACAGGCGCCGGCCGGAAAATAGGCTTGACATCTGCTGCTGTAGGGCAGCAAATCAAGACAATGGAAGAATCCCTCAAAACCCCCCTGTTTCACAAAAACGGGCATCAGCTGGTGTTGAACCATTTCGGTGAGAATTTATTAAAAGAAACGCAAGAGCTGCTGGCTAAATATGAGGAAATTCTAAGAAGCGGTGATGGCAAACAGGGCAAGCTGACGGGTACGGTACATATTGGTGCACTTGTTTCCAGCCTGATGGGCGCATTTTCCGATGTCTTGTGGGCAATCAGGCAAAACAACCCAGATCTTGATGTCAAGGTTTTTGCAGGGCAATCGGGTGACTTTGCCCATAAAATCACCAGCGGCCAACTGGACGCGGCCATTGCAACCGAACCCCCTGAGTACGCCTATAACGAGCTGATCTGGACACCGCTGTATGCTGAATCAATGATTCTGATTATTCCGCGTAAACCGTTTTTTGCGCTTGGGCCGGCATCCAGTGAACCCTCAATTGATATTCTTAAACACGCGCCATTTATTCATTTTGACCAAATGACCTGGACCGGAATCCTCATTAGAAACACCTTGAAAAAACTGGCCGTCAATGTGGATATCCAAATGGAAATCAACTCAATTGAAGCGATTATTGAACTGGTGCGTCAGGGGTATGGTGTGTCTATTGTGCCCAAACTGGCCAACCTGGACTGGAAGAAAGACGAAAAACTTTTGTATGTGGATCTTTCACATACAAAAATCTTCCGCAGGATTGGAATTCTGGAACGGAAATTTCATCGTCGCAGCGGTTTTACCAAAGCCATCAGGGATCATTTTATTGAATCCGAACCACATGGTTCAACTAAAAACAATTAAAATTTAAAACAATATGCCTGACTTATGAATCTCATAAATCAGGCATATTTAGTATCTAATAAAAAATACCGGGTTTGCTGGATATCGTATTTCTACAGCGCCAGAACCAGTTTTTTACCCGCTACCGAACGTGAACAGCAAGACATCATTTTATTGTTCAGTTCTTTCTCGGACCGGGTCAACACCACGTCACGATGATCAACCTCACCCTGCACAACATTGACTTCACAAGAACCGCACAAACCTTCACAGCAATCGCTCTGCACATCAATATTGGCACCTTGCAAGGCCTGCAATAAAGTTTGATCGGCAGCCACCGTCAAGGTAAGTCCGGAGTCTTTCAGTTCCACCTCAAAGGCATTTTCTTTGCTTGGATCCAGTGCCCCCAATACGGAATGGAAGTGCTCCATACGCAGGGCATCTTCAGGCCAGGTTTCACAGCATTGCTGCAAACCGTCCAGCATGCGGGTAGGGCCGCAGGCATAAATCTGGGTGTCCGGATCGGGCTTGGCCAATAAAGTGGCAAAGTCATTGCGATTGCCTTCATCACGGGCATATACCTTCAGACGGTCACCATGCAAGGCAGACAGCTCTTCAAGCAAGGCCATGGATGATCTTGAGCGGCCACTATAATGGATTTCATAATCAATGCCGCGCAATTTGGCTTCGCGTGCCATTGCACTGATTGGTGTAATACCAATACCACCGGCAACCAGGATCATTTTCTTCACGTCCGGATCCATGCGGAAATGATTGCGTGGCCCGCGAATCTGTATACGGTCACCCTGCTTGATGTTGTCATGAATCCAGGCAGAACCTCCCCGGCTTTCCGGGTCTTTCAGAATGGCAATTTCCAGATGGCCAGTATCTGCCGGGTCACTGCACAAAGAGTACTGGCGTGATATGCCGGTATCTCCACATTCAATATCAATATGTGCCCCAGGGGTCCAGCGTGGCAAAGGCTTGCCATCAGGCGAAACCAGCCTTAATTTAAGCGTATCGTCAGTGACAAGTATCGCCTGCTCCACCACAACAGGACGGCTGATGGCACTGGCCGATGGCTCACCCAGACGCAAAGGTGCGTGCAAATCCAGAATACCCGGATTGGTTCTTTCAGGGTTTTGTGCCGGATCCCACTCTACCAGCAAGTGTTCAGGGCCACGGAATGAGGTGTTGGGCAAATAAGAGAATGTTTGCTCTGACAGCTTCATATGTGGCAGACGACGGGTAAACTCTTCCAGGAAAATTTGCAGTTCCATACGGGCCAGATTCTTGCCCATGCACTGGTGAGAACCATAACCGAAGGTGAGCTGCTCGCTGGCATTTTCACGGCGGATATCAAAGGTGCCGGCTTCTTCAAATTTACGGTCATCGTGGTTGGCAGAAGAAGAGACCATCAATAATTTTGCACCGGCCGGGATATCAACCTCGCCGATCCGGGTATCACAGGTCGCAAGACGGCGCCAGGCTGCAATTGAACCATTATGGCGCAGGCACTCTTCTACCGCATTCGGAATCAGGGCCGGGTCTTCACAAATTTCGCGCCAGGCATCAGGGTGCTGCAACAGGATTTTAATGGCATTGGCCGTGCCATGGGCAGTGGTTTCATGACCGGCCACAATACCGGCCATCATCATGGAGTGCAGGTAAGAATCGGTAATGACCTCGGGGTGATCTTTTTGCAGGCGGATACCATACTGCATCCAGCCTCCACCCTCTGGATTCTGGCGCATTTTCTCAAGAATTTTGCCCGACAATTGCCAGAAATTACCAACGGCATGCGCCACTTTAATCTGTTCTTCCGGCCCTGGCCTGCCCCAGGTATTGACCGTATGCGCAATAGAATATTGACGCAATAAATCCATGTCTTCTTCAGGAACGCCAAGGAAATGCAGACCCACAACCAAAGGGGCCTCCCACAGCATCTGGTTAACCAGATCAGCCTTGCCATCATTGATGAACTTGTCTACATACTGACGTGCCAGTTTCCTGACCAATGGTTCATGCTGCTTTAATGCTTCAGGTGTAAAGGGTTCTATCAGCAAGCGGCGACGGGCCATATGTGCTGGCTCGTCTTCGTTAACCAGGGTACGGCTCATGCCATAATCATAAGAAGCCAGTACCGCATTGGCTTCATCACTGTTTGGCGTGATTTTTTCCAGTGCAATGGAAGGGCTGAAGGTTTTATTGTCCCGGAAAACCGCCTTGACATCGTCATAGCGGGTCACAATCCAGTAGCCCAGTTTCGGACTGTAAAAAACCGGTTCTTCTTCACGGGCCCAACGTACATAATCGGGCGGGCTTTGCTGATAATCGTTAGAAAACGGATCAAACGCTGCTGCACCTGCACTTACCGGGCACCCATTGGCCGATAACGGTTTGTTGTTACTGAATGCGCTATGATCAATAGGGCAGCGGGAAACGCCTGTTTTAGCTGTTTGATTCATTTCATTTACCTCTGTCATCATTTATGTCATGGTGATTGGTATAAAGTTTAAATTTATACCAATCAATATTGCCTTGTGTATTAGTCCAACGTAATGTTCAGATCGCTGATCAGTTTGTGCCAGCGCTCACGTTCTTTTTCCAGCAGCTCACTATATTCTTCTGCTGTATTGCCAACCGGTTCAATACCGAAATCAATCATCTTCTGTTTGACGGCCGGTTCATTAATCACATCAACCACTTTTTTATTTAAGGTTGAAATAATTTCTTTTGGCGTGCCTTCCGTGGTTACCATTCCTACCAGCGCCGCTGCCTCAACCCCTTCATACCCGGCTTCGGCAAAAGTGGGCACATCAGGCAACTGGGCCAAACGTACGCCATTGGCCACGGCAAGTGCCTTGACCCTGCCACCTTTAATGAAACCGGCACCCGCCGCCAGATCCACCATCATTGCCTGTACCTGGCCGCCCGCCACATCTGACAGGGAAGGCGCTGCACCACGGTAAGGGACATGGACAATATCAATACCCGCTTCCACTTTCAGCAGTTCCATTGCCAGGTGATGCGGGCTGCCGGCACCGGCCGAACCGTAGTTAAGCTTGCCTGCATTGTCTTTAACGTTCTTGATGAACTCATCAACGCTATTGATATTGGATTGGGGTGAAACCACCAGAATCATGGGGAATTTACCCATCAAGGTAACCGGTTCCAGATCCTGGATCGGGTCATAGCTTAATTTTTTGTAAAGCGCCGAGTTAAAAACCATGGTGCCGTTATCGGCCGACAAAACGGTATAACCATCGGCTGTGGCACGGGCGGTATCAACCGCTGCAATGGCGGTATTGCCGCCTGGTTTGTTATCGACCAATACGGTTTGACCGATTTTTTCAGATAAAGGCTGTGCAATGGTGCGGGCCAGAAAATCCGAGCCACCACCAGCGGGATACGGCACAATCCAACGCACCTGTTTTTCAGGATAATTTTCTGAACTGGCATAAGCAACTGAGATACCCAGTGCAGATACTGCTAACAAACCGGCGCTACAGGCCTTTTTAAAAAACGTCATGAAGAGTCTCCTTAGTGTTCAATGTCCTTCCCGCGTAAATGATATACGCATTGCGTAATTTTTACATTCGGGTTAACCTGTATCCCAACACTTTTTTTGTAAAAAAAACCTTCGCCTGTAATTTGATATATATTCTTGTAAACGAGTAACAAGGCACTATTCACCATGAAAACAGCAGAAAAACCACAAACCACGCCCGACCGCAGGCAGCGTGTCCAGGCTGCGGAAACCGGCTTTGCCGTCCTGAAAGGGTTAGCAAGAATGGGGGGCAGCGCCAGCCTGACCGCCCTGGCCAGTCACGTAAACGAAAATCCGGCCAAGGTTCACCGTTATCTGGCCAGCCTGATAGAAGAAGAGCTGGTGATCCAGGATCCGGAATCACAGCAGTATCGCCTGAGTATGGAAGCCATGTTTATTGGCCTGTCTGCCATGCGCCAGTCTGACCCGATCCGGCTGGGCGAGCCTGCCCTGATCCGCCTGCGGGAAAATCTTGAAGTAACGTGTTTTATTGCGGTGATGGGCAATAAGGGGCCGGTCATCGTCCGTTTTGAAGAGCCCAGCCTGCCGGTCACCGTTAACGTACGGGTGGGTTCGGTGCTGCCCCTGCTCACCTCGGCAACCGGCCGGGTGTTCCTGGGCCTGCAAAATGACCGGCAGGTTAAACAGCTGGCGCAAGAGGAAATGGAAAAAGCGGCCATTTCACCCAATACCGAAAAAATCTCTGATCTTGACGGTTTTATTACGCAACTGCGTGATGAAGTGCAAAAACGTCACTGTGCCATTGTGAAAGACACGAATTTACGGGGTATCAGCGCAGTGGCGGCACCTGTTTATAACTATGCCGGGCAGTTATGCGCCGTGATCACGGCTTTGGGCGCAACCGGTGGCTTTGATGCCAGTGTGAATGGGGAAATAAGCCATCAGGTGCAAGAGGAAGCGAGGCTGGTGAGTGCTGAGTTGGGGTATGTGGGTGCAGTATAGGCGTTTCTTCAGGATGTTGGTGGTATGCATTCCCACGCAGGAGCGTGGAACGAGGAATCTTAAAACCAACGGTGATAATAGCCTGAAGGTTGTAATGCTTGGTGCGGTAGTTCTTCCCGTCACGGGCAGTTATTAAGTAATCCTTAATAACTGCTTCGGGTAACAACTCGCCATCATCAAAAACCCGCTTCAAATGCTGGTTGATGGCAGGCACAGTGACATCGTAAAACGCTGCCATCATCTTCTGGGTCAGCCAGATATTTTCATCCTCATAACGCATTTCAACGGATTGCTTTTGATCACCCGTAGCCGCAACAAAGGTCAGATATTCTGCCGCTGAGGAGCGAACGATGGACGCTGGCTGTTTCTTATTCGACATCAGGCCTACTTCCCAATACAAAACGAAGAAAAAATCTCCCCCAGCAAATCATCGCTGCTGAACTGCCCGGTGATCTTACACAACTCATCATGCGCCAGCCTTAATTCCTCAGCAAACAAATCCAGCACGCGATCATCATAGCTGGCATGTTCTTCCGCCATTGCCAAATGCTCACTGGCGCTGTTTAAGGCGTGCAGGTGGCGTTCACGGGCCAGCCAGGGAGATTCGGCACTGGGGTTCCAGCCTGCGATGTCCAGCAGCTTCTGGCGCAGCGCATCCAGCCCGGTTTCCTTTTTGGCCGACACCAGAATACCCGTTGCCTCATGCCCCGCTTCTTCAGTGGTTTCACTAAGCTGCCGGTTCAATACCGCCGCTTCTTCTTCACTTAACAAGTCCAGCTTGTTGAATACTTTCAAGACCGGGGTACGGGCCGGCAATCGGCGGGTGATGTCCGCATCCAGCTCATCATTGGGTGAACGGGCATCCTGTAAATGAACAATCACATTGGCTTTTTCTATCTCGGCCCAGGTTCGGGCAATGCCAATGCTTTCCACGGTATCGTCGGTTTCCCGCAGGCCGGCGGTGTCCACGATATGAATCGGTACCCCCTGGATATGAATCTGCTGGATCACCTTGTCGCGCGTAGTGCCGGCAATGGGGGTCACAATGGCCACATCATCACCCGCCAACGCATTCAACAGGCTGGATTTACCTACATTGGGCTGCCCGGCCAGCACCACATGCATGCCTTCACGCAAAATCATGCCTTGTTTAGCCTGCTTGATCAGATGCTGCAAATCATCCTGAATGCTTTGCAGTTCTTCCCTGGCCTGGTATTTTTCAAGGAACTCAATTTCTTCTTCAGGGAAATCCAGGGTGGCTTCCACCAGCATGCGCAAGTGGATCACCCGGTCTGCCAGTGCATTGACCAGGCCAGAAAATGCACCGCTTAACGACTCCATCGCGCTGCGGGCGGCGGCTTCGGAAGAAGCGTCAATCAGGTCGGCAACGGCTTCGGCCTGGGCCAGGTCAAGCCGGTTATTCAGGAAAGCACGCTGGGTAAACTCGCCGGGTTCGGCATGACGCAGGCCCATTTGCATTTCCCGGGCCACCTCAAGGCAACGGTCAATAATGCGCTTTAAAACCGCCGGGCCACCATGCCCCTGTAATTCCAGCACATCTTCACCCGTATAGGAATGCGGGCCTTTGAAGAACAGGGCGATGCCTTCATCAATCGCCTGCCCGTTTGCATCACTAAATGGCAAGTAATGCGCATGGCGGGCAGTCAGGTCCCGGCCAAAAAAGCGGCCGATAAACGCCACCAGATCCGGGGCCGAAACCCGAACCACACCAATACCACCCCGTCCGGGAGCTGTTGCAATGGCAACAATAGGATCTTTGTTTGAAATAGTCATTTTTTATGCCGAATAATCAGATACACCGGAATTATAAGTGGTACGGTTCAAAAGAATCTTTTAGGGCATAATATACCCGAAGTAATCATTCTTCCATCAACCTGCCATTTGCCCAATGCGTATTTTACTAATTGAAGACGAACCCGATCTGGCTCAATGGTTAATGCGAAGCCTGCACAAACAGGCCGGCTTCACCATTGAATGGTCCAATGACGGTTTGGTCGCCTACAAGCGACTGCATGTAGAAGAGTTCGATGCCATTATCCTTGACTTGGGCATTCCCGGCATGGATGGCAATACCCTCCTAAGCCGGCTGCGGGCCGAAGATGACCGCACGCCCATCCTTATTCTAACTGCACGGGATTCCCTGGCCGATCGTGTGGATACCCTGGAATCCGGTGCGGATGACTTCCTGCCAAAGCCTTTCAGGATTGAAGAACTGGTTGCCAGGCTTAATGCCCTTATACGCAGAAGCCGTGGCAGGGACAAACCACGCTTGAGCTGTGGCGATCTGAGCTACGATGTGGGAAAACACCACTTCCTGATCAACCAGCAAATGCTGCAAGTAACTCCCCGGGAAAGTGAAGTACTGGCCATCCTTATACAGAAAAGTGAAGAACCGGTCAACAAGCAGTTTATACTTGAACGTTTGCTGGCTAATGGTGCAGATGATGAGATCGGCATAGAGTCCATTGAAGTAATCATTCACCGTTTGCGCAAGAAGCTTCAGCAATCCACAGTACAAATCACTACATTGCGTGGTATTGGCTATTGCCTGGAACCTATTTCCAACGATGAAATTTAAAAGCCTGACTTCAACATTATTATGGCTATTAATACCCGCATTGGTCATCACCATGCTAATTTCACTTTGGGTTTCAAACGTGGAATTAAAGGGGCAGGTCAACAAGGCATTTGACCGTTCCCTGGCCGGTGCCATCCGTTCAATTGAAGTGAATATCAAGACGCAAGATGGCGGGCTGGCTATGGAACAACCCTTCTATATGCTTGAGTTCTTCGAATTGACCACGCGTAGTACCGCTTATTTCAGGGTAGCAACCGAAGACCGGCTGACAGAAATCGGTTACACCGACCTGCCCACGCCTGACATGCCACTGGAAACCGGCAAAGCCGTTTTTTATAACCAGGATTATCTTGGCCAGCCCATGCGGATTGCCGCCATTGCCATTCGCCCCGAAAACGGCCTGCTTTATAATCCGGACAGCCGTATCATCATTCAAGTTGCCGAAAGCATGGCCAGCCGTGAAGATTTTATTAACCAGCTCATCTGGCAATCGATACGCAAAGACTTTATTGTGCTTTGCATTTTTATCATTTTGCTCTCAGGGGGGATTATTGTTTCACTTCGCCCCTTAAAAAAACTTAGCAAAGAAATCAAAAACCGTTCCTTTGATAATTTGCTGCCTATTGATGAAAAAGAATTACCAAAGGAAATCAAACCGCTGGTACAGGCCATCAATCTTCACCTGAAACGTTACCTCAACAAAAACATTACTCAGCAACAGTTTCTTGATGATGCCTCTCACCAATTACGCACGCCCCTTTCAGTTTTATCCATGCAGGTGGACTATGCAAGGAAACTGGCTAAAACCAATGAAATGGAAGAGGTATTAACCGCCATACAACAAAGACTGGGCAATACCATTCAACTAACCAACCAGTTACTGGCATTAGCCAAGGTACGTGATGCCGCAGATAAACTGACGGCCAATGTTCCACGTGAAACAATTGATATCTGCCAGCTGGCTGCCCAAGTGGTGAGTAATTTATTACCTACGGCACGCAAGAAAAGACTGGATTACGGTCAGGAATTACCCAACCATCCAATCATGATTAACGGTATTGAATGGCTTGTCAAAGAAGCCCTAAACAATATAGTCAGCAATGCCATTAAATATTGCCCTTCTGGTTCCCGCATTACGGTATCTGTCCTGGAAGAAAAAACGCATATTATTTTACAGGTTGAAGATAATGGACCTGGCATGAGTCCAGAAGACATTGCCTTGGCTGGCAAACGCTTTCGCAGGGGAGCATCAGGAAAGGAAAAATACGGCTCTGGCCTGGGATTGGCAATTGTGCAAACCATTGTAGAAATTAACCTGGCCAAATTAGAAATTTTTTCCAAAACCAATGAAAAAGGACTAGTTGTACAACTGATTTTCAATAAAAATCCTATGGATAACCCTGAATAAGTTCATTTTTCATCATTTTGAAAGGTAATCGAAAGCTTCATTTTTGTATCGTTAAGTCCTTACCTTTAAAGGAGACTGCAATGAAGTTTTATAAAAAAACATTATCTTTCTTGGCCGCTAGCCTGCTTGGCCTTTCTACCTTGGGTACTGCCCAGGCACAGGAACAACCTAAAAAGCCGGAATGTATCGCACCGGCACAGCCAGGAGGCGGTTTTGACCTAACCTGTCGTCTGGCCTTAAACGGTTTTGCCCAAACCAAAATTCTTGAAGCCCCCATGCGAACCATTTACATGCCAGGTGGCATTGGCGCCGTGGCCTATAACAATATCGTGGCCCAACGACCCGCTGATGGCAATGCCATTGTTGCCTTTTCGGGCGGCTCACTGCTTAACCTGGCTCAGGGTAAATTTGGCAAATACAATGTTAATGACGTTAAATGGCTGGCAGCGGTAGGCAGTGATTACGGTGTCGCCATTGTACGTAACGACTCTCCCTATACCGACCTCAAGTCCCTGATGGAAGCATTCAAGGCAGATCCCACCAAGATTGTGCTGGGTGCAGGTGGTTCAGTTGGTAGCCAGGACTGGATGAAAGCGGCCCTTACTGCCAAAGCAGCCGGTGTTGATTACAAAAAAATGCGTTTTGTTGCTTTTGAAGGCGGCGGTGAAGCGGTAACCGCCTTGCGCGGCGGACATATCCAAGCCTATATGGGGGATGCTGCAGAAGCCCGTACCATGCTTGATGGTGGTGCACCCATCAAGATTCTGGCCGTTTTCAATGATAAACGTTTGCCTGGAAAAATGTCGGATATTCCTACCGCCGCAGAGCAGGGATTTGATATCAATTGGCCAATTATTCGCGGTTTCTACGTTGGTCCAAAAGTGTCAGATCCTGAATACAACTGGTGGGTTGACGCTTTTAATAAACTCATGAAAACGCCCGAATTTGCCAGCATGCAAGAACAGCAAGGTTTGTTCCCGTTTGACAAAACCGGGGCAGAGCTGGATAGCTATGTCAAGGAGCGTGTTCAGTTTTATACCGAACTGGCTGATTCTTTTGGCCTGATCAAAAAATAATTCAATAAAAAACCGCAAGTTCCCCTGCCATGTGGGGGAACTTCAACGTATATTTTAAAGGTACTCTTATGGCACTCAATGACAGGGTATTAGGTATTGCCGCCCTTTTCTTTGCCGCATTTCTTACCTGGTTTGGCTACGATCTTGAAGCACCGTTTACCTATGAACCCGTAGGACCCAAAGCATTTCCGCTTATGCTTGCACTCATTATTGCCCTTTGCGGTGTACGCCTTATTTACAAAGGTGGAAATTCAGTTGATCCTAATCCGGAAGGTGCCAATTTCCGGATTATGACCATGGTCGTCTATGTTGCCGCTTATGCATTTCTCTTTCAATGGGTCGGTTTTATTGTATCTACAGCACTTATGAGCATTTTTGTAGGCAGGCTGTTTAATGGCACATGGATCAAATGCATTATTGGCGGTGTTGTAATGGGCATTCTTTTCTTTTTGCTTTTTGATAAAGGCCTGGACGTCGTATTGCCAACCGGTATTCTTGGAGATCTCCTATGAGTGGATTAATAGACCATTTAACTATCGGGTTTGGTGTTGCCTTTTCAGGCATCAACCTGCTTGTGGCAGCCCTTGGCTCATTTATTGGCACCATTGTTGGCGTATTACCCGGGCTCGGACCCATTAATGGCGTAGCCATGCTAATTCCTATTGCCTTTGCCATGCAGCTGCCCCCTGAAACAGCCCTAATCCTGCTGGCTGCTGTTTACGTAGGTGCCGAATATGGTGGCCGGATTACCTCTATTCTTATTAACGTACCGGGTGAAGCGGCTGCCGTCATGACTACCCTTGACGGTTATCCTCTGGCACGCCAAGGCTTGGCCAGCGTGGCATTATCACTGTCTGCCTGGTCTTCATTTATTGGTTCCACCATTGCCATTTTCGGCATATTGCTTCTGGCCCCCCTACTGGCCAAATGGGCGATTGCTTTTGGTCCTGCCGAATATTTTGTTTTGATGGTATTTGCTTTTTGTGCCCTTACCAGCCTGTTGGGCGAACAACCGGTCAAAGGGATTCTGGCCGCCATGATTGGTCTGGCTATTGCCACCGTTGGTGTCGATGCCAACTCCGGCGTTTACCGATATACCTTCGATTTACCTAATCTGGCCGATGGTGTTGATTTTGTGGTGGTGGTGATTGGTCTTTTTGCCGTTTCCGAAATGCTGCAAATGCTTGAAAACCTGCTAAGCGGTGTTTCAATTGAGGTACCCAAAAGCAAACGCAAGTTATTCAACTTAAAAGAAATGTCATCCACTTGGTGGAGTACGGTTCGCTCAGGTATCTTAGGTTTCTTTATTGGAATTTTACCGGGAGCCGGTGCCAGTGTTGCCTCTGCCGTTGCTTATGCCAATGAGAAAAAACTAATTGAAAGTAAAGACCCTGAAGCCAAGTTTGGTAAAGGTGACCTGCGTGGCCTTGCTGCTCCCGAATCAGCCAACAACAGTGCCGCAACGGGTTCATTCATTCCCATGCTGGCACTGGGTGTACCCGGTTCTGGTACAACGGCCGTTATGATGGGTGCGCTTACGCTTTACAACATCACGCCAGGACCAGTCCTGTTTGAGACCCAACCTCAGCTGGTATGGGGGCTAATCGCTTCCCTGTTCATTGCCAACGTCATGCTGCTTTTAATGAACATTCCCATGGTTCGTGTATTTGCATCCATGCTATCCATCCCTTCATGGTTGCTGGTACCTGGCATTTTATCCATCAGCTTTATTGGGGTATATGCGATTAATGCCACTACATTCGACTTGATGCTGGTGGTTGGAATTGGCGTGATTGGCTATTTTCTGCGGAAAATGAATGTGCCTATGGCACCGCTTGTCTTAGGCGTGGTATTGGGCGATATGATGGAACAAAACCTGCGTCGTGCCCTGTCCATTACCAACGGTGAAGTTTCTATCCTGTTTGAAAGCCCCATTTCCATCGGCTTATGGATTGCCGCCATTCTGGTTAGCGTGGTTCCGCCATTGTTCAGGAAATTTTCAAGAAAAAATGAAATTCATGTCCCAGCCAATTAATATGATATGTTTGTAAAATATTTAACCGGATTCATTCTTGCATTGTCTGGTGCTTTGGCAGCGGCATGGCTATCCATACCGCTGCCATGGCTTATTGGTTCGCTGTTATTAACGGCAATTACAAAAACAACCGGTGTCAAAAGCACTTCACATTCTGTTTTCCGGAATATTGGCCAATGGGTTATTGGCACGTCCCTGGGCTTATATTTCACGCCAGAGGTCCTTAATATTATTGGCGGTTATTACCCTTTCATTTTTGCCGGGATGATATTTGCCATTTTACTGGGCATAAATGGTTCTCTTATTTTAAAAAAATGGGGTAATGTTGAATTCAAAACAGCCTGGTTTGCCAGTGCTATTGGCGGTGCCAGTGAGATGGCCAACCTGGCTGAAAAAAACCATGCCAGAACAGATCTGGTTGCTTCTGCACACAGCCTGCGTATGATCATGGTGGTGGTTTCCATTCCTTTTGCCTTTAAATTCCTGAATATAACGGGCAATTACGCTGAAACGGAAATCCTGTATTTTTTTGATACCAGCGGTTTTTTCAAGCTCATTATATTAACCAGCATCGCCGGATTGGTTTTCAAGAAACTCGCCCTTCCCAATCCATGGGTCCTTGGACCTTTACTGGTGACCATTTTATTAACCGGGAACGACACCCTTCTGACTTATCTGCCCAATGAAATAACAAAGCTAGGCCAACTGTTTATTGGCTGGTCTTTAGGTGACAAATTTGGCCCTGATTTTTTCAAAAAAGCCCCCCGCTATTTAACCATTGTTGCCATTAGCAATGCCCTTAACCTGATCCTGGCATTTGGGTTCAGTAACCTGTTATTCCTTGTTTCCGATATTCCATTTCCAACCCTTGTACTGGGTAACAGCCCTGGTGGTATTGCAGAAATGGCCATTACGGCAAAAGTGCTGGCGCTTGGCGCACCGGTTGTGACTGCGTTTCACGTGGCACGTATGGTGTTTGTATTGCTGATAACCAGCCCGCTCTATCATTTTTTTGAAAAACACCTGAAACCCAAAGCCAGCATCAAAGACCAGACTAACTGAACCCGGCATAACACCGGGTTCAGTCTTTGAGCAATATAAAACAGCGTGTAAAGGTATTAATTCAATGCCTCAATGGCCGCAACAATTTTACCAGCCAAGGCCTTGATAGCCTCCATATCTCCTTTCACATGGGCATGTTCATGAACATTTTCTCCTTTATAACGAGGCACTAAATGAAAATGAACATGATCTACCGTTTGCCCTGCCGCAGCGCCATTAAACTGGCTAAGAACAATGCCATCAGCATTGGTTACTTTCATAATTGCAGGGGCAATTTTTTTTGCTGTTATCACGCAGGCTTGAGCGGCATCGTCTGACAAATCAAACAAATTAATGGCCGGCTCTTTGGTTAACACCAATGTATGCCCTACCGTTTGCGGCATGATGTCCATCATCACATAGGTTTTGTCATCTTCGTACACTTTAAATGAAGGTGCCTCACCCCGTAAAATTTTAGCGAAGATATTATTTGTATCGTAAGCCATTCCAATTATCCATAAAAGTAGTTAATTTACTGAAACCCAAGCAATCTGCCAGTTACTTTAACATAAATAAATCCAGGAAATTTTCAACATTCTGAGCCTGGTTTTATCGTACAAAACATCTTTATTTTTAGCCTGAAAATAGGGTTAACCAAACCTTGAACCGGCAAATTATATCCATATTTCCGTTCAGGCCTGTATGACACATACTCAATGATCCGGCAAAAATTCAACACTTTATATGCAATTTTAAAAAAACCAAAACACCATTCACGCCTGTTTTTTTGCATTTTCTCCAGGTAAAAACGGGGTTTTATCGTGTTTTTACAAAAATCCACCTGTGGATAACTACTATGAGGGCTGAATGTGAATAAGTTTTGTATGAAAAGTGAAGAACCTGCTTGCAAAAATTTATCCTAAAACTTGTTCAACATTGTCCAATACTAAAAAGCATTGAATTCAACAACGAAAAAACAGCATAAAACCCTGTTTTTAATGAAAAAAACAGGGTTTTAGTACTTATCCACAGAGTATCTTATTCTTTATCAGTTATATATAAAGAAAAATAATAACTAAATAGTACTTAAGACTGCCAACGCTTTTTCTAAGGTCTCATTTTTCTTTGCAAAACAAAATCGGACTAAATTATTATTTGAAGCTAAAGCAGAAGAGTCTTTATAAAATGCAGAAACCGGAATCAAGGTTACACCATGTTTTTTTGTCAATTCTTTGGCAAAGTCCAATTCGTTCGCAACCGAAACTTCACTATAGTCAGCTAACAAGAAAAATGTGCCTTCACTCTTGATAGGTTTAAAACGGGTTTTTAATAAACCGTTATAAAGAAAATCGTGTTTTTCCTGATAAAAGCGGGATAAATTTAAATAAGGGGCAGGATCTTTCATAAATTCAGCAAATGCATATTGCATAGGTGAACTAACCGTAAAAACCACAAATTGATGAATTTTCCTGAATTCTGCCGTCAAGGCCTTTGGTGCACTGCAATACCCTACTTTCCAGCCAGTGGTATGGTAGGTTTTACCGAAAGAAGAAATCACAAAAGATCTGCTGGCTAAAAATTCCCGGGTAGACAAACTTAAGAACGGTTTATGGCCAAATACAATATGTTCATAAACCTCATCCCCAATTAAAAAAATTTCCTTTTCTTTAATTAAATCTTCAATAGCATCCAGGTCAGACGATTTCAGCGTGAGCCCAGTTGGGTTATGTGGAAAATTCAGAATAATTAACCGGGTTTTATCAGTGATGGCATTTTTCACTTTATTCCAGTCGATAGAATAGGCAGGATTGTTTTTAGACGGTGGTGTTAAGGAAACTAATACTGGGGTACCACCGGCCAATTTAATGCATGGAAGATAAGAGTCGTAGCAGGGTTCTATAACAATGACTTCGTCACCGGTGTGAACAATACTTAGTATCGAAGACAACAGGGCTTCGGTAGCACCATTGGTAACGGTAATTTCTGTTTCTGGATCATAATTGTATGAATAAAGCTTATTTATTTTGTCTGCAATGGCAAATCGTAAATCTTGTACGCCAGGCATGTATGGATACTGGTTATGTCCGTTCATCATTGATTTATTAACCAATGAAACCAATTTTTCATCTGGATTGAAGTCTGGAAACCCCTGGCCCAAATTTATGGCTTTATATTCACTGGCCAGCTGGCTCATGATGGTAAAAATGGTTGTTCCAACGTCAGGTAGTTTTGATTTAATCATTTTATTCACAATTTTTGTATAACAATTTCAAGCTATATAAATTTTATCAACAAGGCTATAATCCTTATTATGCCTTATTCTAGGTAATGTTATTAACATTTTATACATAGAAGTACATACTTTTTCTCCACATTATTAACAAAGTTATCCACAGGCATTTGCTTTGTTCCACGTGGAACAATCACGAAACAGTCTTTTTCAAAGAATTTTTTATTTTCAGACAAATAAAATTAAAATAACTGAAATTTATGCAAATGTTCCACGTGGAACATTTGTTCTGGATTTATAATCAACTATTGCTATTTTTTATTAGAAACAAAATGGATTACCCAAACGAGTTTGATGTAATAGTAGTGGGTGGTGGTCATGCGGGAACAGAAGCTGCTTTAGCTTCTGCCCGTACAGGCGCTAAAACACTACTACTTACACACAATATTGAAACCTTAGGTCAAATGTCTTGCAATCCTTCAATTGGCGGGATTGGGAAAGGGCATTTGGTAAAAGAAATTGATGCTTTAGGTGGCGCTATGGCGCTGGCAACCGATGAGGCGGGAATTCAGTTCAGGATACTAAACAGTTCAAAGGGTCCGGCTGTGCGCGCAACCAGAGTTCAGGCTGATCGGGTCTTGTACAGACAAGCCATTCGTACACGGCTTGAAAATCAGGAAAACCTGTGGCTGTTTCAACAAGCGGTAGATGACCTGATTGTAGAAGGTAACCGGGTAGTTGGTGCCGTTACTCAAATTGGCCTTAAATTCAGATCGCGTGCTGTGGTTTTAACAGCGGGTACTTTTTTGAATGGTTTGGTGCATGTCGGGTTAAAAAGCTATTCTGCCGGTCGAGCAGGAGATCCTCCGGCTATCAGTCTTGCTTATCGATTAAAAGAATTAAACCTTCCTCAGGGAAGGTTGAAAACCGGAACCCCTCCACGAATTGATGCCCGGACAATTGATTTTTCCAACTTGATTGAGCAACCCGGAGATCTGGATCCTATCCCGGTATTTTCATATATGGGGAATGCACAAATGCATCCCCGGCAGTTGCCTTGCTGGATTACCTATACCAATGAAAGAACCCATGAAATTATACGGGGTGGTTTAGACAGGTCCCCCATGTATACCGGTGTGATTGATGGAATTGGTCCGCGCTATTGCCCTTCGATTGAAGACAAGGTGCATCGTTTTGCTGACAAGAATTCCCACCAGGTGTTTTTAGAACCTGAAGGCTTGACAACACATGAAATTTATCCAAATGGAATTTCAACCAGCCTGCCTTATGATGTACAGCTGGAATTGGTGCATTCTTTACCTGGGTTGGAAAACGCTCATATTATTCGTCCAGGGTATGCCATTGAATATGATTATTTTGATCCACGTGGATTAAAAAGCAGTCTTGAAACAAAAAGTATTAATGGTTTGTTTTTTGCCGGACAAATTAACGGAACCACTGGATATGAAGAAGCCGGTGCACAAGGTTTGCTGGCAGGTTTGAATGCCGCATTGCAGGTAAAGGGTGAAGCGCCCTGGACGCCTCGTCGTGATGAAGCGTACCTGGGGGTTTTGGTCGATGACTTGATTACCAAGGGTGTTACCGAACCTTATAGAATGTTTACCTCAAGGGCAGAGTATCGTTTAAGTTTACGAGAAGATAATGCAGATTTCAGGTTAACTGAAATAGGAAGAAAATTAGGCGTAGTTCCAGATGATCGGTGGGAGTCTTTCTGCCGGAAAAGAGATAACGTTAATGCGGAAATAAAACGTCTGGGTAAAACACGGGTATATCCTAAAACGTTTGCCAATGAACAGGCCCATACCCTGCTGGGCAAACCACTTGAGCGTGACTATACCCTGGTTGATTTGCTTAAAAGACCTAATGTTAATTACAAGGATCTTGTCAGTACAGCAACTGCCAGCGGTGAAACGTTATATTCTGAAACAGAATTATCCGAATCGGAAATTGAACAGGTTGAAATTCAGGTTAAGTATGCTGGCTATATCAATAGGCAGCAAGAAGAAGTGCGGCGTCAAAGTACCCATGAAGACCAGAAAATTCCCATTGACTTGAATTATGAAGATGTGGGTAATTTGTCTTTTGAGGTTCGGCAGAAACTAAAGGAAAGCCAGCCTGAAACAATTGGTCAGGCAGGGCGGATTTCCGGTGTTACACCAGCCGCTATTGCTTTATTGCTTATTCATATAAAACGAATGCAATACTCTAATCAAAAAAAGGCGTAATAATTGTAATGAGTAATTCAAAAACAAGCCTGTTTGAAGCCGCCAGGCAACTTGGGCTTGAAATGAGCGAAGAACAGGCTTCTGCATTATTGCAATATATTGAGCAAATGCAACGCTGGAATAAAACTTATAATTTGACTGCCTTGAAAATAAAGGAAGAGATGCTTGTTCAGCATATCTTTGACAGTCTTTCAGTCGTTATGCCATTAAGAAAAAAATTGGCAGGCAGACCCACCGTAAATGTACTTGATGTAGGTTCGGGTGGTGGTTTGCCAGGCGTTGTTTTGGCTATAATGTGTTCCACGTGGAACATATGTTGTATTGATGCAGTAGAGAAAAAAACCGCTTTTGTTCGCCAGATGTCTGGAGTATTAACACTTCCAAACTTGTCTGCGCAACATATTCGGATAGAGCAAAGAGCCGAACCACAGGTGGATCTGGTCATTTCAAGGGCATTCGCCTCCTTGGCGGATTTTGCTTCCTTGGCAGGCAAGCATGTCCATGCTTCCGGATATTTGGTTGCAATGAAAGGGCACTATATTCAAGATGAAGTTAACGAACTGGTATCCAGGACAGAATGGGAAGAAGCGTCACATGAAATATTGACGGTTCCAGAACTGGATGCAAACCGATGTTTAATCTGGCTGCAGCGTAAAGGGTAGGTAATGGGGAAAGATGTAAATTCAATAAAGATTTTTTGTGTCGCCAATCAAAAAGGCGGGGTAGGTAAAACAACCACGGCAATCAATCTTGCCGCCAGCCTGGCATCCCATAAAAAAAGGGTCCTGTTAATAGACCTTGACCCTCAGGGTAATGCCACCATGGGAAGTGGTATAGATAAAAATAGTTTAAGTTTAAATATATATCAGGTGCTTATTGGTGAAGCGGGCATAGCTGAAGCCAGGGTTCGTTCGGAAAGTGGCAATTATGATGTGCTGCCAGGAAATCGGGAATTATCGGGCGCCGAGATAGATCTGGTACAAATGGATAATCGCGAGCACCAGTTGAAGTTGGCCATAGAAAAAGTGGCTGCAGATTATGATTATGTCCTGATCGACTGCCCGCCAACATTGTCTTTGCTTACCTTGAACGGGCTATCATGTGCAAATGGGGTAATTATTCCAATGCAATGTGAATACTTCGCACTTGAAGGATTATCTGATCTGGTCAATACCATAAAGCGGGTACATAAAAATATTAATCCAGAACTGAAGATGATAGGGCTGTTACGTGTCATGTTTGATGCGCGGGTCACATTACAGCAACAGGTTTCAGAGCAGTTGCAGTCACACTTTGGTGACAGTGTCTTTAAAACGGTTGTACCGCGCAATGTTAGGCTGGCAGAAGCACCAAGCCATGGTTTGCCAGGGGTCGTTTATGATAAGTCTTCACGGGGTGCCAAGGCGTATATGCAATTTGGCGCAGAAGTGATTAAACGGGTAAAAATGATGGATAAGGAAAACGGAAATAGAAATGGCAACTAAACCTACGGCAAGTAAAACAGTCACTAAGGCAGCAGGTAAAACAGCCAGCAAGACAGCGGTAAAAAAAACCAAGGGTCTGGGGCGTGGCTTGGCGGCACTGCTGGGCAGTGATATTAATGTTCTTGAAGAAATCAAGAACGAAGAGCAGGGTAAGTCTGTCCAGCAGCCTTCGGTTATTCAAATAGACAAATTGCAGGCCGGCAAATATCAACCACGTACCCGGATGGATGAAGGCGCCCTGACAGAACTGGCCGATTCCATAAAAACACAGGGAATTATGCAGCCCATCCTGGTTCGTCCGATAAAAGATGAGCCGGAAGGTAAATTTGAAATTATCGCGGGTGAGCGTCGTTATCGGGCGGCGATGCTCGCCGGGCTTAAAGAGGTACCTGTCCTGGTTCGGGAAGTGGCCGATGAAAATGCAGCCATCATGGCCCTGATTGAAAACATACAGCGTGAAGACCTGAATCCGCTGGAAGAAGCCCAGGGCGTCAAGCGTCTTATTGATGAGTTTAGCTTTACCCATGAACAGGCGGCGCAGGCAATTGGCCGTTCCCGTTCATTAACCAGTAATTTATTGCGATTACTGAACCTGGCAGAGCCTGTACAAACCATGCTGCTGGCCGGGGATATCGATATGGGGCATGCCCGGGCCTTGCTGGCGGTAGACGCAGCCACCCAGATTCTGTTGGCCAACCAGGTAGTGGCAAGAAGTTTGTCGGTGCGAGAAACCGAAAAACTGGTCAAGCAAACCCTTGAAGGGCAAAGTAAAAAAACGGTGGGCCTTGTCAAGCCAGCCCCTGACCGCGATTTGGTTCGTCTTGAAGAAGCCCTGTCCGATCATCTGGGTACCAAGGTGGTGCTTAAAGTGGGGGCAAAAAACAAGGGCCAGCTTATGATAGATTTTCACGGCTGGGATCACTTGAATTCACTGCTTGAAAAGCAGGGCTTGTCATCGGTTATAGAGCAATAATTAAGCAGTCAACAGAAAATTCAACAAAAAAACCACTTTTATTTGGATTTTTGTTGAAGGTGCTTGACGAACCTAAAAGGAATGTGCATAATTACACATTCTCTGGGTGGAGTGTCCGAGTGGCTAAAGGAGGCAGACTGTAAATCTGTTGGCTAACGCCTACGTTGGTTCGAATCCAACCTCCACCACCAGAGAGCCTAATTTAAATTATTTGTTCTTTGTGATGGTTATGTGATATCCGTTAAACAATAACAAATAATGGGTCAAGCGAAAGATCCGCGGGTGTAGCACAATGGTAGTGCAACAGCCTTCCAAGCTGATGACGAGGGTTCGATTCCCTTCACCCGCTCCAGACTTGCCGGTAACCTCATCCGGTAAGCAAAGAATTCGCCCAAGTGGCTCAGTGGTAGAGCACTCCCTTGGTAAGGGAGAGGTCGCGGGTCCGATTCCCGCCTTGGGCACCATATAAACTTTGTTATTAATTCCAGCACCATCATCAGGAGTCGGTCATGGCAAAAGGTAAGTTTGAACGTACCAAACCGCACGTAAACGTAGGTACGATTGGTCACGTGGATCACGGTAAAACAACATTGACAGCAGCAATTTGTACCGTTCTGTCAAAAGAGTTTGGCGGTGAAGCGAAAGACTACTCACAAATTGACGCAGCTCCTGAAGAAAAAGCACGTGGTATTACCATTTCTACTTCACACGTAGAGTATGAAACAGAAGCCCGTCACTACGCACACGTAGACTGCCCAGGACACGCTGACTATGTTAAAAACATGATCACCGGTGCTGCCCAGATGGACGGTGCAATTCTGGTTTGTTCGGCCGCTGACGGCCCAATGCCCCAAACCCGTGAGCACATTCTGCTGTCTCGTCAGGTTGGTGTTCCTTACATCATCGTGTTCCTGAACAAGGCCGACATGGTTGATGACGAAGAGTTGCTGGAACTGGTTGAAATGGAAGTTCGTGAATTGCTCAGCAAATACGATTTCCCTGGCGACGATACCCCCGTTATCAAGGGTTCAGCCAAACTGGCTCTGGAAGGCGACGAAGGTCCATTGGGCAAACAAGCCATCCTGGAACTGGCCAAAGCACTGGATTCTTACATCCCAACACCAGAGCGTGCCATCGACGGTACCTTCCTGATGCCTGTTGAGGACGTGTTCTCTATTTCTGGTCGTGGTACGGTTGTTACCGGTCGTATCGAGCGCGGTATTGTTAAAGTGGGTGAAGAGATCGAAATCGTGGGTATCCGCGATACCGTCAAAACCATTTGTACCGGCGTTGAAATGTTCCGCAAACTGCTGGACGAAGGTCGTGCAGGCGATAACGTAGGTCTGTTGTTGCGCGGTACCAAACGTGAAGACGTTGAGCGCGGTCAGGTATTGGCCAAACCCGGTTCAATCAAGCCACATACCAAATTTGCTGCTGAAGTGTATATTCTGTCCAAAGAAGAGGGCGGTCGTCATACCCCATTCTTCCAGGGCTACCGTCCACAGTTTTACTTCCGTACGACTGACGTAACCGGTACCATCACATTGCCTGCAGAAAAAGAAATGGTTCTGCCTGGTGATAACGTCTCTATGGACGTGGAACTGATTGCGCCTATCGCGATGGAAGAAGGTCTGCGTTTTGCGATTCGTGAAGGTGGCCGTACCGTTGGCGCCGGCGTTGTTGCTAAAATCAACGCTTAATAGTAAATAGTAGTATGGGTAGTACGGTGTACTACCCAAATTTCTGTAAATCAGTACAGAAATTAAAAAAATTAGGGGTATAGCTCAATTGGCAGAGCGTCGGTCTCCAAAACCGAAGGTTGTAGGTTCGATTCCTACTGCCCCTGCCACCATTATTATGGCGCCGCTAAAAGAAGGCTGCTCAAGCAAATGTCAAACAGTAGTGTAGAAACCATCACCCAACCTGCAGATAAAGCCAAAATTGTTATGGCAATAGTTATTATTGCTGCGGGTATATTTGCGTATTCATTTTTCAATGATTTAAATGTTTATGCGCGTGTAGGTATTTTTATTGGCAGCTTGATTGTTGCGGCTTTGCTAGTATGGTTCAGCGAGCCTGGTAAGCGCATTATCAGTTTTGCTACCGGTTCATACAATGAATTAAAACGCGTAATATGGCCAACCAGAAAAGAAACCATTCAAATGACGGGCATTGTATTTGCATTCGTCAGCGTAATGGCATTATTTCTTTGGATTGTAGATAAGGTTTTAGGTTGGCTTATCTATGGCGTCGCATTAGGCTGGAACTAAGGACAAGCAAATGAGTAAGCGTTGGTACGTTGTGCATGTCTATTCTGGCATGGAAAAAAGTGTTCACAAAGCCCTGCTCGAAAAAATCGAGCGTGCTGGCTTGCAAACTTCATTTGGTCGCATTCTGGTACCTTCAGAAGAAGTGATTGAAGTTAAAGGCGGTCAAAAATCCATCACAGAACGTCGTATTTTCCCAGGTTATGTCCTGGTTGAAATGGACCTTACCGATGAAACATGGCATCTTGTAAAAAATACAAACCGTGTTACCGGGTTTCTGGGTGGATCTGGCAATAGGCCAACCCCCATTTCCGAGAAAGAAGTTGAAAAAATTCTGTCTCAGATTGAAGAGGGTGGTGAAAAACCCCGTCCGAAAATATTGTTCGAAGTTGGTGAAATGCTTCGTGTTAAAGAAGGCCCGTTTGCCGACTTTAACGGTAACGTTGAAGAAGTCAACTACGAGAAAAGTAAGGTACGCGTCAGTGTCACGATTTTTGGTCGTGCAACACCCGTCGAACTGGATTTCAGTCAGGTCGAAAAGGTCTGATTTTATTAACCCGGGGAGCAATATCATTATTGCGTTATCACCCGTAAGGAGCTAAAAATGGCGAAAAAAATCGTCGGCTTCATCAAGCTGCAAGTACCAGCTGGTAAAGCTAATCCATCACCTCCAATTGGTCCGGCGTTGGGTCAACGTGGTCTGAATATCATGGAATTCTGCAAAGCGTTCAATGCTAAAACACAAGGCATGGAACCCGGTTTGCCAATTCCCGTAGTGATTACTGCTTTTGCAGACAAATCATTCACGTTCATCATGAAAACCCCACCTGCTACTATTCTGATCAAGAAAGCAGCGGGTATCCAGAAAGGTTCTCCACGTCCACATACTGACAAAGTTGGTACATTGACACGTGCACAGGCTGAAGAAATTGCCAAAACCAAAGAACCCGACCTGACCGCTGCCGATCTGGACGCTGCTGTTCGTACGATCGCTGGTAGCGCACGAAGCATGGGTATCACAGTTGAGGGTGTAATCTAATGGCCAAGTTATCAAAACGCGCTGCAGCAATTGCAGAGAAAATCGATCGCATCAAACTGTATCCTGTTTCAGAAGCCCTGACGCTGGTTAAGGAAACTGCGACTGCTAAATTCGATGAGTCCATCGATGTAGCGGTACAACTGGGTATCGACCCTAAAAAATCCGATCAATTGGTCCGTGGTTCAGTGGTATTGCCTGCCGGCACCGGTAAATCCGTACGTGTTGCCGTATTTGCACAAGGTGAAAAAGCTGAAGCCGCTAAAGAAGCTGGTGCTGATATCGTTGGCATGGAAGATCTGGCTGACCAGATCAAGGCCGGTCAATTTGATTTTGATATCGTTATCGCTTCACCCGATACCATGCGTGTCGTTGGTGCACTAGGTCAAATTTTAGGTCCTCGCGGCCTGATGCCAAACCCTAAAGTAGGTACTGTAACTCCTGACGTGGCGACTGCAGTTAAAAATGCAAAAGCTGGTCAAATTCAGTATCGTACCGACAAAGCTGGTATTATCCACGCAACAATCGGTCGTGCATCTTTTGGTACAGAACAATTGCAGGAAAACCTGGCAGCACTGATTGATGCTTTGAACAAAGCACGTCCTGCTACCTCAAAAGGTGTTTACCTGCGTAAAGTGGCTGTGTCATCCACAATGGGTGGCGGAGCCAAGGTTGAGATTGCCTCTTTGGCAGTCTGACTTTAAAGAACTTTGGGCCATGTCTGGTCGTGCACCAGGCATTGCTGTCAAAGACCGTTGGAGTCGGGTAAGTTTTTTTACCTGACTTAATCCTGGGAAGTTTCCGGATCCAACGTAGACGGCGTCCCATGGAAGAATTCTATTCAGAGCTCTACCAGAGGTACGCCGCATATGGTTGACGTAATTGGGAACCCTTCCCTCCCGCGTCTTTAGATGGAGTGTTCAAACCGTGAGTCTCAATCGTAATGAGAAAGCGGCAGTAATTGAAGAAGTATCGGCACAAGTTGCCAATGCTCAATCTGTTATTGTTGCTGAGTACCGTGGTATTGACGTTGCTTCTGTCACCGTATTGCGCAAAGCTGCACGTGAATCTGGTGTGTATCTGCGTGTCCTTAAAAACACGCTTGTACGTCGCTCAATTGCCGGTACACCTTTCGAAGGTTTATCCGATCAATTGACAGGTCCCCTGATCTATGCGGTCAGTAGTGATCCTGTAGCGGCTGCAAAAGTACTCTCTACATTCGCCAAAACCAACGACAAAATCGTTCTGAAAGCTGGTTCATTACCAAACAATCTTTTAGACGAAGCTGGCGTTAAAGCATTGGCAACAATGCCTTCTCGCGAAGAGTTGCTGGCGAAACTGTTGGGTACCATGCAAGCACCTGTTGCACAATTTGTGCGTACGCTTAATGAAGTTCCAACTAAGTTCGTTCGTGGCCTTGCTGCCGTGCGCGATCAAAAAGAAGCTGCATAAGGCAAGCTTTATTGGATCTTTTTTAAAGACTAAGCGATACAAAACCCTGGCATTAAATTTATTTATTTGGAGTTCTTAAAATGGCTTTAAGCAAAGCAGAAATTCTGGACGCAATCGCTAGCATGACCGTGCTGGAATTGTCCGAACTGATTACAGAAATGGAAGAAAAATTTGGCGTGTCTGCAGCAGCAGCCGTAGCCGTAGCAGCACCTGCTGCTGGTGGCGACGCTGGTGCAGCAGCAGCTGAGCAAACTGAATTTACAGTTTTCCTGGCTGAAGTTGGCGCATCAAAAGTTAACGTTATTAAAGCAGTTCGTGAACTGACAGGTCTGGGCCTGAAAGAAGCTAAAGAACTGGTTGACGGTGCTCCTAAAGCTGTTAAAGAAGGCTTGTCTAAAGCTGAAGCTGAAGAAGCCCAGAAGAAGCTTGAAGAAGCTGGCGCTAAAGTCGAACTTAAGTAATCTTTACTTAATGTTACCCGGAGTGGCTCTTGCTACCTCCGGGTTTTTGCGCTTTCAGGAAAGACGCGCTTTATTGCATTAAATTTAATGCTACATTAATAAAAGCCGTTTTTCGTGGAGTCGTAAAACCCAAACGGTTATGGAGTCCCATAGTCCGTGCAACCTCTCGAGTCGGAGTGCTCATGCCTTACTCGTACACAGAAAGAAAGCGTATCCGTAAAAGCTTCGCAAAACGTGAAGATGTTCAGGATGTTCCCTACTTACTAGCAACGCAATTACATTCTTACCGTACATTTTTACAATCTGATGCCCGTTCGTCAGTACGCAAAGACGAAGGTCTACAAGCTGCGTTCAATTCAATTTTTCCTATTATCAGCCATAACGGCATGGCTCGTCTAGAGTTTGTTAGTTATGTGTTGGGCGAACCCGTATTTGATGTTAAAGAATGTCAGCTGCGCGGTTTGACCTATGCTTCACCCCTGCGCGCTAAAGTACGCTTGGTACTTCTGGACCGGGAAGTAAGCAAACCAACGATTAAAGAAGTGAAAGAACAGGAAGTCTATATGGGTGAAATGCCACTCATGACTGATACCGGTTCTTTCGTGATCAATGGCACCGAGCGTGTCATTGTTTCCCAGTTACACCGTTCACCAGGTGTTTTCTTTGAACATGATCGTGGTAAAACCCACAGTTCAGGTAAATTGCTGTTTTCAGCCCGTGTGATTCCTTACCGCGGCTCCTGGTTAGACTTCGAATTTGATCCAAAAGATATCCTGTTTTTCCGTATCGACCGCCGTCGTAAAATGCCGGTTTCCATTTTGCTTAAAGCTATTGGCATGCAGCCCGAAACCATTCTCGCGCATTTCTTTGATTTCGATCATTATGAATTGAAATCAACCGGTGCCATCATGGAGTTCATTCCTGAGCGCTGGAAAGGAGAAGTTCTCGGGTTTGATCTGAAAGATAAAGACGGTAATATTATTGTTGAAAAAGACAAGCGGATCAACACCAGGCATTTACGAGATCTGGCTGCTGCCAAGATCGAGCGTATTTCCGTACCGGAAGATTTCCTGATCGGTGAAGTGTTGGCAAAAAACATCATTAGTGAAGAAACCGGTGAAATCATTGCCAATGCCAATGATGAAATCACCGAATCTTTGCTGGAAAAAATGCGTGATGCCAATATTCGCGAATTCCAGACCATTTACACCAACGAGCTGGATCGTGGCGCTTATATTTCACTAACCCTGCGTACTGACGACACCGTCGACCAGAATGCCGCGCGTATCGCTATTTACCGCATGATGCGTCCAGGTGAGCCTCCAACCGAAGAAGCTGTCGAGGCCCTGTTCCAGCGTCTGTTTTATAGTGAAGACACCTATGATTTGTCACGTGTCGGCCGCATGAAAGTAAACCGTCGTCTGGGTCGTGGTGATGAAATTACCGGTCCGATGACGCTTACCGATGACGATATTCTTGAAACCATCAAGATACTGGTTGCGTTGCGTAACGGCCAAGGTGTGATTGACGATATCGATCACCTGGGTAATCGCCGTGTCCGTTGTGTCGGTGAATTGGCCGAAAACCAATTCCGTGCCGGTCTGGTTCGTGTTGAACGCGCCGTGAAAGAGCGTCTGGGCCAGGCTGAAGCCGATAATCTGATGCCGCACGACCTGATCAACTCCAAGCCCATTTCTGCCGCTATCAAGGAATTCTTCGGCTCAAGCCAGCTTTCCCAGTTTATGGACCAAACCAACCCATTGTCAGAAATCACGCACAAACGTCGTGTTTCTGCACTTGGCCCTGGTGGTCTGACCCGTGAGCGTGCCGGCTTTGAGGTTCGTGACGTACACCCGACTCACTATGGTCGCGTATGTCCCATCGAAACCCCTGAAGGCCCAAACATTGGTCTGATCAACTCCATGGCGTTGTATGCGCGCCTGAACGAGTATGGTTTCCTGGAAACGCCTTACCGCAAAATTATCGATGGCAAAGTCAGTGATCAGATTGATTACCTGTCCGCTATCGAGGAAAGCCGCTATGTGATTGCCCAGGCTAACGCAGAACTGAACGAAGATCGCAGTTTTGCCGGTGACCTGATTGCTTGTCGTGAAGCGGGTGAAACCATGCTGACAGCACCTGGCAATATTCACTACATGGACGTTGCACCTTCACAGATTGTGTCGGTGGCCGCTTCCCTGATTCCTTTCCTTGAGCACGATGACGCGAACCGGGCCCTGATGGGTGCCAACATGCAACGTCAGGCCGTTCCTTGCCTGCGCCCTGAAAAACCATTGGTGGGTACTGGTATTGAACGTACCGTTGCGGTTGACTCCGGTACAACCGTACAGGCTACGCGTGGTGGTATCGTTGACCACGTTGATGCCGAGCGTGTGGTTATTCGTGTTAATGACGAAGAAAACCAGGCGGGTGAAGTGGGTGTAGATATCTACAACATGATTAAATACACCCGTTCTAACCAGAATACCAATATCAACCAGCGTCCTATTGTCAAACGTGGCGATCATGTTGCCCGTGGCGACGTGCTGGCTGACGGTGCTTCTACCGATCTGGGTGAACTGGCGCTGGGTCAGAACATGTTGATCGCTTTCATGCCCTGGAACGGTTATAACTATGAGGATTCAATCCTCATCTCCGAAAAAGTGGTTGCCGATGACCGTTATACGTCAATTCACATTGAAGAATTGACCGTTGTTGCGCGTGATACCAAGCTGGGTAATGAAGAAATCACCCGGGATATCAGCAACCTGCCTGAAGCACAGTTAAACCGTCTTGACGAGGCCGGTATTGTTTACATTGGCGCTGAAGTACGTGCCGATGACGTACTGGTTGGCAAGGTAACACCAAAAGGTGAAACTCAGCTGACGCCCGAAGAAAAGCTTTTGCGTGCTATTTTTGGTGAAAAAGCGTCAGACGTGAAAGATACCTCCCTGCGCGTGCCATCAGGCATGGTGGGAACGGTTATTGACGTCCAGGTATTTACCCGTGAAGGCGTGCCACGCGATAAACGTGCTGAATCTATCATCAATGATGAACTTAGCCGCTATCGCATGGATCTGAATGACCAGTTGCGTATTGTTGAGAACGATACGTTTGACCGTATCCACAAATTGCTGATTGGAAAAACCGTTAACGGTGGCCCAAATCGCTTACCAAAAGGCACCGCAATTACGGCTGAATACCTTGAAGGTGTTGATCGCTGGCAGTGGTTTGACATTCGTCTTGCTGACGAAGATCATGCGGTTGCCCTGGAGCAGATTAAAGAATCTGTTGAACAGAAACGTCATGAGTTTGACCTGGCCTTTGAAGAAAAGCGCAAGAAACTGACTCAGGGTGATGAATTGCCCCCCGGCGTCCTGAAAATGATCAAGGTCTATCTGGCTGTTAAACGTCGTCTGCAACCTGGCGATAAAATGGCTGGTCGTCACGGTAACAAGGGTGTTGTATCCCGTATTACGCCGGTTGAGGACATGCCACACATGGCTGACGGTACGCCTGCCGATATTGTGTTGAACCCCTTGGGTGTTCCTTCACGGATGAACGTGGGCCAGGTGCTTGAAGTTCATTTGGGTTGGGCTGCAAAAGGTATTGGCCATCGTATTGCCAGCATGCTTCGTGATGAGCGCGAAGTCCAGGTTGAGCAATTGCGTGAGTTCCTGAATACCGTTTACAACACAGCCGGTAGCAAGGCTCACCTTGAAGAGTTGAGCGATGAGCAGATTATCGATATGGCCCACAATCTGAAAAATGGTGTTCCTTTGGCAACGCCGGTATTTGACGGTGCCACCGAAGAAGAAATCGATACCATGCTGCAGATTGCTTATCCCGATGAGATTAAAGAGCAGCTGCAACTAACAGACACCCGCACACAGGCGTATCTGTTCGATGGCCGTACTGGTGACCGTTTCGAGCGTCCTGTCACAATTGGTTATATGCACTATCTGAAACTGCATCACCTGGTTGACGATAAGATGCATGCCCGTTCTACGGGTCCTTACTCACTGGTTACCCAGCAGCCGTTGGGTGGTAAAGCCCAGTTTGGTGGTCAGCGTTTTGGTGAGATGGAAGTTTGGGCGCTTGAGGCATATGGTGCTTCATACACATTGCAGGAAATGCTGACCGTTAAGTCGGATGACATTAACGGTCGTACCAAAGTGTATGAAAACATCGTTAAGGGCGATCATGTAATTGATGCAGGTATGCCAGAATCGTTTAACGTGTTGGTCAAGGAAATTCGATCACTGTCACTCGATATGGATTTGGAGCGTAAAGAATGAAGGGATTACTAGGTTTATTCAAACAAATCTCGCAAGATGATCAATTTGATGTCATCAAGATCGGTATTGCTTCTCCAGAAAAAATCCGTTCGTGGTCTTATGGTGAAGTGCGCAAACCCGAAACCATCAACTATCGTACGTTCAAACCCGAACGTGATGGTTTGTTTTGTGCCAAGATTTTTGGTCCTATCAAAGATTATGAATGTCTTTGCGGGAAATACAAACGACTGAAACACCGTGGGGTCATTTGTGAAAAATGCGGCGTAGAAGTTACGGTTACCAAAGTTCGCCGCGATCGCATGGGCCATATTGAACTGGCCAGTCCAGTTGCGCACATCTGGTTCCTGAAAAGCTTGCCATCCCGCCTGGGTATGGTGCTTGACATGACCCTGCGCGATATCGAGCGGGTTCTGTACTTCGAGGCATGGTGCGTGATTGAACCGGGCATGACACCGCTAAAACGCGGTCAGATCATGTCTGACGATGACTTCCTGGCCAAAACAGAAGAATATGGCGATGATTTCACTGCCTTTATGGGCGCTGAAGCGATTCGCGAACTGTTGCGCACGATTGACATCGACCGTGAAGCAGAAGCATTGCGTGCCGAACTGAAGGCCACCTCTTCTGATGCCAAGATCAAGAAAATCTCCAAGCGCCTGAAGGTTATTGAAGGTTTCCAGAAATCAGGCATCAAGCCTGACTGGATGATCCTGGAAGTGCTGCCTGTGCTGCCACCCGACTTGCGTCCGTTGGTCCCGCTGGATGGTGGT
The DNA here is from genome assembly GCF_016595155.1 of Advenella mandrilli. Classification (GTDB taxonomy): domain Bacteria; phylum Pseudomonadota; class Gammaproteobacteria; order Burkholderiales; family Burkholderiaceae_B; genus Advenella; species Advenella mandrilli. Next base: position 254,829 of record NZ_JAENGP010000002.1, read on the forward strand.
CGCTTTGCCACGTCAGACCTGAATGATCTGTATCGCCGTGTTATTAACCGTAATAACCGTTTGAAACGCCTGATCGAACTGAAAGCACCCGATATCATCCTGCGTAACGAAAAACGCATGCTGCAGGAAGCGGTAGACTCGCTGCTGGATAACGGCCGTCGTGGTAAAGCCATGACCGGTGCCAACAAGCGTCAGCTGAAATCCCTGTCCGACATGATCAAGGGCAAGAGCGGTCGTTTCCGTCAGAACCTGTTGGGTAAACGGGTTGACTACTCTGGCCGTTCGGTTATTGTGGTGGGTCCGCAACTGCTTTTGCATCAATGCGGATTACCCAAATTAATGGCGCTTGAACTGTTCAAACCGTTCATTTTCAACCGTCTTGAAACCATGGGTCTGGCGACCACCATTAAGGCCGCCAAGAAACTGGTTGAAGCCCATGAACCTGTGGTATGGGATATTCTCGAAGAAGTCATTCGCCAGCATCCGGTTATGCTTAACCGTGCACCAACGTTGCACCGTTTGGGTATCCAGGCCTTTGAGCCGGTCCTGATCGAAGGTAAGGCGATTCAGCTGCATCCGCTGGTTTGTGCTGCGTTTAACGCTGACTTTGACGGTGACCAGATGGCGGTTCACGTGCCATTGTCACTTGAGGCACAGCTGGAAGCCCGTACCTTGATGCTGGCGACCAATAACGTGCTGTTCCCTGCCAGTGGCGAACCTTCCATTGTTCCTTCACAGGATATCGTGCTGGGCTTGTATTACACAACCCGTGAGCGTATTAACGGCAAGGGTGAAGGTCTGTTCTTTGCCGATCTGGCCGAGGTGTATCGTGCCTATGACAATGGTGTGGTTGAGCTTCAATCACGCATTACCGTTCGTCTGAACGAGTACGTCAAAGATGAAAATGATGAATGGCAACCGGTGTTGCGTCGTTTTGAAACGACGGTTGGCCGTGCCATGTTGTCTGAAATCCTGCCTAAAGGTCTGCCGTTTTCAGTCTTGAACCGCTCGCTGAAGAAAAAAGAGCTTTCACGTCTGATTAACCAGTCTTTCCGTCGTTGTGGCCTGCGTGACACCGTAATTTTTGCTGATAAATTAATGCAAAACGGTTTCCGTCTGGCAACCCGTGCCGGTATTTCCATTGCCATGGGCGATATGGTTATTCCAACCAACAAGGAAGAGATCCTTGCCCAGGCCAGTGGTGAGGTCAAGGAAATTGACAAGCAGTACTCTTCAGGTCTGGTGACTTCCCAGGAACGTTATAACAACGTGGTTGATATTTGGGGCAAGGCCGGTGACAAGATCGGCAAGGCCATGATGGAACAACTGGCTACCGAACCTGTAGTGGATCGTTTTGGTGATACCGTTCGTCAGGAATCATTCAACTCCATCTATATGATGGCTGACTCCGGTGCCCGGGGTTCTGCAGCACAGATTCGTCAGTTGGCCGGTATGCGCGGTTTGATGGCCAAGCCTGATGGCTCAATTATTGAGACCCCGATTACCGCGAACTTCCGTGAAGGCCTGAACGTTCTTCAGTACTTTATTTCAACTCACGGTGCTCGTAAGGGTCTGGCCGATACCGCTTTGAAAACGGCGAACTCGGGTTACCTGACACGTCGTCTGGTTGACGTAACCCAGGATCTGGTTATTACAGAAACCGATTGCGGTACAAGTCAGGGCTATATCATGAAAGCCCTGCTGGAAGGTGGTGAAGTAATTGAGCCGTTACATGACCGTATTCTGGGTCGTGTAACCGCGGTGGATATTGTTAATCCGGATACGCAGGAAACAGCGATTGTTGCTGGTACCATGCTGGATGAAGATATCGTTGAGTTGATCGACAAACTGGGTGTGGACGAAGTCAAGATCCGTACACCGCTGACATGTGAAACACGTCATGGTTTGTGTGCCCACTGTTATGGCCGTGATTTGGGTCGTGGCTACATGGTTAACACCGGTGAGGCTGTGGGTGTTATTGCCGCTCAGTCTATTGGTGAGCCGGGTACGCAGCTTACGATGCGGACTTTCCACATTGGTGGTGCAGCATCACGTGCCGCCATGGCATCTGCTGTTGAAACCAAGTCAGCCGGTACGGTTGGCTTTACCAGTTCCATGCGTTATGTGACTAATGCCAAGAACGAACGTATTGCCATTTCCCGTTCAGGTGAAATTGTTATTTTTGACGATAGCGGCCGTGAACGTGAACGCCATAAGATTCCTTATGGTGCCACTATTCTGGTGGGTGATAACGAGGCGGTTAAAGCCGGCGCACGTCTGGCCACATGGGATCCGTTAACCCGTCCGATTGTTTCTGAGTACACAGGAACGGTTCGTTTCGAGAACATCGAAGAAGGTGTAACGGTTGCCAGGCAGCTTGATGATATTACCGGCTTGTCCACACTGGTGGTGATTACACCGAAAACCCGTGGTGGCAAGATCATGATGCGTCCTCAGATCAAGCTCTTGAATGAAACAGGTGACGAAGTCAAGATTGCAGGTACCGATCACTCCGTGAATATTTCATTCCCGGTTGGTGCCTTGATTACGGTTCGTGATGGACATCAAGTTGCTATTGGTGAAGTTCTGGCCCGTATTCCGCAAGAATCACAGAAAACCCGTGATATTACCGGGGGTCTGCCACGTGTTGCTGAATTGTTTGAAGCCCGTTCACCCAAAGATGCCGGTATTCTGGCAGATGTGACCGGTACTGTTTCTTTTGGTAAGGATACCAAAGGTAAACAGCGTCTGGTACTGACCGATATTGAGGGTGTTTCTCATGAATTCCTGATTCCTAAAGAGAAACAGGTTATGGTTCACGATGGTCAGGTGGTTAACCAGGGAGAGCTGATTGTTGACGGCCCGGCTGACCCGCACGATATTCTGCGTTTGAAGGGTATTGAGCAACTGGCCAATTATGTGGTTAACGAAGTTCAGGACGTTTACCGTTTGCAAGGCGTGAAAATTAACGACAAACACATTGAAGTGATTGTTCGTCAGATGCTGCGTCGTGTAAATATTGTTGACGCGGGTGATACATCATTCATTCCGGGTGAACAAGTTGAGCGTTCAGAGCTGCTGAATGAAAATGATCGCATGACTGCCGATAATAAAATACCGGCAACCTACGATAACGTTCTGTTGGGTATCACGAAAGCCTCGCTTTCTACCGATTCCTTCATTTCAGCGGCATCGTTCCAGGAAACAACCCGTGTTCTTACCGAAGCAGCCATCATGGGTAAACGTGATGAACTGCGTGGCCTGAAAGAAAACGTGATTGTGGGTCGCTTGATTCCTGCTGGTACTGGCCTGGCTTATCACCATGCCCGTAAAGTGAAGGAAGAAAATGAACGTGTAGAACGTATGGCAGCACGTGCCAAAGAAAATCCTTTCGAAGAACCGACTTCAGCACCGGTTTCTCTGGAAAGTATTTTTGCACCGTTTAACAATACACCTTCAGATGAACCACCCGCAGCAGAATAATAACTGTTGCTGTTGAAGCTGATCAATCGCCTGATGTGACAATCAGGCGATTTTTTTATGAATACGGGGATTGGCAATTGGCATATACCCGAGTAAATTACTATACAATAGTTACATAAATTGTTATTTTCTTATGGAAAGTGGTATGGAAAAGTTCTCATTAGACAAAAGCAAAATCAAATTCCTTTTACTGGAAGGTGTTCACCAGAACGCGATTGATGTTTTGCATGCTTCCGGTTATACGCAAATTGATTACCAGAAAAAAGCACTGGATAGCGATCAACTGAAAGAAGCGATTGCCGATGCGCATTTTGTGGGTATCCGTTCGCGTACACAATTGACCGAAGAGGTATTTGCTGCGGCCAAGAAACTGATTGCAGTTGGATGCTTTTGTATAGGCACCAACCAGGTTGATTTGTCTGCTGCCAAAAAACGGGGTATTCCCGTGTTTAATGCGCCTTTTTCCAATACCCGTTCTGTGGCTGAACTGGTGCTGGCTGAAATGATACTGCTGATGCGTCGGATTCCGGCCGCCAATGCCGAAGTTCATCGTGGTGAGTGGAAAAAATCTGCCGTTGGCAGCCATGAAGTACGGAGCAAGAAACTGGGCATTATTGGTTACGGCCATATTGGTTCGCAGCTAAGCGTGCTGGCTGAAGCGCTGGGTATGGAAATTTATTATTACGATATTGAAGCCAAGTTACCGTTGGGTAATGCCAAACCTGTCAAGACCCTGACTGAGCTGCTTAATATCAGTGATATTGTAACGTTGCACGTGCCTGAAAATGCCTCAACTAAAAACCTGATGAGTGCCGAAAGGATCGCCCAGATGAAAAAGGGTGCTCATTTGATTAATGCATCACGGGGCACGGTGGTGGATATTGATGCCCTGGCTACCGCCTTGGAAGAAGAACGCCTGGCCGGCGCTGCTATTGACGTTTTTCCGGTAGAGCCCAAGTCTAACAATGAAGAGTTCGTTTCACCATTGCGTAAATTCGATAATGTGATTCTGACGCCTCATATCGGCGGTTCAACCAGCGAAGCACAGGAAAACATCGGGATTGAAGTGGCCAGCAAGCTGGTTAAATATTCAGATAACGGCTCTTCCCTTTCTGCGGTTAACTTCCCTGAAGTGTCTTTGCCAGAAAACAAAAATGCCCGCCGCTTCCTGCATATTCACGCCAACCGCCCAGGGGTACTGACAGCGATCAACAAACTGTTCATGAAAGATGGTGTGAATATTGTTGGCCAATACCTGCAGACCGACCCTGAAATTGGTTATGTTGTACTGGATGTGGAAAATGTGGATGCCGACAAGGCCATTGCCAAGCTCAAGGAAATTGAAGGAACCATTAAGACAAGGGTTCTGTATTAATAATTTTTCTTCATAAAGAAAGCGAAACTGCCTGTTTTACAGGCAGTTTTCAATTGAAGCCAAGAAGATTTGCTTTCTTTAATCCTGGTTTTATATGATAATAAGAACCATTCTTATTTAAATGCATTTGCCGGAATTATGGAAAAACTTGTGCACTCGTTACGTACCTCCCTGAATACCCTGCGTATCTTGCCTGTTGTCTGCTCGGCAGCATTAAAGGCGGGGTGTTGCAAGGCATGCGGGTTTTGTGTCAGGAAAAATGAAGAACCGGTTGTGGCAGATCATGTGGGCATGCTGCCTGCCAACAATGACATTACCTTTGAACAGGTCGCCTTCCGTTATGAAGGCAGTACACATGCCGCTGTATACGACATTAACCTGTCACTGCCACAAAACACCATTACCAGCCTGGTTGGGCCTGTCGGTTGCGGTAAAGCGACGTTGCTGCGTCTTTTAATGGGATATACAAAAAACTTTGCCGGTACCATCCGGATTGGCGGCATGGATATTTGTGATTTGCCTGCCAGTGCGCTGGAAGCATTGCTTTGCATGGTGCACGGCAATGTGTTTTTATTTAATGACAGCATACTGAACAATATTCGTTCGGCCCGCCCGGAAGCGTCAGATAGCGAGGTTCAGCAGGCAGCGGCTGCCGCACAATGTGACCGCTTTATTAAGGGTTTCAGAAACGGTTACAAGACATCTATGTGCCTTGCCGTACCCTCCCTGTCTAAAGACGAATTGTATTGTATTGGCATTGCCCGTGCTTTTTTAAAGAATTCACCGATTGTCATTTTGTACGAGTTACCGGCAGATGCTCACCCTGCCGTTTATGACGCTCTGAATGAATTAAGCCAACACCGCAACGTGATCTTGTTAAGCGATGATCGCGATATTGACTTGCCGGTTTATCAGCGGGTGCATATGGAAAACGGCCATATCCTGAAAAAGGAATATATGCAGTTAACGGGGGTATCTGAGGTGGATAGGAGATCATTCAGGCAGCCCGTTACGGGGGAAAAGTTTTATTCCTTGTAGGTCAAGGGGAAATTTTTAGCAATTTTCCCTGGCTGGCGTCGGTTAATACATAGACATAACCATCCGGGCCAACACGTACATCGCGAATGCGTTCATTGCGCGCCTGCAGCAGGTTTTCTTCACCGGTGATTTTATTGCCGCTTACGTTTAAACGGATCAGCCGCTCCCCAGCTAGTGCACCAATAAAAAGCGAATTTTTCCATTTGGGAAATGTATTGTTGTCATAAAAGGCCATGCCACTGATGGCCGGGGATACTTTCCAGTAATACACGGGTTGTTCCATTCCCTTGGCATGGGTGCCAGCGGCTTCAGGAATAGGGGTGCCCGAATAATTGATACCATGGGTAATGACTGGCCAGCCGTAGTTTTTGCCTGCTTCGGGAATGTTCACTTCATCACCACCACGTGGGCCGTGTTCATGCGTCCATAATTGACGAGTCCAGGGATTAAGGGCGGCGCCTTGCTGGTTGCGATGACCGTATGACCAGATTTCAGGCCGTACGCCGGGCACATTGACGAATGGATTATCTTTGGGAATGCGGCCATCGGGAAACAGGCGCACGATTTTGCCCTGTAGTTTGTCCAGATCCTGGGCGGTAGGGCGCTGGTTATTTTCTCCAAGCGCAATGAACAGATAGCCATTGTCGTTAAACACCAGTCTTGAACCAAAATGGATTCCGCTGGAAAGCTTGGGTTCCTGACGGAAAATCACCTGGAAGTTGTCCAGTTTTTTCATGTCTTCGGAAAGCCGGCCATATCCCACACTGGTACCCGCCTTGCCAGTATTGCCCCCTTCGGCAAATGAAAGATAAACATGGCGGGAGGTGGCAAAGTCGGGAGCCAGGGCGATATCCAGCAGGCCACCCTGACCCCGGTTAAATACCTTGGGTACACCGGTAATGGGTGCTGAAAGCCCTGATTGTTCCGTCCATACACGCAATTGACCGGGCCGTTCGGTAATGAGGATACCCTGATTGGCAGGTAGAAAAGCCATTGCCCAAGGGTAGGCCAGCCCGTTTTCAAGCACCTGTACTGAGGTGGCATAAGCAAATCGGGCAATACCCGGATTGGCCCATAGCGTGAGGGCAAATATAATGAGGGCACCCGTTTTGTGAAAGAACTGCAGCATTGTTTTCTCCTGGGGGCAGATCAATATGGAAAGGGATAACCGTAGGTATTATTTGATTATTATGCTACAGTTAAATTGAAATGTTTTGTTTCATTTTTAAAGGGGAAATGATGAAAAAATCAATGATCGCCATTTGTGCGGCAGGTGTTCTGGCAAGCGTTGGCAGTATGGCACATGCCGATGAAGTGGAAGATGCCATCAAAGAGGCGCTGGAATCCTATCAGGCCCAGGATTACGTGATGGCCAAGCAGTCATTAAGCATGGCTACCCAATTAATCAATCAGCTTAATGCCAAAGCGCTGGGCCAACTTCTACCAGAAGCTTTAGCAGGCTGGAAAGCAGGGGAAGTTTCTGATGACGGCCAGGGTGGCATGATGTTTGGCGGCGGTATGGCGGTATCCCGTGATTACTCCAAAGATAACACGAAAGTTAAAATATCAATTGTGGGTGATTCCCCCATGCTGTCGCAAATGATGGGTATTTTCCAAAACCCCATGATTGCCGGCTCCATGGGCAAAATGACCCGTATTGGCAAGCAAATGGCTATGGAAGGCAAAGACGGCCAGTTGACCATGGTGGTTGCCAACCGTTTCATGGTGACGATTGACGGTTCTGCCAGCATGGACGACAAGAAAGAATACGCCAAGGCGATTGATCTGGAGAAATTGCAGGGGTTGTAAGGTTTTTTGAGATTGAGTAGACTTACGCTGAACTTGTAATGGAAGCTTAAAGTAGGTGATATTTAGTTTTAAAAATAGCGGATGAGTTATATTGATCATCCGCTATTTCTTTGTGTATGAGCGTCCAGTGTTTAAAAGTATCGTGTTATTTGCAGTAATCGTTTTTTGACGATTAGTTTGCTTACATATTCTATTTGTAAAAATCAGTGGAAATTGTGGATGTTTTGCTTATTACTATAGAATCATTCAATAAAAATTATTATTAAATAAAAACTAAAAGAGGAAGGAATGTTTTTTGAAGATATCAGTGCGTTTGTTGCAGTAGTACGTGCAGGCAGTTTTAGTAAGGCTGCCATTGACTTGTGCATAGCACAATCAGCATTAAGCAGACGAGTTAAACGTCTAGAGTCAAGAATGGGAACGTTATTACTTGAGCGAAGCGCACGTGGTGTTATCTTGACGGAAGCCGGAAAAATGTTTTTGTCCAGGGTCGAGGTAATTGTTGATGAAATATCAGACATGGAGAAAAATCTTTCTTCTTTTGTTAAAGAGCCCGCGGGGAAGGTACGCATTGCTTTTCCGCCAAGAAGTAGCAGTTTGTTGGCGCCCAGAGTTTATAAAAGAAAACTAGAGTCTTTGCCATTGGTGCACTTGGAGTTTCTTGAAGGTTCACCTTCTCAGGTTCATGGCTGGCTCAGTCGCGGGGAAGTGGATATTGCGTTGGTATATAACAGTGAAATAGGGCCTGATTACGATATCATGCCAGTAATGACAGAACGTTTACATCTTTTCTGTGATAAGAAAATTCTGAAAGATAAGTTTAATGGGGATATACCTGCTGAATTGTTGATTAAGGATTTACCTAAAATACCGTTGATTCTGCCTTCAAAACCGCATATTTTAAGAGTGATGATAGACAGATTATGCGTTTTGAATAATATTCGTCCGAATATTGTGTTTGAAACTGATGGTTCATTTGTTACCAGAGGGATGGTAGAGCAAGGAGTCGGCGGTACCATTTTTAGTCTGAGTACTTCATGGAGTTATTCTGTTGAAACCGGTCAGGTAGAAGCGATTCCTTTCAAATCGCCTTTAGTATGCTGGAATTTGTACTTGGTGAAGTCCAGAAAATCGCCTAACTTGTTAGCAATTAATAAGGTGTATACCATTCTTCAGAAAGAAATAGATTATTTGCTGGAGAAAGGGGCGTGGTCTCACGCGTCAAAATGGAGTATGAATGCTTGATTGAAGTAGACTTTATAGTCAAGAAAATGTACTTCCGTGCTAGGATTTGAATCTGACACGGAATAATTTTTTTAAGCATTTTTTGTATGGCTTATCAGGCTATCAATGACACGTAATGCAGTCTCCAAATCATTTTTGTCTATATTGTTGGTTAGGTTGGTTTCAAAATTTTTCACTTTTTGATGAATAAACCGTGCATGCTCCAGGCCTTCATTGGTAAGGCTGATTTTACTTGAGCCAAGTTGACCTTCTATATGATTGCGTCCTTTCATTTCCTGTAAAGCGTCTTTAATTTCTTGCTGGCTCAGATAAATGCACGCTTGAAGTTTTTGCTCTGACATTGCCTGTAATTTCAGCCAGCCATAGATCCTGAATTCGGCAACGCTGATGCCCAGTTGCTGTCTTTGTGTGTTAAAACGAGAAGAAATAAGGTGGCTGACATAATGCAGACGACGCAGTAAAGAAACTGGCGTGGATTGTGAAGCAGAGTCTTGTTGATTATTGGAGGCCGTTGATTTATTCATTAAGGCAGTCCAATCATTTGCGACACCGTATCTTCCTTGATAAAACAGCAGCGGGGTACCATCATAACGGGCGTAATGTCTGACTCGGCCAATGAGAATAAGATGATCACCGCCATCGACTATATTTTCAAGACTGCATTCCAGAGTACAAATAACGTTATCAAGTAAAGGAGCTCCTAGTTTTCCTTTATGCCAGGCAACATGATTGAATTTTTCTTCACCACCTTTGGAAAACAGATTTGAAAGCTCAACTTGAGTGTCCGCAAGGATGTTGACAGCATAATGTTTAGCTTTTTGAAAGATGTCCAGGCTGGATGATTCTTTGCGAATGGACCAAAGAACTAAGGGCGGCTCAAGAGAAAGTGCTGCAAATGAATTAACAGACATTCCCGCTAACTCCTGGCCATTGCATGCAGTCATGACAGTGACGCCTGTGGCGAATTGGGATAAGCACCGTCTGAATGCACGCAAGTCATTTTCAGGATCACCACTTTCGATAGCCTGTGGGGTATTGAGTTTAATATCCATAATTGATAACCGGGAGTAGGGGGACAAGTATTTAATTTGACTTGTCTAAAATTGCTAGAAAATCACATTGCATGTATTGTGTAGCAGGCAAGGTGTGAGAGACAATGACATGACGTGCGGGGCGTGTCAGCTCATCAGGGAAAATATCAACCCAATACTGGTTAATCAGGGCACGATCAACATCAGGTTTGATGAGAAAAGTCATTTTTACTACATCATCCCAAGTGGCGTTTACTTTTTCCAGAATTTTACGTGCGTTGGCAAACATGAATTGGCATTGTTGCTCTGCCAATTCGGGTATTTTTCCTATTGAGGTATCGGTGCCAAAGATGGCGCCAGTAATTAAATGGTTGCGGTGCAGGCAAGCTGCCGGTATAGGGTTGTTGCCATGTGAAAATCCATCAATATAAATACTTTGTCGCATTGATTAGTTCTCCAATTCAAGAAATAAAAGTTATTTAGTTTTCGGCTTCCAGAGCCAGCAGGCCGTAACCGGTTAACATTGGTGCCCAATAAAATCGTTGGACTTCTTTAAGGGATCTGGTAGTTTCAGATAGTGCACCACGCATGGTGAGCCAGAGCATCATTTCGACCGACTCCATCCCACCGCGATAAATAAAATCCTCATGACTGGCCTGTGCCAGAACTTCGGGTTCATGGGTGATTAAATCCATAAAGCGGTTGTCCCATTCAGGATTGACAAAACCGAAGTTGTCGCCATGGATTTGGTGTGACAGACCTCCTGTCGCAGTTACAACAATCCGTTCATTGCTAGACGTGTTTTTGATAAAGCGACCAATGCTTTTTCCTAGTGCCCAGCAACGGTGTGGGGTGGGAAGGGGTTCACGCAACACATTGACATGTATGGGAATGATCCGTATTGGCCAGGTCGAGGGCATGAGCAAAGGAAGGACTGACATGACGCCATGATCAAGTTGCATTTCCTGGCAAATGGTCATATCAAATTCATCGGCTAACAGCGATTTGGCAAGATCCCAGCCCAATGTTGTTGCACCCGGTATCTTTGCAAAATCGCGTGCGCCCATGCCTTCGTCAGCGATATTCATGTATTGGGAGATTCCCATGGCAAAAGTAGGGTAGGCATCAAACTGGAACTGGTTCAAGTGATCGTTATAGATTACGATCATGGTCGTGACGGCCTGCGCTTTTAGCCAGTCATGAACAGGCTGGTATGCGTCGAAAAAAGGTTTCCATTCAGCCCTGTCCTGATGTTTTGCATCAAAGGCAAATGAAATGGAAGGGGCGTGTGAAGACCCGATCGCACCAATTAAATGTCCCATGAATATCCTTTGTTTGCTGCTTTGCGTTTTGTTATAAATTCTTCCACGCTCATGCCAAGTGCTTTAGCACCTCTTTCCATTAAAGAGATTTTGAAAGCACCATTGGCTTTGCCGAGGGCGACTGTAGAAGCCCCATATTGCATCATTTGTGTAAAGGCACGATTGCGTACCATTTCTTTTTCCTGATCATTCAAGTCAAAACGATCCATGCAGAGGTTCTCATCATTGATAAAAAGCAATCGTTGTTCGGGAGAACGCATGCTGGTTAAAAATTTGTTTAACCGATAACCCCTTTCAGCCCTTTCCACGGTTAAGGGGCATAAGCCCTTGAGATCAACCTTGGGGCCGAGTTTTTTTTGACGTGTTTGATATGGATTATCCATAACCTAGCCTTTGAGTTGTTTAAGCAAGTTTGCCGAGGATTTGGCAAAGAGGCTCAGGTCATTGCTGATCATGACAAAGTTGAATCCCTTCTCTTTGGCTTGAAGTGCTGCATTTGCATCACCAACAGCAGTACCGCAAGGAATATTCAAACGTTTGGCAATGCTGATCAGGTTTGTTATTAAGATGCTGTTATCAGGATGTGAGGCTGGTTTGCCAGTTGAAAGTGCCAGATCACCCGGGCCAACAAAAATACCATTAACGCCTTGTACTTTCAGGATATCTTCAGCTTGGGCAAGTGCTTCCGGGTCTTCTAGTTGAGGGATACGTAAAATGGCATGATCGCCTTCTTCGACGTATTGTGGTGTGGGCTTTAATCCCCAATGACCGGCTCGTGAGGTAATACCCAGTCCGCGGCTCCCTGTTGGGCTGAAAATCATACCGTCCATTACATCGTTTGTTTCCTGTACTGAGCGGACACGGGGTATCAAGACACCGTCAACGCCACAATCCAGGATTCTTTGGGCATAAGCACCGGTACTGTCTGGTAAGCGCACCAGTACTTTCATACCCAGTCCTTGGGCGATGACGGTATTACGATAGGCGGCTTGGAAAGTTAATGGGGCATGCTCCATATCTATCGCAATAAAGTCAAAGCCTGCCAAAGCTAGGCATTCAAGGGTTTCCGGAGAGTCCAGTTTGACCCAGGTTCCAAATTGGCAGACATCTGCTGTCTTCAGGGTTTCAATAAAACGGTTTGTCATCTCGCATCCTGTTTTTTAAGTATTAAAAATTCAATAATTTATTGTTGAATGTCTGCAGGCAGGGGGTATTCATTGTGATTACAGACTAAGCCGAGTTTTAATGAAAAGTCCTGGCGGGGAGGTGCAAAAATATCTACCAGCTGCATGCCTTTTTCACCAACCGCTTGTGAGGTATGAATGACATTGGGAGGGATGACGCACATGGAAGGTGCTGAGGCAACAATGTGTTCATCTTCATGCCAAGTTGATAGATCTGGTGTCCATGGGTAACGTAAATGATGAATATAGGCACCCTGTATAGCTAACGACCCTTGTTCGTAGTCTGGATGGGAGTGTGGTGACAGTTTTTGTATATCTCGGGGGGCTGTACTTGGCAGGAAAATATTGACCATTAAATTACGCGTACGGAAAAGTCGCATAGTGGTATCAGTACGGATATAGTCGTTCAGTTGATAGTGTCGTAGCTTGTATCCATCAATTGGAGCGGGCCAGTTTGTTAGTTCGGCTACATCGGCAACATTGGCCCAGTCCTGGTGATTGGGGGCAAGCTCAAGTAAATCTTTGGCATGCTTACTAAAAATACGATAGACCCAGCCATCATTGAGCATACGGATTTGGCTGTCTCCTGGAGGAGCGATAAATAGAGAATCTCCATCATTGCTTATTTCTTGGTCATTGGCATTGACAATAGCCGCTGAATTTTTTGGCAGCACAATGAAATATTCATCGCTTTGTTGTGAGGCACTTCTGCTTATAACCGCATTTTTTTTTGCCTGGCTGGCCACTACTACAAAATTGGCAGCACGGCATACCCAGTTTTGTGTGCCGTTTGAGTCAATCCATGTATGGGGATCACGATAAAAATGTCCAGTGAAAGCCTGACGTGTTGTATTCATTTCATTTCCAGTTAATAATTTAAGTTAAAAATTATTTTTAATCTAATGACAAACCAATTTTTGTGACCAAATCTTTAGATTTGGCAATGTCTTCCTTGATTTTTTCTGCCATTTCCTCAGGCGTACTGCTTCTGAGATATGCGCCGCTTGTAGTGGCGATCCAGTCAACCAGCTCTTTATTTGCCAGTGTGGTTGTTAAAGCTGCATTCAGCTTATTGACAATTGCATCGGGCGTGCCTGCGGGGACAGAGATGCCGTGCCAGTATTCATAAGCAAAATCAGGTAGTCCAGATTCAGAAATGGTGGGAATATCTGGCAAGATTTGATTACGCTCTTTACCGGAGGCCGCAAGTACTTTGATTTTCCCGTCCTTGCTTTGTGCTGATGCAAGACGAGCGCCGGAAAACATAGTTTGTAGTTGGCCACCAACCAGGTCTTGCATAGCTGGGCCCTCTCCCTGATAGGGGATATGGACAATATTTATGTTGTCACTGGCTAACTTTAAGGCTTCCATCATTAGGTGATGGGGGGTTCCATTGCCTGCCGTGCCATAACTCATTGTTTGAGGGTTTAATTTTGCATATTCAATAAATTCTTTAATGTTATTGGCAGGCAGGTTTTTATTAACTGAAAGTACGAGTGATCCGGTCAGGACGGTGCTAACCGGCCTAAGACTTTTGACGGGGTCATAAGACAAGTTTTTGTAAAGTGCTGTATTAGTGGCGTAAGTGGCGTTATCACCCCACAAAAGGGTGTAACCGTTGGCGTTTGAGTTGGTAACGGCAGTGGCGCCAATAGAAGTACCTGCACCCGGTCTGTTTTCAATAATAACGGGCTGCTTGACGACTTCACTAAGTGCACGGCCTACTTGTCGTGCCATGATATCGGTACCGCCACCGGCCGCATACGGTACCACTATTTTTAGGGGTTGATTGGGAAAGTTATCTGTTCCACTTGCTTGAACAGCAGAAACGGTTAATAGGGATAGAGTGGTTAACAGGAATTTATTCATTAGATCTCCGTATATTTATTTTGTCGTAATTATTTTATGTACTCAGGCAAAATAGTTTTGTGCCATTTTTTCATCACCCAGTAAGGTACCGGCCCAAGCATTGGCATGATGTTGATAGTTGTTTAGTTGATGACTTTGAATGGCAATAATGTCGTTATATAAGCGACCAAAATCATATTGCTTATAAATGGCATGACCGCCACTTAATCTGAAAAGTTCAGAAGCCAGTTGCGTGCAACGAGGGGGGATCTGTGAACTTTGGAAGCGAAACTGACGTCGCTCGTCCATGCTGACGGTGGTGCCTCCCAGTACCTCAGTAATTACGCGTGCATAGTTTTTGTATACTTGTGATTTCATTTCTTCCGCATGAGAAAGAGCTTGGGAAACGGCTAAAACAGCGGCTTGGTTTGCGCTAATGCCAACGCCATGGCGGCTGACTTTTTTGTAGTTGAAATCAATAAAGGTTTGAACCAGCCCTTTTAAAGCACCCAGTGCACTGGGGGCTTGTGTTGCTCTGGAAAAAATTTGGAAAAAAGGGATTTTATAAAGAAAACCGTCATTTAGTTTTAAGCCAGGGGCGTCATTGTTTAAGACAGATTCCCAGCGTAGGGCTCGATGTTCGGGGATGAAAGCATCTTTGACGAGGATATCGTTACTGCCTGTGGCACGTAGTCCATGTACATCCCAATTGGGCATAACTTCATAATCACTACGTGGCAGTAAGAAGCAATATTGTGCCATTCCAGATTGTTTGGTCTTGCCTGTGTTTTCTTCACCTTCAATATTGCCTCCCAGAAATGTCCAGTCGCAATGGTCACTGCCACTGGAAAAACTCCATTTTCCACTGAGCAGGTAACCACCTTCAACGCGTTTGGCAGTGCCTGGTGCGTAGGGGGAGCTGATCAGAGTTTTGGTATTGTTTCCCCAGACTTCTTCTTGGGCTTTGGGATCAAAAAATGCCAGATGATAGTGGTGAATGCCAATGACGCCTAAGACCCAGGCGACCGATGGATCAGCTTCGGCCAGGATGGAAGCTACTTCAAATGATTCTATTGGTGTTGTTTCGGCACCGCCCCATCGTTTTGGCTGAAGCATTTGAAAAAAACCGGCGTTTTGAAGATCGGTAATGGTTTCATCAAATATTTTTGGACAATTCCATTGTGCTGTTGAACGTTCTTTGAGTGTCGGTACCAATGTACGTGCTTTTTGCACATATTCGGAACTACTGAAGTCTCCTCTCAGGAAGTCATTGATTTGATCGGTTGGCATAATCTCAAGATCCTATGTATGTTTTGTATTAATTTTTTATGAGTGTTTTCTTGGATTAAATTAAAACACTTAGAGGTAAGCTTGAGATAGATCAATTTTGAGATTGGAGATATCACATATCTAGATACCTTAACTATGATGAAGTCAATACAGGATTTTGTTATTCATGATCTGTATTAACGATTGTTGAAAAATAGGGTGTGGTATATATGTTTGCGGCATTATCCGACTGTTACAAGCCTGTGTGCAGTCGGATAAATGATGTACGTCAGCTTTTCCAAACAGCTGGTCTTTTTTCCAGAAAAGCATCAATGCCTTCCCGGGCATCTTCTTCCATCATATTGCGTGCCATGGTGTCACCTGCAAAATCATATGCATCAGCCAGCGTCATTTGCTTTTGTTTGTAGAACATTTGTTTGCCGTAGCGGATGGCAGTGGGGCTTTTGGCCAGAATATCATCTACCAAACGGTTAACCCTGGCATTCAGCTCTGTTTCAGCGACGACATCGTTAACCAATCCCCAGTCTGTGGCGGTTTGGGCATCAATGAACCTGGCAGTGACCAGCATTTCAAAAGCCCGTTTGGAAGATATATTCCGGCTTAAGGCTACAGCAGGTGTTGAGCAGAAAAGGCCAACGTTAATACCTGATACCGCAAATTTGGCCGAACTGGTGCAGATAGCCAGATCACAGGCGGCGACCAGCTGACATCCTGCTGCCGTGGCAATACCATGAACTTTGGCAATGACCGGAACCGGCAGGGCCTGAAGCCCCTGCATGACCTTGCCGCATTTGGCAAACAGGTAACGGTAATAACTCAGGGTTGGCTGGCTGCGCATTTCCTTTAAGTCGTGACCGGCACAAAAGGCTTTGCCGGCCGATTCTATCACTACGCACCGCAGGGAGTCATCCCGTTGCAGAATATCAAGCTGCTCAAGCAGGGCTTGCAGCATGTCTTCGGAAAGTGCGTTGAACTGACTGGGGCGGTTAAGGCGCAGGGTCACGACGCCATTCATTGTGGCGGTTTCAAGAATAGAGGTGGCAGGGGTGTTCATATTGTCTCCTGTGGTTTTTGATTAATTATTAAGTATCATGGTAGCATCCTGAAAAATGTCTGCATGTATTATTAATCATGGTTTGTGTCAGGCGTTGGAGAAAAATTAAAAATCCTGGTTCAGGGCCAGTTGAGATTGGCATTGACTGTCAGAAAAATAGAGTAAATGGAGAAAATAATGTTGATGTTAAAAAATTCAAGTTTGTTTCGGCAGCAATGTTACATAAACGGTATCTGGAGTGACGCTGATGGGGGTGAAACCATTCAGGTTATTAATCCCGCAACGCAAGAAGTGTTGGGGTTGGTTCCCAAAATGGGCAGCGCTGAAGCACGACAGGCCATTGAGGGGGCGGATGCCGCCTGGAAAGCGTGGCGTAATAAATCAGCCAAGGAAAGATCAAATATTCTTAGAAGATGGTTTGAACTCATTATAGAAAACTCAGACGATCTGGCACGTATCATGACGGCAGAGCAGGGTAAACCGTTAAGCGAATCAAAAGGTGAAATCGCTTACGGCGCGTCTTATCTGGAGTGGTATGCCGAAGAAGGAAAGCGGGTTTATGGCGATACTATTCCAGCGCCTTCTCGCGATAAACGTATTGTGGTAACCAAAGAACCGATAGGCGTTTGTGCTGCTATTACGCCCTGGAATTTCCCTTCGTCCATGATTACCCGTAAAGTGGGGGCCGCATTGGCAGCCGGATGCCCGATTGTGGTTAAACCCGCTTCCCAGACACCTTACTCGGCCTTGGCGCTGGCGGTGTTGTCTGAAGAGGCGGGTGTGCCTACCGGGGTGTTTTCAGTCATAACCGGCTCTGCATCGGCCATTGGTGGTGAAATGACATCCAATGATTTGGTACGAAAGGTTTCTTTCACCGGTTCTACTGAAGTGGGCCGGTTATTAATGCAGCAAAGTGCCGGCACCATCAAGAA
Source organism: Advenella mandrilli (assembly GCF_016595155.1). Lineage (GTDB taxonomy): Bacteria > Pseudomonadota > Gammaproteobacteria > Burkholderiales > Burkholderiaceae_B > Advenella > Advenella mandrilli. The sequence continues at coordinate 272,440 of NZ_JAENGP010000002.1, forward strand.
AGTGTCGATGGAGTTGGGCGGAAATGCACCTTTTATTGTTTTTGAAGATGCAGATCTGGATGCCGCGGTAGAAGGTGCCATGGCCAGCAAATACAGGAACACGGGCCAAACATGCGTTTGTACCAATCGTTTTTATGTTCATGATAGGGTATACGATGAATTTTGCCAGAAATTGGTGAATGCCGTCGGTAAGCTTAAAGTAGGCAATGGCTTTGACGATGGGGTTACTCAAGGGCCCTTAATTGATCAGGCGGCCGTCAACAAGGTGGAGGAACATGTGGCTGATGCGCTTACAAAAGGCGGACGGATATTGGCTGGCGGCAAACCGCATGCATTGGGATTGTCTTTTTTCGAACCAACGGTGATTGCGGATGCAACGGCAGAAATGAAAGTGGCTTATGAGGAAACGTTTGGGCCGTTAGCACCCGTTTTCAGATTTCATTCAGACGAAGAAGTCATTGATCAGGCCAACGATACCGAATTTGGTCTGGCGGCTTATTTTTACAGTCGTGATATTGGTCGTGTATGGCGTGTCTCCGAGGCGTTGGAATATGGAATGGTGGGCATTAACACAGGCATCATTTCCAATGAGGCAGCCCCTTTTGGTGGCGTAAAACAGTCGGGCCTTGGCCGTGAGGGCTCTCATTACGGGCTTGATGACTATCTTGTCGTGAAATATTTATGCATGGGTGGTATTTAAAGGGATAAGGGCCATACAAAAAATTGTGACAAGGGGTGACGTTTATTATGCGTGAGCCTACCGAAAGAATAAATACTGTCTGGTAGAGGATGGTTGGTACAATACCGCACATGGTATCCACCTTGATTGAAAAAGTGAGCGCTTTTTTGCGTAATAATGAATAAATCAAGGATGGCAATTACTGGTTATTGAATACCTTTTTGGACTGTTATGAATGCAATAAAACATATTGGCTCGTTGATTCAACTAATATTGAATTTACGGGTTTTCCTGTCATTGCTGGGTATTATTAACGGGCTATGGCTGACTTTACCGGTTTTATATAAGTATTTTGGTAACTTTGTCAAAGATACTGAAGAGTTTGTGCATTGGATGCAAACATTGGGTTTTTTCCATTTACTTGAATTGCCCAGGTTTGCCTTGGGTACTTGCCTGGTTTTATTTGGTTTTTTCATGTTTGCAGGCGCACGCCTGGCCTGTTTTTTTAGTATTCTTGCCCTGGTTTTATTAGTTTCCCTTGATATAACATTGGGTAGTGCCTATTTTTTTCATGGCGTTTATTCTTTTGTTTTATTGGTTTTATTAATACGTAACTGGAAACATTTTCCGAATCAAAATATAAGTAATACGGCAGGGTTAGCTTTATTCAGCATTGTTTTACTTATTATATATTCAGTATTGGGTTCATTATATTTGGGCCCGCATTTCAATCCAAAAATTACGGATGCTTTCCAGGCATTTTATTTTTCTATCATCAGCATGACAACATTGGGTTATGGGGATATTGTGCCAGTAAGCACAGAAGCACGTATTTTTGCGATTAGTGTTGTTGTTTTAGGTATTACTATTTTTACCACTTCAATTGTGTATTTGGCAGGCATTGCAGCCAGTGATACCCGTAAAATTGTACATAAAAGGCTGTTAAAGATGAAAAATCATTATGTTATTGCAGGTTCTTCCCAATTGGCGGTTTTTGTTTATAACGGCTTGAAAAAACGGGGTCTGCAGACTGTCATTGTATGTGATGAAAAAAACCGGGATTTATTTCCTTCAGATGCAATTGTTGTGTCAGGTGAGGTTGCCGAGATCGCGACCCTGGATAAGGCTTCTGTGAAAGATGCGTATTGTGTGATGGCATTGGAAAAGAGCGATGTGGAAAATACCTATATTTTATTGGCGGTGAAAGAAATTGCGGGTGATAAAGTTAAAACAATTACCATGATTAATGAAGAACGTAATCGCCGGAAATTGCAACTTTTGCACGTTGATTATATATTTTCATTGCCTGAAATGGGTAGTGAGGTTTTAATGAAGTATTTAAGTGGTGAGACCATTGATAATAATACGATTGCTGATTTGGTCATAAACCATAGTTAACATTAACTAAAGCCAAAGTACTGCGATTATTTATAACTTTTTAAATGAATGCTGGTTTCTGAATTGCTAATATGTTTAATTAGCCTGATCCGTTCCAGGGACTGCGCCAGTTCATCCAGGGTTTGCGCCTGCAGTTCGGCCAGCAAGTCCCAGCGGCCATTGGTGTCATGCAGGGCAACCACGCAGGGTTCACCCAGCAAGCTGGCCACTGCCTGCCGGGTGGCGTTGCCTTCAATGGCAATACTCATCCAGGCGGTAATGGGCCGGTTCTGGCTGGTGGGGCGCAGCTGCACCGAATAACCGGTAATCACGCCTTCATCTTCCAGTTTCAGCATGCGGTTGCGTACCGTGCCGCGCGATACCTGCAGTTTCTGGGCCAGATCAGCCACGGTATAACGGGCATTCTGGCGTAAAAGGGCAATAAGTGTCTGGTCAATTGTATCCATCATTGTCATTCCGGTAATGTGTTCTATCATTATGATAGAAAACTGCCAAAAAGTATGCAAAATGTGGGCTGTAAATTGATGGCGTCATGCGTCAAACTATGGCTAATAGTTTGAATGATAAGTATAAATACAGGAGACCCCGCATGAATGCCTTATTACAGAATCAGTTAATGACTGAATTGATCCGTCCACAGGATATTGCGGCCATTGTTCAGAAAAAAGGCATGAAAACCTGTCTTGACGGGGTAGCCAATTATATTTTGAAGGATTATTTGCGCTGGGAGGAATTTGATAAATCCAAACGGGTCGCCAAATATGTGGAAAATGGGGTCATGGAGCTGATGCCAATTGCCGATAAAAAACATTATGCATTTAAATATGTGAATTGCCATCCGCATAATCCGGCCAAGGGCTTGTCTACCGTGATTGCATTCGGTGCCCTGGTTGATGTGGCCACAGGCATGCCAAGGGCAATTTCAGAATTGACCCTGACAACGGCTTTCCGGACAGCGGCAACATCTGCCTTGGCGGCCAAATACCTGGCCCGTAAAAATAGCCGTACCATGGCCTTAATTGGCAATGGCTCTCAGGCTGAATTCCAGGCACTGGCATTTCATTACCTGCTGGGTATTGAAGAAATCCATTTGTATGATAAAGACCCCAAGGCTTCTGAAAAACTGGCGGGCAACCTGGCCCATACCGACATAAAGTTTGTGATGAGCAGTGATGTGGCCAGTACGGTTAAAGGTATGGATATTATTACCACGGTAACGGCTGAATACGCCAAAGCGCATATTATTACCCCAGATATGATAGAGCCGGGCATGCATATTAATGCCGTGGGGGGTGACTCACCCGGCAAGACGGAATTGCATCCCGATATTCTGTCAATGGGTCCGGTTTTTGTTGAGTTTGAAGAGCAGACCCGGATTGAAGGGGAGTTGCAGAATGTGGCGACGGATTTTCCGGTGGTGCACTTATGGGAAGTGTTTGGCCAAACAAAACTGGGCCGCAGTGATAATAATCAGGTAACGCTGTTTGATTCGGTCGGGTTTGCACTGGAAGATTATTCTGCCATGCGGTTCATGCGTGATGTGGCAAAAGAATTGGGTTTGATGCAGTCCATTTCATTGGTGCCCGATCTGGCCGACCCGAAAGACCTGTTTTCTTATCTGGGTGTAGGGCCTGCCATTCCGGTTTTGACGGATACGGTCAAAGATGCCAGCATGACAGGCTGATTGTTGAATGGCAAAGACGCAATTAAACAGCCGTGCTTAATTGGCGTAAACTAGTTTCCAGGTTTTCAAGGGTTGCCTTGCAAAAAGGATGTTGCAGGGCGATCATTTTTTTCAGATTACGCATTTCCCTGCCTTGGTTGACCGTAATGGCACCAACCAGGATATCTTGCAAGAAACCGAAAAGAATAAATCCTTCGGGGGCGTTCATGTCACCGCGACAAATCCATTGGTCTGCGTTCATTTGACCGCAAAGCTGGATATTTAATCCACATTGGTCGGTCCAGAACCAGGGTGCTGAAAACTCGGGGATTACCAGCCCAAGAATGGATTTGGCAACAGTAATAGCCTGATTCTGGGCATTTTCCCATGTTTCAGTGCGGGTAAATGTTTGTGTTTGCCCTTGCCAGCATGCGGTAACGTCTCCGGCTGCGTAAATATTCGGGTCGGAGGTTTGCCCGTGACTGTTAATTACAATGCCATTGTTAACCTGGATGCCGGCCTGGATGGCCAGATTAATATTGGGCTCAACGCCAATTCCGTAAACAATGGCATCTGCTTGCAGGCAAGTGCCGTTTTCCAGCGTCAGGGTAAAACTGTTGTCCTGGTTGATGCTGGCAGTGCGTAAAACGGTATTCATATGGAATTGAACACCGTTTTTTTGATGCCGTTCAAACAGGAACTGACTGAGAATGGGGGGAACGCTTCTGCGCATGACACGGTTTCCGGTATCCACCAGATTGACTTGGCAACCCAGGTCAATGGCCGTGGATGCCAGCTCCAGGCCGATCACACCACCGCCAATAATGGCAATGCGTTTTCCTGGCGATAGGGAAAGCCTGAGCATATCGGCATCGTCAATGGTCCGGAGTGTATGAACCCTGTCACCAAGCTCATCAAGCATGGGGATATGTTTAACACTTGCGCCTGTCGTTAGCACTAGCTTGAAATAATCCAGTTTTTCGCCATTGGCCAACAGTACTTGGCGGGTTTGCGTATTGATGCCGGTGACTTTTTCGTTGTTTCTGACTTCGATGTGTTTTTCAGCATAAAAGTCAGCACTAAAAATTTGGCAGTTGGCCGTATCGGGTGTTAACAGCCTTTCTTTTGAAAGAGGGGGCCTTTCATAGGGCAAATGAGGTTCGTCTCCTACCAGGATAATGCGTCCTGTGAAACCATCCTGGCGCAACTGTACTGCCACGGTTGCGCCTGCCTGGCCTGCTCCAATGATGATAATAGTTTCTTTATTCATTGAATTTTTCCAGGATTAATTTAAATGGGTTGCGCTGTCATCATGCCCATGCCAGCAATCCATTCTTTGATGGGGTAATAATAGACAATCTCGGCATCGTAAGGACCAAATTCAGACAGGGCCGCGAATGCAGCCATCCAGGCCCGGACTTCCTGTCCGCCTTTGCCACCATCCCGCTGGATTTCTTCATTGGTGTAGGCGGCAATGCGCTTGAAATCGGCATTTTTGAATTGTTCCATCAAGGCCATGTCCCATTCAGGATTAAGGGGAATGGATGGCCCTTCGCCTTTGGCCAGTGCCTGGCCAGTGGCAACAACATTGGCCTGGCGCTTGTTCCTGGCTTCAGGGGTGGGGTTGCGTCCTGCTATCAGGAATTCTTCAACTTCTGGGGGAACCGAGCCCATTTGAGGCGTTGGAGGATCATGTGACAAGCCACCGGATCCGATAATTAAAATACGCTGATCGGATTTGGACAGATGCTTTCCAACTGCCTTGCCCAGATCAACTGCACGTTTGCAGCTTGGCAGGGGTTTTGCCGCGCCGTTAACAAAGATCGGGATAACAGGGTATTTGGTCAGGCTATTGCACAGAAGCATCAGGGGTTGGGTAAAGCCATGGTCTGCCTGCATGCGATAGGAATAGGCGACATCAATGCCCTGATCCAGTACGTCCTGGGTTAAGGCCAGCGCCTTGTCTTCAGGAACGTTAAGCGGGCCTTTGCCAATATCCCAGTCACCGGCGGCCGATGCACGAATGCCTATATTGAAAGCAGGCATTAAATCATAGAAAAAACCGTTGAAATGATCGGGAGCGAAAACGACGATCAGATCCGGATTGTATGCATCGACCTCGGCCGCAAGTTTGGCAAAAGCGGCACGTGCTTCCTTTTCGACCTTGTCACCAGGTGAGCAATGGTCCATCATTGGCGTGTGCGCCACACATATTAATTTTACGGTCATAAGGTATGTCCTTGAATGGCTATTATTAAAATAGCCATTCTTTAATTATTATTAAAACTTGAACTGTTTACAGGTTCATGCCACCGGCAGTATTGCGGATGCCCCTGATGCCCAGACCCGCATCGGCATTAATCATGACACCGCTTAATGTACGGTTGTTTTCACGGGATGCCAATAAAACAAAAGGCCCGGTGAATTCACTGGCGTCAGGAAAAAACTGCAGCGGTAAAATGCTGGCAATGGCTTCAGGTGTGCGTGAATCCATGATTCGCAACTGGTCTTGTCCCAGGGAAGCAGGACCGCGCAAATCACTGGCCATGCCACATGGGCCAACGCCATTGACCCGCACTTTGGGTGCCAGTTCAAAAGCCAGCTGACGTATTAGCCCAACGGCGGCATGTTTGCTGGATGTATACAAAGGGCCCCCGCCTTCGGGGTAGAAGGCGGAGTTGGAGAGACTGAAGATAATGGAACCTTCTGATTTGATCAGTTCCTGGCTGGCCGCCTTGGCACCCAGCAAGTAGCCTTTTACATTGATTGAAAACAGTTCATTGAAGCCGGTATCTAGTTGTTCGGCTGACAGGCTCATTAGGCTGGCGCCATGATCCCAGACGGCAGCATTACCAATAAAACAATCCAGTTTTCCAAATTTCTTGACGGTTTCCTGAACGGCAAGCTGGTTGTCTTCGTAATTGGCCACGTCGCCTTGCACCACAACGATGTCATTGCCGTAACGCTCTTTCAGCAACTCAACTTTTGACGCAGAGCGTTGCAAGACACCGATATTGGCACCTTCATTCAGGAAGCGTTCCACCAGGGCCAGGCCCAAGCCCGATCCGCCACCGGTAATCAGAACCGTTTGGTCTTGTAACCAGCTCATTGTTGTTGCTCCTTAAGAAGGACATAGATGGAATCATTTTCAACCACAACCGGATGGGTGGCGATAGGATCGGTTGCCGGCAGGCATAAAGGCTTGCCGGTTTTGACGCAAAACAGGGCGGAATGTAATGGACATTCCACCTTGCCATCCTCTTCAATATAGCCTTCGGACATGGACGCGTTGCCATGACTGCATTTGTCATTCATGGCATGAAATGAGCCGCCAATATTAAATACGGCGATCGCTTCGGGCTGACAGTCCACCTTGATAGCTTCACCTTCGGGCAAGTCATTTTTTGAGCAAACAAAAATCTTTTCCATGACTAGAACAGTATGCTTAGGTTATGAGAGGTAATAACAACCTGATCAAGGATAATTTCCCGATGGGCAATTTCCCAACCCATGTCATTGTTTCCGGTTCGACGAATACGATCGTTGCGCATGCCGACATAGAAGGTTTCATCTTTCTCTTTTTGTGAACGATAAAGCAAGTAGTTCACACGAATATCGTATTCATCTTCCTGTTCGGTAGGAGATATTTGGATATTGTTGACGAAGTGACGGGTACGGGAAGGGGGCTCTTCGGCCCAGGCCATACCTGTTTCAAGTCGGGCAATCCGTTTCTCAAGCTGGAATTTGCTATCGTTGAAAATCCAGGTGGTAGGCGGTTGTACACAGCGGCGGCGATCCCTGGTTTGGGCGTTTACTGCCGTGCGCATGGTGTAGTGGATATCTTCTGCGATCAGGGTGAGCCAGTCACGGAATTGCCAGTCATCCAGCTTTTGAGCTTCATAAAACAGGAATTGGCTGATTTCATGGTGTAATTCCATGGAAACGGGCGTGATAACTTGTGTCATTATGCAGTCTCCTTGCTGTTTTCAACCAGGGTCTTCTGATAAGCATCGGTTTTGGCTTTGGCCTCTTGCCAGGTTTGGCTGCTTAACAAATTTGCCCAATGCTGATAGAAGCCACGAGCGGCCGTTTCCGAGAAAATATAGTTGGTAATTCCCGGGACGCCATCATCACGGATTTTTTCATTGCCCATACCCATTTCCATGCACAGTTGACTGTTGCGTGCACGGTGGCCACGCAGAATTTTCTGGATTTCAACCCAGTTTTCAGAGTCGTCCTGTTCAAGAAAACCGGCAGGACCGAATGCACGGGTAGCACTTCGTTCAAAGGCGGCCTTGACTTCTTCAGGGGCATTTTTATCGGTAATACAGAATGCCCAGACTTCAACCTGGTTGGGGCCACGGGGATGCCATACACGTAGCGTGGCTGTGCCGTTTAACCATGACAGGGTGGGGAACAGGGTGTTGTGACCCGCCAGGCGAAGTGCCCGGATTTCGCCAAGGCGCTCAAGGGCTTCGGGATAAGTTTCGCGATAATAATCGGATACTTCACCATCGACCCAAACGTTGGCATCAGGTTTTTCGGTAAAGAAAAAACCGCTACCGTGACCATCCTGTCCAAATTGCAGGGCGTCTTTTGCCGTTTCCCATACAGGGCGGGCTGTTTGGCCCGAGCCCAGTGCTTTTTGCTCGTCTTCGGGTTTGGCGCCTAGCACTTGTACCGCTGAGGCATGTGAGAACAGGGCGTGGTACTGGTCGCTGGCGAATTGTTCGGCGGCAAATTTCCAATTGCAGTCGATCGTCCATTTATGGATGCCGCCAACAATTTCGGTGCCACCTTCACGACGGTCAAGAACACCATCAAGATACCAGGCCATATCGCCCATATATTCTTCAAGGTTGACTGCGTTTTCGTCCCAGGTGCCGAAGATGAGGCCTTTATAAGAGGCAACTTTGGTGACCTCTTGCAGGCCCCATTTTGATTTGCATAAACCTTGCGGGTAGGCGCGCGGCTCAAGCGGAACCTCGATCAGGTCACCGTTGGTGGCATAAGACCAGCCATGATAGGGACAGGTGAAGGCTTTGGTATTGCCCGAGTCGGCATAACTGACTCGCATGGAACGGTGACGGCATTGATTTAAGAATGCTTTCACGGTACCATCTTTTTGACGAACAACAACAATGGGGTCTTCACCCATGTAAGTATTAAAAAAATCTCCTGCTTTTGGAATTTGGCTTTCATGCGCAAGAAACAGCCAGCAGCGCCCGAAGATTCTTTCCAGTTCAAGTTCATATATTTCAGGGTCAGTATAAATCGAAGGAGTCACTTGCCCATTTTTGGAATCTATTAAAGCTTGAATGTCTATGGTTTTATTCATTAACGATAGCCTCCTGTAGTCGTCTTTAGGATCATTCTTTTGTGTGGTAACAACCGATATGATCGTTGCAGTTGTAACAACTGTGAAATACTTTTTTTATTTGAATTAATATTTAAAAAAGATTACTGGAGGGTGATTTGGAACTTAGACACATACGGTATTTCATTGCTGTCGCCGAAGAATTGAATTTCACCAGGGCGGCTGAAAAGCTGTTTACTGCCCAGCCTTCACTGAGTCAGCAGATCCGTGATTTGGAGAATGAAATAGGCGTTAAATTGTTTAGCAGAACGAAACGTAAAGTAGAACTGACCAAAGCCGGAGAAGTCTTTCTCAAGGAGGCCAGGCTGGTATTGCAGCAGGCCAATCTTGCCATCCAGGTAACCCGGGATTCGGTCAGGAAATCTAACAGGAAAATAAAAATAGGATTTGTACCTTCGGCTGAAGTAAAAATCTTCCCGAAAATTATGCCTTTTATCAGGCAGAAAATGCCGTCCCTGAATGTTGAGTTGAAAAGTATTAATACAATTGAACAGGAAGAGGCCTTGCTTAAGGGGGATCTTGATGTTGCTTTTTTGAGACAAACAGTAGAGGGATTTAAAAATAATCTGATATATCAGGAGGAGCTGGTGTTGGTGATGTCAGTTGAGCATCCCCTGGCTCGGGAAAATGAAATCCCCGTAAACTTGTTACAGGATCAAAATATTATTGTTACTGACCCTAATTTTTCTGGGGCGCTGGGTATATTGACCAATCAATACCTTGAAGAAAACAATATCAAATACAAGAAAATCCAGAATGCATCCAATATGTTGCTCACCCTGAATCTGGTTTCGATGGGTATGGGGGTTGCCATATTACCGGATTATGTCATTACATTGCTTAATCCTTCAATTTGTTTCAGGAAAATAGTGAGTCCTACGCCACCCAATATCAATTTATACATGTCATGGCATGACCACTGCGAGATGGAAGAATTTCAGTATTTTCTGTCTTTGATGGAACAGAATTTCAGGGTTTCCTGTTGCGGCAATGAATAAAAAAAATTGAATTAGATTTTTATCCTATCAATAACTACAAAATAAATATTGGATTAAATGAATGTTTTTTAACATGCTTGATACTTAAGATATTGTTAATCATCTATTGGAGATAAAGTCAGTGAGTCGTTCATCCAGCACTTTGGAAAATAATCATAAGAATAATGCCCAGCCAGAACTGCGTTCTTTATGGTCTGCCGTGGCCGATGGCAGTGTCCGTTTGCATTATATCGACGTAAAAGGGGTCAAAACCCGTGTCCTTGAGGCCGGAGAAGGGCCCGAAACATTATTTTTACTACATGGTATTTCAGGTCATCTGGAAGCCTATATGCGTAATATCCTGCCGCATGCAAAACATTTTCGTGTGTTGGCCATTGATATGCTGGGACACGGTTTTACCGATAAGCCCAAATGCAATTATGAGGTCATCGATTATGTAGAACATCTGCGTGATTTGATGGATGTGCTGGGGCTGGAAAAAATTCATTTTTCTGGCGAGTCTCTGGGCGGTTGGGTCAGTGCCCGTTTTGCGGCAAAATACCCCGAACGGGTCAAACGGCTTGTTCTTAACACCTGTGGCGGGATGATTGCAGACCCCAAAGTGATGGAACGTTTACGTACCCTTAGCTTGAATGCAGTCAGAAACCCAGACCGGGAAGCTACCCGCAAACGCCTTGAGTTCCTGATGGCGGACCCTTCAATTGTTACCGAAGATCTGGTTGAAGCCAGATATGCCACTTATCGTTCTCCGGGCATGCTTGAAGCCATTGAAAGCATTATGTGCTTGCAGGATATGGATGTCCGCTTGCGTAACCTGCTAACTCCCGAAGAACTGGCCAAAATCGAAGCCGAAACACTGGTGCTTTGGACCAGCCATGATCCTACCGCTGCAGTCAGCGTGGGTGAAAAGCTGCATTCGCTGGTCTCAAACAGCTGTTTGGCCGTGATGGAAAACTGCGGTCACTGGCCACAATACGAAGACCCTGAAACGTTTAATGCATTACATATTGATTTCCTGTTAAATGGTCATAAAGACTAAGGAAACACATTAATTATGAATGATCAATTGTTAAGTATAGAAAGTGCCGCCGCGCTTTTGCGTGAGGCACAGCAATCGGGCAAACCGGTAGCGCCTATTAAAGACCGTCTCAGGCAGGCCGATATACAAACGGCTTATGCCATTCAAGAGCAAAATACGCAATATGCATTGAGTCAGGGCCGCCGTTTGGTAGGCCGGAAAATCGGACTGACTTCGCCCGTTGTGCAGGCACAGTTGGGGGTGGATCAACCCGATTTTGGTATGTTGTTTGCAGATATGGCGGTTGGAGAAAATACCCCCGTACAGTTGTCCGGTCTTATCCAGCCCAAGGTTGAAGCCGAAATCGCACTGGTTATTGGTAAAGACCTGAACCATGAACGGCATACGTATGCGGATATTATCGGTGCAACCGAATATGCGCTGGCAGCCATTGAAATTGTGGATAGCCGTATTGTCGACTGGAAAATCAGTATTACGGATACCGTGGCAGATAATGCGTCCAGTGCCCTGTTTGTATTGGGCAGTCAGCCCGTTTTGCTTAAAGATTTTTCCCTGACTGAATGCGACATGTCCATGATGCACAATAACGTGCAGGTATCGGTCGGAAAAGGGGCTGCGTGTCTGGGCAATCCATTGAATGCGGCTGTCTGGCTGGCGGATGTCATGGTGCAATGTGGGCGTCCCTTGACGGCTGGCAGCATTATCCTGACGGGTGCACTGGGGCCAATGGTGGCCGTGTCATCGGCTGGCACTTACAGCGTTAGCATTGACGGGCTCGGTACGGTTAACACCGTGTTTGAATAATAAATTGCTTTTCTTAAAAAATACGATGAAAAAAATTAAATGTGCAATTATCGGCCCGGGTAATATTGGAACCGATTTACTTTATAAATTGCAACGCAGTAATTGTCTGGAACCGGTCTGGATGGTGGGTATTGATCCTGATTCTGCCGGTTTGTCCCGTGCCCGTGAGCTTGGCCTGAAAACTTCTTCCGAAGGGGTAGATGGCCTGTTGCCGCATGTCAAAAAAGACAACATCCAGATTGCCTTTGATGCCACTTCCGCTTACGTTCATGCGGAAAACAGTCGCAAGCTTAACGAACTGGGTGTCCTGATGATTGACCTGACACCCGCGGCAATTGGGCCCTTTTGTGTGCCGCCGGTTAACCTGGATGACTGTCTGAAGCAGGGGGCCATGAATGTGAATATGGTTACTTGCGGTGGCCAGGCCACGATTCCCATGATTGCGGCGGTTTCCCGGGTGCAAGAACTTGAATACGGGGAAATCATTGCAACGGTATCCAGCCGTTCGGTAGGGCCTGGTACGCGTAAAAATATTGATGAATTCACCAGGACCACGGCAAGTGCGGTTGAAAAAGTGGGCAAGGCCAAAAAAGGCAAGGCCATTATCATTATCAACCCGGCCGAACCACCATTAATGATGCGTGATACGGTGCATTGTCTGGTGGTTGGAGAACCCGACCGTGAAGCCATTACGGCTTCCGTACAGGAAATGATCCGGGAAGTACAAAAATATGTACCGGGTTATAAGCTGGTCAATGGACCGGTTTTTGACGGAAACCGGGTATCCATGTTTATGGAAGTGGAAGGCCTGGGTGATTTCTTGCCAAAGTATGCCGGAAACCTGGACATCATGACCGCTGCAGCAACCCGGACAGCTGAAATGTTTGCTGAAAATGTATTGGCAAATACGGCTGTAGCGCAATAATAAAGGATTAAATAAAAATGGTCGACATGAACAAAATCAAGATTCACGACATGACGCTGCGTGACGGGATGCATCCCAAGCGTCATCAGATGTCTTTAGAACAGATGAAATCCATTGCCTGCGCGCTTGATGAGGCAGGTGTGCCTCTTATTGAGGTCACTCATGGTGATGGTTTGGGAGGCAGCTCTGTCAATTATGGTTTTCCGGCCCATAGCGATGAAGAATATCTGTCAACTGTCATACCCTTGATGAAACAGGCAAAAATTTCAGCCTTGCTGTTACCCGGCATTGGTACGGTTGATGACTTGAAAATGGCATGTGAAAAAGGGGTCTCAACCATTCGCGTGGCCACGCATTGTACCGAGGCGGATGTCTCTGAACAACATATTGGCTTTGCCCGAAAAATGGGTTTGGATACGGTAGGGTTTCTCATGATGGCTCATATGGCCACGCCTGAAAAACTGCTGGAACAGGCCAGGCTCATGGAATCCTATGGAGCCAACTGTATTTATGCGACTGATTCGGCCGGCTATATGTTGCCGGAAGATGTCGCTGCCCGGGTTGCCGCGTTAAGGGATGGTTTAAGGCCGGAAACAGAATTGGGCTTTCATGGGCACCATAATATGGCCATGGGGGTCGCCAACTCGGTGGCTGCCATCAAGGCAGGTGCCAACCGGATTGATGCCGCTTCGGCTGGGTTGGGGGCTGGGGCTGGAAATACACCACTTGAGGTTCTGGTTGCCGTCTTGAACCGGATGGAAATTCCTACGGGTATCGATCTGTTCAAGGCACAGGATGTGGCCGAAGATTTGGTCACGCCCATTATGGATCAACCCATTCGGGTGGACCGGGATGCACTGACGCTGGGTTATGCGGGTGTTTATTCATCCTTTCTGCTGTTTGCCAAACGGGCAGAAAAGAAATACGGTGTTTCTGCACGTGATATTCTGGTTGAACTTGGCCGCAGGGGCACGGTTGGCGGTCAGGAAGACATGATCGAGGATTTGGCCCTGACCATGGCAAATAACAGGGTGAAATAAAAAAACGGTATCGGGTTCTTTTTGAGCTCAAGCGTCACACCATTGTCTCTTTGGTAAAATGGAATGACACCCCAAGCCCGGAACGATATCCGGGTTTGGGGTGTTTTTTATGGTGGCTTTTGCCAAACGTAAAGGATAGCGAGGGCGGTGTAGCCGTCCTTGTCTTTAGGTTTCAGTGTGGGGTTTGCTGCTGCTCGACTACAAGTACGAATTGATGCCCGACGACCAGCAGGAGCGGCAAATACGCTGCTTCGCTGGCTCGTGCTGGTTCGTCTACAACAAGGCGCTGGTGTTGCTCCTTTAGGGAGGGGATGATGTCAATCTGTGATGGTGCAACGCTTAAAGCGCCGATGACAGCCCTCCATCAATGGCCAGCGTTTGTCCGGTAATAAAATCGGCTTCACGCGAGGCAAAGAAACAAACGGCAGCGGCTACATTTTCGGGGTTTCCCCATTTTTGTTGGGGAACCCGTTGGTGTAGCCATGACGTGAATTCAGTATCCTGTTTCAGTTTTTCCGTAAATTCGGTGGCAATATAACCGGGGGCGATGGCATTAATGGTAACACCGGCGTTACCCAGTTCAACCGACCATTGCTTGACCATGGCATGCAAGCCTGCCTTGGCAATGGAGTAGGCGGTGACATCCTTGCGTCCTGAGAGGGCGGTGATTGAACCGGTGAAAATAATGCGGCCATGGCCGTTTTCAACCATATGGCGGGCAAGGTGGCGCCCCATGGCCCATTGTGAGGTTAAATTGACCTGAATGATTTCTTCAAATTTCTCCAGGGGATAGTCCAGCAGATTTTGACGGTGCTGGCTGGCGGCATTGCCCAGGAAAATATCAATTTTATGGGTCTCCAGAATTTTTTCCAGATGAGCGACTGCTTCGTGTGGGTTGCTGATATCAAAGGGAGCGGCAATGGTTTCTATCCCCGCTTGTTCCAGTACCTGTTTGGCCTGTTGCAGGTTTTCTGGATTACGGGCATTGATAATGACCTTTGCGCCTTGTAACCCCAGTGCTTTTGCTGCTGCAAAACCAATGCCACGGGATGCTCCGGTAATGAAGGCCGTTTGGCCGGTAAGTTTAAACATAATCATCATGCCTTAGAAGTTAACATTATCGGCACCCTTTAATTGCAATATCTGGCGTGCTTCAGCTGGGGTGGCAATTTCAAGGTTCAGGGCTTCCAGAATAGTTCTGATCTGTTTGACTTGGTCAGCATTGGATTGGGCCAGCTTTTTAGGGGCAATCCATAGGGAATCTTCCAGCCCGACACGTACATTGGAACCCATGGCGGCACCAATGGTGGCTAATGGTATCTGGTTGCGACCAGCGCCTAGAATAGACCATTGGTAATTATTACCAAACAGTCGGTCAGCCGTACGGCGCATATGCATCAGATCTTCGGGATTGGGCCCGATACCACCCAGTAAACCAAAAACTGATTGAATAAACGGCGGTGTTTTGACCAGTCCACGATCCATAAAATGAGCCAGGTTATACAGATGGCTGATGTCATAGCATTCAAACTCAAAACGGGTGCCGTTTTCATTGCCGATACGTAAAATGGTTTCAATATCATTAAATGTATTCTTGAAGACCAGATCACGGCTGTTTTCCAGATGCTGACGTTCCCATTCGTGTTTGAATTCGGTAAAACGGTTCAGCATGGTGTACAGGCCGAAATTCATGGAGCCCATATTGAGTGAGGCCAATTCCGGTTTGAAGGTGGTAGCGGGTAGCATGCGTTCTTCAACCGTCATGTGTGGGCTGCCACCTGTTGTAATATTAATGATTGCATTGGTTTTTTCTTTGATCTGCGATAGAAATGGACGGAAATAATCCGGGTCCTGAGTGGGCTTGCCGTTTTCGGGATCACGTGCATGTAGGTGAAGAATGGCGGCACCGGCATCGGCAGCAGCAATGGCAGCGTTGGCAATTTCATCTGCGGTAACCGGTAGATGTTCAGACATGCTGGGGGTGTGAATGGCACCTGTAACTGCGCAGGTAATAATGACTTTTGACGACATTTTGAGAAATCCTGATTTGAATATAAATTAAAGAGACTGTTTTTGTTTGTGCTTTAATAAGGCCATTAATTGCTTATCACGCCATAAACGGCGTTGTAGCAATTGCTCGTTTGGCAGTTGTTCCCTGCGGCTGTTTTCCAGTTTTGTGATCAGGGATTCCGACCAGCTTTCGGTAGAGGTCTGTTCTTTTGATATAGACTGGAAAAGAGGGCCGTAGCGTTCCGAATACTCTTTTATGCCATTTGGAGCGTTAAGGTCGATGGTCTCAAAGGGGCCCATGAAAGCCCAGCGCAAGCCCAGTCCGTCTTTGATCGTTACATCAAGGTCTTCAACAGAGACATAACCCAGTTCAACCAGCCGATAAGCTTCACGCAGCAGGGCACCTTGCAGACGATTCAGAATAAAACCTTCCAGTTCTTTATGGATGACAACGGGTTTTTGCTTAACCTGATTCATGATCTGTCGGGTTTTGGCGATGGTCTGTTCAGAAGTCCATGGCGCACCGCAAATTTCCACGGCAGGAATCAGGTAGGGCGGATTGACTGGGTGAGCAACCAGACAACGATGGCGTCCGTTCAGGTCTTGGGTAAATTCAGACGCCGGAATACTGGATGTGGAGCTGGCCAGGATCGTTCCGGGTGGTGCCAGGGCATCCATTTCTTTATAAATGGCCCGCTTCACATCACGGTTTTCGGGAAGATTTTCCTGAACGTACTCGGCGTCTTCCAGTGCCTCATCCAGATGCTGTACCACACGAATGTTTTGCAAAATAGCAGCCGGTTCGGATACCAGCCCATTTTGTTGCAGATCTTCCAGTTGCAGGGCAATGAGCTCAAGCGCTTTCTGAGCTGCCTGATAATTACCATCCCACAGGATGGTTTGGCATCCTGCCCGCGCAAAAACAATGGCCCATGCCTGGCCAATCAGGCCGGTTCCGATAATGGCTGTTTTGATCATTGTTGTTTCGCCTATGCAGATTTTAGTTTGCAGGTAGACATGCTTTCAGGGCCAAAGGCTTCTTCACCGGGAATGGTGCTGATGATATTGAAATAATCCCAAGGTTCTTTGGAGTCGGCAGGTGTCTTGACTTCGTGAAGAAACATGTCGTGTACCATCAGGCCATTTTCCCTGACTTTACCGTTTTTAATATACATGTCGGAAATCGGTGTGGATTTGAACCAGCCCATGATGGTGGCGCCATCATCAGTACCCGTCTGGTTGACGGCTTTCAGGTAGTTGGAAACGGCAGAGTAGTTGCCTGCCTGGTTGAAGGTAGGCATGGTTTTTTGTTTTTCATAGAATTTCTTGGACCATGTACGTGAAGCGTCGTCCTGATTCCAGTACCAGGGAGAGGTGCGGTACATACCTTGGGTGGCATCCAGCCCCAGAGCATGAACATCACTGATATATACCTGTAAACCGGCGATACGCATGGAAGAGGTGACGCCAAAATCATGTGCCGCCTTGATGGAACCGATAAAATCATTGCCCGCATTGGCCAAGCCCAGAATTTTGGCCCCTGATGTTTGTGCCTGCAGCATATAGGAAGAAAAATCGGCAGTATTTAAAGGGACCAGCACGTTACCCATTGACTTTCCACCGGAGGTGTTGACAACATCAGAGGCTGTTTTTTGCAGTGCATGTCCGAAGGCATAGTCTGACGTAATAAAGAACCAATCTTTGCCCCCTTGTTTCAGTACGGCGGAAGAAACGCCATAGGCAGTGGCTTGCGTGTTATAGGCATAATGAATGGTGTATGGTGTGCAATGTTCGCTGGTAATGGAGGTTGCGCCAGCACCTACTGAAATGACCGGCACTTTTTTCTCTGCAGCGACACCCATCATGGCAATCGTGGTGGCGGAGTTGGTACCGCCAATAATGACATCCACTTTGTTCTGGTCAATCCATTCCCGGGCTTTGGACGCAGCGATATCGGCCCTGTTCTGGTGGTCAGCGGTTAGTAATTCAATGGGTTTTCCATTAATATTACCACCCGCCTCTTCAATGGCCATTTTGATGGCTAGCACTCCACCGGGTCCGTCCGTATCGGCATAAACGCCTGACATATCGGTAATAAAACCAATGCGGATGGCATCATTGGAAATGCCATTGGCCTGTGCGCCAGCCGTGCAAAGGATACTTGATGCCAGAACGAACGGTAGTGTTACTATTTTCATGCCTGCTCCTCGGTTATGATGAACCATTGAAATGAATGCTTGAATATTTTTTATAAACATAACTACACTATACAACTGTGATCACAGTTTTTATTTTAGTATTTACCCTGATATGGCTTCTGATATGACAACATCGCGCAAAACTTTGAGTACAGATATTCTCAATCGGATTAAGGAAATGCTCTGGACGGGTCTATTAATGCCCGGTGAGCATTTATCTTTGAGAACGACGGCAGAAAGTCTGGGCGTCAGTGTTATGCCTGTCAGGCAGGCGATTGCCCAATTGGTGGCCGATTATGCGCTGGAAGTGGCGCCCAACAAATCGGTCAAGGTTCCTTTGTTGAGTCAGGAAGTTTTTGCGGAAATTACAAAAATCCGTTTACAGTTGGAAGGGATGGCGGTAGAGGCAGCGGCACAACACGCGGATGAAAACCTGATTCGGAAAATTACGCGAATTAATGATCAGCTGGCCAAGGAAATGACCTCATCAGGCCAGAATAAATCGGCATTGGTTCTGCTGAACCAGAAATTTCATTTTGTGATTTATGAAGCCGCACAGATGCCGGTACTGTTGAAATTGATAGAAAGCATGTGGTTACGGATAGGGCCTGTTTTAAATTATGACTTGCGTCAGGGCTCACAAAGAACCACCGATAAAATAGCGGTGATTCATCATGCGAATCTGATCAAGGCCTTGAAGGAAAACGATGGTAAAGCTGCAATAGCGGCTTTGCACGGAGATATTTTGAGCAGCTTTGAGTATATTTCCAAAGAAAAACCATCACTTTTTCAGCCTGAACAAGTCAATCTCAATGTCTAGAAGAGTTTTTCGGTATGACCATCCACAGCCAGGGCTTGTCCTGAAATATGTACACTTAGGTCACTGGCCAGAAATAGTGCCTGATTGGCGATATCCTGTGCGCTAACCATACAGTGCATGGAAGATTGTCCTTTATACAGGTTTTCAATTTCTTCATGAGGCTTGTTCAGCATGCGGGCTTTCTCACTGATGACATGCTGAATTCGTGGGCCATCAACGGCACCCGGACAAATGGCATTGACCCGAATATTTTCTGGACCAAGTTCAATGGCAAGGGATCGTGTTAAGCCGATAATGGCCCATTTAGAGGCGGAGTAGGGAGAGCGGCCGGCAAAGCCGAGCCTGCCAGCGGCAGAGGAGAGATTGATAATAGCGGCATTTTTTTCCTTGCGCAGCAGGGGAAGCGCATATTTGATGCATAGGAACTGCCCGGTAAGGTTGATATTAAGGGTGTTATCCCATTCTTCACGGGTGATTTGTTCGACGGGTTTGGTAGGCCCGGCAATACCCGCGTTATTGACCAGAATGTCCAGGCCGCCGAGTGTTTTTTCGGCTGCCTTTATCATGTTTCTGATGTCTTCTTCTTTGGAAATATCAGACTGGCTACTGTAAATGCCGGGATGGTTTTGTTGTAAGCGGGTTAATGCTTCCTGATCTATATCAGTCACATAAACATTGGCGCCTCGTTGTTTGAAAGTCGTTGCAATGGCAAGACCAATGCCATTGGCACCTGCCGTGACCAGTACTTTTTTTCCGTTCAGGTTCATTAATATCTCCTAATGATATGCATTGTATTAATACATCTGTGATCACAGATATGTTATCAAAATAAATACTGGGCTGGCAATTGTTTTTGCCAGCCCGTGCTCTATATGAGAAAATAGGCAAACGGATTCTTAAGGAAGATGAAGTGGTGGATATTCAAAATAAACGGCTTAGCCTGATTGGCGTACCCACCGATGTCGGTGCCGGTCACCGTGGTTCCAGCATGGGTCCCGAGGCTTTACGGGTGGCGGGTATTACCCAGTCCCTTGAGAAACTGGGGCTTGATGTGCGTGATTGTGGCAATATTCACGGTCCGGCCAATCCCTGGCAGGCACCTGTCAACGGTTATCGTCACCTTGAGCAGGTCATAGAATGGAACTGGCTGGCCCATGATGCCATTTATGCCCAATTGCAGGAAGGCCGTTTGCCGGTCATGCTGGGGGGCGACCATTGCCTGGGTGTGGGTTCCATTAGTGCGGTTGCCCGCTATTGCCGGGAGCAGCAAAAGCGGCTGCGGGTGTTGTGGCTGGATGCCCATACTGATTTCAATACAGCTGAATTGTCGCCCACGGGCAATATTCATGGTATGCCGGTGGCCTGCCTGTTTGGCTATGGGCCCGATGCGCTGGTTAATATGTCGGGTAGCAATCCTGCCCTTGACGCGGACATGATCCGCCAGATTGGTATCCGCAGTGTTGATACCGGTGAAAAGCATTTTATTCATGAAGCGGACATAGAGGTTTTCGATATGCGTCATATCGATGAAACCGGCATGCGGCAAACGATGCAAGAGGCCTTGTATGGCCTGGACCAGAACACCCATTTGCATGTCAGTTTTGATGTGGATTTTCTGGACCCGGATATTGCGCCGGGTGTGGGTACCACGGTAAGGGGCGGGCCCAATTATCGGGAAGCCCAGTTATGCATGGAAATGATTGCCGATACCGGTATGATGGCATCACTGGATATTGTTGAATTGAACCCGGCCCTGGATGTGCGCAATTTAACGGCGGAAATTGTGCTGGATATGGTGGAAAGTCTGTTTGGGCAAAGTACACTGGTACGCCGTAACGTTAAATAAGAGATTTTTGCTGTGCAATTGGAAAAAGACAAATCGGTGCTTGAACGGTTTTTGCATGCCTTCTGTTTTGAGGTGCTGGCGATTGGCATTAGTGCGCCCCTGGCCGCCTGGATTTCGGGTGAATCCATGGTGGATATGGGGGTGGTGACGGTTGTGATTGCCGTGATGGCCTTGCTCTGGAACATGGTTTATAACACCTTTTTTGATCGCCTGCTCAAGCGTTTCGGGTGGGTAAAAAACGTGTTCATGCGCTGTGTGCATGCGGCCGGATTCGAGCTTGGCCTGCTGGTGATGGCCATTCCTTTTATTGCCTGGTGGCTGGATATGGGTCTGGTTGAAGCGCTTATTCTGGATTTTGGGCTGGTCTTGTTTTACCTGCCTTATACCTATGTATATAACCTGGTGTATGACCGCTTGCGTACCCGCTATTGGGGGCGTTTGGCGGCGGCCTGAAAATGAAAATCTATACCTCTGTGCAAATGCGTGAACGGGAACAGGCCGCAGTAGATGCCGGCAGCAGTTTTGAGCAATTAATGGAAAATGCCGGAACCGCGGCGGCCAGTGATATTTTGCAACACTTTCCGGTGCCCGGACGTTGCCTGGTAGTGTGTGGCAAGGGCAATAACGGGGGCGATGGCTTGGTCATTGCCCGCTGCCTGCATGCGCAGGGTTGGCAGGTGGATATTGTTTTTTTGCTGGGTGAGCAGCTGACTGAACTGGCAGAGCTGAATCGCCAGCGCTTGCCACAATCCAATAAGCTGCACATCATCACCATGCAGCAGGTTTCCCGGCAGCAACCGTATGAATTATTGATTGACGGGGTTTTTGGAACCGGTTTTAGCGGACAGTTAAGCGATGCGGTCAGGCAGTGCATGGTTCAATTGAATGCTATGCCCGGCACCCGGATTGCCCTGGATATGCCAACAGGGTTGAACTGCGATACCGGGCAGGCTGATGCAGATACATTCAGGGCCGACATCAGTTATGCCTTTGCTGCTTACAAGCCTGCGCATTTACTGGCACAGGCCAAGCCTTATTGCGGGCAGATTGTGTGTCTGGATATCGGGATTGAGTAAAGCTAGGTCCGCTGTAAGCGGTAATGGCCGGTAATGACCATTACTGGCTTACTTGGGCCCGTCATTGCCTGTATGACTTAGCCAGACCGGTTTTCTGGCCAGTACCTGCCGGTAAATCGGGCAATCAGCATCATGGGCACCGGGCAAATAACCGGTACTCATCAGGAACTCATTCACAATTTCTTCACCAGTAAACTTGAAGGTTTTTTTAAACAGGCGGGTCCATTCTTCTTTTGATAAAGGGTGATGGTGATTCAGCCACGCCTGGAACGAACCGAATTCTTTCTGCAGTGCCAGCACGGTGCGGGCATTTTCAATGGCGGCATTGATTTTTAAACGGTTGCGAATAATGCCGGCGTCACTCAGCAGGCGTTGCCGGTCTGTTTCCTGATAGGCCGCTATTTTTTCTATGTTGAAACTGTCGTAGGCTTGCCGGAAATTGTCCTGCTTCACCAAAATGGTATTCCAGCTAAGTCCTGCCTGGTTGATTTCCAGAATCAGCCTGCCAAACAGCTCATTGTCATCGTCCAGCGGGAAGCCGTACTGGGTGTCATGGTAAGCGCGGTGAACCGAGGGTTGATGCACGGGTAAACCGGCAACATAGTGGCAATAGCTCATGGGGCTCCTGAAGGTGGATTGGACACGTTGGCAACAGGGACGGTTGTCAGGCAGGATTCTGCTATGATGAGCGCTTATTTTCTCCCTGTCCCCGTGCGGATTTTTTATTGTAAGTCATCCACAATGAATATGAATACCCAGCCTGCTTCAAAATCTTTTGGTAAGCCTGAGCTTGCGTTGATGTTGGTGACTGTGTTCTGGGGGGCAACGTTCCTGATCGTACAGCTGGCGGTGACGGTCAGTGAACCGTTCTTTTTTGTGGGTTTGCGTTTTGGCTGTGCCACCCTGGCTATTGCTGTCTGCAGCCTGGGGGCGCTTAAGAGGCTGACGCGACAGGAATTGTGGGCTGGCCTGTTAATCGGGATTTGTATTTTCCTGGGTTACAGTTCGCAAACCGTTGGCCTGCAAACCATACCCAGCAGCAAGTCCGCTTTTATCACGGCTTTATATGTGCCGCTGGTGCCCTTGCTGCAATGGATTTTTCTTAAAAGAAAACCGTCTGTCATGAATTGGGCAGGGGTTCTGCTTGCCTTTATCGGGTTGGCCCTGCTGGCCGGGCCGGAGGGAACCCGTGGCGGGGTAGGCTGGGGGGAAATGATTACCGCTTTTGGAGCGCTTGCCATTGCGGTGGAAATTATCCTGATCAGCCGTTTTGCCGGCAAAATCAATCTGTTCAGGGTGACGGTGGTTCAGCTGGCGGTAACCTCGCTGGTTTCTTTTGGCGTATCTGCCGGGGTGGGTGAAGCGGTACCTGATTTTTCCTGGCTGCTGTTTTCATGTGTCCTATTACTGGGCGTGGCCAGTGCGGTAATCCAGGTCACCATGAACTGGGCGCAAAAGCATGTGTCGGCCACCCGGGCCACCCTGATTTATGCCGGAGAGCCGGTTTGGGCCGGCATTATTGGCCGTCTTTACGGTGAACGCCTGCCCGTGCTGGCTTTGTTGGGAGCGGTGCTTATTGTGCTGGCGGTTATTATCAGTGAAATCAAATTGAAATGGCCGGGTGCTGCGAAAGTCCCTGATGTATTGCCGGGAGCAAATAAACGGCAGTCCAAAAAACAGAAGCTTTTGCCGTAGAAAATGCGGCTGAAGGAAGGTGTCAACGTGTGTATGGCAGCATTTTGAATAGTGGGTCTACCTTGTTCAGTAACAGCGTGAATTCAGGTAGCCGGTTTGTCCAGTTTGCCCAGCAAAAAATCCCTGAAAGCTTCAGGTTGCCCATAGCAGGAGGTGTGTTCCAGTTTTTCCAGCCGGTCACCTTTTTGCAGTACGAATGCCGGAAAACCGTTGGCACCGGCATGATGCATAAGCCTTAAGGTGTCATCAATATGGCTTTGGACTGGGCCGGACAGCACTTCTTCATAACTCATGGCAAATTCATGGCGGTCCAGCCCGATGGCTTCGGCAATATCGGCCAGTACGTCCGCCTGGACAATATGTTTCCCGTCACGGTAATGCGCATGCTGAATGGCCTTGAGCATGAAAGGCGCATGGTTTTTCTGCAATTTTTCCGCGGCCAGGATGGCGGCAATGGGGGGCAGGGAATCAAAAATGGTTTGCGGGTTATCCAGCAGCCCCTTAAGGTAGGCATCGCCAAAAATTTGCCCCGTCATTTGGCTGATGCGGGCATCGGATTGTCGGATCATGTCGCGCTTGCCAGCAGGAATGTGCATGCGCTGAAACAGGCCACCGGCATGCAACTCAAGTTCATACAGGCCACTGCCTGATGCAATGGCGGTTTCCAGCAGGCTTTCTGCCGCATAACACCAGCCGCACAGCGGGTCGTAAATATAATGAAGTTTGGTTTGCATGGATCTCTCCCGGGCATCTGCCTGTGTGACTGTTTATGGTAGTGTATCACTGGGTTTGCAGCGCTGTTCGCCCGGGCTTTAACGTTGGGCAAGATGCGTACAAGATGCAATCTAAAGGAAATAAAACCATAATTCCAGTACAGTCATAGTCTTATTGAAAAATATGCATTTTTGCATAGAAAAACCTGAAGATGTAAGCCATGACGCAGCCAGAACTTTTACCAGAAACACACCCTTTGCCTGCCTTTGCACCCGAAAACGCCCGTTTGTTAATGCTGGGCAGTTTTCCGCCGGGCCGGCATCGCTGGAAAATGGATTTTTACTATCCCAATTTGAATAATGATATGTGGCGTATTATGGGTTTATGCTTTTTCAATGAACGTGATTATTTCCTGACGCCCCAAAAAAACGGCTATGAAGAAGACAAAATCCGCCAGTTTCTGCAAGAAAAGGGGATTGCCATCAGTGATACCGCGAAGCAGGTAATACGCCTGAAAGAGAATGCCTCTGATAAACACCTGCAAATCGTGCAAACCATGGATATCGCGGCCTTGCTGGAACGCTTGCCGCACTGCCATGCCATTGTGACCACGGGGCAGAAAGCGAGCGATACTTTGTTGTCTATTCTGCCGGGTATTCCTGCCGCGCCTGCCGTGGGCGGGTTTGTTGAGTTTTTGTGGCAGACACGGAAAATGCGTTTTTACCGAATGCCGTCCTCATCGCGGGCCTACCCTAAACCCTTGGTGGAAAAGGCCGGGGTGTATTTGGGGATGTTCAATGAAATTGGCTTGTAACGCGTATAATTATAAGCATCTGCCTGAAATAATTAAGGAATCTGAAATGACAATTCGCATTGAACGGGACAGCATGGGTGAACTTGAAGTGCCAGAAGAGGCGCTTTATGGGGCACAAACGCAACGGGCCATTAACAATTTCCCGGTGAGCGGCCAGCGTTTGCCGAAAGCGTTTATTGCTGCCTTGCTAACCGCCAAGGCGGCCGCGGCCAAGGCTAACGCTAAATTGGGCCATATACCCGAGCCAATGGGAAAGGCGATTGTGACGGCAGCCAATGAACTGCTGGCCAGTGACAATTTCATGGTGCATTTTCCCATTGATGTCTACCAGACCGGTTCAGGCACCAGCACCAATATGAATGCCAACGAGGTATTGGCAACGCTGGCAACACAAATATATGAAAGCAAAGTCAGCCCCAACGATCATATCAATTTCGGGCAAAGCAGTAATGACATCATCCCCAGTAGCATTCATATCAGTGCGGCCATAGAGCTGGATAAAAAACTATTGCCTGCGCTTGCCCACTTGGCCAAGACCATTCGTGAGAAAGCCGCGACGGTAGACCAGTATGTTAAAACCGGCCGTACCCATTTAATGGATGCCATGCCGGTGCGCCTGAGCCAAAGCCTGACAGGCTGGGCGGTGCAAATTGAACAGAATATCAGCCAGTTGAAAGCCACCCGGCCATTGCTGCACAGTCTGGCACAGGGTGGTACGGCAGTGGGTACAGGTATTAATGCCGATCCGGCTTTTGCCGCCGAGTTTGCCCGTCAATTAAGTGAAATAACCGGACTTACCTTTACACCGGCAGAAAGCTTTTTTACCCATATCGGTTCACAGGATATTGCCGTTTCACTGTCAGGGCAGTTAAAAACAACTGCGGTATCCATCATGAAAATTGCCAATGACCTGCGCTGGATGAACTCCGGCCCACTGGCCGGTTTGGGCGAGATCGAGCTGGAAGCCTTGCAGCCGGGCTCTTCCATCATGCCGGGCAAGGTGAACCCGGTCATTCCTGAAGCGGCAGCCATGGTGGCGGCCCAGGTGATTGGTAACGATGCGGCCATTACCATTGGCGGTCAGGCAGGCAATTTTGAATTGAACGTGATGCTGCCCATGATTGCTAATAATCTGCTTAACAGTATTGAAATTCTGGCCAATATTACCGTTTTGCTGGCAGACAAGGCAATTAAAACCTTCAGGGTGAATGAGGCCCGTCTGGAAGAAGCCCTGGCCCGTAACCCGATTCTGGTAACGGCGCTGAACCCGGTTATTGGCTATTTGAAAGCGGCTGAAATTGCCAAACAGGCTTATAAGGAAGGGCGCCCTATTGTGGATGTGGCGGCCGAGCAAACCGATATCCCGCGGGATGAGCTGTTACGTCTGCTTAACCCGATGAAATTGACACAGGGTGGTTTGTAATTAATATGGAACAACTGGAATTTTTTGAAATTCCCAGCCCTTGCATTGGTGTTTGTGAAGCCAATGCCAAGGGCTATTGTAAAGGCTGTTTTCGCAGCCGTGACGAGCGTTTTAACTGGCAGACTTATTCTGACCCGCAAAAGCGTGAGGTCATCCGTTTGTGCCAGATGCGCAAGCAGCGTGCCGTGCTGGCGATGCTGGAGGCCAGGAAAAAAGCGGAAGCTGATGCGGATTAATAATTATGAATGACTGGCTATGGTATAACCGGGGCCCTTTGACTGGAATATAAGCAGTAATCAAGATGAAAAAAAGTTTGACTGTATTCGTGGTGGTATTGAATACATTGTTTGGGCAGGCGCAGGCCGCGCAACTGAAAGGCAAGGTGGTTAGTATTGCCGATGGCGATACCCTTACCATTCTACAAAATGATAAAACCCAAAAACGCATCCGCCTTGGTGAAATTGATGCGCCGGAAAGCAAACAGGCTTTTGGACAGCGCTCAAAAGAGTCATTAATCCAGCTGTGTGGTGGCCAGAATGCCGTGGTACAGGTGCAGGATATCGACCGTTATGGCCGTGTCGTGGGCCGGGTGAACTGTAATGGCGTGGATGCCAATGTTGAGCAGCTGCGCCGTGGTATGGCCTGGGTGTATGACAGTTATGCCAAGGATAAAAGCCTGTATGGCGTACAAAGCCAGGCCAAAAAGGCGCGCAAGGGCTTGTGGTCCGATGCCAATCCGGTGCCGCCATGGCTTTGGCGCAAGGGGCAGACAACCGCGTGGGCTGCCAGCCAGACAGGCCCTAAAGTGGTAAACGGTGACGTGCGGGGCAACAAAAACTCCAAGGTTTACCATTTATCCAACTGCCCGGGCTATACCGCGATGAGCCCTAAAAATGTGCAGCCTTTTAAAACTGAAAAAGAAGCCCGGGCAGCCGGTTTTCGCAAGGCGGGTAATTGCCCTAAATAGTATTGCCGTGCCTGTTTTTTTGTAATTGGCGCCGTTCCTGATTTATGTGGCGCAATTTGTGATGACCTGCACCATTTTAAGTTGGAAGATGGGGCCTCTAATGCCTGCAGCTTCCAGATCATTGGTAAAGTCAGTGCGCGTTTATTATCCATTTAATACATTGATTTTAATGATTTTTTATCTACACTAAATTCTATTGGCATAATATGCCAATGATTGAATTAATTGTATGGGAGTCATATCATGCCTACACGTAATATTGTTATTACTGACCATCAGGCTCAGCTTGTAGAGCAATTGGTTACCAGTGGACGTTACCAGAATGCCAGTGAGGTTTTGCGTGAGGGTTTGCGTCTGGTGGAATTGCAGGAAGTTGAGTATGTTACTAAGCTTAAAGCTTTGCATGATGCCATTCAGTTGGGTAAAGATGATATTGCAGCTGGAAGGTTTAAAACCTTTAAAAGTGGTCAATCCTTAACAAAACACTTGAATGCATTGGCAGATAAAACAATCGGGAAGGTTCTGGCAGAATGAGTATAAAGCCGATGGAGGGTATTTGGGAGGTTTTGTTAACCGAAACGGCAGAGCAAGATTATATTGATATTATTCGCTGGACTGTACAGAATTTTGGTGAGCATCAGGCAAAAACGTATTCGCTTACGCTGAACTTGGCATTGGCTACTTTAGAAAAAAGCCCAAATATTATAGGTGCCAAACAAAGAGAAGAGCTTGGCGCAAGAATCTACACCTTACATGTGGTGAGAAATGGAAAAAAAGGACGTCACATCATTGTATTTTGCGCCAGTGAACGCAATACCATAGAGGTGCTGCGTTTATTGCATGACAGTATGGATTTTGAGAGTCATCTGTGATTTAAGCCTGTAATTGACGGTTTCGGTGTGTCCTTTAAGGTTGCTTTATCCATGTCAACAGTTATTGTGATCCAATTACCGGAAAAAATAAGCTAATACAAAAATATCTAAATGATTTCCTTGTATTTTGCGTGCTATTAAATCTTATTTATAGTGTATTTAAATACATTTTATTGAAGCTGTACTAACCTTAATAAACCATTCAGGCTGCATGGCCAGTTCAGGCAAGGTGTCTCATGATTCAAATGGAGTTTCATCAAAAAAGACTGAACCCGAAAAACACAGATTCAGTCCTTGTTAATAGCCAATTAACAGGCTTGATGATCAAGCCTGTTTAAAGCAATAACAGCAAACGATTATTTGGCAGGTGCCTTGGCAAAACGCAGGTAAGGCAGTTTAATGTCGAGTTCGCCAAATTTTTCTTTGGCCTGTTCATCGTTAAGGCTTAAGGCCACAATGACGTCTTCGCCAGGTTGCCAGTCAGCGGGTGTGGCCACAGGCACACCATCGGTTGCCTGAATGGCATCTAGGGCACGTAAAATCTCGGCAAAGTTACGGCCGACAGACATGGGGTAAGCCAGGGTCAGGCGGATTTTTTTGTCTGGACCAATAATAAAGACAGTACGTACGGTGGCGCTGTCGGCGGGGGTGCGGCCATCGGGCAGGTAGGCGTCGGCAGGCAGCATGTTGTACAGCTTGGCTACTTGCAGGGACGTGTCGTCAATGATGGGGAAGTCGGCAGGTGAGCCGCAAACCGCTTCAATATCACGCTTCCATTTGTGGTGCTCATCAACGCTGTCTACCGAAACACCCATGACCTTGGTGTTTCGTTTGGCAAAATCCCCAGCCAGGCGGGCGACTGCGCCGAATTCGGTGGTGCAAACAGGGGTAAAGTCTTTGGGGTGTGAAAACAGAATGGCGTAGCTGTCGCCCATCCAGTCGTGAAAGGTTAATTCACCGGCGGTAGAGTCGGTCGTGAAGTTTGGTGCAATATCATTAATACGAAGTGACATGTCGAATCCCTTGTGAGTTAATAGATGGACCGGTACCGATCCGGGTAGGGCCTGCCAGCGACTGAACTTGAGGCAGGCTGGTTTTGCATATAACGATGACTACGTTTTGTTATATAAATAAATATTATATAAAATATTATATAAAATATTATATTAATAGAAAAAATTATGCAACAGTTTATAGTTTGAAAATATCTATGGGCATTGAATAAAATTATACGTTCCACGCAGGAGTGAACTGACCCCAAAAAGTTGGACACCTCTTCAACTTATTGGGGTCAGTTCAGAGCGTGGGAACGAGTACACAGCACAACATTACAGCATATTCATGCAATTTTTATATAAATAAATATTATATAAATATATTATTGATTGGGAGATTATTTCAAGCAAAAAAATCCCTGCTGTTACGCAGGGACAAAGTCTACTCCACTAGAGTTATTTCAACATCAAATTTTTATGGCAAGCCTTATACCAGCGCTTCAATCACTTCCCTGTTCTGCAAGTCCCAAATATAATCAATTAAATGCTTGATCGTTTCAACAGGGGCTGCGTTTTCGTATTGGCCAAGGCGCATGACCTTGTCTTCAATTTCAGGGCGGCTCAGCGTGTTGCCCGGATCGCCCTTGGGTTCGTCCACACGGCCCTTGAACACGCGGCCATCATTGGTGGTAACCGTAACCTTGCCAATCCAGCGGTTGGGGTAAGCAGTATCCACTTCTTCATCCAGTTCCATCGTGACTTTTTCACGGAAAGCACCCACCTGTTCGTCGTGCAGGGCTGCGTCAAATTCAGCCAGGCCCGCAAAATTCTGGATGGCAATCAGGGCCAGTACTGTGCCCATCGAGAACTTGGACTGGTGGACGGTTTCCGGTTTGACAACCGCGCCCAGCACGTCAATCGCACCCTGGTGTACATGGGTGACCACGCTGGCAACATCATTGGCAGACAGATTGTTGTCTTTCATGACTACTTGCAGGGCATCGGCGGCCGGGTGGGTATGGCGGCAGGAGGCATGGTATTTGAATGAGGTTTCAGGTAATGCCCAACGTGTTCCTAGGCCGTCAACCAGTTTACGTGGATCGGCATCGGTAGACATGCCGGCACCCATGCCCTGGGCGCCTTCCAGAATCTGTTTGGCACCGGTGAATCCGTCTTTGGCCAGGTAGGCGGCAATCAGGCCATTGGCAGCCGCTTTGGCGGTGTGCAACTGTTTGGAGTCGGCAGCAGTGCGCAGGAATTCCCACAAACCGGCCGCCTGGGTACCGGCAGAACCGATGGCATCCAGCATTTGCTCGGGATTCAGTTTCAGCAGACGGCCTACGGTAACAGCGGCAGCAATGGTGCCAGCCGTGCCGGTGGTATGGAAAATTTTGTAGTGAGAGCGGCCCAGGAATTCACCCACGCGAATACCCACTTCATAACCGGCCACGCAGGCGGTCAGCAGCTCTTTGCCTGATGCGCCAATTTCCTGGGCTACCGCTAAGGCAGGGGGGAAGACCACCGCAGCGGGGTGAAATACCGAGCCGTTATGCACGTCGTCCTGTTCAACCATGTGAGCAGCGGCAGCGTTAACCAAAGAGGCAAACAGGGCAGTGGTGTTACGTACATTGCCCAATACCTGGCTTTTGCCGGTGGTGGGGCCTTGCAGTTTGGCAAAGGCATCAATGGTTTTTACCGGGCGGGCGGTAGAACCGGCCAGGATGGAACCAAGGGTGTCCAGTAACAGGTCTTCGCAGCGGGCGATGACAGGGGCGGGTATATCACTGAATTGCAGATGGGCGGCAAACGTAGCCAGCTGTTCACTTTGTGTAGTCATGATCGCAATAAAATTCAATAACGGGGTGAAGAAACGGGCGCCCCGAAAGCCGCCCGGTTTTTATATTGGCCAGCACAGTGTGTTTGGATGGCCAGGGGGCATTGCCCCCTTTGTCACATTAGAATGAGCGTGGCAGGCCCAGTACGTGTTCAGCCACAAACGAGTAGATCAGGTTGGTGGAAATAGGCGCTACCTGATACAGGCGGGTTTCACGGAACTTGCGCTCGACATCGTATTCGTTGGCAAAACCGAAACCACCGTGGAATTGCAGGCAGGCGTTGGCAGCTTCCCATGAAGCTTCAGAGGCCAGCAGTTTGGCCATATTGGCTTGGGTACCACAAGCCTGGTGAGCGTCAAAGCGGCGTGCGGCTTCGTAACGCATCAGGCTGGCGGCTTCAATATTGATGAAGGCCTTGGCAATCGGGAACTGTACGCCCTGGTTCTGGCCAATGGGACGACCGAACACGACGCGTTCCTTCACGTAGGCGCTGACCTTGTCGATGAACCAGTAACCATCACCAATACATTCGGCGGCAATCAGGGTACGTTCGGCGTTCAGGCCATCCAGAATATATTTGAAGCCTTTGCCTTCTTCACCAATCAGGTTTTCTTCAGGAATTTCCAGATTGTCAAAGAAC
The DNA here is from genome assembly GCF_016595155.1 of Advenella mandrilli. Taxonomy (GTDB): domain Bacteria; phylum Pseudomonadota; class Gammaproteobacteria; order Burkholderiales; family Burkholderiaceae_B; genus Advenella; species Advenella mandrilli. The sequence continues at coordinate 304,268 of NZ_JAENGP010000002.1, forward strand.
AATTCGTTGGTTTCATGGTTGACCATGTTGGGAATCGGGCGGACGGTCATGCCGTTTTTCATGGCTTCGGCAATGTCAACGATGAAAATTGACATGCCTTCGGATTTTTTGGTGACCTGTTCGATCGGCGTGGTGCGCGCCAGCAGAATCATCAGGTCGGAATGCTGGATACGGGAGATCCAGACTTTCTGGCCATTAACGACATAGCGGCCGTCTTTCTTGACAGCGGTTGTCTTGATTTTGGTGGTGTCGGTGCCGGTGGTGGGCTCGGTAACCGCCATGGATTGCAGGCGCAATTCACCGGTGGCGATTTTGGGCAGGTATTTCTGTTTCTGGGCCAGGGAGCCATGGCGCAGTACCGTGCCCATGTTATACATTTGTCCGTGGCAGGCACCTGAATTGCCCCCGTTACGGTTGATTTCCTCCATAATAACGGAGGCCTCTGTCAGACTCAGGCCCGAACCACCGTACTCCTGGGGAATCAATGCGGCCAGCCAGCCTGCCTCGGTCAGGGCATTGACGAATTCTTCAGGGTAGGCGCGTTCTTCATCGACTTTCCTGAAGTATTCAGCAGGGAATTGTGAGCATAGGTCACGGATGGCATCGCGAATATCCTGATAAGCATCGGCTTGGTGTTGCATAGTAGGTCTTTCCTAGATAACGGGTAATAACGGTAAATGGATCTATTCAATGATGTAAATGTGCCTGAGTTCCGGTGGTTTGACTATTGATGTTTTATTAAGTATGGCTTTGCAAATTATTAAGGAGCTGAAAAATGGCAATGCATTTTGACCTGACGGATATGCAGTTGATGGTTAATATCAGTGAGGTTAATAGCCTGACAAAGGGGGCGGAGCGTTCTTTTCTGTCATTGCCGGCCGCCAGTAACCGGATCAAGAATCTGGAAAACAGTCTGGGTACCGCATTGCTTTACCGGAATAGCCAGGGGGTTACGCTGACGCCTTCGGGCGAGGCTTTCGTGCGCCATGCGCATATTGTCATGCGCCAACTGGAACACCTGCGGGGCGATATCAGTGAGTTTGCCCAAGGGATCAAGGGCAAGGTAAGGGTGTATGCCAATACCACGGCCATGAATGAGTTCATGCCGGCCATTCTGGGTAAATACCTGGCCCGTCATCCTGATGTCAGTATCGAATTGCGCGAGCGGCTAAGTTACCGGATCGTCCAGGCGGTGGCCGAAGGCACGGCCGATGTGGGGGTGGTGGCTGGCGTGGAGCCTTCTGAAAACACGGTGGCTGATGGCCTAACCTTTATGCCTTACCGATCTGATAATCTGGTGCTGGTGACGCACCAGAACCATCCGTTGGCCAGGCTTGATCAAATCGCTTTTGCCGATACCCTGTCTTATGATTATGTCGGTTTGTCAGAATGGAGCGCCATCCATGCGTTTTTGCGCAACGCCGCCGATATGCTGGGCGTGCCCCTGAAATTTCGGGTAGAGGTGGGCGGCTTTGAGGCAGTCTGCCGGATGGTGGCGGCGCAGGTGGGCATTGGTGTGATTCCTGAAACGGCAGCGTTTCGTTATGCGGCGACCATGCCGGTAAAAATTATTCATTTAACGGATGCATGGGCTTTTCGCCAGCTGCATGTCTGTGTGCGCAATCTTGAAAAACTGCCGCCGTTTGCCCAGGATCTGGTGCAGCTGATGCGCGAAGATGTCGAGGAAGGACAGAGTAAGGCTGGCAAAGTCACCGGCTAATACAAACGGCCTTATCTTTCTGAAAACCCCCCTTTTCGGTTTTAAGAATTCACATTTATCCGTTTCTGGGGCATGCTTGACGATTACTGATATTTAAAAGCGTAATGGTGAGACTGAAATGAGTAATGAACAGAATGGTGTAAATTTGAATGATTGGCTGGGCCGCCAGGAAAGTTATGGCGAGTTTATCAACCCGGCCCATGTCAAGAAAATTGCCCTTAGCCTGAATGCGCCGGTGCCCGAAAATGGCCAGCCTTTGCCGCATTTGTGGCAGTGGGCGCTGTTCGTGGACCCATTGCCATTGGCGGAACTGGGCGTTGATGGACACCCGCAGCGGGGTGGGTTCTTGCCGCCAGCCGACAATCGCAATCGCATGTGGGCCGGTGGTCGGGTTCAGTTTATTAAACCACTGGTGGTGGGGCAGGATGCAACCCGCACGTCCACCATTACGGCTATTAAAGAAAAAAGTGGTTCAACCGGCAAATTGCTGTTTGTTACGGTCAAGCACGATTACACCCAGAATAACGAACTGTGTATTTCCGAAGAACAGGATATTGTGTACCGTGAGCCCAGCCCGCCAAAACTGTCAGGCACGCCTGAGGCTGAAGCGGCCCAGTGGTCTAGCGAGATTGTGCCCACCAGCACCATGCTGTTCAGGTATTCAGCGGTCACTTTCAATGGTCACCGTATTCATTATGATTACCCGTACGTGACCGAAGTTGAAGGTTATCCCGGCCTGGTAGTGCATGGCCCCCTGATTGCCACTTGCGTGTTGCGTTCATTTACCGATGCCAATCCTGATAAAACCGTGACTGGCTTTTCTTATCGTGGTGCACGTCCCTTGATCAGTCCTTCACCGTTCAGGGCCGAAGGGACGATCAAAGAAGACGGCAAGGCTGCCGTGTGGGCTCAGCAGGATGGGGCGGTTGCCCAGCTTGGCGAAGTGCTTTTCAAATAAATAAAATTATTTAAGGAATTAAACAAATGAGTGTTAGACCGCTTGAGGGTATCACCGTATTAAGTTTTGAACATGCCATTGCAGCGCCATTTTGTACCCGTCAATTGGCGGATCTGGGTGCGCGCGTCATCAAGGTAGAGCGTCCGGGTGTGGGTGATTTTGCCCGTAACTATGATGAACGTGTCAGGGGTATGGCTTCTCACTTCGTCTGGACCAACCGCTCAAAAGAAAGCCTTACGCTGGATTTGAAGGATGAGGCCGCGCAAGACGTACTGGAAAAATTGTTGCCACAGGTGGATGTGCTAGTGCAAAACCTGGCCCCTGGTGCGGCTGCCCGCCTGGGTATGTCATTTGAAGCCCTGCATGAAAAATATCCCCAACTGATTGTGTGCGATATTTCCGGCTATGGTGAGGGCGGCCCTTACGAGAAGAAAAAAGCCTATGACCTGTTGATTCAAAGCGAAAGCGGTTTTGTATCGGTAACGGGTACCAAAGATGACATGGCCAAGGCCGGTTGTTCTATTGCAGATATTGCCGCTGGCATGTATGCCTATACCAATATCCTGTCCGCGCTATTGTTGCGTGGAAAAACCGGTAAGGGTAGTCGTATTGATGTTTCCATGCTGGAAAGCATGGTTGAGTGGATGAACTTCCCGCTGTACTACGCTTTTGAAGATCAGGAGCCGCCCGTGCGTGCAGGGGCGGCGCATGCCGTGATTTATCCGTATGGTCCATTCCCGACCGGGGGCGACCAGACCATCATGCTGGGCTTGCAAAATGAACGCGAATGGAAAGTATTTTGCGAACAGGTTCTGGGTAAACCGGAACTGGCGACTGATGAGCGTTTTGCCAACAATACCTTGCGCACTGCCAACCGGGATGCCTTGAAGCAGATTATTGTTGATGCTTTTGCCAGCATGAGCAAAGAACAGGTGATTGAGTTGCTGGAAACCGCCAAGATTGCCAACGCTTCCGTTAATGATATGAAAGGGGTTTGGGAGCATGAACAATTGAAGTTGCGCAATCGCTGGCGCGAAATGGACAGTCCTGTGGGCAAGCTGCCAACGTTGCTGCCGCCGGGTGTAAATAATGCTTATGAGTACCGGATTGATGCAGTGCCAGGCCTGGGTGAGCATTCTGAAAAAATCCTGCAGGAGCTGGGTTATGAGGCACAAACTATTGCGGGCTGGCGTGAACAGGGAGTGGTGTAATGAGTTTATCAAGATCAGCCTTGTTTGTGCCCGCTACGCGGGTTGACCGTATTCCCAAGGCGCTACAAAGTGGCGCCGATTGTGTGATTGTCGACCTGGAAGATGCGGTTGAGTTTAATGCCAAGGATAGCGCCCGGGAAAACCTTGAGGCATTTGCCCAGGCTAACCCGCAAGCCCGTTTTCTGGTGCGGGTCAATGATGTAAAAGCCGAATGGTTTGATGCGGATATCGCCATGTGTGGCCGGGTAGACAATATTGCCGGTGTCATGCTGCCCAAAGCCGAAAGTGCACGTCAGATTGAATTGGCAGCCCGTGCAGGCAAACCGGTTTATCCGATTGTTGAAAGTGCGCTGGGAATAGCCAATCTTGCCGAGTTATGCCAAACGCCCGGTGTGGCCAGGGTGTCATTTGGTGCCCTTGACCTGGCACTGGACCTGAATATGGATGACGACTCGGATGGGGCCCGCGCCTTGCTGGACCATGTACGTTGCCAGATTTCCATCCAAAGCCGTGCAGCGGGTATTTTACCGCCGCTTGATGGCGTATTTCCGGATATTGCCAATACCCAGGGCCTGGCCAAGTCGGTGGCGTTTGCCAAAGGCATGGGTTATGCCGGTGTGCTGTGTATTCATCCTTCCCAGATTGCCATTATTCATGAGGTTTTTGAGCCGACTGAAGAAGAAAAGGCCTGGGCCACCCGTGTGCTGGATATGGCTAATGAAACCGGACTTGCCGCTTTCAAGCTGGATGGTAAAATGGTGGATATGCCTGTGATTGAAAAAGCTAAACAGATTCTTCAGATTCATCCTGCGGCAAATTAACAATAAAAGTTGCTCCATGGCCAGGTTCACTTTCAACCTGAATCTGGCCATCATGACGTTGTATGACGGTTTTGACAAAAGACAGTCCCAGGCCTATACCGTTCACCTGACTGTCAGGGCCTGATACACGAAAAAATGAATTAAAAATCGTAGCCTGGTTTTTTTCGGAAATCCCGATGCCCTGATCCTTGATCCTGACTTGCCAATAGGTCCCCTGGTGCTGGATGGAACAGTGGATGTTGGTGTTGTCGGGACTGTATTTGAAGGCATTTTCAATCAGGTTGACAAAGCAGCGCGATAATAGGACCTGGTCTCCTTGGGTAAAGGCAAGCTCGTTACCAAAGTCGCTACTTATCTTGATATTGCGTTTTTGGCTGATCCCCCAGTATTCATTGATGATATGTTCCAGCAATTCCGTCAGGTTGACGGGCACCAGGTTCAGGGCCATGGATTCGGCGCGTGTCAATTGCAGGAAGTCGTCAACCAGTTTGAGCGTTCGTCCGGAAAGGTCGTTGATGCGTTGAAAAAACTGTTCATCGGGTAAGGCGGATTGAGGGTTTTTTTGTAGTTCAATCAGGGCCTGGATGGAACTTTGTGGAGCACGCATGTCGTGCGAGAGAAAACGCAGTGTCTCTTCCCGCTTGCGTTCGGCCTGGCGAATGGGGGTAATATTGTTCAGGCTCAGGATATAGCCAATATGGGCGCCATTACCGGAATAGGTATTGACATATTTCAGTAGCAGGTTCTGCTCAATGCAATCTTTAATTTCAATACCATTTTCCCTGAGTTCCTCCAGCAGGCTGGTTTGTTGTTCTTCGGGGGCGTTGATTTTGTTGATTTCCGCAATAATTTCGGCTCGTTGTTTGGTATCAGAGATAACGGGTATCAGGAATTGCGTCAAGGCCTGGTTTTTTTCGGGTATGTGGGCACCCACTTTTTGCATATAGTTTTTGGTGGTATCGGTGGTAAATTGCAGTTGGTGATTCAGGTCGAAAACGGCAATCGCATCGGGCATGCGATTGATGCCATCCATAATGAATTGTCGCAAGTTTCGGACTTGCTCCATAATTCCCCTGAATTCCGAAAGCCGTTCATTAAGGGATCTGCCGTAATTGACAAACGGCAAGTTTTTAATTTCTGTTTTAAGCAGGGGTTCTTTTTCGTTAAGCTCGGCAATTTCGCGGTGCATTTGATAAAGTGCGATTTCCTGGGTGCGCCAGCTCCAGAGCGGGTATAACAGCAAGATTCCAAGTATGGCGGGTAAGGGGCTATGCCATATGCCAAATTTATACATGATGATGCCATGCACCAGGATAATGATGAGTGCCGTCAGGATGCTAAGCAGCAGAATAGTCCGTGGAGACGAACTTTTCAGGAAGAAACACAACACCAGCAGTGGCAACAGGCAAAGCAACAGATCAAGGCCTAGGTCGGTTTCTTTGATCCAGCTTTGATCAAGGCTGGCCTGCAAGATATTGGCTATTATTTCCACTCCCGCCATGTTCAGGCTTTTTGATGATGTTGGGGTGGGGAACTGGTCACCCAGCCCACTGCCCCAGACACCAATAATGACGTATTTGTCTTTGAAAAAAGAAGCGGGAATGCGTTGATTCAGTACGTCGGCATAAGACAGTATTTGAAAATGGCCCGGCGAACCGGCAAACGGGATGGCCACATCGTGATGACCGGCCTTTTGCAAGGTTTGTTTAACCAGTTCCTGTTCTCCAGCCGCATTTAACATGGCCAGGCTCAGGTGATAGGCCATGCTCCCATCATTTTGCGTTTTTTGCAGGGGAACTCGCCGTACCAGACCATCAGGATCTATGTTGATATTGATAAATCCCAGACCGTGGGCGGCCTGCATGAATTCAGGTTCAGGATTGTTGGGCAGGTTACCGGCATCGGAGAAATAGTTGGCAAGGATGACACGGCCATGATTATGGATGGCGCTGGCAAAGATTTCATTATCCGGTTTATAGTCGGGCTGCGTGCCCATGAAGGATATATCGAATGCAACGGTTTTGCTTTGTTGCAGGAGAGTAAGAAGATTGGCATGGACCGAGCGTCGCCAAGGCCAGACCCCGACTTCTGCAATGCTATTGTCATCAACGGCCACGATGACGATTTCCTGGGAAGCCGGTTTTTCCTGGGTAATCTGGATGGCTATATCGTAAAGGCGGGCATCAATAAAGGGGAAAATCTTGAAAACTGAAAGAAAAGCGGTAATGGCCAGGACGAAAAGACTGATGACCAGCCATTCGAGACCATAACGCTTTTTAATGTATTTCATATTTTATAGCTTGGCCGCTAGTATTGTGTTTGCAACAAGGGGCCGGATTGGGTGCCAATAGATACGCCAGACTCTGTCATGATGCCTGTGGCGGTAATGGTGAAGGGCTGAACGGCATCGGCACCGGCAAGCTGATTGTTGTCAATGGAGCGGACTGAAACATAATAGGTGCCTTTGCCGGGACCGGTAACGCTAGTTTCGGGTTTTTTGACGGTATTGCCAAACAGGACATCGTAGCCCGAAATGTCATTTGAAACCCGCACCAGATAGGCGATTGCGCCTGAAACCGGTTTGATATCCACCTTGAATTCGAATGGACTGGACTGGCTTAGCTGGATGTCTGGTGGTGGTAATAATTCAATGATATCACCGGCTTCGCCTTTGCTGGTTGCCGTAATACCCTGATTGGCATTGAGGAGCACGGGTTGATAGCGGGATGCACCGGGAATAAAGGCCGCTTTGCCGTGCAGCAGTTCGCTTGATGCGCCTGTTTGATTGGCGGCTTCTGCCCGGACCACGGTACCGCGTACCCCTGTAATACTGACCGGTGTGCGAATTTCAAAACGACCCACGCCGGTTTTGTTGGGGGAGGCATGGGCGGCCACTTTTCCGGTTTGAATATCGAATATGGCGTCAATCAGGCCGGCCCCGCGAAATTTTCGCAGGCGTTGCACATGCACAATGCTGTCCGGTGGAATTTGCACCTTGCTTTCATCGGAAAGCTCAAAGGTGATATTGCTTTGTGCACCGGTGGTAATGGTGTCTGCCTCGGAAATGAGATGATTTTTTCTAATAGGCTGATTATTGACAAGTACGTCGCCGGTGAGATAGATGATTTTTGCCTGGTCAGGAACTTCGTCGATAAGATTGAAGGGAATCCTGAGCGTTATACCTGTGGGGATCTTTCGGGTATTGGCAATACGGTTGGCCTTTTTGATGGCTTGCCAGTTGGCTGGGCTGGACGTAAAGGTTTCAGACAGGGAAGAAAGGGTATCACCGGGTTTGATTTGATACAGAAAATGGTCTTCATGAGCACCGGCAGGCTGCGCATGGGCGGTATGCATGAGTAAGGAGGCAATATTCAATAGCAGGAAACTGATGAGCGCGGTAATTTTCATGGTGTTATTTTACCATTCAGGCTTTGGAGGCGGTTATGCTGTCTGATCTATTATTGATATTGATTAATTCCATCCGATAGCCAAGGGCATAGGATGAAACAATGCGAACACCATTTTCGGGATTGATGTGCAGTTTTTGGCGAATGTTAGACAGGTGTGTGTCAAGGGTGCGTGACGTGGCCGGTATTTCCCGGTTCCAAATAGAGGTGCTGATGGCGTCCCGCGAGAAAAGCCGTCCGATATTGCCGAAAAAAAGATAGGCCAGGTCAAATTCTTTGGGTGCCAGTTGGACAGGTTCCCCGTGCAGGGTAATTTCGCGCGTTTGTGGGTTTAAGACGTAGGGATCAAGCTTAATGGTGCTTAAGGTGTTTTCTACATTGTTCCGGCGCAACATGGCCTTGATACGGGCAATAAGTTCTGGCGCCTTGAAGGGTTTGGTCAGATAATCATCGGCACCGGCATTCAGGCCGTGAACCAGATCATGGTCCTGGTTGCGGTTAGTCAGGAAAATGACGGGCGGCTGGTTTCCCAGGTTGGCGCGTATCCATATGACAATGTCTTTACCGGAAATGTCGGGTAATTCCCAGTCAAGCAGCAACAAGTCAAAGTTTTCAGATTTTTTCAAGGCCACCAGTAAGTCTTTACCTGTTGCAAAATGTTTGCTTTGAAATCCGGCATCCGCAAGTGTATGGGCGATATATTGTGCCTGGAGTGGATCGTCTTCAAGGGAGGCAATGAGCATAGGAATAATCTCTTTTAAAATTATATTAACAATATCAATTGTCTATAGCTATTTATAATGTTTTTATGCACTCATATAAACTGTCTTGATAGGTAAATAGTGATTATTAAAATTTTGGCTTAAAGATAACAGGAAACAAAGTGATTATCAATTTAACAAAAAATCATTAACAATGATTGACATTTCATATATTGACCTTCTGTAAAACCAGGTTTTTATGCAAAAACATAATAAGTTTTATTTTTTCTTGACCTTTTTTTGTTAAATATGGTATCGTGTCGGGCTAATTAGTATAAACCCATTTTTTGGGGGTACACTGGTTGGTATATGGTTAGTTGCTAGGCTTCATCATTATGCTTAACAACAAGCCGTGGTTAATTTATTGCTCTTTGTGGTTGCTTATCTGCAAGTTGTTAAACTTTTGCGGGCAAGTTGGCTATTCGGGTGATATAACAACCAATTCTTAGCTTAGAATAGCCTTGATCTGCCATTACGCAGGTTAATTTTTCAAAGCCAGGCGTACATTAAAGTCAGTACGTTAAACAGACGTTATATATAAATCCAGTACATTTTTTGTACATTAATAGGACAAGCAAGGTCATGCCTACCATTAGTCAACTCGTGCGTAAAGCGCGCGAAACTAGCCGCGTGAACAGTAAGAGCCCCGCGCTTGAAAACTGTCCACAACGCCGTGGTGTTTGTACCCGTGTTTACACAACAACACCTAAAAAACCTAACTCAGCTATGCGTAAAGTAGCTAAGGTTCGCTTAACCAACGGTTTCGAAGTTATTTCGTACATCGGTGGTGAAGGTCACAACCTGCAGGAACACTCAGTCGTGCTGGTGCGCGGCGGTCGTGTAAAAGACTTGCCAGGTGTGCGTTATCACATCGTTCGCGGTTCCCTTGACTTGCAAGGTGTTAAAGACCGTAAGCAGTCTCGTTCCAAATACGGTGCCAAGCGTCCTAAGAAAGCTTAAGCTGGTTTGAATCAATGCTTCCTGCCAACAGGTGGTAAGCGTGCAGCCGCAGCTGCGTGAGAAAATTTTACTGCGGTATGTAAGGGGCTGAGCTCTGAATAGCCAGCCACGGCCACGAAAGTGGTTCAACTGAAACAGTCACAAAGGAAGTAAGATGCCTCGTCGTCGCGAAGTTCCCAAACGTGAGATCCTGCCAGATCCAAAATTCGGCAGTGTTGATCTTGCCAAATTCATGAACGTAGTTATGCTTTCAGGCAAGAAAGCAGTTGCTGAGCGTATTGTTTATGGTGCGCTAGCCCAGGTTCAGGCTAAAACAGGCAAAGAACCTATCGAGGTTTTTAACCTTGCTATCAGCAACATTAAACCTATTGTCGAAGTTAAAAGCCGTCGCGTGGGCGGAGCCAACTATCAGGTTCCCGTTGAAGTGCGTCCGGTTCGCCGTTTGGCGCTTGCCATGCGCTGGTTGCGCGAAGCCGCCAAAAAACGTGGTGAAAAATCTATGGATTTACGTTTGGCCGGTGAATTGATGGACGCTGCCGAAGGCCGCGGCTCTGCAATGAAAAAACGTGAAGACACTCACAGAATGGCAGAGGCCAACAAAGCCTTCTCCCATTTCCGCTGGTAATTTAAGGACACTACAATGGCCCGCAAAACCCCCATCGAACGTTACCGTAATATTGGTATTTCCGCTCACATTGACGCTGGTAAAACAACGACATCAGAACGTATTCTGTTTTATACCGGTGTTAACCATAAAATTGGCGAAACCCATGAGGGTACCGCTACTATGGACTGGATGGCACAAGAGCAGGAACGCGGTATTACCATTACGTCTGCTGCTACAACAGCATTCTGGCGTGGCATGGCTGGCGACTATCCAGAACACCGTATTAACGTTATTGACACCCCGGGGCACGTTGACTTTACCATCGAGGTAGAGCGCTCAATGCGTGTTCTTGACGGTGCATGTATGGTTTACTGCGCTGTGGGTGGTGTGCAGCCGCAGTCTGAAACCGTATGGCGTCAGGCTAACAAATATCAGGTTCCCCGTCTGGCTTTCATCAACAAGATGGACCGTACCGGTGCAAACTTTTTCAAAGTCTATGATCAGTTGAAAACCCGTCTGCGTGCACATCCCGTGCCTATCGTTATCCCGATTGGTGCCGAAGATGAATTCAAAGGCGTGGTTGACCTGATCAAGATGAAAGGAATCGTCTGGGACGAAGCCAGCCAGGGTACCAAGTTCGAGTATATCGACATTCCAGAAAACCTGGTTGACCAGGCCAATGAGTGGCGTGAAAACCTGCTTGAAACCGCAGCTGAAGCTTCTGAAGAGCTCATGAACAAATACCTTGAAGAAGGTGACCTGAGCGAAGCAGATATCATCAAGGCAATCCGTACCCGTACCATTGCCTGCGAAATCCAGCCAATGCTGTGCGGTACCGCCTTTAAAAATAAAGGCGTTCAGCGCATGCTTGACGCAGTGGTTGATTTCCTGCCATCTCCTGTTGATATCCCTCCTGTCCAGGGCGAAGACGATGAAGGCAATGTCATTTATCGTAAAGCCGATGACAAAGAGAAATTCTCTGCACTGGCATTCAAACTGATGACAGATCCTTTCGTTGGTCAGCTGACCTTCGTTCGTGTTTACTCGGGTGTCCTGCATGCGGGTGAATCTGTGTTCAACTCGGTTAAAGGCAAAAAAGAACGTGTTGGCCGTATTCTGCAAATGCATGCGAACAACCGTGAAGAGATCAAAGAAGTTCTGGCTGGTGACATCGCTGCTGTAGTGGGTCTGAAAGACGTTACTACCGGTGAAACACTGTGTGACGTGGGTGATCATATCGTGCTTGAGCGCATGGTATTCCCCGAGCCTGTTATTTCTCAGGCCGTCGAGCCAAAAACCAAAGCCGACCAGGAAAAAATGGGTATTGCCCTGTCCCGTCTGGCCCAGGAAGATCCTTCATTCCGCGTTCGCAGTGATGAAGAGTCAGGCCAAACCATTATTTCAGGCATGGGCGAGCTCCACCTTGAAGTGCTGGTTGACCGTATGAAGCGTGAGTTCAACGTTGAAGCCAACGTTGGTAAACCACAGGTTGCTTACCGTGAAACCATTCGCAAGGTTTGCGAAGAAGTTGAAGGCAAGTTTGTCAAGCAGTCAGGCGGTCGTGGTCAATACGGTCACGTTGTCCTGAAACTTGAACCACTGGAAGCCGGTGGTGCAGGATACGAATTCGTAGACGCCATCAAGGGCGGTGTGGTTCCCCGTGAATTCATTCCCGCTGTTGACAAAGGTATTCAGGAAACCCTGGGTGCTGGTGTGGTTGCCGGTTACCCGGTTGTTGACATTAAAGTTACCCTGTTCTTCGGTTCATACCACGACGTTGACTCTAACGAAAACGCGTTCCGCATGGCCGGTTCAATGGCTTTCAAAGAAGGTATGCGCAAGGCACAGCCTGTGCTGCTTGAGCCTATGATGGCTGTTGAAGTGGAAACACCTGAAGACTATGCCGGTACCGTGATGGGTGACTTGTCATCCCGTCGTGGTATGGTTCAGGGCATGGACGATATGGTTGGTGGCGGTAAAGTCATCAAAGCAGAAGTGCCATTGGCTGAAATGTTTGGTTATGCAACCAGCCTGCGCTCCCAGACACAAGGTCGCGCAACCTATACAATGGAGTTCAAGCAATACGCTGAAGCTCCTAAAAACGTCGCTGATGAAGTTATCAGTGCACGTGGTAAGTAGTATTTAATATTAAAGCGTCCGGTGCCCGATAATGATTATTGGGCCGGACAATTCAATCTCATTCAAAAATAGTTTATTGGATTATAGATCATGGCAAAAGGTAAGTTTGAACGTACCAAACCGCACGTAAACGTAGGTACGATTGGTCACGTGGATCACGGTAAAACAACATTGACAGCAGCAATTTGTACCGTTCTGTCAAAAGAGTTTGGTGGTGAAGCGAAAGACTACTCACAAATTGACGCAGCTCCTGAAGAAAAAGCACGTGGTATTACCATTTCTACTTCACACGTAGAGTATGAAACAGAAGCCCGTCACTACGCACACGTAGACTGCCCAGGACACGCTGACTATGTTAAAAACATGATCACCGGTGCTGCCCAGATGGACGGTGCAATTCTGGTTTGTTCGGCCGCTGACGGCCCAATGCCCCAAACCCGTGAGCACATTCTGCTGTCTCGTCAGGTTGGTGTTCCTTACATCATCGTGTTCCTGAACAAGGCCGACATGGTTGATGACGAAGAGTTGCTGGAACTGGTTGAAATGGAAGTTCGTGAATTGCTCAGCAAATACGATTTCCCTGGCGACGATACCCCCGTTATCAAGGGTTCAGCCAAACTGGCTCTGGAAGGCGACGAAGGTCCATTGGGCAAACAAGCCATCCTGGAACTGGCCAAAGCACTGGATTCTTACATCCCAACACCAGAGCGTGCCATCGACGGTACCTTCCTGATGCCTGTTGAGGACGTGTTCTCTATTTCTGGTCGTGGTACGGTTGTTACCGGTCGTATCGAGCGCGGTATTGTTAAAGTGGGTGAAGAGATCGAAATCGTGGGTATCCGCGATACCGTCAAAACCATTTGTACCGGCGTTGAAATGTTCCGCAAACTGCTGGACGAAGGTCGTGCAGGCGATAACGTAGGTCTGTTGTTGCGCGGTACCAAACGTGAAGACGTTGAGCGCGGTCAGGTATTGGCCAAACCCGGTTCAATCAAGCCACATACCAAATTTGCTGCTGAAGTGTATATTCTGTCCAAAGAAGAGGGCGGTCGTCATACCCCATTCTTCCAGGGCTACCGTCCACAGTTTTACTTCCGTACGACTGACGTAACCGGTACCATCACATTGCCTGCAGAAAAAGAAATGGTTCTGCCTGGTGATAACGTCTCTATGGACGTGGAACTGATTGCGCCTATCGCGATGGAAGAAGGTCTGCGTTTTGCGATTCGTGAAGG
>NZ_JAENGP010000032.1 GCF_016595155.1 Advenella mandrilli
CCCAATGCTTCATAATCTCGTTTCTCTGCTGCTGACACAGCAACGCAGTCAAGTCAGTCTGGTGTAGTAAGCCTTCGGGTTTCAAGCCGGGTTGAGCTGAGTGCAACAAGATCTACTGTAAAGCAGATTTATGTCAGCCTCATGACCGTTGGGTCATGTTGTATGCTCTTTAACAATATAACAGCCGATAAGTGTGGGCGCTTGGAATGTAAGAGGCCGCACCAGCGAAAGCTGGTGATGCTAAATTTTATACTTTAAGCGCTCACTTGAAATGAAGAAGTAAGGTTTATACATATAAACGTTATTTTCTTTTGAGTGAAGCAGCGACCATTTACCTTTAACAGTGAATGGCAATATATACAGAGATTAAACTGAAGAGTTTGATCCTGGCTCAGATTGAACGCTAGCGGGATGCCTTACACATGCAAGTCGAACGGCAGCGGGAAGAAAGCTTGCTTTCTTTGCCGGCGAGTGGCGAACGGGTGAGTAATGTATCGGAACGTGCCCAGTAGCGGGGGATAACTGGCCGAAAGGTCAGCTAATACCGCATACGCCCTACGGGGGAAAGGGGGGGACTCTTCGGAGCCTCTCACTATTGGAGCGGCCGATATCGGATTAGCTAGTTGGTGGGGTAATGGCCTACCAAGGCGACGATCCGTAGCTGGTTTGAGAGGACGACCAGCCACACTGGGACTGAGACACGGCCCAGACTCCTACGGGAGGCAGCAGTGGGGAATTTTGGACAATGGGGGGAACCCTGATCCAGCCATCCCGCGTGTGCGATGAAGGCCTTCGGGTTGTAAAGCACTTTTGTCAGGGAAGAAAAGACTATCGATAATACCGGTGGTCGATGACGGTACCTGAAGAATAAGCACCGGCTAACTACGTGCCAGCAGCCGCGGTAATACGTAGGGTGCAAGCGTTAATCGGAATTACTGGGCGTAAAGCGTGCGCAGGCGGTTCGGAAAGAAGGATGTGAAATCCCAGGGCTCAACCTTGGAACTGCATTCTTAACTACCGGACTAGAGTATGTCAGAGGGGGGTAGAATTCCGCGTGTAGCAGTGAAATGCGTAGATATGCGGAGGAATACCGATGGCGAAGGCAGCCCCCTGGGATAATACTGACGCTCATGCACGAAAGCGTGGGTAGCAAACAGGATTAGATACCCTGGTAGTCCACGCCCTAAACGATGTCAACTAGCTGTTGGGCCCTTCGGGGCTTAGTAGCGTAGCTAACGCGTGAAGTTGACCGCCTGGGGAGTACGGTCGCAAGATTAAAACTCAAAGGAATTGACGGGGACCCGCACAAGCGGTGGATGATGTGGATTAATTCGATGCAACGCGAAAAACCTTACCTACCCTTGACATGTCTGGAATCCTTTAGAGATAGAGGAGTGCTCGCAAGAGAACCGGAACACAGGTGCTGCATGGCTGTCGTCAGCTCGTGTCGTGAGATGTTGGGTTAAGTCCCGCAACGAGCGCAACCCTTGTCATTAGTTGCCAGCATTAAGTTGGGCACTCTAATGAGACTGCCGGTGACAAACCGGAGGAAGGTGGGGATGACGTCAAGTCCTCATGGCCCTTATGGGTAGGGCTTCACACGTCATACAATGGTCGGGACAGAGGGTTGCCAAACCGCAAGGTGGAGCCAATCTCAGAAACCCGATCGTAGTCCGGATTGCAGGCTGCAACTCGCCTGCATGAAGTCGGAATCGCTAGTAATCGCGGATCAGCATGCCGCGGTGAATACGTTCCCGGGTCTTGTACACACCGCCCGTCACACCATGGGAGTGGGTTTTACCAGAAGTAGTTAGCCTAACCGCAAGGAGGGCGATTACCACGGTAGGATTCATGACTGGGGTGAAGTCGTAACAAGGTAGCCGTATCGGAAGGTGCGGCTGGATCACCTCCTTTAAGAGCAGGTTCTCCTGCATGCCAAAGCGTCCACGCTTATCGGTTGTTAGTCACGTTGCACAAGGCAATGGTACCCGCCTATCGGTTTGGTGGCCTGTGAATAGCAGGATACCAGCAGTTGGGTCAGTAGCTCAGTTGGTTAGAGCACCGTCTTGATAAGGCGGGGGTCGCTGGTTCGATTCCAGCTTGACCCACCAAACAGGTTTGTTGGGGGATTAGCTCAGCTGGGAGAGCACCTGCTTTGCAAGCAGGGGGTCGTCGGTTCGATCCCGTCATCCTCCACCAGGATTCTTGTGTAATGGCGATATTGATGTAAAATCAGTGTTGCAGGATTAACAGATACTATGCTAAACTTTCGGGCTTACCTAAAATAACGGGTAGATCAGAGAGGGTAGAATGTAATGTTCAATCGTTTTGCTTTGTCAAAACGGGTGAAGATTGCACTTTACGAAGTGTGATATTGGCTGTATATGTTCTTTAACAATTTGGAAGAAGCACAACAAAGTAATTCAACGGGTATATTGAATTCCACCAGGGATTCAGTGTATGTCGAAGAAAATACGGGTTGTGATTGCATTATATTTGAAGTTCTCAAATTCAAGACATCATCCGCAAGGATGATAACCTGGAAAATGATGAACGGCACACAAACGTGAAACTCAGCATGCTTTACCGTGATTTGAAAGGCGCGGTAAGGCGAAAAAAACCTATAGCCTTTAGTGTTATAGGATCAAGTGACTAAGTGCACATGGTGGATGCCTTGGCGATCACAGGCGATGAAGGACGTAATAGCTTGCGATAAGCTGCGGGGAGCTGGCAAATAAGCTTTGATCCGCAGATTTCCGAATGGGGGAACCCACTGCCTTTGGCAGTATCCTGTCCTGAATACATAGGGGCAGCGAAGCGAACCGAGTGAACTGAAACATCTAAGTAACTCGAGGAAAAGAAATCAACCGAGATTCCGAAAGTAGCGGCGAGCGAAATCGGATGAGCCTTGACGAGATAGCGTGATGTATAGTCGAACGGAATGGAAAGTCCGGCCGTAGCAGGTGATAGCCCTGTAGACGAAATACGTTACGTGGTACTAAGCGTCGAACAAGTAGGGCGGGACACGTGAAATCCTGTCTGAACATGGGGGGACCATCCTCCAAGGCTAAATACTCGTGATCGACCGATAGTGAACCAGTACCGTGAGGGAAAGGCGAAAAGAACCCCGGAAGGGGAGTGAAATAGATCCTGAAACCGTGTGCATACAAACAGTAGGAGCGGGCTTGTCCCGTGACTGCGTACCTTTTGTATAATGGGTCAGCGACTTACATTCAGTGGCAAGCTTAACCGAATAGGGAAGGCGTAGCGAAAGCGAGTCCGAATAGGGCGAATTAGTCGCTGGGTGTAGACCCGAAACCAGGCGATCTATCCATGGTCAGGTTGAAGGCACGGTAACACGTGCTGGAGGACCGAACCCACTAATGTTGAAAAATTAGGGGATGAACTGTGGATAGGGGTGAAAGGCTAAACAAGCCTGGAAATAGCTGGTTCTCTCCGAAAACTATTTAGGTAGTGCCTCGTGTATTACTGCCGGGGGTAGAGCACTGTTATAGCTAGGGGGTCATGGCGACTTACCAACCTATGGCAAACTCCGAATACCGGCAAGTACAGCACGGGAGACAGAGCACTGGGTGCTAACGTCCAGACTCAAGAGGGAAACAACCCAGACCGCCAGCTAAGGTCCCCAAAATTGGCTAAGTGGGAAACGAAGTGGGAAGGCATAGACAGTCAGGAGGTTGGCTTAGAAGCAGCCATTCTTTAAAGAAAGCGTAATAGCTCACTGATCGAGTCGTCCTGCGCGGAAGATGTAACGGGGCTAAGCCAGTTACCGAAGCTGCGGGTGTATGATTTATCATACGCGGTAGGAGAGCGTTCTGTAAGCCTGAGAAGGTGTCTGGAGACGGATGCTGGAGGTATCAGAAGTGCGAATGCTGACATGAGTAGCGATAAAGGGAGTGAAAAGCTCCCTCGCCGTAAGTCCAAGGTTTCCTGCGCAACGTTCATCGGCGCAGGGTGAGTCGGCCCCTAAGGCGAGGCAGAGATGCGTAGCTGATGGGAAGTTGGTTAATATTCCAACACCATTGTTGAATGCGATGGGGGGACGGATTGCGAAATGTGATCGGGTGATTGGTTGTACCCGTTGCTTGTACCGAGAAGGTGGTTAGGTAAATCCGGCCACGTAATTCAAGGTACCGGCTCGAAGCGAACTTCGGTTCGTGAAGTCATAGGAAGTGGTCCCAGGAAAAGCCTCTAAGCTTCAGTTCAACAATGACCGTACCGCAAACCGACACAGGTGGACGGGATGAATATTCCAAGGCGCTTGAGAGAACTCAGGAGAAGGAACTCGGCAAATTAATACCGTAACTTCGGGAGAAGGTATGCCCTTGTAGCGTGTTAAAGCGCGAACGGGCCGCAGAGAAATGGTGGCTGCGACTGTTTATTAAAAACACAGCACTCTGCTAACACGAAAGTGGACGTATAGGGTGTGACGCCTGCCCGGTGCTGGAAGGTTAAGTGATGGCGTGCAAGCGCTTGATCGAAGCCCCAGTAAACGGCGGCCGTAACTATAACGGTCCTAAGGTAGCGAAATTCCTTGTCGGGTAAGTTCCGACCTGCACGAATGGCGTAACGATGGCCACACTGTCTCCTCCTGAGACTCAGCGAAGTTGACATGGTTGTGATGATGCAATCTCCCCGCGGCTAGACGGAAAGACCCCATGAACCTTTACTGTAGCTTTACATTGAATTGTGAACCGGCCTGTGTAGGATAGGTGGGAGGCGTTGAAGTAGTGTCGCTAGATGCTATGGAGCCAACCTTGAAATACCACCCTGGTCTGTTTGCGGTTCTAACCTAGGCCCGTTATCCGGGTTGGGGACAGTGTATGGTGGGCAGTTTGACTGGGGCGGTCTCCTCCTAAAGTGTAACGGAGGAGTTCGAAGGTACGCTAGGTACGGTCGGAAATCGTGCTGATAGTGCAATGGCATAAGCGTGCTTGACTGTGAGACTGACACGTCGAACAGGTGCGAAAGCAGGACATAGTGATCCGGTGGTTCTGAATGGAAGGGCCATCGCTCAACGGATAAAAGGTACTCTGGGGATAACAGGCTGATACCACCCAAGAGTTCATATCGACGGTGGTGTTTGGCACCTCGATGTCGGCTCATCTCATCCTGGGGCTGTAGCCGGTCCCAAGGGTATGGCTGTTCGCCATTTAAAGAGGTACGTGAGCTGGGTTTAAAACGTCGTGAGACAGTTTGGTCCCTATCTGCCGTGGGCGTTGGATACTTGACGGAGCCTGCTCCTAGTACGAGAGGACCGGAGTGGACGTACCGCTGGTGTATCGGTTGTCATGCCAATGGCATTGCCGAGTAGCTATGTACGGAAGAGATAACCGCTGAAGGCATCTAAGCGGGAAACTCGTCTGAAGATTAGGTATCCCGGGGGCTAGACCCCCCTGAAGGGTCGTTCGAGACCAGGACGTTGATAGGTCAGGTGTGTAAGTGCAGTAATGCACTCAGCTAACTGATACTAATTGCCCGTGCGGCTTGATCCTATAACTCTGCAGGTTATACTGCTGACAATAGCGTTCAAGTGTCGTTCAAAACTCAAATCGTGTCCCATGAAACAAATCATGGCCACGTCAATCCCAACACCAATACTTCATCGATCATACCCATTATTACCCAAACTGTGCTTCTTCCAAATTGCTAACTGCATACACAGCAGTAAGCCATACCAGCTTACGCTTGACGACCATAGCAAGGTGGACCCACTCCTTCCCTTCCCGAACAGGACAGTGAAACGCCTTCGCGCCGATGATAGTGGATGGACATCCGTGAAAGTAGGTCATCGTCAGGCTCTTTATTCAAAAAAA
>NZ_JAENGP010000033.1 GCF_016595155.1 Advenella mandrilli
TCAGACACGTAACTGGCAACCGATTGGGGAAGTATGGCTCAATCCCGATAAACACCAGGAGATCATTCAACACAAAAAAGTGTTAGAGGCCGCGTGACTTATGTTCCAACTAGCTTGACAGATACCGAACCGAAGGCGGGCAAGACTACGACATCATGGGATGGACTAAAGACGATATTATTGTAGATATCATTAATCAATATGAACGTCATCGCCATTTCTTGCATATGGTGCATGATAACGAACCCATTCCTGATATCAAGCCTTCAAATTAATAATTAATGTTGACCCAGACATTTTTGATGATAAGGTAGAGCGGGTGAATATCACTTTACCTAAACGCATTTTGGCAAGAATTGATGCAAAAGCCAAAGCTGCCGGTGAAAGTCGGTCAGGCTATATTGCTCATATGGCATTGATTAATTAATATTACTGCCGTTCAATCCGCCAGCAATGTGCGCAAAAACAGCGGCCTCTTTGGGAGGGTGAAAATAAGGACTGATATTGCAGTCTTTTTTGTTTTAATGATATGTTTTGTTATTCAAACTCTTCACACCCTGTATACATTCTCACGCGGAGCACCACTACCATGCTCCGCGCGGGAGCAATCCTGACAAACACCTCTAAAAACAAAAGCTTCAAACAAACCTTTTATATACGATATAATCATATAAGAGGTGTAAATATGGCTCTTATGATTTTAACTGAACATGAAATACTGGCTGAATTAGGCGAGCGTTTACGAGAACATCGCCTGCGCCAGAACATCCGGCAAAAAGAGTTGGCGGTGCGAAGTGGTGTATCTGAATCGGCCATTAAAAAACTTGAAAGTACCGGTCAAGGCACGATGCTTAACTTCATGAAAGTCGTTTATGCCTTACGGCTTGAGCAGGAAGTACTGGCATTATTTAAAATCCAGCCTGTCAGTATTGCGCAAATGGAAGCACTTCAAGCGCCCTTACGGCAACGGGCAAGGCCGGCCAGGCGCAAGAAAACCAAGTAAGCTGTTTGTGCCACCGTATCAGGAGTATTTAATGATTGTTGTTGACTATCAAGATTACCATTAAGGAATCAATCATGAAAATGCACAATCCCCCGCACCCAGGAGAAGTCTTGAAAGAGTATCTGGAAGACTTTACCGTGACAGCGGCAGCCAAGCATCTTGGGGTAACCCGTACCGCGCTTTCCCGAATCCTGAATGGTGCGACTGGAATATCACCCTGAAATGGCCTTAAGGCTGGAAGCTGCGATTGGCACCAGTGCTGAAATGTGGGTAGGCATGCAGGCCAATTATGATTTATGGAAGGCGCAACAACATCGCCCAACCAATGTCACACCGTTGGTATTGCAAGCCGGAAAAGACCTGTGAAAACAGTGACAACTATCCTGACACAGGGGGGGGCTGGCCGAGTTGACATTGGCTTCTTTGATCCAGCGATGAAGCATGTTGTCGTTAATGTTGTGGGCGCGGGCAATGGCCGCTACCGATACGGCGGAGTTTTTGCACAAGGCAACCAGATGGGATTTAAAGGCCGGGCTGTGCGTCCGCCGACGGGGTAACGGGGTTGGTTCCGGGCTGATTTCTTCTAGATAGTCCATACGTGTCCATTTGCGATAGTGGACAAGTATGTTCATATTTTATTAGCGACTTGAAAAGATGACTTTACCGGACAGTTACCTGCATGAGGCACGGCAATGGGTTGAACGCTTTGTCAGCTGGTACAACACCGAGTATCGTCATAGCAAGCTCAACTTCGTGACACCCCAGCAACGGCATAACGGTAAAGACACCGCATTACTGGCTCAACGCCAGGCAATACTGGAGCAAGCCAAGCTGCGTAACCCCTCACGCTGGGGAACACGTCCAGTCAGGAATTGTGAGCCGATTGGACCTGTCACGTTGAACCCTGAAAAAGAAATGAAGATGCAACAAGCTGCTTAAGACAAAAAACAGTGACAACTACCTTGACAAACACCGCACTTGTGGAATTCATACTTGCGTTTGAGCCCGTGACAAGGGTGTTAAGTTCAATTGGCAGCACTAAATAATGCAACCAAACCCCAAGATCAATCAGCACCCCTGCGAGAAATACCCTATCACAACGCCACTGTCCGCATTCGTTCTATAGCGATTTTGAGACTCTTGTCATTAAACAAAGCCTGTTTTCGTTGTGCCCATTTGGGGCCTGCGGGCCAGCGGGCCATACCGGCTTTTATGGATTCTAAAGTTGGTTCACAACCACCATTTACCAATAACCAATCGACCGTTGACAACAACTCCATACCATAAGGTGATTCAAAACCATCAATAATTTCACTGGCTTTTTCCAGGGCAGGTAAATAATCTTTACCTTCACTTTTCAGAAAAGCCTCAAGGTACGCCTTTTTATCGTCGTTAAACGCAATAACGTCTAACGGGCTGCTATCTGGAATCCGCTTTTCGGACTTTAAATAACTGCCGTCCAAGGCATTAAGAAGATGGCTCAGATTATTGGCATACGGGCCGTAATTATGGGCTTCAAACTTAAGTTTTAGTTCATTATTCAAGTTTTTTGCTTCAATAACACGTTGTAAAAACCAAGCCAGTTTCTGAATTTCCAGTAAACTGCACTCTATCCCTAAAATCCAGTAACGACGTACCAGTTCAGCAATCATGGCCCGAGAGGGGGTTAGTATTTGAACGCCTGTTTTTTTTACTATATTTTGATATTGTTCTGTAGGCTCAAAAAGCCAGACGTCAAGGTCTTGTATATTTCCAAGTGCCTGTTCGATTGCCTGCTTTACATCGGGCCAGTTTAAACCTCCATTACCTGCGCCCAGCGGAGGTATGGCGATGGATTTCACCTGATTGCGAACAATAAACTCACGTAAATCCTGTAAGCCTTCTACAATCCATTCCATTTGGGATTTTGCACGCCAGTGCTGTTTTGTAGGAAAGTTTACAATCCATTTTGGGCCGCTTAGTTCTTCGGTTTCTGTCACGAACATTTTGCCGGTTATGACTTGCCCTGCTTTACAGGCCTTAGCGTATGCTTGCATGTTTTTTGGGAAGCGTTCTTTAAACATTAGGGCAATACCCTTCCCCATCACACCAACGGTATTGACAGTATTAACCAATGCCTCTGTATCCGCATTAAGCAAATTGCCTTTTGTGTAATGAATCATGAAAAATACCACCTTGGTCGCACGTGAACAGGCATGTTTAAGTTGAGTTTTCCCAACCAGCCATTTAATAATTGTTGTGTAGTTTCAGTATAACAAATCATACCTTGCAATGCATTGACAGGGCAATGCTGATAAATCAGGGCTTCTGCCTGATAACGCTCAATTTTGGCTGGATCGTTAGCCCCCTGTGTCAGGATAGTTGTCACCCTCCCATTTCAACTAAAACAGGCGGTAAAGGACACTCATCATGGCCCGTTATTCCCATGAACGCAAACAAGCCAAATCAGAAGGACGCCCTGTGCCAGGATCTAAACCCAAATCAGAACAATGGTCAGCCCAAGCCAAGCTGGCGACCGTCATTGAAACCGCAACGCTGTCCGAGGCGCAGCTTAGTGCATATTGCCGTGAAAAAGGGCTTTATCCTGATCAGGTCAAACGCTGGAAAGAAGAGTCCTTACAAGGCTTTGAGCACAGTGCCGTGCAGCACGACAAGCGTCCTACGGCCGTCAAACCGGCACCGGACCACAAGCTCTCACTCCAGGAGCGGACAGATATCGCTAAAATCTAACATTGGTAGAGGTTCCAACTACCTTAACAAACACCGGGATCATTTCATGATTTCCTCCATCAAAGATGATAATGGCAGAAATCTCTGATTTTGGCTTGTGCCTTTTTAGGGTAAGTTTACGACAACTCTCCTGACACAGGGGGATATTGCTGCAGGAGAATACCCGCTTCCAGTTGTTCGATACTATCGAAGCGGCTCAGATAGAAGATCCCAGACTTCAACGTTACGAAACTATTTCAATGTCCCATTTTTTTAGTTAGCGTAATAGTAGCGCCAACCGCATTTAAAACGGACGTTATTGTCTCAAAACGTGGCTTTGTCTTCCCTGAAAAAGTTTTATACAAACTTTCTCTACCTAATCCCGTTTCTTTAGCTATTTGAGCCATTCCAATAGCCTTTGCCACATCACCCAATGCTGCGATAAACAGCTCCTGATCCCCATCTTCAATCACAGCATTTAGATATGCAATAATATCATCAGGTGTTTGCAAATACTCAGAAGCATCAAATTCACTTATGACTCTACTGATTTTTTTCATCGTTTAACCTTTAATTTCCAACCATATAATATTTGCATATTTAACATCATCTTGTTGCGATGCTTTTGTACCACCATTCAAGAGTAAATATATTATTTTCCCTTGCTGCGCATAATAAACCCTATATCCCGGCCCATAATCAATTTTCATCTCAAAAATACCGTTACCTACAGATTTATGATCGCCAAAATTTCCTTGTTTTGCCCTGCCTATCCTGACAAGTATTTTTGCTCTGGCTTGAACATCCTTTAAGTCTTTTAACCACTTATTAAATTCATCTGTTTGGTTTATTATATTTTTTGTACTCATAACCAGGAAAACATCCTTTTTTTAAGAATAATTAATTGTATCCTATGGGATACTTAAATGCAAACATTTCTTTCTTAATTTCTTGTTGCTCAAATGAATCTGATTGTTGATGAAGTAGCAACCGTTGTAACAGATTTTTATAAAATTGCAACAGAACTGACTAAAGATATCCCACAAAATGAATTAAAAAGGGTTCGCGCGCACATCGACAGAAATCTTGCTAGTATTGCTGCGTAGCCAAGTGAAATGTGTTCTATATGCATTCCCACGCGGGAGTGAACTGACCCCCTAAAGTTGGACAGTTAAAAACTAAGCAGCTTCTAAAACCTGAGTTCGGTATTGTACCGGACTCAAACCATTTAAGTTAAGCTTGATACGCTTGTAATGCTCCGCCCAGTGCCGTCTTGAATTTCCTCGTAGAAAAACGACAATAGGTTCCAATCTATTTTTAGGTTGGAACTTATGAACAGCACTCACACTTCTACAGACGCGTACCGGCGTCTTTCTC
>NZ_JAENGP010000034.1 GCF_016595155.1 Advenella mandrilli
CGCGTGTAAACGGTGTGCCAGTTCCCGAATCGCTCGGGCAGACCGCGCCACTTGCAGCCATGCTCGGCCACATAAAGGATGGCATTGACTACCTGCAAATTCGTTAGCTTGACATTGCCTCGTTGCCGGGGAAGGCAGCTTTCGATATGCGTAAATTGTTCAGGTGTGATTTCCATTCCTGTAGGATAGGCAATATTGCGGCCGATTGTCTATTAGTGTTAACACGCCCTAGTTGTAACAACCTGCGCCTGGTGGATCGCATCCGGGCTCATGCTTATATCTGTTTTATTGCGTTGGTGCTTGCGCGTGTCATGCGTGAACGGCTGTGCCAGAACCCGGTGCCCGACGTGTGCTCACCGGAACGGGCCTTGTCAGTATTGCGCCGGATTCAGACGCATAAAGTCACGTTCGACGGTCAGGCACCCGTTACTGGAATCTCTGCCATCGATGCGGAACCAGCCGCTGTGTTGGCCAGCCTGAAGGTCAAAAAACCGTTTGCAGATGTGGCCTATGTGAACTTGTAGTGGAGCGTTTTTAAAGTGATTCATTACAAATTAATAGGTTACGGTTTTGACTGTCGAACTCGGGTGTACCGGACTCTGGTTTTTTAATTTGCGCTTGTGATGTTCGTGATTATAGTAGTGAGTGTATTGCCGAATGACCGCTTGCTTGCTACAAACAGTAGGGTGACAACTATCCTGCCAGAGGGGGCTGAATGTAAATGATCCATATGAAACAGTTGTCTCATCTTTGGTTTTTTATAATTTGTATGACGTATGATGGCCTTTTTTTACTTTTATTTTAATAACGGTTGATGTTATTAACGCGTTGCGTTACTATTATGAAAAATCAATATTTATGATTACTCATTTTGCTTGCGGTGACACAGAGGATTTATTTAACGGTAAGCGTGTCAAGCGTTTCGTTAATATTGAGCGGGTTGCAATGCGTAAATTGCAACAGATTCACGCAGCAATGAGCTTACAGTTCCTGCGAGCACCACCAGCAAACCATTTAGAGCTATTAAGTGGCGACAGGAAAGGGCAGTACAGTATTCGTGTAAATGACCAGTGGCGGGTTTGTTTTGTATGGAACAATGGCAACGTCAGTCATGTTGAAATTGTGGACTATCATTAAAGGAAAAAGACAATGGCGCGCAGAGAAATCCCCCTTGTTCATCCCGGTGAAATTTTATTGGAAGACTGGCTTATACCCTTGGAAATCAGCCAGTATGCTTTGGCCAAAGCAATTGGTGTACCTGCCCGTAGAATCAATGAAATTGTGAAGGGAAAGCGGGCAATTACACCTGACACAGCATTGCGTTTGGCTGCTTTTTTTAATACTGACGCACAAAGCTGGCTGGGCCTTCAAGCTCATTATGATACAGAGTTGGCCAGAGAAGCCCTTTACGATACGTTGGCGCATATCCAGCCTTTTACCGTTAATAATGCCGGGGGTTCATCTAAGTTGGCGGCACATTAATGAAAATATTATGGAAAGCCTTGTTGCTTTGTAACGCTCCGCCCCATACCGTATTGACAGATTGAAGCTTGTTTTTACAGCTGCACTCGCCAGGGCAATAATTCGTCCATCCGGTTAACCGGATAGTCGGCAATCACCGACAGCACATGGCGCAGGTAGGCTTCTGGATTGATACCGTTGAGTTTGGCGGTCTCCAGTAAACTGTAGAGCGTGGCCGCCCGTTCTCCGCCCGCATCCGAACCCTGGAATAAATAATTTTTGCGACCAATTGCCACACCACGTAATACCCGTTCTGCTGCATTATTGTCAATCTCTATTTCCCCATCATCCAGATAGCGTGTCAAGGCCTGCCACTGGTTAAGGGCATACTGGATGGCATCGGTCGTTACGGATTTACGTGACAGGGTCGGCAACTGCTGCATGAACCACTCATGCAAGGCAA
>NZ_JAENGP010000035.1 GCF_016595155.1 Advenella mandrilli
TTACCCAAGGCATTACCGAGGTGGGCTGCATGGCGCATGCCCGGCGTAAATTCTTCGAACTGGATGACAAGAGCCTGCTGGCGGGACAAGCCTTAAACTATATGGGTCAGCTTTATGACATTGAGCGGCAGGTGAAAAACCTGAATGAACATGAGCGCTGGCAACTGCGCCAGCAGAAAGCCCGCCCGCTGGCCGATGCCTTGCATGATTGGATGCTGGCCCAAAGACAACGGGTACCTGATGGTACCACCATTGCCAAGGCGCTAGACTACAGCCTGAAACGCTGGGTGGCACTGACCCGCTATCTGGATGATGGGAGCTTGCCGATCGACAATAACTGGGTCGAGAACCAGGTGCGCCCGATCGTACTGGGTCGTAAAAACTGGCTCTTTGCCGGCTCTTTGCGGGCGGGTAAACGGGCAGCGGCGGTGATGAGCCTGATTCAATCAGCCAAGCTCAATGGACATGATCCGTATGCCTATCTGAAGGACGTGTTGGATCGGTTGCCGACGCATCCTAACAGCCGGATTGATGAATTGTTGCCGCATAACTGGTCGCCTGCTGCGTCCGAATAAAATTAGAATGGCCGCTGACGCGGCCATGTCTATGTGTGTTTACGGAACGCTTACGCTAGTTAAGCGATTGATGTATAGTGTTTTGAATTGATTTTGTGATTAGCGCGTTAAGCACTAAAAAACCTTGAAGGGAAGAAATAAAGTCTGTCGACGTGGAATAAAGTCTGTCGATTTTTATAGAAGTGGATCAGAACTGATAATGATGAGTACGAGAGCGTAAAGAGCATTTTGATCGGATGCATAGAATCCAGAAGCATACCAATACTCATCTGCTGCTTAACTTAATTTCTAGGGAGAATAATGAAGATGGTCAATGAGGCCGAATACGATAAAGTACTACAGGCACGTTTCAAACAAGTTCTGTCTGTTCCTCAGAATCCCTTGGTCGAATTTATCGACTATAAAAAGCTTTTCTTGTCACACCTTTTTGAGCAAGCATGGACTTTTGCGAGCAGGAAATTTGAAGAATCCGGCGACTCCACGTTTATATGTCAGTTAATTAACAGCTTGCCCATTGTCGATTGGAAGTTGTTTCTGACGGGTTATGCATGCGAGAGATTTGCTCTACATGCTTCGTCCAAGAATATGAAGAGCATTCAATTTAAAAAGAATAAAAAGATCGCTCCAAATACCTCCTTGCGATTTTCCCAATGCCTAATGGATTTTAAGAGCAGCCGGATGGATATCGAAAAATATAAGAATGGAGCTTATGCATCCATAAGAGGACAGAGCGCTATTAAGAGGATTGAAAAAAGAGAGACCGGCACAGACTTGCTGGATAGCGGATTAGTCTATCCAGGTAGTTTCGAAAATGGCCGACGTCGTTGAGCTGCTCTTTTGCTGTGTTAACAGGAACCCGCTTTGCGGTGTGACCTACTTACCCATGACAGGTCGCTCCCCAGCAAAAAACTGACCCAACTCCAAAAAGTACCGTAATGCTCCGGCCAGTGCCATCTAGAATTCTGTTTTAAATTCTAGCAATATAGATGTCCATTTATTCAACTAGGTTTTGATGCGTTATGGATGTTTCTCTTTATTCGGTGCCGGTGGCCGAGCGACCCCGGCGTCGCTATTCAAACGAATACAAACGCCAGGTCGTAGAGGCTTC
>NZ_JAENGP010000036.1 GCF_016595155.1 Advenella mandrilli
CGACCAGATCTGGTTGGGTACCGAACCTGTCGACATGCGGGCTGGCATGGATACCTTGCTGAGCCGCGTGGTCATGGTCTTTGGTGCCGCCCAGCCCCATCATGCCTACCTGTTTACCAACCGCAGGGCTAACCGGATGAAGGTGCTGGTGCATGACGGCATTGGCATTTGGCTGGCTACCAGGCGGTTGCATAAGGGCAGTTTTACCTGGTCACCAGCAAATACCCTGAACCCGGCACTGACCGAAGAACAATGGCAGGCCCTGATCATAGGCTTGCCCTGGCACCGCATCGGTCCAGGCGGTGTGATTGGCATTCTGTAATTCGGTTTGAGTGTGCGCAATCAGGACAAGCGCCAGTAGCGTGGACATTCAGGCCATGGCATACTTATTGACATGAAGATTGCCCCTGATTCCGTTCCCGATCTTGCCAATATGGATGCCGATGCGCTGCGCCAACTGGTGCTGGGCAGCATGGCCCGGCAGCAGGCGCTGCAAGATGAGCTTCGTTATAAGGAAGCCAAGATCTCCAAACTGACGCATGAGATTGCCGTACTGCGCCGCTATCGATTCGGCAAGAAGAGCGAACAACTGGCGGGAGTGCAAGGACTGCTGCTGGACGATACCGTTGATGCCGACATGGCCGCGATCGAGCAGGAACTCATCAACCTGGGTGGACAACCACCTGTTGAGCGAACCGTTGCTCAACCCAAGCGTCAGGCATTGCCACCGCAGTTGCCACGCATTGATATCCATCATGAGCCAGACAGCACCCACTGCTCGTGCGGTTGCCAGTTGCAACGCATTGGCGAAGACGTGGCCGAGAAACTGGATTATGTGCCCGGCATCTTCAGCGTTCAGCGTCATATCCGTGGCAAGTGGGTCTGCCGGCAATGCCAGACATTAAGCCAGGCACCG
The DNA here is from genome assembly GCF_016595155.1 of Advenella mandrilli. Taxonomy (GTDB): domain Bacteria; phylum Pseudomonadota; class Gammaproteobacteria; order Burkholderiales; family Burkholderiaceae_B; genus Advenella; species Advenella mandrilli. The sequence goes on from NZ_JAENGP010000036.1 coordinate 917, forward strand.
GTGCCTGGCCATGTTATTGACAAGGGGTTGGCCACCACTGGCCTGCTGGCTCATGTGCTGGTCGCCAAGTATGGCGACCATTTGCCGCTTTATCGGCAGCAGAAGATCTTTGAGCGTGCGGGTGTTAGTCTGGCCCGTTCCACACTGGCCCAATGGGTGGGTGTGTGCGGGGTGCAACTGCAGCCCCTGGTGGATGCCTTGCGCCAACATGTATTGGGCAGGCGTGTGCTTCATGCTGACGAGACACCGGTGCAGATGCTCAAGCCCGGCACCGGCAGGACACATCGGGCCTATCTGTGGGCGTATGCACCGGGCACCTTCGATGATCTGCGGGCCGTGGTGTACGACTTTACTGAAGGCCGGGCGGGCGAAAACGCCCGCACCTTCCTGGGAGACTGGCAAGGCAGTCTGGTCTGCGATGATTATGTCGGTTACAAGGCCTGCTTTACCCAAGGCATTACCGAGGTGGGCTGCATGGCGCATGCCCGGCGTAAATTCTTCGAACTGGATGACAAGAGCCTGCTGGCGGGACAAGCCTTAAACTATATGGGTCAGCTTTATGACATTGAGCG
>NZ_JAENGP010000037.1 GCF_016595155.1 Advenella mandrilli
ATACAAACACATGACCACTGAAGGGATCCTGTTGCAAGACGTCCTGGGCAATGGCGGCCAAACCATCAAAGCCCCGGCGCATATCGGTCACACCTGCCGCCAGCCAGACGCGGGTTCCTGCAGGTAAGCCTAACATGCTTTTATCAGCTTCAGCAGTTCAGGTAATAATTGCATATCGGGAGTGCCATGAATTTGCAGATGCACCGCGTTGATCTGCAATTCAAAGTAGCCACTGTCGGTCGTTGTAGTAACCGTGGGTTCCGGACTGGTTAAACACACGGGAACTAAAGATACTGCCTGATCAACCACACCGAATTGGCCCTTCCGATATTGCCAGCGCCAGGTATGCAGTAAATTGGCATTAATCTGGTGTGCTTGGGCAACGGCAGCAATCGACGTATTGGCCTGAAAAGAGGCCTCTACGACCTGGCGCTTGTATTCGTTTGAATAGCGACGCCGGGGTCGCTCAGCCACTGGCACCGAATAAAGAGAAACATCCATAACGCATCAAAACCTAGTTGAATAAATGGACATCTATATTGCTAGAATTTAAAACAGAATTCTAGACGGCACTGGCCGGAGCATTACGGTTAAACACACGGGAACTAAAGATACTGCCTGATCAACCACACCGAATTGGCCCTTCCGATATTGCCAGCGCCAGGTATGCAGTAAATTGGCATTAATCTGGTGTGCTTGGGCAACGGCAGCAATCGACGTATTGGCCTGAAAAGAGGCCTCTACGACCTGGCGCTTGTATTCGTTTGAATAGCGACGCCGGGGTCGCTCAGCCACTGGCACCGAATAAAGAGAAACATCCATAACGCATCAAAACCTAGTTGAATAAATGGACATCTATATTGCTAGAATTTAAAACAGAATTCTAGACGGCACTGGCCGGAGCATTAC
>NZ_JAENGP010000038.1 GCF_016595155.1 Advenella mandrilli
GCGTCTTGTTTATTGAGTTGAGAAAACGTATTAATGGCCTCTGACGCCAGCATTAAAGGCGGCTCTTTCAGGCGACCGGACAATACCGGCGTCATCAGACCCAAAACAACACCTGCCAGAGTTGGATGCGCCCCCGTTTGCAGCACACCTATCCATAAGACAGCACCAGGCAACACATATGCATAAGCAGAAGTGGTGCCAATCATCTGCAGTCCAAGCACCATCATGATTCCCAGTGCCGCAATCAGCAAGCCACTGTAATCAAGGCCGCCAGAATAAAACACGGCAATAATCAGCACAGCCACAATATCATCAATAATGGCCAAGGCCAGCAAAAACACCCGGACATTACCCGGAATGGATCTCCCCAGCAAAGCCAGGACGCCCACCGCAAAGGCAATATCCGTGGCGGTTGGCACCGCCCATCCGGCACTATTGGGAGGAGCGCTATTGAAAACAAGATATATCAGGGCCGGTGCAACGACACCCCCCATGGCGGCAGCCAGTGGCAATGCGGCAAGCCTGAAATTGGATAAGGCCCCTTCATGAATTTCCCGGCGGATTTCCATCCCGACCACCAGAAAAAAAAC
>NZ_JAENGP010000003.1 GCF_016595155.1 Advenella mandrilli
TCAGACACGTAACTGGCAACCGATTGGGGAAGTATGGCTCAATCCCGATAAACACCAGGAGATCATTCAACACAAAAAAGTGTTAGAGGCCGCGTGACTTATGTTCCAACTAGCTTGACAGATACCGATCAGGCATCACCGTGGGGGCCGCAATAACCTTGAAACCGGCTCGCTCAAACGTTATTTTGGCTCGTTTCATGTGTACGGTATTGGTTACCAGCAAGATGGTATTGATACCTTCCCTGGCCAGCGAATCGCGTGAATAACGGGCTTCTTCAGCAGTCGTGCCCGGTTCAGACAACACCCATTTTACAGGCGTATGAAACAGGGTTTCCAGTTCGCGTTGCATAACTTGGGCTACCGGCTCGTCACCCGGCCAGCCACCACCACTTACCTGAATGGGCAAGCCTGTTTTCTGATGTAAATAAGCCCCATAGCGCATCCGCTCAAGTGTAGAAACCGCAGCAGAACTGCCACCAAATTCTGGCTGGTTACGATTAGTGCCTCCGCCCAGCACAACAATGGCCTGGGCCTGCCTGGCATGATTCAAGGATAAGACGGGTTCGTTATAAAGGGACTTTACCAGCGCATTGGCCACAATTGGCAGGCTTGTTAGCGTTAAGGCGACAAGACAAAATAACAATAGTGCCCGCCCCCATTTTTTAAACCTGCTTCCCAGCAACAGCCAGCTAATAAACAACAGAATAATGAGGTTAAAGGGAATTAACAGGGCAGAAGAAATAATTTTGCTGGTAAATAGAGTCATGGCGGGAAACAGGTTTAAACACAACACAACTATTAAAAACCGTATTATCTTCTAAAAATTATTGCCGGCACCGCCGTTTGGCATTGGCAACAAAACGTTTTGGCAGCAAGCTTGAACTGCCATACACAGTCTTACCAGGCATTTTATTTGGCGTTGGCGATCATGATGTTCAATTGGCGGCCGTCAACTAAAAACAGGTTACGGTTATATTTTGCCATTTCACTGGCTTCTTTCTCAAACCTGCCGGTTGTAAAAATGTAGCTGTGATCACTGTTTTGCTGATTCATGCCAATCACTTCCTGGGAAATCTGGCTAACCCCCACTTTTGTTGCCCCCCAATGGCGGACAGAAACAAAACCACGGCTACCTTCTTTTTCAATTAGAAAATCGGCAACTTTATGCAATTCATCACGGGTATTTTGAACCCGATACCCTTTGGATTGAAAAAGACTGGTGATTAACGCAGCAATTTTTTCTTCAGGAAACCCTTGCACTTCTGACAGAGGTATGCGCCGGTTGTTAAGCTGAATATAGGAAACAGAAGATTTCTTCCGTCTCCAGATAAAATAAGCGGCAGCCACAATCAGCAGTGATAGAACAATGTAAGTATCCATCTCAGACCTCATTAATAGGTATATTTATAATATTGAGGACTACTGCGCAAACCATTTGACTCCCCTCTTTTTAATGTTTTCAAAAATTACTAATAAAAACAATTTACATTTTTTTGATGTCATTATAATGGCTATCGTAGCTTAAAATCACACAATTGGAACAATAAGTAAAATATTAACATAATAGATTAATAAAAAAATACTTCCTCACAATAAAACATCTATTGAACTTTCATTTAGTTTCAATTTTTTATGTTTAAAAATAATTAAACAATATGTTCTCCCCTTTTTAGGACACGATAGTACAATCAGGACACGTCAATCCTACAAGGTTTTCAACAGCATGAGTCTTCATTATTTAGTCACCGGCGGAGCCGGCTATATCGGCTCCCACACACTGATAGAAATGTTGCAGGCAGGTTATACGCCCGTTGTCCTGGATAATTTTTCCAATAGCAGCCACCAGGTTTTTGAGCGTTTAAAAACCATTACTGGGGCAAACATTAAAGTCATTAATGGAGACATCCGCGATCGCAAGCTGCTGGATAGCATTTTTGCAGAGCATGCTGCCCAAAACACGCCTATCCAGGGAGTGATCCATTTTGCAGCCCTGAAAGCCGTGGGTGATTCCGTCAAACGCCCGCTTGAATATTACGAAAACAACGTGGCCGGCACCATTACCCTGTTGCAAGCCATGCAAGACGCTGGTGTACAACGCATCGTGTTCAGCTCTTCGGCCACCGTTTACGGTGAACCCGAGTTCCTGCCTTATACCGAATCACACTGTATTGCAGCTACCAATCCTTATGGCTGGACCAAGGCCCAGGTGGAACAGATCCTGCAAGACACCTGTGTCGCCAATAAAAACTTTTCAGCGATTGCATTGCGCTACTTCAACCCGATCGGCGCCCATGAAAGCGGCCTGATTGGCGAAAACCCGCGCGATATTCCCAACAACCTGTTCCCCTTCATTACCCAGGTGGCGGTTGGCCGTTTAGAAAAACTGAATGTTTTCGGGAATGATTACGACACGGTTGATGGTACTGGCGTGCGCGATTACCTGCACGTTAGCGACCTGGCCCAGGGGCATGTCAAAGCCGTGAATTATGTGAATGAAAGCGCCCATAGCGGCTTTACCGCCATTAACCTGGGCACCGGCACCGGCACCAGCGTGCTGCAAATGATTAGTGCCTTTGAGCGAGTTAACAATATTAAAGTACCCTACGCCATTCAGGCCAGAAGGGAAGGTGATATTGCCGCAGCCTGGGCCAACCCCGAACTGGCAGAATCATTGCTGGGCTGGAAAACCACCCGCAGCATCGACGACATGTGCCGCGATGGCTGGAACTGGCAAAGCCGGAATCCTGAAGGGTATTGACCCGCTATAAAGCAAGCACTTCAACCATATACATATAACAAAATATTTCTATTAACCTCCAGACTCATATGGTTAAATTGTTTTCCTGCATTGCACTTAATACAGAAAATGATTCACCATGAACAATACGCTTTTTAAGGGTCTCCAAATACTGGAAATGCTTGCTTACAGCAGTCAGCCCATGAGGCTGACTGATATTGCCAACAACCTCAGTCTTGTCAAAAGCGGTACCCACCGCTTGCTTCAGGCGCTTATTGAATCAAGATATGTCGTTCAGGACAAACAATCCGGCAAATACAGCACCTCTTGCAAACTCATTGAACTTGGCTCTGCCGTACTTCCTCACCTGGCGTTAAAACAACAGGCAGAAGGCATCATGCAACAGTTAATGCATGAAACAGCAGAAAGTGTTCATTTATCCATTCAGAATCAACATGATGTGGTGTATCTGCACAAAGTGGACGGTCCTGCCCCTATCCCGTTCTATACCCATATCGGTGGACGGGTACCCCTATACTGTGTGGCCACTGGCAAAGCCCTTCTTGCCTATAAAAACGATTTTTTTATTGAAAAAATAAAGCAAAACCTAAACCCCAGAACCAGCAATACTATTATCAATGCCACTCAACTTGAAATAGAGCTTAAAGAAATCAAGAAAAGAGGGTATAGCATTAACAAAGGTGAACTAAAAGAAGAGGTTTACGGCGTTGCTGCACCCATTATCGACAAAAAGGGAAATATTATTGCAGCTATCGGACTGTCCGGACACAGTGAACGCTTTACGACAAAAACTATTAATAAGTATGCTGGCCTGCTCATACAGGCTGCCCAAAGCATTACAGGCTTACCTAATGAGCATGATCAATCGGCAAACCTGCAACGCCTGATTCTTTCCTGGTAAAAGCTGGTTTCACAATAAAAAACCAACTTGCAGGTTATAAATACAAGACAACCGCCATAATGAAGGCGGTTGTTTTTTTAATTCAGGCCAATACTGTTTTCTTTGATGATATTTTCATAAAGAAAAATATCATCATTATTCTGCCTGATAAAGTCTTTGGTGCCCAAGTATGCCGGTATTTGGCCAAATTGCAAAAGACGCTCACCCATACCTGGTTTGCTCATGACTTTTTGTGCTGCCCGTTCATATTCTTCAAGCAGGCTCTGTGGCGTATTTGCAGGAGCAAAAACACCAAACCAACTGGACGTTTTCAAGTCAATACCCTGCTGTGAAAATGTAGGGATATTTTTCAATGCCGGCAGTTTCAGCGAATCCGGAATGGCCAGCGCCTTCAAATTACCATTTATCACATTCGACAGGGTAACGCTGTCATATTGATAATCAATTCTTCCTCCTAACAAATCGTTAAGTGCTTCAATTGAGCCTTTATAAGGAATATGTAAAGCGCTAATACCCAGTTTTTTTGCCAGGATCAGCGCCTGTAAATGCGTTAATGTACCTTGCCCTGCAGAACCATAAGTTATTTTACCGGGATTCTGCCTGTCATACTCAACCAAATCTTGCAACGTTGAGCCAGGAAAATCCTTGCGGACAGCCACAATACCAATTGATTCAGATAATTTGGAAATTGGTTCAAAATCCGTAAAAGGGTTGTAATTAACCTGACGCAGGAAAGGTGTAATCGTCATTACACCTGCCGGCGCCAACAACAAAGTGGCTCCATCTGCCTTACTGCGAGCTACCTGCTGTGCACCTATGGCACCCGCTGCCCCACCTTTATTTTCAACAACAAAATTTTTATTCATTTCTTTACCCATTTCATCAGCAAAGACACGCGCCAAACTATCCGCATTACCACCGGCAGGATAAGGGACAACCAGCTTCACCGATGAAATATCTGGCAAATCCGCTGCCATGGATACGGGTATAACAGCCAAAACACCAAATATACTTAAAGTACCTATTATTATTTTTACGAAAACACTCATTGATTTACCCCGCCATTACATCTATTAATACTATTGTTTAGTTGCCACTATAAACCGGTTCGCGCTTTTCCCTGAATGCCTGCACACCTTCTTTCTGGTCATCACTTTCCCGGACAATACTCAATTCCCTGATGGTACGGGCCATTAGTTCAGAAGGTCCCTGCGGCAATACATCACGCGTAATAAAGCGCTTCAGGGTCTTTAATACCAAAGGCGAAGCCTTGGACAGTTTTCGGGCTTTTTCAAGTGCAATGCCCACCTGCTGCCCCAGCGGTACAACCTGGTTAACCAAACCAGCCTCATAAGCCCGCTGGGCATCCAGTATCTCACCGCACAAAATCACATCCATTGCTACCTTATGTGGAATACGGGCAGCCAGTCCTGCAATCATGCCCCCGGTAAAGCCCAATTTAGCTTCTGGATAGGAGAAGCGGGTATTGTCAGCCGCAATTGCCAAGTCACACATCATGTGCATGACCATGGAACCGCCTACCACCCAGCCTGCAGTTGCTGCAATAATGGGTTTTTCCGTTTGTATGCCCACGGTTGGAATGCAACGCCACAACTCTGGCAAGTTCGTCACGTCAGCGCCAGCAGAAAATGCTTTTTCACCTGCTCCTGTGATAACAGCAACACGCTGGTCCGATAAATCAAACTCTTCAAAGCCCTGTTGCAGCGCCAAGGCCGTATCTTTACAAATAGCATTATGTTTTTCGGGGCGATTAATCGTAAACAGAGTTACTTTGTCAAACTGTTCAATGGTTACAACGCTCATTTTTCTCTCCTGAATTGTCTTTAATTGATTTGTGCCCTGGCATCAACTGCCACACACCCGCTACCCTGCTGCTTCACTTTAAGCGGATTAATCTCTATTTCAAAATTACTGTTTTTAAGCCTGCAGGCAAGCAGGCTCAAACGGTGAATGGTCTGTGCCACTGTTTCTACATCCAGAGCAGGCCTGCCGCGATAGGTTTTTAACAAAGGGGCTATTTTCAGTTCTTCAAGCGCCTGTTTTGCCGTTTCCACATGCACTGGCGCTGGCAATACCAACGTATCTTTCAATAACTCAACCAGAATGCCACCACTGCCTATAATGACCTGTGGACCAAACTGGGCATCATTTCTGGCGCCCACAATCAGCTCCAGCTCCCCTGACTCCATGCTCTGCAAAGAAAACCCTTCTATTTTGGCGCCAGGCAACGTCTTGTTAATATTGCTAAGCATGATCATCAGCCGTTGCTCCAGCTCTTTGACCGACTGGATATTAAGTATCACCCCACCCACATCGGACTTATGCACAATCTGGCTGGAAACCACCTTGGCAACCATAGGAAAACCAATCTCACTGGCTGCATTCACGGCAGCTGCTATATCAGCAACCACAATCTCTTTATTTACCGGAATCCCAAACGAAGCCATTAACCTCTTGGATTCAGACTCATTAAGAATGCCTTTTACCTGACTAATATCAGGCAAATCATCAGGCCAAATAACCGCTGGCGATGCTTTAAAACCAGACCATTCTTGCCAGTTTTTCAGTGCGGCAACCGCTTCACCAAGTGTATTGGTAAAAGGAATGTTTTTAGCCACCAGATACCCTCTGGCGGCATTAGCCGCCTGACCCGGCAACATAACCACAATAAACGGTTTCGACGTTCTTTCCGCCCCTGTTACCAGGCTGGTCGTCGTATTCAATACAGAGGGTGCAGTCGTCAAGACAAACAGGCCGGCATCAACATTTTCATCTTTCATGACAATTTCCGCTGTCAGCTCGGAAATCTTGTCGGTATCCAGTACATCATGCCTGCGTCCACCCAAATCAATCGGATTGAACGCCTGCCCGGGGGTAAACAATCCGGCAAGCGACTCCTTCGTTTGTGTGCAAAATTCGGAAAAAGGAATATTCTGTTCTGATAACGCATCAGCTGTTAATGCCCCACCTCCGCCAGATGTGGTAATGATGGTTGCATTGCCAATTTTTTGGCCAGGAAATTTGGACATGCTCAGGGCCAGCAAGAACATCGCCATGGGGTCGTCCATCAGAATAATATTCTGGCTTTTGCAAATCGCTTTTAGTGACGCATAATCACCAGCCAAACTGGCTGTATGAGAAAATGCAGCCTTACTGCCTATTTCCGTTTTCCCGGCCTTGACGGCCAGAATAGGCTTGTTTTTCTGGCGTGCCAATTTTGCCAGTTCAATAAAGCGCTGAGGTGATTTCAAGCCCTCTATATAGGCACAAATAATCGAAGTGCCATCATCATGAATCAGCATTTCAAGAAAATCACATAACTCAAGATCGGCCTGATTGCCAATTGAAAAGCAATGGCTAAAGCCAATTCCCTGTGAATGAGCCTTGTCAAAAAGGGTTCCCATCAGGGCGCCACTCTGGCTGATAAAACCGATGGGGCTTTTAATAAGCGCATCCACATTAAGCGCTGGCGAAGAACACAGAACCAGTTCATTGGCAGGACTGATCAGCCCCAGACAATTGGGGCCAATCAATCGCATGTTATGTTTATTGGCTATTTCCACAATCTCTTGCTCCAAAGCCGCCCCTTCAGGGCCAGCATCAGAGAACTTGGAGGTAATGATAATGCTGCATTTGACCCCTTTTTCGGCACATTTTTTAATTTCATCTTTTATTTTTCCGGTGGGCAGTGCCATAACAACCATATCCGGTGCATTTGGAATGGCCGTAATATCAGGAAAGGTTTTAATGCCAAACAAAGATTCCCGGCCTGGATTAATAGGATAGATCGTTCCCTTGTAACCATGGCGAATCAAGGTTTTATAAAGACGTCCACCAAACTTTGTCTGATCTTCGGAAGCGCCAATTACAGCGACAGACTGTGGATTCATAAGCGCAGCCAGACTGGCTGCCGGGGTTGTAGAAGTCATGTCTCAAATTCCATTTGATATATTATTGATTTACATATGCGGTTATGCGTTGCTTGATACCGCCCGGCATAATGGACAATATCAGTGCCTGCAAATCTGCTGCCTGACTCTCCTGATCCTGTGCCGTTGCACGATAAACCTGTCGCTGGGTAGACTGAGGTAACCGTTGTCCCTGAAGCAACTCAGCCACCAGGCTATCCTGCTCTTCAATACGACTGAGATGAGTTGCTAATCCACAAGTCAGGGCATCTGCGGCACTTATTTTTCTGCTGGCATTGATCCAGTCTCTCGCAAGAGAAGTACCCACGCGCGCAGCCAGTCTGCGACTGCCTAGCACCAATCCGAATTTAGCGCCGGGAAAGGTAAACGAAGACGTGTCCAGTGCAATACGATAAGTGCAGGAAGCGAAAATATCCGCACCGGCTCCAATAACGCTACCCTGTCCAATAGCCAGCGTTGCAAAAGGCGCCCAGTATATTTTCTGCAGCAACAGTTCAATTTCAACAAATCTGGCAAGCAGACTGTCATCAGATTCTGACTCAAGATCGGCCAGATCAAACCCGGTGCAAAAGTGCTTGCCTTCGGCACGTATGAGCAACGCTTTTGTATTATTCTCAAAACAGCGATCCAGCATCTCATGCAACGAAGCCACCAAATCACGAGACAGGCTATTGCCTTTACCTGCACGTTTTAAGATAATCGTGCTAATATCTTCCCGGTGCATCAACTCACATTCTTTACTCATTTCTTTTGCCTTTTTCAAGTCCAGAGGTTGGGTGTCAAATGAGAGGAATAACCTGAAATGAACGGTTTGCTTTCTGCTGTCTCCGGATAAAAAACATGCCGCTGGATTCTGCCTATATTGCCGCCATATAAATGAATACTGATAGAGGTCTGGTCCTGAAAAGCATTGCTGACTTGATGAATATCTCCAATGGAAGGTGACACACAGGCTACCTGCCCCGGTTTCAGCGTTGCAACCTTATCCGTCGCTTCAAGAATATTATTTTCATTGAAGGCGAAATGCCTTTCGGTTTCTGCCCCCCTGAGCATGCCAATTACTCCCCAGACTGTATGATCATGAACCGGTGTCTGCTGCCCACCTGCCCAGACAAAACTGACCAGGGAAAACCGGTTTAACGGATCACCATACAATAAGTATTGTTGATAATACTCAGGGTGCGGTTTTGCAAAACTTTCATCCAGCCAGTCATCCTTGCTGACCAGATCACTCATGATCAGTTTTGCCTGCTCCAGGATGTCAAGCTCTTTTAATCCTGTTTTTTCCACTAGCCGGGTCAGTTGTTTGACTGCCTCCAATAATCGTACCTGACTCATGCTACACCCCCTCTTTCAAGACGCTACTCATAAACCTAGAATTGTCCGCACCTTTTTCCGGTGGTGGCATACGCACTGGTAAATTGGCATTATCAATACGTATGGGAGAAACAAAAGTTCTCGTCTTCGCTCCATTGGGCAAGCTTAATTCCTGTACCCATCCCATATGTTGCACCTGGGGATCATTTAACGCAGTTTCATAATCATTAATGCGGCTATGTGGTACCTGAGCCTCGTTAAATGCCTTAACCCAATAATCGGTATCCTGGGTCACAAATTTTTCTTCCAGCAAGATCTTGAGTGTTTTCTGGTTTCTTGCCCTATCCATGGTGGTGGCAAAACGCGGATCATCAAACAACTCCGGCAGTTCCGTAGCATCACACACCGATTTCCATAATTTCTGGTTACCCGCCGCAATCACAAAATAACCGTCTCGAGACCTGAATGCTTCATAGGGTGCATTACGTGGGTGAGCCGCACCCAATTTAACCGGATTGATGCCCGTCCCAAAAAACTCACTGGTCTGCAAAGCGGCAATACCCAAGGTGCAGCCCAGCATGGGAATATCAATACGGCTCCCGCCCTGCCCGTTTCTCACTTTCAACAGCGCTGAACTGATGGCAAATGCAGCATATAAGCCTGAGGCAAAATCCGAAATAGGAACTCCGCATTTTACTGGTGCACCATCGGGCTCTCCAGTCACACTCATCACACCTGAAGCGGCTTGAATAGTGACATCAAAGCCACCCTCGTTGGCTCTGGGCCCTTCTTGCCCAAAAGCGGAGATGGAGCAATACACCAGATCCGGATGCTCTTTTTTAAAAGACATAGCGCCCAGGTTTAATCTGTCCATGACACCAGGGCGATTGTTTTCAATCAGAACTTCGGCCGTCAATACCAATTCTCTTGCCCGCTGTAAATCCTCTGCATTTTTCAGATCCAGAACCAAAGAGTACTTATTACGGTTAAGTGAAGCGAAGTTCTCGCTGAATCCATCTGTAATAGGGGGCCACTGCCTTAGCGTATCGCCAGCAGGCGGTTCCACTTTTATAACTTCAGCGCCCATATCAGCCAGTAACATGCCACAAAAAGGGCCCGCTGCAACACTACAAAACTCAATGACCTTGACACCGGCAAGCGGAAGATTAGGGTAAATAGGCATATATTTATTCCTGACAATAATAATAAGCTGACAGCTAAAAAGACATGAGCAAAGTCTACTGGTTTCCATTTAAAGCTCCTACTTTTCTATATTATGGAACTTCATAAATGAACAATACACTGATCAAAGGCATACAAATAATAGAAATGCTATGCCATAGCGACCGACCGTTACGCTTGACAGACATCGCCAATGAACTGGGATTAATGAAAAGTAATGTGCATCGTTTATTACAGACTCTTGTTGCGCAAAATTACGTGATTAAAGATGAAAAAACCGGTGAATACAATGCGTCAATCAAGTTATGGGAGCTCGGATCCGCCGTACTTTCCAAGCTGGATTTACGCAAACACTCAGAAAAATGGATGGACAGCCTTACCCAACTCACCTCAGAAAGCTCACATTTATCAGTCATCGATAATATGCAGGTTGTATATGTCCATAAAATAGACAGCCCCAATCCTGTTCGTGCCTATACGCAAATCGGTGGCAGAGTCCCGCTGTACTGCGTGGCAACCGGCAAGATTATGCTTGCCTATCAATCAGATGTTTTCATTGAGCGAGTCGCCAAAAACCTGGAGAAATTCACGCCCAATACCATTATCAATCCCAAAAAACTATTTGCCGAAGTGGAGAAAATACGCAAGCAGGGATATGCGGTGAACAAGGGAGAATGGCGCGATGGCGTTTATGGTGTCGCAACCCCCATTTCCGATGGATCAGGCAATGTGATTGCCGCCATTGGCCTGTCTGGCCCGGCCAACCGTTTCAAGCCCCAGAAAATAAAAGAGTTTGCCCAGTTACTCACACAGGCCTCTTCTGCCATTACCTTTGCACTAGGTGGCGGCAACGGTCATTTGAACTTACAAAGAATCACGCATTTGTGGTAAAGAAAACCCTGCATTTCCCCTTCATGGAAGAACGTCTATGCGTGCCTTGGTTAAGCAACCAAAGTTCTATTATATGGAAACTTTGTTTTTTAAAAAAATTAAATTCATAATGTGCTGAAACATGCAAACACATTGTTTATGACGTGTTTTTTCCCTTAACACAAACAAGTCTTTATTGATGGATACCGTCCACCCAGGAGGATTAAATGAGCAGTGAAACCTTAAGCTCCACAACTGATGTCAAAAACCTTGTGCACCCTTACACCAACTTAGGTGACCACCTTAATAAAGGCCCGATGATTATCGATCGTGGCGAGGGTATTTATATTTATGATAATCATGGCAAGCGTTACCTGGAAGGCATGTCAGGATTATGGTGCACCTCTCTGGGTTTTTCGGAAGAGCGCTTGGTTAATGCGGCAATTGCACAATTTAAAAAACTGCCTTATTACCATTTATTCAACTCCCGCTCCAATACACCGGCCATTGAGCTATCTGCCAAACTACTGGAAATCGCACCAAAAAATCTATCCAAGATACTGTATGCCAACTCGGGATCTGAAGCCAATGATGCTGCGGTCAAGCTAGTATGGTTTTATCATAATGCCATTGGCAAGCCAGAAAAGAAAAAAATCATTTCCCGTCTGCGCGGCTATCACGGTGTCACCGTTGCTTCTGGTAGCCTAACAGGCCTGCCGGCCAATCACCTGCACTTTGATCTTCCCATTGACCGCATTCTTCATACCGATTGCCCCAGTTATTATCATGGTGCCGAATCCGGTGAATCAGAGGAGGCATTCACACAACGCCTGATTAATAATCTTGAACAGCTTATCCTCAAGGAAGGCCCTGAGACAGTTGGTGCTTTTATTGCCGAACCAGTGATGGGTGCAGGGGGCGTTATTGTGCCTCCAGAAGGATATTTTGAAGGTGTGCAGAAAGTCCTGAAAAAATATGACATCCTGTTTATTGTTGATGAAGTTATTTGCGGTTTTGGCCGTACCGGCATGATGTTTGGCTGCGACACGTTTAATTTGCAACCGGATATCATGTCCGTGGCCAAAGCCCTGTCATCATCCTATCTCCCCATTTCGGCAACCATGATCAGCCAGGCTATCTACGACAAAATTGCCGAACAAAGTGATGAAGTAGGTGTCTTTGCACATGGCGTGACTTACTCCGGTCATCCGATTTGTGCTGCCGTGGCACTGGAAACCATAAAAATCTATCAGGAAGACAACATTGTTGCCCATGTACAGGAAGTTGCGCCTCACTTCCAGAAACGTCTGCATGCCCTTGCCAGTCACCCATTGGTTGGCGAATCACGTGGCATTGGCCTGATTGGCGCGATCGAGCTGACGCAGGACAAGGCAAGTAAAAAACCGTTTGACTCCTCTGTAAAAATTGAAAAACGGGTTCAGGAAAATGTGGCCAAACATGGCGTTCTGGTACGTGGCATACGTAATGCCATCGCCCTTTGCCCCCCTCTGATTATTACCATTGAACAAATAGACGAACTGTTTGACAGTCTGGAAAAGGGCCTGGACGAAGTATTAGAAGACATTGAAAAATCGGCTGTATCCGTTTAAGAAACATAATTCCAATATTAACCACCATTAGTCAAACCAACAATATATTTTAATTTTGAATTAAAAATTCATTTTTTATATTGTTAAAGGGTACAAACATGAAAAAATTTAAAATGAATGGCCTTATAAAATCTCTGGTAATCAGCTTATCACTGGGACTGGCTACTCCCGCTTTAAGTGCAACGCCTAAAGACACCATTATCATGGCCAGAAAAATTGATGACATTAAAGTACTGGATCCAGCTGAAGTATTTGAATGGGGCAGTGGTGAAATCATTAATAACCTTTATACCCGTCTGATCACTCTTGATCCAAATGACTTTACCAAGCTGACTGGTGGTGTCGCTGAAAGCTGGAAAGTATCCGATGACGGGCTGACCTATGAGTTTAAAATTCGGCCAGGGCTGAAATTTCACTCTGGCAACCCAGTTACGGCAAAAGACGCCGAATTCTCATTAAGACGCGTTGTTCATCTAAGTAAAACGCCGGTCTTTATTTTCAACCAACTGGGCTGGAAACCTGATACCGTTGATGATATGGTTAAAGCAGTTGATGACTCAACCCTGGTTCTGAAAATTGCCCAGCCATATGCAAATTCACTGGTTATCAATATCCTTTCAGCCGGCGTCGCCTCTATTGTTGACAGCGTGGAAGTATCCAAACACATCAAAGACAATGACTATGGCTACAACTGGCTCAAAACGAACTCAGCCGGCTCTGGTGCTTATAAACTGGTTGTCTGGAAACCCAAAGATGCCGTCGTAATGGAAGCAAACCCCGACTTTTACCTGGGCGCACCAAAATCAAAACGCTTCATCGTTCGCCATATTGCAGAACCTTCAGCACAAAGACTTCTACTCACAGCGGGTGACATTGATATTGCCAGGGACTTAAGTGCCGACCAGATCAAGCAGGCCCGTTCCAATGACAAGGTCAAGGTATCTACTACCGAAAAATTAAGCACCTATTATCTTGGTCTGAACTCGGAAAAAAATGAAATCCTGGCAAAACCCAAAGTATGGGAAGCCCTACGCTGGCTGGTTGATTACCAGACAATGGCTAACACCTTTCTGGATGGTTACTATAAAGTACACCAGTCCTTCCTGACCGGTCCGGATGGCATACAGGAAACACCCTATAAACTGGATGTGGAAAAAGCCAAAGCCTTGCTAGCTGAAGCCGGTTATCCCGATGGTTTCAGCATTACTATGGACCTGTACAACACTCCGCCACAAACCGATATTGCCCAATCCATTCAGTCTACCTTTGGCCAGGCAGGTATCAAGCTCAACCTGATACAAAGCGATAAAGCACAGGGTTTAACCAAGTATCGTTCACGTGGACACGACATCATGCTGGCGGCATGGTCTCCCGACTATCTTGATGCCCACTCAACCGCCGAGTTTTTTGTAAGAAACACGGACAACTCGGACGACTCCAAAAACAAAACGGCGGCATGGCGTAATGGCTGGGAAATTCCTGAAATATCTGCCATGACCGAAAAAGCCATGATGGAACAGGATGCCGAAAAACGCAGAAACATCTATTTTGAGCAACAGCGTACTGTTCAAAATGATTCTCCCATGATTATGATGTTCCAGCTTATTGAAAGCTCTGTCATGCAAAATAACGTCAATAACTTCATTTCTGGCCCTGGATTTGATACCGCACTTTACTGGAAAGTAGAAAAAACCCAATAAACAAACAGATTAAATTGACAGGAACTGTATTTTGTCTCAACTATTTAATTTAAAACGTATTGGTAAATACTTCCGAATAGCAGGAGACCAGACAATCACCTTATTGATTACCATTCTGGGCCTGCTGCTGATCACCTTCCTCATCGGAAGGGTGATCCCGATTGATCCGGTGCTGGCTATCACAGGTGACCGGGTCAGTCCTGAAGTATATGCCAGGGTAAGAGATGAACTGGGACTGGATTTACCGCTCTGGCAGCAGTTCTTCAATTATCTGGGCAAAATCCTGCAAGGTGACTTTGGTACCTCGGTTCTTACCTCCCAAACTGTCCTTCACGATATTGCCATTTATTTTCCTGCCACGATTGAACTGGCTATCGCAGGCACGTTTATTGGCGTCGTTTTGGGTGTCCCCCTGGGTATTTTTTCAGCCGTTTATAAAAACAGCTGGCTAGATCAAATCATCCGCGTCATTTCCCTGGTCGGATACTCTATCCCCATTTTCTGGCTGGGCCTGGTTGGCCTGCTGATCTTCTATGTCAAGTTGGGATGGGTTGCCGGCGTGGGTCGCCTTGACGTTGCCTATGAGTACATTATTGAGCGGGAAACCGGCTTCATCATGTTAGACGCGATCCTCCATGGGCAATGGGAAATTCTTGCCAATTTCCTGTCGCACCTAATTCTGCCAGCCAGTCTGCTGGGCTATCTATCCATGGCATATATTACACGGATGACCCGCTCATTCATGCTTGAACAGTTAAGTCAGGAATACATTACAACCGCACGTGTCAAAGGATTAAGTGAATACCGGGTCATTCTTCATGCATTCAAAAATATTCTGGCTCAATTGATTACAGTCATTTCCCTAACATTTGCACACCTTCTCGAAGGAGCTGTATTAACAGAAACCGTTTTTGCCTGGCCCGGCATTGGTCTTTATATTACCAACTCATTATTTTCTGCAGACATGAACGCAGTGTTGGGAGGAACAGTCATTATCGGTATCTGCTTTGTTGTCATTAATATTTCGTCTGATGCGCTTGGACGGTTTTTTGACCCACGTTTTAGCAGGAATTCAACATGAAATCATGGCTCTTATCAGAAACACCTGCTTCCCGCTTTCAGGCCTCATGCGGACAGTTCTATTTGATTTGCCTGTCATTCATCCGCAATCCCCTGGCTGTGATCGGACTGCTGATTGTCTTGACACTGGTCATCTTTGCCATTGCGGCTCCCTATATCGCCACCCATGATCCCTACACCCAATCACTAACTGACCGTCTGCTTTTACCCAGTAGCGAACATTGGCTGGGTACGGATAACTTGGGCAGGGACATCTGGAGCAGAATCGTTTATGGCTCACGCTCTACACTAACCGTTATTTTTACGGTTGCCATTATTGTTGGTCCCGTCGGTTTGATGGTGGGCATTCTGGCCGGTTTTTCGGGTGGCCTGATTGACCGTGTCCTGATGCGCATCACGGATATTTTTCTGGCTTTTCCACGCCTTATCCTGGCCCTGGCTTTTACCGCAGTACTAGAGCCGGGCCTTTACAGTGCCATTATTGCCATTGCAATTACCTCATGGCCCGCGTATGCCAGGCTGGCACGTGCCGAAACCCTGATGTACAAAAATTCCGATTTCATCCAGGCTATCAGACTTCAGGGCGCTTCCACCGCCCGTATTCTATACGGTCATATCACGCCGCTTTGTTTGCCTTCCATCATTGTCCGCCTTACCCTGGATATGGCTGGCATTATTCTTATTGCCGCCGGGCTGGGTTTTCTGGGACTGGGCGCCCAACCACCATTGGCTGAATGGGGTAGCATGATTGCCAGCGGCAGGGATTATCTGCTTGATTACTGGTGGATCGCCACTATCCCAGGTATCGCAATATGTATTGTCAGTCTGGGATTCAATATCCTGGGCGACGGTTTAAGGGATGTTCTTGATCCCAAGACGAGGTAGAACATGCAAAAACCAATTTTATCCATCAAGAACCTTAATGTGACTTTTTCTACCCCCAAAGGCCCCTTTCATGCCGTCAAGGATATCAATTTCAGCATGGGAGTGGAAAAAATCGGTGTCGTGGGAGAATCAGGCTCAGGTAAATCCATCACCAGCAAATCAGTACTTGGTTTATTAAGAAAGCCCACGCTTGTAGAGGCTGATGAGATATCATTTCATGACACGGACTTACGCAATCTGGACAACTCACAATGGCGCAAAATTCGCGGCCGGAAAATATCCATGATTATGCAAGACCCGCATTACTCGCTTAACCCGATCATGAGTGTGGGCAAACAAATTATGGAGTCTTACCGGACACATCATAAAGTCAGTAAAGCCGAAGCCAAAGCCAAAACGCTGAAAATGCTGGAGTCGGTAAGAATCAATAACCCTGAACATGTCTTTAATGCTTACCCACATGAAATCAGTGGTGGCATGGGGCAAAGAATCATGATTGCCATGATGCTGATTCCCGAGCCAGAATTATTAATTGCCGATGAACCTACTTCTGCCCTTGATGTGTCGGTACAGAATCAGATTCTGTCACTAATTAATGAAATGGTAACCCAACGAAATATGGGGCTGATTTTTATCAGTCACGACCTGAACCTGGTTTCCCGCTTTTGTGACCGGGTTCTTATCATGTATCGTGGACGCATTGTGGATGAATGTCCCGCTTCACAACTGCACGCATCAAAACACCCTTATACGCAGGGTCTTCTTAATTGCGTCCCCAGTCTTGACCATAAGAAAAAACGCTTAGAGGTGCTTAATCGCGAAAAACTGAGGAGTTTTGAATGAGTCAGGCAATTATTAATGTTTCAGACCTGAATGTCTCTTTCGGTGCCAACCAGGTATTACATGATATTAATTTCAATGTTGCTGCGGGTGAATGTTACGGCCTGGTGGGAGAGTCCGGCTCAGGTAAATCCACCATTCTGAAAACCATTATGGGTCTGAACAAACATACGGGAAAGATTGAAATTGAAGGCACGCCATTACACAATCATAAGCGTGACAAAGCTTTTTATCGCAAAGTCCAGATGGTATTCCAGGATCCTTACGGTTCAATCCACCCCAAACACTCCATAGACCGGATTTTATCCGAACCTCTGCATATTCAAAGATTCACAGATATTGAAACCAGAGTTTGCAAAAGCCTTGAGGATGTCGGGCTGAATCAGAGTTTTCGCTACCGTTTCCCCCACCAACTGTCCGGTGGACAGCGCCAGCGTGTTGCCATCGCCCGGGCTTTGATTACCGAACCACAAATTCTGGTCATGGACGAACCAACTTCCGCCCTTGATGTGTCTGTGCAGTCAGAAATATTGAACCTGCTTGATGATTTGCGCCAAGAACGCAATCTTACTTATATTCTGGTCAG
Organism: Advenella mandrilli; assembly: GCF_016595155.1. GTDB lineage: Bacteria > Pseudomonadota > Gammaproteobacteria > Burkholderiales > Burkholderiaceae_B > Advenella > Advenella mandrilli. Next base: position 17,680 of record NZ_JAENGP010000003.1, read on the forward strand.
TCATAATCTGGCCGTCATTGCACATATGTGTGACAAGCTGGCAGTAATGAACCGGGGGGTCATTATAGAAGAAATGACACCCAATGTGCTCTTTGCCAAATCGGCAGAAGCGCCCTATTCAAGGGAGTTGATCAAGGCCAGCTATGGTTATGAAATAGTTGAAAATACGGCCTGACTTATAGAGCATTGTTTATACAAAAAAATCTATATTACAAAACCAACGCCTTGCCTGCCAAACGTTTTCTGGCAAACAAGGCGTTTTTCATTGCACCATTGACACGATTTTATATTTCTTTATAATAACCATAAGTTCATTAAAAGAACATATGTTCATAATACGAACATTTCTATTTTATATAAATATGGAGACAATACATGACGACCACAAAAAAAATGCTGGCACTGCTGGGACTGGCCTGCGGTATCAGCTTAACGCCCCTGAATCCGGCTCTTGCCAATGATACCCAATACCCCCAAAAACCAATCAGCCTGGTAATTGCCTTCCCTGCTGGCACCACGTCTGACTCCATTGGACGGATTTTTGCATCAGAATTAAGCAAGTCTATGGGTCAACCTGTCGTTGTCGAAAACAAGCCCGGTGGCAATGCGACGATCGCGGCAAAACATGCGGTAAAGGCCAAACCTGATGGTTATACTTTATTCCTGACCACCAATACCTCACATTCAGCCGCGCCATGGCTATTAAAAAATGTTGGCTATGATCCCATCAAAGACTTTACCGCTATCAGCAGAATAGGAAACATCCCCTTTATTCTGGTTGCCAACAATAATGTCTCTGCCAATAAAGTACAGGACCTGGTCAGCCTGGCCAAACAAAAACCAGGTGAAATAACCTATGCCAGCGGTAATGCCACCGGCATCCTGGCCGGTGCCACCTTTAGTAACCGGGCCGGCATTGATATGTTGCACGTTCCTTATAAAGGGTCACCCAATGCACTGACTGACCTGATGGGCGGACGGGTGGATGTCATGTTCAATGACCTGCCATCCAGCCTGTCGTATATCCAATCCAATAAAATCAAGGCGCTGGCTGTTGCCAGTGCAAAACCCAGCGCCATTGCACCAGACCTGGAGTCTATGGAAATGGCGGGTATTAACGATTTTGACTTAAGCGCCTGGATGGGGGTCTTTGGACCGGCCGAGATGGATCCGGCAATCGTAAACCGCCTGAACACCGAGCTTAACAGAATTATTGCCGATCCTGCCGTATACAAAAAATTGTCAGATATGGGATTTGACGCTTTCGGTTCCAAACCGGATGAGTTCGGACAATTCATTGCCGCCCAGCTGGATGTCTGGGGAGACATGATCAAAGAAGCGGGTATTGAACCACAATAAAACAGTAACAATCACTCGCTGTTTTTTTGCTTCAAGATTAAATAATATTTTTAATTCTTGATTTTCAAGGAGGAAAATTTGAATAAAAAAACCAAAAAACTGATACAGGCGATGCTCTTCACCTGCGTGGCATCCGGCATGGCCGCCAGTTCAGCACTCGCCCAGAACTACCCTAACCACCCCATCAAACTGGTTGTACCCTACCCTGCCGGTGCAGCGGTAGATAACGTCGGGCGCATGGTCGCCTCAGCCTTATCCGAAAAGCTGGACCAAACCATTATTGTTGAAAACCGTGATGGCGCAGCCTCACAAATTGGTTCCGCCCATGTGGCCAAAGCAAAGCCCGACGGCTATACATTACTGCTGACCACCCTGGATGCCCTGACCTTATTGCCACAAGTCAAAAAAAACCTTACCTATGACCCAATGGCCGATTTTCAGGATATTGCCAGAATCGCCCGTGTGCCTTACACCATCCAGTCCAACCCAAAGCTTGGGTTCAAATCCCTGGGTGACCTTGTGAATGCGGCAAAAGCGGCACCAGACAGCTTGAAATACGGTTCGACAGGAAATGGATCGCTTGCCCATGTTGCCATGGAAATGCTGTCCAACCAGGCTGATATCCAACTGATTCACGCTCCCTATCGGGGAATGGCGGCATCCCTCAATGATTTGATTGCCGGTCATATTGATTTGGCTATGGTGTCTGCGGCTACCATAGCCCCTTACGTCAAGACAGAAAAAGTACAGACTTTATCGCTGGCCTCGGCCGAAAAAACACCATGTGGCCCGAGATACCGCCAACCACTGACAGCGGCATTACCGGCGTTGAGGCAGAGCTTGAGTTCCTGGTAACCAGCCCGGCCGGAACGCCGCCTGAAATTGTCAATCTTGTTTCGGATGCAATCAACAGCATATCCCAAGAAGAAACCTTCCGTGAAAACCTGCAAAAGCAAGGGCTGGAACCCGCTTATATGGATGCAACCACATTATTGGCACGCCGCCAGAATGACAACAGGAAGTGGGAACAGGTAATTGCGCAATCTGGTATAGAGAAAGAGTAAATGACACAAACCATTAAACAAATCCGGCACGATAACGTTACGATCGAATATATCGTCCAGGGCACGGGCACACCCATCATTATTCTTCCCTCATTGGGCAGGGGTCAAACAGACTACGATGAGCTGGCTGTTCTTCTGGAAAAACGCGGATTCAAAGTCATCAGGCCCCACCCCCGTGGCATTAACGGCAGCCAGGGCCCCATGACTGGCCTGACCCTGAAAGACCTGGCCGCTGATGTTGCCATGGTCATTCAGGCCGAAGGTGCCCCGGATGCCATTGTGGCCGGACATGCCTTGGGCAATTTCATTGCGCGCATGACCGCATCCATTTTCCCTAGGCTTGTTCGTGGTGTTGCCCTGCTGGCCGCCTCTGCCGGAAAAACCCCCTCTGGAGAGCCGTCCATTCCGCCTGACGTTCTGGAGTCAGTGACCCAAAGTGGTAATCTGACCCTCAATGAAACCGAGCGGATTGCCCATTTGCAGAAAGCCTTCTTTGCCCCTGGTAACGACTGCCGTTCATGGTTGCAGGGCTGGTATCCTGACATGAAAAAAACGCAATGGGATGCATGGCAGGCAACCCCCATCGACAGCTATTTTGCCGCCGGCACAGCACCTTTACTGGATGTACAGGCCGAACAGGATACCGTTGCGCCCAGACGGTTTTCAAGCGTTCTGAAAACGGAACTGGGAGATCGCGTAAGCACTACTGTCATTCCCAATGCGGGCCATGCATTAGTTCCCGAGCAACCGGAGGCCGTCTGTGATGCCCTGGCAGACTGGGCCACTACCTTAACGCCGGCCCGGGAAAGCGCCTGACATCGTTAAGCGCAACAATGAAGTGACAAAAAAGAAAGGGATTATCCAACAAGATAATCCCTTTAAACATGTCACTCAAGCCAAACGCTGACACTGATTATTGTGCCTGGGCTCCCGAGTTTTTAACCGCCTGTCCCCAGCGAACCACTTCTTCCTGGAAATGCTTGTTAGCCTCTTCCGGCGTGTTTCCCCTTAACTCAAGACCTTGTTCCACGAGCGTTTTCTTGACGTCTTCGTTTTCCAGTGCCTTGTTCAAAGCGGAATTAAGTTTTTCAATGACATCTTTAGGGGTTGCGGAAGGAACTGCAACCACGTGCCATGACTCTACCGTATAGTCCTTGAAACCTGATTCAATCATGGTAGGTACATCGGGCATCAAACCGGAGCGGGTAGCACCGGACTGCGCCAGAACACGGGCCCTGCCTGACTCAGCATAAGGACGTGCCAGAAATAAAGTATCCACCACCATATCCAGGTGCCCACCTACCAGGTCAGTTACTGCCGGCGCGCTTCCTTTATAGGGCACATGGTTCATGGTGATGCCGGCGTCATGCAAAAACATGGCAGCCGCCAAATGTGCAGACCCGCCCACGCCCGACGAACCATAATTCAATGAGTCCGGTTTTGCCTTGGCGATATCCACCAGCTCCTGGATTGTTTTGGCTGGCGAGGAGGGGGGCACAATCACCACCAGGGGAACCGCAGCCACATCACCCACCATGGTTAAGTCTTTCAGGGTGTCATAGGGCATTTTTGGAACCAGTGATGCATTAATCGCCAATGGGATTGCCGTCCACAAAAGCGTATAGCCGTCAGGATTGCTTTTGGCTACCTGGTCTGAACCGATCAGGGTGCCGGCACCGCCCTTGTTCTCAATAACAAGGGACTGCCCCAGAACATCCTGCATTTTACTGGAAACCGCACGGGCAACCTGGTCAACGGTGCCACCGGCCGGGAAAGGCACAATAACCCGGATCGGTTTATTGGGAAATTCCTGGGCACTGACCCCAAGCGAAACACACAGGCCAATACCGGCCAACATTATTTTTTTAATCAAAACCATATCTCCTTGAATGATTTAACAGCCATCTTCCCGGGGAAGATGGCTATTCTTTTTTATCTGAATGCCGCCATACCGGTCAGCTCACGGCCATGAATCATGGCCAGGATGCCCATCGTGCCGTCAGGTACCTGGAACATGCGTGCATCGCGCCACATTCTTTCCAGACCCAGCTCCTGGCTGATGCCCATACCACCATGCAATTGCATGGCAAGATTGATGGCTCTTTCGCTGGCATGGGTTGCATAGCGTTTGGCCATGGCTGACGTGCCATTTGAGCGCAAACCCTGATCCATGCAACTGAGGGCGTAATAACACATTAATCTTGCACTGATAACCTGTGTTTCAATATCAGACAGATCCTGCTGCACCAACTGGTGCGCACCCAGCAGCTTACCAAACTGTTTTCTGGTTGAGACGTATTCACGGCTCATTTCCAATGCTTTCTGCGCATCATGAACCGTCATCAGGCCCAGCAGGGGACGGTTGGCATTCCATGCCAGTGTCAGGTATTTACCGGCATCGCCCGGCTCACCAATAATATGGGAAACAGGCACTTTGGTACGCTCAAAAACAACTTCACTCAAATGTCCCTGTTGCAAACCACTAACGGGAATTTCCCTTATTTCAACATCTGACTGGCTCAAATCCACCAGCACACGGCGCGTTAACGGGCGACCGTTTTCATCGGTTCCGCTATAGCAGGATACGTTCATGACATCACAAATGGATGCATTCGTAATCCAGATTTTGCGACCTGTGATATAACCATATTCCCCTTCGATTTCCAGCTTGGTTTTTACCGCATTGGAATCAGAACCGGCTTCTGGCTCTGTATTGGCAGTACAAGCAATTTTTTTGCCGGCAATAAGATCGGGCAAATAAGCCTGGCGGATTTCTTCAGGGCAACCCGCATTAATCCGGGAAATCGTTCCTTCATGGGAAATAAGCGACAGCGCAATCACTGGCGGCAACTGTTCAACGATCATGCCAAAGTCCAGCATATTCAAGCCGCCACCGCCATCCTCCACCGACAAGCGCGGGGCTGTGATACCCAGCTCGGCCAGCTGCTCGAAAATCTGCAGCATGACAGACTTTGGCAAGGGCTCTGTTACCGGATACTGTGCAATCAAAGGCTCAATAAACTCTTTGGCAACACGACGTGTTGCCGAAACCATCATTTCCTGGTCTTCTGTTAATTTAAAATCCATTTCTTTTCACTCTCATACAAAATTCATACTGTCTGGACAGCCAGTACATCCAGCTCTCCCAGACCATCCCTTAATTTCCTGATTTCCCGGTATTCATCAGAATCCCACAGGTCCTGGATCGCCTGCAGGGAGGGGAACTCAAATACGGTAAGGCGTTCTTTATCAAATCTGCCCTCCAGCACGATGGGCGTTTCACGCTTAACCACATATTTCCCGCCATAAGAAGCGAAGCATTCACCGACCCTGGACTGATAGGGTTCCCATCCCTCACTCTTTAACACTTTGGTTACAACAATCATCAATGCAGCCATATTTTGTCTCCTCCACTTCTGTCCTGTCAGGCGTCACGCACCCTTATATTCAGGTTTGCGTTTTTCCGCAAAAGCCACCCGCCCTTCTATCCGGTCTGTTGAATCACGCAACAAACCCCACTGCAGGTTTGAGTGCGATACAAAGTCACGCGGAGCCAGGTGAGCCGTTTCAACCGCCAGTTTTTTAACTGCCTGCACCGCCAGAGGGCCGTTTTGTGCAATTCTGCCGGCAATATCAAGCGCCATCGGCAATAAACCGCCCTGTTCCGCCACATCACTAACAATACCCATACGCAAGGCTTCCTGCGCATTGATACGGTCGCCGGTCAGCGCCATCTTAAGCGCATTGGCCGAACCGGTGGTACGCATCAAATACTGCACACCACCCACCGCAGGTACGCTGGCGACCTTGACTTCGGGCAAGGCAAAAGAGGCCGTGTCACTGGCAATGCGAATATCACATTGCAAGGCCAGCTCAAGCCCGCCGCCCAGGCAATAGCCGTTAATGGCGGCAATAAGCGGTTTCCATATTTCAAGATCGCTCAAGTCAATCAACCTTGTGTAACCGCCATGCAAAGCCTCTTTGTTACGACCATAAAGCTGCCCTTTGATAAAGCTGGAGTCGGGCGGCATGGTTTTTTTCAGGTTGGCACCGGCACAAAAGGCCTTGTCACCGGCACCCGTCAGGATAATGACACGTACATTGTCGTCATTCTGCAAATCCACCAATAAGGACCGCATCTGCAAAACATCATCAATGGTCAGTGCATTCAGCGACTCTTGTGCATCCAGCACAACCGTTGCAATGTAATTTTCAATAGTATGTTGAATTGCCATAATTGCCTTTCCCGTTAAACACTTGGGCTGCTTAAAGAGCGGCCGCCGCAAACATATAATGTCTGTCCGGTAATGTAAGACGAGTTTTTCCCGATGAAAAACAGGATCGCCTGGGCAATATCTTCCGGTTGCCCAATGCGGCCTACCGGGACACTGGTTTTAAGGCGGTCTTTTACTTCAGGCTTGAAGTTATTAAATAAGGGCGTTTCAACAATACCCGGGGCAATGGCATTGGCCGTGATGCCTTCTTTTGCCAGCTCGATAGCCAGGGAGCGGGTCAAACTGACGACGCCACCTTTAGCTGCCGAATAATTGGCCTGGCCAAAGCCACCCAGCCATGCGCGTGAAGAGATATTGACAATCCGGCCGTATTTTTGCTCAATCATGCCCGGAATGACTTCTTTCACACAAAGAAACTGTGATTTAAGATTCACGTTAATAACAAAGTCCCAATCTTCCTCTGTCATTTTGGTAATTCTTTTGTCTCTGGCGATCCCGGCATTATTAACAAGAATATCCGGGGTTTTCCATTTCTGGCTTACTTGTTCAACGCCTTTTTTGACATCTTCACTTGACGTCACATCAACACGAACCCCCATCAGGGAATCCGCATGTGCTTTAAGTTCGTTTTGAGCCTGTTCAATCGCCTGATCATTAATATCAAACATGGCCACTTTATAACCTGCTTCAAGCAACGCCTTGGTAACGCCCAATCCAATACCGTTTGCCCCACCCGTTACAACTGCAATTTCTTTATTCATTTTCTCACCTTGCCTGTATTTGTTCAGACCCGTTCAAAAACAGCGGCCATACCCTGACCACCACCAATACACATGCTTTCCAAACCATAGCGTGCGTTGGTCCGTTCCATTTCATGCAGCATGGTTGTAAGAATACGAAGACCGGTCGCCCCGATCGGATGGCCCAGCGAAATACCCGAACCATTAGGGTTAAGGCGTGGGTCATCGGCAGGGATATTCCACTCTTTCAGCACCGCCAGCACCTGGGCAGCAAATGCCTCATTCACTTCAATAATGCCCATATCATCCAGGGACAGTCCGATTTTTGGCATTAAGCGGGCAACCGCCGGTACCGGACCAATGCCCATTTTGAATGGATCACATCCGGCGGCAGACCAACCCACCAATTTTGCCATAGGTGTCAGGCCGGTTTTTTTCAGAAAATCTTCTGAAACCACCAGACAACCCGCCGCGGCATCATTCTGCTGACTGGCGTTACCCGCTGTTACTGTGCCACCAGACATAATCGGCCTTAAACCGGCCATCACCTCGGCACTGGCATCTGCCCTGATCCCCTGATCTTCCTTGAACAGGATCGGATCACCCCTGCGCTGCGGAACAGGCACGGCAACCACCTCTTTTTCAAACTTCCCGTCACGCCATGCCGCCATTGCTTTTTGATGGCTGCCAACCGCAAAAGCGTCAGACGCTTCCCGGGTAATCCCATATTCGCGGGCCAGGATTTCGGCCGTTTCAATAGGCCCCGAGAACTTGCCAAAACGGCTTTCCGGCTGGGAACGGACGCGCCCGCTCTCCAGACGGTCGTGCAGCTGGACCGAGCCCAGGCGTTTGCCCCAACGCATATCAGTTGTGTAGAACTCGATATTGCTCATGCTTTCCACACCAACCACCATGGCGCAATCCAGCACGCCGGTTTGCACCTGCATGGCGGCATCTACAAGCGCCTGCAATCCTGAACCACAACGACGGTCTACCGTATAGCCTGGAATTTCAACGGGCAAACCCGCCAGATTACCGGCATAGCGGCCCATGCATGGCGCCTCACTTGACTGATAGGATTGTGAAACCACCACCTCTTCAATCAGCTCTGTTGGTACTTGTGTATTTTCAACAATTTTATTAATCATGAAAGCGGCCAATTCTTCCGCTTTCAATGACATCAACCCGCCACCAAATTTTCCTATGCCGGTACGTAACGGGGAAACGATATATGCATCTGATCTAGACATGTTTTTCTCTTTACCAAAATAATTGCACAACAGGCTTAAACGGACAGAATCGTCACAAGGGCAACTGCGGAATCACCCGCCATTTGTCCGCCATTGTTTTCAGCCAGGGCAACCTTGGCATCCGGACGCTGGCGTTTACCGGCTGTTCCGCGTAACTGGTAGGTCAACTCTACAATCTGTGCAGCGCCTGTTGCGCCTACCGGATGGCCACGGCTTAACAAACCGCCACTTGGGTTAACAGAAATCCGGCCGCCAATATCGGTGGCACCCGAACGGATCAGGGCTGGTGCATCGCCATCTTTGCAGAAACCCAGGTTTTCATAGTGCATCAGTTCGGCGGGGGCCGAGGCATCATGCAGTTCGGCCACATGAATTTCTTCCGGGCCAATGGCAGATTCTTCGTACGCTTTACGGGCAGCCCTGACAGCAACCAATTCCGTCATTGGGTCGGTGGCAGTCACGATACTGCTGGCCCTGACATACACCGGTTTCACATCCAGTTTTTTGGCATAATCTTCAGAGCAGATAAAGATGGCTGAAGCCCCATCCCCAATGGAAGAACACATGAATAAAGTCAATGGATCGCTAACCATACGACTGTTCAACACTTCCTCTATAGAGGTTTCCTTGCGAAATTGTGCAAAGGGATTCAATGAGCCCGCTTTACGGCTTTTAACGCAAACAGCAGCAAAATCTTCGGCTGTGGCACCTGTTTTTTCCATCCATTTACGTGTTTTGGCCGCATAAATATCCATAAACAATGATCCGCTGCCCTTGCCCAGATCTTTTGGCAGGGGCTCTTCCAAATCAACCGCCTTGCCAAATGCACCAAATGAAACCGCTTTGTCTTCATGAGACAGTTTTTCTGTACCAACTACCAAAGCCGTTTCACACTGGCCTGATGCCACCGCCAAATGCGCCAGATGGAATGCCGTACTGCTTGAAGCACATGCGTTTTCAATATTGAACATGGGTTTGCCTGCCAGCCCGGTGTTTCGCAATGAAGACTGGGCCCGTATCATTTCCTGTCCGGTTACCACACCTGCCGCCGCATTACCAAAATAAACGGTATCAACATCCTTCGCCTGGACACCGGCATCATCCAAAGCAATTTTGACGGCTTCCTCTGACAGGGATTTCAAATTTCTATCCAGAAATTTGCCAAATGCAGTCATACCTACACCCGCTATAACAACCTTACGCATATCAACTCCTTTTCCTTGACGCTATTTTCACTTACTAAATTTGTTCTCTATCCGAACATTTGTTCGTATTATAGATATAATAAATCATTTATTGCTTTTTTCCAAGCATTATTTTTACCCGTATTTAATTGAAATATAAAATAAAAAGGCAATAAGAAGCCTCCCAGAATGAACAGGAATTCTTATTGCCAACAAAAAAAACAGACATTAAAAAGGTGTCATTAATTCAGTAAAAATATCTTAAAAAGACATTTCCCCGATCAATCAGGCCGCGTGACCAACGGCTCCTATCCTGTTTTCATCTTTTTTCAGAAATTCATCCGATATTGTTCCGGCTTTTTCATTGCCGCCCACCACCCGTAAAAGCATATTGGCCACATATTTCGGGCTATGCACCTGCATGAAGTGTCCAGAAGGTACAATGACGATATCCGCAGCCGGGCACAAACGGCCCAGACGCTCAATTTCAGCCGGTGGGCGCAGCACATCAAACTCACCACCAACAAACACAACTGAACCAGACAGCTTGGGCAACGCTTCGGATAAATCCAGCGACGCCAGCATTTTATAAATAGCCCCCAACCCTCTTGAATCAGACGCCAGCCAAGCGCAACGATAATCATGATATTTCTGCTTATCTGTCTGCAGGCTTTCAGGAAAAGCCAGATCGAAAATTGCCTGGCCTTCGGCACGGATTCCTTTCAGGGCAATTTCACTGGCTTTGAGCATGGCACCATCACGTTTTTCTGCGGCAATACCACAAGCCGGGGCAAAGGCCACCAAGTGGCTGACCCGCTCTGGATAACGTGCAGTAAATCCAATCGCAATACCTGCCCCCACCGCCACACCAGCAAGCACCACCGGCTCTGTTATGCCCAGTTTATCCAGCAACACGGCAAGATCCTGTATATGCTGTTCTATGCTGACCTCATCAACTATCTTTTCAGACAGGCCAAAACCGCGTTGGTCATATCGCAACACCTGCGCTGATTCAGGAAAATGCGAAAGCGTTTCGGTCCAGCTTTCCAGTGTCCCACCCATTTCATGCATCAATACATATACAGGCCCTTGTCCCTGCCTGAATTCATACCTGATGGCACAATCATTTACTTCCATCCAAGCCATGTTAATCCTTAGAACATTTCCATCAATTTTGTATGATCACCCTCAAAATCGGCAGGCACACCCCGGTAGATGATTTCTCCCGATTTCATGACCACCACACGATCCGATACATTTAGCGCTTCGCCCACCTGCTGTTCCACCAGCAAAATTGACATGCCTCTTTGTTTCTGCACGGCCCTGATCGGTTCCAGCAAATCCTGGAACAGTTTAGGAGCCAAGCCAATGGACGGTTCGTCTAGCAGAAGAATGGAAGGCTTGCACAACATGGCCCGGCCAATTGACACCATCTGTTGCTGGCCACCCGACAACTGACCTGCCCTGCGAGTCCAGAAATCTTTCAGTTTGGGCAAAATGCCCAACACCTCTTCTATCCGTTCATCGGCAACCGTACCGGTCATTTTGGCTGACCATAAGGCCAATGCAAAATTTTCCTTGACGGTTAGCCCGGGAAACACCCCCCTGCCTTCAGGCACATAAGAAATGCCATGTCCCGCCATATCACTGGGAGAAGGCACGATCTTTTGACCATTCAGCAATACATTACCCGCCGAATAAGGCTGCAGCCCGAACAGGACCTTCAGCAAGGTTGATTTACCGGCTCCGTTATGACCAATCAAACATAAAATCTCATTCTTTTTCAGGTCAAGATTAATGTTTTCAAACACATTATGATCGTCATAGCCGGCTGAAAGATTTTGTGCCTCCAGGGCAGATTCCGGCCGGTCTGCAGCATTGGCTGCCATATTGTTTTTAGTTTCCACTCTGACTCTTCCCAAAATAAATGGCAATTAACTCTGGATCACGTAAAACCTTATCAGGAACATCTTCTGCCAGTTTTTTACCCTGGTCCAGAAAAGCGATACGGTCTGCAAGCTGCGTCATGACATCCAGATTATGTTCAATCAGGCAAATCGTGACACCTTCTGCGGTTGCCTCACGCAAAATATTAATAAAGCGGTTACGTGAATGCAGGTCCAGGCCAGAAGCAGGCTCATCAAGCAGCCAGATTTTTGATCCGGTTGCCAGAATCCGTGCCAGAGACAGGAATTTGGTTTCAGCATAAGACAAATCCACTGCCCGCTTATCTGCCATGGCGGACAGCCCGGTTCTTTCCAGCGCCTTTTCAACCCCCTCAAGACGCTTATGCCAGGCAGCCTTACCGCCCGGTTGCCAGAACCATGATTCCGGTTCAAGCGCAACCAGTACATTATCGCGTACACTCATATGCGTAAACAGCCGCAAATCCTGGAAACTGCGTGCAATACCCATCTGGGCAATACGATATGGCTTCTTGCCAATAATTGACTTGCCATGCAGCAGGACATCACCGGCACTGGCAACCAGATTACCGGTCATTAAGTTGAAAATAGTCGTTTTACCGGCACCATTGGGGCCCGCCAGCGCCGTTACAACCCCTTCCTGAAGATCCATATCCACCGATTGCACGGCAGCCAGACCTCCAAAGTTCTTGCTAAGTCCGCGAATAGAAAGCAATACATTCGACATTTCTATTTTCCTCCTGTTTTACCGGCAATACCCGATGGTTTAAAAATCATCAGCAAAGCCATGAGTGAACCATAAATGAATTGCTGGACTGTACCGATTTCAGTCGGAGGAATAAAGGGAATAAAGGTGAGTATGGCTGGCAAAATCAGCAAAAACACCGCACCAATCAAGGGGCCGGAAAGCGTACCAACGCCCCCAATCACCACCATTGCCAGCATCAGGATAGACTGCTCAAGCGTGAAACTTTCAACGTTAATAAAGGCAAGGTTAAAAGCAAACAAAGTACCTGCCACCCCTACAATGGCACATCCGACAACCATAGCCAGGGTTTTCAGCAAAGGCACGTTTTTGCCAAAGCTTTCTGCCGCACTTTCATTATCACGAATGGACATCAGGGCCCGGCCAAAGCTGCTGCGCATCAGGGTACGAATTACGGCAAGCGATATCAACAAGGCAACCAGACATACAGTCAGAAAAGCCCCCGGAGAAGACACATCGAAACCAAACAGGGTTGCCGGTGGAATACCCACCAGGCCGCCATGCCCGCCTGTCAGGGAATGCGCTTCACTGAAAATGGTAATACCCACCATTTGCAAACCAAGGCCAGCCGCCACAAAGTATTCACCCCGTACCCGTAACGCCGGCAAGGCAAGCAGGAGTGACAAGGCACCGGACACCACCGCACCAATCAGGCTGGCCAGCAACACATCAGGCACAATCAACAAAGCAAACTGGGCACCGGCATAAGCCCCCAGGCCAAAGAAAATGGCATGGGCAATACTGAAAATACCGGCATAACCAACCAGCACATTCAGGCTGGCCGCCGCAATACTGTAGATGGTAGCCAGTGTCAACAAGTTAAGAATATAGTTAATCATCGTTTTACTGGCGCTCCAAACATGCCACTAGGACGGAACATAATAAATGCAAACAGAATAAAGAAACTGACCGCTTCACTCCATTGCGTGTCCACAACCGTAATGACCAGGTTTTCAATAATTCCAAGAAGCAAACCGGCCAGCGCTGCCCCTTTCAGGCTGCCAATACCACCCACAATCGTGGCGGCAAGACTGATCAGCATGACTTTGGAACCGGATGAGGGCTGAATACCAATGGAAATACTGGTTAAGATGGCGGCAGGCACCACCAGGGCCGATCCAATCACGAAAGCCAACACGGTAAGATTCTTTGCATTTAAACCAAAAGCTTCCAGCAGGCCCGGGTTTTCTGACAGGGCACGCAGACCCAGTCCGGCATTTTTCTTTTCCAGAAAAAGCACGACCAGACTGAACAGCACAATTGAAACGCCAATCGCCACTGCCAGTATGGGGGCCAGATACAGGCCTTCAATCACCTCACTGGCCATGGTCAGCGAGGAACTGACCGTGACCGAACCACGACCAAAAAAATACTGGATCAGGCTTTGTACGGCAATACTCACCCCAAAGGCGGCCACGAACACGGTAAAAAACGATCCCTCACTGCGCTGGATGGGACGATAAATAAAAACGGCCATCAAGATGCCAGCCAGTATCGCCATGACAAAGGAAACCAGGGTTGCCCAAGGCCACCACATTCCCAGCTGGATACACTCATAAAAAGCATACCCGGCAATAACAAAAGTTGCGCCATGCGCCACGTGAAATATTTTGGTCGCACCAAAAATCAGTGCAAAACCGGCAGCAGTCAGCGCATAAAGAATACCCGTCTGAATACCTGATGCCAAAAGTTGAAGAAAAAGCATTATCTATCCCTTTTCAAAGGAACCATTAAAACAGTGATACAAAAACCAAACATCGGCAAAGTTATGATGGCGGCCGGTTTTTAAAACCAGAACCAGACCAGCCCCCATCAGGTTGCGATGATGAGTGAGTCAATTACTTGATTTTCTCGGTAATGCCGTTAATGATTTTATTGATTTGCATGGCTGCGGTTACGGTACCGTCATGGAAAGTTGCCTCTCCACCCGCCAGTTCAAATTTACCCACCCGCTTCAGTTCCTCTACCAGCGTATCACCCGTTACAGGTTTACCCGCATCTTCCAGGCCTTTGGCCAGATAACCAAACAGCAGCCCGCCGTTGTAATAATTGAGGCCATAAGTGGTTGGTTCGGTTTTGAACTTTTCGCGCCAGCTGTCCACAAAGCGCTTCATGATAGGCTGATCCGATTTCCAGTCAGCGCCCTGGCTGGTAAAAATAAGACCTTCACTTTCAGGCAGTTTCGAGATTGAAGGGAAATTTGCTGCACCATAGGTTAGTAGCTGCTGCTTGATGCCACCATCACGCACCTGCTTGATAATATGACCAATCTGCGAAATATTGGGGCTTGCGATATAAATGGCATCGGGCTGGTCATTACGCAATCTTGCAATAATAGAAGAAAACTGCTGCAAATCCGGTGGTACGCTGTATGCAGAAGTAACGCTACCGCCATTTGTTGGCAAACCGGTTTTCAGCTCTTGAAAAATCCCCTGCCCCAATGCGTCATCAACATAAATGACCGATATTTTCTTGATGTTTTGCTCACCCAGCCATGGAATCAGGAATTTCACTTCCTGGTTAGCCAAAGGAATAATGTTCCAGAAATAGGGCGACAACGAAGCCAGATCTGGTCCCACCGCACCACCGTTGATCATCATGGTTTTGGCCCGCTGGCCAATCGGTGCGGCTGCCTTGGATACGCCGGTAAAACCCACCAACGTATAAACAGCCTTGTCGACACTGGTCAGACGGCTCATGCCAATAGCACCACCCTGTGGTGTGCCAAGACTGTCTGCACTTTTGATTTCAACATTACCCTTAAGCAAATTGTCTTCTTTGATATGATCAAAAGC
Source organism: Advenella mandrilli (assembly GCF_016595155.1). GTDB lineage: Bacteria > Pseudomonadota > Gammaproteobacteria > Burkholderiales > Burkholderiaceae_B > Advenella > Advenella mandrilli. Next base: position 32,998 of record NZ_JAENGP010000003.1, read on the forward strand.
CAGTTGCACGGCATTGGTATAAATCCCGCCTGCCTCGGCATTGGCGCCTGACATCGGGAACAGCGTCCCAACAACGTAAGGCCCTGACTGGGCACTGGCATTCATTGACACTGCGGCCATTAGGGCCAGGCCTGACACAAAAGAAGTGATTTTCCTGAGTTTGTACATATAGATGTCTCCGTTTTATTAATCGCTTGCTACGAACTGTTTTTTAAAAAGAAAGCTTTGCTTCTGTCCTTTCCTGTAAATACTCCCTGCTTACCCCAGGTGCCATATCCACCACCTGGAAACCGGTTGCAGTAATATCCAGCACGGCCAGATTGGTATACACCCGTGATACCGCATCACTGGCGGTCAAGGGATAAGAACACTTACTCATCAGGCGGGGTTTACCGTCTTTGGTGGTGTGCTCCATTAACACCCAAAGCCTTTTAGCACCCACCGCCAGATCCATTGCACCGCCTACGGCAGGTGCGGTATCTGTTTCTGACAGCGCCCAGTTGGCAATATCACCGCTGCTACTCACATCGTAAGCACCCAGCACGCACAAATCCAAATGCCCGCCACGAATCATGGCGAAGCTATCGGCATGATGCACATAAGACCCCCCTTGTTTCAGGGTAATGTATTGCTTGCCGGCGTTAATCAGCCATGGCTCAATCTCATTTTCCTGTGGTGTCGGGCCTATGCCGATCACACCGTTTTCTGCGTGAAATATGACTTCTTTATCATCTCCCACGTAATTGGCCACCAGGGTTGGGATACCAATACCCAGATTGACAAACCACCCGTCATTAATATCCTGTGCCAAGCGCTCTGCCATTTGATTGCGGGTCCAGGGTTTCACTGTTTCATTCAATTCTTTATCTGTTACTGTCGACATTATTTTTCTCCTAGAGCTGGGGTGATCCATATGGAAGGTGTACTACGCGATCCACAAAAACACCGGGTGTCACCACGGACTCCGGGTCCAGTTCACCCAACTCTGCTGTGTGCTGGGTCTGGGCAATCGTTAGTTTGGCGGCCATCGCACAAACCGGATTGAAATTTCTGCCCGACTGTTTATAAGTCAGGTTCCCCCAGCGATCCGCCTGCCATGCCTCAATCAGCGCTACATCACCATGCAGGGCTTCTTCCAGCACATATTTGCGTCCATGATATTCACGCACTTCCTTGTTATTGCTTAACAGGGTATCCACACCGGTTGGCGTGAAAAAAGCGGGTATGCCGGCACCGGCGGCACGCATGCGCTCTGCCAGGGTTCCCTGTGGCACCAGCTCCAGTTCAATTTTTCCTGCTTTATACATATTTTCAAAAATGGTGGAGCCTGCAATCCTTGGAAAACTGCAAATCAAACGACGCACCCGACCAGCCTCTAGCAGACGGGCCAAACCAACCTTGCCATAACCGGCATTATTCGCAACAACCGTCAGATCTTTTGCTCCCTGCTCAATCAAACCTTCAATAAGATGAACCGATTGACCAACCGCACCAAACCCGCCCAATAGGACAGTTGAACCATCCTGGACACCTTCCAGCGCTTCTGCTACTGAGTTAACAAACTTTGAAATCATAAATTACCTGATATTTTGATTTTCAAGGACAGGCTGTACAAGCAACAAGCAAAATGTTTGTATGCCAGACATTTGTCCGAATTATAAATAAAAAAAATATAAAATTGATCTATGGTTTGTACTAATAGTACAAACCACTTGATCTATCTTTAGTCAAATTTGGAAGACCGGGGGGCTGACCCTGTGAATCCTTCATTGACTGGACTATAAAAATAAAACGTTATTTTTCTGGATTTGAACTTCCAGACCCCGTTTTCCCTAACCATCACATCATCATAATGGCCTGCCGAGGTATAAGACACACCGTTAGAAATGGAAATATATTCCATGGAAATACGGCCTGTGGCCGTATCGCCATCAATATTTACCGTGCCATTGGTACAAAAGTGCCAAAACTGTTCTGCCACTTTAGGCACATCCTGTGAGAAAAACGTCATGATTTCCTCATGGCCAGACACTTTGGACAACCCTTCAAAAACCCCGTCTTTGGTAAATAGGTTTACAAAGTCTTCCCATTGCATATCATCCAGCAAGTGGCAATACGTCGCCCTTAACCTGATAATCTCCAGCTCATCTTCCACTTTTTGCAAACGTTGTTCCAACGATAATGTCATTTCTTCCTCTCTAATTAAGCAATTACTTTGGCAACACCTGATTCAACCCGGTTGATCTGGATTGGCATGATTGACGTTGCATTATCACTGAACTCAATATCACCCCCGGCAAATTGGAAACTGCGCACTTCACGCAATGCAGCCAGAAGCGTATCGCCATTAACCGGCTCGCCTTTTTTCTCAAGATGTTCAAGCAGATAAGCAAAAAGCAGGGTGCCGTTATAGTAATTCTGGGCATAGCTGGTTGGGTCAGATTTATATTTTTCACGCCATTCATTAATAAATCTGGCCGTCAGTTTATCGCTTAAGGTCAGGTCATTACGCTGGGTTGTAAAAATCAGCCCTTCCGCTTCTGGCAGGTTGGCCACTGAAGGCAGGCTGCCAATTGAATAGGTCATTAACAGCTGCTTCAGCCCGGCATCCCTGAGCTGCTTGATAATTTGCAGTTGCTGTGAACCGTAGCTCGCAAAATAAACGACTTCGGCATCGGTATTGCGAATTCTTGCCGCAATCGCGGAAAACTGCTCCATACCAGGCGGCACGCTATAAGAACCCACCAGCTCGCCATCAATTTTTGGCAGTTCCGCTTTCAATTGCTTTAATACCGCTGCCCCCAGGGGGTCATCAATATAAACCAGTGCTACTTTCTTTTTGCCCTGGGTTTTCAACCATTGAATGGCAGGTGGGATTTCCTGGTCAGCCAAAGGAATGATATTCCAGAAATAAGGTGACAACTCACCCAGTTCCGGGCTAACCCCGCCGCCATTCATCATAATGACTTTCTGGCGGATACCAATAGGCGCCGCCGCTTTTGAAACACCGGTCACGCCAAGCAATACATATTGGGCATGATCCACGTTCACCAGACGCGACATCCCTACTGCCCCACCCTGAGGGGTTGCCAGACTGTCCTGTGCCTTCAGCTCAATAGGACGCGACAACCTGTTATCCTGTTTGATATGTTCCAGTGCCAGCGTCACACCATTCATAAACACGGCACCCAACTCTGCCACAGAACCCGACATAGGAAAGAGCGTACCCAAACGGTAGGCTTCTTTACTTTGTGCAAAAACATTAAAGGAAGGCGCAACGGCCAATGCAGCACCGGCTTTTAAAAGATCACGTCTGGTAATTGCCATTTTTTGTCTCCTGTCACTCTTCTATTGAAAGTGGATTGAATTTGATTTTTTATCGCTTTTTAAAATGGTGACGGCTCAAAGCTGAAACCATTTCCATCTCTTCTGATATACCCGCAATAAGGATCACCAAAATGCACGGGCAATATCAGTGAGTTGCTGTCAGCGGCTTTATTAAGAAATTCATAACGGGTATTGCGGGCCACATCCGGGTAAATGCAATAACCTGAATTGATTTCCGGCATCACGATCTGCATGGGGCTATGGAAAATATCACCACTGAAAACTGCCTCTTCACCCTGTGAACGAATCCGGAAGGCAACTTGACCCGGACTGTGCCCGGCTGCGTCTTCCACCTGCAGGCAATCGGCAATTTCCATGCCGGGCCGTATCATGACGGCCAGGCCTTCATTAACAACAGGCATGACACTATCGTGAAAAGATTCACCGAACACATCTATTTTTTCTTCTTTATTCTTACCTTGCTCACAGAATTTGAAGTCCAGTTCGGGAATGTAATATTTTGCATTCGGAAAGGTCGGGGTCCAACGGTTATCGACCCAGCGCGTATTCCATCCCACATGATCGGAATGCAAATGCGTTAACACCACATGCGTCACCTTCTCTGGTGGTGCACCGGCCGCTTCCAGCCACTCCAGAATCAGGTTATTCAGCATGTGCATGCGCGGAATATCCTGGCGATTCTTGAAGTTGCCCACGCCCGTATCCACCACGATAATATTGGAGCCGGCATGCACCACCCACAACTGGATGGTCACAATCAGCTTGTTCATATGTGGAATCCAGTGATTGGGGGCCATCCAGCTTTCATTTTCTTCCAGGGCGTGCTGATCCATTTCAGGAAGCAGGAACCTGGGGTCATGTGAAGGAGCGGAATACTCCTGGATTCGGGTTACCCGTACATCACCAATTTGTTTGATTTGCATTGTCTATCCTTGAGAATGGAATAATTTTTATTATTTATTTGATGGAGCTGGGGTGTTTGGCCAAAGGCACTACCTTGATGGAAAAATACGGGAACATGGGTAACGATGACAGCAAGTCATGCAGCTCATCGTTACTTTCACAGTCAAAAATGGAAATATTGGCAGGACGGCCTGCAACACGCCATAAATGTACAAACTTGCCCGATTTCTGCATTTCAATGGCACGGTTTTTTTCTGCCTCACGCAGCTTTGCCAGCTCGGCCGGATCTATATCGGCAGGAACGTTTACATCCATCATTACGCAATAAAGCATTTCATATCTCCTAGAAAATTGGTATATAATTTGTTCGTTATGCAAACTTTTGTTTGTATTATAGATAAACCTCTTGTTTTGTCAATTATATTTTTCCCTTAATACACGAGAAATAAATACCGCCATACAATGTTGTTTATCTGTATTTCACCAAGATGAAACTTGTCATAAAAGGAGACGACAATGCGTTGGAAAAACAGGCCGGATGGTTCTAACTGGGGAGATTACGGGCCAGACGATCAACTGGGCAGACTGAATTTATTAACCGAGGAAGTAGTATTAAAGGCAGCGGCAGAAATAAAAACAGGAAAAACCTTTTGCCTGTCCCTGCCACTGGATTACCCGGGTGGCAATGTACTTAACCCCCGCCGTACCCCCCCACAACTGCAACCAACTGAACGGGAAGGCCATCCCTATTTCAACTTCCCCATGGCCATGCTGGTTCCCGGTGCGCATGATGTGCTTAGCGATGACAAGGTTACCCTTTGCCTGCAATACTCGTCGCAATGGGATAGCCTGAGCCATGTTGGCGCCCTTTTTGACGCTGATGGTGACGGTCACGCCGAACGGGTTTATTACAATGGTTTCAGGCCCAACCAGGATATCCAGGGCCCAGCCGACTACGATGAGCGCAATAATTTTGCCCAAAGCGATACCGGCCTTAAGCACTCTTCTGCCAAAGCACTGGATATTGCCAATTTTGCCGTTAAAGGCATCCAGGGCCGGGGGGTTATGGTGGACTTGGCTGCCCACTATGGCCGTGAGCCTAAAATCATTGGCTATGATGACTTAATGCGGGTAATGGAAAAAGATAATGTGTTGATAGAACAAGGTGATATTCTTGTATTACACACGGAGTTTGCCCAATACTTGCTGGAAGCCGGTAAAAACCCGGACCCCCATACGGTACATAATATATGCACCACTCTGAATGGGCAGGATGAAAAATTGCTGCAATGGATTACCGATTCTGGTATTGCCGCCATTGCGGCAGACAATTATGGTGTTGAGTACCCGGGAGGCTCTTTAACCGACCGGTGCTGCGCCCTGCTGCCATTGCACCATCACTGCATTTTCAAGCTGGGTATGCCTTTGGCCGAGTTATGGTACCTTAGCGACCTTGCAAAATGGCTAAGGGAAAACAAACGCTCACGTTTTATGTTAACCGCCCCCCCATTAAGGCTGCCGGGCGCAGTCGGCTCACCCGTGACCCCTATTGCCACGGTTTAATGCCATAAACAAGGTAATGGCGCGGCACGCCCGCCCCATTACCTTATATTTGCCGAACCCAGCACCATACTGATTTTTCTGGCTGCATCAAAAAGCACGGGCAGGAATTTTTTCTCCATTTGGCTAAGGGAAGTTCTGGCGGACAGGGTTACCACGTTAATCGCCGCAATCGCTTTCTGGTCGCGATCCAGAATGGGAACGGAAATGGAGCGCACCCCTATTTCCAGGCCACCATCATTGATGGCAAAACCGTTTTTGCGAATTTCGGCAATTTTTCGCCTGAATTTTTCTCTATCTGTAATGGTATTATCGGTATATTCTTTAAGTTCGGTTTTTTCCAGCCAGCGCTCAAACTCGTCGTCACTCATGCCTGCCAGCAATACCATGCCCATTGAGGTTGTATGGGCCGGCAAACGCGTACCTACTTCAATACTGTTGGAATAAACCCGGTCTTTTTCCACACGGGCAACATATACAATTTCGTCATTGTCCAGCACTGCCATTGAAGATGATTCTCCGAGGGTATCGGTTACTTTCTGGATAATGGAATAAGCCGCTTCGCCCAAGCCAAAGGTGGAAAGGTAATCGCTACTGAATTTCAGCACCTTGGGCGTTAACCAGAAAAACTTGCCATCGGAAGCCACAAAACCCAAAGTACATAATGTCAGCAAAAACCTTCTTGCGGTACCCCTGGTAAGATCTGTTCTGGCAGCGACCTGGGTCAGGGTCATTTTCTGGTGCCCCTTTTCAAAACAGCCAAGTACGTTTAACCCTCTTGCCAGTGAGTTAACAAAATCCGGCTCACTCATTTAAAATACCAATCCTGTAAAGTTATATAAATTACTGCTCCGCCCGTTTGAAACCAGGCAAGAGGCTGCTTTGCATCGCACAAACAACAACACGAATAATACATGAGTGAATTATAAGAAATTTGAAACTGTCTGTATCACAATTATTTATTCTTTCATTTTATACCACTGGGGGTAATACTCTTGCACAATTGAACCTGAAACATCCAGCGCATGACAGCCATTGACCGATAAAGGCCTGGCTGCTGGGTCTACCGGTATATTCCCTACTGTGGTCTGGATGGCAGCCGTTGCCATGGTACCAATTAGTTCGGTAATATGCGTACAGCCTTTGGTACCGCCAAACAATTCTGCCACCCGTGAACGGAAACCACCCTTGATTTGCACGCCCTTCAATTTGGCATACTCAGGGGCAATCCTTTCACAGACGGGTGAATAAGGGGTAGAGTGCGACATAGCCTCTGCGTCCACAATAGTCAGGGAGTTATCAATCGTGATACGCAGGGTCATTTCATGAATGGGTTTGTTGGCCGGATGCACATGGCTAACCAGTTTATGGTCATGCGTTTTGACATCCTTGATATAGCCTTCTATATCCCATAAGCCATCCTGTCTCTTGTAACCCTCTATCAGAATTTGTCTCGTATGCGTTTTTGTCCGCTCAACCTTGGGCTCTGAAAATAATGCAGTCATATGATTTTCTTTGGAATTAGGAAAAATAAAAATGTGATTCAGACATAGCGTATGTAATGTTAGCGCTTGCTATTTGTCCGAACAACAAACATTTGTTCGTATTATAAAAAATACACCCGTAATGTCAATACAAATCTACAATCTGCATTATTGCAAACCAACGAATACCAAATTTCATATAAAAACCATAAGCACAAAAAAAGGGGGACTTCTAAAGCCCCCCTTTTACTTCTCCTGACACTTACAGGCCTTCTTCCGCTGTTTCACCCTGACGGTAAGTTTCATACACAATGACCGGAATCTTCAGGTCAGCCAGGTGCTTTTCAACTAATGGCTTGACTTCCGACCACTCAAGTCCACCCACACCGGTTGCCAGGCGAGGAATTGCCAGGCTTTCAATGCCTTCGGACTCTACAAAACGCGCCAGTTCTTTCAGGGCACGGCTTACGTTTTCCGTACTAGCCTTGCCAGGACGTGCTGCCGGACCTTCTCCCTGCATATTCTGCGTTAGCAGGTTAACAATGCGACGCACGCTGCCGTCTTCGTTAACACCACCCCATGCCCAGATTTCTCCGGGTTTGAGCGGGTGCACATGCGTTGACTGGCGGTAGTCGCGAACCAGTGACGGCCAACATTCGCGCAGGCTGCGAGCCAGACCGGTATCAAAATGCTCTAGTGGCGCAATGCCATGAGCGATTAACTGTGCCTTGCTTAACAGAATGTCACCTTCAACTTCACGGATCATAGATAGTTCCTTTTTTACTTCAGGTTATGGGGCTGATGCCTTGACCAACCCTTCACTATCAGTGTACTGATGAAGTTGTTTTTTATCTATGACGAAAATCAATGAGCTTGCTGGATGGAATTGGTTTTTTTCAGCTTGCTCAGTAGGTGACGGTAACAGTAATTGTGTTTTGTTAACACCAGCAGTGCTGAATGGACTGGGCGAGAGAAAAACACCGGTAATGACCGGTTTATTAAGTGAGCTTACATCGCGTCAGCGGGAATTGCTGTTAATGATTGCCCAAGGCTATTCCAACCAGGAAATAGCAATACAAAAAAATCTGGCGGTACAAACCGTCAAGAACCAGGCTTCAGCCATCTTCAAATTGCTGAATGCCAGAAACAGGATTGAGGCGATCTCAATCTACCGTTCAACAAACAGGCATAACGATCATTAACTGTGACCTGTTACCCTAATACTGCACATATTTACGACTACAAATACTTCACTTTACAGCCAGTAACCGCCAACATGCTGGCTGCTTTCTTCAACTTCGGCAATATTTTCTTTGGTGTCTTCAAACATTTCAACAAAAAAACGAACGGCTGAATAAACAGAAACAGCCACCGCGGCAAAGGGGGCAACGATACTTTCCAATCTAACCTCACGGGCTTCCTGCTTCATCAATTCACGCTTTACTTCATCTGACAATACGATTTGATTGCTGTAATTTCGCATAACAAACTCCTTTTTCATATTATGGAATATATTAGTATTATAGGGTAAACCCTAGAATATTGCAAGCAAACCCTTATAAACAATTGAATTATCTATATATTTTTTGTTTATAAAACCACGGATTCATGTTTTACCGGATTTTTTTAACGCGAAATCATATTGTTTTTTTTAATATCAGGTTTTTTAGGAGCCTGCCTGACTAAATTGCAAGCCATACGGCACATAAGTAACCATTTTGAAATGTTTTACTCATTGCCCACATTCACCGCAACCGCCCCCAAGGCACTCACCAGCACCTGCGGATCAATCTCAACCAAATACCCTCTTCTTCCCCCATTGATATAAATCAGTGGCAAATCAAGAATACTGGCTTCAACCCATACCGGCATTTGCTTGCGCGTCCCGAAGGGTGATGTACCCCCCACCTGATATCCCGAATGCCGCGAGGCGACATCAGGCCTGCAGGGTTGCATTTTTTTGGTCCCGATTTGCCGCGCCAGGTTTTTTAATGAAACCTCACGATCCCCATGCATCAGCACCACATGCGGTTTTGCCTGTTCGTCTTCCATGATCAGGGTTTTGATAACGGCATGTTCTGCCACCTTCAATTGCCTGGCCGATTCTGCCGTACCACCATGATCCACATACTCATAGGCATGTCCAACATGGGGAATCCCGTTTTTTTTCAGGAATTGGGTTGCGGGGGTTTCAGATACGTGTTTTGCTTTAGCCATATGATCAAGCTCTTGGATGATGTTGTGCATGCAGGGCTTTAAGCCGCTCACGGGCCACATGCGTGTAAATTTGGGTGGTGGAGATATCGGAATGCCCCAGCAACAGCTGCACCACCCGCAAGTCGGCGCCATGATTCAACAGGTGCGTGGCAAAGGCATGTCGCAGTACATGGGGTGACAGGGGGGCATTGATATCTGCCAGCAGGGCATATTTTTTGATCAATTGCCAAAAGGCCTGCCGACTCATGGCACAACCTCTTCGGGTCACAAACAGGTCATCGGATTGCCGGTTACCCAACAGCAGGCTGCGGCTGTTTTTCAGGTAGGCCTCAAGCCAATGCACGGCTTCCGCACCTAACGGTACCAGACGATCCTTGCCACCCTTACCCATTTCCACCCGCACGATGCCCTCGTTCAGGCTTAAATGCAGCACTTTAAGCGTGACCAACTCTGATACGCGCAGTCCGGTTGCATAAAGGGTTTCCAGCATGGCACGGTCACGCAGACCTCCCGGGGTATCAATATCGGGGGCTTCCAGCAACTCCATGACCTGGTTTTCGGTCAGGGTTTTAGGCGTCCGCGGGGGCTGTTTGGCAGACTGCAGGTCAAGACAAGGGTCTTTATGTATAAAACCCGCCCTAAGTGCCCAGGCAAAATATCGCTTGAGCGAGGCCAAACGGCGGTTTACCGTACTGGCCTTGCTACTGTCATATTTGCTGGCAAACCAATCCTGAATATCATTGCCATCGGCTTCAATTAATAATTTGGAGGGTTCCTGCCGGCCCAGATAGCGCTCGAACCCGTTCAGGTCCCTCCGGTAGGCGGCCAGGGTATTGGCCGACAGCCCGTCCTCCAGCCATATTGAATCGATAAATGCATCTATATCAGCCTGTTTCATGTTTTACTCACAGCCTTTAGAATTATTGAACATACCTGTCTGCAATGCAAAAGGCTTTACGGCCCCGTTCTGTTTTATGATATGACATTGTGCTATTTGGCACAAAACCCTTAACCATTTTTCATTGAAGCGTAGTGTATGCAGATTGCCTTTCTTGTTTTACCTGATTGTTTAATCGTTATTTTAGGCTGGATACTGTATAACAAACTACATTTTTCCAAAGAGTTTTTTTCAGGGCTTGAAAAACTGGTTTATTTCATTTTATTCCCTGCTTTGCTGGTTCGCTCTATTGCCAGTACCCCCATGTCACTGGCCACCACCGGTAATTTCCTGCTGGCAACCACTGCCCTGGCCATAGTGGGCAGTTTATGCGTATGGCTGGCCAAGCCGGTTCTAAAACCCCGCCCCATTGCCCTGGCGTCGGTGGGTCAATGTGCCTACCGTTTTAATACATATATAGGCTTGTCTTTGGCTCCATCACTGGCTGGTCAGGCCGGTCTGGCCAGTATGGCCGTGATTGTGGGGTTTGCCATTCCCCTTGTAAACATCCTGGCTGTCAAATCCCTGGCCAGCCACCAGGGCAGCAATCTGTTCAGGGAAATCCTTAAAAACCCACTGGTATTGGCGACTTTTGCCGGTCTTTTATTGAATTTCAGCGGTCTTTCCCTGCCTTCCGTTCTGGACACCACTCTTCTCAAGCTGGGTAACAGCTCCATCCCCTTGGGCTTGCTTTGCGTAGGCGCCAGCCTTTCATTGCAAGGCGGCAGCCGTGATGGCAAGCTGGTTGGCTGGATTCTGGCCATCCGCCTTGGCCTCATGCCCGTGTTTGCCATGCTTATTTCGATTGCACTGGGATTTTCGGTCATCGACACCCAAATGTTTGTGCTGTTTGCCTCACTGCCTACTGCATCGGCCGCCTTTATTCTGGCTACCCGCATGGGCGGTGACGGCCGTCTGGTGGCCTTTACCATTTCAGCAGGCACCATTCTTAGCGTCCTGACCATCCCATTCTGGGTCTATATTACCCAGCAACTGTTGAGTTAAAGCGGCACATGCCCTGAATAGAATTTCGCGTAATTTCCGTTTTGGCCTAAAAAACCGCATTATTTTGCCCGAAAAACGGAAATCCGCCTGTCAATCCTGAAAAACACCCCTGCCGGCAAAGACAATCATGAAAATGCATGAAGAAACGACACTGAACTGTTGTTTTTACACAATTTTTTATTTTTTCCTAGAATTTACTTTAACTGAATTTATAATAAAAGTATTAAAAAAACCACATTTTCAGGTCTTATGTCCAGCCAACATGACAATTTTATAACCGTTTATTTACCAGATGAAAGCGCTACCAATCGTCTGGCGCAACAGCTTTCGGCTTTAATAAGCACTGAAATATCAAATGGTTGCAAGCAAAAACAGCCCTCCCAAAAAGGGGGACGCATCCACTTGAAAGGAGACCTTGGTGCAGGAAAAACAAGTTTTGCAAGAGCTTTTTTAAAGGCAATGGGGGTAACCGGGCGCATCAAAAGCCCTACGTATACCCTGCTTGAAAGCTATAAAGTTTCTAGCTTATACTTGTATCACTTTGATTTTTATAGATTTAGTGACACAAACGAATGGCAAGATGCGGGCTTTCGTGAGAATTTACTTGAAGATGCCATCGTTCTTATCGAATGGGCCGAAAAAGCAGGTTCAAGCCTGCCCCCCCCAGATATTGAACTGTCACTCAACTACGCTTCCACTGGTCGCGATGCAAAAATACAAGCGTTTTCGGAAAAGGGTCAATCATGGATAAAACAGCTACAACAAATGGACATATAACCACCCGTCAAATGACGCGTCGTCGTATTTTGGGCACAGCTGCAACTCTGTTGTCACTTCCCGTCATTTCAAAAGTGGCCAAGGCAGCCAGCAGCCAAATTCTGGCCGTGCGTACATGGCCTGCCGACGAATACACGCGCGTAACCCTGGAATTGAACGCGCCCCTCAAGGCCGAGCACTTTACCCTGTCCAACCCCAATCGTCTGGTGGTAGACTTGCAGGGCCTTAGCATGAGCAGTGCCCTGAACTCGCTCATTTCCAAGATCAAACCCAATGATCCCTACATTTCTGCCGTGCGGGTCGCCCAAAACCGGGCCGATGTTGTCCGTATCGTCCTGGATTTAAAACAAACCATTGCGCCACAGGTTTTTACCCTCAAACCGGTTGGCGATTACCAATATCGTCTGGTTCTGGACTTATACCCCAAGGTAGCCAAAGATCCGTTACTGGCACTTAGCACCAACATGGCCGGCGACGACCCTTTGGCCAGCGTACTGGACCGGCTAGCCAAAAATCGCAGCAACGTCCCTGCACCATCCGTTAACGGGCAAGTGCAGCCCCGTACACCCGCCACCGGCGGAAACCGTAACACTGCCAATCGGCCCATTCTTATCGCCATAGACCCAGGTCATGGCGGCGAAGATCCGGGTGCCATCGGCGGCATGGGTACCAAAGAAAAAGATATCGTCCTGGCCATTGGCCGACGCTTGCGCAACCTTGTCAATGCACAACCCAATATGCGGGCCTATATGACACGTGATGCCGATTTTTTTGTGCCATTGCATGTTCGCGTTCAAAAAGCCCGCCGGGTTAAAGCCGATCTTTTCATCTCCATTCACGCCGATGCTTTCACCAACAAATCGGCTCGTGGAACCTCGGTCTTTGCCCTTTCCCGTGGCGGTGCATCCAGTGCCGCCGCCCGGTGGCTGGCCAAAAAAGAAAATGCGGCCGACCTGATCGGCGGGATTGATATTGGCGACCATGACAAAAACACCGCCAGTGTGTTACTGGACATGTCCACCACGGCACAAATTAAAGACTCTCTGAACATCGGTCATCGGGTACTTAATTCTTTGGCCGGGGTTAATGGCATCCAGAGCAGGCGCGTAGAACAGGCCGGTTTTGCCGTTTTAAGGGCTCCGGATATTCCATCCATCCTGGTTGAAACCGCGTTTATTTCCAATCCGCAAGAAGAACGTTTCCTAAGAAACACAAACAACCAGCAACAAATTGCCAGTGCAATTTTAAACGGTGTCAAAGGTTATTTTGCAACAAACCCACCTCTTGCCCGTATAGGCTAGACACAACGTTAGTTTTAAGGCAAAATAAAAATGCATGCGATAGTAGCGCATGCATTTTGCTGCAGTACCTTTACGGAGCCGTTTTTTCGGCTCCTTTTTTCATTTAGCTGAAATTTTCCTTTAGGCAACATGCCAAGACGCCATATTTCCCCCCTTCCCGATCAACTTATCAGCCAGATCGCAGCCGGTGAAGTGATCGAACGTCCTGCTTCGGTTCTTAAAGAACTACTTGAAAATGCCATCGACGCACAGGCGCGGGCGATTGAAATCCGCCTTGAAGGCGGGGGTATCAAACGTATTTGCATTATTGATGATGGCACTGGCATTCCCAAAGAAGAACTGCCTTTGGCACTCATGCGCCATGCCACTAGCAAAATCACCTCACTCGAAGAGCTGGAATCGGTCAACTCCATGGGTTTCCGCGGAGAAGCCCTGGCCTCGATTGCCTCGGTTTCCCGACTGCTTATTACCTCACGCACACAAGCCGATGATCACGCCTGGCAAATAGATGCGGCCCATAATGAAGTCACGCCGGCGGCAGGCGGCTATGGTACCACCATCGACATGCGTCAGCTGTTTGACCAGATTCCGGCCCGCCGTAAATTCCTGAAGTCGGAAACCACCGAGCTGGGACATTGCCTGGCGGCCATGGAAAGAATCGCCATGGCCTTTCCCGAAGTGGCTATTCGCCTGTTTCATAATGACAAGCCTTACCGGCAATGGGTAAGCACCGATTCTTTTCAGCGCATTCGCGATGTTTTAGGTGCCGAATTCATCGAAGCCGGGATTCCCTTAAATGCCGACGTTGGCCTGGCCAGCCTGCACGGGCTGATCACCCAACCCAATGCGGCTCGCAGCCGCGCCGATAAACAATACCTGTACGTTAACGGCCGCTATGTTCGCGACCGCACCGTGTCCCATGCCATTCGCACGGCTTATGCCGATGTCTTGCACGGTGACCGCCAACCGGCCTATGTGCTATTCCTGAATATAGACCCCAATACAGTCGATGTGAACGTTCACCCTGCCAAGCATGAAGTGCGGTTTCGCGATAGTGGCGCGGTTTACCGTTTTGTCTCGCAAACCGTTGCCGCCACACTAGCCAGTGCAGGCGGCCAGCAAGAGGCCATGAACCGGCTACCGGCCCAAATGCCCGCCGGGCTTGCACCTGCCCCTTTGCCAAACACAACCACTACGGGCAGTGGCAGCACCTCGCCTGCCAACCCGCCGTCGTCCAGCTTCAACCCCTATCAACGGCAGGCACCCTTGGGGCTAGACCATCAACAGGCCTGGACCCAAGCTTACCGCCCGCTAGAATCACCCACCCTGCCATCATCGCCTCACTTCAATGAACGCACACAAGAAGGCGATACGGCTGGCGCAGCGGGTACTGTTTTCAATAACCCCGCCTACCCGGCAAGCGCTTCGGGCAACCCACAGCCTTCCTCCCTGCCCGAACAGGATACGTTTCCATTGGGCATGGCCCTGGGGCAATTGCATGGCATTTATATCCTGGCCCAAAACTCCAGGGGGCTGGTACTGGTTGACATGCACGCCGCCCACGAGCGGGTGGTTTATGAAAAGCTGAAAACCGCCCTGGACAATCACAGCATGCCCAAACAAGACCTGCTGGTACCGGTGGTTTTTCATTGTTCAGAAAAAGAAGTAGGCTTGCTGGAAGAACACCAGGAAGCCTTGCAAACACTGGGGCTTAACCTGACCGCTGCCGGCCCCAGCGCCATTACCGTGCGTTCGGTGCCGGCTTTATTGGCCCATGGCGATATCGAATCACTGGTGCTTCATGTTTTAAAAGACCTAAGCCAGGCCGGTATGTCCAGACACCTGACCGAACAGCGCAATGAGCTGCTGTCCACCATGGCCTGTCACGGTTCCGTCAGGGCCAATCGCCGCCTGAGCATAGAAGAAATGAATGCCCTGCTGCGTCAAATGGAACAGACCGAAAGAGCCAACCAATGCAATCACGGCCGCCCTACCTGGTTTCAATGGACCATGAACGACCTTGATAAACTGTTCATGCGCGGCCAATAAAGCGGCAGAAAACGCTTAAGTTCCCAATCATCAAGCGTCAGGTAATGCTAAACTACGCAATGAACAGGCAGCACACACACTGCCTGTTCTTTTTTGTGTTTTTTCTTTCTTAACAGGCTCTTGCCACCCATCCAATACCATGCCAACTCCGGACAACAGGCATCAAGCCATTATTTGCATTGCAGGCCCTACCGCATCGGGCAAAAGCGCCAGTGTACTGGCCATTGCCCAACGCTGGCCCATTGAAATCATCAATGTAGATTCAGCCACCATTTATAAAGGCATGGATATTGGCACGGCCAAGCCATCCAAAGCAGAACAGGCGCAAACGCCCCAGCACCTGCTGGACATACGGGATCCGGCACAAACCTATAGCGCCGCTGAATTCACCCGGGATGCCGCCAGGCTGATTATTGCCATTCAAGCCCGGGGCCGGATTCCTGTCCTGGCCGGCGGCACCATGATGTATTACAAGGCGCTGCGCGAAGGACTGAATGAACTACCCGCCGCCTGTACACAGATTCGCCAGGAACTGGATGATTTTGCCCACCAGCATGGCTGGCCTGCCTTGCACGCGGAACTGGCCAAGGTTGATCCGGTTACCGCTGCCCGCCTGGCGCCCAATGACAGCCAACGGGTCCAGCGCGCCATGGAAATTTATCGCATTTCCGGTAAACCCATGTCTGCTTTCCTAGAGCAACCCGCTGAAAAAGCAGGTGAGTTCCCCTACCGCACCATTAGCCTTGAACCCGAAAACCGCCTGGACTTGCATGCCCGCATTGCCTTGCGCTTTGATCAGATGCTTGAAAAGGGGTTTGTTCAGGAAGTTAAACAACTGAAACAACGCCCCGATCTGCACGCCGACCTGCCTTCCATCCGTTGCGTGGGATACCGGCAAATATGGACGCATTTGAATGGCGAGTATGATTTGCCAGCGGCCCGTGAAAAAGCCATTGCCGCCACGCGCCAGCTAGCCAAACGCCAGATTACCTGGTTACGCGCCCAACCCGACAGGGCTCGGATAGACTGCATGGCCAATAATGTAGTAGAACAGGTCATTGACGCCATTGCCCCTGACATGGATGCCGCTTTGCAGTCGATCAGCCAAAAATAAAGGCCTGCAACAGCAAGCCTTTATTTATATTTTTAAACTTAAACAACTACCGTCTGTTCCGTGCCTTCTTCGTGCTGAACAATGTCACCCAGCTGGTAAACGGTTTCGCCCTGTTCTTGCAAGGTTGCGGTAATGTCCGCGGCCTGGCTGGCAGAAACCACCAGCACCATGCCAATACCGCAGTTAAAGACACGATGCATTTCGGTATCTTCTACATTGCCCTCTTTTTGCAGCCACTTGAACAGTTCGGGCAATTCCCAGGCGTCTTTGCTTAACCGTGCCGCCAGGCCAGGTTGCAAAATACGGGGCACGTTGTCTAACAGACCACCGCCAGTAATATGGGCCAGGCCTTTGATATCTGTGCCATGCTTGGCCAACGCGGCCAACACCTGTTTAACGTAAATACGGGTGGGCGCCATAACAACGTCTACCAAAGGCTGGCCATGGAAATCGTCATTAGGCTGCGCACCGGCACGTTCAATAATTTTACGGATGAGTGAAAACCCGTTGGAATGCGCACCGCTTGATGCCAGACCCAGAATACGGTCACCGGCCTGAATGGATTTGCCATTGATAATCTTGGATTTTTCTACCGCGCCAACGGCAAAACCGGCCAGATCATATTCACCATCCGGGTACATGCCGGGCATTTCGGCGGTTTCACCACCAATAAGGGCGCAACCGGAAAGCTCACAGCCTTTGGCAATACCACCCACCACGCTGGCCGCAGTATCTACCGCCAGTTTTCCGCAGGCAAAGTAGTCAAGAAAAAACAGTGGCTCTGCCCCTTGCACCAGGATATCGTTTACACTCATGGCCACCAGGTCGATACCTACCGTATCATGGCGGTTCCATTCAAATGCAAGACGCAATTTGGTGCCTACACCATCGGTGCCTGAAACAAGAACGGGTTCCTTGTATTTTTTTGGTACTTCAAACAAAGCTCCAAAACCGCCGATCCCGGCCATTACGCCTTCGCGCATGGTTTTGGCTGCCAAAGGCTTGATGCGGTCCACCAATGCGTCGCCAGCATCAATATCCACACCTGCATCACGATAGGTCAAAGAGGATTTTGTTGAATTTGTCATGAGAAACGAGCCTAAATATGTAAAAATGTCATAAATCAAATGGAGTAAACGCAATTTTACGATGAATGAGAAAAATTTACGCAGAAATCAGACACTTTTGTGGTCAGGAGTTGGAATTTGCCTGCTAATTCTGCTTTATATCCTGTCTCCGGTGCTTACTCCGTTCATGCTGGCACTGGCGTTAGCCTATATTTTAGCGCCCGGCGTCGATTTACTGGTCCGTTTGCATCTGCCACGCTGGCTAGCCGTTTCCCTCATGGTGTTTTTGCTATTTGCCGTCATTTTGGGGGTCATGCTCATTATTATTCCGCTGCTGCGCAGGGAAATCAATCTGGTCCTGGAACAATTGCCGTTGTGGGTCCTTCAATATAATACCCTGCTGGCCCCCAACATTGATGAATGGCTTGGCGTAGACAGCAAACTGGATATTTCCCGCATCCGCCTGCTCTTGCAAGATGCCGTCACCGGCACCGACAGCCTTGTCACCACCACCATCAACTATCTTAAAGCCAGCGGCTCCACCCTGGTTTTCTATATTGCCAGTGGCCTGTTAACACCGGTGGTGCTGGTTTACTTACTGTTCGACTGGCACACTTTTCTTAACCGCTTCAGTGAAATCATTCCACGCCGTTTTCTAAATACCACGCTTGATATTGGCAATGAAATAGACAAACTGCTGTCCAGTTTCCTGCGCGGGCAAATTCTGGTCATGCTAATTCTGGCCATTTATTACAGCGCCGGATTATCCATTGCCGACTTTGACAGTGCTATTCCCATTGGCGTCATTACCGGTTTACTGGTTTTTATCCCTTATTTAGGCTTCGGGCTGGGTTTATTGCTCGCAATCCTCTCTGCTCTATTACAATTCGATGGTTACTACGGTCTTATTGCCGTTGCCATTGTTTTCGGCATAGGCCAGGTTTTTGAAAGTTTATATTTAACACCCAAAATTATGGGTGACCGGATTGGCTTGCATCCGCTGGTCATCATTTTTGCCCTGTTCGTTTTTGGCGAAATTTTTGGTTTTTTTGGCGTTCTGCTTGCCTTGCCAATCAGTGCAGCCCTGTCGGTCTTGATCCGTCGCGTTTATGGTCAATACCTGAATAGTACTTTTTATACAAATGAATGAACAATTAACGCTTGAAGTATCCCCGGTTCCCGAGCCAACCCTTGATAATTTCATTGCAGGGCAAAATGCCGAAGCCATTAACACACTGCGCACCATCCTGCCGGGGCAGGCTGTGTACCTGTGGGGAAGCCCGGGGTGTGGTAAGAGCCATTTACTCAAGGCCATGGCAGCCTGCCACCAGGGCGCTTATTTCAATCATGAAAGCCAGCCTTTTCTGGCCTCTGTTACATTCCAGAACACGCCACGCCTGGTGGCCATTGATGACATCCAGAATTTAAGCGAAGACCAGCAGGCCGAACTGTTCAGCCTGTACAACGAATGGAAACTGCGCAAGAACACCTCCGAGGCTTTCATACTGCTGGTGTCGGGCGATGTTTCTCCGCTAGCCATGCCTTTGCGTGAAGACCTGCGAACCCGGCTTGGCTGGGAACTGGTCTACCGGCTTGAACAACTTAGTGATGAGCAGCGCCTTACCGCCTTGCAAAACCGGGCACGTGATAAAGGCCTGCAATTAAGCCATGAAGTCACGCACTGGATTTTTACCCATTATTCGCGTGATATTGCCGCCCTGTTCAACCTGCTCGATGCGCTGGACGCCTATTCATTGTCTACCCGACGCCCCATTACTGTTCCTTTACTCAAGGCTTTTTTCATTAAAACAAAATCATGACCTCTACAAACCTGGCTCTTTTCGATCTTGACCATACTTTGCTGCCCATCGACACCGATCGTGAATGGGTTGACTTTTTAGCCCGCAACAACCTGGCCGGCGACCCTGAAGCCATCCGGCAAAAAAACCAGGAGCTAATGGATAAATACACGGCGGGTATCCTCAAAATAGAAGAATCAGCCGAATTCATGCTGGGTTTCCTTAAAATGCACAGCCCCTATGAGCTGGCTCATTTTCATGAAAAGTTCATGTGTGAAGTGGTGCGACCAGCTATTCAGGCCAGTGCCATCGACCTGGTTCGCCAGCATCAGCAAAACGGTGACCTGTGCTGTATTGTCACTGCCACCAACACGTTTGTCACCGCACCAGTGGCCCGTGCCTTTGGCATAGAGCATCTCATTGGCACCTTGCCCGAATATATCAACGGCCGTTTTACCGGACGTGTGCAAGGCCTTCCCAGTTACCAGGAAGGCAAGGTAACCCGCGTTAATATGTGGCTAAGCGCCATGGGCAAGCAACTGGGTGATTTTGCCGAAACCTATTTTTACAGTGACTCGCAAAATGACCTGCCACTGCTTGAAGTCGTCAGCCACCCGGTGGCCACCAACCCCAACGAATCACTACGTAAAACAGCGCATGAAAATGGTTGGCCAGTTCTTGATCTATTTGCATTAAAATAACAACATCTTCATTAAGCCCGTTCCTATGATCAAAAGCACTATTAAAAGCTTCGTTAACCGCCTGTTCAACCCGCCGGCCAGCGACACAAAAAAAACCAAAGCCCGGGTTTACCACCAGGAACAGCACGGCATCGATCGCCGGCTGGTTTCCCGCAACGCCGTCAAGGTTTGCGAAGTGTTAAACCAAAAAGGATTCCAGGCCTTTGTCGTGGGCGGGGCCGTGCGCGACCTTATCCTGGGCCTGGAGCCCAAGGATTTTGATGTCGCCACCAATGCCACCCCCGAAGAGGTACGCGCCTCTTTTCGCCGGGCCCGCATTATTGGCCGGCGCTTTCAGCTCGTACACGTGGTTTTCGGGCCCGAAATCATTGAAACCTCAACGTTCAGGGCCAATAGCAATGGCCAGAACAAAACCGATGAACACGGCCGCATCCTGAACGACAACGTCTTTGGCACCCAGGAAGAAGATGCCGCCCGCCGCGACTTCACCCTTAATGCCCTGTATTACGACCCGCTTACCGAAGAAGTGATTGACTACCACAACGGTCTGTCAGACCTGCGCAAGCATATCGTACGCATTATTGGCGACGCTGAAACCCGTTACCGTGAAGACCCGGTCCGCATGTTGCGGGCAGTTCGCTTTGCCGCCAAACTAAACGGCACCATCGACCCCCGTACCAAGGAGCCCATCAAGCAGCTGGCCGA
Organism: Advenella mandrilli; assembly: GCF_016595155.1. Taxonomy (GTDB): domain Bacteria; phylum Pseudomonadota; class Gammaproteobacteria; order Burkholderiales; family Burkholderiaceae_B; genus Advenella; species Advenella mandrilli. The sequence goes on from NZ_JAENGP010000003.1 coordinate 53,965, forward strand.
GCTCATCTCCAACGTGCCCGACTCGCGCCTGTTTGACGAAACGCTTAAACTCATGACTTGCGGCAACGCCCTGGCCTGCCTGAAGCAACTTCGCGAAGAAGGCTTGCACGAAGGAACCCTTCCCTTGCTGGATGTGGTCTTAAAGCAGCCGGGCGGCCAGAAGTTTGTAGAGCTCACGCTTGACCGTACCGATCACCGAATCCGTTTGGGCAAGTCGGTCAGCCCCAGCTTTTTATACGCTGCCCTCTTATGGCGCCTGGTGGATGTGTACTGGAAACGCAATATTGCCCAAAAAGAGCCGCCCATGCAGGCACTTATCCATGCGGCCGACCAGGTGCTTGAAGAACAGGTTCACAAGCTGGCCATCCAACGCCGCCATAGCACCGACATGCGCGAAATCTGGTTCATGCAACCCCGTTTCGAGCGCCCCATTCCGCGTCAAATCTGGAAAATGACCGAACAGCCCCGTTTCCGGGCCGCCTGTGATTTCCTGCAGTTACGTGCGGCCAGCGGGGAGTTTGATAGTGTTCAGGCACAATGGTGGATGGACCTGGCCGATACCGATCTGGCTGGTAAAACCCAGATGATTGATGAACTGGCGCAAAAACAAAAAGGCACACCAGGCGCAGCCAGCACCGTACGCAAACGTCGCAAGCGTCGCTCACCCGCCCGCCAGAAAGCCGCTTTACCGCAGCACGACAACTCATGAGCATCGCGTATATCGGCCTGGGTTCCAACCTGGGTGAAAGCCAAAATATTTTGCAACTGGCACTGGCCGATATTGCTGCCCATACAGCCATTCAAAAACTGGAATGCTCCCGTTTTTATCGCAGCAGCCCGGTTGATTCTTCAGGGCCCGACTATGTCAATGCCGTCGCACGGCTGGAAACCACACTGGCCTCGCTGGAACTGCTGCACTGGCTGCAAGAACTTGAAAACCGCTACGGGCGCGAACGCCCTTATGTAAATGCCCCCCGCACGCTTGATCTGGATATTCTGCTGTTTAACAATGAGATCAATCAATCAGCCGAACTGACCCTGCCGCATCCGCGCATACACGAACGGGCTTTTGTGCTCTTGCCCCTGCAGGAACTGTCTCCGGGACTTATCCTGGCCCAAGGCACCCTTGGCGGCTTATTGGAACAATGCAAAGACCAGGGCATTGAACTGCTTTAAACCTGAAATTATACGCCTGTCATTAGCAAGGCATACGGACCGTTGCAAAAACAGGAACGCCACATTAAGCGCATACAAAAAAACACCGGCGGGTAATGAAACCCGGCCGGTGTTTTTGTCTTCAATGACAGAAACGGCTTACAGCATTTCTACCGCAACCGGAATTTTACCGATTTTGGCTTGCCATTCTTTAGGACCTGTTTGATGCACGGAAGTGCCTTCAGAATCAACCGCAACCGTTACCGGCATATCCTTCACGTCAAACTCGTAAATGGCTTCCATACCCAGATCTTCGAAGCCCACTACTTTGGCGCCACGAATCGCTTTGGACACCAGATAAGCAGAACCGCCTACCGCCATTAAATAGGCAGACTTGTGCCGGCGGATGGACTCGATCGCGACAGGACCGCGCTCGGCCTTGCCAATCATGGAAATCAGGCCGGTTTTTTCCAGCATCATGTCGGTGAATTTATCCATGCGGGTGGCGGTGGTGGGACCTGCCGGGCCAACCACTTCGTCACGTACCGGATCAACCGGGCCCACATAATAAATAACGCGGTTGGTGAAATCAACCGGCAATTGTTCACCCTTGGCCAGCATGTCCTGGATGCGCTTGTGAGCGGCATCACGGCCGGTAAGCATTTTGCCAGACAACAACAGGGTTTGGCCGGGTTTCCAGCTGGCCACTTCCTCTTTGGTGAGCGTATCCAGGTTAACCTGTTTGGACTTGTTGTAATCGGGAGCCCAATGCACATCGGGCCAGTCTGACAAAGAAGGCGGTGTTAACACGGCAACGCCCGAACCATCCAGTATAAAGTGGGCATGACGGGTTGCCGCACAGTTTGGAATCATGGCAATGGGCTTGGAAGCCGCATGGGTTGGGTAAGTATTGATTTTAACATCAAGCACGGTTGTTAAACCACCCAGGCCCTGTGCGCCAATACCCAGTGCATTCACTTTTTCATACAGTTCAATACGCATTTCCTCGAGTTTGTTTTGCGGGCCACGGGCCAGCAACTCGTACATATCAATATCTTCCATCAGTGACTGCTTGGCCATGAGCATGGCTTTTTCGGCGGTACCGCCCACCCCAATACCCAGCATGCCCGGAGGACACCAGCCAGCCCCCATTTGCGGCACGGTGTTCAGGACCCAGTCAATAATAGAATCGCTGGGGTTAAGCATGGCAAACTTGGTTTTGTTTTCAGAGCCGCCACCTTTGGCTGCCACCTGCACATCCACCTTATCGCCAGGAACCAGTTCCACATGCAAAATACAGGGCGTATTATCTTTGGTATTCTTGCGCTCAAAAATGGGGTCTGCCAGCACAGAAGCACGCAGTTTGTTGTCGGGGTCGGTGTAACCACGGCGCACGCCTTCATCACAGGCTTCCTGCAAGGTTTGTTTCAGGTCAAACTTGACATCCATACCCACTTTCAGGAAAACGTTCACAATCCCGGTATCCTGACAAATGGGGCGATGCCCTTCTGCACACATGCGCGAGTTAGTCAGGATTTGTGCAATGGCATCTTTGGCTGCCGGACTTTCTTCACGCTCATAGGCGCGGGCCAGATGCTGAATATAGTCGGCGGGGTGGTAAAAACTGATGAACTGAATCGCATCCGCAATGGATTGGATCAAGTCCTCTTCTTTGATAATGGTAGTCATTGTTTGATCAACTTTTTCAAAAAACTAACGGTTAACAACTTTACTGTTTTATTTGCCTTTCCAGACCGGAGCCCGTTTTTCGGCGAATGCGGTAGCCCCTTCTTTGGCATCCTCAGAAGCAAAGATATGCGCCATGCGCGGCTGCTGCAGGGCAAACATGTCTTCCTGGCGCCAGTCTTGCGACTGCACCACAAGCTGTTTAACCGTGCGAACGGCCAAGGGACCATTGGCCGCAATCTTGTCAGCCAATTTTAGCGCAGCTTCCAGTGCTTTGCCCGGTTCTGTCAGTTGATTGACCAAACCAAGCTGCTGGGCACGCTGTGCGGGAATCATGTCGCCGGTTAATAAAATCTCCATGGCAACGTGGTAAGGCAACCTTTGCGGCAAGCGCAACATGCCCCCCGATCCGGGTACCAGACCGCGTTTTACTTCGGGAAGACCAAACTGGGCGTTGTCGGCGGCCACAATCAAATCGCAGGCCAGTGCCAGTTCGCAGCCGCCAGCCAGCGCATAACCTTCTACGGCGGCAATCAGGGGTTTTTGAGGTGGCGCTTCGCACAGGCCACCCAGGCCGCGGCCCGGCACCACAGCACGACGCTGGGTTTTGGCAAACTCCTTCAAATCCATGCCCGAGCAAAACGTATTGCCCTGCCCGGTAAGAATACCCACCGTCAGGTCGTTATTGGTGTCAAGCTGGTCCAGGGCGGCCGCCAGCGCAAAAGAAGTATCATACGTAAGGGCGTTACGGGCTTCGGGACGGTTGATGGTAATGACCAGTACGCGGCCAATAATTTCGGATTTTACTAATTCTGTCACTGTTGTCTCCTGTTTATTCGGGGTTAATTCGGGCATTTTACCCTTTCAAACGCTAATTTACCCCTAGAAGCACAACAAATACCCTAAAATCCAAGGTTTGGTTATTCATCCGATGCTAGAGTCGAATTCATGCTTACTTTTCAGCAAATTATCTTAAAACTTCAGGAATACTGGGCTGCACAAGGTTGTGCACTGCTCCAGCCTTACGATATGGAAGTGGGTGCAGGTACTTCCCACACGGCCACTTTCCTGCGCGCCATCGGGCCCGAGCCCTGGCATGCCGCTTATGTGCAACCGTCACGCCGGCCCAATGATGGTCGTTACGGCGAAAACCCCAATCGCCTGCAACACTATTACCAATATCAGGTTGTACTCAAACCAGCCCCACCTGAAATTATTGATCTTTACATCGGTTCGCTACAGGCACTGGGCATTAACCCCCAAGAGCACGATATCCGCTTCGTTGAAGATGACTGGGAAAACCCCACGCTAGGGGCCTGGGGCCTGGGCTGGGAAGTCTGGCTCAATGGCATGGAAGTCACCCAGTTCACTTATTTCCAGCAAGTTGGCGGGCTTGACTGCCCGGCCACTACCGGTGAAATCACCTATGGCCTTGAGCGTTTGGCCATGTATCTGCAAAACGTGGAAAGTGTCTATGATCTTGTCTGGACCCAGCGCTCCAACGGCGATGCCGTTTACTATCGCGACGTGTTTCACCAGAATGAAGTTGAACAATCCACGTACAACTTTGAATATGCGTCAACTGACATGCTGTTTGCCCATTTCAACGACTACGAAGCCGAGGCCAAAAAACTGGTCGAGATCCCATTGGCCCTGCCTGCCTACGAGATGGTTCTGAAAGCGGCTCATACCTTCAATATGCTTGACGCCCGGGGTGCCATTAGCGTTACCGAACGGGCCAGCTATATTGGCCGTATCCGCAACTTGTCCCGCGCTGTTGCCCAGTGCTATTACGACGCCCGCGAACAGCTTGGCTTCCCGATGCTGAAAAAACAAGAGATTGCATAAATGTCAACAAATCCTTTACTCATCGAATTACTGACCGAAGAACTGCCTCCCAAGGCATTACAAAAACTGGGCAAGGCATTTGCCCAGGGCATCTACCAGTCCCTGGACAAACAACACCTGCTGGGTGAACAGTGCAAATTTGAATCTTTTGCCACCCCACGCCGTCTGGCTGTCCGCTTAAGCCAGGTATTGGCACAGGCTCCCGAACAGGCATTTGCAGAAAAACTCATGCCCGTCAAAATCGGGCTTGATGAAAACGGCCATGCCAGTGCCGCCCTGCAAAAGAAACTGGCTTCCAAAGGTCTTGAACACTTAAGCGTGGCCGACCTGAACCGTGAGTCCGATGGCAAGCAGGAATACTTAATCGCCAAAGGCACTGCCCCCGGTACACAACTGGCCGCTTTCCTGCAAACCGCCATTGATGAAGCCATTGCCGGCCTGCCGATTCCCAAAGTCATGCGTTATCAGCTGGCCGACGGGCAAACCAGTGTCCGCTTCGTACGTCCCGTGCATGGCCTGGTCATCCTGTTTGGTGACCAGGTCTTGCCGGTTAGCGTGCTGGGCATCTCATCCAGCCATGTTACCCGTGGACACCGCTTCCTGAGCAAGGCCCCCATCCAGTTAAACAATGCCAATACCTACGAGCAACAACTGCGCGATGAAGGCAAGGTCGTTGCTTCCTATGAAGAGCGCCGTGACATGATCAGCACCCTGCTGGCCAGTCAGGCAGCCACGCTGGGCGCCACCATTGGCAATGATCCCGAAGTCACCGCCCTGCTTGATGAAGTCACTTCACTGGTAGAGTACCCTGCCGTATATATAGGCCAGTTTGAGGAAAAATTCCTGGCCGTGCCGCCAGAGTGCCTGATCCTTACCATGCGTCTGAACCAGAAGTATTTCCCCCTGTTCGACCCGGCCACCGGCAAGCTGACACACCATTTCCTGATTGTCAGCAATATGGACATTGAGCATCCACAACAAATTATCGAAGGCAACGAGCGGGTCGTGCGCCCGCGTCTGGCCGATGCCGAGTTCTTCTTCAACACCGACCGTAAAATGCCACTGGCCGCCCGTGTCGAGCAACTGGCCACCATTGTTTACCACAATAAACTGGGTACCCAGCTGGACCGTTCCGAACGGGTCCGGAAAATCGCCGCTTACATTGCCCAGCAGCTTAACGCCAATGTTGCCCTGGCCGACCGCGCTGCCCTGCTGGCCAAGGCCGACCTGGGCTCCAACATGGTAGGCGAGTTCCCCGAGCTACAGGGTATTATTGGCGCCTATTATGCCAAGGCCGATGGTGAACCCGAAGAGATCGTCACCGCCCTGGCAGAGCAGTATCGCGTGCGTTACGACAAACCGGTCAGCCAGGAAACCTTAACTTCGGCGATTTTATTTATTGCCGAACGCACCGAAACCCTGATTGGCATTTGGGGCATTGGCCTGGTGCCCACTGGCGAGCGCGATCCTTACGCCTTGCGCCGTGCCGCGCTGGGCCTGATCAGTGCGGTTGAACAATTAGCCGCCGGTCATTTCCTGAACCTGCAAACCCAACTTTCCCTCAACGAGCTGCTTGAGTTTGCTGCCGGCACATTCGAAAAAATCAGCCTGAATCCCAACACCGTGGCCGAAGTGCAAGCGTTCATTTACGAACGTTATCGCAATCAGCTTAATGGCGATTATGACCGCTCGGTGGTAGACGCCGTTATTGCCTTAACCCCCCCCCTGCACGAGATTGTCGACCGGGTCAAGGCCGTTACCGCCTTCGCGCAATTGCCCGAAGCCGACAGCCTGGCTGCCGCCAACAAGCGCATTGCCAACCTGCTGAAAAAAGTAGACGGCTCCCTGCCTGCCATCAATGCAGAAATCCTGCTTGAACCGGCAGAAAAAGCCCTGGCCGACACCATTGAACAGATCCAGCCGGTTGCCCTTGACCACTTTGGCAAAGGCAAATTTGAAGCCAGCTTAAGCAGTATTGCCAGCACCCGTGAAGCGGTTGATGCCTTCTTTACCGATGTCATGGTCATGGCCGAAGATCCGGCCATCCGCAACAATCGTCTGGCTTTGCTTTCCCGCTTGCATGGTGCCATGAATCTGGTGGCGGATATTTCCAGGCTGGCAAAATGAAGCTCGTGATTCTTGACCGTGATGGTGTCATCAACGAAGACCGGGCCGATTTTGTCAAATCGGCCGACGAGTGGATTCCCCTGCCCGGCAGTCTTGAAGCCATTGCCCGCCTGTACCGGGCTGGCTGGAAGGTAGTGATTGCCAGCAACCAGTCAGGCCTGGGCAGAGGCCTGTTCAGCATAAACGACCTGAACGCCATGCATACCAAAATGCATCAGGCGCTTACTTTGCTGGGCGGGCAGCTTGATGCCATTTTCATTTGTCCGCACACGCCTGATGACGGCTGTAACTGCCGCAAACCCTTACCCGGCATGTTGCACGATATCACCCACCGCTACGAGATAGATCCCGCACAGGTGCCTGTGATTGGCGATTCCTTGCGTGACCTGCAGGCAGCCCAGGCGGCAGGCATGAAGCCCTGGCTGGTGGAAACCGGCAACGGTCTGAAAACAAAAAACGATCCCAACCTGCCACCTGATACGCAAATACGTGCCAGCCTGGCTGATATTGTCAACGAATGGCTACGGGAAAATTAATCATGCCTTTTTTACGTGCCCTGCTGTTTCTGGTTTTTCAAACGATTACCCTGATTTTCTTTGCACTTGGCTGCTTCCTGATGCTGCCTTTACCCTTCAAGTGGCGTTACCGTTTCACGGTAGGCTGGCCCCACTTGCTAATGTGGGGGGCCAAATATATTCTTGGCATCAAATGGGAATTCAAAGGACAGGAAAACATTCCCACCACACCGGTTGTGTTTCTATGTAAACACCAGTCTGCCTATGAAACCCTGCTCTTTCCCTGGTTTTCACCCAAACCCGCCTGTTTTGTCTACAAAAAAGAGCTTAATTACATCCCGTTTTTTGGTTGGGCGCTGGCTAGCTTGCGCAATATTCCCATTAACCGCTCCGACCGCAAGGGCGCCATGCAACAGGTATTAAGTATTGGCAGCCAACGTATCCACGCAGGCCATAGTCCGGTACTGTTCCCCGAAGGGACCCGGATTCCTGTCGGCCAAAAAGGTCGCTATCAATCAGGCGGTGCCCGTCTTGCCGTCCATGCCGGTGCGTCGGTGGTTCCGGTGGCGCACAATGCCGGCGAGGTTTGGCCACGCAATTCCTTCATCAAAACGCCCGGTCTGGTTACCTTCTCGTTTGGCCCACCCATCTCGTCCGAAGGCCTTACCCACGACCAGCTTAACCGCAAGGTAGAAGCATGGATTGAAGGGGAAATGCGCGTGCTTAGCCCGCACCGTTATAACGACAAGGCCTGAAGCACCGCTGTTCTCATGGATAAAATCCCCTATACCCTTCAGCGTTCCAACCGTAAAAGCATTGGTTTTACGATTAACGCCGAAGGGCTGAAAATTACCGCGCCCCAATGGGTATCGCAAGCCATCATCAACCAGGCCATCCAGGCAAAAAAAACCTGGATCCAAAGCAAGCTGTTGCAATGGCGGCAACAATCCCCTACCCCCACTAACTGGCAACATGGCATGCCACTGCCCTATCTGGGTAGGCAAATTATTGTGCAACTTAACCCGCAGCTGGCTTCATGCCGCTATGAAGGCAACTACAATCTGGCACAAGATAACGATATTCTTTATATCAACCTGCCATCCACGGCAAGTAGCCATGAACTAAAATCAGCCTGCACCCAATGGTTTAAGGGGCGTGCCCTGGCCTGGTTTGAAACCCGCCTGCACCATTTCGGGCAAAGCAGCGGGGCAAAACCGTTGCAGCTGCGCCTGTCCAGTGCCACCACCCGCTGGGGCTCCTGCAGTGCCAATGGCAACATTCGCCTTAACTGGCGCCTGATTCACCTGGATTCAGACCTGATTGACTATGTGATTGCGCATGAGCTTGCCCATTTGAAAGAAATGAACCACAGCTCCCGTTTCTGGACCGAAGTTGGCCGTATCCTACCCGGCTATGAAGCGGCCAAACACAAGCTTAAACAAAAAAGCCTGCACACCCTGCCCATTCTTTAGGCATAACAGGGCAATTGCAAACGACCATAAATTTTCGCTTATATAATGCCTGTTGTATCATTCTTGCCGTATCCGTTATTTAAAAGTACTGAACTCATCATTCTATAAACACGGCTTTGCTAAAATAGCCCGCTTGTCATCATTTCCAACAGGAGTCATCATGCAATTTCTACACACCATGCTTCGAGTCGGCAACCTTGAACGGTCTATCGAATTTTATACAAACGTCATTGGCATGAAACTTTTGCGTCGCTCCGAAAACCCCGAATACAAATACAGCCTGGCCTTCCTGGGTTTTGAAGCCAACCCTCACCAGGCCGAACTTGAGCTAACCTATAACCATGGTGTTGATTCTTATGAGCTGGGTACCGCCTATGGCCATATTGCCATTGGCGTGCCAGATGCCTATCAGGCCTGTGAAACTGTCAAGGCGGCAGGTGGCAATGTTACGCGTGAAGCCGGCCCGGTCATGGGTGGCAGCACCGTTATTGCCTTCATTGAAGACCCTGACGGTTACAAAATAGAATTAATCGAACGCAAAGACATGCAGGCCGAAGGTACTGGCTTGCACGCAAAATAAATCCTGTTAAACAACCATAAAGTCATAAAGGTACATCATGAAAACAACAAATATTGTTATTGGCGCACTTGTTGCAGCCGGTGTCGTGTGGGGAGGCTCAACCTGGTACATTGGCCAACAGGCCAAAACCCAAATCGATCAATCCATCAGTAATTTCAATGAATTTCTGGCACAAAGCGCTCCCAATGTCAGCCTAAGCGAAGTCAGCTATGAAAAGGGCTTTCTTTCTTCTACCGGGACCTATAAGCTAAATATAGATCTACCCGATCTGCCAGAAGAGCTTTCCAATATTACATTCCTGAACAAGGTTTATCACGGCCCCTTGCCGTTAATTCAAAACGGTCGTTTTTCTCCCGCTTTGGCCATTAGCGAAACCACTCTGATTAACAATGACAATACAAAAATATTGTTTGATGCCGCCAATGGACAAGAACCCTTTGTATCCAGCAGCGTGCTTTCTTTTACCAAAGAAATAGAAAACACCCTTAAAACCGCCCCACTGAAATTCGTTAACAAGAACGGCGAAATCACCGTGGCACCGATGCATGCGATTACGCACAGCAATCTTGATTACGCCTTTATCAATACGGAAGCCACGGGTGGCGCCATTAAAGCCAAGGGAGAAAGCACAGCCAGCTTTTCTATGGACGGTTTTACACTTAGCAATCAAACAACCCGTACCGCCAACAAAAATTATATTGGTGATGCTTCCGTCAAATTTGACAAATTCAATATTGCCGATCCCGCACAAACCGTTTTAATCGACGCCATCAACATGGTTGCCAGCACGACTGAATCCCCCAATGGCCTGCTTAATGGCGATATCATCTATTCCGCGAACAAAATCAACGTCAACAAGATTGATTTTGGCACAACAAGCATGAAAATGGTGGTTAACAATCTGGATATGAAGGCTGTTAATGATTTCAGTCGGGCCACGGCCAGCCTTAATCTGGCCTCAACCTCACAGAAAGAGGTAGATGAATTGGATCGGCATTTCGAAACACTGTTTGTCAAACTGGCTGATGCCAATATTCAATTCCACATTGACCCCTTAAGTATAAAAACCACAAGCGGTGAGGCGACGTTAAATTTCGGGGTTATTTTTAACGGAGAAAAAGCGTCTTCAGAATCAAGGGAATCCATGGAGCTATTTGCCACTGAAGCCTTGCGCAAAGCCAATTTCTCCATCTCCATCGATGATAGCATTATCAAAGAAGTGGGTTCAGGCGTCCTACAGGTATCTGAAGGGACCGACAAAGCCACAGCTGATGCCGAAGCGGAAGTGATTACAGGAATGGCGGGTCTTATCGCAGAACAATCGGGCATGGCGGTTTACAAGGATGGTAAAACTACCTCTGTAATCACTTATGATGCCGACCAGCCCGAAGACAGCCAGATTGATTTTAACGGCAAAAAAATGGGCTTGAACGAGTTCGCCATGAGAGCATCCTCCCTGCTTGGCTTCGCAGGTACATCGGCTGCCCCTGCGTTACTAAACGAAGAGGAGCTATTTCAAGCCCTTGAAAACGATACGGAAGTAGAACCGGCAGAATAAATGCATAAGCTTGAAAATGAGACTGCAACGACCAAGTCCGCAATAAATGCTGAATACAGTCTGCATTATCATCAAATCAAGCGACGTTCCCCATGTACATGATTAATGTAAGTTTACATTAATCAACATTTGTTCAATCTGGTCGTTTTATTTATTAACAGGTGATATCTCATCATCACCTGTTAATAAATTCTCTTTCAGGTATAAATCAGAGTTGCCAGACAAACTATTAATTATTGCCATAAAAGGTCCGCAAACGTTGCGCATCAAGCTCATCAGATGAGGCGATTGCTCTGGTTTGTCTTGGGGAGTTTACGGGTACACTATTAACGGCAACCGCATTGCTGCCAGGATTGTTAACCGCAACTGTTGAAGAAACGGGTGCTGGATTGCTGGCAACCGCATTATCAGGCAGGCCTTTGGCGGTTGAAGAACTAGGGCAGCGCCGGCCGGTTGCTTCATAAGCCATCCGGTTCACGTCTTCACCGAAACAAAAGAAACGCATATCAGCCACTTCTTTGTAACCCAGTTTATAGGCAATACTGGTATCCTCTCGTGCGTTACACGCATCTGATTCACCGGCCATCGAACCCCCTATCCCAAACCCGGTAAAACCCACACCAATCGTATTGGATTGACCGCAATTATTGGCACCACCAAACATGCTTGCAGGCGCATAAACGTTAGGTGTGGTGTGAATACGCTGGGATTTTCTTTGCTCTGATCCACCAAAGCTCAGGTCAATAATAGCCGCCCCACCCGAAGAGACGTTTGCACTTGAAGAAGCCCCGGAAGAGGCCCCGGCAGAAGCTTCTGCCCCCGCACCCACGTTAACCTGTGCCAATACCTGACCTGATGCAAATAATATTGCAATTGCAGTAAATATTTTTTTCATGGCGATTCCTTTGGGAGGGGGAATACCCCCTCCAAGAATATATGTATTTTATAGTTTTAAAGGCATTTGATCCTTGTTATGGATTGAGCCAGCCAATCACACCAAAACCACCAAAACCGCCAATGCCACCGGCTTGAGCATTATGCGCACCACCTGCTGAAGCACTAGAGCCTTGCCCAGCCAAACCAAACGAATAACCGTTACCAAATTGTTCAGATACAGATGAGCCTGCGGTTTGTGTAGCTACCCCACCAGGACTCATAGTAACTGAAGCACCGGAAGTTGACACATTCCCTGCTCCAGAACTATTACCCGCAGCCCCAAAACCAATTGAACCCTGTACTCCTTGTGTGGAAGAACTTCCACCAGAGCTGCTTCCAGCTGCTCCACCAGCACCAAAAACACCAAGACCAATACCACCGCTTGCTGCATATACACTAGTAGATGCCAGAGTCAATGCCGAGATAAGTAGTAGTTTTTTCATTTTGCTGCTCCTTTACGGAAACATTTTTCGAACCGGACGCCGTCCGGCACGGTTACTGCAAAATGGAATAGCCAAATTCCGTCAAGATGTATATGTTTGCAACATTAAACAGGGAGGCTACCCCACCAACATCAACAACTTGAACCATCAAATTGCTGAATTCTTAATATGTTACATTTTTGAAACGAACCACTTCACCCCTAATATTTACGGGATTAAATCTTTCAGTTCTGATAAAAGTACAAAGTTGAAACTTATATATATTTTTTTCTAAAACTTATGCTGCCAAATACTTAGGATTGTTGAGTTGCTGATAGTAGTTAATAATTTATGTATGATGATCTGGCACTTGCCGAAACCACATTTATTTGCTGCATTCCTGCTATTGTTGAAACTAATTCTACATGAATCAAAAAAGTTTTCAATACTTTAATGGATATTTTCTTACTTTTTTGTAACATCAACATAATTATCATATTATGAGAAAATAAAATATGAACCCAAGACGAACTAAAATTGTAGCCACTTTGGGACCCGCAACCCGGTCACCAGAACAAATTGAACAGATGATGCTGGCCGGCATGAATGTTGCAAGGTTAAACTTTTCCCATGGCAGCCATGACGAACATCGCCAAAGCGCGCAGCGCATCAGGTCAATAGCACACAAGCTGCAAAAACACATTGCCATCATGGTCGATTTGCAAGGCCCTAAAATTCGTATTGCCCGTTTCATCAACGGCCAGGTCTTGCTACAAGCCAGTCAAACATTTATTTTATCCAACACCCATCCGCATAACGAGGGTACGGCGCATATTGTCGGCATCGACTACCCTGCCCTGATAACTGATTGCCAGCCGGGTGATGAACTGCTGCTGGATGATGGCCGCATCGTGCTGGAAATCACCCACATTGAAGGCCAGGAAGTGCACACACGGGTACTGGCAGGCGGGCCGCTTTCCAACAACAAAGGTATCAATCGCAAAGGAGGTGGCCTTTCCGCCCCCAGCCTGACCGCCAAAGACAAGGAAGATATCAAGATTGCTGCCGACATTGAAGCCGACTATATTGCCGTTTCTTTTCCTCGCTATGGCAGCGATATTGAACAGGCCAGGCAACTGGCCCGGCAAGCCGGTAGCAAAGCCTGGATTGTGGCCAAAATAGAACGTGCAGAAGCCGTGGCTGATGACCAGGCACTGGATGAGCTGATTACGGCCAGTGATGCCGTCATGGTAGCCCGTGGCGACCTGGGGGTTGAAGTGGGCGATGCCGAATTGGCTGGTATACAGAAAAAAATCATCCTGCACGCGCGCACCCTGAATAAAGTGGTGATTACCGCCACCCAAATGATGGAGTCGATGATTGCCAACCCCATTCCCACGCGTGCCGAGGTGTCTGACGTTGCCAATGCCGTCCTGGACTACACCGATGCCGTCATGCTGTCGGCCGAGAGCGCAACCGGCAATTATCCGCTTGAAGCCGTCATGGCCATGTCACGCATTTGCATAGGGGCTGAAAAACATCCAACGTCAAATAAATCCGGTCATCGGCTGGGGCAGGTTTTTCCACGCTGCGATGAAACCATCGCACTTTCCGCCATGTATGCGGCCAATCACTTCCCCGGTGTAAAAGCAATTGTTTCCCTTAGCGAAAGCGGCCATACTCCCCTGATCATGTCGCGCATCCGTTCAGGCGTGCCTATTTATTGCTTTACCCGGCATAGGGAAACCCAAAACCGCGCTGCCCTTTTCAGGGGGGTTTATCCGGTGAATTTTGACAATAGCCATCTGGACCCAACCCTGCTCATGCAAGCCGTCCTTGAAGAGCTTAAAAATCACCAACCCCTGGAAACCGGTGACTGGATCATTATCACCAACGGAGACCTGTCAGCCCCCTGTAACGGCACCAATAGCATGAAATTAATCTGTGTCAATTAATTTAAATTTAAAATGAAAATCATCATTGCCCCTGACTCATTCAAAGAAAGCCTGCCAGCCCATGAAGTGGCCAAGGCCATTGCCAAAGGCGTAAGGCAAGCAGCGCCCACCGCCAGCATCCATTGCGTTCCCATGGCCGATGGGGGTGAAGGAACCGTATTGGCCATTGCGCAAAGCACTCCGTGCACACTCATGCAAAGCACCGTCCGCAACGCATTAGGCCACCCGGTACCAGCTACCTGGGCCATAACCGGCAACGGTACCGCCATTATAGAAATGGCCAGTGCTGCCGGCCTTGAACAACTCACCCCCCAGAACAGACAGGTCCTGCGTGCCAATACGTTTGGGGTTGGTCAACTTATTATTGAAGCTTTAAATAAACAGGCCAGGCATATCATCCTGGGGCTGGGCGGCTCGGCCACCAACGATGGCGGTGCTGGCATGCTTGCCGCCCTGGGCATTCAGTTTATGGGTAAAAACAATACCTTGCTGGAATCCATCCCCGAAGAGCTGGCCAGGCTTGAAACAATCAATCTTGCCGGCCTGGACCCACGTCTGTCGCAGACAGCATTTACCCTGGCTTCCGATGTAAACAACCCTTTGTGCGGGTCCCATGGTGCCGCTGCTATTTTTAGCCCACAAAAAGGCGCCACGGCAGAACAGGTCCAATTCCTGGACCAGACTATGGCGCATTATGCTGATATTACAGCCACTACGCTGGGCAAAGACAGGCGTCATGAACAGGGAGCAGGCGCAGCAGGCGGCCTTGGCTTTGCTGGCTTAAGTTTCTTGAATGCACGGTTTCGTCCCGGGGTGGAAATAGTGGCCGAATTTGCAGGACTGACACGCCTGATTGAAAATGCCGACCTGGTTATTACCGGTGAAGGCAAGCTGGATGAGCAAACCTTGCAGGGTAAAACCCTGGCCGGCATAGCTACCCTGGCACAAATGCATCAGGTCCCAATGATTGTGATTGCCGGCACCTTGGGCGCCAATTACCAGGCATTGTACAGCCAAGGAATGACCGCGGCCTTCAGCCTGTGCAACGGCCCCATCACCTTGCAGGAAGCCATGCAACAGGCATCGCGTCTACTTCAGGAACGCAGCCGGGATATTATGCAGGTTTTTCTGGCAAGCCAGCTAAGCAAAGGCGGTAAAAACTATAAGATTAAATGATCAACTCCCACGCGAGAGCATGGGAATTAGAAAAACGCCTACCGTTCATCAACTTGCGCGGGAAACCTCGCCCTTTAGGGCGGGGTGATTGACTACTTCAAGCCTGGTTTATTTTTCCGCTATCCAGCAAATAGTCAGAAAGGCGGATAAAATCGGCCACACTTAACGACTCGGCGCGGGCTGTTTCCTTAATGCCAACCGCATCCCAGTCTATTTCCCAATCTGCCAAAGAGCGACGCAACATTTTCCGGCGTTGTGAAAAAGCACGTGCAACCACCCGCTCAAACACCGGCCACTGTTTTGGAGCAGGACGGGAATCAGGTAAGGGAATCATACGTACTACGGCCGACATGACCCTTGGTGGTGGATCAAACGATTCGGGGGGGACATCAAACAGCCAATGGATTTTATAACGTGACTGCAACATGACAGACAAGCGGCCATAATCGGACGTGCCCGGCTTTGCCACCATCCGGTCGATGACCTCTTTTTGCAGCATAAAATGCTGGTCTTGCACCTTATTGGCATAATCCATTAAATGAAACAGCAACGGACTGGAAATATTGTAGGGTAAATTACCCACCACCCTTAAGGGTGCGCCAAACTGGCTAAAATCCACGGTTAAGGCATCGGCCTCATGGACGGTTATTTTTTTGGGACTATACGTATTGCGTAAGCGCTGTGCCAGGTCGCGGTCAATTTCCACCACCGTTAAATGATCAAGACAGGCCAATAGCGGAGCCGTTAAGGCAGACAGCCCCGGCCCGATTTCCACCACCTTGTCA
Source organism: Advenella mandrilli (assembly GCF_016595155.1). Taxonomy (GTDB): domain Bacteria; phylum Pseudomonadota; class Gammaproteobacteria; order Burkholderiales; family Burkholderiaceae_B; genus Advenella; species Advenella mandrilli. Next base: position 70,180 of record NZ_JAENGP010000003.1, read on the forward strand.
TCACGGCCAGGATTTACCGCACGGACAATCGCCTCAGTGACGCTTTCATCCACCAGAAAATGCTGGCCAAACCGTTTTCTTGCCTGATGTGCTGTCATAGTCTAGTTTCTGGCAGAAATGGAACCGCTTAGGCGATTGTCAATAAACGACTGCGAACGCAATTGCTGCAACCAATCGGTAAAGATAGGCTCTGCCCGCTGTTCGTACAGGGTCTGGCGAGCCAGCATGCGACGGATTTCGGGTTGCTTGTCGCCGGTACGGCGGTCAAGCACTTCAATAATATGCCAGCCAAAGGCAGAACGCACCGGGTTGCTGATTTGCCCCGGCTGCAAATTGGCCACCGCTTTTTCAAATTCGGGATCGGCCACACCCGGGGCAATCCAGCCAATATCGCCCCCTAACGGCGCAGAAGTGTCTTGCGAAAATTTGCGCGCCACATCTTCAAACGCCTCACCATTGCTTAAGCGATTATGCAAGCTTTGAATTCGTTCATACGCCTGCTGATCGGAAACCACAGGACTTTTTTTAATCAGAATATGGCGAACATTGGATTCGGTCACATTAACCGGACCGTCTTGTTTGGCGGCAATTTCCATGGGAGAAAACTGCGGTCTGGGTGGCGGTGGCGGCTGCACGTTAACAACCCGTTTGTTTTCTTTAACTAAACCACGGCGCTCCAGTACTTTCAAAATATGGAACCCGTTAGGTGCCTTGAAAACCCCGGTGGTGCGCCCGTCTGCCACGTTACGGGTCGCGTTAACAAACAGGGAAGGCCAGTCTTCAAACAGGCGAATACCCAATTGCCCACCATCACCGGCCTCGGGACCCTCAGAGTACTCTTTGGCAACGGCGGCAAAACTGTTGCCACGCCTGATTTTTGCCATGGCGTCATTGGCTTTCTTGCGAGCGGCAGCAGCCACATCTTCAGAAGCGTTGTCAGGAACGCGAATAAAGATGTGTTGCAAGGCGACCGCCTTGGGCTCAAAGGAGCGTTCGATAACAACCTGTTTCTGGGGCGGAGGAGGAATATAGGCAAGCTCTTTTTTAGGCAACACGCCGGTAGGATGCTGCTTCAAAAAGGCATCAACATCCGATTCGGTAACACTGATCCGGCTTTGAACAATGCTATTGCGCAATTGATCCATCATGACTTCACTGCGCAAGTTTTTCAGGTACTCATCCCATTTCATGCCCGAACGGCTGACTTCTTCTTTCAGCCGCTCGACAGGAATGCTATTGCGCTGTGCAATAGTCGCCAACACCTGGTCCAGCTGGGCATCGCTAACCGCTACGTTCAAGCGTTCAGCATCCTGCTTCATCAGTTTTTCATCAATCATGGACTGAAGCACCTGATCGCGGCTTGACCCACCCTGTCCGCTAATGCGCAAGGAGGCCATTCGATTGTCCAGCTCCCGGATGGTGATGATTTCAGTATTGACTACCGCGGCTATGCCATCACCAAACTGAGCTTGTGTTTTCGCTGTTTTGCCAGCAGTACCCGGCGCTGCCTGCGCCACGATTGGCAAGGCAAGACAAAAAACGGGAATGGTTGCAAATGCGAATTGGCGTACGCGTTTTAGTCTACGCATTATTCATACCTTTCAAATGTAGATTTTACTGGAACCGGGACGGTTGTTGATTCATACCCCGGCACATTTTCTCTTAACAAATTCATTGGATCACTACCCAAAGACCCAAGACCGGATAATTCCAATTGTAAGAATATAGCAGAATTTGCCTTTTCTTTTGAAACGGCATAACGCTGCATGACAACCCGGCCCGTCCAGCAACAGTTGCCTTTATACTCAAAACCAAGAATGGACTGGGTTACCCTTTTATCCTGAATGGAATAATCAATACGGCCAACGCCTGAGATATTTTCAGTAAATGGCCATTGTGCCGACAAACTGGTGGTTTCCTTGCCTTTTAGCTGATAACGCAGCGGATTGCCCCCTTCATCAAGAAAAGGATCTTGCTGATAGCGGTAAGACATGGAAATGCTGGTCAGGCGTTTGGGCTTCCAGCGCAAAGACGCATACGATTGCACCACATTGCGCTCAGCCGAATCCACCTGCACCGCCAGCTCGGTATTCAGGGTATCGGTAAGCGCCGCACTTAAGCCAGCCAGATAATCCGACTTGGACCGCTTGCGGGCCTGTTCCCCGGGCAAGGTCACTTTCTGGTCTTCAAAATAAAACCGTTGCGCCAGTTGCAGGGACAGCCGCTCGAAACCGCTATCTTCATCAAACCAGCGGCTGGTGATACCCATGGTAAGCAGATTGGCATTGTTAATACGATCCCAGCCACCGCTATAACGGTTTTCAGCATACGCTGAACCAAAGCCGAACTGGCTGATGGAGGTGTCATAAAGAGGAATATCCGACTGGTCTTTATAAGGAATATACAAATAATACAGTCGGGGTTCAAGCGTTTGCAAAGACGGTTTGCCAAACAGCGTAGTACTACGTTCAAAAGTCATGCCACTGTCAATGGACAAAATGGGCAAGGCCCGGTTGATGGAACCTTTTTGGGTACCGTCCTGGCTTGTGAAACTGTAGCGGCCAAATTCCTTATACCAGTCGGTTGAGTAATGGGAAACATGCAGACCGGCCTTGGGCGTGACATACCAACCTGGGCGGACAACCGGATAACTAATGGTGCTATAAGAGGAGAACCGGGTGCCATCGGGAGCACGGTGACCATTGGTATTGGACAAATCAACAATATCGCCAAAGTAAGTGGGAAACTCAAAACGGGTAAGGGTATTGTCGGTTTCTACATCAAACCCGTTCCAGTTGTAGCGTCTGCCGCGCACATTGAGTTCGGGCACTTTTTCGTATTGCCCGTATAAGCGTCCCAGCGTTTCGTCTTGCAGTGTTTGGTATTTTTGCAGCGTTAAATGACCGCTCCAGTAATCGTACCCCGACCAGCGCAGGGTGGCCCTTTTTGACAAATAGGTCTGGTCAGCTTCATTCAGGCCCATGCTGGTAAAGTCACGAAAATAATTATCGTCGGAAGCCCCGTTCCAGTCCAGGTCAAAATTAAAATTCAGGCCCATGAACTGGCCCAGGCGATGATCATGCAAGATAGAATACGACCAGCGTTTTTCGCGGGTATCCATATCCTTGTTAATATAGGTACCCGCAGCCATACCTGAGTAATTTGGCATTAAATAGCGAAACTCTCCGCCCATTAACAAGCCGCGCTTGCTTAAATACCGGGGTGTTAGCGTTGCGTCATAATTAGGGGCCAGGTTGAAAAAATACGGCACGGCCAGATCATAGCCTCCACGTGAGGTGTAACCATAAGTAGGGGTAAGGAACCCCGATTTCTTTTCTGCCCTGACTGGAAACGTAAGGTAAGGCGACCAAAGTACCGGTACCCCCTTGATATAAAGTACCCCGTTTTTGGCAATCCCCTCGTTTTCGTCATCATAAATATCTACTTGCGGAGACTGGATGGTCCAGAATTTTTCGGGGCAATCGCAACCCGAATAGATCACATCCATCAACCGTGTGTGATTCTCATCAAGCGCCTCGGCCTGGCTGGCCGTACCGCTTCCGCCGCCCGCCAGGTTAAACACCGGTTCAAAGAACTTGCCGCTGTCTGTGTTGATATTATATTGAAGCCCCGTTCCGGTGATCAGGGTGCCATCCTTGAAGAAACGGGTGTTCCCGGTTGCCGTCATGTCACCCGTATCATTGTTATAACGGATCTGCTCACTTTTCAGGATGGCATCAGTGCGTCGCACCTGCGCCAGCCCATGCAAGGTAATATCACTGCTATTATTGTTGTAGTCCGCCTTTGCACTGTCGGTAAAAGTAACCGTCTTGTTTTTATCGCCGGGCGTTACCTGCAACAAGGCAGAGTCCTGCAAAATCGGGTATTGATTAATACGTATTCCGGGTGCTGCCAGTGCAAGACCGGTATTGGCAAACGAAATAAGCGTTAGCAGAGTAAAAGCATAAACTTTACGCACAAAAAACTAATCCATTCAAGATTCTGTTTATATGGAACACAGACAATTTTATTCCCGGTTGCAAACAACTACCCATGACATTACTCCTGCAGACTATTTTATTGATGCAGAAAAGACAAAACCCGGTTAAAAAGCTTAAAATAGATTTTTCCAGAGTAATTGCCAAGTCGAAACGACCAATTATAGTAGTTGCTCTTTAATTTAAATTGGTTTTTTTAATTCTTTCACTGAAATTAAACCGATTTTACATTCAGGACTCAGGTTTCGTCACCCAATTGACGCGAAATACTCATATTTTATGATTATGCCCTTAAACGTTTCAGCAGATCCCCGCAAAGATGCCTTGCAACAATGGTTAGCCAACATTGCAAATACCCATCACATCCAAACCGAAAGCCTTCGCACGGCCTCCAGTGATGCCAGTTTCAGGCGTTATTTCCGCGTAGATACCAACAAGGCTCCCCTTATCATTATGGATGCCCCCCCGCAACAGGAAAACTGTATCCCTTTTATTGACATTGCTGAAAAACTGGCCAAAGCAGGCCTGAATGTACCGGCCATCCTTGAAAAAGACCTGGAAAACGGCTGGTTACTGCTTACCGACCTGGGTAACGACACCTATTACCAACGCATTCAAAAAGGCCTTGATGACACCACCTTGCAATCTCTGTACCATGATGCCCTTCAGGCACTGGTGCAAATGCAGCAGGCCGGTGCCCAAGACCTGCCCGCCTATCATGCACAACGCTTGCGCGATGAACTGGAACTGTTTACCGACTGGTATGTTAACCGGCATTGCCAAAGCCAGCTAAGTAACGACGAAAAAAACGCACTTGAAAAAACCTTCAGCCTGCTAGTGGCCCACAATGCCAAACAGCCCTGCGTATTCGTGCATCGCGATTACCATTCTCCCAATCTACTGGTGTGCGACCAGGATATTTACGGTCCCAACCCCGGGATTATCGATTTCCAGGATGCCGTCAACGGGCCCATTTCCTATGATCTGGCCTCTTTGGTCATGGATGCCCGCACCACCTGGGAAGAGCCCCAGCAACTGGACTGGGCCATTCGTTACTGGCAAATGGCCCAAGAAGCAAAACTGCCTATCCCCGACGACTTCGCCCACTTCCATACCAATTACGAATTCATGGGCTTGCAGCGTAATTTACGCATTTTAGGTGTCTTTTCCCGGCTTTCCATCCGTGATGGCAAAGATCATTACCTGCAGCATATTCCCCGTGTTAATGCCTATGTCCGCCAGGTTGCCAACCGCTATCTGGTCTTTAAGCCCCTATTGCGTTTGCTAGACCGGCTCGACAACATCGACCACAAAGTAGGATATACATTTTGATTCAGGCCATGATTCTGGCAGCCGGTCGTGGCGAACGCATGCGCCCGCTTACCGACACCTTACCCAAACCCCTGCTGTGCGTGGGTGGCAAGCCCCTTATTGTGTGGCACATAGAACGGCTGGCCAGCGTTGGCATTAGTGATATTGTGATTAACCATGCCTGGCTGGGCCACAAAATAGAAGAAACCCTGGGCAATGGCCGTCAATTTGGTGTTGCCATTGAATACTCTGCCGAGTCTCCCAATGGCCTTGAAACCGCAGGCGGTATTGCCAATGCCCTGCCCCTGTTGGGCAACCAGCCTTTCCTGGTCATCAATGGCGATATCTGGTGCGACTGGAACCCCATGCAGGCGGTTACAATTGTTGACCATTTGCATAAAGCATCAACACAAGCCTGGCTGCTCATGGTAGATAATCCCCCTCATCACCCCGAAGGGGATTTTCATCTGGATGGCCAGGGTTTTTTGCACAACAAAAAACCGGTAGTCATTAACCATACGTTTGCCGGCATTGGCATTTATCACCCGTCCTTTTTCAGGGGCATCAACCCGCAACAACCGCAGCCATTGGCTCCCCTGTTGCGTTTGGCCATGCAAAACCACTTGGTGGAAGGCGGCCTGCATACCGGTCAATGGATTGATGTCGGCACGCCCGAAAGGCTTGCGCTGCTTGACCGGCAGTTACAAACTGACAACAATGTCCCAGCCACCTCCATTCAACCCTAATGAAATCACTTCATTTCGTAACCAAAGGATAATTCAGTAATGTTTGGATCTTCAAAAAGAGCCGTTTTCAAACCCTCCGTTTATGAAAGCAGTAGCAACCGGCGCGGCAAGCGTATGCCACGCTGGCTCGTGATCCTGTTTACTGGCGTCATTATTGGCGCAGGCGGTTTCTGGTTTCTGCAAACCAATTATGGTCCCAAACGTCTTAGCGTTGAAGAGTCCAACAACCTGACCAATGAAATTAGCCAGCTGACACAGGAAAAGCAACGTTTACAAGCCGAACTTGAAAAAACCACCCTGGATCTTGACGCCCTGAAAAAAAGCAATTCTGCCCAGGGCAACACCCTGCAAAGCAGCCAAGAGCGCATCCAGCAGCTCACTGCCAATCTGGAACTCATCAAGAAAGCCATTCCTGCCGACCCAAGCGGCAACCCGCTAGGCATTCGGGCTGCCGAATTTGAGGCCGCCATGGGCAAGCTTGATTATAAATTGCTCATCATGAAAAGTGATGATGCCGACCCCGATTACAAGGCCCAGCTTGAGTTCATTGTAGAAGGCAGATACCGCAACGGAAAAACCGGCTACGCCGAAATTCCCCCAACGGAAATCAATATTACCAACTTCCAGCAAGTAGCAGGCAATCTTACCTTGCCCCCCACCCTGACCCCCCGAAAAGTGACTATTCGGGTTCGCAGTCTCGACAGCCAGAAAACCCAGGCCAACCGCACTTTCAATATCCGCTAAACCATTTCAGCTCCTGCCTTTTCGGGCCGGAGCTGATTTGCGCTCATTAATGAACTACCACCCCCTAACGCCAAGCGTTCAGGTGGGGAATGGCAGCGGGATTATTTCAATTTCAATTCATTTCCAACGCTTGCCTAATGGCACGTACTTTGGCAAGATATCATCACTATGGAAAAACAGCATATCAAAATTCTCGTTGTTGATGATGATCCGGCGCTTAGGCAGTTACTGGCCGAGTACCTTAACCGGCACGGTTACGATACCCTGCTGGCCCCGGACGCCACCGACCTGCCCCAGCGAATTACCAAATTCTCGCCCGACCTGATCGTACTTGACCGTATGCTACCCGGCGGAGACGGCCTGGAGGCCTGCCGCAAACTACGCAGCCAGAATGAAGACATTCCCATTATTTTGCTTACCGCCCGCGATGAAACCGCTGACCGTATTATTGGCCTTGAGTCAGGGGCAGACGACTATCTGGGCAAACCCTTTGACCCACGGGAATTGCTGGCCCGCATAGAAACCGTCCTGCGCCGCAAAAAAGGTCCTTCGGCCCTCATCAAGGAAACCCCCATCAGCTTTGGCCCATTTACCTTTGACCCGGCCCGTCGCCAATTATTCAAAGATGACATCACCGTAAAACTTACCGGTGGTGAAATCAACCTGCTCGAGGCCCTGGTTAAAAACCCGGGCAAACCCCTGTCCCGCGAACGCCTGCTGGCCTTGGCCCGCGATGACGACGAAGGCGAACGCAATGACCGCGCTATCGACATTGCGATTTTGCGTTTACGCCGTGCCATCGAAGACGATCCCAAAGACCCGCGCTGGATACAAACCGTATGGGGAGTCGGTTACCGGTTTTCCCCTGATGCATGAAAAAAATAAAACTGTGGCCCCGCTCCCTGCGCCTGCAAATGATTCTCATGATGCTGGGCACCATCATACTGGTCCAGGTTGGCAGCCTTTCGGTGGGCAATTACCTTAGGGAACGCTATGTAGAAGATGTAGTGGTTAATTACCTAACCACCACCATTCGCACCTTAAGGGCTGCAGTCGCCCAGATACCGGCCGAAAACAGGGCCCGCTTCATTGAGGAAGCCTCACAAAACAAATGGCGTCTGTGGTCACGCCAGCTTCCCAAAGATACCCGTTTTTCACAACCCTTGCGCCGAAATGCCCAAAACCATCAGCACAGGGAAAGACTGACCGAATACCCGTCGGGTGACCTGCGCAACAACCTGCGCGACCTGATCAACCACCTGAACCATGAACTGAATGACGGTACCCGGGTGGGGCTGTCACGTGGTGAAGAACCCCGCATGTATATTTCACTGCTGCCCGAGCTGAACGAATTTGACAATACCGTGATGCGCGAATGGCTGGTGATTCCGCTAGACCGTATAGAGCCCCCCAATATGCAGGCCATCATGGTGGCATGGTTAAGCATTAACCTGTTGCTTATTGCCATGGCGGCCGGCTTTGCCTGGCATATCACCCGCCCGCTTACCCGCTTAAGCAGGGCCGCAGACCAGCTGGCCCAGGGGCACCCCGAAAGGGTAACACCGGCAGGCCCTACCGAAACCCGCCTGCTGGGCGAACGTTTCAACGCCATGCTGGATGCCCTTGATGAATCCAAACAGGTTCAGCAAACCTTGCTGGCCGGCCTGCCTCACGACCTGAAAAGCCCCCTGGCCCGTATGTGGCTAAGGCTGGAAATGACCGACGACCAGTCCCTGAAAGAAGGCATGCGCAACGACGTACAGGACATGCAGCGCATGATAGACCAGTTTATTGGCTATGTCCGCGGCTCAGACCCCGGCACCTACACCTTCAGCAAACTAGCGCTTAACACCTGGATTGACGAACGCGTTTCATCGTGGGAAGGTGCCGGCAGCCCGGTTTTTCTGAAACTCATGCCGCCCCACAAAGTGTTTGTTAATGCCGATGGCCTGGCACTGGGACGTCTTTTAGACAACCTTATTAGCAATGCCTTAAAACATGGTCAACCCCCGGTTGACGTACAAGTACGCACCCACCAACAACAAGTGGTAATTTCTGTGTGCGACCAGGGTGAAGGGATTCCGCTTGAACGCCGCACCGAAGCCCTGCGGGCATTCTCACGGCTGGATTCGGCCCGCACCAAAACCGGTAGCGTGGGCTTGGGCCTGGCGCTGGCAGACGCCATTGCAAAGGCCCATCATGGTTCGCTGGAACTGGGCAGCGGTGAATCGGGTGGATTGCGTGTTGACATCACCCTGCCCCTGGCAGACAACTAACGCAGCTTATCGAACATATCCCCGTACACCCAGCCAAAATACACCAGCATGACCGGCAGAACAAAAGCCATCCCCCACACCAGCAAACGCAGGGTGGCGACAGAATCGATACTGTCCCACAGGCTTAATTCATCATAAACCAGAAATGGGAAATAACTGTAAGCAAAGCCGGCCACCGCCAGCACAATCACCAGCAGCAGCAATATAAAGGGCAAACGTCCCAACCAGTCATTTTTATGGGCATGACGTAGCAGAATTTCAATCAGCACAAACAGGCTTAATATTAACAACCAGCCTGGCAACACCATGCCCAGTGTGTCAAACAACGCCCATTTATAAAAAATACCGGTATTGCTAAATCCAAGGGCCGCCATTACCGCAAACAGGCCCGCTGCACCCAGCCTGACTGTGCGACGCGCCCATTTGATCGCCATGGTCTGCAAGGAACCCTGCGAAGCACTAAGCCGCATTACCAGCCATAATGCCCCCAACAGGGCATACAGGGCAACCACACACAGGGCAATGAACAAGGCAAAAAAATCATAACCGGGCTCTTCCTGGAAATTAACCGCGAATTTACCCAATACCCAGCCCTGCCCCAGCACCATGCACAAAGCCCCCACAAAAAACATCGTGGTCCAGACATGACGCCACCCACCGCTTGAGCGCAGGCGAAATTCATACGCAATATTACGCAGCATAACCCCCAGGGCAATCATAATCATGGGCCAATACAGGACAGTAAAAATAAAAGCCCAGGCTTTGGGGAAGATGGCCATGAAAAACACAATCCCCAACAACAGCCAAAACTCATTGATATTGCGCCATGGCCCCAGCAAGCCCATCATGCGATTGCGGTGCTCGCCAGCAAATGGCAGCAACAGGGCAACACCCAGATCAAAGCCATCCAGAATAGCACCCATGAGCACTAACAGGGAAAATGCCGCCATACAGGCCAGCGGCATCCAGAACACCGGATCATAAATACTTAAGCCCAACAAATTTGCCAGTTCAGTCATGCCGCTGCCCCCATGGTTTTACGCACCGGCACCACCCCATAGCGGGCAGCCTGGTAAAACATTTGCCTGAAACTGACGGCAATAAGCAGATAAACCACCAGATAGGCCAGCGAAGACAGCACCAGAGTCTGGGTACTTAAATACCGAAAAACTTCCTGCAGGGCAATTTCCTTGTAGACAATAAAAGGTAAATTCCGGAAATAAGACAGCGCGCCCGTTAACAAGACCAGCAAGCACCCGGAAAAAGTCATGAGAGAGCACCACTTTTGTAAAAACACCGGCATTTTGCCAATATCCCGTTTTTTACCTAACAGGTAATAGCATAACAGTGTCAACACCAGCAGCATGATCCCCAGCAACAGAATGCCCCCCCACCACACCTTGCGCCAGCCATTGGCGGCAAAAGGCACAAACAAAGTATCCTGGGCAAAAAGAACCTGCAAGACAAAGCCAGCCATGCCATACAAAGCCATGACCAGGCCAATACGGAAAGTCAGGTTTTCTGCCTGGTTCAAGGGCCGCCTTAAAACCTGCCAGGCACTAACACCCATCATCATGAAACCCAGACACAGGCTGGATCCGGCAAACACCAGTATCAAGCGCCAGGCAATTTCATGATGAAACACAATGGCCAGCCAGTCATGCACAACAATATTGCTTTCTGTCTTAATAGTTCCCTGCGGGGCATTCATCCAGGACTGCAAGGCCAGCATCAGGTAAACAATGCCTGTCACCCCCAGTGCCGACATCAACACCGATGCCGTATGCCATTTTTCTTTCATTTTGCCTTGACGGTAAAGCATGCCGTTAAAGAAAATCAATTTACAGACAAAAGCCAGCAAGACGGCCAAACAGGCCAATGGCCCGGCCACACCGGCTATTTTCATTAGCAGTGCCGGCCATAACGTGCCTGCCTGTATCATCAGGGGGATGGTAACCGCCACACTAACCACCATGGCCAGGGCAAATACCCGTACCCAATAACGGTAAACACCAATCCAGGCGTCTTGCCCTGTCTTGTGCCAGGCCAGCTTCAGAAAAAGCAGCAGCCAGGCCGACGAAAACAACACGGCGACAAACACCGACAAAAAGCCTAATGAACCAAAGAACTGCCATTCGGCAAGCAAAAGCGGGGAAATTTCAAACATAAGCAACGATTCACGAACTATTTTGTATAACTATGATTATTCACCGTGAGTCTAACCCCTGAACGTGGCAGAATGTATGCTATTTCATGATTTATTGATAAATTTCTGTATGACTGATTTCTCAACTGATGTACCCGTTTCCAATTTTTTGCGAACCATTATTGAAAATGACCTGAGTGCAGGACGCTACCAATCCAAAAAATGGGCTGGCGTACCTGGCCCTGCATCGGTACAAGCCAATGCGCCCAAAGACAGCGCCAGAATCCGCACCCGCTTTCCGCCCGAACCCAACGGCTATCTACACATCGGGCATGCCAAAAGCATCTGCCTGAACTTCGGGCTGGCCCGGGATTACGGCGGCATCTGTCACCTGCGCTTTGATGACACTAACCCCGAAAAAGAAGAACAGGAATATGTTGATGCCATCAAAGACACGGTTCAATGGCTGGGTTTTTCCTGGACCAGCAGCGACCAGGAAAACCTGTATTTCGCCAGTGATTACTTTGAATACATGTACGATTTTGCCCAGGCACTTATTATGGGCGGGTATGCCTACATAGACATGCAAAGCCCCGATGAAATGCGGGCTAATCGCGGCACGCTTACCTCGCCGGGTACCAACTCGCCATGGCGCGACCGCCCCACCGAAGAATCCCTGCAGCTGTTTATTGAAATGCGTGAAGGCAAGCACCCCAATGGCAGCATGGCGCTTCGGGCAAAAATAGACATGGCGTCACCCAATATCAACATGCGCGACCCGGTTATTTACCGTATTCGCCATGCCGAACACCACCGCACCGGCAACCAGTGGCCCATTTACCCCATGTATACCTTTGCCCACCCCATTGAAGACGCACTGGAAACCATTACCCACAGCATTTGCACGCTAGAGTTTGAAGACCAGCGCCCCTTCTACGAATGGGTTCTTGAAAAACTGGTTGCCCTGGGCAAATTAAATGAACCCCTGCCAAGGCAATATGAATTTGCCCGCCTTAACCTTAACCACGTGGTCACCAGCAAACGCAAGCTGCTGCAACTGGTTAAAGAAAACCACGTCAATGGCTGGGATGACCCGCGCCTGCCTACGCTGGCCGGCCTGCGCCGCCGTGGCTACACGCCCGAATCCCTGCGTTTGTTCTGTGAGCGCATTGGCGTTTCAAAATCAGACTCGCGCATTGATTACAGCGTGCTTGAGCAAGCCCTGCGCGACAACCTGGACCCCATCGCCGACCGTGCCGTGGCCGTACTCGACCCGCTTAAACTGGTTATTACCAATTACCCCGAAGGCCAGGAAGAAGACTGTAGCGCGCCCAAAAACCCGCGCAACCCCGACCAGGGCCGCCGTTCTTTCCCGTTCACCCGTGAACTCTGGATAGAACGCGATGACTTCAAAGAAGAACCACCCAAAAAATATTTCCGTCTGTTCCCCGGCAACCAGGTACGCCTGAAATACGGTTACGTTGTGCGCTGCACCGGCTGCGTCAAAGACGAACAAGGCAACATCACCCAGGTTCATGCCGAATACCTGCCCGACACCAAAAGCGGTACACCGGGCGCAGACAGCGTCAAGGTCAAGGGCAATATTACCTGGGTCAGCGCCAAACATGCCCAACCGGCCACGTTCCGCATTTATGACCGCCTGTTTACCAATGCACACCCCGATGGGCAAGACAAAGATTTCCTGGCGCACATTAACCCCAACTCCATGCAAACCGTTCAGGGCTGGCTAGAACCAGGCACCCAGACCACACCAGGCGCCCGCTGGCAGTTTGAACGCCTGGGCTACTTTACCGTAGACCCGGACTCTGGTGAAACCCCCGTTATCAACCGCAGCGTAACCCTGCGGGACGCATGGATTTAAATGGATTTAACTTTTTTTCCGAAACAGGCATTACTGTGACAAGCAAAGCCAATACCACCCAAGCACTCATCTTCAAAAGTGCCTCCCTGTTTGCATTACGCATTGTGCTTAATAGCAGCAATCTTGCCGCCCTTAAAGAAGCCATTACCCGGAAAATGTCAGAAGCCGGCAGCCTGTTCAAGGACGAGGCGGTTGTGCTTGACGCCACCCGAATTAACGAAGCGCCCGACTGGCCTGCCCTGCTGGCTCATTTGCAGGCCAACCATCTGCCCGTGATTGGCGTGATGGCCGAAGGCGCGGTTCTGGACAGTGCGCGCAAAGCCGGACTGGTGCCGGTTACCCTTTCTACGCCTTCCAATGCCAATCGCAGGGACGATGAGCCACCTGCCGCACCCATACCGCAGGCAGCCCCCGCAAAACCAGAGCCCGAACCAGCCCCAGAGGCACCACCGGCTGAACCTACCCTGGTTATCAAGCGCCAGCTGCGTTCAGGCCAACGCGTTTATGCCCGTAACAGTGACCTGATCATTATTGGGGCCGTCGGCCGTGGCGCCGAGATTATTGCCGATGGCAATATCCATGTGTACGGCCCCTTGCGTGGCAAGGCCATTGCGGGAGCCAAGGGTAATACCCAGGCCCGGATTTTCACCTCTCAGTTAGACGCCGAGCTGCTGGCCATTGCCGGCATTTACCGTCTTATTGATGCCGACTTCAACCAAAGCCTGATCAAGCAGCCGGTTATTGTAGAACTGGAAAATGAATCACTTAGCTTCATTAGCAACGATGAACATAAGTAACAGCGGGAAATTTTAAATTTTTTACAGTTGAACAAGGTCATTATGCGGTAAGATAATGACCACTTAAAGATTACAGGAATATCTTTTCATGGCACGTATTATTGTCGTTACATCAGGTAAAGGCGGTGTGGGCAAAACCACCACCAGCGCCAGTTTTTCAGCAGGCTTGGCCATGCGTGGCCACAAAACCGTCGTTATCGATTTTGACGTTGGCCTGCGCAACCTTGACCTCATCATGGGTTGCGAACGCCGTGTTGTTTACGACTTCGTCAATGTCATTCAAGAAGAAGCCACACTAAACCAGGCCCTTATCAAAGACAAACAGCTTGAAAACCTGTTTATTTTGCCCGCCTCACAAACCCGCGACAAAGACGCGCTTACCAAAGAAGGCGTGGGCAAAGTCCTTGAAGACCTGAAAAAAATGGGCTTTGAATACATTGTGTGCGATTCACCGGCCGGTATTGAAACTGGTGCCTTAATGTCGGCCTATTTTGCCGATGACGCGCTGGTGGTTACCAACCCTGAAGTCTCATCGGTACGTGACTCTGACCGCATTCTAGGCATTTTGTCGGCCAAGTCCAAACGGGCCGAAGATTCACAAGAGCCCGTCAAGGAGTTCCTGGTACTTACCCGCTACAATCCCAAACGTGTTGAAGAAGGCGAGATGCTTTCACTGCAAGACATTGAAGACATTTTGCGTATCAAGCTGATTGGTGTGGTGCCAGAGTCCGAAGCGGTGCTTCAGGCATCCAATGCAGGTATGCCAGCCATTCACCTGAAAGACACCGACGTGGCTGAAGCCTACCAGGATATCGTCGCCCGTTACCTGGGCGAAGAAAAACCCCTGCGCTTTACCGAATACGAAAAACCGGGCTTGCTGAAACGGCTCTTCGGAGGGAAATAATATGTCATTCCTAAAGTTTTTTCTTGGAGAAAAAAAGTCCTCGGCCAGCGTTGCCAAAGACCGCCTGCAAATCATTCTTGCACGTGAACGAAGCCCGGGCAGCACCGAGCCCGACTTCCTGCCCGCTTTGCAAAAGGAACTGATTGAAGTCATCTCCAAGTACATCAACATCAACGCAGACGACATCAAGGTCCAGCTTGACCGCAAAGACACCCTGGAAGTACTTGAAGTAAAAATTGAAATGCCCCAGGAAGACAAAAACAAAAAAGCAAAGTAACCGCTACAGCGGCTCCCACGCGGGCGCATGGGAGCCAGAAAAAAACCGCTGCAAACATCATGCTTGCAGCGGTTTACGGTTATGCCGGACTTAACCGGCCGGCATTATGCCTGTTGGACTCGTTCCCACGCGCCTGCGTGGTAACGCTTGCCCAACCGTTGTTTTTACTGAATATTAATTTCCACGCGACGGTTGGGTGCCAGACATTGAATCAACTGGGCACCACTACCCTCACACTGCACCACTGGCTGAGACTTGCCAGCACCACGTGCCTGTAACAAATTGGCAGGTACACCCTGGGCTGCCAGATAATTGGCAATAGTCACCGCCCTGTCTTGCGACAGCTTCTGGTTATAGGCCTCTGAGCCCAAACGATCAGTGTGCCCTACTACCGTTACCGCTGTCAGGTTCTGACGGCTTTTAAGATGGCTGGCCAAATTGGCTAACTCAGTACGACCTGCAGTAACATTACTTAAGTCTGAACGATCAAAAGCAAACAGCGCATCGGCACTTAGGGTATAACTTTCGTTCTGTTGGCCATCAGGGCAAACCGACCCTTCGGTAACCGGTTTCCAGTAAAAATTGCGGGCAATCAGATTGTTATCAAACAGCACTTTATACTGGCAGGTGCTAATGTTATTAACGCCCTGTCCGGGGGTATTGAAGTGAAACAGGTAATCCCACTCTTTAACCCGGAAACCTTCCGCAAAATGAGGGCGACCCAGCAAATAATATAGCTGGTCACGGGTCACCCCGTCGCGAACCTGGGCAAGTGCCCCCAGTACCGGGAAAGTACCCTGGTCATTATCAAACTTGACAGCATCCACATTCGGCCATACCAGCTCACTGGCTGTGCCCTCTTTGCTGACATTGCTCATGGTGCCGCATGCGGTTAATGCCAAGGCGGCTGCTACCGCAACGATACTTGCTTTGTATTGAAAAAGTTTCATTAACATTTCCTTAATAGTTAAACGTTTTAGTGCCCGGACCACACATAAAGGTGTGTGGCCCAAGCCATGGTTAATGGCTAATGTAAAATTACCACTGGTAACCTACACCGGCACCGTAAGTTGTGTCACCACGACTATTACCAGAAACCGAACCTTTCAATACCCATTTACCGTTATCAGAGATGGTTGACAAACCAGCCGCAAAACCCTGCTCACCACGGTGCCCCGCTGTTGAAACCGCAAACATGCTCTTGCCTGGCAAATAAGCCTGTGGCAAGTTGGCCATGGCCGCTGCCGAAGCAGTACCCGCCCTGGCATCCCTGTCAACACGACGCAAATCACCACGTACAGAGTTGATCTGGTTATTGATGTTGGTAACAGCACCTTGTAGCTGGCCCACGTTAACCGCATCAGTTTCATTAACACCTGCTGCCACGTTGGTGATGGTTTTACTGCCTGCATTAATGCCATCGACAGAAACGCTTGGGCCAACCTGGTCACCCTCGTTATTCACGAATGACAAGCCATTGTTGTTAACAATCGTATTGCCCGCCTTGAAGGTCGAGGCATTCACAGTTGTGGCGTTAACAGTGGTGGCATTAACTTCTGTCACGGTAATCGTGTCATTCAGTGCAAAGTTCACTTCAGCACTGCCAACCACTTGCGTAATCACGATATTGCCATCGTTATTCAGCAAGCTGACTTTATCACCGGCCTGAACCTGTGAATTATTGCCTCCGGCATTCAAGGTCCAACCCTGGTTCAAGACCTCAATGGCATCACCAACATTGTTGACCACTTCGTCTTTGTTACCAACCGTGTAACTTGGTGCACTAACCGTACCATCATCCTTCACTGTGGAACCACCACCCAGGGCATCAGCCACAGACTGGCTAATATCCTTGATCTGGCCACCGTTAACGGCATCTTTGCTGCCTGCGGCGATGGTGCCCTCAGCAACGTTGGTGATTTTATTACCACCGACATCTACTTTATCGGCTGTAAAGGCCAAATCACCGGTAGGTCCACCTTTTACGGTCAGACCGGTATCTCCCAGATGTACCTTGTCGCCCACCTTAACACCACTATCGTCCATGACTGTCTGGCCTGCGGTCACCGAATCAACAACCAGATTAGGATCAACGGAGATTTCAATATTAACATTGCCGTCTTCTTTCGGTTTCTGAACAATGTCGATATTGTCACCCGCCACCAGGGTTAACTGGTCACCGGGCAGAATATCAGCGGGTCCACCTGTGCCGGTTCCGGGGGTACCACCTGTACCTGTACCTGTACCTGGATTCGAACCACCTGGATCATTAACCGTAACCGTCCAACCTTCAGCAAGCTTGTCAATGGCCTCCTGCACGGTTGAATAATCTTTACCATTAATGCTGTAAGTAGGGCTTGTGAAAGTGCCTTTTTCAAAGTCAAAGCTTACATCACCACCAAAAATGTTCTGGACCGAATCCGCCAGGAACGACAGCTGGCTGCCATTGACGGCATCGGTGCTGGTTGCGCTAATTTCACCTTTTGCCAGACTGGTGATTTTATTACCACCCATGTCAATGCCATCCGGTTTAATGAACACCGTATTGGGCAATTGAGCACCACTTCCATCAACAAAGCTCAAGCCGTTGCTGTTAAGGAAAGTACCGCCCGCATTAACGCTGTCAACCTTGATATTTTTAGCCAGATCAAAGGTGAGATTCGTCTTGTCTTGCGCAATCACGATATTGTCATCGGTATTGTCAAAATCAACACTGCCCCCTGGCGCCACGTTTTCAGAAACATCCGCCTCATTCGTGGTGACGTTCCAGCCTTTATTGGCAGTTTCGTTCACGATAGACAGCTGCTCTTCTGTCGCCGCACGACCAGAACCATTGGCAAACTCAGGGTAATCGATGGTCTTGTTAGTCAAGCCAGCAATTGTGCCTGTGTTGGCATCTATTGCAATGGTATTGGCCGGACCACCGGTTGGGTTGGCAAACAATTCAATCTTGCCGGCTTCCACTGTAGTGGTTGCCGTTGGATTAGCTGTTACATCATGCACCACCAGACCTTTGTCGTTAACAGTGGTATCACCTACTGTCAAGCTGCCGTCTTCAGTCAGGTCAATGTCTTTGGCCAGCTGGATGCTAAGGGCGCCATCGTCTTTCTGAACCACACCGATATTGCCTTCACCTGTCAGGTCAGTCGGCTCTGTTACACCACCGGTTAAACCTAAAGTCTGGTTCAGCTTGCGTGTCACGGTGTTGCCATCGTCACCCACAAACTTCAGGCCGTCATTCAGATTGGCCACTTCCTGCGGATCACCTTTTTCATCGGTGTACACAATACGGGTGGTGGTTTCACCATCAAGACCATTAACACCGGGCGCTCCATCTTTCACGCTGATGTTGGTGCTGGCACCATCGCTGCCATCGGCACCTTTTGGACCGGTCAAGCCGATAGAACCATCGGCACCGTTCAGTACCACTGATGCACCGTCCTTGCCATTCACGCCAATGGTGCCATTAACACCGTCAACGCCATCCTTGCCTACCTGGATGTCTTCCAGGTCAGTCAGTTTGGTGGCCAGCTTGATGCGCAAGTCACCGCTTTCACTGTCTACCCGGATATTGCTATCGGAAGCACCTGCTGCCGCATCCAGACCACCCACAATATTCAGGGTTTCTCCCAGATCTTTATGGATGTCTGCACCGGTGTTTCCGGCAAAGTTCAGGCCTGCGGCTGTCAGATCATTGGTGGCCGTTTGCAAGTCACCAATATTGGCAGCATTGGTCAGGGTATCACCGGTAGCATCAGCCAGGTTAATACCACCCAGACCGCTGGCGACACCGGTAACCTGTTTATTGCCACCATCAATACCGCCAACCGTTACGCTTGGACCATCCGTAATGGTGAGGCCAGAGCTGTTAATCACGGTTGTGTTGGTACCATCCGTGAAGGTTGCACTGTTCAGGCCAAGTAGGTCTTTAGCCAACTGGATGCTCAGGCTGCCGTCATCTTTCTGAACCACGCCAATATTGTCTGCGGACAGATTGCTAATATCGGCACCACCGGTCAGACCCAGGGTTTCGTTCAGCTTGCGTGTCACGGTGTTGCCATCGTCACCCACAAACTTCAGGCCGTCATTCAGGTTGGCCACTTCTTGCGGATCACCTTTTTCATCGGTGTACACAATACGTGTAGTGGTTTCACCGGGGGCACCATTAACACCTGGCGCACCGTCTTTCACGCTGATGTTGGTGCTGACACCATCGCTACCATCTGTGCCTCTTGGACCGGTCAGGCCAATAGAACCATCTTCACCGTTCAGTACCACTGAGGAACCGTTCTTGCCATTCACACCAATCGTGCCGTCAACACCATCAACGCCATCCTTTCCTACCTGGATATCTTCCAGATCAGTCAGTTTGGTGGCCAGCTTGATGCGCAGTTCACCATCTTCACTGTCTACACGGATATTGGCATCGGAAGCACTGGCATCATTGGCCAGACCACCCACAATACTCAGGGTATCACCCAGATCTTTATGGATGTCAGCACCCTGGTTACCAGCAAAATTCAAACCTTCTTTAGTAAGATCACTACCCATCAACTTGAGCTGTTCTTCTGTCGCTGCACGACCTGCTGTTGCAAAATCAGCAGCTTCCAGATTACGGTTGCTCAAGCCTTCGATAGTACCTTTACCGGCATCAATCACAATAGTGTTGGCTGAACCAGTCAGCGGGTTGGCAAACAGTTCAATCCTGCCAGCCTCAACCTTGGTGCTTGGATCATTTGCGCTGGCACCGGTTATGGCAAGACCTGTTGTATCAACAACCGTATCACCCACTGTCAGACTTCCGTCTTCAGTCAGATCAATGTCTTTAGCCAACTGAACGCTAAGGGCGCCAGTACCGTCTGCCACCACACCAATATTGCCTTTACCGGCGAGATCAGCCGCAGCTGCACCGCCCGTCAGACCCAAGGTGTCATTAAGTTTGCGGGAAACAACGGTTCCATCGTCACCTACAAAGTTCAGGCCGTCATCCAGTGTTGCCACTTCGTAATCCTTACCATCAGGATCGGTGTACTGGATACGGGTAATACCATCCTTTCCATCCACTCCTGAAGCGCCCTGAGTCATTGTGATACTGCCGTTTTTACCGTCAACACCATCAATACCATGGAAGACAATCGCATCAGGATTAATGCTGACGCCATCTTTACCGTCGGCACCCTTGACGCCAATTGATCCGTCTTTACCATCACCACCGACTGACAAGTTGTCTGCCAGATCAAAGGTCAGGTTGGTGCCAGTTTGGCCAATTACGATGTTGCCATCGGTATTATCAAAGTCAACCGTTGCACCCGGTGCCACGTTTTCTGAGGTCTTCGTATCAGCGTTGGTGGTAACGTTCCAGCCTTTATTGGCAATCGTTTTAACATCCTCAAGCTGATTTACATTAACCGCATCAGTACCATCTGTGCCGGGTGCCAGGTTGGTAATTTTTTTGCCACCCATATTGATACCGCCAGCATTAATGACAGGACCATTATTGATCGTAATGCTCTCCAGGTCGGTCAGATTGCGGGCCATGACCAGGTTCAACTTACTACCATCGCTATCCACACGCAGGTTGGCGCCTGTTGAGGCAGCGCCATCTGCCAAGCCACCCACAATACTCAGGGTATCACCCAGATCTTTGTGGATTGCACCACCGGTGTTACCCACAAAATTCAGACCAGCGGTCTTCAGATTATTGGCGGCAGACTGCAAATCACCAATATTGGCGGCATTAGTCAAGGTAGCGCCAGTAGCATCAACCAGCTTTGTACCGCCCAAACCACTGGCCACACCGGTAATCTGCTTATTGCCACCATCAATACCGTCAACCGTTACGCTTGGACCACCAGTAACCGTTAAACCTTCACCATTAATTACCGTTGTGTTGGTACCATCACTAAAAGTGGCACTGTTCAGGCCAGTCAGGTCTTTGGCGAGCTGAAGCAACAAACCTCCTGTAGCGCCTGCAACCACACCAATGTTGGCGTCATCAGACAGTTTGTCTGCATCCGTTACACCACCAGTCAAACTGACCGTTTCATTCAGTTTATGAGAGATACTTCCAATATCACCGGCAAACTTCAGGCCATCATCCAGTGTTGCCACTTCGTGATCGTTACCATCAGGATCGGTGTACTGGATACGGGTAATGCCGTCAACGCCATCAACGCCCGGCTCTCCCTTACCCATTGTCAGGCTGCCGTCTTTTCCGTCAACACCATCAATGCCATGGAACACAATGGCATCAGGATTAATGCTGACGCCATCTTTACCGTCGGCCCCCTTGACACCCACTTTACCATCCACACCATCACCACCGACTGACAAGTTGTCTGCCAGATCAAAGGTCAGCTTGGTACCAGTTTGACCAATCACGATATTGCCATCGGTATTATCAAAGTCAACCGTTGCACCCGGTGCCACGTTTTCAGAAGTCGCGTCATCTGCATTGGTGGTGACATTCCAGCCCTGGTTGGCGTTTTGCGCCACATCGGAAACCATTTTCAGCTGCTCTTCTGTTGCTGCACGGCCAGCATTGTAAGTGCCTGCCGGATTCCAGGTGGTATTGGTCAAGCCTGTAATCTCTGCCTTGGTCGGTGACGTATCCAGCACAATACTCTTGTTATTACCTGTTCCACCCGCTGAAGTGACCACAATCTTGCCCGCTTCTACTGTCGTAGTTGGGGCGAACCCACCACTACCTACGGTTACACCCGTATTGTTAACTTTAGTGTTACCGGTTGTCAGGCTACCGTCTGCACCAAGATCGACATTTTTCGCCAGGTTGATTGCAATCACACCTGCATCTTTTTCGCCAGTCTGAGCTACGCTAATATTGTTGTCGCCTTTGAAGTCAACTGCACCACCAGGCCCAATGTTAACTTTGTCCGCGCCAGAACCGGAAACATCCCAACCTTGGCCTACATATTGAAGTGCATCATTGACATTGCTGTAATCATTACCATTCACTGACAAACCAGCTGTAACAGTATGTGTTTCAGGATCATATTTAGAGGTTCCGCCCAGCGCACCAGCAACCGAACCACCAAAAGTATCCAGATCATTACCCAAAGCGGTTACCGCTTTATTCGTAGCATGCAACTGGCTGCCGTTAATAGCGTCAGTACTAGTTTCAGTTAACTGACCTGCCGCTACGTTGCTGATGGTTCGCTCGTTACCCACAGACCCTACACTGACTGTAGATATCACGCCTGTTTGCGCACCGGCAAAGTCATACTTAACACCATCTACGGTGGCATCGGGCGTACGTGTCACGTTAACAGTACCGGTAACAGAGCCACTACCCAAGGCAACAGAACCTTCATGATAGGCTATTGCGTTCGTACCTAAAGCCATGGAGTCAGCTTTCTGCGCATTGGCACCGGTACCCATAGCAGTAGAATTAAGTCCCTCTGCTACTGCACCGTCGCCTAGAGCCAAAGCACTGCCGGCGGTAGCTTGTGCTCCGTTACCAAAGGCTGAAGCGTTAACACCGGTTGCGTCTGTGTTCGCACCAACAGCGGTTGCATTTTGAGCGGAAACAAGGGCATTAGTACCTGCAGCAAAACCATTTTCAGCAGCTGCTGTCGCTTCTGCGTTATCACCAATGGCAGCAGATGACTTGGCACGCGCTTCTGCTTCAACACCCAATGCCAAGGCATGCTCTTGATCAGCCAATGATTGATTACCGATTGCGATTCCGGCGGTATTACGCTCAGCGTCTGTATTGAACGGATCACTAAAGCCCGATACCGCTCCTGTACCCATAGCAATACCATCCGTGGCATAACCTACTGCTCCTGTACCCGTGGCAACAGCGTTGTAGCCGCTGGCGCTGGCACCTGTACCACTGGCCTGTGCATTTAAACCACTGGCATTAGCATTGGTACCGCTGGCCTGTGAACTTACGCCGGTGGCTATCGCATTGCTACCAAAGGCCATTGAGTCTTCACCACGAGCTTGTGCTGTCGTCCCGAGTGCCACTGCACGCTCATCAGTAGCCACTGCGTCCATACCAATGGCAGTACCATTATCCGCTGTAGCCTCTGCACTCGTACCGATAACAACGGTGTTGTGACTGGGCTCATCAGAATCTGCCAAGTGAGATCGTGCTCCTGTACCAATGACAATAGCGTTTTCACCATAACTATGTGCATTCTTACCAATGGCAACCCCGCCTTCATTGATAGCCATTGTGCCTGAGTTACCAATTACCGTCGATTTCAGACCGATTGCATCTACATCATTACCAATAGCAATACTCTGTGCTGCAGATGTAATCACACCATGTCCAAATGCGATTGAGGAATCGCCCCCCGCACTCGCATCAGGACCAATAGCCATCGCATTTGTACCCGCCGCACCATTGTTACCTTGATTCGCACCTATGCTAGAGTTAACATGAAAGTACTGGACTTTATTGTCAGTAAGCGCTTGCTTCAGTTGCCCTACATTGACTACATCACTATTATCGGTACCAGCCACAACACCTGTAATTCTTTTGTCAGTATCACTCACAAAAGTTACTGCATCAGATGGAAGAAGATTAATCTCACCGTTAGCCAACAGAGCAAATCCGGCCGCTACTGTACTAAACGTGTGCTCTGTACCACTTTTATCTTTTATTGTAAAATCAGAAAAAGATCCATCGCCCTGAACTGTTACACCACCACCAATTAAAGAAGCGACTTCTGTCTGTGCTTTGTGCAATTGGCCTACTGTTGCTGCATCACTTGTTGCGGCACCATCGGCGACGTTAACAATACGACGTAACGTGGCATCACCACCACCTTCGTTGCGATTTCCAACAGATACCACTGAGCCAGGGGTTGCCTGATTTGTCAGATACGAAGTGCCTGCCCAATCCAACGCGCTAGCAGCTGAATTTAAACCTAAAGCCACGCTTCCACTAACAGCATTTGCATTTGTACCCAAAGCAACCGCATTTTCAGCTGCATCCGCATCATAACCAATAGCAATACCACCTACTAATGCATCGGATTTATGGCCAATAGACACTGCATTCGTTGCAGCGTTTGTATAACTGCCAATGGCAACTGCATGTTGAAGTGTTTCGCCAACCTCATGATTGGCTTCACGACCGATTGATACAACCGAATCACTTCCGACTCCTAAGCCAGTCCCACTATTCTGACCAAGCGCCACGTTGAAATAACCTGATACATTGCTACCAGAACCGGCACCAATGGCGATATTTTGAGAACCACCTACATTTTGCCCTGCCTTGGTACCAATAGCGATAAGGTCGATTCTATCATCAGCATCCCCAATATTCGTTCCAGCACCAGCTCCAGTACCCAGTGCAATACTATTGCTTGAACCAGCGGCCACTACCGCTCCTGAGCCTGCAGCAAAAGAACCCGTTGCGTTAGCTGATCCACCACCGATAGCAATTGCATTCGCAGCAGTGGCCGTAGAGTCTGCGCCCAGTGCAGTCGTCTTAGAAGCGGATGCTACTGTAGCATCACCCAATGCCACCGAGCTGCTACCGCCGGCCTTACTGTCACGGCCAATCGCAATGGCTGCTATACCGCCACTACCTAATGCTGCCCCACCTGCAATAGCACCATCACCCAAAGCAATGGCACTTTCACCTTCTTCAGTTACCACAGCACCTACACCTGCAGCGAAAGCATTCTCTGCTTGCGCTTGGGTCATAAAACCAAGTGCGACACTGTTTAGGCCCGAGGACTCCGCTTGAGGACCAATTGCGACGCTATCAACACCAGTCGCTGAGGCGTCATCCTTATCTGAATTAACCCGAAAATATTTGATACCTGGCGTAGTCTCTGCAACACCCAGATCAGATAGTGTTGTTTTCAGGGTTGTTATATCTGTTTCTGTTTCGCCTACACGAGTTGTTAGACCAGAAATATTTGTATTGGTAGTCCCTAAACCAGTCTCCAAGGTACCAATCTTACCTTCAGCGGTTGTGACCCGCGTTGTTAAACCAGAAATATTTGTATTGGCAGTCCCTAAACCTGTCTCCAAGGCACCAATCTTGCCTTCAGCGGTTGTGACCTGCGTTGTTAAGCCAGAAATATTTGTATTGGCAGTCCCTAAACCTGTCTCCAAGGCACCAATCTTGCCTTCAGATGTTGTGACCCGAGTATCCAAAGCTGCGATATCATTTTTATTTTCAATCACCGCCTCATTAACAGTATTCAACTGTCCGGCTGTTACTGCCCTATTTGAATTTGATAATTCTGTAATATCAAACGTACCCAAACCACTAATAGCTCCAGTACCGCTTGAAAAAACAATGCTGTTTCCACCTACAGCTGGGTCATCCCCTACGGTAACAGTTTGCGCTTGGGCAGAAGCACCCATAGCCACCGCTAAAACAACCCCAGCCAGCAAGGAAGCACCACTCCGTTTCCCTTTTGCCTTAACGTTTTCAGAAACAGCGACATAAGTGCCTGTTTGCTCGTTCCATATGCTTTTATATATACGATTCACAATCGATCCTTTAAATATGTATATCTGCCGGTACGATTGGTAAGCTGAACTCTAAAACAAACCTGTTTCAGTTAGCAACAAACCCAAATGGAACCAGCATCGTGACCATCAGTAACTCCATGCCAAAAACACAATCACGATAAAAAATAGGTTTCCGGCACGACTCAGAATCAACTTTAGTGAATGTAATTAAATTATTCAATTTTCAATTATTAACTTTTTGAAATCATATTTATTTTTGATTTATATCTAATTTATTTTTATTTATAACAATTAAATTTTGATTGATTATAATTTGATTCATATCAATGAAACATTACTTTCAATATGTTACTTAAAAATCATAACAACTATTAAGAACTGTTATTTTTTAAGAAAAACCCACCCTGTTTTTCATTGAAAAAAAGCTCTCTTTTATCAATTGTTTACATTGTTGGCAAAACAACCACGTTATCTACAAAAAACTCCCATAAAAAAACCCGAACATTCGTAAATGTTCGGGTTTCCGGTTTGAATCAGGTAACGACAGTATTTACCTGTTCATAGGGCAATTATGGGTGTTTATTTACCCACCTGGTTACCAATCACACCACCAACGGCGGCACCACCAACAGTACCCCAGCCGCTGCCACCGGTTAACACAGCACCGGCCACACCACCAATGGCTGCGCCACCAATAGTGCTTTTATCACGCGTACTCATGTGGCCACAACCGGTTAATGCAGCAGCCACAACGGCAACCAGCATTACTTTACTTACATTTTGCATTTTCATTTTTTACTCCTTAAGCCATTGGCCAAATATTCAATAATTTAAACATTATCCTATTACTGATAGCTTCTCAAAATACCCGTATTTTGGCTATATATTTAGGGTTTAAATTGTATCAATATTCTAATATACAGCGCTTTTGACACACACTGAAATTTACTTCAATGCTTTATAGCGAATCCGCTTGGGCTTGGCGCCTTCCTCACCCAGTCGACGTTTTTTATCGACTTCATATTCCTGGTAGTTACCATCAAAAAACACCACTTGCGAATCCCCTTCGAAAGCCAGAATATGGGTGGCGATACGGTCCAGAAACCAGCGATCGTGGCTAATTACCATGATACTGCCCGCAAATTCCAATAAGGCATCTTCAAGGGCACGCAGGGTTTCCACATCCAGGTCGTTAGAGGGCTCGTCAAGCAACAAAACGTTACCGCCTTTAATAAGGGTAGAGGCCAAGTGCAGGCGTCCGCGTTCACCACCCGACAATTGCCCCACCATTTTGTTCTGGTCGGCGCCCTTGAAGTTGAAACGGCCCAGATAGGCACGGGCCGGCATTTCAAATTTGCCAACCGTCAGCAAGTCTGCACCGTTGGAAATGAAGTCGAAGACGCTTTTATCGTTACTTAAGGTTTCACGTGACTGGTCAACAAAAGAAACATTGGCGGTCTGGCCTATCTTCACTTCACCGGAGTCAGGGGTTTCCTGGCCGGCAATCATGCGGAACAGGGTTGATTTACCCGCACCGTTAGGGCCAATAATACCCACAATGGCGCCAGGCGGCACTTTGAAGCTTAAATCGTCTATCAGCAAACGCTCACCAAAGGCCTTGCTGACATGATTGAATTCAACAACTTCATTACCCAGACGCTCAGCCACGGGAATGAAAATTTCCTGGGTTTCATTGCGCTTCTGGTATTCATGCGAAGACAGTTCCTCGAAGCGGGCCAAACGGGCTTTGGATTTTGCCTGGCGTCCCTTGGGATTCTGGCGTACCCATTCCAGCTCTTTCTTGATGGTTTTTTGGCGGGCGGATTCGGTGTTTTCTTCCTGCTGCAGGCGGTTGCCTTTTTGTTCCAGCCAGGAGCTGTAGTTGCCTTTCCAGGGAATACCATGACCACGGTCAAGCTCCAGAATCCATTCGGCCGCGTTATCCAGGAAGTAACGGTCGTGGGTGACCGCCACAACGGTGCCCGGGAATTTTTGCAGGAACTGTTCAAGCCATTCCACGCTTTCCGCATCCAGGTGGTTGGTGGGCTCGTCCAGCAACAACATGTCGGGTTTGGATAGCAGCAGGCGGCACAGGGCTACACGACGTTTTTCACCGCCCGACAAATTGCCAACCATGGCATCCCATGCGGGCAAACGCAGGGCATCGGCCGCAATTTCCATTTGATGCTCAATGTCATCCGCCCCGCTGGTGGCCGCAGCGGCAATAATGGATTCCAGTTCGGCCTGTTCAGCCGCCAGCTTGTCAAAGTCGGCATCAGGCTCGGCGTATTCGGCATAGACCTCGTCAAGGCGTTTACGGGCGGTAAACACCTCGCCCAGGCCTTCTTCCACCGATTCACGCACGGTATGCTCGGGGTTCAGCTGGGGTTCTTGCGGCAAGTAGCCAATATTCAGGCCAGGCATGGGAATGGCTTCGCCTTCAATCTCCTTGTCAACCCCGGCCATAATTTTAAGCAGGGTTGATTTGCCAGAGCCGTTCAGGCCAAGGACGCCAATTTTGGCACCCGGAAAAAAAGACAGGGAAATATCACGTAAAATCTGCCGCTTGGGAGGCACGATTTTACCGACTCGGTTCATGGTATAAACGTATTGGGCCATTTTTATCTGTGTAAATATGAAAATATGAAAGAGCCCATTGTAGCCATTTCCTGTCGCATTGTCCGTTTGTGGAATTGGCCAAAGGGTTGGAGCAAATAAAATCCAGTACAATTAGCTAATTAAATCCACGCCTACCCTATAGTGATAAACATGCTTACTTTTACTGAACACGAACTGGAACTCCTTGGCAAAACCGCCGATGCCCTTAGCGCCTATATGGGCAAACCGGTCCTGGCCGAAGTGGATGTATCTGAAGACGGCTTTGAATGGGTGATGTTTGGGGTTCCGCTAGACGTTAACAACGAAGCCGATGAAGAAATGGTGCAGATCCAGATGGCCGGCCCGTCCGCACGCCTGCTGGGCAATGCCGGTGGTCTTAATGACTGGCAACAAGAGGTTTATGCCTGCGAGTTCCTGTGGGGCATTCAGCTAACCGACCAGGAAAACATCCGTTTCATTCGTATTGACTATACCGGCGAAGAGGTTCAATGGACCGAAACCCTGGAAGAAATGCTGCCATTTGCCATTAACGATGAAGACTTTTCTATTGATAATGAAGATTGGGACGAAGAAGATGAGGGCGATGATGAGCCCGATAACACCCCGCCTGCCCCAACCTTGCATTAATGCAGGCTTTTATCCCGCAAATATAGCAATACCCCAACCGGATACATGGATGCCACCAGCAAAGTGGGCATTAAACCCCGCAACTGGGCCAGGCCGGGCAGTTTAACGCCCCCTGCCCGCAAATGCAGGCGAAAACGGGTGTAGCGTGCCGCTGCCATTAAAAAAGCGGCAGGCTGGTACTTAAACCAGGGCAGGCATTCCACCACGGTATCGCGTGCCAGCAGCAACAGGCCCAGGGCATGTTTTTTTCCCAATTGCGCGCCCTCTTCAGACAGGGAGCCTTCGGTTTCATGATAAACCCGAAACACCTGGTTGACGAAACGGGTTAAATATCCTTTGCGGGCAATGGCTCGCCAAACAACGCTTTCCGGTACAAAACCGTCTATGTTTTCCGGGAAGGGAAAATATTTAAGCACCTCGGTTTGCATGCAGCCAAATTTTTCACCTTTGACAGAATGTCGGAAAATCATGTCCATAGAGGTCATGTCCATGACGTCTTCAGGATATTTATCACCCACAATGCTGCCATCGGGGCGGGCACACAGGCCCGTAACGGCAATATAACCGTCGCGCTGTTCGGCAGGAATAGAACGCCAGCACGCCCACATCTGGTTAAGGGCATCGGGCGGCAGGGTGTCATCGCTGTCAAGAACCACCAGCAAGCGTCCCCAGGCCTGCCTGACCCCATTATTGAAAGCGGTTTTTTTATGCTGATTTTTTTGCCAGACATAGCGGATGGGAAAGGGGGAGTCTTCTTGCCATTGCTCTATCAGTTCACGGGTGTTGTCGGTAGAACCGTCATCAATAATCAGCCATTCAAAATCACTAAATAACTGATTGCACAGCGACTCATAGGCGCGCAACAGAGTGTGTGCCCTATTGTAGGTCGGTGTCAACACCGTAAACGAAAACTGATTCTCTGTCATGGCTGAAAATAAATAACGGCTTTGCTTTTTATTAATGGCTTGTTAAGCCAAACGATACGCTAGTTTGCCATGTTATTGGACGCTAACCTGTAGTGAATCGTAAAATGCGTAAATGACATTAATGAAGCTGGCATTATTCATTAAAAAGGCCGCTGTCTGGTGACAACGGCCTTGAATTTTTGCCAGATGGGCAAAACATGGTTAACGCCCTAAGGGATTAAGCACGCTTTACTTTTTCAAGCATTTTGAACACGCCTTTTGGTGAGCCAACAAACAAACGTTTGAATGCTTTACCCAGGCAGCGGCGCTCAAGAGTATTACGACGGACGCGCTTGATTTCAGCCATGAGATTCTCCGGATTAATAGGTTAGCCTTACAGTTTACTTTAAAATGATCAGGTTGATCAATAAATATTCAATTGTGTGAAAATTAAATCCCGTACTACTCTGGTTCTGATGCAGCTGTGTAGATTTTAGTACCACCCCGTCAGGCTTCGCCTGCCACCCCTCCACAGAGGGGAATTTTCCTGCTTCGTGGATACACCAGTATATGCATTCCGCCCCGCTTGAGAACTTAGCATAAATTCCCCTCTGCGGAGGGGTGGCGCGTAGCGCCGGGGTGGTGCATTTTCATCGCCAGTTCAAAGGCAACCCGCAAAGAAGATTCGTCGGCAATGCCTTTTCCGGCAATATCAAAAGCGGTGCCGTGATCAACACTGGTACGGATGAAAGGCAGGCCAACGGTCACGTTAACGCCGTTATCCACCCCCAGATATTTCACGGGAATTAAACCCTGGTCGTGGTATTGGGCCACCACAATATCAAACTCTCCCTTGCGGGCGCGCATGAAGATGGTGTCGCCGGGGTAAGGGCCGCTTGCGTCCAGGCCCTGTTGGCGCATATGTTCAATCGCGGGGGCAATAATATTGATGTCTTCCTGCCCAAATCGCCCTTCTTCACCGGCATGCGGGTTTAAACCGGCCACGGCAATGCGCGGGCGGGCAATGCCCAGCTGGCGACAGGCCTGGTGCGCCAGCCGGATGGCAGTGCATTCATTGTCATGGGTGATTTGTTGCGGCACCGCCGACAGCGGGATGTGAATGGTAACCAGCAAGACCCGCAGTTCGTCGTTTAACAGCATCATACCCACCTGCCCCGCCCCTGAGCGTTGCGCCAGAATTTCGGTATGGCCAGGATGATCCACCCCCGCCATTTTCAAAGAAACCTTATGCAAGGGTGCGGTCACAATGGCGGCAATTTTCCCGTCCATGGCATCGTCAATGGCCTGACAAAGATAAGCATACGCCCCCTGCCCGGCTTCTTTGCTAACCTGGCCCAGGGGCAGGCTGGCCGGAATAGGTGGTGCGCAGTTAATGACAGGAATGGTCACTGCACCCGGTGTGGCTGGCGTAGTGGCATTCTCCCCCAAACCCGCCGGGCTTTTCTGAAAATAGTCATTAATGCTGGCAAATTCCTGTATTTGTACCTGCGGCAGGGCCAAAAAACCGGCCGCCCTGGCCAGGCTGCCCGCATCACCATACACCACCGCCGGTACCGGCAAGCCCTTGGCAAACAGCTTCACAACCAGTTCGGGGCCAATGCCGGCCGCATCTCCCATGGTAATACCCAGCGGCAAAGCCGCCTGTTGTAATGATTCGCCTGACATACGCCACCTTTCCAATGAATATGATTACCCGTATTACGTATTAATAAGATTTCTTTCTTCCAAGTTTAACAGTTCAGGCCTGGCATTCAGGCACAAATTCACACTTGTTGACGGCAGGGTTTCATGGTGTTGGTGGCAAAGCCGTCATATAATGAATCTGGATGTTTGAACAGTACCCCTGTTCTCCCCTTTTAATTTTTTTTGCCACCCGCCCCAACGCCTTCAAGCATAACGGTATCCCTTTTCATGAGTTCACAAATCAAAATCGTCGGTGCCCGACAAAACAACCTTAAAAACCTTGATGTCACGTTCAACACCGGAGAGTTCACGGTGATTACCGGGGTGTCCGGGTCCGGCAAAAGCTCTTTGGCTTTTGATACCCTGTACGCCGAAGGCCAGCGCAAGTATGTGGAAACCTTTTCCCCTTACGCCCGCCAGTTCCTGGACCGCATGGACAAGCCCCAGGTGGAACGCATTGAAGGCATTTTACCGGCCATCGCGATTGACCAGACCAATCCGGTGCGCAATTCGCGCAGCTCGGTGGGCACCATGACCGAACTGAACGACCACCTGAAACTGCTTTATGCCCGTGCCGCCCGCCTGTACTGCCGCTGTTGCGCGCGTGAGGTTAAAAAAGACAATCCGGAAAGCATTTACCGGGCGCTGGCAAGGCTGTCGGTACAAGCCAATGACCCACGGCTAATTATTACCTTCCCGGTAATTGTGCCGCTTAATTATTCTGAAGAAGAAATCAAGAGTTATCTTGAGCAGCAGGGCTACACGCGGATTCATACCGAAGAAACCCGCACGGTAACCCGCCTGGTGAAAGACAAGAAAAAGAAAGAAAAACCGGTGTCCGAAACCCTGCGCGTGCTGTATGTGGTGCAAGACAGGTTGCGCTTTTCCAACACCGAAGAATCCCGCGTGATGGAAGCACTGGAAGCCTGCCTGAAATATGGCAACGGGCATTGTTCAGTTTACGCACTAGACACTGAAAACACCCCCCTGCATACCTGGAAATTCAGTGACCAGCTGCATTGTGCCCACTGTGACATTAGCTACTCTGCCCCCTTGCCCAGCACATTTTCTTTCAATTCCCCCCTGGGGGCCTGCGAAACCTGCCGGGGCTTTGGCCGGGCCATGGGGATTGATTTTGGCCTGGTGATTCCCGATGAAAGCAAGTCCCTGGAAGAAGGGGCCGTCAAACCCTGGCAAACCCCCAGCTACAAAGAATGCCAGCAAGAAATGATGCAGTATGCCAAAAAAATTGGCATCCGCACGGCAACCCCCTGGAACAACCTTAACCAGGCAGAAAAAAACTGGGTCCTGTACGGCACCCCCGAATGGAAAGGTGGTGCCTCGGCCTGGAAACACCAGTGGTACGGCGTGCAACGGTTTTTTGACTGGCTGGAAACCAAGTCCTACAAAATGCACGTGCGTGTTCTACTATCCAAATACCGCAGCTACACACCCTGCCCGGCCTGCCATGGCTCACGCCTGAAGCCCGATGCCAACCTGTGGCGGCTGGGCAATACCCGCCAGGACCATCCGCTAACTGGCAACTACAAACGCTTCAAGCCGGTCGGTGCCTCCTGGAGCGAAGCACAACTGAACCAACTGGGCGGCCTGGCCATTCATGACCTGATGCAGCTACCCATCGAACGGGTGCATGCCCTGTTCGGGCAACTGGAGCTGGGTGAAGACAACGATGCCGCCATGACCCTGGTGCTAACGGAAATTCGCACGCGCCTGAAATTCCTGTGCGATGTGGGGCTGGGTTATTTAAGCCTGGACCGCCAAAGCCGCACCCTGTCGGGTGGCGAAGTGCAGCGCATCAACTTAACGACGGCACTGGGCACTTCACTGGTGAATACGCTTTTTGTGCTGGATGAGCCCTCTATTGGCCTGCACCCGCGTGATATGCACCGCATTATTGAAGTCATGCTGCGCCTGCGCGATGCCGGCAATACCCTGGTGGTGGTTGAACACGACCCGCAAGTGATGGTGGCCGCCAACCGGATTCTGGATATTGGCCCGGGCCCGGGCGAACGGGGCGGTGAAATCATTTTTGACGGGACACCCGACCAATTGCGTTCGGCATCGTCACTGACCGGACAGTATCTGGGCGGCAAACTGAAAGTGGAGTCGCCACGCCCCATGCCGGTCAGCAACAACACGCCCCGGCTGATTCTTGAAGGCGTGACGGCCAACAACCTTAAGCACTGCGATGTGTCTTTTCCGCTGGGCCGGCTGGTGTGCATTACCGGGGTTTCAGGCTCGGGCAAGTCTACCCTGATCCAGGATGTGTTGCATCCGGCCCTGCTGAAGCATTTTGGCAAGCCCACCGAAGCCCCCGGGCCGTTTACCCGCCTGCTGGGTGCCGAACAGCTGGCCGATGTGGTCATGGTAGACCAGTCTCCCATTGGCAAAACCGCCCGCTCCAACCCGGCCAGTTATGTGGGCGCTTTTGATGCCATCCGCAAGCTGTTTGCCCAGGCCGTGGTTTCGCGCGAGCGCGGCTATACCGCCGGCACGTTCAGCTTCAATAGCGGCGACGGGCGCTGCCCGACCTGCGGCGGCACCGGTTTCGAGCATGTGGAAATGCAGTTCCTGTCCGACGTTTATCTGCGCTGCCCCGATTGCGATGGCAAACGTTTCAGGCCTGAAATACTGGAAGTCAAGGTTGAGCACCTGGGACGCCAGGCTTCCATTGATGAAGTGCTGGCCATGACCGTTCACGAGGCCCTGGAATTTTTTAAGGGCTTGCGAGATGTACAAACCAGCCTGATGCCGCTGTCGGATGTGGGGCTGGAATACCTGGCGCTTGGCCAGCCGGTACCCACCCTTTCAGGCGGCGAGGCCCAGCGTCTGAAGCTGGCCGGACACCTGGCCACAGCGGCCCGCAGCGGTATTTCCAGCGCCAAAGTTGCCAAAAAAGGCAGCCTGTTCCTGTTTGACGAACCCACCACCGGCCTGCATTTTGATGATGTGGCCCGCTTGATGCGCGCCTTCCGCAAACTGCTGGCGGCTGGCCATTCCCTGTTCATTATTGAACATAACCTGGATGTGGTCGGGGCTGCCGACTGGATTATTGACCTGGGCCCCGATGGCGGTGAAGCCGGTGGCCAGGTGGTTGCCCAAGGTTCCCCTGCAAAGATTATAGAGCATGCCACGTCCAGCACCGGACAGGCCCTGCGCGAGTATACGCAAAGCATGCTCGCCCCGGCACCGGCCAGTTTGAATGAAGTATCTCCGGCCTATCTGGGAACCGCCCTGCGCCAGCAAGGCAACAACGACGTGGCCCGGGCCAATCAAATTGATATCATGAACGCCCGTGAGCACAACCTGAAAGGCATCAATGTTCATATCCCCCACAACACCTTTACCGTTATTACGGGGGTATCGGGTTCGGGCAAGTCCACCCTGGCGTTTGATATCCTGTTTAACGAAGGCCAGCGCCGCTATCTGGAATCGCTGAATGCCTATGCCCGTGCCGTGGTGCAACCGGCAGGCAAGCCCGATGTAGACGCCATTTATGGCATTCCGCCCACGGTGGCGATTGAACAGCGCACCAGCCGGGGCGGGCGCAAATCCACCGTGGGTACCATGACAGAAACCCACCATTTCCTGCGCCTGCTATATGTCAAGCTGGGCACCCAGTTTTGCCCCGACTGCCAGGTGCCGGTCGAGCCGCAAACCCCCGAACAGATTTTTGCCCGGATATTGCACGCACACAGGGGGCAACACATTGGGATCATGGCACCCTTGGTCACCGCCCGTAAAGGCTATTACACTGACTTGGCCAAATGGGCGCAATCCAAAGGCTATACCCACTTGCGGGTAGACGGCGACTTCATTCCGGTACAGCCCTGGCCACGACTGGATCGTTACAAAGAACACACCATAGAGTTGCCAATTGCCGATTTCATCGTGGACGTGAACAATGAAAGCGGCCTGAAAGAGGCGTTACACAAGGCACTGGAACATGGCCAGGGCAGCATGAGCATTATTTGGGAACTGGACCGCAACAATCCCCTGCAAGCCAGCCATTTACCGCAACAGCATTTTTCGGTGAAACGTGCCTGCCCGTGCTGCGGCACCAGCTTTCCCGAACCCGACCCGCGCCTGTTCTCTTTTAATTCCAAGCATGGCTGGTGCCCCGATTGTTTTGGCACCGGCCTGAAAATAAGCGGATTTGATGCCGAACAAACCGGTGAAGAAAGCAGCTGGATCAACACCAGTGAAGAGGAAGAAGCGGCCCTGCAGGATTGCCCTTCCTGCCATGGCCTGCGCTTAAACCGCAATGCCCGTGCCGTGCAATGGCAAAACAG
This sequence comes from Advenella mandrilli, assembly GCF_016595155.1. GTDB lineage: Bacteria > Pseudomonadota > Gammaproteobacteria > Burkholderiales > Burkholderiaceae_B > Advenella > Advenella mandrilli. Next base: position 105,896 of record NZ_JAENGP010000003.1, read on the forward strand.
GGCTATTACCGAACTCACCACGCTGCCTGTTTCAGAAGCCCTGGCTTTCTTCAGTCATTTAAGCCTGAACAAACGTGAGGCGGAAATTTCGCGTGACATCCTGTCTGAAATCAGAAACCGCCTGGCTTTCATGGAAGAAGTAGGACTGGGCTATCTGGGTCTGGACCGTGCCGCTCCCACCCTGTCCGGTGGCGAGGCCCAGCGCATCCGGCTGGCGGCCCAGCTGGGCTCCAACCTGCAAGGGGTTTGCTATATTCTGGATGAACCCACCATTGGCCTGCACCCCCGCGACAACCGCATCCTGCTTAATGCCCTGGCCCGCCTTGAAGGCAATGGCAATACCCTGGTGGTGGTTGAACACGATGAAGACACCATCCGCCGCGCCAGCCATATTATTGATATGGGCCCCGGTGCCGGGGTACGGGGCGGTACGGTAGTGGCCCAGGGCAGTTATCAGGACATTGCCAACAACCCGAATTCCCTGACGGGCAAATACCTGGCCCACCCTATTGCCCACCCCATGCAGCCGCGCCGCCCGGTGAGCGATGAAAACGCGTTCATTACCGTTAAAAATGCCCGCCTGCATAACCTGAAAAACGTGAACGCCAGGGTGCCGCTTAACCGGCTGACCGTAATTACCGGGGTATCGGGCTCAGGTAAATCCACCCTGGCCCGGGATGTCCTGCTGGATAATCTTAAGTCGTTTATTGGCACCAAAAACACACCACACTGGAAGGGTTGCGAACACATAGAAGGCTGGGAACCCCTGGACCGGGTGCTGGAAGTGGACCAGACGCCGATTGGTAAAACACCCCGCTCCTGCCCTGCCACCTATGTGGGTTTCTGGGACGATGTCCGCAGGCAGTTTGCCGAAACCCGGGATGCCAAAATCCGTGGCTGGAACGCTTCGCGCTTCTCATTCAATACCGGTGAAGGACGCTGCCCGATTTGCGAAGGCCAAGGCATGCGCACCATTGAAATGAGTTTTTTGCCCGATGTCAAAGTTCACTGCGAAGCTTGCAACGGCAACCGATTCAACAGCGATACCCTGAGCATACGCCTGCGTGATAAAACCGTGGGGGAAGTGCTGCGCATGGACGTGGACGATGCCCTGCCCTATTTTGCCGCCCATCCCAAGGTGTTCCGCAGCCTGCAATTAATGCAGGATGTTGGCCTGGGTTACCTGACCCTGGGGCAACCGTCTCCCACTCTTTCGGGTGGAGAGGCGCAGCGCATCAAGCTGGTGACCGAGCTGGTCAAGGCCCGGATGGATGAAGGGGTGATTAAAACCGGCCGTGCCTCCAGCCGCCCGCATACCCTGTATGTGCTGGACGAACCCACGGTAGGACTATCCATGGCCGATGTTGAAAAGCTGACCCATGTTTTACACCGCCTGGTGGATGCCGGTAATACGGTGGTGGTGATTGAACACAACCTGGATATTATGGCCGAAGCCGACTGGATTGTGGATATGGGGCCTGAAGGGGGCACCGAAGGGGGTGAAGTGGTGGCTGCCGGCACACCTGAAGACTTGGTGGCGGCCCGGTATAAATCCCATACGGGGCAGGTGTTGTTTGAGTTTATGGGGGGGTGAATTCAGCGTTGGGGGGGGGCGTATAACCACGTCAGGGTGTGCGTACAACCACCCCGGCGCTTCGCGCCACCCCTCCGCGGGAGGGGAATTATTTGAGGCTTCGTTTAGGGGGGAGGTGGTTTGGGGACCACCCCGGCGCTTGGCGCCACCCCTCCACGGGAGGGGAATGTGAGGCACTGACGTTTCTACGAAGCAGGAAAATTCCCCTCCCGTGGAGGGGTGTCAGGCTACGCCTGACGGGGTGGTTACACGCAAACTGATAACTAATATCAAACTACGCCTGACGGGATGCTCACACATAGCGTCAGAGTTTCAACAATTGCGCAATGCCGGCATTGGCCACCGCCATCCCCATGGTGGCAGTTACCGTCACGCAAGAGCCGTAACCGGCACAAGACAAACCCTGCAAGGGGGAATTGCTCTCTGTTTGCCCCGCATTTTTCCCGGCATCGTTATTTCTTATTTGCTCCACATCGTTATTTCTTGCTTGCCCGGCATCATCCTTACCAACCTGCCACAAATCAGGCAAAATGGCTGGCTGATCAAACCAGAAACAATCCACATTCATTTTGGGCACGCGTTTTAAGGCTTTGCCGTTGTGGTCCGAGCCTTTGGCAAAGCCGTGTTGCTTGCGCAAAATATTGCGCAGCCGGGCCAGCAGGGCATCGTTGCGGGCCTGTGACAAGTCACCGGCACACAAACTTAAGGGATTAGTTTTGCCGCCAGCGCCCCCGCACATGATTAAAGGCACCTTGCGCTGACGGCAGGCCAGCACCATGGCCACTTTGGCTGACACCTGGTCGGTACAGTCAATAAAGACATCAGGCTGCCGGTCATCCAGCAATTCATTAATATTGGTGGCGTCAACAAAATCCTCAAACCGGTGCACCTGGCATTCAGGGTTAATGCCTGCCACCCGCTCTGCCATAGCCTGCACCTTGGCCATGCCCATGGTTTGGCTTAAGGCATGAATCTGCCGGTTCACATTGGATTCGGCCACATGATCCAGGTCGGCCAGCGTAAGCTGTCCAACACCGGAACGGGCCAGGGCCTCGGCTACCCAGGATCCTACGCCACCAATGCCGGCCACCATGACATGAGCACTGGCAAGGGTTTGCGTTGCTTTTTCACCATATAGCCGCCGCAAGCCGCCAAAACGACGCTCATTATTACTTTCCTGCATGCTCATTTGTGTCTCTTTTGTCCTATACTAAAGTCAGGCTATTTTAACGTACATTTTTAAATCGAATTCAAAGTGAAGACACCTCTTCCTACCGCATTGCATAAGGCTATTGAGCATATCCAGAAATTCCGCCTGTGGACCGATGAAGAACGCGAGCTGTCCATGTTGGAAACACTTGCCGAACATCCGTCCCCCGAGGAAATCTGGGTGTTTGGCTATGGCTCTTTAATCTGGCGTCCCGAGTTCCATTTTCAGGAAGATCGTCTGGCCACGCTGCAGGGCTACCATCGTTCATTATGTTTGTGGTCCAGCGTCAACCGGGGCACCCCCGAGCAGCCGGGCCTGGTATTTGGCCTTGATTCTGGCGGCACCTGCCAGGGCAAGGTTTTTAAACTGCATGATAACAACATTCATGAACAGTTCCGCCTGCTCTGGAAACGCGAAATGCCCTCTGGCGCTTACATTCCCAAGTGGATCAAGTGTGAAACCATGATGGGCCCCATCACCGCGTTGGCCTTTGTTATGGACATCAACAGCCATGCTTACATACAAGGCCTTACCCGGGATGAAACCCTGGACATCGTTCTTAACGCCTGTGGCACTTGCGGCCCCTGCCCCGAATATGTACTGGAAACCGCCAGCGCTTTGGCACAGGCAAGCATTAATGATGAAAATCTGTTTGAACTGGCCGACCTTATTAAGCAACGCATTGCCAAACCCTAATCACAGTCACGGCTGTGCGGTAAACTAATCCTTTTTACGTATCCATTTCACTGCCATGTCTATTGCCGATTTGCGCCAACAGTACGAAAGAAACGCTTTACTCGAATCCCAACTGGCCCCCGATCCCATAAGCCAGTTTTCAAACTGGTTCCAAGAGGCTTATCAGGGAGAAATCCTCGAGCCCAATGCCATGATCGTTTCCACGGTTTCCGTTGAAGGCAAACCATCCTCCCGCACCGTCCTGTTAAAGGGCTTCGACCACGAAGGTCTGGTATTTTTTACCAGCTACGAATCCAGCAAAGGTAAAGACTTAAGCGGCAACCCCAATATCAGCGCCCTGTTCTGCTGGCTTCCCCTTCAAAGGCAGGTGCATATCAACGGTCATGTCGTCAAGCTGTCCGAAGAGGCGTCCACCGAGTATTTCAACAGTCGCCCCGAAGGTTCACGCATTGGCGCCTGGGCGTCCATCCAAAGCCAGCCAATTACCCGTGAAGAACTAGAGGCCCGGGAACAGCATTTCAAGGAAAAATTCGGCAACCATATCCCCAAGCCCCCCTATTGGGGCGGGTATTTGATTGTTCCCGACACCGTTGAATTCTGGCAAGGCCGGCCTTCACGCCTGCACGATCGCATCAAATACAACAAAGACAATAATGGAAACTGGACATTCACCCGGCTATCGCCCTGAGGTTCCAGTTTTCTTCTGATTCACAAGGTTTACCCATGAGCTTACGCGCTCCCGATTTTGATTCTCCGGCATTTAGAACGGCACTGGGCCGTTTTGCCACTGGTGTTACCATCGTTACCACCCTTCACCCCGATACCGGCAAGCCGGTTGGATTAACCGTCAGTTCTTTCAATTCGGTTTCGCTTAATCCGCCGCTGGTGCTGTGGAGCCTCACCCAGGACTCTTCCAATATCAGGGCATTTGAACAAGCCGAACGTTATATCATTCACGTACTGGCCGCCGATCAGCTTGATCTGGCCCGCCGCTTTTCCAAAGGCACCATTGAAGAACGCTTTGCCGGTGCCAATTACGAGACTAATGCATACGGACTGCCCAAACTGGCTAACGAATGCTGCGCCGCCTGGTTTGAATGCTACAGCCGCAACCGCTACCACGAAGGCGATCACATGATCCTGATTGGCGAGGTTGAACGCTGCGGTCACACCCACAGCCTGCCCCTGGTTTACCATGCCGGCAGTTTCGACCTGACCCCGCAAGCCATTATCAACAAGGTATGACTATGAGTGTGGATATTGAATGTATCGTGATTGGTGCAGGCGTGGTGGGTCTTGCCACGGCCCGCAAACTGGCCATGGCCGGCAAAGAGGTGCTGCTGCTTGAGGCCGAAGAAGCCATTGGCATGGGCATCAGCTCGCGCAATTCTGAAGTGATCCATGCCGGTATTTATTATCCCGCCAACAGCCTGAAAGCCCGGCTATGTGTGCAGGGCAAAGAAATGCTGTACCGCTATTGCGAAGAACGCGGCATTGCTTACCAGCGCATAGGCAAGCTGCTAGTGGCCACTTCAAGCGCACAACTGCCGCAACTGGACAACCTACAGGCCCAGGCAAGGGCCAACCAGGTTAATGACCTGGTCAAACTGGACCGGAAGCAAGTGCTGGCCCTGGAACCCGCGCTGCACTGCGAGGCGGCCCTGCTCTCACCGTCCACCGGTATTATCGACAGCCACGGCCTGATGCTGGCTTTGCAGGGCGACCTTGAAAATCATGGCGGGCAATGTGTTTTTCATACGCCGCTGGAAAGCGTGGTGATTGAAGAAGACGGCACCTTCCGCTGTACCTTTGGCGGTGCCGAAGCCATGACCCTGCGCTGCCATACCCTGATTAATGCCGCCGGTCTGCATGCCCCCAGCCTGGCACGCCAGTTCAAAGGGCTAAACCCGGCGTTTATTCCCCCGGAATACTATTGCAAAGGCAATTACTTTACCTTAAGCGGCAAGGCACCTTTTTCCCATCTTATTTACCCCATGCCCAATGAATCTGGCCTGGGCGTGCACTTAACGCTGGACTTGGGCGGGCAGGCCAAATTTGGCCCTGACACCGAATGGATCACCGAAGAAGACTATACCGTTAACCCTGCCCGGGCCGAGCAGTTTTATGCGGCTGTGCGCAGTTACTGGCCCGAACTGGCCGATGGCAGCCTTGAAGCGGGTTATGCCGGCATTCGTCCAAAAATTGTTTCCTCCCATGAGGCCGCTGCCGATTTCATGATTTCGGCCCCCGCCCAGCACAGCATTGCCAATCTGGTTAACCTGTTTGGCATAGAATCACCCGGCCTGACGGCCTGTCTTGCCCTGGCTGATGAAGTCTGGCAAGCACTTAACCCAACATCCCATTAAAATGCAAAAAGATTACATCCTTACCGTTTCCTGCCCCGACCGTACCGGCATTGTCCATTCCGTTTCCGGCCTCTTGCTTGCACTGAACGGCAACATTCTGGATTCACAACAATTTGGCGATGAAGAAACCCGCCAGTTTTTCCTGCGCGTGCACTTCTCACTGGAAACTGCCCAGGAACTGGACAGCCTGAAACAAAAATTCGCGCCTCTGGGCGAACAGTTCCAGATGAACTGGAACCTGTATAGTGCCCAACAAAAAGCCCGTGTCATGATTATGGTCAGCAAACAGGGGCATTGCCTGAATGACCTGCTGTTTCGCGCCCAGCACGGCTCTTTGCCGGTTGATATCGTGGCCATTGGCTCCAACCACCGGGATTACGAAGCCCTGGCCGCTTCTTACGGCATCCCCTTCCATTACCTGCCCATTACCCCCGAGACCAAAGCAGAACAAGAGCAGCAAATTATCCAACTGGTGTCAGATCTGAATGTTGACCTAGTGGTACTGGCCCGCTACATGCAGATATTGTCCAATCATTTGTGCCAGGCCCTGCAAGGACGTGCCATTAATATTCACCATAGCTTTCTGCCCAGCTTCAAGGGTGCCCGCCCGTATCACCAGGCACATGCCCGGGGTGTAAAAATTATTGGTGCCACCGCCCATTATGTAACGGCTGATCTGGATGAAGGCCCGATTATCGAACAGGATATCCAGTACGTAGACCACACCATGACGGCCGATGACCTGACACAGGTGGGCAGCGATACCGAATCGCTGGTGCTGTCACGTGCGGTAAAACATCATGTTGAACATCGCATTTTACTAAACGGACATAAAACCGTCGTGTTCAAATAAGACATATCAGACCGGTTGTTGTGCCTGCGTGACCAGCCATTGCTCAAACAGGCCCAATGCCTCTGAAGGGCTCCGGTCATCGGGATAACCAAAATAATACGATTTGCTAACCGGCAAGACGGCCGGCACAGGCATGACAAAACGCCCGCTCTTGATATGCTCCCTGGCAATAAAGGCCGGAAACAGGCCCATGCCCAAACCGGCCTCCACCGCAGCCAGTAACATGCTGAAAACCTCGTACCTGGGCCCGGCCAATATATGCGGCTCACACTCATAATGGTTGTGTTCATACCATTGCATCCAGGCATCGGGCCGCGTCATCATGTGCAGGTGGGTCATTTCTGCCAGGGCTTTTACCCCCTTGCTTTTAACCCGTGCCAGCAGCTGCGATGAACACACTGGAATCAGCTCCTGTTCGTAAAACAGACGAATGCTGTGCGTATTGTTCCAGGGTTGCTCGGCATGGTAAATAGCCGCATCTAGCGGATAATCCTTGAATAAAAAAGGCGCGGTCTTGCTGGAAAGACTAATGGCAATATCGGGATAGAGCCGCTGAAAACCGGCCAGCCGGGGAATCAGCCAGGTGGCCGCCAAGGTGGGCACAGTGCCAATATTCAGGCTACGGCCAATACCGGCGCGACTGATCAGGCCAAACGTGTCTTTTTGCAATTGCTCCAGATGATGCCGAACCCTGGCCGCATATTCCGCACCATGATCGGTTAGCACAATCCGCCGCCGCACCCGGGTAAACAATTCCACCCCCAGACGCTCCTCCAGCCCGGCCACCTGCCTGAACACAGCACTGTGGGTCAGGGACAATTCTTCGGCGGCACGAGAAAAAGATCCCAGCCGTGCAGAGGCCTCAAAGGCCTGCAAGGCCCCCAGATTGGGTACTCCTTTACGCATTTTTTTCCTTTCCAACAGGTTGAAGTGACTATATTGCACCAGATTGTGCGTTTTTATCAATTGCTATGTGAATAAATGGCACATAGAATATATCTCATTACATTGTAAAACCATAAAATCATCAATTTACAGGAGTCAACACCATGTCTTCAAATCCTTCTTTCCACTGGGACGATCCTTTATTGCTTAACGAACAGTTAACCGATGAAGAGCGTATGATTCGTGACGCCGCCCACGCCTACTGCCAGGACAAACTGGCGCCGCGCGTACTGGAAGCGTTCCGTCATGAAAAAACCGATCCTTCCATTTTCAGGGAAATGGGTGAACTGGGCCTGCTGGGCGTGACCATTCCGGTTGAATACGGTGGCTCGGGCCTGAACTACGTTTCTTACGGTCTGGTTGCCCGTGAAGTAGAACGTATTGACTCCGGCTACCGCTCCATGATGAGCGTGCAGTCTTCATTGGTGATGGTACCTATCAATGAATTTGGCAGCGAAGCCCAGAAAATGAAATACCTGCCCAAGCTGGCCACCGGTGAATGGATTGGCTGCTTTGGCTTAACCGAACCCAATCACGGTTCCGATCCCGATGGCATGGAAACCCGCGCTAAAAAAACCGAAAACGGCTACAGCTTAAGCGGCAATAAAATGTGGATCACCAACTCTCCCATTGCCGATGTATTCGTGGTGTGGGCCCGTTGTGTGGGCGGTGAGTTCGATGGCAAAATCCGCGGTTTCATTCTTGAAAAAGGCATGAAAGGCTTAAGTGCCCCGGCCATTCATGGCAAAGTCGGCCTGCGTTCATCTATTACCGGTGAAATCGTGATGGACGAAGTAGAGATTCCCGATGACCAGATGCTGCCTGGCGTCAGCGGCCTGCGTGGCCCATTCACCTGCCTGAATTCTGCCCGTTTTGGCATTGCCTGGGGCGCACTGGGTGCGGCAGAAGCCTGCTGGCATACGGCTCGCCAATACACGATGGATCGCAAGCAATTTGGCCGTCCTCTGGCACAAAACCAGCTAATCCAGAAAAAACTGGCCGACATGCAAACCGAAATCACCATGGGCCTGCAAGGCTGCCTGCGTTTGGGTCGCATGAAAGACGAAGGCACCGCTGCCGTTGAAATTACCTCTATCATGAAACGCAACTCTTGCGGCAAGGCGTTGGATATTGCCCGCCTGGCCCGTGACATGCTGGGTGGCAACGGTATTTCCGACGAGTTCGGCGTGGCCCGCCACCTGGTCAACCTTGAAGTGGTAAATACCTACGAAGGGACCCACGATGTTCACGCCCTAATTCTGGGCCGTGCCCAAACCGGCTTGCAAGCCTTTTATTAATCCAGACAACAACATGTGAGCCTGAAAACAGGCCAGCATGTTGTTTGCAGCCGCAATGAAGCAATAAAAAAAGGACTGAAACAGGTATTTGCACCTGCTTCAGTCCTTTTGATTCTGCCCGCCCCTGGCGGCCCTTGTTTCCTGCAATGCTAAACACGCCCCCCCGGTTTTACACCACAAGCGGGCGGCTTCGCATCAGGCGTCGTTCTTATCCTGTCCTGAAATATCAAATAAATTGGTAGCATCCAGTTCAAGGACAACGTCACCGTTCTGGTTGGTGACCTCCCAACTCCAAAGAATAATACCAATACCCGGGCGTGAATTGGATTCACGCTTTGCCTTGATAATTCCTTTCCAGAACAGGTCATCGCCAGGGCGTACCGGTTTAAGCCATTTCACGTAGTCCAGCCCCGGCGAGGCGAATGATTCGGATTCTCCGAGCACGGCATCAACCGCCATTTTCATGGCCATGCCACAAGTATGCCAGCCACTGGCAATTAACCCGCTCCAGTGACTTTCTGCCGCTTTTTCAGGATTAATATGAAACCATTGTGGGTCATAGGCGTTGGCAAAGGCAAGAATTTCTTCCTGAGTAACATGCCTGGGACCCTGCTCAAATACCTGGCCTGGCTTGAAATCTGCGAACTTCATTTCATCAACCTTAAATTACAAGTCTAATAGAACCGTGAGAACACACCCCTATTGAATCCAGCCTTTCCAGCCAATAGAACATTATTATTGGCCCCAGGGTTTCGGATTTAATAAAGCCATTCTAACGCACTGCACAAAAACAAATCAATCCAATCGTAAATATATTAATGAATATCTTTAAAATAAATCACAATAGATGTTTTTATACAGGCATTTAGCCTTTATTTCCATTTGGAAAAAATAATTGCCCGATTAATGATGCGTTGCAATATCGCAGATTGCTTCTATATTTTTATTTCTTACCTGAATGCGGTAAATGCTGCCCAAAAACCCACCGGCAAACCGCCGCAAGCCTTGGGCAACAACACTATTTTCAAAACGTTACCAGCTTCGGATACCGCCTGTATCCACGTGCACAAACTGGCTTTTGGGGTAATAGCCCACACCACCGGCTTTTAATGACAGGGCGGCATCACGCAACTCGGCAAGCGGCACGCCCGGCATGCGGATATCCAGTGCCCTGCCTTGCATATGCAGGCTTTTCTTGGCGACACCGCCACCACGGGTGGTACGCAAACGTTCGTTGGTATGCGGATCGCGATAACCGGAAATAATCTGGTAGGGGATATCGGCACGCAACGCCACCTTAATACCATTAAGGATATCGTAAAGGGCAGGATCCATAATACCTACGGTACCGGAATAGTGGTCGCGCAGAAAGCGGTTCAGGCGGGTAAGTGCCGAATTGACATACTGGTCACCCAAACGATAAACCACAGACAGTTTTTCATTGGTATGCGTATGATCCAGGGCAAGAAGATGATTTTTAGAGCTTAATGATAAACCGGCATTGACAGATGGGGCAATTGAAAATACTGCACCTGTCAGCGCCAGTTTACGGGTTGTTCGCAAAAACTGGCGCCGGGTATGAGGTGTACGCAACGACATGCTATACATTCTCCTGATAATTTTAAGGATTGGACGCGAGCAAAGGCCTGGCGGCCTGTTGCTGCGTATAACGCAGAAGAGCCTGGTTCAGCAGTTTGTCCTGCCCGTAGATATCAGGGAAGAAGTACGTTTTATTATTTTTCACGACGACGGTACTGTATGCCAGAACAACAGGAATGGGCTCGTCAAGCTTCATTGTATTCGATTTTCTGGCCGCCATTGCCGATTTGATGCGCGCCACCGTCCATTCGGGCTGGTTAAGCAATATAAACTGGGCCAGCTGGACCGGTTCTTCAACACGAATACAGCCATGACTGAAATCACGGCGAGCCCGGTCAAACAGTCCGACCGACGGGGTATGGTGCAGGAAAATACTCATGTTGTTGGGGAAGATGAATTTAATATCTCCCAGGGCATTTTGTGGGCCGGGACGCTGGCGAATGCGCGCCTTGCCAGCCAATACCGCACTCATGTTTGCTTCACTAACGGCCGTTGATACGCTATTGCCCACCACAAACTCCATGCCCTGACGGTTTAAGTAGCCAGGGTCGCGGCGAAGGCGTGGAATGGTTTCACCGCGCGCAATGGAATAGGGAATATTCCAGTACGGACTGAATTCGATGAATTTCATTTCGCCATCAAACAAGGGAGTACTGGTATTGAAAGCCCGGCCCACAATCACTTTCATTTCAATTTGGGGGTCTACCTTGCCATTATTAACGGCATAACCCCGCAAAATGAATTCGGGTACATTCACCACGATCATACGCGAATGTGTGGTTAACGGAGTCCAGCGCAAGCGTTCAAGGTTGACTTCAACTTGCTTGACGCGTTGTTCTGGCGTTACTGACAGCTGGGCCAGCGTGCCCTTGCCAATTACCCCGTCCTGCGCCAGTCCGTGCCGCTCCTGGAAGCTTTTTATGCCTTGCTCCAGCCTGGCATCATAAACCGCCGGTACGGCATCGCCAGGGGACAGATCTCCCAAGGCTTCAAGGCGTGCCTGCACACCCGCCAGGCCAGCATACGGCTGCCCGGACTTAAGGCTATTACCCTTGATGGCAGGTAACGGGGTTTGCCAGGCAGGATTACCCACCAGGGTTTTATAGTGAGCCAGCACCTTGAGCAAGCTGCCATACATGGGTATGGAGTTGGTAATGGTTTCGGGCAAACTGGCTAAACGATCCTGTTGCAAGGCATTTTGCAGCAAGGCATCGGCCTGCGCATCGGTAATGGGCGTGCGGTTAAATTTCTGTTTTACGCTGGCCGGGTCAACCCGCCCGTTTTTAAGGTCTTTGACATAAGCCCTCATGACACGGCTGGTGCGATCATTAAGCAAAGCCACCTGTTCGCTACTTAATTGCCCGTTATTGGCCTGGGCCAGTTGCTGTCTTAAACTTTCTATGGGATAGTCGGCCGGATTCAGGCCCTGAAGCCCGGCCTGTTCAAGCAAGCCAATGGCCTGTTGCGTTTGACGAATGGGTCGGTTGCCGGAAAACCAGGAAAGCGGCATTTGCGGTGCGACAACAGCGGCACTTTCGGGTGCCTTGCCAAAAACCGGCGGCTGTTCCAGAAAAAGAACGGGCTCTTCTGGCACGGCAAGCACGGGCACATTGGCCGCGACATGGGTGCTTGCTCCGGCAGTCAATAAGGCTGCAAACAAAATTTTATAGATTTTCATAGCCACCTCCTGCGTTTGTTTTTTACAGATGTTTAGCAAAAAACGACAGTGTCCGCTGACGGGCCAACTCAGTTGCCGCCTGATTGTAAGAGCCGCGCTGGTCGCAGCCAAAGCCGTGATCAACGCCTGGGTAAACAAACATTTCAGCATCAGGTTGGGCCTGGCGGATAATTTCTATATCGCTTAAAGGTATGGACTTGTCCAGTTCACCAAAGTGCATTTGCACCGGTACCGCGGTTTGCTCAGTGGCAACCTGTGCCAAACCACCGCCGTACCAGCATGAAGCAGCATTAACACTTGCTATTTCGGATGCTGCCAGCCACGCCAGCGTGCCACCCCAGCAATAACCCACGACACCCACACTGGACTGTTTTTCAAGCGCCTGAACGGCAGCGGCAATATCCATCATGACCTGCTCCTGGCTGATTTCACTGCGCAATTCAAGACCTTTTTGTATGTCTTGCTGGGCATAGCCCAGCTCTACCTTGGCCTGAACCCGATCGAACAGGGCCGGCGCGACCACCCGGTAACCTTGCGCCGCAAAAAAACCGGCAACATCACGTATGTGGCTGTTGACGCCAAAAATTTCCTGAATGAGCACAATACCCGCACGGGCAGTCTCTTCTCCGGTCACATAAGCATCAAAAACATGTCCGTCTTCTGCCCGTAAAGTCATGTACATAAATATTCTCCAGTGTCGTTAAAGCATGAACAAAGTCGTGCCTGTTCCTTTCATTAATCCTGAATTCCTTTCTACCACACTTCTTACAAAATCACAAAAGGCGGTCATGCGCCTAAGGCGCTTCAGGTCTTCATGAAAATACATCCAGAAACTGCGCTGGATATGGACATCTTCGGGCAAAATGGCGACCAGATGCGGGTTTTGAGCGGCCATGAAGCAAGGCAGGATGGCCAGTGCCTGCCCCTGCAAACAGGCATAATATTGCGCAATAATACTGGTACTTTTGAATACAACGTTGCTCAAAGGCAGCACATCTTCCAGGTAGCGCAACTGGTCGCTGTAAATCAGCTCTTCAACATAGCTGATACCGGAATGAAACTTAAGGTCATCCTGTTGCCGGATAGGGGGATGGTTTTGTAAATACTCACGCGTACCATACAGCCGCAAAGAATAATCACACAGCCTGCTGCACACATAAGGTCCGCGTAAAGGGCGTTCAATCGTAATGGCAATATCGGCTTCACGCCGGGTCAGGCTGACAAAACGCGGCACCGGCAAGACATCAAGGGTAATATCGGGATACTGTTGCTGGAACTGCATCGACAGGGGCGTAATAATATAACTGCCAAAACCTTCGGTGGCCGCTACCCTGATATGACCCGACAAGGATTCTCCCACCCCGGTTACCTTCTCGCGGGCATTAAACAAATGACTTTCCATTTGCTCGACATGGGCCAGCAATTCATGCCCTGCAGCCGTCAGGACAAACCCTGAGGAACGGGACTTGTCAAACAGCAAGGTATCCATTTGCGTCTCCAGCTGACGGATCCTTCTGGCTACCGTTGTATGCTCAACACCCAGCCGTACGGCGGCTGCGCTAACCCGCTGGGTTCTTGCCACCTCAAGAAAGTATCTCAAACCATCCCAGTCAAGTGTTTTCATATGTGCATTTTTAAACAATAGATGTGCATATTTTATATTGCAATTTTAATTTATACACATCAAACTGTATCTGGTCCAAAGAGACTTATTAAAACGAATGAAAACCCCGGAGACAAACCATGAAAATCCACGCGCATACCCTCGCCTTAAGTTGCGCCCTGGCATTCAGCTCAATAGCCAGCGCCAACGACATCCCCCCTGTCAAAATCGGTGTTCTTACCGACATGTCGGGCACCTATGCTTCTATGGGTGGCCCAGGATCGGTGGCCGCTGCCAGAATGGCGATTAATGATTGCCTGGCCGCCGAGTGCAAAGGCATGCAAATCGACCTGGTTTCAGCCGACAACCAGAACAAGGCCGATGTGGGTGCCGCCAAGGCGCGGGAATGGTTTGACCGTGATGGCGTAACAGCCATTGCCGACCTGACCAACTCGGCCGTTGCGCTGGCCGTCCAGAATATTGCCCGGGACAAGAACAAGGTGGTGCTGTTTTCCGGCCCGGCCACCACGGCCCTAACCAATAAAGAATGTTCTCCGGTGGGTTTTCACTGGATGTTTGACACCTACTCACAATCTGTGGGTGGTGCCAAGGCCACCATTGCCACCGGCGGCAAATCATGGTTTTTCCTCACGGTTGATTACGCCTTTGGCCACTCACTTGAAGCGGATACCTCCAAAATGGTGGAAACGCTTGGCGGCAAGGTAAACGGTGCGGTGCGTCACCCGCTGAACAACTCCGACTACGCCTCGTTCATGCTGCAGGCCCAAAGTTCCAAGGCCGACGTAGTCGCCCTGGCCAATGGTGGCCAGGACACCGTCAATGCCGTCAAGCAGGCCAAGGAATTTGGCGTTAGTGAGGGTGGCCAGCGACTGGTTTCCCTGCTTATTTTCCTGTCCGACCTGCGTGCGCTGGGTAATGAAAGCGCCCAGGGGCTTAGTTATGTTGACGGTTTTTACTGGGATTTTGATGACAATACCCGTGCCTGGTCCGACCGCTTTGCCAAGGAATTCAATAACCTGAAACCCACCATGACCCAGGCGGGCGTTTATTCAAGTGTCTTGCATTACCTGAAAGCGGTCGCTGCCGCCAAATCAACCGAAGGCGATAAAGTGGCTGCCCAAATGCGCGAATTGCCCATCGAAGACCCCATCATGCATAATGCATCCATCCAGCCCAATGGCCGTGTGATTCACGACATGTATCTGTATGAGGTCAAGAAACCGTCAGAAAAACAAAGCGAATGGGATTACTCAAAACTGCTTGCCACCATTCCGGCGGCAGAAGCTTTCCAGCCCCTTTCCGAATCAAGCTGCTCTCTTCTTAAATAAGTAAAAGGATTACATCATGCGCTCCATCCCAGAAGTCCCCCTGATTATCAATGGTGAAAAAGTCCGCTCCACGTCCGATGTCTGGCGCGATGTGGTGAATCCGGCCAACCAGGAAGTGGTTGCACGGGTTCCCTTTGCCACCCTTGATGAAGTGGATCAGGCGATTGCCAATGCCAAGGAAGCCTTCAAAACCTGGCGCAATAGCGGCCAGGGTACCCGCATGCGCATCATGCTGAAACTGCAGCATCTGGTGCGTGAAAACGCCACCAAACTTGCCGAACTGATTACCCTGGAACATGGCAAGACCCTGCCCGATGCGGAAGGCGAAGTTGGCCGTGGCCTTGAAGTAATTGAACATGCATGCTCGATTGTCAGCCTGCAACTGGGCGAATATGCTGAAAACGCAGCCTCGGGCATTGATGTTTATACGCTAAACCAGCCGTTGGGGGTTTGCGCCGGCATTACCGCGTTCAACTTCCCCATCATGCTGCCCTGCTTCATGTTCCCGATTGCCGTTGCGTGTGGCAATACCTTCATCCTCAAACCCTCCGAACAAGACCCCAGTTCCTCGTTATTTCTGGCCGAACTGGCCCTGGAGGCAGGCTTGCCCCCAGGCGTCCTGAACGTGGTGCATGGTGGCCCTGAAGTGGCTAACCGCTTATGCGAGCACCCGGACATCAAGGCGGTTTCCTTTATTGGCTCCACCCGCGTTGGCACAGAAATTTACCAGCGTTCTTCCAACGCAGGCAAACGCTGCCAGGCCATGATGGGTGCCAAAAACCATTGTGTAATTTTGCCCGATGCCGACAAAAACGTGGCCCTTAACCAATTGGTAGGCGCTGCCTTTGGCGCTGCCGGACAACGCTGCATGGCCACCTCGGTGGCAGTTATGGTGGGTGAAACCAAAGCGTGGCTGGACGAATTTGTCGAGCGCAGTAAAACCCTGAAAGTCAATGTGGGGACAGACCGCGCGGCAGACCTGGGCCCGCTGGTTTCTCCGGCAGCCCGTGAAAGGGTTCGTGGCCTGATCCAGGCCGGTGTTGATGAAGGCGCTGAACTGCTGCTGGATGGACGCGACATTACCGTTGAAGGTTATGAAAACGGCAACTTTGTTGGCCCGACCATTTTTGCTGGAGTCAAAGCGGACATGCGCATTTATCAGGAAGAAATTTTTGGCCCGGTATTGTGTGTGGTGTGTGTGGACACCCTGGATGAGGCCGTTGAGTTTATTAATGCCAACCCCAATGGCAATGGCGTGGCCATCTTCACGCAAAGCGGTGGCGATGCCCGTTACTTCCAGAACAATGTCGATGTAGGCCAGATTGGCATCAATATTCCCATTCCCGTACCCGTGGCCTGGTTCAGCTTCACCGGTTCACGCGGTTCAAAACTGGGTGATCTGGGTCCCAACGGCAAACAGGCCGTCAGCTTCTGGACCCAAACAAAATCAATCACCGCCCGCTGGACCCATCATGCCCAAGGGGTCAATACCACGATTAAAATGGAGTAAAATCGGCACGACAGGTCTGCCATTGCTGGCAGGCCCATAAAAAAATACGGCAAAAAGAGATACGCGAAAACGTATCTCTTTTTGTATTATTGATTGCCTTTTATACCGGCAGTATCAATGACTTTTTTCCAGCGAACCAGCTCTTCTTCCGTATACTTGCCCAGTGCTTCCGGCCCCATGAATTCTGCCGTTGCCCCCAATGTTTCAGCTTTTTCACGATACTCATCAGTTGCCATGATTTTTTCAATTTCACCCGCCAGCTTCTGAACAACCGCATCAGGCGTCCCTGCGGGCGCATACATGGCGAACCAAGAAGAAACCTGTAAATCAGGGTAACCCGCCTCTGCCGCTGTAGGTACTTCGGGTGCCGAATCCAGACGCTGGCTACCGGTTACAACCAGTGCCTTCAAAGCGCCTGATTTTATATGAGGTAACAAAGGAGGCGGCGTCGTAATGGTTAAATCCACTACTCCTCCTAGCAAATCAGCCAACGCCGGACCTGTTCCTTTATAAGGCACATGAGTGGTTTCAATATTCGCCATTTGATTCAGCTGTTCAGTAGCCACCTGCTGAAGCGAGCCATTACCTGAAGAGGCATAATTGAGTTTACCCGGATTCTTGATGGCATAATCAACAAACTCTTTCAGGTTATTAACCGGCAAGTCTTTCTTCACCACCAACACTTGTGGTGCTGAGAGCACATTGGCAACCGGTGCAAAAGATTTGACAGGATCCCAGCTGACCTTGTCAATATTCGGCGTAATTACTTGATAACCGGAATATTGCAATAATAAAGTATAACCATCCGGCTTAGCTCTTAAGACCTGTGAGGCAGCGATTCCACCTGATGCGCCCGGCTTGTTTTCCACGACCACCGATTGCCCTAACGCTTTGCTTAAAGGTTCGGCAATCATACGAGCGGCAAGGTCGGTAGTGCCACCAGGTGCTGCTGAAACGATCAGGGATACTGGACGATCTGGATAAGCCACTTCCTGGGCGTTAACGCTACTTCCCAGACCCGCCAACAGTATGGCATAGCACAATGGCTTTAATGTTGTGTGTTTTTTCACGGTTTGTCTCCATTAGATATTAAATTTTTAAACTGCAGTTACTACACCATCCGGTACCGGATGCAACGTTAAACGTGAGCCTGCTTTCAGGATCTGGCCGGGCACATCATGGCCAAGCAACTTGGGCAACCTGGCCGCCACCGCCAAAACCCCCTGCAAATCAACACCGGTATCCAGTCCCATCAATTCAAACATATGAACCATATCTTCCGTACATACATTGCCTGAGGCACCTGGTGCATAAGGGCACCCACCCAGCCCACCTAAAGAGGCGTCAAAACGATTTATGCCCACCGCTATCGCGGCATTGGCATTGGCCAGCGCCATACCGCGTGTATTATGAAAATGCGCGGTTAACTCAAGCTCGGAAAATTGCGACTTAACACGCTCAAACAACGCACTGACCTGCGTTGGATAGGCCATACCAGTGGTATCGCATAAAGTAATACCATGCACGCCCAACTCAGCAAAGCGATCTGCCCAGTGCAACACCTCATTTTGGGCCACCTCCCCTTCCATGGGGCAACCAAAAGAACAGGACAGGGAAATATTAATCGCTACTGGTGTGGATTTAACCTCTCCAATAATACCCGTCAGCTGTTCAAAAGAACGTTCACGCGTCATGCGCAAATTGGACTGATTATGCGTTTCACTAACGGACATCACCAAGTTGATTTCATCCACCCCGCATGACATGGCCCTTTCCGCGCCACGCAAATTGGGCACCAGAACGGTATACAACACATCGGGGTTGCGTCGAATACGGTGCATGACCTCTTCGGCATCACGCAATGCGGGAATGGCTTTGGGTGACGTAAATGACGTGACTTCTATTTTGGCATAGCCACATTCACTCAGTTGGTCCACTATGGCAATCTTTTCTTCGGTCGGGATAAACATGGCCTCGTTCTGAAACCCGTCACGACACGCCACTTCCTGCATATAAATTTTATTGCTCGTCATTGCTTTCGTCCCCACCTAAATGATTCCTTGTTCGCGCCATTGCTGCTGCATTTGTTCATCTATCCCCAATGCACTCAATACGCTTGCCGTATCCTGACCCAGCGTGGGTGCCCTGCGATGCACCTCGCCCGGTGTACCGCTTAATTTGGGCACAATACCCGGCAGGATAACTGGCGTGCCATCTTCAAGCTCACCTTGCAACAGCATTTCCCGCTCTTTATAATGCGGATCGTTAACAATATCAGCCACGTCATAAATTTTTCCGGCCGGGATACGTGACTCGTGCAGAGCCTGCAGCACGTCTTCCAAAGAATGCTGGGCCGCCCATTGTCCAATGACGCCATCAATATATTCAGCCTGTCTGGAACGCCCGTCGTTATGCGCAAATTCCGGGTCATTACTAATATCGTCACGCCCGATCAATGTCATGAGCCGTTTAAAAATACTGTCTCCGTTACCGGCAATCAAGGCATACTTGCCATCCGCGCAGCGATACGCATTGCTGGGAGTGATCCCTGGCAAACTGCTTCCCGCGGGTTGCCGGATTTCATTAAACACAGAATACTCGGCGACCATGCTTTCCATCATGTTGAACACGGACTCGTAAAGCGCCACGTCAATAACCTGCCCATCGCCCCCATTCTGGTCACGATGACGCAAAGCCAGCAAAACACCAATCACGCCATGCAAGGCAGACAGGGAGTCACCAATGGAAATACCCACCCGCACCGGTGGACGACCCGGCTCGCCACTCAGGTGCCGTAATCCCCCCATGGCCTCACCCACGACACCAAAGCCGGGAAGATCTTTATAGGGGCCGGTTTGTCCATAACCCGAGACCCGGAGCATAATCAGGTTTGGATTGATGGCCTTCAATTCTTCCCAACCCAGCCCCCATTTCTCAAGGGTTCCAGGACGGAAGTTTTCCACCAGCACATCCACCTCTTTAATTAAAAGGCGAATGACATCCTGCCCTTCTTTCTGGCGCAAATCCAGGGTAACCGACTGTTTGTTCCTGGACTGCGAGGCCCACCAGACCGATGTGCCTTCATGCAGCAAACGCCATTTCCGTAAGGGGTCACCGGTTTCCGGAGGCTCTATCTTTATGACCTCGGCGCCAAACTCGGCCAGCATTTTGCAGGCAAAAGGCCCGGCGATGAGTTGTCCCAGTTCAAGTACCTTGATGCCATCCAATGGTTTTTTCATTCTTGTTGCCTTTTATTGCTTTCAATATCCTCTATAATGAAAGCAAAATGGCACTTTGAAAATCAATTTTTTCTAAACCACCCTTTCCTGAAATTCAAGGCTCCGGCAAAGATTCATTATTTTGTCTTGCGTGCCGGGCTTGCTTCAGAAAAGCATACAAACGCTGGGTATCGGGGGTCAGGCTATGTTCATTACGTACCCCAATCCATAAAGTGCGCTCTGCCCAGCTGTCCAGCAGATCAACCGCATGCAGGCCGGTGCCCAGAATTTCGGGACGTACCGAGGCACGAGGCAAAAGCCCAATGCCCAAGCCGGCCTCTATCATGCGGCAAATGGCATCAAAACTGCTAACCTGCACCCGCAGGCGCAATGATTTTTCGGCTGCCAAGGCGGCTTCCTGCATGCGAACCAGTAAAGCGCTGCCATCAGACAAACCTACAAAACCCTCATGCAACACATCTTTGAAATAAACCGGTGACGAACCCCGCAACGCATGGGAAGAAGGTACCAGCAACACCAGCTGATCAAAGCGGTACAGGCTTTTCTGCACTTGTCCGCTGGGGATATTATCGGCAAAAATACCTATATCAATTTTTTCCTGGATTAATGCCGAAATAATCTCATGGCTCAACTTTTCTTCAAGGCTTAAGCGAATCGCCGGATTCTGGCTGGAAAACCGGGCCAAATCACCGGGTAAGAACTGAATCACCGCAGAGGTGTTGGCCCACATTCTGACCTGACCACGCAAGCCGGCGGCATAATCCCCCATATCGGCGGCCATGCGGTTAATCGTGCTAATAACCTGTTGCGCATGTTCCACTAGTGCCTGTCCGGCGGGCGTTAGCGCCACCCCTCTGGCTTGCCTGATGAAAAGTGTGCAGTTAAGCTGTTTCTCAAGCTCTGAAATACGCTTGCTGGCGGCCGATAAGGTAAGATGCGCCTCTTGGGCGGCCTTGGTCAGGCTTGAATGCTGGGCCGCCAGAAGAAAAACGCGTAAGGTATGCGGATCAAACCGGGATAAATTCAACGCTATACCGGTACTGTATTTTGAACGGATGGCCGTTGCGAGAACTGCGCATTCCAGGCATCAAGCTTGGGATAAAGTTTGCGCCAGTCAAAATGAGCAAAGCGAAAATCCAAATACCCCAACAAACAGGCCAGCCCAAACATGACAATATCCACGCGACCTTCCAGTGATTCGGCCTTGCCTTCAAAATAGTCCAACGTCGTACGGGATTTATCCATCTGGGCATCAACCCAAGCCAGCCATTGCAATTCAACAGGCCGGACACTTATTTCATAACGGGCAATCACCAAGGCACTTAAAGAGCTGTCCAGCGCGGTCAATTCAGACAAAATACCCCAACGGCTATCCTGGTTACCAAACAAGCTTCCATTCCCCTTGTCATTAAGATATTCACAAATCACCCGGCTATCAAAAAGTGCTTGCCCATCATCAGTAATCAGGGTAGGAACCTGTCCCAATGGATTAGAGACAATAAGCGACTGCAGACGGTTCACCGGATGTACCTGGACAGGTTCCTTTTCCAGCTGATCAAGCAAATCCAACTCTTGCGCCACCATCATCACTTTACGAACAAAAGGTGATGCTGCTGAATAATAAAGCTTCATTCATACTCTCCGAATAGATCTTGATAATTTCAAATTGCATTAGCTGTGATTGTAAGTGAATATACTGGCAGAATGATTTTCTTGTCTTAAAAACAAAAAGCGGCTGTATCAAAACAGTCACAGCTGATGAGCCCCCCCCCAACAAAACCAGGACTTTTTAATACCACGATATTTCATAAAAAAAACACCTGCTCACAAATGCGAAACAGGTGCTTTTTTATAACTGAGGCCTATGACTGGCAGCCGTTTACCGTACTGCCATTGGCGCCCTGCTATGCCTTAGTCAAATGGCTTGGCACGAGGTGTCAAATCACTGGAAGGTGGCAAGATAGGCATTTCAAACCTGGGCTGGTCACCGGTCAGGGTTTTCAGGAAGGCAACAATGTCTTCAATTTCATTATCTGTAAATTTGCGGCCCAACTGCAGGCGTCCCATGATATCCACTGCTTCAGTCAGCGTGTTGGCAGCACCATCGTGGAAGTACGGGTAGGTCAGTTCCACGTTACGCAAGGTAGGCACTTTAAACATCATACGCTCAACGTCGTTACCGGTCACACCGGCACGGCCGGCAGCTTCGTTATCAGTTACGTACGGTTCTATCAGGCCCATTTTCTGGAATGATGCACCGCCTAAGTTGGCACCATTATGGCAGGCAACACAACCGCTGTTTTTAAAGGTCAGGTAACCGCGCAATTCTTGGTCATTAATCGCGTTTTCTTCACCTTTCAACCAACGGTCAAAGGGTGCGTTGGGTGTCACCAGGGTTTCTTCAAATACGGCCAGTGCTTTGGTTACTTCATCAATAGTGATGGTATCTGAACCATATACCTGCTTGAACTCTTCTTTATATTGAGGAATGGATTCAAGGATATTCACCACCAAATCATGTGAAGAAGCCATTTCCATTGGGTTGGCAATCGGGCCACCGGCCTGTTCACGCAAGTCTGCCGCACGGCCGTCCCAGAACTGAACGAAGTTCAGGCTGGAGTTAAGCACGGTGGGCGAGTTGATAGGCCCTTCCTGCCAGTTGTGACCAATTGAGGTTGGCAGATTATCGCTGCCGCCCATGCCCAGATTGTGACAGGAGTTACAGGAAATAAATCCTGAACGCGACAAACGAGGATCAAAGAACAGTTTTTTACCCAGCTCAACTTCTGCAGGGTTATGACCGTTTGCTGGCTCGATGGCAACAATTAATTCGTTATTTGGTTTGTAGCGTTCTGTTTGGGCAGCTTCAGCCCCCTTTTCCTGTGCCATGGCAGAGGCACTTCCGGCCAGACACAGTACTGATGCAAGCGCATAGCTGGCAATGGATTTTTTCATTTTCACCATATCAACAACCTCTTTTAAAAATATAAGCACCTTTTTAAAAAAATTTCTAAAAGATACTTACTAATTTTCCCGTAATGAGTTTTTATAAATTCATTCAAAGCTTAAGACTATGATAACTTTAGAGGTAATAGCCAACCTTGTTATATATCAAACTTAATCACAATTAACTATTAACTTAATGCTTTAATAAATTGCATAAATTTGATTACATATTATACAAATAGCATTATTTATTAATATTTATAAAAGCTTTAATAAAAAAAACCGCATGACCTTTTTAAAGTGATGCGGTACGGATGTAAAGATGACCCAGACTGTAATTTTTTTAAAACAACAGCCTGTTTTATTATTGCTTGTCGACGCTAATGACCACACGGCGGTTAGGTGCCAGACAGTTGATAAGCTCTTGGCCACTGCCTGTACATTGCACAACAGGTTGTGTTTCACCCACACCATATGCCTGAATCAGGTTAGCCGGAATGCCCTGACTTACCAGGTAATTGCCAACCGTTTCTGCACGGGCTTGTGACAGGCGCATGTTATAAGCACTATTACCCAGTAAATCGGTATGACCGACGATAGAGATCCCTGTCATTTCCTTGGCATTACTTAAGCTTTGGGCAAGGTTATCAAGTTCCTGACGACCGGTAGTAATGGCGCTTAAGGTAGATTTGTCAAATTCAAACAAAGCATCTGCGCTAAGTGTGTATGACTCTTTGGCGCTGCCTGGAGGGCAACCGGCACCTTCACCTACGCTACGCCAGTAAAAACTGCGGGCAACGCTTTCTGAATCGAAAAGAATTTTGAACTGGCAAGTGGTTACATTGTTGACACCCACATCAGGGGTATGAAAATGGAACAGGTAATCCCATTCTTTTGCGCTAATGCCTTCACTAAAATGTGGCCGACCCAACAAATAATACAACTGGTCTTTTGTTACGCCAGAACGAACCTGCGTCAAATTATAAAAGTTGGGATAAGTACCCTGCTTGTTATTTAACGTAACGCTTTCTGCATTTGGCCAAACGGGATCTTCGGTAACACCGTCTGAACTGACGTTGCTAATGGATGAGCATCCGGCAAATGTTAATGCCATTAACGCAACAAACCCAAATTTTAGGCGGCGGCCAGAATTTGGTTTCTTCATTTTAGACTCCTCGAAAGATAATATCAGGCTGAATGTTACACCTTTTACAGAAACAGCACATTCATTTTGTGGCAATTTAATTCGGATAACAAGAAACAAACTAAAAATCCAAATTATTGTCTGTAAAATCAGATATTTATTGGAAAAAAAACCGCATATACCTGCACATTCAAGCATCGGTTTTAACACGAAACAGCAAATTATCGTCTTATTGTCCCCAGACAGGTAAACCAATAAGATCTTCTTGAAAAAACGCCCACTCAGGACTTAATCGGGAATCAGTCGTTTGCCCAGCATGACAACATCGCCTGTCTCATAACCCAGTTTTTCGTAAAAAACCAGTACCCGGCTATTATTGCTACGCACCAGCAACTGGATCTTGGGGCAGCCCCTTGCCATTAACAAATGCTCGGCTTCCTGCATAAGCGCCTGACCAATGCCCTGACCCTGGCTGGCCGGATCAACCGCCAGATAATACACCCAGCCGCGGTGTCCCTCGTAACCGACCATGGCCGAACCAACAACAGCTCCGTCTTTCTCGCCCACCAAAAACAACTCTGGCTGAGTGGTCAGTTTACGTTCAATGTCTTTTTGCGGATCATTCCATGGCCTGACCAAGCCGCATTCCTGCCATAAACGGATGACGGCATCGTTATCTTTCTGTACAAATGACCTGATTTTCATGATTGATCGGACCTGCTCATCCGGATGGCATCAGCCCAGCAGTTGGGCGTTTCATACAGGCGCACCCGATGCAGGACCAGCTCTTTGCCATAGCGTTGCTCAAATGCCGGGGCCAGCACATCAAAAGCCAGTTGCGCCAGGTTTTCTGCCGTTGGCACTTTACGGGTGACAACCGTTTTATGACCGGGCATTGATTTAAGAAATTCCAGTACCGCGGTATCACTTTGGCAAACCAGAAAAGCATGGTCCCACGGCCCCACAATCTGTTCATGGGCAATCGCCTTAATATCGGAAAAATCAAGCACCATCCCGTTATCAGACTGCCCGGGGGTATCATGCACTTCACCCTCAAGGGTAATTTCCAGCACATAACGGTGCCCGTGCAAATTGCGGCACTGACTGCGATGGTCGGGAATACGGTGACCCGCGTCAAATTCCATTTTTCGTGTAATGCGTATCATTAACCGGCCTCGCCCTGCTGTGTTTCCATGAATGTTTCGTATCCTTTTGCCCTAAGCTCACAGGCCGGGCAGGTGCCACAGCCATAACCCCAGTCAAAACGCCGGTTGCGCTCGCCCAAATAACAGGTGTGACTGTCTTCGCGGGTAATATCCAGCAAAGCGAGCCCCCCAAGATCGCTGGCTAGTTGCCAGGTTTGAGCCTTGTCCAGCCACATTAAGGGAGTTTCTATCCTGAATTGCTGCTCCATGCCCAGGTTAAGGGCCAGTTGAAGTGCCTGCATGGTATTGCTGCGACAATCCGGATAACCGGAATAATCGGTTTCACACACACCGGTAACCAATACGCCCAGGTTGCGACGATAGGCCAGGGTGGCGGCAAAGGTCAAAAAGAGCAGGTTGCGGCCGGGCACAAAGGTATTAGGCAAGCCACTTTGCGCAAACTGTATTTCGGTTTCACTGGTTAAGGCGCAATCTGAAATTTGCCCCAGCAAACCCAAGTCCAGCAAATGGTCTTGCCCCAGTTTTTTATCCCATTGGGGAAACTGCTGGCGAATTTGCGCGATAACATTTTGCCGGCATTCCAGCTCGACATGATGACGCTGGCCATAATCGAAGCCCAGTGTTTCTACCCGGTTGAATCGGTTTAATGCCCAGGCCAGGCATGCCGTTGAATCCTGGCCACCGGAAAAAAGTACCAGAGCATTGCTTACCACTATCGTATTCCTATCATTTTATGGGTTTGTGTACTTAGCCGCCAGCGGGGATGTTCAAGGCAATAAGCAATGGCCTGTTCCGTATTGGCGCGTTGCAACGGATTATCCATGGGCTGAAGCCAGAATTGCTGAAAATCAAGGTGCTCGAATTGAGAGGGATTAATACCCGCCTGCGGGTGCACCAGCTTGAGTTCGTTACCCCAGGTCTGGACCAGTGTTGTGCCTGCCTTGGGGCTGACGCAGATCCAGTCTATGCCTTCAGGGACCGGCAGGGTGCCGTTGGTTTCCAGTGCAATGTCAAACCCCTGTTCGTGAACCGCTGCTATCAGGGCATCATCCACTTGCAACAGAGGCTCTCCCCCTGTAAAAACCACGAACCGGTTTTCGGTGCCCGGGCCCCAAACCCTGGCCAGCAATGCTGCCAATGCCTGGGCCGAGGCGTATTTACCGCCATCGGTGCCATTGGTACCAACAAAATCGGTATCACAGAAAGTGCATTGCGCACTGGCACGATCCTGTTCACGGCCCGACCACAAATTACAACCGGAAAACCGGCAAAATACGGCAGTGCGTCCGGCCTGCGAGCCCTCACCCTGCAATGTCTTGAATATTTCCTTGACTGAATAAACCACGCCAGCATCTACTTGAATTGATAATACCGTATTCTAACTTGCCTGCGCTCTTGTATTGATTTTAATCACCTCCTCTCTTACAACAAAACATTACAATTGTATAAAAATACTGTCATTTTCATATCGTATAGTTGTACAGTCATACGGTGAAACTAAACATCCTGCAATTCCCTTTACGTTATTTACCCCAGGAGGACTACCATGTCTACCATGAAAGCTGCTGTTTTTGTTGCCCCCGGCCGTATCGAAATCCAGGAAAAGCCCATCCCGTCTGTTGGCCCCAACGACGCACTGCTGCGTATTACCACCACCACCATTTGCGGTACCGACATTCATATCCTGAAAGGTGAATACCCGGTTGCTCCCGGCTTGACCGTTGGTCACGAACCGGTAGGCATCATTGAAAAACTGGGCAGTAACGTCACCGGCTACCAGGAAGGCCAGCGGGTCATTGCCGGCGCCATTTGTCCCAGCTTTACCTCTTACGCCTGCCAGGATGGTTTTCCTTCCCAGGATGGCGGCTATCTCACTGCCAATGGCACTTGCGCCTGCCATGGTTACAAGGCAACCGGTGGCTGGCGTTTTGGCAACATTATTGATGGTACCCAGGCAGAATATGTGCTGGTTCCCGATGCCCAGGCCAACCTGGCGCCCGTCCCCGATGCGCTAACTGATGAACAGGTGCTCATGTGCCCCGACATCATGTCTACCGGCTTTGTGGGTGCCGAAAATGGCAATATCAAAATTGGTGACACCGTGGTTATCTTCGCCCAGGGGCCCATTGGCCTGTGTGCCACAGCCGGCGCCAAACTGCGCGGTGCCGCCACCATTATTGCGGTAGATGGCGTAGACGAACGTCTGGAAATTTCCCGCCAAATGGGTGCCGATGTGACCCTGAACTTCAAAAAAGTGGATGTGGTTGACGAAATCATGAAACTCACAGCCGGTCGCGGGGTAGATGTCAGCATAGAGGCCCTGGGTACCCAAACCACGTTTGAACAGGCCCTGCGCGTATTGAAACCGGGTGGCACCCTGTCCAGCCTGGGCGTCTACTCGGAAGACCTGACCATTCCGGTCAATGCTTTTGCAGCAGGCCTGGGCGATCACAAAATCGTTACCGCCCTGTGTCCCGGTGGCAAGGAAAGGATGCGTCGCCTGCTTAAAATCGTTGAAACAGGCCGCGTCAACCTTGAAGCACTGGTTACCCACGAATACAAACTGGACGACATTGTCGAGGCTTACGATCTTTTTGCCAACCAGCTTGATGGCGTACTCAAGATCGCCATCAAGCCATAATCATTTTTTTCTTTAAGGTAACATAAAAGCAGCCGGACAATACCCGGCTGCTTTTATACCTTTATAATTGCTTGTATTTAAGGAAAAAAATGGCTGCCGATCTTGACCATATCCAGCAAAAGCTCAGGCAATTTGCCCATGAGCGGCAATGGGACAACTATCACTCCCCCAAAAATATTGCCATGGCACTAACCGTAGAGGCTGCCGAATTGCAGGAAATTTTCCAATGGATGACAGAAGAAGAGTCCCTGCATCTTAATACCCATAAATTGCAGGCGGTAAAGCACGAAATAGCCGATGTTTTCCTGTATTTATTAACAATTAGCCGTGTACTGGATATTGATATCCTAGAGGCTGCGGCAGAAAAGCTGGCGCTTAATGAGATTAAATACCCACTGGACAAAGCGCGGGGTAACGCAAAAAAATACACCGAACTTTAAAAAGCAAAAGGAATCCAACATGCAGGGCGTTGTTTATCTGGCCAACCTGTTAAGCCAGGAATCCATTCCTGATGGCGATAATATTGAGTTGCACAATGTTTTCCGTCAAGATATCGTCCTTGAACTTCAGGCCCGCCATTGGCCTGCCCTGTTCTGGTGGGCCCTGTTTGACGATACCCATATTAGCACTGCCCGTACCGGCAATGACCCCGAAAAAGTTTATCCCTATCTAAGCGCGCCAACCACCGAAGCACTCAGGCACTGGGCCCACCGACTGGAGGCGCTTGAAAAAATCCTGCCCGAACCGTGGCAACCCATCCTGAACGCCTTTGATGTTTTCCTGCAAGAAAAGATGAGCGGGGCTTTTATGATTTTGCGCACCACCTATTTGCCTGACATTGAAAGTGCCTCGGGCGATGACTGGCGTTTCATGCTACGAAGTCGTGCCCGCGACTGGCAAAAGCTCAAAGAAGGCATGCCGCTGGATAAACTGGGTGCCGACAGCGATCTGAAATTTGAAATTACCGGCCTTCTGGAAGAACTGCAGGCCCCCAATATTGACCCTTTCATGGTATTGAGCGGACGCGCTGAAAACATCTGGCCCTTGCCAGCGCTGGAATCCGCCATCAAGGCCCGTCAACAGCAGTTACTGGAAACACTAAGGTCCCAGGCCAACGAAACCCCCGCACCCGATGCCGCTTCGGCCAGCGCCCATGAAGCCCCGGCAGAAGAACTGGACAGCCCCGATCCTGTTAGCGACATTCCAGACCAGGTCCCCGACACAAGCGGCCCCAAAAACAATGTCTCGGTATTCCGGTTTATTGTTATTTTGCTCATTATTTTTGCCGCCTATTTTGCGCTAACCTGATGGCATTTATGGTCAATGCGCAAGTCTTAGTATCCCGCTTCCCGTGACACAATGCCGCCAATTTCCCGGCCATTTTCAAGATTGACTATTTTCTGGTTAATCTGTGCCAAAGCAAGCGGGTCATTGGTGGGACCTGAAACATGCGGTGTCACGATAATGTTGGGGTGCCCCCAGAAAGGATGTCCATGGGGCAAGGGTTCGGTACTGAAAACATCCAGGACCGCCTTGCCGATATGCCCCGATTTCATCAGTTCAAGCAGGTCTTCTTCATTCAGGTGCTCGCCACGGCCAATATTGATAAGACTGGCCGGTGCCCGTAATTGAGCCAGGGTTTGCCGGTTAAGGATTCCGTGGGTTTGCTGCGTTAGTGGCAAAACGTTAATTAAAACCTGCGTATTTTGCAAAAAAGCAGACAAACCTGTTTCACCCGCGTAAGTATGAACATCCTGCAGTTTTCGCTCGGTACGTGACCAGCCATGCACCGTATATCCCAGCCCGGCCAGGGCTTGCGCAATTTTTTGTCCAATCACCCCCAGCCCCATTACCCCAACGGCCACTTGGCTGGCTGCCAGCTCTGGCAAGGGTTTCCATTGCTGTTGTTGTTGAAAACGGGCATATTGATCAAACGGACGGGTTATTTTTGACAGGTAATGAATGACATATTCCAGCATTTTATCGGCCAGGCCCGCGTCTTCAAGCCTGACAATCTGGATGTTTGCCGGCAAGCCGGCTTGCTGCAAAATGGCATCAACCCCCGCCCCCATATTGAACAGATACTTAAGGCCTGGATAACTGGCAAACAATGAAGCGGGCGGCCTCCAGACAATGGCCTTGCTAACGGCCACATCGGGTTGACGCATGCCAGGCTCATACACAAAAGCATGCCAATGGGGGTAGTTTTCCTTGATGATTTTTAACCAGTTATTGGCATATTCACGGGATTCAGAAGCCAGAATAATGTTCAATGCATGCCCTTTAAATTCGTGTTGATTATTTACCCAGATATTTTTCTGTTAGTCTGACCCAAAATGAAGCCCCTATACCCAGCAAGTTGTCATTGAAGTCATAACTGGGGTTATGCAGCAGGCAAGGGCCCAGGCCGTGATCGGGTTGCCGGTGGGAGCCATCTCCGTTACCCAGGAATACATAACTGCCCGGCCTTTGCTGCAACATGAAGGAAAAATCCTCAGAGGGCATGACCGGCTCATGTTCAAACACATATTCAGCGCTTTTCTCTTCTCCATGCAAGGCACGCATTACCTGGGCACACAATTCAGTTTCTGCCTCTGTGTTGACCAATGCCGGATAACGCCGCTCGAAGATGACTTCGCTGGTGCAGGAAAACGCACTGGCAATTTGTGCTGCCAGCTGGTTCATGCGAGCTTCGACCAGGTCGACCACTTCATCGGAAAAGGCACGCACGGCCCCGCCAATCCAGCCATGGTCGGGAATCACATTGCTTGCCGTACCGGCATGAATTTGGGTAATAGACAGCACGGCAGCATCAATGGGACGAATATTGCGTGATACCACCGTTTGCAATGCCTGCACCAGTTGGGCAATCACCGGAACCGGATCGGCGCTGTCTTGCGGTGCGGCGGCATGCCCGCCTTTACCCCGTATATTGATGCGAAAAATATTGCTGGACGCCATTAAAGGACCGGTGCGATACGCAAAACTGCCTTCAGGCATGCCGGGCCAGTTATGCAGGCCAAACACGGCATCACAGGGAAAGCGCTCAAACAGACCGTCTTCTATCATGGCTTTGGCGCCGGCACCGCCTTCTTCAGCGGGCTGGAAAATAAACCGTACCGTGCCGTCAAAGTTACGATTCTCGCTTAAATGTTTTGCGGCCGCCAGCAAAATGGCGGTATGCCCGTCATGACCACAGCCATGCATTTTTCCGTCATGGCGTGAACGGTGCTCAAAATTATTTTCTTCCTGCATGGGCAAGGCGTCCATATCCGCCCGCAAACCGATGGTTTTGTTGGACGAGCCCGCCTTGATACTACCCACCACACCGGTTTTACCGATACCCGTTATACATTCTATGCCCCATTCTGTTAGTTTTTGTTCTACCAGAGCAGAGGTACGATGCTCTTCATAACACAGTTCGGGATGTGCATGGATGTCTCGCCGAATAGCGACTATTTCATCAATGCCGGTAAACTTGATCATAAAAATTTCCGGTGATTTGTGACCGGACAATCATAATCGTGTTTGGTAAAAATGTCACCTAGGGAAAGCCGCAGCAGCCCTTTGCAAACGGTCATTCACCGCTTCCCAGCGCTGGTCTTCGGGCAAGGACTGAATACAGATACGCTGATACCCCAGCTGGTCTACCCGACGCAAAAAAGCGTATAAATCATGAGCATATTGCACCGGTTCATTGGACACTTCGAACCAGTCTATCCCTTCGGTGTGAGGCTGCTGGCCGGCGTCAAACACACAAACCGCCCATTTTTTCCCAGCGGGCACCCGGTGTTGCAGCTTGCCTGCTGCCAATTCCTGGGCGCTGACCAGCATTAAGGGCGTACGTGGCGCATAATGCGCTTTAAGCGTACCCGAGGCACGTGGTGCATGGCTGTCTGGCAGTTTTGGGGCATAACCCAGTACCTGGCCAATCTGGCTGGCACTGACATGGCCGGGACGCAGCAAAACCGCCCCAACCCCCTGCCCAATACGGGACAGGTCAACAATGGTGGATTCAATACCGATATTGGCTGCCCCCCCTTCAAGGACCGGCATACCCTTGGCCACTTCTTCGGGAAATTCGCTTATAACATGCTCTGCCAAGGTAGGTGATACCTGGCCAAACTTATTGGCCGAAGGCGCGGCAACGCCCCCTTGCCCGGAAGGCTTGAGCCGGGCAAACTGCCGCAGCAGGGCCTGGGCCACGGGATGGGACGGGCAACGAATGCCCACACTGCTCTGGCCACCACTGACCGTATCGGGAATATGGCTGGCCCGTTGCAGGATAAGCGTTAGCGGACCGGGCCAGAATGCCTTGATCAACTGATGAGCTTCTTCGGGAATATCGGTAGCCCAGTAAGACAAATCGGCATCAGGGGCCACATGCACGATGACCGGATGATTGGAAGGCCGGCCCTTGGCCTGGTAAATTTTGGCGACCGCCTGCGGATTTTCGGCATCAGCCCCCAGACCGTAAACCGTTTCAGTAGGAAAGGCCACCAGCTCTCCATGTACCAGGCGAGTGGCTGCCCTGAGAATTTCCTGCTCCTGGTCTGCCTGCATTTACAGTACCTGACTTAGATTAAGGATTTCACTGACCTTGCGGGCATGCGCAAGTGCGGTATCGAAATTTTCATGAACCACATTTACATGACCCATTTTACGGCCCTTGCGGGCATCGCTTTTGCCATACAGGTGCAAGGACACGCCCGGCAAAACCAGCACCTTGTCCCAGGCCGGTTCGGCAAAGGCCCCGGTTTCGGGGTGGAACCAGCTGTCGCCCAAAATGTTAAGCATGATCGCTGGCGCCCGTAATTGGGTAGAACCCAGTGGCATGCCTGCCATCACGCGCACCTGCTGCTCGAACTGGCTGCTGGCACAGGCATTCATGGTGTAATGACCACTGTTATGCGGGCGTGGCGCCACTTCATTGGCAATCAGGCGGTTATCGTCAAGAATAAAAAACTCAATGCACAACACGCCAAAATAATTCAGGCCTTCGGCAATTTTAATAGCCGCCTGTTTAGCCTGTTGCTGGATATTTTCAGGAATAAGGCCGGGATGCACCACGGTGGTGGCCAGAATACCATTGACATGGGTATTTTGGCCAATCGGGAAAACCGCCACTTCGCCATTGAAACCACGCGCCATCACCACCGAAATCTCTTCTTTCAGGGGCAGCATGGCCTCTAGCACGCAAGGCACCTTGCCAAACGACTCAAAAGCGATCAGCGCTTCTTGTACATTGGCAACGCGCGCCTGTCCCTTACCGTCATACCCCAGTCGTGCCGCCTTAAGGATGCCCGGAAACAGGTGTTGCCCGGCGTTTTCCAGATCGGCAGCCGAACGGACTTCGGCATAAGGCGCGACCGGAATGCCCTGCGCCGCAATAAAGGCTTTTTCAGCAATACGGTCTTGTACCACTGCCACGGCCGCCGCACCGGGACTCACCCGGCAATTGGCCGATAACTGTTTAAGGCTGGTAGCAGGCACGTTTTCGAACTCGGTTGTAACCACCCGCGTAAGGGCAGCCAATTCATCCAGCCCTTTTACATCATCATAGGCTGCGTATACCTGTTTTTCGGCAACCGTCCCGGCAGGACTGTCCTGGGCGGGATCAAGTACCACCACTTTATACCCCATGCTTTGCGCCGCATGGCAAAACATGCGGCCCAGTTGCCCACCACCCAGCATGCCAAGCCACTGGCCGGGATAAACAACAGCAGAAGTCAATACAGTATTATTCATAAGAGATAAAAATTTTGATTTACAAAAACACTAAGCCGAAGGTGGCAAGGTCATGGCACGCGCGGCTGCCGTTTGTTTTTCACGAAAGGCCAGCAATTTCTCACGCAACGCGGGGTTGGTCATGGCCAGTGTTGCAATGGCATGCAGGGCCGCATTGGCTGCCCCCGCCTCGCCAATGGCAAACGTGGCCACCGGCACGCCTTTGGGCATTTGTACAATGGAAAGCAAAGAGTCTTCACCCTTCAGGTAACGGGAAGGTACCGGCACACCAAACACTGGCACTTCGGTTAAGGCGGCCATCATGCCAGGCAGGTGGGCAGCGCCCCCGGCACCGGCAATAATGGCGCGAATGCCGTCATTGTAAGCGCGGGCACCGTAAGCCACCATATCGTGCGGCATGCGATGGGCTGAAATGACCTGCGCCTGGAAGGGCACACCAAACTCTTCAAGTATCCGGGTTGCGTTTTGCATGACATCCCAGTCACTGGAAGAGCCCATAATAACGCCCACAACCGGTTTGATATTGTCGCTCATGATATTCCTTTTCTTATGCCAGCAGGCGGTCTACCGCCTCACGGTATTTGGCGGCTGTTTTTTCAAGTACGTCTTGTGGCAGGCGGGGAGCCGGCGCGGTTTTATCCCAAGGCTGGGTTTCAAGCCAGTCTCGCACAAACTGCTTGTCGAATGAAGGAGGGTTGACCCCTTCCTGGTAGCTGTCTGCTGGCCAGAAGCGGGAAGAATCCGGTGTAAGCACTTCATCCATTAAATACAACTGGTTATTTTCATCCAAACCAAACTCAAATTTGGTGTCGGCAATAATAATACCTTTTTTCGCAGCAAAACTGGCCGCTTCCGCATACAGTTTCAAGGTGATGTCACGAATTCTCTCGGCCATTTCCTGACCCACTTCCTTCACCACATGGGAAAAATCCACGTTCTCGTCGTGTGAACCGAACTCGGCCTTGGCAGCTGGCGTAAAAAGAGGTTCTGGCAGTTTACTGGCCAGTTTCAGGCCTGCCGGCAACTTCACACCGCAAACCGTACCGGTTTCCTGATAATCCTTCCAGCCGGAACCAATAAGATAACCACGGGCAACCGCTTCAACCAACACCGGCTTAAGACGTTTGACAACGACAGCACGGCCTGTGATTTGCTCAATCTCATCGGGGGCCACCACCGCTTCGGGCTTCACATGGGTAGAGTGATTGGGAATAATGTGCGCCAGTTTTTTCAGCCAGAACTCGGTAAGTTCGGTAAGCACCTTACCTTTGCCGGGAATCGGGTCGTCAAGGATGACGTCGAAAGCAGAGATGCGGTCGCTGGCAATAATAAGCAGCTTGTCATCACCCACGGCATACATGTCGCGTACTTTACCGCGTGCCAGCAAGGGTAATGATTGGATGGTTGATTGATGAAGTGCGGTAGCCACTTGTAACCCTTAAGTTTTCGGTTGGAATGGGATATTTGCGCCATGGTGAAAACCATAACGGATCAAACCCCATATTTTAACGCGTTACATTAATAATCCCGCCCCAAATGAATGCAAGGCGGGATTTTTAATACCGGTATTTTCTTTTTATGCAAACCCGGGTTTATTTAACCTGCTGGTTAAGCTTACCGGCCGCATACAAAGAGGCCATTTCAGATAAGCTGACCGGCTTGATCTTGCTGGCATTACCCGCCGTACCAAACGCTTCATAACGGGCAATACATACTTGTTTCGCTGCTTCGCGGGCAGGTTTATTGTATTCACGCGGGTCGAATTTTGAAGGGTTTTCGGCCAAAAATCGACGAATCGCACCCGTCATGGCAAGACGGATATCGGTATCGATATTGATTTTACGAACGCCATATTTAATGGCTTCCTGAATTTCTTCAACCGGCACGCCATAGGTTTCTTTCATGTCGCCACCGAACTCGCGGATTTCAGCCAGCAGTTCTTGCGGTACGCTTGAACTGCCGTGCATGACCAGATGGGTATTGGGCAGGCGGGCGTGGATGTCCTTGATACGCTGGATAGACAGGATATCTCCGGTAGGCTTACGAGTAAATTTATACGCACCATGGCTGGTACCAATGGCAATCGCCAAGGCGTCCAACTGGGTTTTGCGTACAAAATCAGCAGCCTGTTCTGGGTCGGTCAGCAACTGGTCGATGGTTAACTTACCATCTGCACCGTGGCCGTCTTCCTTGTCACCTTCCATGGTTTCCAGTGAACCCAGGCAGCCCAGCTCGCCTTCTACGGTAACACCCAGTTTATGGGCCATGTCCACCACTTTTTTAGTGACATCCACGTTGTATTCGTAGTCGGCAATAGTTTTGCCGTCTGACATTAAGGAGCCATCCATCATGACGCTGGAAAAACCCAGATCAATCGCACCCTGACAAATCTCAGGAGACTGGCCGTGATCCTGGTGCATAACGACAGGGATGTCAGGGTAGCTTTCAACCGCAGCCTGGATAAGGTATTTCAGGAAGCCTTCGCCAGCATA
This sequence comes from Advenella mandrilli, assembly GCF_016595155.1. Lineage (GTDB taxonomy): Bacteria > Pseudomonadota > Gammaproteobacteria > Burkholderiales > Burkholderiaceae_B > Advenella > Advenella mandrilli. Next base: position 141,973 of record NZ_JAENGP010000003.1, read on the forward strand.
CTTGCGGGCACCTGCCGAGGCTTGCATGATAACGGGACTATTGGTTTCTTTGGCCGCTTCCATGATGGCCTGAACTTGCTCAAGGTTATTAACGTTGAAAGCAGGAATACCATAACCGTTTTCGGCCGCATGGTCGAGCAACTGACGCATTGAAACTAATGCCATGTGAGATTCTCCTAGTGGATATATGTCAAATTTCCGAATTGCCCATATTTTACGTGGGTTTGTGTTTTTTTACCCAAGTTTCCCCCTGCCCCGCAAATTTTGCAATACGGACGGGATAATCAGGCATCTGCACTACCCAAGAAAAATACTCAATAAAAAAATTAATCTGAATCAAGAAACTTTTGAGATTTCACAAAGTAATTTTTCTTCATCACACTTACAATTTGTTTAACTTGTCCTATTATTCAATATTGTGAACCGCTGCAAAAACCGCTCTCTCCACTATGCCTTATGGGTTGTCCTCATCGCGATGACCCTGGCAGCGGTTTCACCTTCGGTTTCAGCCCTTTTACGCACAGAATCCAGCCTGCCATTTACCATCGAAATCTGCGATTCGTCAGGTAATGGCAAAACCCTGCTTGTTGACAGCACTTCCCCCAATCAGGATTCATCAATACACGACACAGACATTCACTGCCTGTTCTGCATTCTCTCCGAATTCCAGGCCGCCATTGTCTCGCTGGCCTGTATCCTGCTCCTCGGTTTTATCGTTCGGCAAACCATTGCCATTGTTTACCACGAATGGCGTCTGATCATTCGCACTATCCGCTGGCGGCCCAACCGCAGCCAGGCTCCTCCTCAGTTTCCCCTGTTTTCCTGACCAGAAAATTTTTCATTGCATTTATCAAGGTGAATGTCACGTCTGCTGACATACGCCCCCCCTTTCATTCCAGAAAAAGTTTCAAGGAGTAAATCCGCATGGATGAATTAGTTGACATATCCCGGCTGCAATTTGCATTGACAGCCATGTACCACTTCCTGTTCGTACCACTCACCATCGGCCTGGTATGGATTCTTGTTATTATGGAATCCGCCTATGTCATGACCGGCAAGGTTATTTACAAGGACATGACCCAATTCTGGGGCAAACTTTTTGGCATCAACTTCGCCATTGGTGTCACTACCGGCCTTACACTGGAATTCCAGTTTGGCACCAACTGGGCTTACTATTCCCATTACATGGGGGATATCTTCGGTGCCCCACTGGCCATTGAAGGCCTTATGGCTTTCTTTTTAGAATCCACCTTTGTCGGCCTGTTCTTCTTTGGCTGGGAGCGCATGTCACGCAAGCAGCACCTGATGGTAACCATTTTAATGGCAGTCGGCAGTAACCTGTCCGCCCTGTGGATCCTGGTTGCCAATGGCTGGATGCAAAATCCTATCGGGGCCGAATTCAATTTTGAAAGCATGCGCATGGAAATGACCAATTTCTGGACCGTTGTTCTCAACCCCGAAGCCCAGAACAAATTTGTGCATACGGTTTCGGCCGGTTATGTAACGGCATCCATGTTTGTGCTTGCCATTTCCAGCTGGTATCTGCTAAGAAAACAAGACGTTGAATTTGCCAAGCGCAGTTTTCGTGTTGCCGCGGCTTTTGGCGTTGCCTCTATCCTGTCAGTCATCGTACTTGGCGACGAATCAGGCTACTCTATTGGCAAAGCGCAAACAACCAAAATGGCCGCCATTGAAGCCATGTGGGAAACCGAACCGGCTCCCGCCCCCTTTTCCATTATTGCCTCTGTCAATGATGAGGAAATGAAAAACAACTGGGCAGTCAAAATCCCATGGGCCATGGGCCTGATTGGCACCCGCTCCACCACCGAAGTCATGCCCGGCATTCACGATATCCTCAAGGAAAATCACGCCCGCATCGAGTCCGGCCAACATGCAGTCGTTGCCCTGGACAAACTGCGTATCAACCGTGATGACCCTGAAGCTATGGAAATTTTCCTGAAACACCAGGACGATCTTGGTTTTGGCCTGCTGCTTAAACGCTACACCGACGATGTCTCGCTGGCCACCCCGGAAATGATTACCCTGGCAGCCAAAGACACCATTCCTGCCGTCAAACCCCTGTTCTGGACATTCCGCATTATGGTCGGCCTGGGCTTTTTCCTGCTCTTCGTATTTGCCGTTACTTTCTGGGCCACCCTCAAAGGCAATTTTGCCGAGAAAAAATGGTTGCTGAAATTGCTTATATTTTCCCTGCCATTACCCTGGATCGCCTGCGAAATGGGCTGGTTCGTGGCCGAGTTCGGACGCCAGCCATGGACCGTGTATGGGGTCCTGCCCACCACCATCTCGGTTTCTTCGCTCAGTCCCGGCTCCGTGTATGGTTCTCTCATCGGATTCATCACTTTCTACACCATTTTTCTCATTGTTGAAATGTATCTTATGATCCGCTTCTCTAAACAAGGCCCCGGTAGCCTGGGCACCGGTCGCTATGTCCATGAGCCTAAACACTAAGGAGCCACACTATGGAAAACCTCATTGATTATGAAATTCTAAAATTCATCTGGTGGCTGTTGATTGGTGTCCTGCTTGTCGGGTTTGCCATCATGGACGGCCATGACATGGGCGTAGGCACACTGCTTCCTTTTGTAGGTAAAACCGATGAAGAACGCCGTGCCATCATTAACACGGTCGCTCCTCACTGGGATGGCAACCAGGTCTGGTTCATTACAGCCGGCGGTGCCATTTTTGCGGCCTGGCCCATGATTTACGCTTCCGCATTCTCGGGCTTTTACTGGGCCATGATGGCGGTGTTATGGGCCATGTTTTTCCGCCCGGTCGGTTTTGACTATCGCAGTAAATTAAGCAATCCCACCTGGCGCAAAACCTGGGATTGGGGGATTTTTGTAGGTAGTTTCATTCCTCCGGTCATTTTTGGAGTGGCCTTTGGCAACCTGTTGCTTGGCGTGCCCTTTGAATACACCCAATCCCTTAACCCTGTTTATTCAGGTAGTTTCTGGGCCCTGCTTAACCCCTTCGCCCTGCTTTGCGGTGTTGTTGCCAGTGCCATGGTCACTTTCCACGGTGCCATTTACCTGATGCACCGCACCAAAGACCCGATCTATTCCCGCGCGCAATCATGGATGACCATCAGTGGCCTGGTTACGGTAGTTTGTTTTACCCTGGCCGGAATCTGGGTGGCCTTCGGCATTGACGGCTATCGCATTACCTCTGTCGTCAATCTGGCGGCCAGCCCCGACCCCTTAACCAAGGAAGTGGTGCGTGAAACCGGTGCTTGGCTGGCCAACTACCAACGCTGGCCCTTAATCATTCTGGTTCCAGTCCTGGGCTATGTTGGCATTCTGGGTGCCCTGTGGCTGGCCAAAAAAGGCAAAACCTTTGCAGCGTTCTTTGTATCCGCGCTAGGCATTACAGGTGTTATTGGTACTGCTGGTGTTTCCATGTTCCCGTTCATGATGCCTTCATCAAGCCATCTGGCATCCAGCCTGACCGTCTGGGACAGTTCTTCCAGCCATTTCACCCTGTTTGTCATGCTGATTGCAGTCGTTATCTTCATGCCACTCATTGTGTTATATACCCGCTGGGCTTACAGCATCATGAGAGGAAAAGTAACCACGGCCTATATCCGTGAAAATAAACATTCCGTTTACTAAACCATATTTTTACTGGAGTTTACTATGTGGTATTTTGCCTGGACATTGGGCCTTGGGTTTGCCGTTGCCCTGGCCATCCTGAATGTACTTTGGGGTGAATACGAACCCGATCGCCTGAAAAGCAAACAGGAAGGTTAAACAAACCGTGGCAGGCCAGGCCGAAATGGCCGCTGCCAGAAAAAGGCCGGTCTTGCACCGGCCTTTTTCAATTACATTTAAAATTAAAGATATTTTTTTAAATAAAGTTAAATTTATTATTACACCAAAACCCAACATTTGGGCTTACTGTAAAAATTACGTTTACCTTAAAACCGTCTATTTTCAAGGCAAGGCAGAATACTTCTGACCTGTTGTAGCCTGCCTTTTTCCAATACATGTACCGCCAGCCCCGGCTGGTCGGCACAACCGGCAAGCACACTGCCCATCGGGTCTATGATCATGCTGTTGCCAGTGCAACGGGTGGCTGTCTGCCCCGAAGCCAATACATAACTGGTGTTTTCAATGGCCCGCGCCCTAAGCAGGATTTCCCAATGATTTTCCTTGTAAGGCCCGGCAATCCAGGCGGCACTAACCGAAATAACATCGGCCCCCTTGACCGCCAGGGCACGGGACAGTTCGGGAAAGCGAAGATCATAGCAATTAACCAGGCCAATCGTAAAATCTTTAATCTTGAACAAACCAAGTTCTGAACCGTCTGACTTGATATCACCCGGTTTGACCTTGTCAGATTCCTTGAAATTGAAAGCATCATAAACATGCAGTTTGGTATAGCGGACAATCACCTCACCCTGGGCATTAATCACCAGCAACTGGTTAGTAACCCGCTCTTCAGCCGGATCATCGCTTAAGCTAAGCACGCCCACGATAATATTCATTTGGTGGCTGCGTGCCAGGCTCTGCATGAACTCAATAAAACCCGGAGAGTGCAGTTGGGCAACATTCCTTAAGGTTGGCAAGTCAGAACCAAACGAACACATGGCCGCCTCGGGAAAAACCAGTAGCTCGGTACCATGGGCAACGGCCTGTTCCGTCAGGTCCTGGATGTATTTTTTATTTGCCGTAATATCATTCACGGCAGGAAATTGTGCCACAGCCACTTTCAGGCGGGAAAAATCAGCAGTCAAAGTCATATTCCTCACAAAATTTCTGGGATTAACGCATTTATATCCCCGCCCGAGTGGGCGAGGGTTTACGCGGTTTTTGCTCATTATGCACCAGATTACCTGCATTGAAAAAAACGGGCACTCGCGTCAAAAAAACGGCACCCGCTTCGTATTAATCCATGAGCGGCATGACAAGCCTGTTTCACCGTGTACACTATCCCGTTGACTTCCTCCCCTCCCTAACGGAAGGGGTCTTACGGCAAATTTATGATAAACAAACCAGCCTCTTAACGGAATCCCTGCATTGAATACCACCAAACATATTTTAATTGCCGGATGCGGAGATCTTGGTCTGCGTACCGCGCAATTGCTGCTGCAGCAAGGCCATGTGGTTTATGGATTAAGAAGAAGCCCACCCGGCCCGCTCACTCCCCAGAAAAAAACGGCGTCGCCAATAACATGGATACAGGCTGACTTATGCCAGACAGGCATCCACACACCCTTACCTGAAAAAATCAGCACTATTATCTATTGCCCCACCCCAGCGCAAAGAACCGAAACCGCCTATCGGGCCATTTTCATCCAGGGGCTGAATAACTTGCTGGGCACCTTGGACACCACCTGGCTTGAACGCCTTGTTTTCATTTCTTCCAGTGCGGTTTATGGCGAGCATCATGGGAATTGGGTAAATGAAAAAACACCCCTGTTGCCGCTGGGGGTAAATGGCCGGGTTTTGCAAGAAGCAGAACAACAATTGCATACACTGCCTTATGAAACCGTTGTATTGCGGCTGTCCGGTCTTTATGGCCCCGAAAAGCAACAACTTCTTGAACGGATTCGCGCTGGCCAGACCCGCGTACCCCGCCATGAAACGTATTACGCCAATCGCATTCATCTTGAAGACGCGGCCGCTGCGATTGTGCATTGCCTGACTTTACCCCAACCGGCACCCTGTTATCTGGTTAACGACAACACCCCCTTGCCGATAGACGAACTGTACGATTGGCTGGCAAGCGCCATGCAGGTTCCCTGCCCGCCAGAGGGCGCACCACCGGCCGGCATTGGCAACAAAAGACTGAGTAATACATTACTGCTGGAAAGCGGTTTTCGCCTGCGCTGGCCCAATACCAAACAGGGGTACACGGCCTTGTTAAATGAACAACGATCAAATGAACAGCAAGTATAAATTTTAAATTTAAATTAAATTTAAAACAAGTATTACTTTAAAGTAATTCAGCCAGGCCGGGTTTCTTATTTGGCAAGACGGGCACCACGAACCTGAATGACCACCGCATCAATCACCTGGTTTTTTTCGTCCCTGATTTCCACCCGGTGGCGGCCCGGCAAGGGTAACCAGGCATAAGGATTGGCACTGCCCAAATACTGGCCGTTCACATACCAGCTCACCGTTTGCGTTACCCGCCCGGCCGTATTGCCGGCACGCAACATCAGGCGCTGGTTATCGGCCGGAATGTCAGGATCAAGGGCAATAATGGTGGCATGGGCCGGATGACTGATAAACAGCGGCTGGACTTGCCCCGACTGCAATGAAGTGGCCAGGGCAACCCGCGAAAACTCGGTCCCTGCCAAAAAATATTCGGTGCGTGAAGGCTCCAGCCCCTGTTCAAACACCACCTGTTGGGCCACCACGCCCACCGGCATGGCAGGCGCCTTGCTTGGCCGGTGCTGGTGCAAATACCCCATCACATCATGCCAAATCGGCCCGGCCCCTGAAACACCGGTAATGTCATGCATGCTGGCACCACTGCTGTTGCCCACCCAAACGCCAACGGTATAATCCTGCGACCAACCAACCGTCCAGTTATCACGCATGTCTTTGCTGGTCCCTGTTTTCACGGCACTCCAGAAGGGGGTGCTTAGGGAACTGTCCAGCCCAAACGTGCGCGCACGTGCCTGGCGGTCTGACAACATATGAGCAATGATCCAGGCGGCTGGGGCAGAAACCAGCGGTTTGCCAGACACGGGTGCCGCATTTTCCACCCCCGGAATAGCCCAATTTACCTCGCTGTACCGCCCACCGTTGGCCAGCGCCCGAAACGCATTACTCAGGCTTAGCAGGGATACCTCGGCACTGCCCAGCGCAAGGCTGTATCCGTAGTAATCGCCTGATTGTTCCAGCGGCAGGCCAAAACTGCTTAACAAATGCTGGAAGGCATCGGGCGTTACCATGGTTAAGGTGCGAACCGCCGGAATATTCAGGGAAGAAGCCAGTGCTACCCTGACACTAACCCAACCAGAATACTGCCGGTCATAATTTTGCGGTACATACAGGCCCGAGCCAGTGGCCAGATTAACCGGGCTGTCATCCAGCAAGGAGGCACCGGTCAGGCGCTGCTGGTCGATAGCCTGTGCATACAGAAACGGTTTCAGGGTTGAACCCGCCTGACGCAGGGCCCGCGCATGATCCACATGAACCGCGCTGGCCAAATCGGCCGAAGAGCCAATATAGGCCAGGATGTTGCCCGTACGGTTGTCCAGCACGACAACGGCGGCATCATTGGCATTATGCTTTTGCAAAGGCTTAAGATTACGCTGGATGCTTTGCAAGGCATAAACCTGCAAATCACGATTTAGCGTACTGCTAATGGTGGCAGGCATGGCTTGCCCGCTTTCTTTATACAGGCTAAGCAACTGGCTGGCATAATGCGGGGCCAGCACCGGCTCATCCAGGCTGACATGGTGTTGATTGGCCAGGTAATGCCCGACAAAACGATCCAGATAATCACAATCCTGCGTGAATGCCTGCCGCCGCAAAATGCCACAGGCACGCTGGGTAACCGTTTGCGCCGAAGCATTGGGGGCTCGCAAAAGCGCTGCCAGCATGGCACCTTCACGGTGGTCGATACCGGCAGGATATTTCTGCAACAAGGCACGGGACGCGCTGTCAATACCCGTTAATTCTCCGCGAAACGACACCAGATTCAGATAAGCTTCAAGTATCTGGGCTTTGCTCCAGAGTTGTTCCAGTGCCTGGGCCATGATGATCTGCCGGGCTTTTTGCCGATAAGTGCGGGTTCGTTTTTGCCGGAAAAGGCGCTCATCCAGAAGACCCACCAGCTGCATGCTTAACGTTGAAGCCCCACCACTATGACCTTCAAACAGGCGTTTATAGGCCGCCCCCAGCAAGGCCTGGGAGTCTACCCCGTGATGGGCATAAAACCGCTTATCTTCAGAAACCATCAAGGCATCCAGCATGGCTGGAGAAATATCCTCAATCGCAGTCCATTCACCCCGCCGTTCCCGGAAATCCTGCCGCTGCTGCTGCAGCAGATGACCCTGCGCATCCAGCAGCGCCACATACGACGAGCGATAACCTGCCTTGAGCGTCTCAAAAGAGGGTACTTCCTGCTGCGCCACCATTAGGCGCATCAGGAAAAAGGCCAGCGCCATCACCGCCACTGCGGTCATGGCGCACCAGCCCAGGATACGCCAGCCAGGCCGCCTCGATTGCAACCCCATACTTTATGGCCCTTTCACCTCAAAGCCAGCCATATTCGGCAATTCCCCATAAACATTGGGCGCATACATGGCTTCCACACGCGTGGGTGGCAACACGTACTGGCCAGGGGTATTCAGACGCACGGTATATTCCACCACCGATTCTCCGGCTGGCAGATATTGGTAGTAAGCACGGTAAACATCGGGGTAGCGTTCAACAAAACTGGGGCCATTCCAGCCGTCATTTTGTTCACCAACCGTGCTGATTAGTGAATCACGACCCAAACCACTGCCAAGAATCGTGGCACCGGCAGGCACCGGGTCAGAAACAATCACCCAGTTCATGGCCGACTTGGCCTTGACCAGCAGCCTGACCCGATACACATCCCCCTGGGTCCATTGTGTGGCCAAAGCCCGGCTGACCGGTTCTATGGTTTTTTCTATCACGTAACCCGCATAAGCCGGCTGGGTAACCGGCACGGCTGCCAGCGCACTAACGGTTGCCCATACCCGGCCCTGCCCCTGTTTATCCAAAGACAGGGACTCCATACCGGTACCCACCCACGGTGACAACACTTTCTGGTTTAGGCTCATGTTCTCCCAGGTTTGGGTTTCTCCGGTTTGCGGCACCAACGTCATGGTGACGCTGCCCTGAGCTGGTGTTTTTTCAAACTGCCGAGCAAACTGCCCCACGGCCAGGGTCCCCCACAAGTTAGCGGTGGTAGTTGACCATGCGCCTTTTTGCTGCATTTGCAGCAGGCCCTGCAACATATGGGGAATATCGTTTTCCCACGCCTTGTGACTCATGGCAGCCAGTAGCAGCTTGCCCATATTCGCCTCGGGGTTCAGCATCAGCCACCAGGAGGAATTGCGATCGGTATCGGCAAACACCATGGCAGTTCCCTGGCGATCCATGCGCGCGACCAATGCATGACGAATCCGCTCCAGCATCTGGCTGCGATTGGGAATACCCTTGACACGGGTAACAATATTCATCCAGTCGATGAGCGCAGCGGTTGACCAATTCTGGGTATCCAGTTTGACCGATGCCAACAGGGAAGGCGTTACCCGACCGTATCGGGAAAGCGCTTCAAGCGCAAGCAACCGGCGCTCTACATTATCATTGGCGGGTGCCCAGGAATGGCGGCGCAATTTGCCCAATACATAATTGTGCAAGCCGTCAAGCATGCGTTCCCGGTAGGCCTCGGGAATGCCATTTACAATACCCTGTTTTTGAGCTTCATCAGCCATGGAAACCAGGTACGCGGTTAACACCGCATCACCACTCAGGACAGCGCTGGGGAAATACATGGCCAGGCCATCCTGATCCAGATAAGACGGCAATTGCTCCATAATGGCATTCCATTTCTCGGGACTGCTCAAGCCAACGGCAATGGAAGAAACCTGTTCAAGGCAAGTGTAAGGATAGTTGTTGAACCATTTGCGCACATTCTGCAGCCCGCCAGCCAGCGTGGGCTGCAGCTGAACCTGCACGCCACCTATCAAGCGGCCCGCTTTTTGCAGCGACTCGGGTGGCACTTGCAACGACAAGTCATTAAGCGGCACTTCAGGCGTCACCGATAACAATGCTGCCTGGCGCACGGTGACAGGCGTTGCCGGCGATACCTCCTGCGTAAAACGCAATTGGTCCAGCGCATCACCGGTGCCGGTTTCGGCTACCCGCAAGGTCCAGCTTAGTTTTTGCCGGTCAAGAATAGAGCCTGAGGTAGGCACCTGTACTTCCCAGCTTAATTGCCCTGAGCGACCCGCCGCCAGTTCGATATCTTGTGCCGGCAATGACTGGGGTGCCACCGCCGTACCGGTAAAACTGGCCTGTACTCTGGTTTTCATATCCCGGGCACTGGAATTGCGTACCGTTACCATAGCCTGATAACGATCCCCCTCTCGCACCACCTGTGGCAAGCCTGAAATAATTTGCAAATCCTGCGTCGTATTAATGAAAACGGCCTCGTCACCAAACCGTTGCACGCCATGATCAGCGACCACCACCACTTTAAAACGGGAGATCACATCGTTTAGTGGAATATCAACCGTGGCCTGCCCCTGTTCATCCAGCAGCACATTGGGTTTCCAGAGCAACAGGGTATCAAGTAACTCGCGGGTAGGGGCGCCAATACCCCCACCACCGCCCGGTGGCAGGGCTTTACGGCCATAATGCCGTCTCCCGATAATCTCCAGTTGGGCCGTCGCTGTTTCAACGCTGTAAGGCCGGATGCCCATCATGCCCTGTAGCAATTTCCAGCTGGGGTTATCGGCCAGCTCAAGCAGGGCCTGATCCACCACGGCAACCGCCACGGTGGCTCCTGCCGCTGGACGGCCATCGGGCAGAACGGCCTTAATGCTAGCCTGGGCAGTTTCACGGATTTTGTACTGCTCTTTGTTGGACGTTAGCTGGATATTAATCTTGTGTGCCGGGCTTTGGACCCGGATATCGGTCAAGCCAAAGCGGAAGGCCGGCTTGGCCAGGTCAATCATGGCCGTAGGCGCGGCCACTTCTTCGGTATCTTTACCCCAGTTGAACAGGGACAACCCAGGTGAATGCCTGACACGCCCGCGCACAGCCAGTACGGATACATAAACATTGGGCCCCCATTCGGGTTTGATATCCAGCGTAACAGTTGGATCTTTGCCATCAATTTCCACCACCCTGGCTTCCAGCACCCCTTCGCGCTCGACGGCCAGCAGTGCGGTTGCCTGCCGAAATGGCATTCTTACCTGGAACCGCGCCTGCTCACCGGCCGCGTATTCTTTGCGCTCGGGGATAATATCAATGCGGTCATTATTCTCACCGGCAAACCAGAGTTCTTCCTGCCCAACAACCCACACCGAGGATTCTGCCTGGGACAGGTTCCCCTGTTCATCCCGGACTTGGGCAACCAGGCTGACACGCCCGGTTTCCGTCAGGGCAATATCGCATTCAAGCCGGCCTTCATGATTGGTGCGGCCTTCACAAACCGTCCCCATATCCTGGCTTACGCGCTGCGTGTCGTAACTGTAGAACCCGCCCACCAAACGTTTGCGTACGGTATGGGAGGTATATTTAACGGCCTGGACCTGAACAGGGGTTTGCCCAAGCGGTTTGCCAGCCGGCGTCAAGGCCAGCGCGGTAATTTTGGCATTTTTGCCCTTTTCAAGATAGTAGCCGGTACGAATACCCGCCACGATATTAGCTGGCCATGCCGACACTTGCTGGCTCAGGGTTTGGATTTCACCATTCGGATCCATGAAGCTGGCTTCAAAGGTAAAGGTTTTGGCTTGTTTTACCTCTGGCACAGGCTCAATCTTTATGCGTGCCCCACCTTTGCCATCCAGCACCAACTGTTTTTTATCTACAAACAGCCTCACCGCAGAATCAGGCTGCCCATATTCCTCTTCATCCTGTTCACTGTATGGCGGTTCAAAAGAAAAATCGCTGTAATCGGCAAAATGAACCGAGCGATCCCGTGCCATGGCGGAAATCGCAACAGGTAACTGTCCCGCTGCCCCCCCGGCAATGTAATTAAGCTGCAGGTCCAGATCTAGCTCATGCGGCGCAACAATAGCGGCACCCTCTTGGCCAGGCTGGATAATTTTCAGGCTGCCTGTGAGTAGTGGCAGTTTAAAACTCTCCACCCGGAAATTTTCCCCTGCAAAATAATCGCTTCCCACACTGTCAAACCGGGCTTCGTATTCTCCCAGTTTGGCCGATTTTGGAATGGCCCAGCTGATGGTGGCACTTAAACCACCACTGGGGCTTGGCTGCCACTCAACCGGGATTTCATAACTGTCGGATGAACCTATATGCGAAATAGTCAGCTGTTTGGGCTGGCGTTCGGCCGCGGGCAAGCCAAAACCATCACGGGTTTCGGTACGGATAAAATGCTTCATGGACACGGTTTCACCGGCCCGGAACAGGCTGCGGTCAAATACTGTGTGAGTTTTAAGGTCTGCCAGATCGCTGCTATAGCCCATTGGCACATTAAAACGCCAGGGCTCAATGCCCCGGTCCCAGCTGGTGAAGGCAAAGGAGTAATCAGATGTCCCATTAGCCATGGGGTGGGTGTCAGGAATACGGACCGACACGAAATAACCGCTCATGCCATTGCTTTCACAGTAATCCTTGCCTTTAATGGCCTTGCGCAAATGCCAAATGCCGTTTTCAGCGGTTTGGCCACCCGCCACCACCTGCCCGTCGCAGGCCAGCACATTTACCTGTGCATTGGGCACCGGTTTGGCATCATCCAGCGTGGTAACCCAAACCAGGAAGTCATCTTTGCCCTTTTTAACGTGTACCCCCAGGTTGGTGAGCAATACAGAGGTTCGCACATACATGGGATTGCGGTCTTTCAGTAAAGACTGCCCCAAATGGCCGGACTTGACTTCAAGCACATGAAAGCCGGTTTGCTGCAAAGGTAAGCCGATTACTTCAAAATCACGCTCGTTATTGTTACCAGAAGCTGGCAAATTAATTGTGGTGACATTTTCATGATTGGAAAGCATGGAAACCGAACGGGTGTCCACCTCTGTTTTTGGATCTTCCCGGTTCCAGTCAATGGCCTGGTCATTCATGATGGCCCGGATATTGGCAGGACTGTAACGGACGTCTTCCAGACGGCGCACGCGATGAAACCAGTTAAGCACATCCTGGTCAGTTTGCGGTACAAAATCACTAACCTGTCCCGGAGAAATGAAGTGATCACCTGCCTGCAAATGGCTTTCTACATTGCGCACCGTCAAGGGGACCAGGGCGGGTTGCTCTTTCAGTGATTGGCCGGGTTCGGTTTCGGCATGCTTTTCTATAATACCAAAGGTGGATGAGGCAAATTTCACCAGCGGTGGCGTGCGCCCAAAAGCGCTTTTCAGGGGAAACTGACTGGCATTGCCCAGCTCCCTACCCGCATCATCCCGAAAATCCGCAGGCAATACGATACGCATTGCCGCATTTTCCGGGAACGGAGGTGCAAACCGGACGCTTTCCACCAGATTATCGGGCGTTTCATCTTGCCAGGCAGGAGAATGAATGTGGCCATCCACCTCAAGTTTAATCGCCTTGGCCTGCTCAAGCGGAACCGGTGCACTAAAGCTTAGGGTAACCGGTTTGACGGGCATGCAGCCCGCATTCTGGTTTTCGCGCAGGCAGCTGAAACTGATTTTAAATGGTTCCCTAACCTCGTAATTGCGCGTATAAGGCAGCTCGGATAACAGGCCTCCCACGCCTTCAAGACCTTTATCAATAAACAACTGCATTTTGCCACTGGCGGGCAAGCGCCGGCTGCATTGCACCACCTCAACCTGCCCCGCACGGTCTGACAGATAATCCATGGATTGCTTTAGCAAATCCTGTTTTTCTTGTTGGCCAAATACCCGCACCGGAATTTGCTCACCATAACCGGTTACCGTGCAAACGGCTTTCTGGGCCAGGGACTGGGGATTGACCGGTGCCGTGAAATTAATCACAAAGGCCTGGTCTTCGTCGACCTGGTCACCGTAGGGAACGGCATAATCCACCCGGGGACCGCCCGTATTGAAAGTATATTGGGGGTTTGACTGTACGGCCTTGCCTTGCAGGTCGCGAAAACCGGCATTAGGGGTGATGGTGCAGGTAACACCGGAAGGCACCCTGCCTTCGAAATCATAAGACCAATTGGAAGGATCGCTCCATTTGCCATGGCCTGTCAGGGTGGGATGATCGCAGTCAACCAACAGGGGATTGGGGCTGTCTGCACGTCCAAGACGAATAACCGGCTCACTGAAACGTGCCTTGACACTGCTGACTTCATTAATTCGCCCGGTGGGTATTAATGACTCTATTTGTGCCGCCTGCACCGCGCAAGCCGTGCCGGCCAGCAAGGCAAGCCCCAAGGACAAAAAATGCCTTTTATACATTTCCCCTACCCCTATCTTTAAGGGCATCTGCTGATGCCATATTTTTACGTTCTATTCTGAACCGTTATTATGGCACCAGTTTGAAATGTAATAAAGTTTTACCTGGTTGGTAAAAAATTATTGGGCAAAGCGTTGTTGCAGGATATCAACGGCAGGCAATGTCTTGCCTTCTAAAAACTCAAGGAAGGCACCGCCACCGGTAGAGATATAGCCCACCTTGTCAGCAATGCCAAACTTGGCAATCGCGGCCAGGGTGTCGCCACCACCGGCAATCGAAAAGCCTTCCGACTCGGCAATCGCCTGGGCAATTTTTTTCGTACCATTGGCAAAAGCGTCAAACTCAAACACACCCACCGGACCGTTCCAGACGATGGTACCGGCATTTTTCAGGATGTCAGCCAGGGTATCGGCAGTTTGCTCGCCAATATCAAAAATCATGTCGTCATCGGCAACCTGGGTAGCGGCCTTTTCAGTGGCGGGCGTATCGGCAGAAAAAGATTTGCCACAAACCACATCAACCGGAATGGGGACATCGGCACCGCGCTTGGCCATGATATCAATCACGGTTTTGGCCTGGTCGGCCTGATCGGGTTCGGCCAGGGACTTGCCAATATTCAGGCCACTGGCCAACATGAAGGTATTGGCAATACCGCCACCTACCACCAGCTGGTCTACACGCTCGGCCAGGGCTTGCAAGATAGACAATTTGCTGGATACCTTGGAGCCACCCACAATGGCAACCATTGGGCGCTTGGGGTTTTGCAATACACGTCCCAAAGCGGCCAGTTCAGCCTCTAGAAGTGGGCCGGCACACACCACCGGTGCAAACCGGGCCATGCCGTGCGTAGTGGCTTCGGCACGGTGAGCCGTACCAAATGCATCATTAACATAAACATCACAAAGCGCGGCCATTTTGCGGGACAGTGCTTCGTCATTTTTTTTCTCGCCCACATTAACGCGGCAATTTTCCAGCAACACAACTTGGCCGGGTGCTACTTCAAAGCCGCCATCCACCCAGTTTTGAACCAGCTCAACCGGCTGGCCCAGTAATTCTGACAAACGGGCGGCCACTGGTGCCAGGCTGTCTTTATCGGTCAGGGTGCCTTCAACGGGACGCCCCAGATGGGAAGTGACCAATACGGCAGCACCGGCTTCCAGCGCCAATTTAATGGCAGGAACCGAAGCCCGGATACGGGTGTCTTCGGTAATCGTACCTTGATCATTAAGGGGGACATTTAAATCGGAACGGATAAACACACGTTTACCCTTGAGTTGATCCGACTTGGCCAGTGCAGAAAGCGTTTGAACGTTTAGCATTATGATTTAAGAAAATTGATGGTGATAAGGAAAAACGGCATCTTAAGGAACCGGATGCCGTTTTTCGTGAATTGCTGAATGAACTGATTATTTGGCGTTCATTAAGGCAACCGTGGTATCAAGCATACGATTGGAGAAACCCCACTCGTTGTCGTACCAGGAGGCCACTTTAACCAGTTTGCCAGAAACTTTGGTTAAGGTCGCATCAAATGAGCTGGATGCCGGATTATGGTTGAAGTCGATGGAAACCAACGGTGCTTCGTTGTAATCCAGAATGCCTTTCAGGGCACCTTCGGAGGCGGTTTTCAGGATAGCGTTGACTTCTTCAACCGTGGTTTCACGGCTGGCGATGAAAGACAGGTCTACCATGGAAACGTTGATGGTGGGAACGCGAATGGCATAGCCATCCAGTTTGCCATTCAGTTCGGGCAATACCAGACCAACGGCAGCCGCAGCACCGGTTTTGGTGGGGATCATACTCATGGTGGCAGAACGGGCACGACGCAAGTCTTCGTGGTAAACGTCGGTTAAAACCTGGTCATTGGTGTAAGCATGAACGGTGGTCATCAAACCGGTTTCAAGACCCAGGGCAGCATGCAGTGGCTGAACCAGCGGAGCCAGGCAGTTGGTAGTGCAGGATGCGTTTGAAATAACGGTATCGGTCGCTTTCAGGACCTGGTGGTTAACACCATATACGATGGTTGCGTCAACATCTTTACCGCCAGGCGCTGAAATGATAACTTTTTTGGCACCACCTTGCA
The DNA here is from genome assembly GCF_016595155.1 of Advenella mandrilli. Lineage (GTDB taxonomy): Bacteria > Pseudomonadota > Gammaproteobacteria > Burkholderiales > Burkholderiaceae_B > Advenella > Advenella mandrilli. The sequence continues at coordinate 158,131 of NZ_JAENGP010000003.1, forward strand.
GGTGGGCATTGGCTTTTTCTTTGCTGGTGAAAAAACCGGTACATTCCAGCACCACGTCAACGTTAAGCTCGCCCCATGGCAATTCTGCCGGGTTGCGGTTTGCCAGCACACGGATTTTATCGCCGTTAACCACCATGTAATCGCCATCAACCGTAACCGTACCAGGGAACTTGCCGTGGGCGGTGTCATACTGGGTTAAATGGGCGTTGGTTTTAGGGTCACCCAAGTCATTGATGGCGACGATTTCAATATCATGTGATTTGCCACTTTCGTAGTGGGCACGTAATACGTTGCGGCCGATACGACCGTATCCATTGATTGCAACACGAATGGTCATTACATTCTCTCCTGGTTTATAAAACTTGTTTGACAGCGTCGGCCACTTTTTCGGAAGTCAGGCCAAAATACTTGAATAAAACGCCAGCAGGGGCCGACTCTCCGTAGGTATCAATACCCACTACAGCGCCGTCACGTCCGGTATATTTATACCAGATGGAAGACACGCCTGCCTCTACGGCCACACATGGCAACGCTTTTGGCAACACGGTATCTTTCCACTCTTTTGACTGGCGGTCAAAGACATTGGTACTGGGCATGGAAACCACACGCACCGGAATATTTTCACTGGCCAGGGCTTCCTGGGCTTTTAGCGCAATTTCAATTTCAGAGCCGGTGGCAATAATGACCGCCTTTGCCTGATCTGCATCGCGCAATATATAACCACCTTTTTCAATATTGGCCAGTACTTCTGGTGTACGCGCCACAAAAGGCAGGTTTTGGCGCGACAACAGCAAGGCACTGGGGCCGCCATTTTGCACGTTGCTACCCAGGCTGGCTGGGCGGCTGACCGCAGATTTCCAGGCAATAGCGGTTTCCACCGTATCGCAAGGACGCCAGACATCCAGATTGGGAATCAGGCGCAGGCTGGCGGCATGCTCGACAGACTGGTGGGTGGGGCCATCTTCACCCAGACCAATAGAGTCATGCGTGAAAACATGCACCACACGCTGCTTCATGAGCGCGGCCATGCGAATCGCATTGCGGGAGTAATCGGAAAAAGTCAGGAAAGTACCGCCAAATGGCAGGTAACCACCATGCAGGGCAATACCGTTCATGATACCGGCCATGCCAAATTCACGTACACCATAATTGATATGGCGGCCAAACTGCAGGCCATTGCCAGTGGCACGAACCGGTGCAACCCCTTTCCAGTCGGTAAAGTTGGAACCGGTCAGGTCGGCCGAGCCACCCAGAAATTCGGGCAGGATTTCTGCCAGGGCGGCAATGGCAAACTGGGACGCTTTGCGTGAGGCAACCGTTTCTGCTTTATTTACTGTCTCTTGCAAGTAAGCATTGAATTGATCGGCGAAACCAGCCGGCAGTTCGCCATTCATGCGGCGCGCCAGTTCTTTGGCTTGCTCTGGGTATTCTTGTGTGTAGCGGTCAAAACGTGTTTGCCATTCGTCTTGCAACTGAATGCCACGCTCTACCTGGCTCCAGCCTTGGTAAACCGCATCAGAGATTTCAAAGGCAGGCAGATCCCAGCCAATCGCGGCACGGGTTGCCTCGATCTCGGTGGCGCCCAGGGGTGAGCCATGCACCTTTTCAGAGCCGGCCATATTGGGTGCCCCTTTACCAATGACCGTCTTGCAGCAGATAAGGGTGGGGCCGGCATTGCCGCCCAACGCGGCTTCTTTAGCCTGTGCAATGGCACGGTCAACGGCGTCTACATCGTGGCCGTCAACATCACGAATCACATTCCAGCCATAGGCTTCAAAGCGTTTGGGGGTGTCATCGGCAAACCAGTTTTGTACCTGACCATCGATAGAAATGCCATTGTCATCGTACAGGACGATTAAACGGGAAAGCTTGAGTGTGCCGGCCAATGAAGCCACTTCGTGGGAAATGCCTTCCATCAGACAGCCATCACCTACAAACGTATAGGTGAAGTGGTCAATAACAGGCAGCCCGGGCTTATTAAATTCCCCGGCCAGCAGACGCTCTGCAAGGGCAAAACCAACCGCGTTGGCAATGCCTTGTCCAAGGGGACCGGTGGTGGTTTCGACACCAGCGGTAATACCCACTTCGGGGTGTCCCGGTGTTTGGGAGTGCAGCTGGCGGAAGTTTTTGAGCTCTTCTATGGAAAGGTCATAGCCGGTAAGGTGCAACAAGGCATATAACAGCATGGAACCATGACCATTGGACAGCACGAAGCGGTCACGGTCAAACCAGGCCGGATTTTGCGGATTATGACGCAAATGACGTGTCCATAAAGCCTGTGCAATTTCCGCCATCCCCATGGGGGCACCGGGGTGACCGGAATTTGCCTTTTGAACGGCATCCATGGCAAGTGCACGGATTGCATTTGAAAGAAGTGGCGGATTATTGCTTGTGGCAGTATTCTTCATGAGTGTCCTATCTCGCGAACAAATTTTTTCAATAACCTATAATTTTAGCACTCTAAACCTTGCACTTTGCCGACTGCCTGTATAAAGTAAAATTTATCCATGCAATTGCCTTGCCTGCAGGGAAAAATTTACGCTCAGGCTTGTGGCCTGCCTCTGTCAATCAGGATTAACCTGTTTATTCATACTGTTTATTTTCAATGGCTACTCCCCGGTTTTATTGTCCCATCCCCTTACCCGTTAACCAAACCATCGCACTGCCCGACAATGTCGCCCATCATGCCTCGCGAGCGCTACGCCTGCGAGAAGGCGACGACATCATCCTGTTTGACGGCAAACAGGGGCAATACCATGCTGAACTGTTATTCACAAACGGCAAGGCCATGGCCCATATCAAGCACTTCAATGCGCAAGAACATGAGCTCAAAGGCAAAATCACCCTGGTTCAGGGCTTGCCATCGGGCGATAAAATGGACTGGATTATTGAAAAAGCCAGCGAATTGGGTGTACCGCATCTGATTCCTGTCCAGGCTGAACGCAGTGTGCTGAACTTAACCGGCAATCGTCTTGAGAAACGCCAGGATCACTGGAAAAAAGTGGCCATTTCAGCTGGTGAACAATGCGGCAGGAACCGGATATTGCAAATAGAACCCCTGCAAACACTGGCCCGGTTTGTAGCCGACCATGCCCACCTGGATCACAAACTGCTGTGTCACCCGGAAGGTGGAACAGACTTTGCCTCTTACCTAAAAGCACACGCGGATGCTAGGGAAATCTGCCTGATTGTGGGCCCCGAAGGAGGTTGGTCTGACAGGGAGCTTGATTTACTCATAAAAAATGGCGCCCGCCAGATTACTTATGGATCAAGGATCTTGCGTACAGAAACGGCTGGCCTCGCGCTAACGGCAGCCTGCACGGCATTAATGGACTGGGTGTGAGCGCAGCCCGACAAACCCAACCGGCGGAGCCGTTTCCTGCCGGTTTGCCTGGCTTTTACTTGCTCTGGCTTTCGGCATAAGGGGCAGGCGCCACACCGGGCTCCGGATCGGAATGCTTGCCAACATGTTCTATGGCATACACAAAAACCCGTTCTTTATCGGTGGCATACTCAAGCGTATCATTCAGGATACCCAGGATATCTTGCGTATCGGCGACCAGAGATGGATCTCCCGAATGCAGATTTTCAATCCAGAGCACCATACCTTTTTTCTGTTCAAGCAGGGTTTCTCCCAGACAGTCCAGCAAGGCATCCATATTATTGCCAAAGAAAACCGGGTAATCAACGGCCTTTGACAATGCCCTTAAAATGGCGGATCGATTTCTGGCCTTGTCACAATCGGCGGCATAAAATGTCAGGCCCATTTCCTCAGCCAAGGCCGCAACCTCTTCCAGCTTGTGTGCGTCAGCCTTGATTTCTCCGCCAGAAGACAGGATCGTCTTTAACGTACTTTCTGATTTTTTACTCATGATGCGCCCTCATTAAAAAACGCCTTAATTTCGTCTATTCGCTGCATCGTATCTACATAAGCGAGATTTATCAACTCTGTTGTGAAATCCGCCTCAAATAATAAGTGAGAAGCAACAATACTTCCCGTATGAACGCCACCTTTGGAAGAGACGCCAAGGACGCGCAAAAATGCTCGTACGGTCTGCGGCATGCAATTTAAATACATCATGGCGATTTCGTCAATAGATTTGCTTGGACTTAATGTAAGCACATTAATGGTTTTCAAGGCCGGCCTGAAATCACTTTCTTTGGGAATCACCTTTAACAGGGAGTTAATACGGTGAATACGTTCCAGATCAATAGAAAGGCCATCGACAAAAATATCAGACAGGGCATGCCCACCCAGCTGGGCCAGGGTTGGATAATTATCTGAACAGTGGTCTAAAGAGACCTGTTCCTGAGTGTTGTGATCGGTCGTGCTGATCACCACCACTTTTTCCGCGCCCAAGTGAATGGCCGGACTAATAGGCGCCAACTGCCGCATGGAACCATCGCCACACCACTCGGTATGCGTCTGGACAGGCAGGCATTGCGCGGGGAAAACAAACGGAATAGCGCTGGATGCCATTAAATGATTCAGGTTAATATCACAGGACACTGATTTTCGCCTGACCCCCTGCCATTCCTGCATGGTATGTTTAGACTGGTAAAACGTTAAATGAGAGCCCGTTGTGTAACTGGTTGCTGTAATAGCCAAGGCAGACAGGTCATGATTGTCAAGATTATGGGCAAGGTTGTTAAAATGCATGAACCGGTTCAGCAAATGCGCCAAAGGCCGATTATCAAGTAAAGACTTGGGGCTTTGTGCCCTGATAAACGGGCTGGCCCAACCAAACATGAGCAGGGACAGCCAGCGGGTTGCGCTGCCAAAAACCCCTGCCGGATCGGAACGATACACCTGACTGGTTTTGATATTGCTCCAGATATGACGCAGGCGCCTGACCGAGGCATGTGGAAAGGCTGCCCGGCAGGCATATCCTGTGGCATTGATTGCCCCGGCAGAAGAGCCGCAAATAATCTGAAACGGATTACGAAAGCGGGGGCTGCGGTTGGGGTCAAGGATGTCAAGCAAAGCCCAAAGCACCCCAACCTGGTAAGCAGCCTTGGCTCCGCCACCGGTAAACACCAATCCAACAGGTGCTTCCCGGCGCGAGGCGGCATGATCAGAGGCCGGTGAATTTCTTTCTGGGTGTATTGGCATCTACCACCGTCAATGCCGCCATATTGACAATGCGACGCACTGTCGAGCTGGCTGTAAGGATATGAACGGGCGCATTGACCCCGAGCAGGAATGGCCCAACCGCCACGTTACCCCCGGCACATGTTTTAAGCAGGTTATAAGCAATATTACCCGCATCCACATTGGGACAAATCAACAGATTGGCACTGCCTGTCAGGGTGCTTGATGGCAGGATCCGCTTGCGGACATCTTCATCAAGCGCCGCATCTGCGTGCATTTCACCGTCAATTTCCAGGTTGGTTTCGTGCTCACGAATGATGCCCAGGGCTTCACGCATCTTGGCGCCGGACATTGGGTTATCGGTGCCAAAGTTGGAACTGGACAACAAGGCAACCTTGGGCTCAATTTGCAAATGACGCATCTCTTCGGCGGCCATCCGTGTAATTTCAGCAATTTCAGCCGCAGTGGGATCGGCATTCACATGGGTATCGGCCACGGCTACCGTGCGCTCTGACATGAGCAGGATATTCATGGCACCGTAAGTCGTGACACCCGGTGCCTTGCCAATGACCTGATCAACCAGGCGCAGGTGATTGGCGTAGGTACCCACCGTACCGCAAATCATGCCATCGGCATCACCCAGCTTGATCATCATGGCGCCAATCAGGGTTAAACGACGGCGCATTTCAACCCGGGCAAACTCCTGGGTTACCCCTTTGCGACTCATCATTTCCCAATAGTTCATCCAGTAATGTTTGAAACGGGGGTCATTTTCAGAGTTGGTGACATCGACATCTTCGCCAAGACGAATCCGCAGGCCAAATTTGCGAATGCGGTTTTCAAGAATGGCAGGACGACCAACCAGGATGGGCCGGCAGATTTTTTCGTCGATCAGAACCTGTGCCGCACGCAACACACGTTCATCTTCACCCTCGGTAAACACGATGCGGGTTTTGCCACCGTCACGAACATATGAACGAGCCAGCGAGAACATGGGCTTCATGAAAGAGCCGGAATGATAGACAAACTGCTGCAACTGCTCGGCATAGACACCCAGGTCTTCAATGGGACGGGTGGCCACCCCGTCTTCCATGGCCGCCTTGGCCACGGCAGGGGCAATCCTGACAATCAGGCGAGGATCAAAAGGCTTGGGAATAAGATATCCGGGGCCAAAATCAAGCTGGTTACCACCATAGGCGGCAGCCACGATATCGTTGGGTTCTTCTTCAGCCAGCTTGCAAATGGCATGCACCACCGCTTTTTCCATGCCACGGGTAATCGTGGTGGCGCCCACATCAAGCGCCCCCCTGAAAATATAGGGGAAGCAAAGTACGTTGTTAACCTGGTTAGGATAGTCGGAGCGACCGGTTGCCATCACCACATCATCACGGACCGCATGCGCGTCTTCGGGCAGGATTTCGGGACTTGGGTTGGCCAGCGCAAGAATAAGCGGGTTATGCTTCATTTTCAGCAGCATTTCGGGTTTCAGCACACCGCCAGCGGACAGACCCAGAAAAGCATCCGCACCTTCCATGATTTCGCCCAGTTTGCGCAACGGGGTTTCTTGTGCGAAACGCTCTTTGGCCGGATCCATTAATTCTTTGCGGCCTTTGTAAACCACGCCTTCAATGTCGGAAACCCAGATATTTTCAACCGGCAGGCCCAGGTCAACCAATAAATCAAGGCAGGCAAGTGCTGCGGCCCCGGCACCGGACGTGACCAGTTTAATGGCTTTGATATCTTTGCCAACCACCTTCAACCCGTTCAGGAAGGCCGAGGCAACAGTAATGGCAGTACCATGCTGATCATCATGAAAAACCGGGATTTTCATGCGTTCGCGCAGTTTTCTCTCGACCAGAAAGCATTCGGGCGCCTTGATATCCTCAAGGTTGATGCCGCCAAAAGTGGGTTCAAGGCCGGCAATAATCTCTACCAGCTTATCGGGATCGTTCTCGTTGATTTCAATATCAAAAACATCAATACCGGCAAATTTCTTGAACAGGACCGCCTTGCCTTCCATGACGGGCTTAGAGGCCAGGGGGCCAATATTACCCAACCCCAGCACGGCAGTACCATTGGTAATCACGCCAACCAGGTTGCCACGGGCGGTATATTGAATCGCATTGGCAGGGTTGCTGACAATTTCATCACAGGCAGCCGCCACGCCAGGTGAATAAGCCAGCGCCAGATCTCGCTGGTTTGATAATTGTTTGGTCGGCGTTACGGAGATTTTGCCCGGACGGCCTTTTTTATGATATTCCAAAGCGGCGGCGCGTAAACTTTCATCCATTTTTGAATCCTGTACTGACGAGTGTATGAGTATTAAGTGCTCTATGATACGAAAAATACAACGGAAATGCACGATGATTCATTTATTTTCTGTGCCTATTTCATAAAGATGATGCACCTGTGCTGTAAAGACACCTTGGCAGCCCTTTCGGGCACGTTCAAAGACACCCCCTCAAAGGCACTCGTCCAAATACAGAAACACGCCGGAGGGATCAAACAATCCCTTGACCCTGCCTTCCACATGCGTAATCGAATGGACCAGCCGCTCCCGCTCTTGCTCGCTAGGCATGACCATGCCCGGCGTGACTGCCGGTGCCTCGGGCATTTTACGAATAACCATTTCCTGGGCCCAGACCAGTGTTGCCTGGTGTCCCAAAAACAGGCGGGCCAAATTGATATCCGCATGAAGCGCCTTGAGGGCGTCCAGCCGGTACGAAAAAGGCCAGCATGCCAGGCCAAGGCTCCACTCGACATCATCTTCACGCAAAAGCTCAAACAGATTGGGAATGATTCTTTGCAAAGTTGGAATGGCAAGCGGAGATTCATCATTAACGCCAAAACCACCCAGGACTGCGGTTTTGCCATCGGCAAACATGACATGAATCCGCTCCAGGCCCGATGTATGGGTATAGCCGGGTCTGACATCATGGTATTGTGGGCTGGCCAACCAATGGGCCAGTGTCACATCGGCCGGCACCTGTTCGAATTGCCGGTAGCCCAGCGCCAGCAGTTGCCCGGCGGTAGCCGCCGGCTGGGCCAGACAAGCATTCTCTCCCATTGGCTCCACCTGCGACAGGGATGACTCAAGCCTGACGTTTAAACATGAACGGCCAATGACATTATCCCGCACGGAAACACCCTCCAGCACCATTGCCGTATCATATTCCGCACACAACGCCTGTAAATGCAGTGCATCGGCAAGCCGGCTGATCGTTACCGAAGCGGCGCCATAGCCTTCAAGCTCACCCTCATCCCGGATTTTTCCCTTGACAGAGCGGGCCACCCGCTGACAGAAATTTTGCCATGGGCTCTGGCTAACCGCTTTTTTGCCAAAACTCAAAAACGCACGACGATTCATAGTCATAATGACATTGCCACCTGAAAACAATTAAACAAACTTGCACATTTTAAGTGCTTTAGCACGGATGTGAATGACGGAACGCCGTCCACAAACTACAATCCATTATTATATTCAGCCGAATCCCCTTTTTTCGGCTTGTGTCTGCTGTTTTATTTTTTGCTGCCGAGCTTACAATGTCACGTATTGCCAACCGAATTGAAGAAGCCCTGACTTTTCAGGCTGTGGAAGTTACCAAAACAGCCCAAAAACTGAAAGAGCAGGGACAGGATATTATCAGTCTTGGAATTGGTGAGCCCGATTTTACCGCACCCGCCATTGTTGTTGAAACCCTTAACCATGCGGCAGAGGCCGGCTTGAGCGGTTACAGCCCGGCGCTGGGCATTGCGCCACTACGGGCGGAAATCGCCAATTATTACAAAAAAAGGTTTGGCGCCAGCGTCAACCCCGAACAGGTCATTATCACCTCGGGCGCTTCAGGCGCCCTGTCCCTAGCCTGTTTAAGCACGCTTAATCCCGGCGATGAAATCCTCATGCCAGACCCGGCCTATCCGGCCAACAGCAACTTTATTATTTGTGCCGGTGCCAAGCCCCGCCTGATTCCCTGCACCGCAGAAGAACGGTTTCAGCTATCGGCAGAAAAAATCATTGCCAACTGGAACAGCAACACCCGTGGCATCCTGATTGCCTCACCCAGCAACCCCACCGGCACCTCTGTGGACAATGAAGAACTGAAAAAAATTCTTAAGGTGGTTAAAGAGCGCAAGGGCCTGGTGATCATGGATGAAATTTATCTTGGCCTGAGCTATGACCACGATCCGGTTTCAGCCCTGGCTATCGACCCCGACATTATCGTGATTAACAGCTTTTCAAAATATTTTCATATGACAGGCTGGCGTCTGGGCTGGATGATCGTTCCTGAAGACATTGTGCCGGCCGTAGAAAAACTGGCCAGCAGCCTGTGCATTTGCCCTCCGACCCTGGCCCAGCATGCCGCTATTACCTGCTTTACCGACGAAGCCATGGCGATTTACGAAAAACGCCGGCTGGCCTTTAAGGAACGCCGAGATTACCTGCTGCCAGAACTTGAACGGCTGAAACTGAACGTACCGGTGGCACCCGATGGCGCTTTCTACATTTATGCCGATATCAGTTATTACGCTGATGACAGCGAGAAATTTGCCCAGGATCTGCTGAACGAAGCCGGTGTCGTGGTAATTCCAGGGCTTGATTTTGGGCCAGAGCATGCCAGCCGCATGATTCGCATTTCTTATGCCACCGGCCTGGACCGGTTAAAAGAGGCGATTGCCCGTCTGGAACCTTTCCTGCAAAAACAGGCCAACAAAAAATCAATAGAACTGCCCCAGGTTCTTTCCTAATGGGATCCCCGATTCAAGCGCAATACGTTTGCGCTCGGCCTGAACCCTTGCGGCATAACCGCTTCCCCCATTGGGGCCGGTTGCCCCAACGTAACAGGCCAGCCCACCATCTACCGAGCCCCTACGTTTGATACAGTCACGCAAAATCCGGGTTCCTACCCGGACATTGGCCACCGGATTCAGGGCTGACAATTTGCCGCCATAAAACTCGTCAAATTTTTCGGCATGCACCCGGGTCAGCACCTGCATCAGCCCCTGTGCGCCGACATGACTCTCGGCAAAAGGGTTATAACGTGACTCAATCGCAATAACGCCCAATACCAGCAAGGGATCAAGGTCTTTTTCTCGGGCCGTTTCATAAACAGTCAGAATCAGCGAGCCGGTCACATTGCGGGCCACCTTGAATTTACGCGCAATGTAATCCCTCAATAACTGCGCCTGGTGTGCCGACACGCCCGGTAGACTGAACTGCGGCTGGTCAATCGTCAGGTTGGCAAAAAACCCCTTTTCAGTCGCTGCTTCTTCCCCGCTTATGACAGACGCTGAAACCGCCTCCCGGGAGCGCCCATATTGATCATTCACCGCGAACAAACTCAGGAAGTCCTGCTCGGACACCATGGAGTTATCGGGTTCAAGCGCATCCAGCACGGCCAGCCGCACCTGCAGGAAACGGTCTTGCGCTGCCGGCAAAATGAATATGGCCGCCACCAGCACCATCGCGACAATCCCCAGATACATGAGCATTAAACGAATAAATTCATGCGCAAAAGAAACCACGCCCTGACGAAGCTGTCGGGTTTCCGGACCAATATCAAATAAAGCCATCTTTTATTGCCAACAAAAGGGTAAACCCTGAATATAACCCGAAAATTCATACATGCATAAAATATCAGGCCTACCAGGTTGCCAAACCCGATGAACAGCCACACCGACAGCCACCAGATACCCTATAATGAAGCTTCTTTATCCAATCTTGATAGGTCGAATAAATTGAAATACCGTGACCTGCGCGACTTCCTCAGTCAGCTCGACAAACTGAACAACCTGAAATCCATTCAAACGCCGGTTTCCACCCATCTTGAAATGACGGAAATCAGCGACCGCGTCTTACGCAAGGAAGGGCCTGCCCTGCTTTTTAAAAATGCCATGCACAATGGCCAGACGTCTGATATCCCGGTTCTTGCCAACCTGTTTGGCACGCCCCAGCGGGTTGCCTGGGGCATGGGGGCAGACAGCACCAGTGCCCTTAAGGAAATAGGTGAATTACTGGCTACCCTGCGTGAACCCGAGGCACCCAAAAGCCTGAAAGACGCTTTTGGCAAGGTTTCCATGCTCAAATCCGCACTTTGGGACATGGCACCCAAAATGCATCGCCACGCCCCCTGCCAGGAAATTATTTTTGAAGGCGATGATGTTGACCTTAACCGGCTGCCTATCCAGACCTGCTGGCCGGGCGATATTGCCCCCCTGATTACCTGGGGCCTGGTCATTACCAAAGGCCCGCTTGCCAAGCGCCAGAACCTGGGCATTTACCGCCAGCAACTCCTTGGCCGCAATAAACTTATCATGCGCTGGCTGTCACATCGTGGCGGCGCCCTTGATTTTCGTGATTTTGCCCTGGCCAATCCCGGCAAGCCGTTTCCCATTGCCGTGGCGCTAGGGGCAGACCCCGCCACCATCCTGGGCGCCGTCACGCCTGTTCCCGACAGCCTGTCCGAATACCAGTTTGCTGGCCTGCTGCGAGGTTCCCGCACCGAGCTGGTCAAGGCCATTGGCAGTGATTTATCCATTCCGGCCTCGGCCGAAATCGTGCTTGAAGGGCATATCCTTCCCTCATCCGATCCACGGGCCCTGGCTCCCTCGGTTCCCGAGGGCATGACGCCCCCTAAACAGTCTGCTTATGAAATGGCGCTGGAAGGTCCCTATGGCGACCATACCGGCTATTACAACGAGCAGGACTGGTTCCCGGTCTTTACGGTTGAACGCATTACCATGCGCAAAAACCCCATTTATCACTCCACCTATACCGGTAAACCCCCCGATGAACCCGCTGTGCTGGGAGTTGCCCTGAACGAGGTATTTGTTCCCCTTCTCAAGAAGCAACTGCCTGAAATCGTCGATTTTTACCTGCCCCCGGAAGGCTGCAGTTATCGACTGGCGGTGGTTTCCATTCGCAAACAATACGCTGGCCATGCCAAACGCGTCATGTTTGGCGTCTGGAGCATTTTGCGCCAGTTCATGTATACCAAGTTTATTATTGTGGTAGATGACGATATTGACACCCGCGACTGGAAAGAAGTCATTTGGGCCATGACCACCCGGATGGACCCGGTACGGGATACGCTACTGGTGGAAAACACCCCCATTGATTACCTGGACTTTGCCTCTCCGGTTTCTGGTCTGGGCGGCAAGATGGGGCTGGATGCCACCAACAAATGGCCCGGCGAAACCCAGCGTGAATGGGGCACCCCCATTAAAATGGATGCCAGCGTTAAAACCCGGGTGGATTCTCTGTGGAAGGATCTGGGTTTGTAGTAACCGGCTGACGGGAAGGCACTTCGCTTTCCCGGCCCTGAAATTTATTGTAAACAAACCAAGAAACCGCCGCCAGCACCACGGGCTTAAGCACCTTTGAACGGGTTTTGCTGGAGCGCAGCAAGAACCGGCCAACCAGCAGGCTAAGGCGGGGGTGCTTTTGAAGATAATCAAATACGGTAGAAGGGATACCCGTAAAACGGGACAGGCCCAAGGTGCCACTTTGCAAGAATTGCTGTTTAAGTGCCCGCGGCGACGCCGACAGGCCCAGCTTTCTGAAACTCAGGCTGGCAATTTCCCGCTCAACCTCTATGCGGGCAACCAGCAACTGTTTATGCAGCTCACGCTCTTTCCGGTTCATGGGCGATCCTTTTTGACAGCAGGTGTTTGCCGGTTCATAAAGCTCGCATCTTCTTGCAAGGCGTTAACGGTAGCGGCAAACGGCAGCTGTTTCCTGATGAGGCGGGAGCGGACATAGAAAAAGCAGGCCAATGCAGCCAGGGCATGAAACAACACCAACCCCAGCAACACAACAAAACGGTATTCGGTACCCCAAAAATACAGGCCAACCAATACCGTTGCGCTCATGAGGGCCAACAGAAAAAAAACAAAGCCAAACATGCTCAACCACAGCATGCCCAGCATACGTTCTTTTTCTTCGGCCAGTTCAAGTCCGAACAACTCCATACGGGTGGCAGCAACTTTAAAAAGGCTACCAACCGCATTCTTCAGATCATGCCTGACGGTCATAAAAGCGGTACCCTTTAAACCTTAACGACGGCCAATAATAACGCCCAGCAACAAACCAGCCAGGCCCACCATGCCAATAGAGCGCCATGGGTTTTCGTGAACGTATTCATCGGTAACCCGTGCTGCTTCCTTGCTTTGGACAATGGCTTTTTCCTGGGTTTCCTTGAAGGTATCGGTCGCCCGGTGAATCGCCCCCATCGCCCTGGCCCTTAATTCATGCGCTTTTTCTTCTCCCACACCCGCGGCTTCCTTCAGCAAAGCTTCTGCATCTTCAATACTTTTGCGCAGGGTTTCCAACAACTGCTCTTCGGTTTGCTCCAGACTTTTTCGTGTCGCCATTTGCTTTCTCCAAAAATTAAGGGGATTCAGAACATCATATATGATTTTAGGAAACCACCCTATAATAAAACATAAAAAAACATGACAGCCAATTACATCATTGTATGAATATAACGCAACAGTGTAATCGCTGCGTCACAAAAACCGGGGCTGGCAAACTATGTCTTAATCTTTCTGCCGGGTGCCAAAAATCCGGTCGCCGGCATCACCCAGCCCGGGAATGATATAACCGTTTTCATTCAGGCCCTCATCAACCGAAGCCGTGTAAATATCCACATCAGGATGCAGGCTGAGCACCTTTTCAATCCCCACAGGGGCCGCCACCAATACCAAGGCACGTATTTCACGGCAACCAGCCGCCTTCAGCATGTCGATGGTTGCCACCATAGAACCGCCAGTGGCCAACATGGGGTCGATAATCAGGGCAATTCGCTGATCCAGGTCATCCACCAGTTTTTTCAGATAGGTCGCGGCTTCAAGAGTTTCTTCATTGCGGGCAATCCCAACCGCACTCACCTTGGCGCCAGGCACCAGTGTCAGTACCCCTTCGAGCATGCCAATACCGGCACGCAAAATGGGCACCACGGTTACTTTCTTGCCGGCGATTTTTTCTACCACAACATTACCGCACCACCCCTTGATGGTGGTATTTTCAAGCGGAAAGTCTTTAGTGGCCTCATAGGTGAGCAATGCTGAAATTTCCTGGGCCAGTTCGCGAAAACTTTTTGTACTCAGCTCTACACTGCGCATAATGCCCAATTTATGTCTGATAAGGGGGTGCCGGATCTCGTGGATGGCCATAATTTCTCCGATGGATTCACAATACAATATAGTCAGTTTGCCAGCATTGGGAATGGGCATAACTTACCTGATCCATTCATTTCAATGGCACAGGATTAAACTGGCTTTATAATAACCCTTTCCCCGGCAACAACCATGCCGAAATGATAATACGCCCTCCGATATTTTTCCAATTACCTTTGCTGTTTTCATGTATCAGACCAACAATACGCTCACTGTTGCCGACTTCAATTATGAGTTGCCACAAGCGCTTATCGCCCAGACACCCCCAGCCTCTCGCGGGCAAAGCCGCCTGTTGCATATCGACCCGCAGGACCAGTTACACGACCTTGCCTTTGCCGATATCGTAAATTTGCTAAAACCCAACGACCTGCTTGTTTTTAACAACACCAAGGTCATCAAGGCACGCCTGCACGGACAAAAACAAAGCGGGGGCAAAATAGAAGCCTTAATCGAGCGCATTACCGAGCCCACCCGTGCCCTGGCCCATATCAAATCCAGCAAATCACCCAAGGCAGGTACCCGTCTGGTGTTTGAAAATGCCTTCGAGGCGGAAGTGCTGGGCCGCGAGGGTGAGTTGTTTGATCTTCGCTTCCCCAGCCATGTGCTGGACTTGCTGGATCAATACGGCGCCACACCCTTGCCACCGTATATCCAGCACGATGCCGATGCCTCCGATGACCAGCGATACCAAACGGTATACGCCCAGGAGCCCGGCGCGGTAGCCGCCCCGACCGCGGGCCTGCATTTTGATGATGCGCTGCTACAGCAAATAAAAGCAGCAGGCATTAACACTGCTTTTGTGACCCTGCACGTGGGCGCGGGCACCTTTCAGCCGGTGCGGGCAGAACAACTCAAAGACCACATTATGCATGCCGAATGGTATACCGTTGGACAGGAAACCGTAAATGCCATTTTACAAACCCGCGCCAAAGGCGGACGCGTCATTGCCGTAGGCACCACCAGCGTGCGGGCACTGGAATCGGCCGCCCGTCAAGGCGGCCTTGCCGGACCAAAATGTCCGCTTGCCCATTCTGACGATACCCGCCTGTTCATTACCCCAGGCTACGAATTCCAGGTCATCGACGGGCTCCTGACCAACTTTCATTTGCCCCAGTCCACCCTGCTCATGCTGGTTTCGGCACTGTGCGGCCTTGACACCATGCGCAAAGCCTATCAACATGCCATCGGTCAACAATACCGTTTTTTCAGCTATGGCGACGCCATGTTCATCGCGCCCCGCGCCTGAACGCGGCACAGCCCGCTACCCCGATCAAAATTATTTATATTGAAAAGATATGTCAGGACTCAAGTTTGAACTGTTAAAAACCGAAGGCAAGGCCCGTCGCGCCAGCATTACCCTGAACCATGGCACCGTGCAAACGCCCATGTTCATGCCGGTAGGCACTTATGGCAGCGTCAAGGCCATGTTGCCACACGAACTGGAGGAAATCGGTTCCCAGGTTGTTTTAGGCAATACCTTCCACCTTTGGCTGCGTCCGGGCACCGACGTCATCGAAAAACACGGTGGGCTGCATCAGTTCATGCAATGGAACAAACCCATCCTGACCGATTCCGGTGGTTTCCAGGTATTCAGCCTTAGTGACCTGCGCAGCAAAATTACCGAAGAAGGCGTCAAGTTCTCTTCACCTATTGATGGCGCCAAACTGCTGCTGACGCCAGAAGAATCCATGCGTATCCAGCGCGCCCTTAATTCAGACATCGTGATGGTATTTGATGAATGCACGCCCTATATGATAGATGGCCGGCCCGCCACCCAGGAAGAGGCCGCCCGCTCGATGCGCATGTCACTGCGCTGGGCCAAACGCTCCAAAGACAGTTTCAATCAGCTGGAAAACCCCAATGCTCTGTTTGGCATTGTTCAGGGCGGCATGTATGAATCCCTGCGTGACGAATCCCTGGCCGGCCTGACCGATATCGGTTTTCATGGTTATGCCATTGGTGGCCTGTCGGTGGGTGAACCCAAAGAAGACATGTTGCGCATTTTGCAGCATATCACCCACCAGCTGCCTGAAAATGCGCCGCGCTACCTGATGGGCGTTGGCACCCCCGAAGACCTGGTTGATGGCGTCGCTAATGGCGTGGACATGTTCGATTGCGTCATGCCTTCACGCAATGCCCGCAATGGCTGGCTGTTTACCCGCTTTGGCGACATCAAGATCCGCAATGCCCGTTACAAAGATGACACCCGGCCTTTAGACCCAAGCTGCCACTGCCATACCTGCAGCCACTTTTCCCGCGCTTACCTGCATCACCTGCAAAAAGCCAATGAAATTACCGGTGCCCGCTTAAACACCCTTCACAACCTGCATTACTATCTGAACCTGATGCAAGAAATGCGCACGGCACTGGATAACGGCACTTTTGCGCAATGGAAAGAACAATTCGCAAAAGACCGCGCAAAAGGCATCGAATAATCAAGTTCCGCTACAATATCCCGTTAATATAATTATTTTTTGGAGTTCCCCTATGTTGGTAACAGATTTATCACACGTTATTATTGCTCAAGCCGCCCCCGAGGGTGCCGCTGGCGGATTGGTTAGCTTCCTGCCAATCATCCTCATGTTTGTGGTGCTGTATTTCATGATGATCCGCCCACAAATGAAACGTCAGAAAGAACACAAAGCCATGGTCGAAGCGCTGGCCAAAGGCGACGAAATCATTACTTCAGGCGGCATGCTGGGTAAAGTCAGCAAAGTAACCGATAACTACATTACCATTGAAGTGTCTGATCTGGCTGAAAAACCGGTAGAAGTCCTGTTGCAGCGCGGTGCCGTTACCAACATCCTGCCCAAAGGCACCATCAAATCACTGTAAGGTTGCCCTGCCCTTAAGTTTTAAGGGCTTTCTTTTTTTAATTAACACATTTTTACGGCTACGGCATGAACCGCTATCCTCTCTGGAAATACCTAATGGTACTGGTTGCGTTGGTAATCGGTATTGTTTACACCATCCCGAACTTTTTCGGGGAATCGCCTGCTGTTCAGGTTTCTAGCGCAAACGTTACACTCAAGGTCGATCAACAGCTGTTAAGCCGCGTTGACAACATCCTTAAACAAAATAACATTCCCTACACTGGCTCTTATTTTCAGCAAAATGGTCCAGTTGGCACTATCCGCATCCGCTTCGAGTCCACCGACAACCAGCTCAAGGCCAAAGACATCCTTGAGCGTAGCCTGAATACCAATACACAAGAGGCCGATTATACGGTTGCCCTGAACCTGCTGTCCGGGTCGCCCGACTGGCTAACCCGTTTGGGGGCAAATCCGATGTACCTGGGTCTTGACTTGCGTGGTGGCGTCCACTTCCTGCTGCAGGTTGACATGAAAGGCGCACTGGAATCCCGCTATGACACCCTGACCACCGATATTCGCAGCATTCTTCGCGACCAGAAAATAAACGTCGAGTCCGTCAACAAGGTCGGATCCACCATTGTATCCACCTTTGCCTCTGATGCCGACCGCAGCAAAGCCATTGGCGCTTTCCGCAACCGCATCAACGAACTGACCTTTACCGAATCTGGCGAAAACGGCAAATTCATCCTGACCGGACAAATCAGCCCTAACGAAATCATCCGGGTAGAACAAACCGCCCTCAAACAAAACATTCTTACCCTGCATAACCGCATCAATGAATTGGGCGTTGCCGAGCCGGTTATCCAGCAGCAGGGCAATGACCGTATCGTTGTTCAGTTGCCCGGCATTCAGGATGTCGCCAAAGCCAAGGAAATTCTTGGCCGAACCGCCACCCTGCAATTGCGCATGGTCGACGACTCCCCCGCAGCCATGTCTGCCCTGGCCAGTGGCACGGTGCCATTCGGGCTGGAGTCTTTCAAGGACAGCGATGGACGTCCCATTCTGGTGCGCCGCCAGGTCCTGCTGACCGGTGAAAACCTGGAAAACGCACAAGCCGGCCGTAACCAGCAAACCCAGGAACCCACCGTCAACCTGACCCTGGACAATAAGGGTGCCCGCATTTTCCGCGACACCACCCGCGACAATATTGGCAAACGACTGGCTATTATCCTGTTTGAAAACAACCGTGGCCAAGTGGTGACCGCACCGGTGATTCGCAGTGAAATCCCCAACGGACAGGTTGAAATTTCAGGCAGCATGACCGCCCAGCAGGCAGCCGACGTATCCCTGTTGCTGCGTGCCGGTTCACTGGCCGCGCCCATGAGCATTATCGAGGAACGCACGATTGGCCCAAGCCTGGGTGCGGAAAACATCAAGAAAGGGTTTGACTCCACCCTGTACGGCTTCATTATGATTGCCGTGTTCATGATTATTTACTACCACCTGTTTGGCGTTTTCTCCTCCCTGGGTCTGATATTCAACGTCTTGCTGCTGCTGGCCCTGCTTTCCATGCTGCAGGCAACCCTTACCCTGCCGGGTATTGCGGCACTGGCCCTGACCCTGGGTATGGCGATTGACGCGAACGTGCTGATCAACGAACGGATCCGCGAGGAACTGCGTGGCGGTGCCTCACCGCAACAGGCCATCAATATCGGCTTTGACAAGGCATGGGGAACCATTCTTGACTCGAACCTGACCTCCCTGATTGTTGGCCTGACATTACTGGCTTTTGGCAGCGGTCCCATCCGTGGTTTTGCCGTGGTACATACCCTTGGCATCCTGACCTCCATGTTCTCTTCCGTGGTGGGTGTCCGTGCCCTGGTCAACCTTTGGTATGGCGGTCGTAAAAAGCTCAAGACACTGGCCATCGGTACTGTCTGGAAACCGGATGCAAAGAAATAAACCGCTTTCATCCACAAGCAAGGCTTAACACGAAAACAATGTACCTGAACCCTGGCGGTTCGGGTATCAGGAATTAAAATGGAATTATTCAGAATCCGTAAAACCATACCGTTCATGAAGTATGCGCCGATCCTTAACGCGATCAGTGCCATTACGTTCATACTGGCGGTATTTTTCATCGTTACCCGCGGTTTTCACCTATCTATTGAATTTACCGGTGGTACGGTGATGGAAGTCAATTACCAACAGCCAGCCGAACTGGACTCCATCCGCAATTCGGTAACTTCTTTGGGCTATACCGACTACCAGGTACAAAATTTTGGCACCTCGCAAGACGTCATGATTCGCCTTCCCATCCAGGAGGGCGTCTCGTCGGCCGAGCAAAGTGAAAAAGTCATGCAGGTTCTGCAACAGGCAGACCCCAATGCCGAACTGCGCCGGGTTGAGTTTGTTGGCCCACAGGTGGGTAGCGAACTGTTCAGCAACGGCCTGAAGGCATTTTTCTTTGTGATCCTGGGCATTATTGTGTACCTGGGTTTCCGCTTTGAATGGAAGTTCGCCATTGCCGGCATGATTGCCAACCTGCACGATGTGGTCATTATCCTGGGCTTTTTTGCCTTTTTCCAATGGGAGTTCTCTTTACCCGTACTGGCCGGTGTGCTGGCAGTACTTGGCTACTCTGTCAACGAATCGGTGGTTATCATGGACCGGATCCGTGAAAACTTCCGTAAACAGCGCAAAACCACGGTTCGTGAAGTCATTGACAGCTCCATTACCCAAACCATCTCCCGAACCATTATTACTCACGGTTCTACCCAGATGATGGTGTTGTCCATGTTCTTTTTTGGTGGCCCAACCCTGCATTATTTTTCGCTGGCCTTAACCATCGGGATCTGGTTTGGCATTTATTCCTCGGTTTTCGTGGCCGCTTCCCTTGCCATGTGGCTGGGTGTCAAGCGTGAAGACATGATCAAAGCGCCCAAAAAAGAAGACCCTGCCACCGAAATCATCGAAGGTTAATTCGCACGTTAAATTAAACGGGTTTAAAAAACATGACCGTTAAACTGCCCCCAACAGCCGGACACCACCGGTTTTTTGGGGGCAGTTTAATTTGGACTCATTTTTCAATGTAAAAACAAACAGATAGAAAAAAGAGCGACAATAAGAGTACAATCTGCTTTTTCCTTTTTTGCCCCCGGGTTCAAACCCGCACCGGTATTCAATTATGCAAGAAACAAACCTCAAACGTCCCGGCTTTAACCCCGAAGCGGTTAAACCTGCTGAATCTCCCCTATCTTCCCTGGCCGCCCCCGATGGCAGCCCCCGCAAGCTTTACATCAAGACTTTCGGCTGCCAGATGAATGAATATGACTCTGACAAAATGGCCGATGTCCTGCGTGAAAACCAGGGTCTTGAACTCACCAACGATCCGGAAGATGCTGACGTCATCCTGTTCAACACCTGTTCAATCCGTGAAAAAGCCCAGGAAAAGGTCTTTTCAGACCTGGGGCGTGCCAATCAGCTCAAACAGAAAAAACCAAACCTGCTCATTGGCGTAGGCGGTTGCGTGGCCAGCCAGGAAGGGGCCACCATCATTCGCCGGGCCCCCTATGTAGACGTTGTTTTCGGTCCCCAAACCCTGCACCGCCTGCCAGACCTGATTAGCAAGCGGCACGAAACCGGTCGCTCGCAGGTAGACATCAGCTTCCCCGAAATTGAAAAGTTCGACGCCCTGCCACCGGCTCGCGTTGACGGCCCGTCGGCCTTCGTTTCCATCATGGAAGGCTGTAGCAAATACTGCAGTTTTTGCGTCGTTCCCTATACCCGTGGCGAAGAAATTTCCCGTCCGTTTGAAGACGTTTTACAAGAAGTGGCCGACCTGGCAGACCAAGGGGTAAAAGAAGTCAACCTGCTGGGCCAGAACGTCAATGCCTATCGCGGTACCATGGGTGACAGTGGTGAAATTGCCGACTTTGCCATGCTGCTTGAGTATGTTCATGAAATCCCGGGCATTGAACGCATTCGCTATACCACTTCCCACCCCAAGGAAATGACCAACCGCTTAATTGAAGCGCACGGCGCCCTGCCCAAGCTGGTGCCTTTCCTGCACCTGCCCATCCAGACTGGCAGCGACCGCATCCTGGCCGCCATGAAACGAGGCTATACCGGGCTTGAGTTCAAGGCACTGGCACGCAAACTGTATGCGGCTCGCCCAGGCCTGACCCTGTCTTCCGATTTCATCGTGGGCTTTCCCGGTGAAACCGATGCCGACTTTGAAACCACCATGAAACTGATCGAAGACGTCAATTTTGATACGTCGTTTTCCTTCATCTACTCACGCCGCCCAGGTACCCCGGCCGCCGACCTGCATGATGACACTCCCTACGACGTCAAGCTCAAGCGCCTGCAACGCCTGCAGGCCCAAATCACCAAACAGGCCAAGGCCATCAGCCACGCCATGCTGAACACGGTTCAGCCGGTGCTGGTCGAGGGCGAATCACGCCGCGATAAAAATGAACTAACCGGACGCACCGAAAACAACCGGATCGTCAATTTTTCTGCGCCTAAACGCCTCATCGGTCAAATCGTCAATGTCCGCATTACCGATGTCTACACCAACTCGCTACGCGGCAATGTGGTCACCAGCGAGCAGGTAGACTAATGGCAACCAAACGCAATCAGCCGCTCATCGTCACGCTTGATGGTGACAACATGCAATTGGCCAACCTGTGCGGCCCCCTTGATGAAAACCTGCGGCAAATCGCCCAGGCCTGGGGGGTCAAACTGGGCCGTAACGGCAACCGCATTACCCTTGAAGGCGAACAGGCACTGAAAGCGGGCAACAGCATTGAGATTTTTCACCGCCGTGCCCGCCATAAAGACCTGACCATTGACGATATCCAGCTGGGCCTGGTGGAACAGAAAGCCTCTCCGCACAAAGTGCCCCCGACCTTGTCTGCCCAACCTGAAGAACAGGACGACTTACCGCCACTGGACGATGAAAGCGACACCATTGTTTTGCGTACAAGACGCAGCGACCTGCGACCCAGAACACCCAGTCAGCGCCAGTACCTGAATAATGTTCTGCGCAATGACATTACCTTTGGTACCGGCCCGGCCGGTACTGGCAAAACCTGGCTGGCCGTCGCCTGCGCGATTGATGCCCTGGAACGGGAAAACGTACAGCGTATTATTTTAACCCGCCCTGCCGTAGAGGCTGGCGAACGCCTGGGGTTTCTGCCCGGCGACCTGGCCCAGAAAGTAGACCCATACCTGCGCCCCTTATATGACGCGCTTTACGACCTGATGGGCTTTGAAAAAGTACAGCGTCTGTTTGAAAAGCAAACCATTGAAATCGCACCGCTGGCCTATATGCGCGGACGTACCCTGAATCATGCCTTTGTCATTCTTGACGAAGCCCAGAACACCACGCCGGAACAAATGAAAATGTTCCTGACCCGGATTGGTTTTGGCAGCAAGGCCATTATTACGGGTGACCCGTCACAAATTGACCTGCCCAAAGGACAAAAAAGCGGCCTGTCCCATGCCCTGCAAGTTTTACAGTTGGTCGAAGGCATTGCTTTTTCCCGCTTCTCCAGCAAAGACGTGGTTCGTCACCCGCTGGTGGCGCGCATCATCGATGCCTATGATGAATCAGAGACGGCATCCAGCCTCCCTTCCCGTTAATCCCCTTACCGTTAACCATCATGCCAGAACCCGTTCTTAGCTTTACCGTTCAATACGCCGTTGATGTGCCGGAACTGTCCCGCCAGCAACTGCGTGCCTGGGCTCTGAAAGCGGTTCAGGCGGCCTGCCAGGACTGTCCCGATGCGTTCCAGCGTGCTGAACTGACCCTGCGCCTGGTAGACACCGATGAAGGCCGGTCACTCAATGCCAGTTACCGCAACAAAGATTACGCCACCAACGTCCTGACCTTTGAATATGGGGTTGACCCGGAAGGCACGGCCCACGGAGATATCATCCTGTGCCTGGATGTCCTGAAAAAAGAAGCCACCGAACAGGGCAAGCCATTCAAAAACCATGCCGCCCACCTGGTCATTCACGGCACCCTCCATGCGCTGGGCTACGACCATATCAGCAACGATGAAGCCGAACACATGGAGGCCATGGAAATTGCCATCCTGACGCGCCTACATATCGAAAACCCTTATCTGGAACGTTAATCATCCACGAAAAAAAGCACATTTAAGGGGGAAATTCAGGCATTTTCAATGAACAAGCCGATATTTCATCAAAACAGAATAATTTTGAGTTATGCTTGAATTTCCATTAACTAGACGTCCAGAGATGTCAACAGACCCATACCCTCCCAGCGAGCCTGACCCAGAATCAAAGTCAGCCAAAAAATCCGCCACACGCTCTTTATTGCAGCGTTTTAAAACCCTTATAGGCCAAAGCGAGCCCGAAGACCGTGAGGACATCCAGGAAATCCTGTGTGCCGCGCATGACAGGGAAATCCTCGATGACGACTCCTACACAATGATCCTGGGCTCCATTTCGGTGACTGAAAAAAATGTCAGTGACATCATGGTGCCCCGCTCACGCATCGACATGCTTGATGCCTCGCAATCCCTGCAAGATCTCCTGCCCATCATTATTGATACGGCACACTCGCGCTTTCCCGTCTATGAAAACGAGCGCGACAACATTATCGGCATTTTGCTGGCCAAAGATTTACTGCGTTTTTTCAGCGACCCAAACCTGGGTATCCGCGACCTGATCCGGCCTGCCTATTTTGTGCCCGAAACCAAAAAACTCAACCAACTATTGCGTGACTTCAAGGAAACCCGCAATCACATCGCCATCGCCATCGATGAATACGGCAGTATTACCGGCCTGATCACGATGGAAGATGTGCTTGAGCAAATTGTGGGCGACATTGAAGACGAATACGATGAAGAAGCCGAACAAACCATTTTCCCCGAATCGGAAAACGCCTGGCGGGTCATGGCCATCACCGATATCAGCGACTTCAATCAAACCATCAACAGCCATATTCCCGAAGAGGACTATGACACCATTGGTGGCTGGCTGGCCGCTGAACTGGATCACATCCCCCAACGTGGAGACACGCATGACCATGAAAACCTCCGGTTCCGGGTCTTGCGCGCCGATGCGCGGCGTGCCTTGTGGCTGCACGTCAAACGTTCTACGCCATCTGCAGTTTCCAACAAAGACCATTAAACCATGATGCACCGGCTTTTACTGCTTGCAGCGGGCGCCTTGCACGCCCTGAGTTTTTCTGTTTCCCCGCTTCCTGCATGGAGCCTGCCGTTAACGCAAATCCTTACCCTAGCCATATTGGCCTGGTATGTGCTTAGAGCGGGCAACGTACGCCAGGCCGCCTGGCATGCTGCCTGGTTCAGCATCAGCAATTTCTGCACGGGCATCTATTGGCTGTTCATTAGCATGAATACTTACGGGGCACTGGCTGCCCCGCTGGCGGCCGCCGCTGTCTTCCTGCTGTCGGCCTACCTAAGCCTTTATCCCATCCTCGCGGCCAGCGTAACCCGCTACCTGTCGCGCAGCTCAATAGCCAGTTTTGTGCTGGTCTGGGCCAGCAGCATGGCGCTGTCAGAATGGCTGCGCAGCTTCATCTTTACCGGTTTCCCCTGGAACAGTACGGGCTATGCCCACACAGGCAGCATCCTGTCCGCCTGGGCGCCCGTGCTGGGCGTTTACGGTGTGGGTTTCATGGCAGCACTGGTATCCGCATTGCTTGCAGCCTATTTTGCTTTCCTGCAAAAACAGCAGCGTAAAGCCGCCACCCTTTGCCTGGCATCCATGGCCGGCCTGCTTGTCATTAGTTTTGGCCTGAAACAAATTACCTGGCACCAGCCCCATGGCAACCCTATCTCCATCAGACTTATTCAGGGCAATATTTCACAAGACCGAAAATTCCACCCAGATACTATGCTGGAAAGCATCCACGAGAATCTTGACCTTGCCTTACTAGCACCCGCCAATCCCGATGCCCCCGCAAAAGTCATCATTTTTCCGGAAACCATTATTCCCGGTTTCCAGGACAGGATGAGCCCGCAATTCTGGCAATCAGTCACCCAATTGGCCGAAAACACCCAAAGTGTTTTTTTCATGGGCGTACCCCTGCGCACCCTGGATCATCGTGGCCAGCGCTACACCAATAGCGTGATCGCCCTTGATGGCAAGACAAGCGTTGAAGCATTAATGTCCGGCCTTGGGCTGCCGGTTTATGACAAACAGCACCTGGTTCCCTTTGGCGAATTTATTCCCTACGGTTTTCGCTGGTTTGTGCACGCCATTGGCATCCCCCTTGGTGATTTTGACCGTGGCACCGCTTTACAACAAAACTTCGTGGTGCAAGACCAAGTTTTTGCCCCTAACATTTGCTATGAAGATGTCTTTGGCGAAGAGCTGTTGCCTGCCCTATTTACCCGCCCGGACGGCTCACCCGGTGCCAGTATTATGTTTAACGTGAGTAACCTGGCCTGGTTTGGCGATACTTTTGCCCTGGGGCAGCATTTGCAAATTGCCCGCATGCGCAGCATGGAAACCGCCCGCCCAATGGTACGTGCCACCAATACCGGTACAACCGCCGCCATAGACGCCAATGGCAACTTAATTGCCGCCCTGCCTACCACCATTCCGGGTGTATTGGATGTACAGGTACAGGGAACGCAAGGCCATACCCTTTATGCACGCACCGGAAACAGCCTGATCATTATATTGTCATTGCTTTGCATTGGCCTGGGCATGTTTTTCAGAAAAAAACCTTAATTATTTTTCAATTAAAAAATCCCAGGCAAGCTTAAGTATCTTTTAATTGGCAAAAAAACATCACTTTTAAGATCATACAACTAAAATGTGGCTTTTTTGTACACAAGAAGCAAAAAGGTATTGCGCAAAGGTTTAAATACATGCATAATTCTAATTCTTCGCTAGTCACTCAATTGGGGGTATAGCTCAGCTGGGAGAGCGCTTGCATGGCATGCAAGAGGTCAGCGGTTCGATCCCGCTTATCTCCACCAACTTTCTTTGGAAAGGTTTAGCGAAGTAAGTTGTGATACAGTTTTATCGTTCACAATTAAAATGTAGTACGTTAACAGTTAAAGTCCTGTCCCCTTCGTCTAGAGGCCTAGGACACCACCCTTTCACGGTGGGTACAGGGGTTCGAATCCCCTAGGGGACGCCAAACTTTTTGTTTGATGTCAGACTTTAACATACCGCTGCGGAGCGGTAGTTCAGTTGGTTAGAATACCGGCCTGTCACGCCGGGGGTCGCGGGTTCGAGTCCCGTCCGCTCCGCCACAAGATTCAAAAGCCCTGACACTTTTTCAGGGCCTTTTTAATGCTACACCATATGCAGCATTAAAATCAGTTAAACAAAGTCCTGTCCCCTTCGTCTAGAGGCCTAGGACACCACCCTTTCACGGTGGGTACAGGGGTTCGAATCCCCTAGGGGACGCCAAACTTTTTGTTTGATGCTAGACTTTAACATACCGCTGCGGAGCGGTAGTTCAGTTGGTTAGAATACCGGCCTGTCACGCCGGGGGTCGCGGGTTCGAGTCCCGTCCGCTCCGCCACAAAATTTCAAAAAGCCCTTAGCTTGAATAAAGTTAAGGGCTTTTTTCATTTCTGGCAGTAACTCTTCGCTATCTCAGTAGCACGCTCAGTTCAGTGGAGACCGAATCCGCAATAAGGCATAAGCAAATTACTACTTATTGTTTTTCATGCATAACAGCGGTCGTTATACTTGTAAGTAATATAAACCCATTTACTTAGAGTTTAAAATAATGAGCCGTTTAACTATTCATACCCTGGACACGGTACCTGCTGAAGCCAGCGAACGTCTGCAAAATGTCAAAAAAAACAATGGATTCATTCCTAACCTGATTGGCGTTCTGGCCAATGCGCCAACCGCCCTGGAAACTTATCAGGTTGTTGGCGGCATTAATGCCCGCAACGGCTTTAGCGATGCCGAGCGTGAAGTTGTTCAAATTACGGCGGCCACCCTGAATGGCTGCGGTTTCTGTGTTGCCGGTCACACCGCGATTACCCGCAAAAAAAACCTGATGCCCGAAGAGTTGATCCAGGCTTTACGTAATACCCAGGCGCTTAGCGATCCAAAACTGAATGCACTGGCACAATTCACCATTGCCATTATGGAAAGCAAAGGTCAGGTTTCCAACGAACAGCTTAATGATTTCCTGGCTGCCGGTTATACACAAAGCAATGCACTTGATGCCGTTCTGGGTGTTAGCCTGGCAACCTTATGCAACTATGCCAACAACCTGGCCCAAACCCCCATCAATCCCGAACTGCAGCCTTTTGCCTAAGCCTTTATTTATACCCGCCAGTAAGGAATACCGTTGTGAGTCAAACCACCCGCACCACCACCCTGATTGAGTCAGTTGCCGCCCTGGTAAAAACTGAATTAGCCCCATTAACCAATGCCATTGACCAGGAAGGGTTATATCCCGCCGATTTCCTGCACAAACTGGGCGCGCTGGGCGGCTTTGCTTCCGCCATTCCCAAAGCGTATGGTGGTCTGGAGCTGGGCCTGGATAGTCAAATTGACATCACAAGCCTGGTGGGCCGTGAATGCGGCTCCACCGCTTTCCTTACCTGGTGCCAGTCCACCTGCGCCTGGTATTTATTGCACGCCCCCAACGAAACCGTCAGGGCGCGCTATCTGCCACAGGTGGCACAAGGCAAACTGCTGGCAGGCACCGGCATGTCCAATACGGTCAAGCATCTTGCCGGTATTGAAAAAATTCATCTGTCCGCCGTACGTGAAGGTGACGGTTATATTGTCAGTGGTTCATTGCCCTGGGTTTCCAATATTGGCAAAGATCACCTGGCCATTGTCGCTGCATCGGTGGGCGAAGAAGGCTATATCATGTTTGCCGTACGTGGCGATACCGAGGGCCTGAGCCTGAACCCCTGCCCCGAATTTTCTGGATTGGAAGGCACCCAAACCCTTAATATGCGCTTCAGAAACGTGCGCATCCAGGCCGATGACGTACTGGCCCAGCCCGATCAATTCAAATCATTCATTGCCCGCATCAAGGCCGGTTTTGTACTGGGCCAGCTTGGCATGGGTTTTGGCATTATTGAAGGCAGCCTGAAAACCATCCGTGAAAGCAATGTCACTACTTCACACGTGAACGTTTACCTGGATGAACAGGGTGAAGACATTGCCACCAAATTTGAAGCGTTAAGAAACCAGGTAAGCAGCTTGGCACCCCAGGCTGAAAACGGCACCGCCCTTATTCTGGATATTTTACGTGCCCGCGCCAATGGCTCTGAAGCCACCCTGGCCGCAGCGCAATCTGCCCTGCTGCATGCCGGTGCCAAAGGCTATCTAATGCGCCACCCAGCACAGCGTCGCCTGCGTGAGGCCATTTTTGTGGCCATTGTCACCCCGGCCCTGAAGCACTTGCGTAAAGAAATTCACGATATTGAACAGGCCCAACAAGCCAAAGCAGAGGCAGCATAATGAAACAATGGATGTGTGGCCCCTGCGGTCTGGTTTATGACGAAGCCCTGGGCATGCCCGAACATGGCCTTGCCCCCGGCACCAAATTCGAGGATATTCCCGATGACTGGGAGTGCCCCGATTGCGGCGTAACCAAAGCCGACTTCTACCTTATTCCCGATTAAGCAAGGACCCGTTATGGTGAACCCGACACCGTTGGCCAGGCAGACCGTTCTGGATGCCCAACAAATCCAACTTAGTTACAGCAGACCCAAACAGTCGCCCACCGTTGTATTGCGCGACTTCTCGCTACAGCTGTCCAAGGGCGAGATTGTTGCCATCCTGGGGCCCAGCGGTGTGGGCAAGTCTTCCTTGCTGCGTGTGCTGGCCGGCCTGCAAAATGCCGACAAGGGCACCGTAAAGGTCAACAATGAACCCCTGCAAGGTCCACATCCGCGCCTGAGCTTTGTTTTTCAGGACCCCAGCCTGCTGCCCTGGCTGAATCTGGAAGAGAACGTCCGGTTTGGCCTGGACTTCAAGCATCAGCCCCACATTTCCCAGGAACAAATCAATGCCCGCGTGCAAGCAGCCATTGAAGAAGTCAATCTGACTGCCGCCCGATTGCGCCACCCGTCCGAGCTGTCAGGCGGCATGGCCCAGCGAGCGGCATTGGCACGCAGCCTGGCCCGCCATCCGGAAATCCTGTTGCTTGACGAGCCTTTCAGCGCCCTGGATGAAATCACCCGCAGTGAAATGCAGGAACTCCTGTTGCAAATCACGAAAAAACACAAATCGGCCGCCATTTTGGTGACCCACGACATTGATGAGGCCCTGATTGTGGCTGACCGCATCATCCTGATCGGCGACCTGCCCGGCCGCCAGATTGGCCAGTGGCAAATCAACCACCCTCACCCAAGAGACACCATTTCTCCTGAACTGACCCGGATCAGGGTAGAAATTATCCAATTACTCAGGCAGGCTCGTCATAAAACTGTTGCTGTCAACGCCAGCATGGCGGCCTGAACACTTTATAAAAAAACAGTTCCTCGCCACCTACCGGCCAAGAGAAGACATATGAAAGACGCTAACAATACTACTTCGGATGCCCGCCGCCAGTTTTTGAAACTGTCAGGCCTGTTTACCGCCATGGGCGCCCTGCCCTTATTGCAAATGCATAACCTGGCCCGTGCTGCCGACCCCAATGCACCGGTAAAAATTGGTTATTTGCCCATTACCGATGCCACGCCGTTACTGGTGGCCGATCATCTGCAATACTACCAGGAGCAGGGGCTTGAGGTAGAAAAGCCCCGCATGTTCCGCAGCTGGGCGCAACTGGTAGAGGCCTTTCTGGCCGGCCAGGTTAATGTGGTGCACCTGCTGGCCCCAATGACCATATGGGCACGCTACGGCAGCCAATCCAAGGCAAAAGTGGTGGCCTGGAACCATATGTCCGGTTCGGGCCTGACCGTTCTAAACGAGATTAACCAAATTAAAGACCTGGGCGGAAAAACCGTTGCCATTCCGTTTTGGTATTCCCTACACAACGTTGTATTGCAGCATTTACTTAAAAACCAGGGGCTTGAACCAATCAGCAACGGCAATCCTAACGCCGGGCAGGTCAAGCTGGTTGTGATGGCGCCTTCTGACATGGTGCCCGCACTGGCCAATAAACAAATTGCCGGCTATACCGTTGCCGAACCCTTCAATGCCTCGGCTGAAGTACTTAAAGCAGGCAAAATCCTGCGTTTTACCGGCGACGTCTGGAAAGACCATGCCTGCTGTGTTGTATTAATGCATGAGCAAGATTTGCAACAGCGCCCCGAATGGACCCAGAAAGTGGTTAACGCTGTCGTCAAGGCCCAAGCCTGGATACAGGATAACCGAAGCGAAACCGCCCACATCCTGTCCAGGGATAATGAACGCCGTTATACCCCGCACTCACGCGAAGCCCTGTCACAGGTTCTGGTACCTGAACTGCTGGATCGCGAACTGTACGAAAGCAATGGCGCAATCGTGAACACACAGTGGAATGAGAAACGAATCGACTTCCAGCCTTATCCGTTTCCCAGCTATACCGAAGAACTGGTCAGGAAACTAAAAACCACGATGGTTTCAGGCAGAAACGATTTTCTGCAGGCACTTGATCCGGCCTTTGTGGCCAATGATCTGGTGGATGACCGCTTTGTGAAAAAAGCCATTCTGGACAATGGTGGCCTGGCCACTTTCGGCCTTGAATCATTTACCCGGCAAGAAACCATTACCGGCTAAACATTTAATTCGGCCTGCAACCGGTACAAATCGGGCAACAGGCTTTTTACACCCGTATTCATTATGCACACCAATCTTAACCAACCCGGCATTAGCGCCCGTTTTTCCCTTGGCATGGGTGGCCTGCTCATGCTAATTGCCCATTGGAGCCTGGGTGCCCATTGGCTGGAAGCCAATGTATCACTGGCCAGCCTGCTCAGCCCGGTTAAAACATTCAACAGCCTGTACGAGTTATTGGTTCAAAACCAGCTTACCCTGCATATCCTGACCAGCATGAAACGCGTCCTGGTCAGCCTTGGCTTTGCCTTGCTGATTGGCGTTCCTGTGGGCCTTGCCGTTGGCGCCTCACGCGCCCTTGAGAACTCAACCAGTACGGCTTTCCAGTTCCTACGCATGATTTCCCCCCTGTCATGGATGCCCATTGCCGTCATGGTATTTGGCATTGGTGATGCACCCATTTACTTCCTGCTCACTTTTGCCGCTGTCTGGCCCATCATTCTAAATACCGCCTCGGGTGTCAAACAATTGGACCCGCGCTGGCTGATGCTGGCCAAAAGCCTAAGCGCAACCCGCAAGGAAGTCTTGCTGAAAATCATCCTGCCAGGTGTTTTAGGCCATATCCTGACCGGTGTGCGCCTGGCCATTGGCGTGATCTGGATTGTCCTGGTTCCGTGTGAAATGCTGGGCGTGAGCTCAGGCCTGGGTTACTTTATTCTGGACACCCGTGACCGGCTTGCCTACTCCGAATTAATGGCTGTCATTGTGCTAATTGGCGCCCTTGGCTTCATTTTAGATGGCCTGGCCCAAAAACTGTACCAGTACTGGGTGCGCACCCCCGGCAAGGCGTAATCTCCCCGGGAAACTGATAGGCGTTCCCACGCAAGAGTGAACTGACCCCCTAAAGCTGGACAGTTCACTCTGCGTGGGAGTGCATATTGGAAGCACATATCCACCGCTCAAAACCGGGCGTTCATACTGTTTTGGGCCAGCTGCACCAATTGTTCCCTGGACAAATCCAAAGCTTGGGCCACCGCCATATAGTTATCCAGGATATAACCGCCAAAATAGGCCGGATCATCTGAGTTAACGGTGACACACAACCCCTGTTCAAGCATCCGTTTCAGGTTGTGCTGCTTCAAATCTGTCACCACACATAATTTCAGGTTAGACAGGGGACACACCGTCAGCGGTACCTGCTCTTGCTGCAAACGCAGCATTAATGCCGGGTCTTCTTCACTACGCACGCCATGATCAATACGCTCGGCCTGCAACAGGTCAAGAGCGTCGCGCACATAAGAAGCCGGCCCCTCTTCACCGGCATGCGCCACTCGCCTGAAACCCAGCTCTTTGCAACGGGCAAAGACTTTCTGGAATTTTTCTGGTGGATTGCCTTTCTCAGAAGAGTCCAGCCCCACCGACAACCACAGGTCGGCATATTGCCCGCGCAAGGGCAAGGCCTGCTCCAGGGTGGCAAAAGCCTCAGCCTCGCTTAAATGACGCAGGAAACTGAAGATCAGGCTACTGCTGATGCCCAGTTCCTGTTGCCCCTGCCGCAAGGCGCTGGCCAAGCCAGCAAATACCGTTTCAATGGCCACCCCCCTGCTTGTATGGGTTTGTGGGTCAAACATAATTTCCGCATGCACTACCCCATCGGCCGCAGCACGTTGCAGATAGGCCCAGGTCATATCATGAAAATCCCGCTCGGTTTGCAAGACAGCAGCACCGGCATAATACAAGTCCAGAAAAGACTGCAAGTCGGTAAACTGGTAGGCCTTTTTCAATGACTCGATGTCAGCATAAGGCAGCTGGACCTTGTTACGTTCGGCCAAGGCAAAAATCATGTCGGCCTCAAGCGTGCCTTCTATATGCAGATGCAATTCTGCCTTGGGTAAATCCCGGATAAATGAACGCAGTTCCTGTTTATTCATTGATATTTGTCTTTAAGTGGTGGTTTTAATACTTTAAATTTGTCAGGTAATGTATATGAAACTTTATCATGAAAGTATTTCATATCTTGCAAACCCAACCTACAGACATAGAATGTAAATAGTTTGAAACGGCTATTTAACATGATCCGCCCAAGCTCATAAAACTTACAAATCATAACCCTTGCGTCAATAACAAGTTTGACATGCTCCCTGGCCCTGATTAACCTGAATTTATCGATAGTTAAAACATTTTATTCATCTATCCCGAAAAAGATACTTTGAATAAAAAAGGAGACGAATCATGCTTCACTACGCTATTGTCTTTTTTATTATTGCCATTATTGCCGCCGTATTTGGGTTTGGCGGCATCGCCTCAAGTGCTGTCGGCATTGCAAAGATCCTGTTTGTGATTTTCCTTATCCTAGCCATACTTTCAATCTTATTTGGTGGAAAATTCAAGAAGTAGCCGTCACCGTTACCCTCCTGACATAAAACCGGGAGCACTACAAAACCCGCAGCGGTTTCAGCCCAGCAGCCAGCTTTGCAGGGCAATCAGGGTTTTGGCATCCTGAATATTTCTGTCTTTAATGGCCTGCTTTACTTGCTGGCGGCTTAACAAAACGGTTTGCACGAATTCATCTTCATCCGCCTTCAATAGGCTGTTTTCTGTAAGGCCCCTGGCCTCGTACAGGTACATGAGTTCATCGCAAAACCCAGGTGCGGTATAAAACTTCTGGATCAATACCATGGATTGCGCAGTATAGGGCGTTTCTTCGGCCAGTTCCCTGAATGCGCATTGCTCGGGGCTTTCGCCGGCCATATCCAGCTTGCCGGCCGGGATTTCCAGCAGCACATCGCCTACCGGATGACGAAACTGCCTGACCAGCACAACTTGTTCTTGTGCCGTAACCGCCAACACGCACACAGCGCCGCAATGGCGTACAACCTCACGGGTAGCCTGTTTGCCATTGGGTAATTCAACCGTATCAACCATCAACTTGACCACCGCTCCGGAAAATATCGGGCGACTTTCTTTCAGGGTTTCTACAAGATCAATATCAGACATAAAAAACTCTTTTCAATTCAAATTAAAGCAAGGGAGAAAACAAACGGGCGGTAGAGGTCAAAAGACGATAAGCAAAACTTTGCTTCTTGGGTATAACCTCTTCGGAAGAATGTAATGACTCATGAAATTCACGGGCCAGCAATTCGTTGGCTTTGGATTCATAACACAATACCGACACCTCAAAGTTAAGGTAAAAACTGCGGTAATCAAAATTGGCGCTACCAATAAAAGACAGGTCATCGTCAATAACCAGGGTTTTGGTATGCAACATGCGCGGGGTGTATTCGTATATCCGGATACCCGCCTTGATAAGATCATCGTACCAGGACCGGGTTGCCAGCGTGACCACCAGATTGTCGCTTTTGCGTGGCACCAGCAAACGCACATCCACCCCTTTAAGGGCCGCCGATGTCAGGGCAAAAAGCGAGGCTTCATCAGGCACAAAATAAGGCGTGGTTAAATAAATCCGTTTGCGGGCCCGATACATGGCGGACAGCATCACCCGCAAAATAGGGGCAAAATCAGAATCGGGCCCCGAAGGTATTACCTGCATGCGATACGCCTGGGACGGTTCCGTCACCACGCGCTCTACATCTGGTTCTTTCTGCCCGGCCTTTCTTAAGGTTCTGACTAAAGAAAGATCACCGGTTGAATAATGCCAGTCCTCAATAAAAATGCTTTCAAGCCAGGCGATGACCGGGCCATCCACCTGAATATGCACATCATGATAGGCCTTGGGATTTTTTCTTAAGTCCTGCTCATCGGTAATATTGACCCCACCGGTAAAACCACTCAGGCCATCACAAATAACGATTTTCCGGTGATTGCGGAAATTAATCAGGGAAAACAGGCGACGCCAGGTAATATTATGAAAAAAACCCAATTCCCCGCCTGCCTGAGTAAAATCGCGCATGAAGCGACGGGTAAGCCGGGAAGAACCCAGCGCGTCCACCAGCAAATAAACGCTTACGCCCTGTTTTACTTTTTCCGTCAGCAAATCCCGCAGGGCCTGGCCGGTTTGGTCGTTTTCAAAAATATAGTATTCAAGCAGGATATATTTCTCAGCCTTGCCAATGGCATCAAAAATGGCATCATAGGTTTTTTCACCCCCAGATAGCAAGCGGTAATCCATGGAATGGCACAAGGGGATATTCGTGGTGTTGAAAATAAGCCGGGCCATTGATTTATACGCATCTGGAAAATCCTCTGTCTGGATAAAAGGAGACCAAATGGCATAATTACGCTCGACAATCTGCTTGCTTCGGCGGCGGCTAAGCCGGTGTCGGATTATTTTTTTAGGGCCAAACAGATAATAAATAAAGAAACCCAGAACGGGAATAAGACTAAGGGTAAGAATCCAGGTCAGTGTGGATACGGGGGATCTTTTCTGCAATAGAATCCAGCCGCCCATGACGACAATATACAAAGTCCAGACAGTATATATAAAAGCATGAAATTCCTGGGGAATGAAAGACACTTAAACACCCTTATTATGGCAACCCGATACTTCTTCCTGCTTTCTTTGTTTAACAGCCATTAACGACTGCGCCCACATACGCAGCAGATAGAATAATCCAATTAAGCCATGAGGTACATACCCACTAAGCCATACGTGGTTTATTCAGAACGGTTTTTACCTTCACCCAACTCATGCTCTGTACGCCGGCGCCGCATAAGCAAAACCCTTGCCGCATGTAGATCATCAAGTATTGGCGCACTGGCAATAAGCACCAGAATGGAGGCCAACCCAACTGTGAATGTAAAACCCAAATGCTTGAAACCGAAAGCACCAGTTACGCCCCCCAGAAAAAACAGCAACACCAGCTTGATGAGCAACTTGAGCTTGGCCCGGTCTCCCCTGACAATAGGTTTTTTGGGGTCGTTTTTATTAGGATTCCAGTAAAACAGCTTGCCCAATTCAATGCCTATATCGGTAACCATGCCGGTTACGTGAGTCGTCCTGAATTCAGAGTGGGACATTTTGGTGATAATGGCATTTTGCAGGCCCATGATATAACACAGCACGGCCACAGTAACCGAGGTCCAGAGCCAGTCGTAATTCCATTGCATGCCATCAAGGGCGCCAAACAGGATAAGTACCATGGCTTCGAGCAAAATGGGGAGTGCATATTCGCTTCGCAAATAAGAATGCCTGGCCCAATTGATGATCATTGCCGTGGTTGCCGCACCTGCGGTAAAAGCCATGAAAGCCCCCAGGCCAGACAGCACAATCGTCCAGTTCCACAAAGCCAGGGAGTCTGCCATGCCCGAGACGATACCCGACATATGCGACGTATACTGGCCAATCGCCAAAAAACCACCTGCATTGATGGCCCCGGCAATAAATGTCAAATAATATGCAAGTGATGAGTTTGCATCTTTAGTTCTTATTTTTCCACTTAAACGACGCGAATAGTCTTTGAACGACATGTTCCACAAACAAAATTTTTAAAAAACAAACTGA
Organism: Advenella mandrilli; assembly: GCF_016595155.1. Taxonomy (GTDB): domain Bacteria; phylum Pseudomonadota; class Gammaproteobacteria; order Burkholderiales; family Burkholderiaceae_B; genus Advenella; species Advenella mandrilli. The sequence goes on from NZ_JAENGP010000003.1 coordinate 194,375, forward strand.
AAAAATGTTACCTATGCCCTGCGCAATCCATTAAATTACGCTAAAACACGGCAAAACACACAATAAAATAGCCAATTTACGTTAAAACAAAAAATAACACCCATTTAAAATTATTGCTTATTTACCTTTGCAACTTTACGATAAGTGAATCTGAACAATTACTTAAGCGAACAACTGCAAATGGATACATTAACACAACCAGGTACATCCCATCAGAATACCATATGGAATGTCACATCAATTGTCGATTTATTTGAACTGCCTTTCATGGACCTGCTATTTCAGGCCCAGCAAATTCATCGCGCCCACCACAAGCCCAATGAAATCCAGCTATCCAGCCTGCTTTCCATCAAGACCGGTGGATGCGCTGAAGACTGCTCCTACTGCCCCCAGTCGGCGCGCTACAACACAGAAGTGAAGGCTAAAAAACTCATACCCCTTGAAGCGGTGGTTACTGCAGCAAAAACAGCCCGTGATAATGGTGCCCAGCGCTTTTGCATGGGTGCGGCATGGCGCAATCCCAAACCACACCAACTGGATGAAATTGCCAAAATGATCTCGGCTGTCAAGAATTTGGGTATGGAAACCTGTGTCACCCTGGGCATGTTACAAGAAGGCCAGGCAGAACAATTGCGCGATGCCGGACTGGACTATTACAACCATAACCTTGACACTTCACCCGAATTTTACGGCAAAATCATTACCACCCGCACTTATGAAGACCGCCTGAAAACCCTGGAAAGAGTACGCAACGCCGGACTGAATGTATGCTGTGGCGGCATTGTTGGCCTGGGAGAATCCCGCCGTGAGCGCGCGGGCCTGATTGCCCAACTGGCCAACCTGAACCCTTACCCGGAATCGGTACCGGTTAATAACCTGGTTAAAATCAAGGGCACCCCGTTATTTGATAATGAAGACCTGGACCCGTTTGAATTCATCCGTACCATTGCCGTGGCCCGCATTACCATGCCCAAGGCCTATGTCCGCCTGTCTGCCGGACGCGAACAAATGAATGATGGCATTCAGGCACTTTGTTTTCTGGCTGGCGCAAATTCTATTTTCTACGGAGAAAAACTGCTAACCAGCGACAACCCCCAGGCACAGGCCGACCAACAGCTACTGGAACGACTTAACCTGAAAGCAACCGGCGCCAAAGATCATCATTAAGCCATACCAGACAAGAAAAACATTATGACCTATCTACTCTTAAGCATTTTATGCAGCGTGACGGTTTCTGTCCTGTTAAAAATAGCCCGGCAACATGCGATTGACATCAAACAGGCCATTGCCTTCAATTATGTGACCGCCATTGTTTTATGCTGGCTGCTTTTGCAACCCAGGCTCTCGGGCGCCAGCATACAGGCATTACCCTGGGGGCTGTTTGCCGTCCTGGGGATATTGTTACCACTTATTTTCCTGGCCATGTTCAAGGCGGTTGAGTTTGCCGGCATTGTGCGTGCCGATGCTGCACAAAGGCTATCCCTGTTCCTGCCCATTGTCGCTTCATTCACGATTTTTGGAGAAGCCCTTTCACTATCACGGGGCATCAGCCTGCTCCTGGCATTTATTGCCCTGTTCTGCCTGCTCTGGAAGCCGGCCTCAAGCACCACCACCAACCAAGTCCGCAGCAGTGCCCTGTATCTATTAATGGTGTGGCTGGGTTACGGCGTGATTGATATCCTGTTCAAGCAAATGGCCAAAACCGGCACCGCGTTTCCGACCGGGCTGTTTATTGCCTTTGCCATGGCCGGTTTGCTCATGTTTTTTTATTTATTTGCCAGCAAAGCACAATGGCATCCGCGCAACGCGGCCGGCGGCCTGGTTCTGGGCTGCCTGAATTTTGGCAATATCCTTTTTTATATCAAGGCGCACCAGCACTTTAGCGAAAACCCCACCCTGGTTTTTACCACCATGAATATTGGTGTTATCAGCCTGGGCACCTTGGTGGGCGCCCTGGTTTTCAAGGAAAAAATCAGCCTGGTCAATGCCATCGGCATTGTTCTGGCCATACTGGCCGTATTCTGCCTTTACTATTGGGTTATTAATTAGCGCTTGCGAAACCCCGGGTTACGGGGTTTTCTTTTGTTCGGGATCAGCCTGTTGCGCCTCACTATCAATCATGAGGCCTGTTTCTGCGGCAACACCTTCTTCAGCAAGCTCCCCCGCCAGCGTTTCTTCCAGTTCTGTCTCTTGTTGCTGCCCATCTGCCTCAAGCGGTTCCACCTGATTTATTTTTTCCCGCTCCTCCTGTTCCAGCCGTTCCTGTTCCAGCCGTTCCTGCTCCAGCCGTTCTTCCTCTTCATCGGCTTTAAGTTGCTCAATCACCTCTTCCATTTTCGCTTCATCAGCGGAAATATCAATGCTAAGGTCAACGCGCGGGTCCAACTCCAGGATGGCCGGAGCAGGCTGAATATCGACGGGCATGGGCACAAAAGGCTCTTGCTGCACTCGGTATTTACCGGATACTTTTTGACGACTAATAAACAGTGTCAAGACAAACGCACAAGCGGATGTAAAAATGTAAAACATCCCCGCCCCCGCCATATCCATCAATTTCCCGGCAACGATTGGCCCCAGACCTGCCCCTACCCCATAAACCATCAGCAAGACACCACTTAAGCCCACCCGCAAGCCAGGCTCTACATGATCATTGGCAAAAGCGGTAGCCAGTGGATAAATGGTAAATTGCAAAACCCCCACAATAGCCACCAACAGCAGCATCAAGGGAAATGAAACTTCCCAATATCCATACAAAGGAATCGTAACCAGCGTTAGCAAGAAAACATTAATGCCAATCAGTTTGACCCGATCAATCCGGTCAGACAGCCAACCTATTGGCCACTGGAACAGCACACCAGCCATCACACAAACAGACAGGAACACGGCAATCTGGTTGGTATCCAAGCCCAGTTTAATGCCATATACCGGCGCCAGACTGTAAAAAGTACCGGTAATACACCCCGCCATGAACAGAATAAACATGGACATGGGCACCAACCGGATAAATACCTGCAACTTAATGGGTGCCTGCGAATGAATAACCGGGTGAACCCGGCGTGTCATGGCGACAGGAATCAGGCAAAGGGCTGTTGCAATGGCAACCACAACAAGCGGAGTATGGTCCAATGAAGGAAAAAGTGAAATTGAAGCCTGCCCCAACACCAACCCAAAACTGGACATAATCATGTAAAAAGAGAAGATACTGCCGCGCGTTGTCGAGTCAGACTGCTCGTTCAGCCAGCTTTCAAGAATCATGTACTGTGTAACCATGGCCATACCCACCACAACCCGAAAAAGCAGCCACAATGTAATATTTGACACAATGGTTTGCATTAAAACCATAATAGCCACAATGGCTGCGGCAATGGCATAAGCCCGGATATGCCCCACATAAACAATCAGCTTGTTACCGGTACGCGCCCCCAGGACCAGCCCCGTATAATAGGCCGCCATCAGAAGGCCAACCCAGACCTCACTGACATTGTTCTGCGTCAGAAATAGCGCGATGTACGTGTTGAACAAACCCGTACCCAGGGACAGGAAAAGAATTGCAGTGTAAAGCGACAAAAAGGACAAAAACAGTGAAATCATACCCAAACACCTGCAATTCACAATCCAGAACAAGAAAAGGCCCCCAGCATTGCAGGGACCTTGTAAAAAATAAAGAAACTAACCTAACTGGGACAGCAATGTCTTCGCATCACTCACTTCATAGGCTCCACCCTCTTCAAGATTAAGAAGAGTAACCACACCATCGTCCAGGACGGCAGAGTAGCGGCGTGAACGTACACCCAGGCCTTTGGAAACCAGATCTAGTTCAAGCCCCATGGCTTTAGCCCATGTTGCCGAGCCGTCGGCAAACATGCGTACTTTACCTTGCACATTCTGCTCGCGACCCCATGCCCCCATGACAAATGCGTCATTAACCGCCACACACCAGATTTCATCAATCCCCTTGGCCTTGAGCTGACTTTCCAGCTCTATATAACCAGGTAAATGCTGGGCAGAGCAGGTGGGCGTAAAAGCACCGGGTACGGCAAACAGGGCAACTTTCTTGCCTTTGAGCAGATCAGATACTTTAAAGGCATTAGGCCCCAAAGAACACCCTTCGGAAGCGGTTTCAATAAATTCTGTTAATGTACCGTCTGGCACTTTATCGCCAATTTTAATCGTCATGACTTCTCCTTGAAATTAACCTGCATGAAAGGAAAGTGTATCACTACACGCCTTTAAAAAAAACAAATGTTCCAGGAAGCAAAAACCGCCTTGCTCCGGTTTACGGAATAAGGCGGCTGTTTACACCAAGTTATGGCGATAAAAAAACCGTTTAAGAACTAGCTGCTTTCCTTGACTCGATAGACCAGCACCGAGGTATGGGCCAAAGACAAGACCTTCACGGTAACACTGCCCAGCAACAGACGCGACAAACCGCTGCGACCATGACTGGCAATATAGATAAGATCACAATTATGTTCTTTGGCGGCTTCTACGATGCCATCAGCCACACTGTAATTGGAGGTAACCACAGAGCTGGCCTTGACGCCTGCCGTTTCGGCCCGCTCAAGAACGGGCTTCAGGTACTCGTGTGCTTCTTTTTTCGCTGCCTCTTCGTAATCACCATCGGAAATAGCATATGAAGCAGCCATGCCATCAAAACCGATGAGTGTTGAAAAGGGTTGGGTGACATTAATGGTGAGAATTTCTGCGCCAATTTGCCGGGCAAAACAAATGCCAGAATTAGCGGCTTGTGCGGAAATTTCAGAACCATCAATAGGCAGCAATATTTTTTTATACATGAAGTGGTCTCCTTTGGACTAGGGGGTTTGTTTGGCGGCATTGTACAAATGCGTACAACGGGTTCCGCTACGACAAAAAGCAAGAATGGGCGCTGGTAAAGTTTCCAGGTATTCGTGGAACTGGTTTACATTTTCCTGCGTCATGGCGCCACTTACCACAGGCTGGTACACCACCGTCAGGCCAGCGTCTTGCCCGGCCTTAATGATATCGGCTGAAAGAGGCTGGGTGTCTCCACCTTCCAAGTCTGGACGATTGATAATAACACTATTGAAACCGGCGGCCTTGACAGCTGCCATATCACTGGCGCTTAATTGAGGCGCGACGGCAACGGTATCACTTAATGGTGTAAAAGGTGTAGACATGAATTCCTCTTGAATAAACTATATCAGGGGGCATAAAGGGATCGTACCCTTTATCCTTTTCGGTTATATGATTTTATGCTAGTTTATTTGATTGTAAACAATTATTTTCCAATTAACACCCTGGGCAATCATGCAAACCAATACTAGGCAAGCTCACGCCATAAACAGGTTTTTCCAGCGGCTTTATCCAGCGCATCCAAATATTCCTGGTGCGCCTGCAATTCTGGGTCGGAAGGCCGGATAACTGGCAATACCAGCGTATCCAGCGCCAGTCTGTTTGCCGATGTCTTTTGAGTATCCTGTTCTCCGGCCTCTTCCATTAGCAAGCCAAACTGGCCTCGCGTCATGGCCAGCCAAACTTCGGCCAACAGCTCGGCGTCCAGCAAGGCGCCGTGCAATATACGATGCTTGTTGGAAATATCAAAACGCTCACACAAAATATCCAGGTTATTGCGCTTGCCGGGAAACCGCTCCCGCGCCATGGCCAGGGTATCGGTAATAAGACCGGCGATACTATTGACGGTGGGCATGCCTACCCGGGCAAACTCGGCATTCAGGAATTTAGTATCGAAAGCGGCATTATGAATGATAATTTCCGCCCCTTCCAGATAGGCTGCAATGCGTTGCGCTTCATCGCTGAAGCGGCCGTGCTGCGATAAAAATTCGGTTGTCAGGCCATGGACTGCCAATGCCTCGGGAGCACTGTCCCGGTCGGGGTTGAAATAAAGATGCAGGTTATTCCCGGTTAATTCCCGGTTGATGACCTCTACGCACCCCAGTTCAACAACCCGGTCGCCCTGATCAGGATCAAGACCGGTGGTTTCGGTATCAAGAATAATCTGACGCATTATATTTACAACCCCTAAAAATTTAAGCCATACCAGGAACAACCGCCGAGAAGCCGGCATCAACATGCACCACCTGGCCGGTAATACCTGCTGCCAGGTCTGACAACAGGAATGCTGCGGTATTACCCACGTCTTCAATGGTCACGTTACGACGCAATGGCGCGTGTTTTTCAACGAAGTTCAGGATGACCGAGAAGTCTTTGATGCCACTGGCTGCCAATGTCTTGATGGGACCGGCGGAAATCGCATTGGAACGGATGCCCTGTTCGCCCAGCGCGCTGGCCAGATAACGGACACTGGCTTCCAATGAGGCTTTTGCCAGACCCATGGTATTGTAATTGGGGATGGATTTTTCTGCCCCCAGGTACGTCATGGTTAGCAAAGAACCCTGACGAGCCTGCAACAGGGGCAAGGCCGCCCTTGCCATCGCCGGAAAACTGTAAGCCGAAATATCATGGGCAATACGGAAATTTTCACGGGTAACGCCTTCCAGGAAATTACCGGCAATCGCTTCCCGGGGAGCAAATCCAATTGAGTGCACAAGGCCGTCAAGACCGTCCCAATGTGTTGCCAGCTCGGCAAATGCAGCGTCAATATTTTCATCAGAAGCAACGTCACAGGGAATCACGATATTGCTGCCAAAATCTGCAGCAAACTCTGTGACACGGTCTTTGAAACGGTCTCCGGCATAGGTGAACGCCAATTCGGCACCTTGTTGATGACAGGCTCGCGCAATGCCATAAGCAATAGAGCGATTGGAAATGACGCCTGTGACCAGGACTCTTTTATTTGCAAGAAAACCCATTGTTTCTTATCCTATTTTGCAAAACGGAATTATTATAAAAAAATTGCGTAACCTAAAAGTATTACGCAATTTTCATCTTGAAAATTTACCGGTTCAGTCTAGCCTAGCCTCGGCTTCCTGCCCCGGGAATACGTAGTGACGCACCTGGTTTCAGTGCTGCGCTACCCATGTTATTTAACGCTTTCAAATCTTGAACCGACGTATTATAACGTTTTGCCAAAGAGTAAAGGGTATCTCCCTTGACCACTTTGTGAACCGATACCTTTTTCTTTGCGACTTTTGGAGCCGGTTTGTTTAAAGAGGCAGTGCGCACGGCTGGCTTGCCAGTGGTTTTGGCGACAACGGCCACAGCTGGACGTTTATAGACCGCCGGCCGTGACACGGCAGAAGGAATGGCCGCACTTGAAGCCGCTACCGGCACAGCACGCACACCTGCGGTTAATGCAGGATTATTGCCGCTTGAATAAATGATATCAGCCAAAGGATCAACCGTTACTGCTGAAGCAGAGGCCATCGCAGGTCTGCTATTAGCTGCCGGTGAAGGGGCCGGTGCAGTAACCTGGGCAGGTACCGTTGGAGACATGGCGGATGCCCGGATTACATTGGCATTGCTGGCCAACATGGCGGGCGATGCTGTATTAATGGCGGGTGCCATGATATCGTCAGGCGTAATACCCGCTGGCGCGCCCGAGTTGCGTGGCACCATTAGGGTTCTGGAAGACAGCGCAACCGACTGCTTTGCGCCATAACCATTAAGCGACTTCAGCTTGGCCAGGGAAATGCCATATTTGTCGGCAATGCCGGCCAGGGACTCGCCTGGAGCCGGTGTATAACCCTCCCATGCCGAGAGCGCCCCTTTGTGACTTTTAAGATTCCGCTTGTAAGCGGTTACTTTATGTTTAGGCAACAAAATTTGCGGGCTGTGCTCCCCAAGCAATACACTTCGCTGGAACGACGGATTCAGCTCACGAAACTCCTCAACAGAAATCTCAGCCAGACGGGCCGCAATGTCTATATCAATATCCCGGGTGTTATTAATTTTTTCGAAATAGGGCTGGTCGGGCACATGCGGTAATTTAATACCGTAGCGGTCAGGGTTTCTGATGATGTTTTCAATGGCCTGCAATTTAGGTACATAATCGCGAGTTTCCTTAGGCATTCTAAGGGACAGGTAATCGGTACCCAAACCTGAATTGGCATTACGGTCACGCGCCCGTTTAACCGACCCCTCTCCCCAATTATAGGAGGCCAGTGCCAAATGCCAGTCATTATCCTGAAAACCGTGCAGATAAGACAGGTAGTTAAGCGCGGCATGGGTGGACTGAACCGGATCCCGTCTTTGGTCTTTCCACCAATCTTGCGTTAAGTTGTAATGCGTTCCCGTGCTTGGAATGAATTGCCACAGGCCAGCCGCTTTTGCGCTGGAAACCGCTTTCGCATTATAGGCACTTTCAACAAATGGCAATAAAGCCAGTTCTGTTGGCATATTACGTCTTTCAAGTTCTTGGGTAATATAGTGAATATACTTGCTTGAGCGCTGTGCCATTATTTGTACAGAAGCGGGGCGGGCCGCATAGTAATTGGTCCAGTATTCAACCCTGTCGTCTTGCAGGTTAGGCATTGTGAACCCTTTACGGATTCGTTCCCAGACATCTTTTTGCGGGCCGACTGATGATGACGAGTAGTTTTTGGAAGAATTGCCGGAGGATGCACACCCGGTCAAAACAACAACTGAGGCTACAACGGCAAGCTTAATTAATTTCATGAGTATCCTTAGAATGAATTCTTCCAATCACGCAACACGGCAAAGACCTCGTGGGGCGCATTCAAGCTACGCCCGGCCCTGGCCTGTGCGGCATTAATTACTGATTTTTGATCAACCCGCATAAACGGATTGGTCTTGAGTTCGTGACCCACCGTGGTGGGAACGGTTGGTTTTTGCTGGCTCCTGATTAACCGTGCTTCTTGTGACCACTGTTGCAAATCAGGATTCCCCTCCTCTACGGCAAGTGCCCATTGAATATTACCCAAGGTATACTCATGAGCACAAAACACCAGCGTATTTTGAGGCAATTTCTTAAATTTATCAATACTTTGGTTCATTTGCGTAGAATTTCCTTCAAATATCCTTCCGCAACCGGTGGCAAACAGGGTGTCACCACAAAACAGGACAGGCTCATTCGGGTTGATGAACCCGAAATAGGCAATATGCCCTAATGTATGGCCGGGTACGTCAAGGACGGAAAGCGTCCAGGAAAACCCTTCGATGCCAACAATATCGCCTTCTTGCAGGGGGACATCGCAAAAAGGAATGGATTCTGTGGCAGGACCATATACTTTGGCCTGGGTGTGTTCGCGCAAACCGGCAATGCCCCCTACATGATCGGCATGATGATGGGTAACCAGGATAGCCTGCAAATTCAGGTTTTGTTCTTGAAGCACCTTAAGCACCGGCTCGGCCTGGCCGGGATCAATGACCACGGCATTGTTACCCTGCACGATTATCCAGATATAATTATCATTAAAGGCACTGATGGGCAGAATTTTACTGGTCATATCCAATACTTAAACGTTTCAAGAAATATTTACACTTACCCCGAGGCAGGCGTGACGCAAACCAATTCGCAGATTTTAAACCTTACGCAGTGGCTGAACTCTGATCCTGGTCAAACGGTTATCAGTTGGGAAACTGAAAAGCTGGATCAAATCGTGGCCAACGCATTTGGCTTCAATGCATTGCAAATTGGCTTGCCAGCATGGGATTTACTACGAAACAACCGGATCAGGTCAAAGGTGATTTTAACGGATGAATCAGAAAAAAATGTAACATCGACCGATCAGCCAAAAATCATTCATGGCCGCCTTGACCAGCTTCCCTTTCCCAGTTGCAGCCTGGATCTGGTTATCCTTCCGCATATTCTTGAATGTTCACAAGACCCCCACCAAATTTTGCGGGAAGTAGAGCGGGTGCTGGTTTACGAAGGCAGAGTGGTCATTAGCGGCTTCAACCCCAGGAGCTTGTGGGGCCTTCGCAATGGCATGCCATTCCTTAATCCCTGGGTGCCAATTTCCAACCGCAACATGGTCTCGGTGCGTCGCCTGAAAGACTGGTTCAAATTATTATCCCTTGACATCGACCGAGGCCATTTCGGCTGTTATACTCCAGCCTGCAAAACTGAAAAATGGCTTAACCGCTGGGATTTCATGAACCAGGCCGGAGACCGTTGGTGGCCTGTGGCCGGAGGCGTTTACTTGCTTTCCGCCAAGAAACGGGCGCGCGGCATGCACCTTGTTGGGCAGTTGCCAAAAAGAAAACGCAGGAGAAGTCTGGCAAACAGACGTCCTGCCATTACCAGTCAAAGAGATATCACTCAATTATTCAATACTGAACATGGATAAAAAACTAGTCGAAATATGGACTGACGGCGCCTGCAAGGGCAACCCCGGCATTGGTGGCTGGGGCGTGTTGCTTAAACAGGGTCCTCATGAAAAAACACTGTGCGGTGGAGAAACCGAAACCACCAATAACCGGATGGAAATGACCGCCGTCATCCAGGCCCTTAATGCCCTGAAACGTCCCTGTAAAGTCCTGCTTCACATTGATTCCCAGTATGTGCAAAAAGGCATTACCGAATGGATGGATGGCTGGATAAAACGAAACTGGAAAACCGCCGATAAAAAACCGGTTAAAAACATGGATTTATGGCTGGAACTGAATGAACAGGTGGCAAAACATGACATTACCTGGAAATGGGTCAAAGGTCATTCGGGCGACCCCGGCAATGAACGCGCCGACCAGTTGGCCAATGAAGGGGTTCTAATGGCAAAAAAAATCACTCCGTAGAGTGATTTGGACTGGAGGCGGGCTTAATCCAGACAACCCATGCGCCGGGCACGCTCACGCTCGGAATCCGAACGAACATTATCATTGGCACGTGACAGGAAGTTACTGGTTCCGGGAATACCAGGCTGCTGGACAATCCGGGACTGGACCTGGGCACATTCGGCCGCTTTACTGTCGTCAACCGGACCATTGGCACAGGCGGCCAATAACAGGCATGGAAGAAGAATAATTTTTTTCATTACTTAACCTTAAAAGGCAAATGGATTATTTAATCCGGATTTCTATATATTTAACCAAAAGCACACAGTTTTTGGACACTTAACTCACGAATCTGGTTCAGACGCAATTGCGCGGCTTGTTCTCCCTGCTGAATCAAGGAAGGATCATGGCCAAACAACGGCTTGTTACCATGACGAAACTGGTTCAACAGGATATTCAGCCGATCGGATTCCTTGCCAATTTCCGTACAGGTCAGGGTTTGCTTGTCGGCCTCGGTTAACGGAGGCACAATTTTAACCTGATTAGCGCAACCTGCTGCAACAAGCAGAGCGGGAACCATTAGCAATAATGCTATTTTCATGACAAGCCTTTCAACGGGTTAGATGCCATTCAGTGTAACAAAACCAGTTAAACAATTCGATATTTCTGTTCAGATAAGACGAAATTCACCCAATTAGCTTAACCAGCCAACCTTGGTTAAAAACAACAAAACCAAGCTTGATTACCACATAAATCTTTACACAATTTTCCTTAATATGTTATATATTTAATGATAATCATTATCATTATTAAATCTATTAAATTTATTAAGCTTTTGGAGCACCCCGGGATGTCCCACTCTTTTAAACTCAACCGTCTGGCCAGCGCAATTTTATTGGCAACGGCTGCCACATCTTCTTACGCCCAGGACAATTCAGCTGTTGATGACAATACTGCGGTTGAACTTGAAACCATCTTCGCATCAGCCAGTAGTATTGAAAGCGAAATTCGTGATGCGCCTGCCAGCGTCAGTGTCATTACCCGTAAAGAGCTGGATCGCAAACCCCACGCCAGCATTGCTGAAGTACTTGGCACCATTCCTGGTGTTACCGGTGGTTTTTCACCTACCGGCGCAGGTTCAAAAATTGCTTTTCGTGGCATGCCCGACAAATACACGCTGATCCTGGTTGATGGCAAGCGTATTGGCGGCTCCAACCTGCTGGGGCACCGTCCTGACACCATTCCCCAAGACCTGGACTGGCTGTCTCCCGACGCCATTGAAAGAATTGAAGTCGTGCGCGGTGCCATGTCTACCCTGTACGGTTCTGAAGCCATGGGCGGGGTTATTAACATTATTACCCGCAAAATCGACAACGTCTGGAGCGGTTCGCTCACGAACAGCCTGAGCATGCCTGACTCTGGCAATTCCGGCGAAACCTGGTCACACGGTTTTAACATTAGCGGCCCCATCACCGACAGCCTGGGCATCCGGCTGGGTGGCAGCTATACCAACCGTGAGCCCGATTCGGGCGCCCGTGGCTCCAGTGGTTCTGCCAACCAGAACATGAATGCAAAACTCAACTGGCAACTCAACGAAAATCACAGTTTTTATCTGGACGGTTCCGTTGGACGCAACAGGGCTGAACCATTCCCGGACCAGGAACAACGTGATGCCCAAGACGGCGTTACCGATGAAATTTTTGGCTCTGACATGCGCCACACCTATTTTGGCCTTGGGCACGAAGGCCGTTTTGGTGAAGTACGCACCAAACTGGACCTGTACTCCAACAGCTATAAAAACAAGGGTGAGGGAGATCAATATGGAGCAAAATCCAAAGAGCATGTTGTCGACTTCAAGGTTGACATGCCCTTTAGCACAGCAGGGGTAGAGCACTGGTTAACGGTAGGCGCCCAATACAAACGGGAAGAGGTTGAAAACCCCAGTAACATTGGCAATATTCTTAGCGTATTGCTGCCTGGTGGAGATACCGTCAACGCCGAGAAAAAACCAAAGGGCTGGGCATGGTCTCTGTTTGTTGAAGACCAGATTTTCCTGCGGGACGACCTGATCCTGACTCTGGGTGTACGTGGCGACAAATCCGATGAGTTTGATCTACATGTCAGCCCGCGCGGATATCTGGTTTATCATCCTACCGATGCCTGGACCATCAAAGGTGGCGTATCAAAAGGCTTCCGTGCCCCCAGTCTGAAAGAACGCTCACTCACCTCAGGCACCTCTTCCATGGGAATGGGTTGTACCTCATTGCGTCCTTTGGGCTATACCGGCGGTCAATGCTACATGATTGGCAACCCCGACCTTAAGCCTGAAGTCAGCACCAACTATGAGCTGGGTATCGCTTTTGACCAGGCCGGTTACTCGTTTGATCTGACCTACTTCCAAAGCAAAATCAAGGATATGATCCAAAATGGCTTTTTGGGCAATATCAACGGCACCTGGTATACCCAGCAATTCAATATTGAAGAGGGAGAAACCGCCGGCCTGGAAGCTTCATTTGGCCTGCCTGTTACAGATGGTTTAAGACTGAGCGGCAATGCCACTTACATGATCAAGTCAAAAAACAAAACCACCGGAAGCTGGCTGAACATGACGCCCAAATGGACGGCCAATGCCCTGCTTGACTGGCAGGCCACTGAAAAACTGTCCACCTATGCATCGGTACAATATATTGGCAAACAACTTTACACCCCGCCCGCAGACTCTACCGCGAACAACCATTTTGCCTATGCGAACACCACGCTTGATATCGGTGTTAACTATGCCGTTAACAAAAACCTGACTTTGCGTGCCGGCATTCAAAACCTGACCAACAATATCGCCAGAACCGATGACGATTACGGAGATGGAAATGGCCGTACCTACTACATGGGTGTGACCGCCCGTTTCTAACATAATACCGTTTATACAACCGGGAACTTCGGCCATGCGCCCCCGAAGTTCCCCTTGTTTTTAGCGATATACTTTCCCAGCCCACAAACCTTCAAGAAGCCACTAATGCAACACCGTGACGGTTATATCATTGATGTTTCCTATCCCCTTCATTTTCACAAGGAAATGCAGCCGGTCTGGCTATGCCACACCATACAGACATTAGGCTGTGCCGTACCGGATATCAGTAAGCCTTACCGCTATTGCGAATTGGGTTGCGGGCCCGGCATCAACCTGCTGGTTGCCGCGGCCTGCAACCCTGCCGGACAATTCACCGGAATTGACTTCAACCAGGCACATATTGCCAGCGCCCAGGCGTTGGCCAAGAAACTGAATATTGAAAACATCCGTTTTATTGAGTCGGGTTTCGAGGAATTTGCCACAAACAACAGCGAAAAATTTGACTTTATCGTTAGCCACGGCACATGGTCATGGCTGCCACCCAAGGCACAGGCCGGCATTCTTCAACTGATTTACCAATCGCTTAAACCGCAAGGCCTGGTGTATTTGCACTACATGTGTTATCCCGGTGCCGCCCGCCTGACGGGTCTGCAAAAAGTACTTTATGAAACCGCCAAAATAACAGGGGGCAATTCAGTACAAGGCATTCAAAACGGCATGCAACTGTTACGCATTCTGGCCAATAACGGTGCGGGCCTGTTTGTGGACAACCCCGAAATTGAAAAAGAGCTGGCCGCGCTTGAAAAGGAATTGCCCGCCTATCTGGCGCACGAGTTCCTGACCGACTACTGGCATCCGCAGCACTCGGCCGACCTGCACCGTATTGTTTGCCAGACAGGGGTCAATTTCATTGGCAGTGCCGATAGCTTTGAAAATATGGATATCCTGTCTATTCCCGGCAATATCCAGCCTATCTTAAAAAACCTGCCCAGCCAGGCATTGCGGGAAACTGTTAAAGATATGGCACGCAACCAGCACCAGCGACTGGATGTTTTTCAACTGGAGCCACAAACACTGGGCTTCGCAAACCATATCGGCTATATGGATAACACCGTTTTCAAGGCACTGCCCGGCATGCCTTCTCCAGGCCCGCTGGAATTCAAAACACCCATTGGCACCATTCCCGGACCGGCAGAAATGTTTTCTCCCCTGCTGGCTGCCTTGGTACAAGGCCCGCAATCTTTTTACGAGCTACGCCAGATACCGCCATTCAAGGCTGAACCCGGTTTACTGTTGCAGGCTCTTAATATGCTGATGTGGGCAGATTATGCGCACCCCGTTCGCCCAGAACAGAATGCGGCTCGGGCCTCAGCCAATATGCAGGCATGGCTGGACCAGCAACAACTGCCATTGCAGCTATTGCCTGAATGTGGTTCAGCAGTCATGATTTAAGCTTCAAAACAAAGTCAATGATACAGGCAGCCTGCCCGTAACTTATTTCATCAACACATTTTGCGATGGCATATTGACAGAACAATGATTTGCAACGACGGCATTCACTTCTAGAATAAATACCTCATCAAGTACACTGAGGTAACCCATCAATGAATACCTATCGAATCGGCCAGATTGTTCCCAGCTCCAATACCACCATGGAAACCGAAATTCCTGCGATGCTGCTGGCCCGCTCAACCCTATTTCCAGAACAGCGTTTTACGTTTCACTCGTCGCGCATGCGCATGATGAACGTAACCCCCGAAGAACTAAAAGCCATGGATGTCGCCAGTGATCGCTGTGCCATAGAGTTAAGCGACGCGCGTTGTGATGTGATGGCCTATGCCTGTCTGGTGGCAATTATGGCGCAAGGCAATGGATACCATCGAAACTCTCAGGAACGTTTGCAAAGCACTGTCAAAGAAAACAATGTCAGCATCCCTGTTATCAGCTCGGCAGGCGCCTTGATTGATACGTTGAAAGCGTTTGATTTCAACAAAGTATCCATTATTACTCCCTATATGAAACCCTTGACCCAGCGCGTTGTGGATTACATTCAAGCCGAAGGCATTACGGTCAAGGACGCTATCAGCCTGGAAGTCGCTGACAATTTGGCTGTGGGTCTGCTCAATCCCGAAAATCTGCTGGAACAGGTGCAACGCCTGGATCATGAAGGCGTAGACGCAGTCATTCTTTCTGCCTGCGTACAAATGCCTTCCCTCCCCTCTATACAACGCGCTCAGGATCTTATTGGCAAACCTGTACTATCCGCATCAGTGGCAACTGTATATCAAATGTTGAAAACACTGGGCCTGGAAACCAAAGTCCCCGATGCCGGATATGTATTGTCCGGCACGCACAAATGCAGGTAATATACCTCCCATGAAACTGGATCCTGTCACACTGAAACTTTTTGTACGGGTGCTTGAAGAAGGCACTATCAGCCGGGCAGCCGAATGCGAACACATTGCAGCTGCGGCGGTCAGTCGACGCATTGCCGAGCTCGAAGACAGCCTGCAAACCCTGCTGCTTTCCCGTAGCAACAAAGGCGTAACACCCACACCAGCGGGACTGGAACTGCTTTATCACGCCAAGGCATTACTTAATAGCATCAACACTATTGAGACCCGTCTGAAAGCCTATGTAGAAGGCCAGAATGAACTTGTGCATATTTTGGCGAATCCAACAGCCATTATCCAATTCCTGCCGCAACCACTAGGTCTGTTTTCCCGGGAAAACCCAAACATCCGCGTACAGTTGGAAGAACACACCAGCGTGAATATCGTACAGAAAATTGAATCCGGTAAAGCAGATCTGGGGGTATTCACCGACCTGCCTTACGAAGCACAGATTGACACATATCCCTTCAGGCAGGATAAACTCATCTTACTGGTACCCAAAAACCATCCTTTGGCAGGGCAGCAGTCCATCGCTTTTGAACAGACACTGGGCTATGAACACATTTCCCTTCTGGCGGGCACGCAAATCAATTATCAGATCACCAAAGCAGCAATGGAAACCGGTATACCCCTTCACTTACGGACAGTGGTATCTGGCTACGATACCATGTGTCTGCTAATCAATGCCGGCATGGGAATCGGGATATTACCCCTTGAAAGTGTCGCTGCTTATCACGTCCCCGATACCGTCATCGTAGAGCTGGAAAATGACTGGAGGCACAGGAATATTGTTATTGGGGTACGCAACAGAAAAGAGCTTCATCCTGCCGCCAACGTATTACTCAACTTTTTACTATCCACCGGCAGCACAGCAACCTCCACCACTTCCTGACAAGCGCCTATTCTCCTTTGTGTTCAAGATTGGTAGTAGACAAAACAGGCATTTTTACCGGCTGGCGACCATTCCATAAGATTTGGGCCGGACGTGCCGGTTTGCCATAAGCATCACATTCGATATGAATACCCAAACCTTTGGCAGTAAGCAATAAGGTTTTAGGTACATAATCGGGATCAATGTCTGCCAATAGTCCCAGGCCAGCATCGATAAGATGCATTTCCAGATATTGACGGGCCAATTCTGCATTTTTCTGTACCAATGCATCTAAAAACAAATCATCAAGATCAGCAAAATCGCCCGAGGTATTGGGCTTCAAAAAATAGGCCCGCTGATGCCTGGTAATTTTCCAGTAAATACCTTTTATCATATCCTGCATTACTTTGGGATATCGGGTTAGTGCCACTTCATGGAAAGCCAAATGGGCATCCTGATAGTCTTTGGCACGCCCGCTATACAGATGCATCTCGTTCAATGCACGTTTCATCCTGTTAAAATCAGCGGGCGTAAAATCATCAATCAGACCTGAAATAATAGATGGCTCAATCAACAGCCTTAACGCATAGGACTGCTCGGCTTCGTCCAGTTGCAACGCTGCAACTTCCACCCCTTTATTATTAGTTGCTGTGACTAAACCATGTGCCTGCAGACGACTCAATGCTTCACGTAGCGGTGTACGGCTTACACTCAGCTGATCGGCGAGTTCTGCCTGAGACAGCTTAAGGCCCGCCGGATAGATACCATCCAATATTCGTGACCGTAACACCTCGAAAATTTCGTCTGCTGCATTACCGGGTCTTTTTACACTCGGTGTTTCTACTCTTTTAATCATATTCTCATCATTATCAGTCACTTTCTTTCATTATATGGACAGAGAGAAACAAGCTGCTGTCGACAGATAACACAACCTTAAGAGATTGTGATTACTTGTTTTCCGTATACGTCTGGCCTTGCGCTTTCCAGAACACGTAAACTTGCTCGCGTGCTCCATACCTTATCTAATTGTATCTCGTGGACCTGAACCGCCTGCTCAATTGTACCCAAACCAACAACGATTTCACCCCATGGATCAATAATGGCAGCATGACCGAATGTAGGAAATTCAGTCGTTTCGGCTGAACCAATGGTAGCCGACGCAACAATATAGCAACTGTTTTCTATTGCCCTAGCCCGTAGCAACGCATCCCAATGCGCTTTCCCGGTAGGTATGGTAAAAGCGGCCGGCACCAGTATTATTTCAGCACCATTATATGCAAGGTTCCTATATAACTCCGGGAAACGTATGTCATAGCAAATGGTTATCCCGATTGTTACGTCCTCTAATGAGACAAGCACCATATCAGCGCCAGCCTGTTCAACGGCAGAAGCATTAAACTGCTTACCCTCGACCTGCGCATTGAACAGGTGAATCTTGTCATAGTGCCCTAAAACCTTACCCTCCTTGTTAATAATAATCGCAGAATTACAAATAACACCATCAGCGTTTCGGCATTTTGCCCCTCCCAGCACAATTGCGCTGCGCGCCTCTTGCGCTGCCTTGCAAAGTGCTGCTATCTCGGGCCCATCGAATGTAATTGCCGCATCTCTCATTTGCTGATTGGTTCCAATACACAAGGCATTTTCAGGCAATAGCACAAGGTCGGGATTTTGTGGTTTGGCCAACTCGATCAAACCCAATGCCTGCTCAAGGTTAAGCTTTACATCCAACCCTGGTTGCATTTGCGTAAGTGCAACCTTTATGGTCCGCTTTAAATTGGATTTAACGCTATGATTAGCCATAGATTTTTTCCTCTAGTTTGCCCTGCCGAACAACCACAGTTTCATCAATACATATGGTGCAATCCCGCATAGGAATATCCAGATGAGCGGGCGTTTCTCTTTGCGCAAAACGGTTTGAGCCTGTCGACCACATGAAATTGCCGGCAACTGACCTAAGCTCCTGGCCATAAAGTGATCTGGGGTCATATACATTCAACGCAGACCAGCTCGCTAAAGGATGCAAGCCCCAACCCATATGAGAAAGGGCATAAACCTCCGGATCATGCCACTGCGCGAAATAATCACTCAGCAAACGAGCATCATGACCATTACCGTCAATATTGGTAATATAGCCATCCTTCACCGTTATGATGACATCATCTGATACATAACGCTGCCAAGGTATAAAGACATCGCCTGCCTGCAAAACAATAGTTCCTTGCGCACTTTTATCTTGCGGGAAACAAGCAATAAAACCACTAGGCCAGTGATCCCATCTGGCTGGTTCATCTACATATCCCCATTGGCAAGTAATTGGCAACGATTCGCCGGATATATCCAGTACCAGATCCGTACCAGCCTGGCTTGTGACATGCATGCGGGACCCATTCCTCAAGAAGGCTGCCGAAGCACTCACTCTATTCTTCAGATCTTCTGTACCAATCAGTCTGCCTAATACTTCAGTAGGCTCCGCAACAAAGAGCATGCGTTTTCCTTTACCAATAATCTGTGTACGCACATCGGAATGAATAAGCCCTCCAACAGTGACATCAATGATCAGATCACATTCACCGGCAGCAGAAAGTAATGCCGCTACCTCCCGGCCATCGGATTTATAAGGTGGCAACAAAGGATTTGACAAGCTGGAGGCCGTCAGTACCAATGCAGCAGCACCCAGCGATCTGGCAGCAACGACGGCAGCTTCAACATATTCCGTTTTTTCACCATACTCACTGATAACCGCTACTTTTTCTGTGCTGGTCAGCTTGCATAATTTATATTGTTGAACAAACAAGTCGACAAGTAATAGATTCATATAAATATCTCGATATATAAGGAATTAAAAAAATCAGATATGGACATGCGCCAATATTTCCCCGGCATCCTGCAAGGAGATGACTTCACCATATTTGGCTTGTATATCAAACAGCGCTGCTTCGTGTGGTTCAACGGCTCTGTCGCCAACGCACTCTCTTGGCACAAATGCGGTATAACCATACATGCAGGCATCCACAACCGTCGCTCTGACGCATCCTGAGGTAGTTGCCCCGCAAATGACCAAGGACTCGATATGATTGTTTTTCAAAATGCTTTGCAGATCAGTTCCAAAAAATGCAGAAGCTGCACTTTTATATAAAACTATATCTGCAGTATCAGCCTCCAACCGTTCATCGACGGCAGTCCAGGGACTGCCAAAAACCAAGCCAGACATTGCCGGCATTTTTTTCAGCCATATACTCTGCCCTGCTTTTTCGTGAAAGGCGATAGACGTAAATATGACCAGTTGACCAGACGCCCGCGCCAGGCTTAACAGATTGTGTGTCGCATTCACAACGCCATCCAGATCCGAACCGGCAGGAAAGTCCTGATGTATAAAACCGTTGATCAGATCAATCACCAACAAAGCAGATCGTCCTTGTGGCTGGAGCGCCCCACCGATACCTTTTTCCGCATACAGTTTTTTTACTGCTTCATATCCCATACTATCCCTCTTTTTGAAAATTTACATACAGTTTTGCATACATTTTTATTATTATCAAGTGTAATGATTTGTCTGCCATTGCTATTATTTCTATTTGAATTTTTAAACCATATAAAAATAAACTTACTTTTTTTGATGTATCAGTACCACATTAAAACCTGTAAACACTCGAAAATACCATTTAATAACAAGGAATATAAAAAATGTAGTAAATTTATTATCCATCTTTTCCTACATAAACATTAGTCAGAAACAATCCAGAAAAATAACAAATAATCAATCAAACTAGGGAAAACACCATATCCAAACAAAATAAATATATGCAAAAATGTATTCACTTTTATGAAATAAGATTTATTTTAAACTTTAAGGAGACTAAAAATGTTAAGCGTGATACGAAAAACAATGAGGTTAGCCATACTGGGGGGTATCAGTTTATCGGCAGCAATGCAATCGGCCCATGCACTTGATATCAAGTTGGGTCATGTACTGGCCCCCGACCATAGCTGGCACATGGCAGCTGAAGGTTTTGCCAAAGAGGTCAAGCAAAAAACGGATGGTCGCGTCAATTTTCAGATTTTTCCCGCAGCCCAGTTAGGCAATGAAAAGACCGTACTGGAAGGACTGAGAATTGGCAGCGTCGGTGCTGCCATCATGGGAACCACGGCACTTCAATCTGTCGACCCCAGGTTCGGTATTGTCGAACTTCCTTATTCATGGTCTAACGCAAATCAGGCATACAAAGCTTACGATGGGGAATTGGGCAATGCATTGGCAAAAATTGCAGAACAGAAAGGCCTTATCTTGCTCGGCTGGTGGGAGCTGGGCTTTCGTCATTACACCAATAACAAACATCCGGTAAAAACCATTGAGGACCTAAAGGGATTAAAGACTCGTGTTACACCCGATAAAATGCGCATTGAAACCTTTAAGGAATTAGGTGCCAATCCTGTCCCCCTGGCTTTTGGAGAGCTGTATTCAGCATTGCAACAAGGCTTGTTTGATGCGCAGGAAAACCCGTTATCAATTATATATACATCATCCTTTTATGAAGTTCAAAAATATCTTTCAATGACCGGTCATGTCTGGGGTCCTGCCAATCTGATCCTGTCCAAATCAGTATGGAATCGAATTTCAGACAAGGACAAAAAAATTATTAATGATGCCGCCATCGAATGGGGCAGACATCAACGCAAAGCCATGAGCGACGGTGAAGCATCTTTAATTGAAAATCTGAAAGCAAAAGGCATGGAAGTCAATGAAGTAAATAAAGAAGGCTTCATGCAGGCAGTCAACCCGGTCTGGGAGAGACAGGCATCAATCTATGGTGAAGATCTCATGAAAATTCTTGTTAAATATCGCGAGTCCAAATAATGTTTGTTCCAACAATCATTTATATCAAACGATTCTGCCAAACCATTACTGCTATTTTGATAGCGGTAATGGTTGTTTTAGTATCGTACGTTGTTTTTGAACGCTATTTGCTTCATACCGCACCGCCCTGGGCGGAAGAGCTCCCTCGCGTCTTGCTGGTTTGGGCAACTTTTCTTGGGGGGGTTATTTGCACGGCAGATAAGAGTCATTTAACAGCAGGCATTACATCGGCGCTGATCAAGAATCCTCGCATCCTTCACATAATTACCTATATCAATCATCTTTTATGTATAGGTGTACTAGCCATTCTTGTTTACGCCGGCTGGGAACTTACCCTCCTTACCCTGGATGATTCTCTCCCAGTATTGGGCATTACCGCAGGCATTGTTTATTTCACCCTACCCATCTCATGTTTAGCCATGATTGTGATCCATCTATTGCAGATGGTCGAATTATTTAACAAAAAACATACAAACAAGGTATAAAAAATCATGTCTTTTGGTTCGATCTTTTTAACAGGCATTTTCCTGATAACACTCATCACCGATATACCTATTGTTTATGGCTTATTAATAGCCAGTGTTCTTTACCTTACTTTTTTTGAGGTAGCCCCTTATATGGCTGCCGCCCAACAATATGTTGCGGGGCTGGACAGCTTTACTTTACTTGCCATCCCCTTATTTATATTAGCCGGCGAATTAATGAATCAGGCCGGACTGACAAAGAGAATCGTCAGGCTGTGTTCTGCGATTGTTGGTGACATGCGGGGTGGACTTGCCGTTGTTGCGGTACTTGCTTGTTTAACATTTGGCGCGCTTTCTGGCTCAGGTGTTGCCGATGTCGTGGCTATTGGCGGTATTTTATTGCCCGCGATGGCTCGTGCCGGTTATGACAAGGGCTTTAGTGCCGCATTGGTAGGAAGCGCTGGCGCCACATCAACGATCATACCGCCAAGCATCGTACTGATTATCTATGGAACAATCAGCAATACCTCGGTGGGCAAGCTATTTATGGCTGGCATTATTCCGGGCTTATTACTGGGAGCAGCGCTGATCGCGGTGGCAATATGGCAATCACGTAAACACGGATGGGCTGGCGGCCAGCCATTTTCAAAAGCCGAATTCTCTTCTGCGCTTTATTCAGCATTGCCTGCATTGATGATACCCATATTAATTATTGGCGGTATTCGCTTTGGCTTTTTCACTGCAACAGAGGCCGCTGCCAGCGCCATCGTATATGCCCTGATATGTGGTGTGTTCGTTTACAGAACCATTAGTCTTGCCGGTCTTTGGCATTCATTAAAAGCCACCAGCGAAGTGAGTGCTTCAATATTGCTTTTAATTGGTGCTTCATCACTATTTGCATGGGGACTGGTAATGGAGCAAGTACCTCAATCACTGGCCAGTTTCATTACTACCCATATCGAGAGTCGCATATGGATATTGCTGCTTCTCACCCTTATTCTTTTATTGCTTGGCACGATTATGGAAGCCATTCCTATCATCATTATTATCGTACCGGTAGTCATGCCCCTGCTGGAGCTTTACAATATTGACCCGATTCATTTTGGCATACTATTGGCCATTAATATGGCGATAGGTGCAAACTCTCCACCGGTAGGTGTTGACTTAATGGCAGCCTGCAAAACATCAGGAATAAGCATGATGGAAACCTTACGTCCATTAACATGGATGATTGGAGCCATGATTCTGATTATGCTATTGCTGACATTCGTGCCAGAACTGGTTCTGTATTTGCCAAGAACCCTGGACTAAATCCAGATAGTCGCTTGAATGTCTGCCTGACGTATCGCCTGGCCAGACATTCCTGCCCAATTTGGCGGCCAGCTCAAGGCCGCCCGCACCGCCGCCAACAATCACTACTTTATGGTCTTGTGTTTTCATTACCTTTTACTCCCTCATTGTATAAACCTTCTGGCAGCAGAACACGGCTAGCCATTCTGGATCGCCGGTGCCTCACGCCAGCCGCCCCCCAGAACCTTGTAAAGCGTCACCTGATTGCTGTTTTTTGCCTGCCGTAACGTAATCAGGTCTTGCCGGGCAGCATAAAGGCTACGCTGTGCATCAAGCACTTGCAAATAACTATCGACACCGCGACGATAACGGGCTTCTGACAAGGTGTAATTATCAACCGATGCATCAACCAGCGCAACTTGTGCGGCCTGCTGCTCATCGATTGCACTATGTTGCGCCAGGCCATCGGCTACCTCACGAAAGGCACTCTGAATCGTTTTCTCATATTGGGCCTGGGCAATATCGCGATCCACCTCGGAAACCTTCAGATTGGCACGGTTACGCCCCCCCTCGAAGATTGGTAAATTCAGTTGAGGAACAAAACTCCAGAACCCGGTACCGCTCTCAAAAAGATTGGACAATGAACTGCTGGTCGTGCCTGCCGATGCAGTCAGGCTGATACGGGGGAAAAATGCAGCGCGGGCAGCCCCTATATTCGCATTGGCCGCCTGTAACAGTTGTTCTGCCTGCAAAACATCCGGGCGATGCAACAAGACCTCGGACGGCACCCCCGCATTCAATTGCGCCAGCGTGACACGATCATCATTTTGTGAGCGCGGCAACCAATTTTCAGGAATCTGTTGCCCAGCAAGCAGGGTCAGTGCATTTTTATCCTGCAGAATCTGGCTCGTAAACTTTGCCACATCGACACGCGCCGACTCAACCACTGTTTGCGCCTGCTTGAGATCAAGCAGTGATGACACACCCAACTCATGGCTGCGCTGCGTTAGTGCATAAGATTGGCGCTGGTTTTCCAGTGTTTGCCTGGCCAGCTGCAGGCGCTCCTGATCTGCGCCAAGGGTAAGATAGGCATTAGCCACTTCCGCCACCAGGGACAGCTGTACCGTCTTGCGTGCCTGCCCGGTCGCCAGGTAGCGCAGCAAAGCCTCATCATTAAGACTGCGAACACGTCCAAACAAATCAAGCTCATAGGCACTGGTGCCTACCCCTGCGCTGTATTGACGGCTGATACCCGCCTCTCCCCCTGTATTAAGATCTGCCGGCAAACGCTGGCTGGTACCCGAACCGCTGATACCCATAGTGGGAAAGGCATCGGCCCGTTGAATCTGATACTGTGCCCGGGCACGTTCAATATTCAGTGCGGCAACCCGCAAGTCCCGATTGTTTTCCAGCGACATGGCAATAATCTTGCGCAAATTTTCATCAAGAATAAATTCTTGCCACGCCACCTCTGCGGCCGGTTTATCCTGTGTGGCAGAAATACCGGACTGCGCATTTGCAGAAACAGTTGGCCAGTCTTGTGCTACCGGCAAAGCGGGCCGCTCGTAATCCGGAGCCATGCTGGTGCACCCTGCCAGCAATAAAGCGGCAAACAAAGAAGTTAAAGTTAAATGTTTCATATTAAATCTCGTTACCTGCTTGCGTTACCGTCAAATCTGTCGATGCAGACGATGTTTTTTTCTTTTCTGAAAACAGCTTCCGAATGAAAAAGAAAAACACGGGAATGAAGAAAATACCCAATACCGTTGCGGCGATCGTTCCGCCCAGCACCCCAGTACCAATTGCATTCTGGCTGCCTGAACCGGCACCGGTTTTAATAGCCAGGGGAAGCACCCCAAGTCCAAAGGCAATCGACGTCATCAGGATCGGCCGCAAACGCAGTTTGGCCGCTTCAAGTGATGCTTCCACCAGCCCCATGCCCTTGTTGATCAGATCCTGGGCAAACTCAACAATCATAATGGCATTCTTGGCGGCCAGCCCCACCGTTACCAATAACCCTACCTGAAAATACACGTCATTGGACAAACCACGGCCACTGGCTGCCAGCAATGCACCAAACACGCCCAATGGCACCACCAGCATGACAGCAAACGGAATCGACCAGCTTTCATACAGGGCAGCCAGACACAGGAAAACGACAATCAGGGAGATGGCATATAAGGCCGGTGCCTGGGAACCGGACATCCGCTCCTGATAAGACAAGCCTGTCCACTCAATGCCAAAGCCCGGCGGCAGTTGAGCCGCAATGTCTTCGATAGCAGCCATCGCATCACCCGAGCTGACACCCGGCGCAGGTTCCCCCTGAATCTGCACGGCAGGAATCCCGTTATACCGTTCCAGACGTGGAGACCCATACTCCCAGTGTGCCTTGGCAAAAGCCGAAAACGGCACCATTTCACCTGCGGTATTACGCACATACCATTTCTGCAAGTCTTCGGGCACCATGCGCGACTCGGCCTCGGCCTGTACATAGACCTTTTTCACACGGCCTTTATCCATAAAGTCGTTCACATAGGCACCGCCCCAGGCACTGGACAAAGCGCTGTTCACCTGCTCCATGCTTAAGCCCAAAGCACCCGCCTTGGCCTGATCGATTTCAATACGATACTGTGGCGTATCGTCCTGGCCATTAGGTCGTACTGCCATCAGATTGGGGTTCTGGGCAGCGAGTGCCAGCAACTGATTACGTGCTTCTGTCAGTTGCTGATGCCCCATGCCAGCACGATCCTGCAGATACAAATCAAAACCCTTGGCATTACCCAGTTCAAGCACGGCAGGCGGCGCAAAAACAAACACCATTCCGTCTTTGATTTGCGACAACGCACCCATCGCACGATCAACAATTGCCAGCGCGCCATTTTCCTTGCCTGAACGCTCGCTCCAATCCTTTAATTTAACAAAACTCAATCCGGCATTCTGCCCTGCTCCGGCAAAACTGAAACCGGCCACGCTAAATACCGATTCAATATTCTCTTTTTCATTTTCAGCAAAATAGGATTCCATTTTATCCAGCGTTGCCAGCGTGCGTTCCTGCGTAGCGCCCGCCGGCAGCAACACTTGGGTAAACAGGATACCCTGGTCTTCATCGGGCAGAAAGGAGGTGGGCATTCTGATAAACAGCAAAGCGGTTGCAACCACCAGCACCAGATAAATCAGCAAATAACGGGTACTGCGCGCAATCATTCGCCCCACCATAGACTGATACTTCAAGGTACCACGATCAAAGGTACGGTTAAACCAGGTAAAAAAACGTCCACGGGGAGCATGCTCACCTTTGGCTACCGGTTTAAGCATGGTTGCACAAAGCGCAGGGGTCAAAACAATGGCAACCAGAACAGACAGTCCCATGGCGGATACGATCGTAATGGAAAACTGGCGATAAATCACCCCGGTCGATCCGCCAAAAAAGGCCATCGGCACCAGCACGGCCGAAATCACCAGACCAATCCCCACCAGCGCGCCGGTAATTTGATCCATTGATTTACGTGTTGCCTCCAAGGGCGACAATCCTTCTTCGGTCATTAAGCGTTCAACGTTTTCAACCACCACAATCGCATCGTCAACCAGCAGACCAATGGCCAGTACGACGCCAAACAAGGTCAATGTGTTGATGGAAAAACCAAAAGCAGCCAGGATACCGAACGTTCCCAGCAAAACGACGGGCACCGCAATCGTAGGAATAATCGTTGCCCTGAAATTCTGCAAGAACAAATACATAACCAGAAAAACCAGGATAATCGCTTCAAGAAGCGTGGAAACCACGCCCTTAATAGACACTTCGACAAACGGCGTTGTATCAAAAGCAATAACCGATTTCATGCCCGGAGGAAACGCATTTTCAAGTTCGCTTACCTGAGCCTTGATTGCCTCGGCGGCATTAATCGCATTGGCTCCTGTAGCCAATTTAAAAGCCATCCCGGCTGCCGGACTGCCGTTATAGTACGACAACACATTATAATTTTCACTACCCATTTCAATGCGGGCGACATCACGCAACCTGACGCTTGCACCCTGTTCGGTGGTGCGCAACAGTATTTCACCAAACTGCTCGGGTGTTTGCAACAAGGTTTGTGAAGTAATTGTCGCATTAAGCTGCTGCCCCGGAACAGCCGGGCTCGCCCCCAGCTGTCCGGCTGATACCTGGGCATTCTGTGCCTGTATCGCGGCAACCACGTCGGCAGGCACAAGGCTATAACTATATAGCTTGTCAGGGTCCAGCCAGACTCGCATTGCGTACTGGCTGCCAAACACCTCTATTTCGCCAACACCCTGAACCCGACTCAAGGGATCGCGCATATTGGCAACGGCGTAATCGCCCAGATCCGTGCCAGTCATACTGCCATCTTCAGAGACCAGACCCACCACCATCAGAAAGTTGGCGGTTGATTTGGTGACGGTAACGCCCTGGCGCTGTACCTCTTGCGGCAACATCGGGGTTGCAATGGAAAGCTTGTTCTGTACCTGAACCTGGGCAATGTCCGGGTCAACACCCGCTTCAAAGGTAATGACAATTTCCATACTGCCCGACGAGTCGCTGGTTGATGACATATAATTCATGCCATCGATACCTTTCATTTGCTGCTCAATTACTTGCGTGACAGTATCTTGCAAGGTCTGGGCCGACGCTCCGGGATAGGTCGCTGAAATGGTCACTTGCGGTGGGGCAATACTTGGATATTGCGCCACCGGCAAGCTTAAGATAGACAGTCCGCCCGCCAGCATAATCACCAAGGCGATGACCCACGCAAAAATCTGACGATCAATAAAAAATCGTGACATAACTTATATATTCCTGAAATAGATCAGCCAATTAACCGGCAGACAATGCAACAGCCGCATCTGTCGCTGCATTCTTTTCCACAGTCTGAACGGCATCTCCGGGGCGAACTTTTTGCACGCCTTCCACAATCACCTGCTCGCCAGCCTGAATGCCGTCATCAACCAGCCATTGATCTCCGATCGTGCGTGATACGGTCAAAACCCGGGCTTCTACCTTTCCTTCGGCATTAACCAGCAACGCTGTTGCATTGCCCTTGCTATCACGAGTCACGCCTTGCTGCGGCAGCAAAACAGCCTGATCCCGCACACCTTCTTCCAGCACGGCACGCACATACATGCCCGGCAATAACTGCTGTTCAGGATTGGGGAAGACGGCACGCAAAGTCACCATGCCGGTGCCAGGATCAACGGACACATCTGAAAACTGCAACTCACCACTCTGCCCGTATTCGGTACCATCTTCCAATATCAACCTGACGTTGGCCCGTGCCTGATCCGTACTGGTCAACGAACCAGATGCCAGGGCTTTGCGCAAGCGCAACAGTTCGACGCTGGACTGGCTCACGTCCACATAAATTGGATCAAGCTGTTGAATTTTTGCCAAAGGCGTAGCCTGATTGGCCGACAATAATGCCCCCGGCGTAATGGCCGATTGACCGATACGACCGGAAATCGGTGCCTTGACTTCGGTGTAACCCAGATTGATCGCCGCCATGTCCAGAGCGGCACGCGCCGAAGCCACGTCGGCCTGGGCCTGAAGCAACTCTGCCGTTGCCTGGTCATTATCCTGCTTGCTAACGGCATTAATCTTCACAAGCTCTTTGTAACGCGACGCTCGCAGGCTTGACACCTTATGATTAGCCTGGGCCTTGGCCAGGGCCGCCTTGGCACTATTGTGATTGGCCTGATAGGTAGCGGGATCAATCTCATAAAGCGTTTCACCGGTTTTAATATCACTGCCCTCTTTGAAAAGCCGCTTTTTAACAATACCATCGACCTGCGGTCTCACCTCAGAGACCAGATAAGCGTTCGTGCGCCCCGCCAATTCAGTGGTCAATGCGACCGTTTGAGGTATAACGGTGTGTACGCTGACCTCTGGCTTGACCGCATTGACGTTTTCATTAGCAGACTGCCCACAACCGGCAACAACAATTGCACTGGCGGCAATCGCAAGCGCCTTCAGTAACGGGTTAACATGATAGTGCTTCATTAGAACTCAATTTTTTAAATGACGAAATGAATGATAAGAAAAAATTCCTGACGTTCATTTCACGCCAGGAAATAAGGTAATACACTTAATAAATGAACCGTACTGTACGGTATTGATCACGTAGTTTATAATGACGAAATAAATACATCAAGAAAAACCGTACTGTTCGGTATAAATATGGATTCAGCCATGAGAATGAAAAGTGAAGCTCGCCGTGAGGCCATCCTGGATATTGCTCTGGACCTTTTTTGTGAAGTAGGATTTGAAGCTGCCTCAATGTCTCAAATAGCTGCTCGCCTGGGGGGTTCAAAAGCAACGCTCTACAATTATTTTTCATCGAAAGAAGAATTATTGCTTGAGGCATTGCTGGCCTCTGAAGACAAATATCACCAGGAGATGCAACTCCTGTTACAACAATCAAACGACATATTCACGCAATTGCACAGCTTCGTCGTTTCCTTGCTTAAAGTGCTTAACTCTCCAAAAGTCATACAGGTATTAAGGGTCGCCATCTCGGTGGGAGGTACTTCAGACATTGGCCGCCGCTTTCATGAGGGCTCATACAAAACCTGGCTGGCCATTGCCGATCTTCTGCACAAGGAAATGAACAAAAGAGGCATTCACATTGAAAACACCCATTTGATGGCCATGCATTTACGGGATCTTTGCCAAACCGATTTAATTTGCAATCTTCTTGGTGCCGGTACTGAAATGACCGATGAACAAGTAGAACAAAAGGCCGCTTATATCGTGGAGATTTTTTTTCACACCTATAGCATTAAATAACCTTCGTATTTATACTCAATCATTAAATCAATGAACCATTTCATTTAAGGGATGTGCATGCCAACACCTTTTGCTCTTTTTATTCTGGGCCATGCCGGTACTGGCAAATCGGTTCTGACATCTCACTTTATCCGCCAGGAACTGCAACAGCATCGCACCTGGTGTGTACTGGACAAAGACACCATCGGTGAATACTGGACCGGTCCTTTGCTAGAGGCTTATGGGCAAGACCCCAATGATCGTGACAGCCCTTTTTTCAAGGAAAAAGTACGGGATTTGCAATACAAAAGCACTTTGCTGATTGGCAAAGATCAACTGGAACTGGGCCTGAATGTTGTATTTCCAGGCCCCTGGAGCAAAGAACTTGCCACCCAAGCGCTCTTTTCGGCAGAAACATTGGGCCTGCCATTAAACACAATACTGCGTCACGTCTGGCTGGAACTGCCTCACAGCATCCGCAAGGAACGTATTATTCAACGCGCAGACCCGCGCGACCAATGGAAACTGGATCATTGGGATGACTATATTTATGCCCTGAGAAAACCACAGGCTGTAGAGGAAGGCAAAATCCCCATCCTTAATGCCGCCCTGCCGGTTGAGCAACTACTGGAAGCGCTTAAAGAGCAAATTCATATTTAAGCCGTCATGCGAAAATTCAAGATACCCAGTATCGCCGCCCTTACCGCTTTTGAGGCGGCGGCCCGGCATGAAAGTTTTTCTCTGGCGGCCAAAGAGCTTTCCCTGACAGAAAGCGCCATCTCACGCCAAATTGCCACACTTGAAGCCAATCTTGGCGTGCATTTGTTTGTGCGCAATAAACAAAGGGTCATGCTAACCCGGGCCGGCTTCCTCTATGCAACAAAAATCCGCCAGCCTATGGAAACCCTGGACAGGGATACGCTTAACCTGATTGCCTTTGGTGGACGTGGAGGTCATCTTGAACTGGCCGTTCTGCCTACTTTTGCCTCGCACTGGCTCATTCCCCGGCTCCCTGAATTCAGCCGGCGGCACCAGGATATCTTTATTAATATGGGTGTCAGCACCGATATATTTTCTTTTTCGGAAACCCATTTTGAAGCAGCCATTCATTATGGCAAGCCTACCTGGCCTGGCACTACTGCCGATTATTTGTTTGGTGAAGAAGTCGTGCCGATTTGTTCACCTGGACTATTGAAAAAACCGGTAAGCAGCGCCAAAGACCTGTTGCAATACCCTCTGCTGCATTCCACCACCCGCCCCGATAGCTGGACGCATTGGTTTCTGCAACAGGGCATTGATGCCCCCACTTCACGGGAGGGCGTACGCTATGAACTGCATACAATGCTGATTAGCGGCGCGGCAGCCGGCATGGGCATAGCCCTGGTACCCAAATTCCTGATAGAAGACCGACTGCCAACCCTGGGGGTTATCGTCCCATACCAAACAACCGTTTCACAAGACGCCGCTTATTATCTGGTTTATCCCAGCGAATTCCGTCACGGGAAACCACTGGAAATGTTCCGCTCATGGCTTCTGGAACAGGCGGCAAGCTATTGTGCCCATCATGCAAACCAAACATGAAGGGCCACAAACAAGCGCCCAGGCCGCTTAAGCGACGACGGTTTCCAGCGTACTGAAAAGCACTTCAATGGACTTTGCCTGCGCCGCTTCGTAAAGCATCAGTTCATCCAGCACGGCAATACCCAAATCTTTTTCAAACTGCAATCTGGACGCATTGGCAGCATAATGCTTTTGCTCGGCACCACCCAGATTCGACTGAAAAATGCCAGCCGCACTGACGGGCAGAAAATCCTCGTAAACAATCGGTTCTACTGCGACTGCACCTGTCGAAATCAGCACATCCAGATCACGGACCCCATCTGATCCGGCCTTGGCATTAAACAGAGCCGCATCATTAAGTACATAGCGGAAATAAGCCAGCTGCTCTTTCCTTAATGTCTCAACGTCATCAGGAAATGCCTTGAAAGACTCAGCCAGTCGCCTGGCATAACCATCTCCGGCATTGCCTTCATTATTATAACTGCGTGCCTGATCCAGCAACTGATCATACAAGGCACGCCCCTTGGCCGTCAGTGCCACGCCACGCTGTTCTATTTCTCCAAAACGGGCGGTGTGCGTACCTGCCTGTTCATCATCGGCAAAACGGATTTTTTCTTCCAGTGCCTTAAAACTGGTCTGGCGCAGCAGAATCGGGCACTGACGACGTGGCGGACCTTCAATCACCTCTTTAGGGTTCAGACCAAGCTGTCCCATCTGTTCCTGCACCTCGTCGATATCCAGCGTACGAGGTGTCAGGTGATTAATATGCGGCCCTTTGAAACAGACCACATCTGCAATCAAGCGATGCGAATCATGCAATTGCTTATAAATCTCCTGTGAGACAGTCGCATCCTGATGCCAGCGGAAAATTTCCTTTACCTCTGAAACAAAAATGTGCGCATCCTGCCCGGACAAACCACCCTCTGATTCGTACTTATCAAGTAGATGCAAAACCCTATCGGAAAAAATCTGCCGCCTCTCCAGGATGGCTGCCGCCTTTTCCCTTAAAGCCTCATCTTCGATCAGCTCCAGACGTAACAATGAAGTAAATACCCGAAAAGGATTGCGATTTAATGCCTCATCGGTAATTGGCCTGAATGCGGTGGCATGTACCGGCACACCGGCAACCGATAAATCATAATAGCCAACCGGATGCATGCCCATAACATAGAAAATACGTCGCATGGTATGCAACTCTTCGGGTTTGCCCAGCCGAATGGCACCATGCCGCTCCACATCCAGCCGGGCCAGCTCATTGGCACTGTCCAGCGCCTTATGCAAAGCAGGATTGCGATCAAGCACGCCCGTATTAACCTTACTCACAATATCAAGCAATGCGCCATACTTGGGCACTTCATCCCGATACATATCAGACATTTCACAGGAAAAGCGGGATCGAATTTCATCGGCAGAGATAGGGTGAGGAATAGTCACAACAAAATTTCCATAAATTAAGTATATTGACCTGCGTATTAATAAACAAAAAAGCAGGCAACAAAGAATGATCAGGAATTTTAGGGTGCCTGCACCGGGCAGGTCAAACGATCTTATCTCACCAGGTAATGTATAAAACTCATTAACTATGCCATTACTCATATTTGAAAATATCACGCGTCAAGCACCTGATTGAATACGTTAAAAGCATGCTGGCATCCACAACAAACCTCGGTTAAACTTCTTCTTACCCGGCAGGATTAACAATACCCAATACCACTATATTCAAACCTTTCCTTGCCAGGAAAGGTGCCTTCCAAACAGGGGTACAGCATGAATAAAAGTTACTTACCAATACAGGAATGGCACGTATCGCAATGGTTTAACACGCAACAGCCACTGCACCTGAGTAACCTGCGTGGTCATGTCGTCATGATTCATGCCTTCCAGATGCTCTGTCCGGGTTGCGTATTGCATGCCATCCCACAAGCCGTACGGGTTCATCAGGGCCTGGCGTCCGAGGGGCTTAAAGTAATTGGCCTGCACACGGTTTTTGAGCATCATGATGCCATGCAGCCACACGCACTTGAAGCCTTCATTCACGAATACCGTTTACGCTTTCCAATCGGTGTAGACACGGCCTCTGAACACTCTCACATTCCGAAAACAATGGCGCAGTGGGGTTTGCAAGGCACCCCCAGCCTTCTGGTCTTGGACCGGCAAGGCCATATCAGGCTTGATCATTTCGGTCAGATCGACGATATACAGCTCGGTGCCCTATTGGGCCGCTTGCTGGCCGAACCAGACATCCCAAGAAACAACTCCTCCGATAAGTAAAGCTGAACCAAGACTTAACTTACATATCCGGACTTCTTCATTGAGAGCCAGTAACAAGCCCTGTACAATTTACCCATTACAAAAACAGATAGCCAATCAGGGAATTATGGACTTACGTCAAATAGAATGCTTTTTATGCCTGTTCCAGCAAGGTAATGTGACACGCGCAGCCAAACAACTGGGCATTGTCCAGTCTGCCTTAAGCACGCAAATCAGCAAACTTGAAAAAGACCTGGACATCCGTCTGTTTGACCGCTCAAGTCGGGGTGTAACCCCCACCACGGCAGGTGAAAAACTGCACAAGATGCTATTGCCCCTTGCCCGGGAAGTAGATAGCATTCAGCAACAAATGCTGGATCTTGGCGGAGAGGCATCCGGCCTGGTCAGGGTAGGCCTTGCGCCTTCCCTTGGGGTCAATGTTGTACCAAATGCACTGTCCAGATACTGTGTCGATTTCCCGAATGTGACCATTCAGCTGTCAGTGGGTTATACCAACATTCTGATTGAAAATCTGGATGCAGGAAAAATTGATTTCGCCATTACCAATGACACCCCCAAACTGGGCAGTCTTATTTCCAGCCCGATCATGAGCGAAGAACTGGTACTGGTGGTTGCCTGTAATAGTAAATTTCTCACATCATCCATACCCGACTTTAACCAGATACCACCTGGACGCCTGATTGTTCCCAGCAGTGGCCAGGTATTGCGCAGCCTGATTGACGACCACTTGCGCAAGACAGGCAAAACCATGCAGTCCCATCTTGAACTGGATGCACTGATGCCTACCATGGAACTGGTAAAAACCGGTGAATGGGCAACCATTTTACCTGTCAGCGCCATTTCCCGGGACCTGGAAAACAAAGTACTGTGTATCGCCCGTATTACCGACCCGATCCACCGTGAGCTTATTTCCGTTTATCACCCACGTCGTCCCCTGAGCCTGGCTGCCCAAAATTTACTGCAAGCCTTTGAGACTGAAGTAAAACGGGTGGGTGAGCTGGCCAATCAGACACTGCAGAAATCCACTCAAGCCTGACCACTCTCCCATAAACAATCACCTCACCTGACGTTTAGCGTTCAGGCGGGGGAATGCGCCTGAATTTTGTTCAAAAAAGTGAAAAACAACAATTCCACGCCCCTTATCATCTTTTATATTGATATAAATCAATTATTATATTAATATTTTAGATGTAAAACTCAGGAGGAGACATCATGACAATGCTCAAAAAATCACTTATTGCCCTATCATCAGCACTAACGCTAACCATCTGTTCCCAGGCATATGCCAGTTATCCGGAAAAACCCATTACCTTTGTGGTCGGTTTTCCACCAGGCACATCCACTGATGCTGTCGCCCGCATCCTGGGGGAAAGCATGGGAAGAAAACTGGGGCAAAGCATTATTGTAGAAAACAAGCCGGGTGTCGGTGGCAGCCTGGGCGTAGCACAGGTGGCCAAAGCCAAACCCGATGGCTACACCCTGGTACTGTCTGCAACAGCCCCCATGAATATCAACCCGCATGTGTATAAATCACTCACTTACGACCCGTTGAAAGATCTTGAGCCGATCGGGCAAAGCACCTGGCTGCCTTACGTACTTGTGATGAACAAAACAAAAAACGTAAACAGCTTCAAAGAACTGATTGATTATGCCAAAGCCCACCCTGGTGAGCTCACTTACGCATCTATCGGTAAAGGCACCACCAGCCATTTATTGATGGAAATGCTTAGTAAAACTTCTGGTCTTGACATGGTTCATGTGCCCTACTCCGGCAGTACCCAGTCACAATCCGATGTCATTGGCGGCAATGTGGACATGACCTTTGATACCGTTGTGTCAGCCTTGCCTCATGTCAAGGCTGGTCGTTTGAATGCCCTCGCTGTCAGTGTCAACAAACGTGCCGAACTGGCTCCTGATATTCCCACCATCGAAGAACAGGGTATTCCCAATTTCAACATGGGCGCCTGGCTTGGTTTTTTTGCACCTAAAGGTACTTCCCCGGAAATCATCCAGAAGCTGCATACCACTCTGAATGAGTCACTAAACGACCCGGAAACCCGCAAAAAACTGATCGCACTGGGCTCAGAAGTCGTCAGCAGTGAATCGCCACAGGCATTTGCCGAGATGGTTAAAGAAAATTATGAAACCTGGGGCAACCTGGTTAAAACCGCAGGAATTGAAAAGCAATGAATTACAGTCAAGAAGAATGGGAAGCCCGCGTCAATCTGGCCGCATGCTATCGGCTCATGCCCTTATTTGGCATGAGTGATTTAATCTATAACCATATCACCGCCCGCATTCCGGGCACCGATGATGAAATTCTCATTAATCCTTATGGTTATATGTACGAGGAAATCACGGCTTCCAGCCTAATCAAAATCAACATCAAGGGTGATGTTCTGCATAACCCTCACGGCGAAGAGCTGGGCATCAACCAGGCAGGTTATGTCATTCACAGTGCGGTTCATGCCGCCCGCCATGATGTCAGCTGTGTCATTCATACACACTCACGTGCAGGCATGGCTGTTTCT
Organism: Advenella mandrilli; assembly: GCF_016595155.1. Lineage (GTDB taxonomy): Bacteria > Pseudomonadota > Gammaproteobacteria > Burkholderiales > Burkholderiaceae_B > Advenella > Advenella mandrilli. Next base: position 230,871 of record NZ_JAENGP010000003.1, read on the forward strand.
GCCATGGAGTGTGGCTTATTGCCCATTACCCAAACCTCCATGCGTTTCAAAGACGTTGCCTATCATGATTACGAAAGTGTCGCCATTGAAATGGATGAACAGGCCCGCCTGGTAGCAGACCTGGGTACGCAAGATGCCATGATTCTGCGTAATCACGGCTTGCTGGTGGCATCGGCCTCCATTGCCGAAGCCTTTAATGCCATTTACTGGCTTGAAATGGCCTGCCGGGTCCAGGTTGACGCCCTGGCCAGTGGCACCAAGCTGATCATGCCATCGGAAGCCGTCATTAACCGCACCCATCACTTGTACCAGCCAACGGTCAGAAGACCGTTCGGCTTAATGGAATGGCCTGCCATGCTACGTTATCTGGATCGCCGTACACCAGGTTATAAAGACTAACTCCCATAACAGCAACAACCGGAAAACACATCAATGAATGACGTAAACAATCTGTTTTCATTAAGCGGGCAAGTGGCCCTGGTGACCGGCTCCACCCAGGGGCTGGGATACCAAATAGCGCAAGGGCTTGGCAAAGCCGGCGCGCGCATTATTGTTCACAGCAGAAGTGAAGAAAAAGCCAGGCAAACCGCCCAAACCCTGACCGGGGCAGGCCTGGATGCCGGCTGGGTCTGCTTCGATATTAATGACCAGAAAAAGTGCGAAGATGTGTTTTCCAACATTCAACAACAATATGGCCGGCTGGACATACTGGTAAATAATGCCAGTATCCGCAACCGCAAAACACTCAGTGATTTAAGCCCACTTGAGCTTGAAGATATTGTGCAAACCAATATTCTGGCCAATATCCGTATTTCACGGCACGCCATAGAACTAATGAAAACCCGCAAATACGGGCGGATCGTAACCATCAGCTCCATCGCCGGGCAGCTGATCCGCTTTGGTGATTTTGCCTATCCCATTACCAAACAGGCACTTAATACCATGACCAGGGCCATCGCAGTTGAATTTGGTCGCGACGGCATCACCAGCAATGCCATTGCCCCCGGTACCTTTGCCACCGAATTCAATGAAAAACTTACCCAGGAAAGCAAAAACATTGCCAAGATGCAGGAAAGAAACCCCTTGCAACGCTGGGGTGATCCCATGGAAATTATTGGCCCCACCTTATTTTTCGCATCACCGGCAGCATCTTATGTCAATGGGCAGACCCTTGCCGTTGATGGTGGCTTTTCAATTACGTTTTAACCCCCTTGCTCTTGCTGGGTCATAAACTGTTTATTTCAACCTGGCCTGTTCAGCAATCTGTGCTGCGGTCAGGTTATAAACTGCATCAATAATCCGGTTGCGATAGCTGGCATTGCCTTCCTGCGGCAGCAAATTTCCGTAAGCAATTTCTCCGGCAGTACCCATGCATGCCACCGCAGCAACTGCCGCGATAAAAGGTGATTCTGCCATCGGCAAAAAGGCCCCCACAAGGGAGCTGCACATACAACCCGTCCCGGTTACCCGCGCCATTTCGGGCCGGCCATTTTTTATAAAACAGATCCGCCTGCCATCAGAAACAATATCAATAGCCCCCGTCACCGCCAGCGTGGTATTCAATTTACGCGCGGTGTTTTCAATAAATGCCTGCATTTCCTGTTGCTGGCTATTAGTGTCAAACACTGCCGTGGCATCAACCCCCCTGGTTTGTTCATCCAGTCCGGCCAATACCCGTATTTCTGACAGATTGCCGCGAATGACAGAAAAGCGGGCCTGCTGCAACAATTGACGCACCGTTTCTGTCCGGTAGGGCGTGGCCCCCGCCCCCACCGGATCCAGGACCAGCGGGATTCCTTTTGCATTGGCCTGTTTTGCCGCTGCCAGCATGGAAGCCACCGTTGCCTCATTCAAGGTGCCCGTATTAATCACCAGGGCAGAGGCAATTGACACCATATCCCTGACTTCATGAATGCTGTCCGCCATGACCGGCGAAGCCCCAATTGCCAGGGTCATGTTGGCGCAGTCATTCACCGTCACATAATTGGTAATATGATGAATCAACGGGGTACTGGCACGGACCTTGTCCAGTAAAGTTCCAATTTCGGTGTTCAGCTGATGCCGCATTTTTTCTCCGGATACGTACAAAATAAGGCCTGTTTAATACAAGCCTTATTTTACTACTGTAAAAAAAATATCCGTCAATATCCATACACCCGGTTTACGTCTTGCGGGCAATAAACTGAACCACGGCTCCCTTGCCGGTATGAAGCTTTCCTTCATAAATGTCCCGTACACACTCCCTGCTGACAAGAAGGGAATATAATGCAAACGCCTTTTCCAGCTCTTCTTTGCTTACCAGCATGTCCACATTGCCAGGGCCGCCGGTACGGTACTCAAGCTGCTCAGGCGTATACAGTTCAGCCAGCAGAATGCCCCCTGGCTTGAGTGTTTTAAGGACCTGCTCATACAGAAAAGGCCGGTTTGCCGAAGGCAAATGACAAAAAACCATGATAACCGCATCATATTCAGCCTCGGGTAACTCATGAGTCGTGAGATCGGCATGAATCGTGTGTACCCGGGTCTGCTTCAGGGCAGCCAGCTGGCGGGTTTTCTCAAGGCCGGCCTGCGCATAATCCAGTGCCCAGACCTGATTGCCCTGTTGGGCCAGAAAAACCGCATTGCGCCCTTCCCCCTCGCCAAGACATAAAATCTTTTGAGGCATTGCCAGCGTATTGAACAAATCCCTGTTCTCTTTCAGGAAATCATTGGGTTCAGTACCGTATACGTACTCTTCACCTGAAAAACGCTCATTCCACATGCAAACTCCCGATCCAATTAAACTGCCAATTATCGTAACATGTATTTCGCGTTCACCATTCAGCAACATTCATTAATAGCGACACGGGGTTTACCATGATTTATGCAATTACTTCTTGACTTCGCTCAAGCTTCCCATATAATTACGCAAATCAAGGGGAGTAGCTTTCTTCCGCCGCATCGTCATTTCGATTGTTTGTCTATAACGCAAGCGTCCGGTGCCCGGGCAACATACCAAATGTTGCAAGCAAGACCTTGCCATTACGGGCAAGGTACGTCTTCTCTATTTAAGATGGCCTGTGTCCTGATGGATCAGGCCTTTTTGTTTTTTTTGTCCGGTACATTCCCCTTTTATTCATAAGGAAACCGCTCAAAAAGACTCAAGCCAGATCCGTTTCTCTTTCCAATTTCTGTTATTTCAAAGGGTAACTGATGCTTGAATTTTTACAAACACTTAGCTGGGCTGCTGTCTTTCAGATTATTCTGATTGATATTCTGCTTGGTGGCGACAATGCCGTGGTTATCGCTCTGGCTTGCCGTAATCTTCCCAAAAAACAGCGCATGCAGGGTATTTTATGGGGCACTGCCGGTGCCATTGGCCTGAGGGTTGTCCTGATTGCTTTTGCCCTGACCTTGCTAAGCATCCCATTCCTGAAAATTATCGGTGCTTTGCTACTGGTATGGGTTGGCGTTAAGCTGCTGATTCCCGAAGGAGATGCCCACGGCAATATCGCAGGCAACACCTCGATTATGGCTGCCGTTAAAACCATTATTGTGGCAGACTTCGTGATGAGTCTGGACAACGTGATTGCCATTGCCGGCGCCGCCCAAACCGCCAACCCCGATCACCAGATTGGCCTGGTTATCTTCGGTCTGGTCGTGAGTGTACCTATTATTATCTGGGGCAGCACCATCGTCTTGAAACTGATCGACAAATTCCCATGGGTCATTACCCTGGGCGCTGCTTTGCTGGGCTGGATTGCCGGTGGCATGCTGTTAACCGATATTTTCATTGTAGAAAAAATTGGCGAGCCTTCCACCACACTGAAGCTGGCCGCGGAAGTGATTGGCGCAGTGGCTATTGTGCTAATGGGTAAATTCTTTGCCAGCCGCAAATTAAAAGCGAATGTAAATACCGAAGCGTAAGAAGGCAGGCAGGTCCAGGCCACCTAAGGCCTGCCCCCAGCCCTCAAGCAAACAGCTAAACGGATCAAAACCGGGTATGTGGAAATTCCATCTACCCGGTTTTATATTAAGCCTCACCATTTTGCCTGAATTTTTTTTGTCAGTGCGCTTTACAGACTAAAAAATTGCCCAATAAATCATATAATTAGCCCTGTCCAATTTATATTTGCAATTCTCCAGCCTCTCATTGTCACCCTGAATATCATGTAAAGGGGCTCATGCATCTATATTTTTCAATGAATACCGCAAGTATTGTGTTTTGTATAAAGGTAACAAACAAATGTTTCGAATGATGATGAATAGCAAAATTCACCGCGCTCAAGTGACCGAGGCGAATTTGGACTACGTCGGCTCTGTCACCATCGACCAGGATATCCTGGACGCCGTTGGCATGCTGGCCAATGAAAAGGTGCATATTGTCAATAATAATAACGGCGCCCGGCTTGAAACCTATATTATCCCGGGCAAGCGTGGCAGTGGCGTGATTTGCCTTAACGGTGCGGCAGCCCGCCTGGTTCAGAAAGGCGACATTGTCATTATTATGTCTTATGTTTATGTTGATGCCAAAGAAGCCGAAACTCATCAACCCAAAGTGGCCATCATGGGTGAAAACAACCGCATCAAGGAAATTATCGGCGTCGAGCCCGAAGCGACCATTATGTAGTTTAAACAGTCAATCACCCCGCCCTGAAGGGCGAGGCTTGTGGTGTTAACACTTCACAGGCCTGAGATTGTCCAGACCGAGTGCTTAGGCACTATGTTGTACGTAAGTCCGTAGACCCACCCTGGGATGCTTCCTCAGTCCCAGGCCCTGGAAATCACCGCTGCAGACACGCTTCGGGTAAGCACGAAACGGGCGGTGATTCATCGTCATATGCCGTTGGTGATTCGATTAAAGGATCGCCGCCGGGATGAGAGCGCCCTTCAGCCGGTGCGCATCAAACTGGATCCCGGCAGTAAAACAACGGGCGTCGCAGTCGCGCGAGAATCAAGCACTGTTAATCCGGATACCGGCGAGGTTCAGCGCCAGGCGGCTGTACTGGCTTTAATTGAGCTGGTGCATCGCGGCCACCGGATTAGCGAAGCGCTGACCGCCCGCCGACAGATGCGCCGTCGCCGCAGGGGTCAATTACGCTACCGCGCACCCCGATTCTTAAACCGCAGCAAACCTAAAGGCTGGCTAGCGCCATCCTTACAGCATCGGGTAGATACCACGGCAGCCTGGGTGACACGCCTGTCCCGTTGGGCGCCGATCACGGCCTTGAGCTCAGAGCTGGTGCGCTTTGATATGCAACAGATGCAAAATCCGGAGATTTCTGGCGTCGAGTATCAACAAGGCGCCTTGGCGGGGTACGAGGTGCGTGAATATTTACTGGAAAAATGGGGGCGCAAATGCGTGTACTGCGATGCGACTCAAACGCCGTTACAGATTGAGCACCTTCAACCCCGGGCACGCGGCGGCTCAAACCGGATCAGTAACCTGGCCCTGGCGTGTGGCCCATGCAACCTGAAAAAGGCTGCCCAACCCTTGAGCACTTTTTTAGCCAAGGATCCCCTAAGATTGGCGCGGATTCAAGCGCAAGCCAAGCAACCGCTGCGGGACGCGGCAGCAGTCAATGCTACCCGCTGGGCGCTGGCGCAAGCGTTAAAGTCCACCAGTCTCCCGCTGGAACTGGCCTCCGGTGGCCGAACGAAATACAACCGCACCCGGTTCAGCATACCAAAAACCCATGCCCTGGATGCCGCCTGCGTTGGAGAGGTAAGCGAAGTGACTCAATGGCAGCAGCCCACCTTACAAGTAAATTGTACCGGGCGAGGTAGTTACCAGCGCACCCGCCTGAATAAGTACGGTTTCCCTCGGGGCTATTTGATGCGCCAAAAATCCGTCAAAGGCTTTCAAACCGGCGATCGGGTACGGGCTATCGTACCGGCCTCCAGCAAAAAAGCAGGTACGTATACCGGGCGCGTCGCCGTCAGGGCCGCCGGCAGCTTCAATATTCAAACCGGTAGAGAGATCGTGCAAGGTATCTCGCACAAATACTGCCGAATTATTCAACGTAGCGATGGCTACGGTTATACAAGGATAGCCTACTTAAAAGGAGACGCAGGAATTGGGCATGGTTACCATGCCGCGCTATCCCTCCCCGCCCTAAAGGGCGAGGTTTTCCGCGCAAGTTGATGATGACAAATGGCAACATGTTGCTTGATGTAGATCATGCCAATCATTAAAACGTTTTTCATGAATTGACGCTGAATATGGGCATTATTAGAATTCAGTAATGCCCAACACCTTAAAACCATATAAGCAGACACAGCACCTGAAAGCACGTATTGCCGCCTGTTTTCTCTTGCTTGCCCTGGTATTGCGCAGTCTTATCCCCATTGGTTATATGCCAGCATCCCAGGCCTCGGCATCGGGGTTCATGACCTTAACCATCTGTAACCCTGAACACGGTTTTTACACAATTCAGGTTCCCATTAGCGATACCGGCACCGTCGGCAACGAAACCCCGCTTGCTAACGAATGTCCTTATGGTATTCTGGCACAGCAGTTTTTTATTGATCCGCCCCCGATACCAACACCGCTTATTAGCAAGCCAGCCACGGCCAGGCCATTTTCATTTAAAAACACCCACTATCCGGTTTTCAATATCCGCGGTTCCCCTTTGGGCCCGCGCGCGCCACCTTCTGTACTTTCCTGACTCCCTCTCCGTTATTTCGCCTTGTCTTGCCCGATATAAGTCCTGATTTTGCTTGCCCGTTTTTTGTGCAGGCGCCTTGTGCTGCATCCTTTACCGGGTAACGAGAAGCAAAGCTGATGCAATTTTCAACAAGTACAGAAACATGAAACCCTTTAACCATCCCCCTATTTTCAGGCATTCCCTGCTTTCATCCACTTTATTACTGGCCATGACGGCATCTGCCATGGCCCAGGATACCAACAAGGTTACCCGGCTTGAAACCATTCTGGTTACACAGGTCGCCCCAGACTTCCCGCTTACCTATACCACCAACCCCAAACTTCCCCGCCAGCCCATTCCCGCCAGTGACGCCACCGACTACCTCAAAACCATTCCCGGTTTTTCAGCCCTGCGCAATGGCGGCTCCAATAGCGATCCTGTTTTACGCGGCATGTTCGGATCACGCATCAATATGCTGGCCAATGGTTCCAATATGCCGGGTGCCTGCGGTGGACGCATGGATAATCCGGGCTCATACATTGCGCCCGAGAACTTTGATGAACTGACCGTTGTAAAAGGACCGCAAACCGTTATCTGGGGGCCGGGTGCCTCGGCGGGAACCGTACGCTTTGACCGCAATCCGCCCGTTTTTGAAGAAGGTAAAAATATTAATTTCGAGGGTTCTTTAGTGGGCGGCTCATGGGGCAGGAATGACCAGACCGCCGATATTGAAACAGGCAATGACAAATTTTATGCCCGTGTCACCGCCAACCACTCACACGCCCAGGACTACAAAGATGGCGATGGCAACAAGGTTCACTCCCACTGGGACAAATGGAATGCCGATCTTTCCCTGGGCATTACGCCCGATGCCAACACCCTTCTTGAATTAACCGCCGGTACCGGTGATGCCAAGACCGCCTACGCGACCCGCGGCATGGATGGCACAAAATTCAAGCGTAAAAGCTATGGGCTAAGATTCAAAAAACAAAACATTGGGACTGTGTTTGATGAGTTTGAAGCCCATCTTTATTACAACCAGGCTGATCATGTCATGGACAATTTCCGCATGCGGGACTACACCATGAAAATGGAATCCAACCCAAGGCGCACAACCTGGGGAGGCAGGGTGGCTGGCACCTTCCGCTTCAATGACAATTTAAGCCTGGTCACCGGCCTTGATTTCCAGAAAAGCAAACATGAGCTGCGCAAATTTGCACGCAACGGAATGGAATGGATTTCCGCCACCGAAATGCCCTGGCAAGACAATGCCAAGTTCAGCAATACTGGCCTATTTGGCGAACTTGTCTGGCAAACCTCGGCATCAGGCAAACTGATTGGCGGCCTGCGGCTTGACCGGGCTACCGCCAAAGATTACCGGGCAGGTTCGCCCAGCAAAGGCCATAAACGAGACGACACGCTTACCAGCGGCTTTATCCGCTACGAGCATGAGCTTAACGATATGTCCACCACGGTCTATGCGGGTCTGGGTCATGTCGAACGTTTCCCCGACTTCTGGGAACTGGTTTCTCCCGGTGCCGGGCCCGAGGGTTCAGTCAACGCCTTCAGGGGGATCAAGCCTGAAAAAACAACCCAGCTTGATTTTGGTGCCCAATACAAAGGCGAACACCTGGAAGCCTGGCTTTCCGGCTATGTTGGTTATATGAAGGATTTCATCCTGTTTGACTATGCTTCATTAGGTGGCGGCGTTAAACAAGTACGTAATGTTAATGCCCGCATTATGGGAGCAGAAATGGGTGCCTCGTATGAGGTATCCGACCAACTCAAGCTAAACGGCACTTTAGCCTATGCCTGGGGCAAAAACAGTGATGACGGCCGCCCCATGGCGCAAATTCCGCCGCTTGAAACACGCCTTAGTGTCCAATATGATGACGGAATCTGGTCGGCCGGTGCCTTATGGCGCCTGGTGGCACCGCAAAAACGATATGCCACCAACCACGGTAATGTTGCCAGCAAAGATTTTGGGCCCAGTGCCGGCTTTGGCACACTGGCCCTGAATGCCGGCTATGCGTTCAATGACCGGGTCAAACTTACCGTAGGCATCGACAACCTGTTTGACAAAACCTACAGCGAACACCTGAATCTGGCGGGTGTCGGTGCTTTTGGCTATGCCGCCAACACCCGTATCAACGAACCCGGCCGCACTGCCTGGGCAAGGTTAAACATCAAATATTAAGGTATGCCTGCCAAAGCAAAAAGAGGCCCCCTGCCTCTTTTTGTTTATAGTTTCATGCAGGCCTGGTTAACCGCCCGCACGAATTCAGGCAGATTGTCCACCTGCATTTTCTGCATGGCACTGGCTCGCTGGACTTCAACCGTACGTACGGCAATATACAGCTCATCGGCAATCATCTTGTTGGTTTTACCCTGCAAAACCAGTTCAGCAACCTGTTTTTCCCTTGGCGACAAAGACGCATAAAGACTTCTTAAACGACAGCAAAGCAAGTTCCGTTCTGCCTGCGCCTGCGCATTTTCAAGGGCGACGGCCATTTGGGCAAGGGAAACCGGTTTCTGCAAAAAATCCACCACTCCTTTTTTCAGCATTTCAACCGCCATGGGTACATCGGCATGTCCAGTAAGAATAATAACGGCCAACGTACTTTTTGCTTCAATTAAAAGCTGGTAAAGCTCCTGTCCGCTTAAATGAGGCATGCGAATATCAAGAATAACAACCCCTCCCTGATCAATCTGGGCCCTCTCCAGGAATGTGCAGCCATCGGGCCAGGTAAAGGCATCATAACCAAGGCTTTGCAACAAATACAGCAACGCCTCTCTTACCGAGACATCATCATCAACAATATGAATAGGCAAGGTATCCGGTTTCATGATGACGCTTTAACTCCTTTTGGGTTGCTGTGTTTTTTAAGCGGCAATTTTAACGTGACCACGGCACCCGCAATGCCATCACTGCGATTATCCAATAACAAACCCCCTCCTATCACGCGCATCAAGCGCTCACAAATCACCAGCCCCAACCCAAGCCCCTGATCCTTGTTTGTCCGAAATGGCACAAACGGAAAATCAAGCTGCTCCTGGCTGAAGCCGCCTGCATTATCAGTGATCGTGATGCCCAGAAACGGCTCATCAAAAGACCGGATTGACATATCCACCTGGGTAGCCTGCTGTTGCCAACAATTAAGCAGGCTGTTTACCAGCACCTGCTCTATCACACTGGGCACAGTAAGCAGGACCAGGTCAGCCGGGATATTGATATGTATATCCATAAGGTGCCGGTCATTTTGCAAACGGACAAATTGAACACTTTTGGCAACCGCCTGGGCAATGTTGACAGGCACACTCTGGTCATTGCGTTCAGACTTGGCCCATTTACGCAAATTCTCAATAATTTGCGTAATGCGCTCTACCTGCTCAATCACTTTGTCCAGCACCGGAATCAATTCCGTATGTGTTTGCTGCTTTTGCAGGCGATACCGGGTACCTTCGGCATAATGCCGAATAACCGATACCGGCTGATTGACCTCATGAGCAATACCCGACGCCATTTCACCAAGAATATTCAGCCTGTCCGCATGCATCATCATGCGTTCATAGGTTCGCATTTGTTCATAGGCCTGGGTTATCTGTTTTTGCCTGCGCCAGGCCAACCAGCTTACCCAGGCATAATTCAGAAAAGACAAGGCAACTAACAGCAAGGTAATACCCACCCAGGTTTTATACTCGCTCACCCAGTTCTTAATGCCTGCCCAAACCGACTGCTGAAAAGGATGTCGGTGAATGCGATGCAATATCTCCTCTACCCGGGTCGAGGCTACTACCGGAGACCACCCTGGCAACAAGGCATCTGCCTGATTTTGCAATAACAAAGAACCCAGGCGAGTAGCCAGGCTATCGGGCACATCAGGCAAGGCGGCCAGTGACCAGTTCGGGAACAGTTCGGTACTACCAGCACAAACGCTATGATTATTAACCGGGTGCAACAGTTGAAATTGCGAACTGTCCACAACTCCCTGGGACTGCATTTCTTCCATCAGACACAAAGGAGCAATCGCGGCATCCACCTGTTTGCGATCAAGCAGCAATAGGGTCTGGTCAATGGGATAACCGGTAAACACCAGTGAATAATCCCGGTTTTCACGCAGTTGTGCATCGTACAACAATTTATAGCCCAGCAAAAAACCGCCAAATGCATTTTTCTGCACGGCGGCAATCGTCTTGCCACGCAGCTGTGCAATGTCTTGCAAGCCGCTGTCTTTGCGTACCCATACTGCACTTCCCACCAGTTCGGCTGCCTTTGGTTGTGCCATATCCATCCGGCTCAGGGTAGCCAGCCAGCGCATTTCCACGCCTGTTTTCATGGATAAAAACTGTGCCTGTGGCGCGAGCACAAAATTAACCCGCTTATCGGCAATCATTTGTTCTGCATCGGCCAGCTGCATGGGCACCAGGATAAAGGTTTCATTTTCCCATTGGGTTGACAGCCAGTTAAGCCATGGCTGCCATTCCTGCTGGGCCGCCTGCACCCCACGTGGCGCCAGAATGCCCACATACCAGGTTTTGGCGCTTAACATGCCCGAATAAGCCGCCAGCCATAGCAGCAGCAAAACCCGGCAAAAACGCCAGCAGGAAAATTTCATTGTTTATTTGTCCTAAATCAAAACTACCCAACTTATGTGGAGTTCCACAATATCCCCTGCTTCCATTACGTCTGAGAATGAACTCATCAACATCCAGTTTGTACTGGCGCTTGGCCATTGGCCGGCCAGCCTTACTGTAGAACCATGTATTTTTATAGGAATGTAACATGAGAACACTGCATAAAAGCCTGATTGCCGCTGCAGTCCTGTTTGCCGTGGCTTATGGCGGGGCAGCCATCCTTCCACAAACCAGAGTCCCGGACACGGCCGCAAAAGTAAATCTTAACAATGATGAACTCATCAAGCGCGGTGCTTATATTGCCCGGACGGCAGACTGCGTTGCCTGTCACACCAGCCCTGCTGGCGCAGAATATGCGGGTGGACTGGCCATGGAAACACCCGTAGGCGCCATTTACTCAACCAATATTACGCCCGACAAGGAAAACGGTATTGGCAATTACTCTTTGGCCCAGTTTATTGGTGCAGTCAAACACGGTGTGCGGGGTGATGGACAAGCCTTATACCCTGCCATGCCTTACCCGTCTTATGCGATTATGCCTGACGAGGATCTGGAAGCCCTTTATGCCTATTTCATGTCCGATGTCAAACCGGTCAAACAGCAAAATGCAGCTTCCACCATCCCTCCGGTTTTAAACTGGCGCTGGCCCATGGCCTGGTGGCAATTGGTGTTTGCACCCAAACGGGATTTTGTACCCGCCCCCAATGCCGATGAGCTTATCAATCGTGGCGCCTATCTGGTAGAAGGCCCAGGCCACTGCAGTGCCTGCCATACCCCACGCGGTATCGCCTATCAGGAGCTGGCCGTAAAGCTAAGTGATGGCGATGAGTTTCTTTCCGGTGCCGTTATTGATGGCTGGCGAGCCAAGAGCCTGCGGGGAGAGGCCCGCGGTCTGGCCTCCTGGAGCCAGGAAGAACTGGAACAGTTCCTGTCTACCGGCCGTACTGACAAGGTTGCCGCTTTTGGTGCCATGGCAGATGTTGTACAACATAGCACCCAATATTTCACCCCTGAAGATATTACCGGCATGGCCAAATACCTGAAGCAGCTGCCACCGGTTAAAGGCAGGGAAACAGCCTTGGCAGACAAAAAAGATACCACAACCGGGGATCTGCTTAATGGCACCTATACCAGCCGGGGCGCCATTTTATATACCGAGCACTGCACGACCTGTCACCGGGCGGATGGCAAAGGCGTTGAGCGGATTTTTCCAGCACTGGATGCGAACAGTGCCATCTTCGCCAATAATGCCCACTCTGTTATCCAGATTACCCTTGAGGGCGGCAAAATGCCCGACACGCCCGCAGACAGGATGGCCTTCACCATGCCTGCGTTTAATCACCTGAGCGATCAGGATCTGGCCGAGGTCATCAACTTTATCCGCAACAGTTGGACCAACCAGGCACCGCCTGTCGATGCTGGCGATATTGCAAAAATCCGTCATTTCGTCGCGGGCAAAGCCCCCCATATCACCGCTACAGGAGATCAACATGAATAAAACAGTCAAATGGTCTGTCATGGCAGCAGCCGTTATTGCCATCGGTGCGGGGGTTTATCTTGCCCAGTCACCTTCCCTGACGGAAGCCAGCCCCATCGGCTTTGACATTCTGGACAAAGACAAAAATGTCGTTGGGCGCTACCTGATTCCTGATGATACGGCCATTGCCCAGGAGCCGAATACGCAAGAAATTCTCTATGGCAAACGCCTGATGAATGAAACCAAACGCCTGTTGCCCGAACATGTGGGTGCATCAATGAACTGCAGCAGCTGTCACGTGGCACAAGGCAAGATCGACATGGGCGCGCCTTATTTCACCACCACCAACAGCTATCCAAGAGTGATGCCACGGGCCGGAGTAGAAGTAGACCTGACTGGCCGCATTAACGGCTGTTTCCAGCGCTCCATGAATGGCAAGCCACTGGATCCGGATTCGCGTGAAATGAAAGCCATGATTGCGTACATTGACTGGGTAGGCCAAAAAGTGCCCAAAGACCAGAAGGTGCAAATACAGAATGCCGGCAAAATCAATGAAGATCTTGTACCCGACCCGGTGAATGGCAAAGTACTTTATGCCGCCCAATGCGCAAGCTGTCATGGCGACAATGGCGAGGGCCTGAAAGACAGTCGGGGTAACATTGTTTTCCCACCATTATGGGGTGATGAATCCTTCAACATCGGTGCCGGTATGGCACGCACCTACAAGGCCGCCGCCTTTATTAAATACAACATGCCCATGGGGGTACAAAAGCATGGCGCATGGGGACAAGGCGATGTATTAAGCGACCAGGAAGCCGTTGATATTGCCGAATATTTTTCCCATATGCCCCGACCCGACTTTCCAGGCAAAGTTAATGACTGGGCGAACGGAAAAAAACCTAAGGACGCACGCTATTAATGTTCATTAAATAGCCCCCCACCCCAACATCCTCTTTAGCCGGACAATATGTCCGGTTTTTTTACGCCCTGACGTGTATTTCAGGACCGGTTCCGGGCTGTACCCGCACATACCCATATGGCCGGCTCTTTTCAGGGCACAAAAGCGAAACGGATCAGGTGAAAGAAAACCGGTGCGGCAAACACCACGGAATCCAGTCTGTCGAGTACGCCCCCATGCCCTGAAATCATATAACCCCAGTCTTTGGTGCCTATGCTTCTTTTAATGGCAGACAGGGAAAGCCCCCCCAAAAAACCACAGGCAACAATAATGAATGAAAGAAACGCCGCCTGCAAGGGGGTGAACGGCGTAATCCACCACAACGCGGTGCCAGCCGCAATGGCCAAAAGCCCTCCACCAATCAGACCTTCGATTGTTTTTGAGGGGCTTACATTGGGCGCAATTTTGGTTTTACCCAACAACTTGCCAAAAATATACTGAAAAATATCGCTTAATTGAACCACCAGCAACAAATACATTAACAACAGCAGGTTCTGCCCTTCATAACCGGGAATGGGCAATAGCATTAAGGCCGGTGCATAGCTTAAGCAATAAACCGTCAGCATTAACCCCCACTGGATTTTGGCAACCCGGGAAATAAAGGCATCGGTGTCACCAGACAAGGCAGTCACGGCCGGCAACAGTAAAAACCCGTAAACCGGCAGGCACATCACAAAAAGCCCGTACCAGTCTGCGCCAATCAGCCAGTATTGCAGGGGAATGGCAATATAAAAACAAATACACAAGGCCCAGTGATCGCCTTTGCGAGTGGGCGTCAGGGTAATGAACTCACGTAGGGCAAAAAATGACAGCAAGGCATAAAGCAACAGGGTGGCCACTTTTCCAATAATAAAGCAGGCCACCAGAACGGCCACCATGATCCACCATGCCCTGATCCGGTCATTCAGGTTGCGGATGACTTCATTATTGTTTTTCCGGGCAAGATATTGCCCGATACTACTGGCTAATACCAGCAATGAAATAAGGCCGGCCAAAATCCACCAGAATTTAATGGGGGCCTGGGTAATAACCGTTGAGATGAAACTATCCAATTTACTTGCTCCAGATACCGAATTTAGTCTGTTGTTATTTCATGAGGCGCCAGTGCAATGACCGCCTCTCTGGCTCTTTGCAGGAAAGCGGTTTTTTCTTCGTGCTCGATGGCTTCAAGTGGTGCGCCATACGTAACCGTACATGCCAGAGGCACCGGAATCAGGCTGCCTTTTGGAAGGCAGCGCCGGGTATTATCCAGATAAACAGGAATCAACTCGACCTCCCTGAACTGTTGGGCCAAATGGTAAAGCCCCGACTTGAATGGGGCCGGTAAAGGCAAAAAATGGCGAGTACCTTCCGGAAAGATGATGAGGGAATCCCCCTTTTCAAGCGCCTCGCATAAGGGCAATAAGGGGTTGCCTGACTGTTTTTCACGGGAAATAAACACCACATTTAAACCCTGTGTGGCAATATGCCGCCGAACACCAGCTTTGTCCCAATAGTCGCGGGCGGCTACCGGACGCGTTGTTTTACGTAATTCAGGCGGTAATGAAGACCAGATGGCCAGGGTATCCAGATGACTGGTGTGGTTGGCAAAATAAATCCGCTGCCGGTTTTGCGGCTGGCTTGCTTGCCAGCGTGGCAAAGCGCCAATCAGAAAGCGGGTGGTGAATGAAAGCAGAGAAGAAATCATGCCTGGCTCCTGCGATTTTCCAGTTTGGTGGCAATATCTTTGGTACGGGTATAGCAGGTGATTAAGGAACCGGCGGCAATAACGACACTGGCCAGTATCAGGCAGTATTGTGTAGACCAAAGGTGATATTCAATCGCCCCCAACAGGCAGGCGGCGGTTAAAACGGCCATTCTGTGCTGTTTGGCCATGGGACCGCGAAAGCTTTGCGGTAACCCCAAGCTGCCACCAAAAACACGGATATAGGCTGTTAGGGCGGCCAGCAAGGCCCCCAGCCAACCCAGCCATGCCATATTGATGGCATAACCCAATGCCACAATCAACAGGGTATCGGCAATACGGTCGGGAAACTCATTGAATATTTCTCCGGTAGCCGTTTTTTTGCCCCCTTCAAGCGCCACCATTCCATCTAGCAAGTTGCATATTAACCGCAACTGTATGCCAACAGCACATACAACCAGACCGTATATGCCCGGTAAAAAAAGCAGTGCCAGGGCACCGATGGCGGCAAACAAAATGCTAATGCAGGAAATCTGATTGGGCGTGGGAAACGATTGCCTTGCCAGGAACGACACAAAGCCAATGACCAGACGGTTTTTCCGACTGGCAATGGGCCGGCGGTTTTCAACCGCGGCTTCGGTTTGTGGTGAAGTCTTCTTGTCCATGGAGTAACCTTTTTTCATCCTTTTTGAAAATTATCAGCCCAACGAATAGTTAAAGCAACCTGAAGAAATCTTCATATTATTGACGCTTTCATTTTTGTATACGCTCCAATATAGAGAAAATAATCCACGGGGAGTAACCCGATGACAAACATTGCTTCACTGAATTGTACTTGGCTATTACCCATCCCTATTGGAAACAACCGGTCTACATACATTCACGGCTTGTATTTTGCAAAAAACCATAAAACCATTAAAAATCAAACTGTTAGGCTATTATTCAAAACAACTTGCTTAATACTCAAAAACAAGATATACTTGGGAAAATCGCATTAAAAATTAAGGCAATAAAACCAAGCACTTATAGCGATTTGCTATATAAACATATAGCAACCAGGCAATCCCTCCATTCGGGGCTGCAAAAAAACCAACTATCATAAAACTGCAATACAAATCGGTTAATCTATCAATGCTAACCCGTTTTTTGCAAAAAAGAGAGCAAATCCGAGACGTTTGCTCGTACCAAAACATGATCAACAATTATTTTTATAAAGAGAAAAATATGAAACTATTAACCAGACTTCGTGAGGAATTTTCTACTCACACCACAACCGAAAACAAAAACAATGCTGAAAAAGACATTCAGCACAGTTATCAACGCGTTAATAACGGCATGCCATTCCTGCCATCCAATCGTCGCGTCAAATCTGAAAGCCTGAATTAACACAACCCTAACCAACAGGTGCGCTCCCCAAAGCCGCCTGTGACCGTCAAATAAAAGAGGCATGCATTGGCATGCCTCTTTGCTTTTGTGGAGCCGGTTTAGCTGGAGCCTGTACGTTCCCAAGCGGGAGCGTGGAAACAAGCTTAAGCACTCTACATCAAACGCTGTAGGCCCATGTCCCAAAAAGCGATTTCCATCCGGGTTGCCGTACCAAAGGTTTTTTTCACCCGGTTCAGCCAGGTATCGGGCAGGTCGGCACATAACCGTTCCAGCAATTCCTTTTCCACGTTAATGGCATCCTGAAATGCCTGCCCTGCATACATCTCTATCCAGTTACGGTAAGGATTGCCTTCCAGTTGGGTAAACGGCTGCTGCATCAGCCAGGTACCAATTTCGGCATAGCCCATCATGCAAGGGGCCAATGCAGCGTGCAACTCGGCCAGGTCGCCGCTTAAACCACGATCCAGCACAAAACGTGTATACGCCACGCAGGCCGACGCTTCATTTTCCTGCTGCAACTGTTCTTCGCTAATGCCCCACTGCCGGCAATAATCAATGTGCAATCCGATTTCCAGGTCAAGCAGGGCATTAATGCCAGCCTGCCCGTAACGCATGTCGGCGAAGTTGTCGCTTTTGTATACGGCCAGCGCCCAGGCACGGGTAAACTGGATCAGAAACAGGTAGTCCTGTTTAAGGTAATGCCTGAAACTTTCAGCCGGCAAGGTTCCCGCCCCCAACTGACGCACAAACTCATGCTGGGTATAGGCTTGCCAGTCTTGGGCACAAGATTGCTTTAACTGCTCAAAAAATGACATTTCCAAAAAACTCCTGTTATCTAACAAAAAAACTCAAGGTTCAATCGCGTAATCGGCCAGTGCCGGCATCTGGTTTTTAATCAGGCCCTGCTCTTGCATGAAGCGGGCAAAGGTTTCATAACGTCGTTGGCCAAGTGCGCCCGGCTGCAAGGAAAAACGGGGCAGAGTATCTTTCCAGGCCCGGCGGTTAAGTTCGTTATCCAGCTCTTTGGGCTTATAGTCTTTAAAAACCGTCCAGGCTTCATCGGGATGGTTCACAATATACTGCACCGCTTTTTCCAGCGCCACATTAAAACGGCGGTATTTATCATGGTCACGGTCTTTGTTGTTAACCACCATAATCAACTCATCATAGGCGGGCACGCCCTCTTCTTCAACATAAAACGCATGACCAGGATGGTTTTCAATATCAAGCTGGTTCAGCTCGAAATTCCGGAAAGCGCCCACCACAGCATCTACCTTGCCGGTAATCAAAGAAGGAGACAGCGACCAGTTCACATTCACCAGTTCCACATCATCAAAAGTCAGACCTTTTTCCTTAAGCATGACTTTTAGCAGGATGTCCTCAAAACCTCCTACTGAAAACCCCACTTTTTTGCCTTTCAGGTCGGCAATCGACTGGATATTGCTGCTTTTAAGGGTAACCAGGGTATTCAGGGGCGTGGCAATTAACGTGGCTACCCGTGTCAGGGGCAGGCCCTCGTCAATTTGCATATGCAACTGGGGCTGGTAGGTAACCGCCATATCCGCCTTGCCCGCCGCTACCAGCTTGGGCGGCATGGACGGGTCTGCCGGTTCCTGTATTTCCACTTTCAAGTCCTGTTCGGCAAAATAGCCCTTCTTTTCGGCAATCACGATGGGCGCATGATCGGGGTTTACAAACCAGTCCAGCAAAAGCGTGAGCTTATCTTCGGCCAATGCCTGCGCACTGACCAACAAACTTAAGACGCACGCGGCCAACCATTTTTTTCCTGCAACTGAATTTTTCATATTTTTCCTGATATCCCTGATCTTGCTCATTACTCTTGTTAAGAATTGATTTAAAACTAAAATAAATTATGCTGCCCAGTAAATTAATTTCCGTAACAGGTAATCAACACTGAAATACAGTAACAATGACAAACAGGCCAGCACAATAAGCGAGGCAAACACCGTATCCACCTGCATGCGGGCATTGGCATGCAGCATTAAGTAACCCAGGCCGCTGCTGGAGCCTACCCATTCACCAATAACCGCACCAATGGGTGCTACCGTAGCCGCCACCCTCAGGCCCGATGCCAGTGACGGCAAGGCCGCTGGCAAACGGATTTGCCACAACACCTGCGCGTGGCTGGCTCCCATGGTTTGCGCCAGTTGCAGCCAGTCATGGGACGTGCGCTGCAAGCCGTCGTAACAAGCCGAGGTAACCGGAAAAAAAATCACCAGGGCAGCCATCACCACCTTGGAGGCCATGCCATAACCCAACCAGATCATTAAAATGGGTGCCAGGGCAAACACGGGGATAGCCTGGCTAACAATAAGCACCGGCAACAACCATGTCCTGAATGAACGGGACCATTGCAACAGCATGGCACTGGCAAAGCCCAGCAGGCAACCCAGCACCATGCCCATCATAATTTCCGCCATGGTCACCAACGCATGTTCGCCAATCAGGGAGCGCTGATCCCACAGGGCGTTCAAGACCCGAAACGGGCCTGGCAAAATAAAATGCGGTGCATTAGTCAGCCATACAATAACCTGCCACAAAGCCAGCAAGCCAGCGGTAATCAGCAACAGGCGCAACCCGGCTGAGGTTTTATGAATATTCATGGTGCCGGTGCCTCCTGGTCTTTTTGCAGATAGGCCAGTAATTGCCCCTGCCAGGATAAAATTTGCGCATCATCCAGAGCGCGCGGTGCCGGCGTATCAATGGCAAACATCATTTTCAACACTACCGGCCGTTCTGTCATGACCCAAACCTGCTCGCTTAAGCGCAGCGCCTCAAGCGGATCATGGGTAATCAACAGCACGGTTTTACCTTGCAGCAAGGTAGACGCCAGATCTTGTAATTGAAGCCGGGTGATGGCATCCAGTGCCGAAAAAGGCTCATCCATTAACACCACGGGTTTGTCTTCCATTAAGGTTCGGGCCAGTGCCACGCGCTGGCGCTGACCACCCGATAAATGCTCGGGCATACTTTGTGCCATGCCACCCAATCCAACCCGTTCAAGCATGGCATTGGCACGTTCCTGATGTTGTGCCGACACCTGTTTACGCAAACGGACACCCAGCAACACATTTTGTTGTACCGTAAGCCAGGGCAGCAAGGCATCGCGCTGCCCCATCCAGGCCACCCTGCCATGTAACGGCTGCCCGTCACTGGCATTAATATTACCCGTAAGTGCTGTATCGTTTAACAGGCCGGCAATACTGTGCAGCAAGCTGCTTTTGCCCACGCCTGAGCGACCCAATATGCTATGCCAGCACCCACCCTTGAAATGCGCCTTCAATTGGCTGAACAGGGGTTTGCTTGCGTAGCTCAGGCCAATATCGCGCAGGCTGATTCCGGGTGACATGAATGGAAACGGCTCCTTTTGTACGGCAATTAATAATTGTTCTGATCTGCGTAATTGGACAAAAGAAGAAAATAAAGACCACACCGGCCCGAACCGGCCTTGTGGCCGGCATCTTATTTCCTCCGCCAGTACGAACTGGATCAGGTTCACGGGTGTTTTCTCAGCCTTGCCACAATCGCAAGGCACCCCGACAAGATGCTGGCAGTCTAGCGCATTATGAAGGAACTGTCCAATCCTGCAATGCCTTGTGCGAATCGTGAATCAAGGCCAGGGTTTGCTGCGCAATAACCCGCTCTTCATTGGTGGGAATAACATAAACCCCGATTTTGCTTTCAGGCGTACTGATGCAGCCCTGATTGTTTTCATTTAACACTGGGTCTATGCTAACGCCCAGCCAGGCCAGGTGCCTGCACACGTCATGGCGTACCTGTGGGCTGTTTTCCCCGACACCGGCCGTAAACACCAGTGCATCCAGCCCCTGGGTGGCGGCAAGCAGCCCGGTAATGCCTTTGGCAATATGATAAGAAAAATACGCCATGGCCAGTTCCGCACGCGGAGCAGAGTTGTCTTGCAAATCCCGTACATCTGAACTGATGCCTGAAAGCCCCTTCAGACCTGACTCTTTATACAGCAAGTGCTGGATTTCATCATGCGTCATACCCTGTTCCAGCATCCACAATACCACCCCGGCATCCATCTGCCCGCAACGGGTACTCATGGGTAAACCATCCAATGCGGTAAAGCCCATGGTGGACTCTTGGCTGCGACCATTAAGCATGGCACAAGCCGATGCGCCTGAACCCAGATGGGCCACCACCACCCTGCCTGCAATCACCTCCGGGTAGTCTTGCTGCATCTTTCCGGCAATATATTCGTACGACAAACCATGAAAACCATAGCGGCGAATGCCTTCCTGATAGTAAAACTGCGGCAAGGCAAAGCGGTCTGCCACTTCGGGCTTGGAACGGTGAAACGCGGTATCAAAACAGGCCACCTGCTTGATATGCGGCCAGTTCCCGGCAATAACATGCACCGGTTCCAGGTTGTTGCGCTGATGCAAGGGGGCCAGCGATACCAGGGCATCCAGCTTTTTTAATACCGTAGCATCAACCAGGACACTATGATCGTAATCTGGCCCGCCATGCACAATACGGTGCCCCACGGCCAATGGCTCTTTGGTAATGACCGTACCCAGCCAATCCCCCACCACCCGCTGGGAAAGCTGCAGGTTTTGTGCCTGTTCCGGCCGCAAAGCCTGTTCCACCAATACGTTTTGATGCCTGCCTTTGACCTTGAAAGACGGCTGCTTGCCGCCAATGCCCGACACCTGCCCGCCAAAGGCAAAATCAAGCGTATTGACACCATCGGTTTCATAGACATGGAATTTCAAACTTGAACTTCCGGCATTCATGACTAAAATTGTATCTTGCATATATTCAATCCGCCTTTTTATTTGCCAATGGCCCTGTTTTTAATCAGGCTCTCGGCATACACTGTCGCAACCGCACAAGAAGCCAAACGGGTTCGTTCACTGTCTGCCCGGCTGGTAAGAATAATAGGCACCCGTGCACCCAACACAATACCAGCGGCATCGGCGCCCGACAAAAAGGTTAAGTTTTTCACCAGCATATTACCGGCTTCCAGATCAGGCACCACCAGAATCTGGGCATGCCCGGCCACCTCGGAACGAATACCCTTGATGGCGGCCGCTTCAGGGCTGATGGCATTATCCATGGCCAACGGACCATCCAGGATACCGCCCTTGATTTGCCCGCGATCGGCCATTTTGCACAGGGCGGCGGCATCAATCGTGCTTTGCATTTTTTCATTGATTTGTTCGACAGCCGATAAAATCGCCACCCGTGGGGTATCCAGACCCAGTGCCAGATGCAGGTCAATGGCATTGCGGATAATATCGGCCTTTTCACACAGGGTGGGAAAAATATTAATTGCGCCATCGGTAATGAAAAGCAGTTTGTCGTAACGGGGGACATCCATGACAAACACATGGCTGATACGGCGTTCGGTACGCAGGCCACCGTTATAACACAGCACCGAATGCAGTAGCTCATCACTATGCAGGCTGCCTTTCATCATCAGTGTTGCCCTGCCTGCCTGCACCTCGGCAACCGCGGCATCGGCCGAGGCATGGCTGTGTTCGGTATTAATAATTTGCAAACCGCCAATATCCAAATCATGTTCCCGGGCAACCTGACGGATCCGCTCTTCGGGGCCCACCAGAACGGGCGTAAACAGATTTAACTTGCCTGCCTGTACGGCACTGGACAATGAAACTTCATCACAGGGATGAACAACCACACAGACATGCTTTTCTTCAAGGCCGATGGCCGTATTGACCAATGCCTGAAAACGATCATTTTGACTCATACAAGATTTCCTTTACGCTTCCTGGCACACTAACCATGCCGGGCATCAACATCACACTTCAAAACACAATTTAGTTAATTATGAAACATTTTCATTACAATACCAATGATTAAGGCATATACCTACTGATTTTTCACATTGAACATGGCAAAACACAATCAAGCCCCCATTCCGTCACCCCCATCCTCAGGCGTCCTGCCTTCCCGCAAGGATGACGCTACTGGCCTGCTATCGTGGATGCCCGGACTGTACACACTGCTTAACTATCGCAGGCAATGGCTCAGGCATGACCTGGCGGCCGGTCTCGTACTGACCACGGTTCTGATCCCCATTGGCATTGGCTATTCAGTGGCTGCCGGATTGCCCGGCATTTATGGCCTATATGCCACGATTATTCCCCTGCTGGTTTACGCCATTTTCGGGCCCAGCCGCTTAATGGTCATCGGCCCGGACTCCGCCCTGGCAGGCATCATTTTTGCCATTATTGTACCTATGGCTGCAGGAAATCCCGAACGGCTGATTACACTGGCCAGTACCTTGGCCATTTTTTCAGGACTGATCATCATCCTGGTCAGCCTTCTGAAACTCGGGTTTATTACCGAACTGATTTCCAAGCCAATTCGTTATGGCTACATGAACGGGATCGCACTGACCGTCCTGGTTGGCCAGACACCCGCTTTAATAGGCATTTCAACAGACGCAAGCGATATTTTTGCCAAACTGCAAGCGATTTGGCTGTCGCTGCTCAAAACCGAGACCAACAAGCTCTCACTGCTCATCGGTCTTGCTTCACTGATTTTACTGCTGATTATCAAACGCTTCAGGCGTTTTCCAGGCCCCTTGGTGGTCCTGACCCTGGCAACCATCGTGGTGGCGTACTTCGAGCTTGACCGGCATGGCGTGACAATCCTGGGCAATTTGCCTGGAGGATTGCCCTCATTCACGATTCCCGTGATCAGCTATGATGACCTGATACCCCTGCTTTTGGGGGCTGGGGCAATTGCCCTGTTATCCAGCTCCCAGACCAGTATTTTGTCCCGCACCTATGCCGCCAAATACAATCGTTACATCAACCCCAACAAGGAGTTCTTCGGGCTTGGAATTGCCAATTTGTTCACCGGTTTTTTTCAAGGCTTCCCCATCAGCAGCAGCGCCTCGCGCACGCCTGTCTCTGAAGCCGCAGGCTCAAAAACCCAATTGGCCTGCATAACCGGTGCCATCATCGTAGGCTCACTTCTGCTCTGGGCACCTGATCTGCTGTATTTTCTGCCTGCTCCAACCCTGGCCGCTGTTGTGATCACGTCAATAATCAGTATTTTCGAGTTTAAAGATCTCAAGCGCATTTACCGCATTCAACCATGGGAGTTCTGGCTCTCTATGGTTTGCTTTGCCGGTGTTGCGGTATTCGGCGTTTTACCGGGTATCGGCATAGCTGTCGCCATCGCCATCCTGGAATACTTATGGAACGGCTGGCGGCCGCATTACGCCATTCTTGGCCGGGTTGACCATCTCAAGGGTTATCACGACATCAGCCGCCACCCGACGGCCCGCCTCATCCCGGGCCTGGTCCTGTTCCGCTGGGATGCACCACTGTTTTTTGCCAATGCCGAACTTTTCCATCACTGCGTCCTGGATACCATTGCCAAGTCCCTGCACCCGGTTCAACGCGTTGTTATTACCTCAGAACCGGTTACCAGTGTTGATGTCACCTCTGCCGACATGCTGATTGAACTGGACGAGCAGCTCAAGGCGGCCGGCATTGAACTGTGCTTTGCTGAAATGAAAGACCCGGTCAGGGACAAGTTGCGCAAATTCGGCCTGTCGGCACGTTTTGGCAATGAGCGTTTTTTCCCGACGATCGGCCAGGCCGTCAATGGCTATTTAAACGCCTACATTGTTGAATGGATAGACTGGGAAGATAAAGTCTGATAACCACTGGAAATATTTTATGTGCATTGCCTATTTATCTATCAGAAAGCATCCCGAATGGCCCTTGTTCATTGCAGCCAACCGGGACGAATTTCACCAGCGCAAGGCATTGGCAGCCGCTCGATGGCACAGCAATCCGGCCATTATTGCCGGAATCGACAGCGAAGCGGGCGGAACCTGGCTGGGCATCAATACCAACGGCCGTTTTGCCCTGCTGACCAATTACCGCGATGTCAACACTATCGTCCCCGGGGCACCAAGCCGTGGTCATCTGGTAAGTGAATTTCTGCAAACCAATACGCCATCCGTGGAATATGCAAGCAACATTTTGAGCCGGGCAGCACAATACAATGCTTTCAACCTGGTCGTGGGCAACCCACAGAAAAGCATGTATATCAGCAATCGCAGCCACCAGATCGAACCGGCCGAACTGCAGCCGGGCAGTCATGTCCTGTCCAACCATTTAATGGACACACCATGGCCCAAGGCCGAACGGCTGCGCAAGGCGCTGGACAGCATTGAGCTTGATTTTCTACCCGACCAATTACCCGAAATTTTTGATATTTTGCGTGACAATACCCGCGCTGCCGACAACGATTTACCCAATACCGGGTTATCGCTGGAGCGCGAACGACTGCTCAGCAGCCCGTTTATTGTCAGCCCCGACTATGGCACCCGCTGTTCAACCATTATTGCCGTACATAAAAGTGGCCAGGCCCTGTTTAGCGAAATGACTTACAACCCCATGGGTGAAGCCGTCAGCCAGAATAAATTTGATTTTTTCATTCAAACCTAAGGCAACAGCGCTGCAACCAGGCCAATCATGCTTTCTTTTCCAGTCGTAAGGTACGTTCTAGCAGTACTTCATAAATAGGACGCCCCCCCAGGGCATCGGCCACGATATTGGCCATGATGGCTGTCAGTAAAACCGGAATCACCAGTACATAAGAGCCGGTAAGCTCAGCCACCAACACCATACCCACCAGTGGTGCACGTACGGTACCGGCAAATAAACCCGCCATACCGGCTGCGGCAAATGCCACGATTGTGCCAGGCGGCAAGGGCATGAGCAGACTCAACAATTCGGCTAAAAACACACTGCTTGCCGTGGCCAAGGCCAGAATTGGCGCAAAAATACCTGCGGGAGCCCCGGTAGAATAACTGGCGGCCGTACCAAAAAACCGTACCAGAATGACCAATCCCAATAAACCAATCGGCATCGGATTATTGACAATAGCAACCGCCAGGGACTCGCCACCGCCAGTCGCTTCAGGAAAAATCACCAGCATGGGCCCAATGACAAGACCCAGTAAAGCCGGGATTAAATAAGGAGAAAAACGCAAACCAATATGCAAGGACAGATCAAGAGCTGCCAAAACCATACGGTTAAACACCACTCCCATCGCCCCCAATACCACCCCCAACACAACAAACACGGGTAAAAAGGACAGGGGCATGGCCGTTGATGACAAAGCCATAAACGGTGTCGAGCCTGAAATTGCCACAGTGGCAATCGCGCTCACACCGCACGCAATAATGGCGGCGCTATAAGTTCGCCCGCTATGGGGGAAGACATTACGTGCCTCTTCCAGAATAAACAGAACGGATGCCATAGGGGCATTAAAGGCCGCTGTCAAACCGGCAGCCCCACCGGCTCCCCAAAGCGCGCGCGTATCCCTCTGACCAAATGAAAACCACGATCCAAGCGCTTTGGCAATGGAGGCACCCATATGAATGGTTGGGCCTTCACGACCGCCAATCAAACCCGCTCCCAAAGCCAGCGTACCGCCAATGAATTTTACCGGTAACACACGTTGCCACCGTATATTGCGCAGACCTGCCATGGCACCTTCAATTTCCTGCACACCCGAGCCGCTGGCCTCGGGTGCCACAAAACGCACCAACGCCACCGCCAGGCAAAACATGGCAGCCGAAAACAAGGACAGGAAAAGATAAAGCCCTATCCCTTCCAACCCCAAGAATTCAGGCAAATGGCGGGACCAGGCCAGCGAATGATCAATGACCTGATGAAAAAAAGACCCCAGCACACCGGTTAGCAAGCCAACCACCGCAGCAATAAAATAATACAGCCACGCTTTGTTATGGCCATTATCGTCATTATCGTTTGACTCTGCTATTGATGTGGGACGATTATTCATACACTTAAACCAACTCAACTGATTGAAATTTTAATTAAACAGCCTTTTCGAATAGCACAATCATACCCGACTTGATTATTTAATTGAAATCTAAATAAAATTTTCATTTTCAAAAGCAGCTTTCAGGTAACTGACAAACAACCGGATAATATTGGGCACATGCGGGCTATAAGGGCGAAGGGCGAAAATGCTTTCCCCAAAGACACTGACCGGTTTCCATGGTGACAGGACCGGGACCAAGGTGCCTTTTTTCAGTTCTGCTGCTACCGAAAAATCAGGAATGGCAGCGATCCCCTGATGTGCCAAAAGCAGTTCCCGCAGCGTTTCACTATTATTGGCAGAAAAAGAACCATTAACCGGTACACTAACTCTTTCCCCAACACCTTTCCTGCGCTCAAAATGCCAGGTAGGTCGGGAGCCCGAGCGCAAATAAGTCAGACAGTTATGCTTCTTCAAATCTGACGGATGTGATGGCATGCCATGATTCTGTATATATTCGGGACTTGCCAGAAGCAGGGTTTGGGTTTGACACAAAACCCATGCCACATAGGTTTCGGGAACAGCCGAAGTATGCCTGATGGCTAGATCAAACCCCTCTTGCGCAAGCGTGCTGATATGATCGGACAGCTCGATTTCAATCTTGATTTCAGGGTAAAGCCGCATGAAATCAGCCAAACGCGGCACGATCTGCTGACGGGCCAGTGCAACCGGTGCAGTTACCCTGATGACCCCCTTTGGCTGTTCGGCCAATTCCTGGATTTTTTCACAACCGGTTTCTATCTCGGCAAAAGCCGGGCGCGTTAAGGCAACCATGGCCTGCCCTGCCTCGGTTAACCGCACGCTACGGGTAGTACGCTGCACCAGCATGATGCCCAGCGCTTTTTCAAGCTCCTGGATGCGCTGACTCATGGCCGCCTTGCTAACACCCAGTCGTTGTGCCGCTGCCGTATAACTGCCTGCATCATCAAGAATGCCAAGCCAGTAAATGTGTGACCAGAGGGGTTCTATTTTTCGCATATCCATTTGAGCATTGTCTAATATTATGAACAATAAATCCAGCTTTCAAGTATTGATCATCAGGAGGCCGCTCTCTATACTACTTTAAAACATCATTTCAAAACAGGAGAACAGCATCATGAACCCAGTCCCGGCTTATACCAGCAGTGAAGATATTGTCAATTATATTAATGGCGCAAGAACCACTCCCTCCCGGGCAGAAAAACAGGCAGTCTACAACCCTGCCACGGGTGCAGTGACTCGCCATGTAGTGCTTTCAGGCGCACAGGAAATAAACGATGCCGTGGCGGCTGCCAAAGCCGCTGCCACAAACTGGGCCAACACCCCCCCCATCCGCCGGGCTCGCATCATCAACAAATTCCTGGGCCTGATGCAGGAACATACCGATACCCTGGCAGCCATCATTACTGCCGAGCATGGCAAAGTCTTTACCGATGCCCAGGGCGAAGTGGCCAGAGGCATTGATATTATCGAATTTGCCTGCGGCATTCCCCAATTACTCAAGGGCGATTACACCGATCAGGTGTCCACCAACATTGACAACTGGACCATGCGCCAGCCTTTGGGCGTCGTCGCTGGCATAACGCCTTTCAATTTCCCGGTCATGGTTCCCTGCTGGATGTTTCCGATTGCCATTGCCGCAGGCAATACTTTTATTCTCAAACCCAGTGAACGGGACCCCAGTACCTCCCTGTTCATGGCCGGTCTGTTAAAGCAGGCAGGCCTGCCCGATGGTGTTTTCAACGTTGTACAAGGAGGCAAACCGGCCGTTGATGCCTTGCTGGAACACCCGGATGTATCTGCCATCAGCTTTGTTGGCTCTACCCCCATCGCCCACTATATCAGTGAACGCGCTGCCCATTTTGGCAAACGGGTGCAGGCCCTGGGCGGTGCCAAAAACCATCTTGTCGTTATGCCCGATGCCGATCTGGAGCGTGCCGTTGATGCCCTCGTGGGTGCCGGCTACGGCTCTGCCGGTGAACGCTGCATGGCCATTTCCGTTGCCTTGCTGGTGGGCGATGTGGGAGACAAACTGATTCCAATGCTGGCAGAGCGTACCCGCAACCTTAAAATCATGGAGGGCATGAATCTGGAAGCTGAAATGGGCCCCATCGTTACCCGTCAGTCACTGGACAAAATTGAATCCTATATTGAATCAGGTGTTCAGGAAGGAGCCAGCCTAGTTGTTGATGGCCGTGGTTATACTGTTCCGGGGCATGAAAACGGTTTTTTCACCGGTGGCACCCTGTTTGATCACGTCACGCCCGAAATGCGTATTTACAAAGAAGAAATCTTTGGACCTGTGCTGTCCTGCGTAAGGGTTGCCGATCTGGGCGAAGCGATTGAACTGATCAACAACCATGAGTTTGGCAATGGCGTATCGTGCTTTACCAGTGATGGCCATACCGCACGCGAATTTGCCCGCCGCATTCTGGTTGGCATGGTGGGCATTAACGTACCCATTCCGGTACCCATGGCCTGGCACGGATTTGGTGGCTGGAAAAAAAGCCTCTTTGGCGACATGCACGCCTACGGAGAAGAAGGTGTACGTTTTTACACCCGCCAGAAATCCATCATGCAGCGCTGGCCTGAAAGCATGTCCAAAGGCGCAGAATTTGCCATGCCAACAGCCAAATAAAATAATAGAATGCAAAAAGACCCTTGAATTTTTGTGTATCAAGGGTCTTTTATAAAGCTTGTATGGCAACGCCAGGCTTATAAACGAATGTTAACGAACCGCATACAGATAAAGTTCCACGCGACGGTTCATGGCACGTCCACTTGCCGTACTATTGCTGGCAACAGGATCATTAGGACCGCGGCCTTCGATGCTCATGCGGCTGGTAGCAACGCCTTGGGAAGCCAGGTAATTAACCACGCTTGAGGCACGGTTAACAGAAAGAGTCTGGTTAAAAGCAGCTGAGCCGGTGCTATCAGTATGACCCACTGATTTCAGACGCAGCGTGGGTTCTTCAACCATAGAAGTTGCCAAGGCATTCAGGACAGGGTAAATGGCAGGTTTAAGCGTGGCCTGGCTGATATCGAAAGTGGCACCGTCAGGGATATTGACTTTCAGGCTGCCATCGGGCATTTGGGTGGTTGAAATACCCAGTTGCTTGCCGCCGGCCTGGTCAACCTTGCCAACAATACGATCCCAGTTATAACCAACAATCCCGCCGGTTATCGCACCAATACCCGCACCAATGCCGGCTGCTTTGGAGCTGTCACCAATTAGCGCTCCCAAGCCTGCACCCACTACCGCGCCAATACCACCACCTGCAGCAGTATTGCCACCTTGTGTTGCGCAACCAGCCAGAATAGACCCGGCAACCAAAACACCTGCAAGACGTGTTAAACGATAATTCATGTACTTCTCCTATTCGAATCTGTATTCTTGATTATGAATGACGGCAAGTATGACTAAAATAATAGATGGTTAAAAAACCATATCTTAAATTAATACGCTTTCCGCTGGGAATACTAACATACTACTTCAGACACAAGTACCGCCAAGCTCTCCTTTAATGTGGCCAAAAAATCCAAAATGCAACTATCCCATTGTTTTCATATGGTTTTTAAACTAAAGCAATTAACATTGCTTGTATTTTAATAACAATCCGCAATGATTGGTAGAATATTTAATAATGCGATATTAATCGGGTTTTATCAACAACATCACCAACTTATAGTCAAGGTGAGTCGCCAGCCGAAAAGTGATCTGGTCAAACTCTAAGTATCCCTTTTCCGGATGCATGAATTCGCGTATGCCCCCCTCACGTTCCACCACCGCCTGTCTTGACCACCAATGCTGAAACAGCTCGCTGGAAGCAAGCAGCTCTTCAATAATCTGGCTAATATCCTGCTCATCAAGATGGGCGCCAATATCAGCCCTGAACTCGGCCACTGAACGACGCGCCCGCTGTTCCCAATTAACCACAACCTGGGGGGCATCGGGATTTTGAAAAATGAACCTGAGTAAATTGGGCGCCTGCTGGCGACTGGGCCAATGATTGAAAACCGTGTCCAGGGCCTGATTGAAAAACAGCATATTCCAGCAACGGTCCAGGATATAAGCCGGTCCGGCACAATTATTAACACAGGCCTGAAGCGATACAGGAAGACTGCCATGCTGCGCTTTACCATGATCGGGGTCAGTCACCTCAGCCAGTTCAAACAGGTAAGCCCGTTCCGCCTTGCTCATGTGCAGAACATCGGCCAGCCGGGACCACACGGTGCTGGAAACGGAAACATCGCGTCCCTGTTCAATCCAGGTATACCAGGTAACGCTAATATCACATAACTGCGCCACTTCTTCACGACGCAGGCCCGGCGTCCGGCGACGCTGCCCGTGGCTAAGCCCTGCCATTTGCGGTGTTACCCTGGAACGGGCATTACGCACGAACTCACCCAACACCTGTTTATTCGCCGGAACCCCTGACTTGATACTCATAACCGGATTTACCCAAGACTGCTCATTAACGCCTTACGCACTTCCGCTTCTTCAAGCCCGCTGCGCGCAATATAATCCTGTAATTGGTCATCGCCAATATTGCCAACGTTAAAGTAAGAAGACTGTGGATGGCTTAAATAGAAGCCCGAGACACTGGATGCAGGGTACATGGCCAGGCTTTCGGTTAGCTGCATGCCAATTTCCTCGGGCAACAAGACGTCAAACATGTCCCGCTTAACCGTATGTTCAGGACAGGCCGGGTAACCTGGTGCGGGGCGAATACCCTGGTATTTTTCTGCGATGACCTCTTCGTTACCCAGTGACTCATCGGGCACATACCCCCACAGATCCTTGCGGACCCGGGCGTGCAGGCATTCGGCCAAGCCTTCAGCAAAACGATCACCCAGCGCCTTAAGCATAATGCTGGAATAATCATCCATTTCCTGTTCGAAACGTTTTTCATGGACTTCAATACCCAGGCCACCAGTGACGGCGAAAAAGCCGATGTAGTCCTTGACACCACTTTCTTTAGGGGCAATGTAGTCGGCCAGACACTTGTTGTCCACCCCTTCCCGTTTGGCGGTTTGCTGACGCAAATTACGCCAGCTAAACAGGACCTCGGTGCGGGATTCGTCTTTATAGACTTCAATATCTTCATGGTTAACCGTATTAGCCGGATAAAAAGCCACCACACCACTAGCAGTCAGCCAGCGACCTTCAATGACTTTTTTCAGCATGGCCTTGCCATCTTCATACAGTTTTTTGGCCTGTTCACCCACAACCTTGTCTTCCAGAATAGCGGGGAACTGCCCGAATAAGCCCCAGGTCTGGAAAAACGGGGTCCAGTCCATGAATTTTTCTATTTCACTTAAGTCATACTGTTTGAACGTACGACGGCCAATGAATTTGGGCTTGGGCGGGGTGTAGTTTTGCCAGTCAATCTGTGGCTTGGCCTTGCGGGCTTCCTCTAGTGGAATAATCGGAGTCGCCTTGCGATTGGCGTGACGCTCACGCACTTTTTCGTATTCTTCAGCCGTTTCGCGAATAAAAACGTCGACCTGATCGGAAACCAGCTGCGTAGCCACGCCAACGGCACGGCTGGCATCGGCCGTATAAACAACCGGGCCATCATAATGAGGCGCGATTTTGACGGCGGTATGAACCCGGCTGGTGGTGGCACCGCCAATCATCAGCGGAATATTATGTTCCCGGAAATAAGGATCGCGTTGCATTTCAGCGGCGACATAAGCCATTTCTTCCAGACTGGGGGTAATTAACCCTGACAGGCCAACAATATCGGCCTTTTCTTCCTTGGCCTTGGCCAGGATCTCGGCACAAGGCACCATCACGCCCATATTCACGACTTCAAAGTTATTGCACTGCATAACCACGGCCACAATGTTTTTGCCAATATCGTGCACATCGCCTTTCACGGTGGCAATCACCATTTTACCCTTGGCGCGTACATCCCCCCCCTGGGCTTCAATCTGCCGTTTTTCTTCTTCAATGAAAGGCACCAGGTGAGCCACGGCCTGCTTCATGACGCGGGCTGACTTGACCACCTGGGGCAGGAACATTTTTCCTTCGCCAAACAGATCGCCCACAATATTCATGCCATCCATCAGGGGGCCTTCAATCACCTCGATGGGACGGCCACCACGATCGGAAATTTGCTGGCGGATTTCTTCGGTGTCTTCAACAATAAACGTGGTAATACCATGCACCAGAGAATGGGCCAGGCGTTTTTCAACTTCCTGCTCACGCCAGGTCAAGTCTTCTACTTTTTTGCTACCACTGCCCCCCTTGACGGTTTCGGCAAACTCTACCAGCCTTTCGGTTGGGGTATGCTCATCGGCAGGGTCGGTTTTACCCAGCGGAGGATCCCGATTCAGAAGAACATCTTCAACCAGGACCTTGATTTTGGGATCAAGATCAGCATAAACACCCAACATACCGGCATTGACAATACCCATTGTCAGGCCTTCACGAATGGCGTAGTAAAGGAAAACGGTATGAATCGCCTCGCGCATGGCCTCATTGCCACGGAACGAGAAGCTCACGTTGGAAATGCCACCCGAGATACGGGCATAAGGCAGGTTCTCATGGATCCACTTGACGGCTTCGATAAAGTCGACACCATAGTTGTTGTGCTCATCCAGACCCGTGGCAATGGCAAACACGTTAGGGTCGAAAATAATATCCTCGGGTGGAAAGTACAGTTCTTCTGTAAGCAAACGGTAGGCTTTACCACAAATATCCTTGCGTCGTTGCAGGGTATCAGCCTGGCCTTGTGTATCAAAGGCCATCACCACAACGGCCGCACCGTATTTACGGCACAGGCGTGCATGCTTAAGAAAAGCCTCTTCACCTTCTTTCATGGAAATGGAGTTAACGATTGGCTTGCCCTGCACGCACTTCAGCCCCTCTTCAATAACCTCCCATTTGGAACTGTCAATCATGATGGGCACCCGGGCGATATCAGGTTCAGAAGCAATCAAATTCAGAAACCGGCGCATATTGGCTTTGGAATCCAACATGGCTTCATCCATATTGATGTCAATAATTTGTGCGCCATTTTCCACCTGTTGACGGGCGACTGACAACGCTTCATCAAATTTTTCTTCACGAATCAGACGCAAAAATGCCTTACTGCCCGTTACGTTGGTACGCTCTCCCACGTTGACAAATAGGGACTCTTCATCAATATTCAGGGCTTCAAGGCCAGACAGACGGGTTTTTACCGGCACCTGTGGCACTTCACGGGCGGGCAAGGTTTTAACGCTTTGCACAATAGCCTGGATATGCTCGGGTGTAGTGCCGCAACAGCCCCCCACCATATTCACAAAACCGGCCTGGGCAAACTCTGCCAGCAAAGAAGAGGTATCTTCCGGGGTTTCATCAAAGCCCGTGTCACTCATGGGATTGGGCAGGCCGGCATTCGGATACACACAGGTATAGGTGTCGCTAAGTTTTGACAGTTCGGCCACATAAGGCCGCATTAAGGCGGCCCCCAGCGCACAGTTCAGCCCAATCGTAACAGGCCTGGCATGGCGAATGGAGTTCCAGAAAGCTTCAACCGTTTGCCCGGAAAGGATACGCCCGGAAGCGTCGGTGACCGTACCGGAAATCATGACGGGCAGGCGTATGCCACGTGCTTCAAAGACATTTTCTACCGCAAAAATGGCCGCTTTGGCATTCAGGGTATCAAAAATGGTTTCAATCAGGACGATATCAATATCACCGTCAAGCAGCCCGTTCAATTGTTCGGTGTAGGCCTCGGCCAACTCTTCGAATGTAATATTGCGTGCCCCCGGATCATTGACATCAGGAGAAATGGACGCCGTTTTGGGCTGTGGGCCCAGGGCACCGGCCACAAAACGGGGATGTTCGGCTGTGCTGAATTCATCACAGGCCTGGCGCGCCAGTTTAGCTGATTCCAGGTTCAGTTCGTAGGCCAATTCTGCCAGGTTGTAATCGCCTTGGGCCACCGCAGTGGCGCCAAAGGTATTGGTTTCAATCACATCGGCACCGGCAGCCAGATATTGGCGATGGATATCCAGAATAAGATCGGGACGCACCAACGACAACAGCTCGTTATTACCTTTGACATCCTTGCCATGCTCTGCAAAGCGCTCACCGCGAAAATCGGACTCGGTCAGTTTAAATTGCTGGATCATGGTCCCCATTGCGCCATCAAGCACAAGAATACGGCCGGAACCCAGCTGGCGGACAAATTCGGCACCCTTTGTATAGGCGGAAAGCGGATATGGAAGTTTAGGATAAGACACGTTGAACCTGAAAATAGAATTGTCGTGGCTCTAGTGTACTAAATATTATGGCTATGTTACAGTATTGCCCTTATTGCCAAGGTGCTTTCAACTCATTCGAGCGGTGAAAGTTAAATGGGAAACAGAAAACAGGAAAAATAGCCGGCCATTTCGCCACGCTTGTCCTATTCAGTCTGTGCTGCCCCCGCAACGGTAAGCTGCCTGGCCTTCAACGGCCGGCAACAAGTCCGATACCAGCCAAACAATAAACATTCCCTAATTCCTATGTGCGGGGTCGCACATATTGTGAAGGCCATTTACATGAATTTTACGCTCCACACTCGTGCGCTGGCACTGGCTGCCTGTTTCGCTCCTGCCCTGCTTTTTGCCCAAACCCCCACCAACCCTGCCCCCAATGTCACCACTCTGGATACCATTGTTGCCACGCCTGCCCGCATGGCCCAGCCGCTGGATAAGGTAATGGGTGACGTGACCGTTATTCAGGCCGAATCACTGCAAAATGCCGGCATGCAATCCATGACGGCTATCTTGGCCAGGCAGCCGGGTTTACAGATTTATAACTCGGGGGGCCCGCAAACGCTTTCAGGCATTTATCTACGGGGGGCCAGTCCACAACAATCCCTGGTACTGGTCAATGGCATGCGCATCAATGACAATCTATCGGGTGCAACCAATTGGGCGGCCATAGACCCTTCCACGATTGAACGCATTGAAATCATCCGTGGTTCGGCCAGCAGCCTGTATGGTTCCAACGCCATGGGTGGCGTGATTAATATTATTACCAAACCTGGCGGGCAAGACCGCCCGTTCAGCGCCTTTGGCAATGTTGGTGTTGGCTCGGACAGCACTTTCAAGACCGGTTTCGGTTTTTCAGGGGCACAAAACAACTGGAACTACAGCCTGGCCGCCAGCTATGCCTCCAGCGATGGCTTTAATGCCACCAACCCTGATTCAGGCCCCTACACGTACAACCAGGACGACGATGGCTACACCCAAACCAGCCTGACCGGCTCCCTGGGTTATGAGTGGAACCCAGGGCAACGGGTTGACCTGACATTCCTGCATGGTTATAACCATGGCGACTTCGATTCTGGTAAGGATTACCAAAACACCTATGGCATTACCCGCCAGCAGGCTTATACCCTTGGCAGTACCAATCAAATTACGGCCAACTGGGAAAGCATCCTGAGTTTTGGTTACAGTAAAAGCGACTATGACTCTCAAGCCTCATATGGCCGCTCGGAAATTGGTACTATCCAGCGTCAGTACAGCTGGCAAAACAACTTTACGCTTAACCAAAATAACGTGCTGTCCCTGGTGCTGGAGCACCTTGACGAACGGGCTAGTGGCTCTTCCCTGTTAACCCGCCAGCACCGTGATACCAATGCGGTTGGGCTGATCTACCGGGGTGATTTTGACCGCCATCACTTGCAGGCCAGTGTGCGTCATGACAATATTTCCAGCATTGGAGATAAAACCACCGGCAGCCTGGGTTATGACTACGATTTAAGCCCTTCACTCAAACTGGGTGTTGCCGCCAGCACCGGTTTTCGGGCACCGACCTTTGCCGACCTGTATACGCCACTTAGCTGGGGCTACCAGGGCAATCCCAATTTAAAACCGGAAAAATCCAAAAACATCGAAGCCAGCCTGCGCTATCAGGCTAATGACACCCAGCTAAGCCTGGTGGTGTTCCAGAATAAATTCAGGGACCTGATCAACCCTTATGTGTGCGATGCCATGTTCAACTGCACTGCAGAAAACACCGACAAAGCCACCATTCGCGGCCTGTCGCTGGAGGCCTCCCACCAGTTTGGCAATACCCTGTTCAGTGCCGGTGCCGACTTCCTGAACCCCAAGGACGACACCAACGGCAAAACCCTGGTCCGCCGGGCCAAACAGGTTTATCGTCTCTCGGTCAGCCACAAACTGGACAATGCCGAGCTGGGCGCCAGCTATCAATTTGTAGGCAAACGCTTTGATGACAAGGACAACACCGCCGCCAAAAAACTGGGCGGTTATGGCCTGCTTAACCTTCATGCAAGCTACCAGTTCAACAAAAACCTGCAGGGCCAGATCTACTGGAATAATGTGACAGACAAAAAATACAATACTGCCTATGGCTACAATAGCCAAGGTTCCAATGTATTTCTAAACTTGGCCTGGCGCATGTAGCCAGCAATAGCTGTTAAGGCCTTTCCTGCCCGTTTTACAGGCAGGAAAGGCCGGCTTTTACCAAACCAGTAAGCTGCCTGCAACCAGGATCTCGGGATCAAAAACATGAAGCTTCATCATAAGCTGTTTGTCGGGCTCTGCCTTCTTGTCGGTTCATTTAATGCCAGCCTGCCCTCCCAGGCAGGCACCTTAAGCGCCCCCGTGCAGGAAACGGCAAAACGCATTATCAGCCTGTCGCCCCATGCCACGGAACTGATATTTGCGGCCGGGGCAGGCAAACAGCTGATTGGGGTTGCCAAAAGCAGCAACTATCCCCCTGAAGTCAAAAACATGACTAACGTGGGCGACGGCCTGCGTCCAAATGCCGAATTATTGCTAAGCTTGCAACCCGACCTGATTGTGACCTGGTCTTCGGGGGGCCTGCCCGTGACGGGACTCAAACAGGCTGAACGCATGGTGCCGGTACTGTCTCTTGCCCCCCAAAAACTGGCAGATATTACGGCAGACCTGTTGCAAATTGCCAAGCTGGCCGGTACGCTGGAACAAACCCGCCCCCTGGCCCATGAGCTGGAACAAATCATCCAACAAACCCGTGCTGAATACAGCACCCGTACACCCGTACCGGTTTTTATTTTTTTGGGCAGTACCCCGCTTTACACGCTGGGGGGCAGCCCTATCCAGAACGAAGTGTTGCAGGTTTGCGGTGCCTACAATATTTTCAGCGACCAGGGCAACCCTTCGCCCATTGTCAGCCTGGAAAGCATTATGCAGCGCCAACCCACACTGATACTGGCCGGATCTTCCCGGGAAGATCTGCCCAAAGAAATACTGGATTTTTTCAATGGCAAAGGGTTTTCATTTAGCCGTCAGGACATGGTTACCCAACACCCTGATGTTTTATTTCGCCCAACAGACCGGCTGATTCGCGCCCTGCCCGGGCTTTGCCAGGCTATCGACCAGGTCCGCACCCGCACACACCCCTAACTCACCAGCTCAAGCGCTTCCTGCTCAAGCTTACGCTGGATGGCCTTGGCCGCCACCACCCCATCGGCCATGGAAGTAATAATGCAGGGATGATGCCGGTTGGCGACCTCGCCAATGGCATACACGCCGGGCACATTTGTTTCTGCGGTATGGGCATGGGTATTGACATAGCCTTTTTCGCTGCGGGAAAGCCCCAGGCTTTCCAGGCCATTAAGCTGGGCCTGCCACCCATAAAAAACCATGACGACATCATACTTATGTCCGTTAACGGTTCTTGCCAGCGGATCAAAGACATACTCACCCGTATGAATCCGCTTTTGCGACAGGGATTCAAACCATTGTTTTTGCGCCCTGATATGACGGGCATAAACGTCCACCGACAAGGCCCCTCTTTTTTGCGCAAAAATGGCATTCTCAAAAGCGTTATCACCGCCTCCCAAAACCACCACCTTCTTGTTGGCAAATTCATAGTTTGAAATATGCCTGCCAGGCCCCACCAGGACATGGTCATATTTTTGACTGGCCAGTTCTTGCGGAAAGCGGGAGGTAACGCCACTGGCCACCACCACAAAACGCGACACCAGGGAGTGCCCGTCAAAGAACACCCGAAACAGTTTCTGGCATGCCGGGTTCGTAGGGCTGCCCGCCTTTTTGAACAAGCTATTGATCTGCTCAGGATCTTCAATAGTATCCACCCTGTCCACCCGCATTTTCAATAGTACAGGCACCCTTGCACCATCAAGACTACGCTTGATCTGAACCGCCACCTCTTCTCCGGTCAGGCCGGGGGCAGTGACATTCCAGGCATCTTCAAAGGGATTATGCGCCGTCAGGCCACCTACCTGTTCAGAGGCATCAAGAATTAACGGAGAAAAGCCCAAATGGGCAAGCCAGACAGCGCAGGAAGCACCCGCTGGGCCTGCACCAATTACAATCGCATCATAAACAACCGGTTGCATGTAGCCAAATCCTTTTTATTCCATGAAAAATCAATGATTTCTTTACCTTGAATGCCGCATTGCAGCCTCTTCAAATGAGATAACCACTACAATTAAGCCCTTGATAAATTACAAAGAAAACGTTTTATTCTTTGTCTCTACATATTAACCTTAATTTTATGTCAACTCGTCGTATATTCTTCTCCCGCCTTGCCCTTGATGCCCGGATTGGCATTCTTGAGCATGAGCTGCGTGCAACCCAACCCCTGCATATCGATGCAGAAATAGACATTGAGGTACCCAGACAGCTGAATGACAACGATATCAGCAGTGTGCTTGATTATCGCAAACTGCGGGAAGCCATTATTGAAGAATGTACCCGTGCACACATACATCTGGTTGAGTCACTGGGCGAAATGATCGCCAACCGTTTGCTGAAAGATTTCCCCGAGGTTCAAAAAGTCACGCTCCGGATCAGCAAGCCCATGGCTTTTGCCGATTGTGATGCGGTTGGCATTGAAGTTGTTACTGGAAGATAAACATGAGTACCGAGCATCGTGGCGCCGCAGCCGAAAAAATCCGCCTTGAAAACAACAAGCTAACAAAGCGAGTCATGCGAGAGGCCGGCACTGCCATTGTTGATTACAACATGATTGAAGATGGCGACAAAGTCATGGTTTGCCTGTCGGGTGGCAAAGACTCCTATGGCATGCTGGATATCCTCATGACGCTGCAAAAACGCGCACCTATCCATTTTGATATTGTGGCCGTCAACCTGGACCAGAAACAGCCCGGCTTTCCCGAGCACATCTTGCCCGAATACCTGACAAAAATCGGCGTGCCTTTTCATATTGAAAACCAGGACACCTATTCCATCGTCAAGCGCGTCATTCCAGAAGGCAAAACAACCTGTTCATTATGTTCACGCCTGCGCCGCGGCATTTTATATCGTGTTGCCGAAGAACTGGGTGCAACCAAAATTGCCCTGGGTCATCATCGGGACGATATTCTGGCTACCTTTTTCCTGAACCTGTTTTATGCGGCCAAACTCAAAACCATGCCCCCCAAGCTGGTCTCAGACAATGGCAAACATACCGTGATCAGGCCGCTTGCCTATATTGCCGAAAAAGACCTGATTGCCTATGCTGAACTGAAACAGTTTCCCATCATTCCATGCAATCTGTGCGGTTCCCAGGAAAACCTGAAGCGCCAGGAAATCAACCGGATGATCCGTGCATGGGAAAAGGAAAGCCCCAAAAAAGTATGGAATATCTTCAAATCCCTGTCTGCGGTTGCGCCCTCCCATTTAATGGATCGCAATCTGTTTGATTTTGCCGGCCTGAAACCAAGCGGTCTGGCCGATGAAAACGGTGACAAGGCCTTTGATGCGGAAACCTTCCCCGATCTTGAATCGGCAGCAGGATCTCCGGCTGAATCGATCCCATCCATTTCCCGCAACAAAACCATTTTTATGCAACCCCAACCTTAATTGTTCGCCAGCCATGACCAACCGTGAACTTCATCAGGCCCCTTTGGGAAAAGAAACACACTATCCCGATCAATACGATCCTACACTCCTGTTTCCCATTCCCCGCTCTGGCGGCCGTTCGCAACTTTCCTTGCAGCCGCACCCCCAATGGTACGGTGCCGACATCTGGAATGCCTATGAACTTTCCTGGCTGAATCCAAAAGGCAAGCCCCAGGTGGCCATGGCCCGTTTTACCTTTGAAGCCGTTGCACCCAACATTATTGAATCAAAGTCCTTTAAGCTTTACCTGAACTCATTCAACCAGACCCGACTGGATTCAACAGAAAGCCTGTTAGCCCACCTGCAACAGGACTTGTCCGCTGCCAGCGGGGCGCCCGTTTCCATCCAGCTTATAAAACCTGCCAGCTTTGCCCGGCAAGCTATCGAAGACCTGGACGGCACGCTGCTTGACGAACTGGATATCGCGCCCAGCCAGTATGAACCCGATGCCAGCCTGTTGCAATGCCAGCCTGAAACCATCGTGCAAGAAACCCTGGTTTCCAACCTGCTTAAATCCAACTGTCCGGTCACCCGGCAACCCGACTGGGGCAGCCTGCAAATCCGTTATGAAGGCCCGGCCATCAATCATGTCAGCCTGTTGGAATATATTATTTCCTATCGCAGCCATGACGGTTTTCATGAACAATGCGTGGAACAGGTTTTTTGTGACATCATGAAGCACTGCCAGCCCGTCAACTTATTTATTTATGCCCGCTATACCCGCAGGGGCGGGCTGGATATCAACCCCTGGCGCAGCACTTTTCCCGTCTCTTCCCTGCCGGCAGCCCGCCAGGCCCGCCAATAAAATCATTCCGCCACGTTGGCCAACCGGCTGGCGTGTGCCCGTCAATACCCTTCCCTTTATCTTGCTCCGGCTTTCAGGCCCCGCTAAACCGGCATTTACTTCCTGTTTCTTTTTAGCCTTAAAATTTTCTTTTTAATAATTGCCAGATAAGCATTTGATATACTAAACAGATCAAAAAATGGGCATCCATGCTATCAACCGCTGGCCACAGCCCTGTCATTGTCATTCAAATTAGGATTCACCATGTTTTTCAGTGATATACCTTTACACTTTATTTTTCTCCTTGGCATTATTGTTGTTTTTATCGGTATTGGCCTGAAAGACCACAATCCGGGCATTGTTGTCATGGGTCTTGGCATGATCGTCCTGATCTACGTTGTTATCCAGAAAGCTATCGAAGTTTTCGGCTACTAATGCACATTCATCGTCAGCCATCATGAGCACATCAAACAAAAAACCAATTATTCTTGTCATCATCATCCTGGCGGCAATTGCTCTTGGGGTGTATTACTGGAAACAGGCCGAGTCCAACAGCCAGCTAGATGGCTTTATCAGCAGCAATGGCCGCATAGAGGCCACCGAACTTGATATTTCCAGCAAACTTGCCGGACGAATCCAGGAAATCCTTGTCAACGAAGGAGACTTTATCAAGGCAGGCCAACCCCTGGCCCATATGCAAATTGATGTCCTCAAGGCCCAGCTTGAACAGGCACAGGCAGAACATCAGCAGGCCCTGAACAATGTGAACATTGCCAAAGTCCAGGTAAATGCCCGTGAAAGCGAGCATGCCGCCAGCCAGGCGGTGGTGGCACAACGCGAAAGCGAATTCACCCTGGCCAATCAACGCCTGCGTCGAACCGAAACTTTGGCGGCACGTGGCGCCACCCCCAAACAAACCCTTGACGATGACCGTGCTGCCGCACGCAGCACCGAAGCGGCACTTAATGCAGCTAAGGCACAGGTCAATGCCGCTTCTGCCGCCATCAAGGCCGCCAAGGCACAAATAAGTGGTGCCGAGTCAGCGGTTATTGCGGCAGAAGCAGCCATCAAGCGCATTCAGGCCGATATTGATGACAGCATTCTGAAGTCTCCGCGTGACGGACGCATTCAATTTCGCATTGCCCAGCCGGGTGAAGTGGTTGGTGGAGGTGGAAAAATCCTGAATGTCATCGACCTTAACGATGTCTACATGACTTTCTTCCTGCCCGAGACTGTGGTTGGCCGCCTTGCCATGAATACCGATGTGCATATTGTCCTGGATGCCGCGCCTGAATACGTCATACCCGCCAAAATTTCTTATGTGGCCAGCGCTGCCCAGTTTACGCCCAAAACGGTTGAAACCGCCAGTGAACGCCAAAAACTCATGTTCCGCGTCAAGGCGCGTATTTCACCCGAACTGCTACAACAGCATCTTGAACAGGTCAAAACAGGCCTACCGGGTATGGCCTGGATCAAACTTGACCAAAACAAGGTGTGGCCAGAACACCTAAGCGTCAAGCTGCCGGAGTAAGCAAGTCATGAATACACCGGTCGCCAGCCTGCAAGCGGTCAGCCTCAGTTATGGCAAAAAGCTGGCCCTGGACAATATCAGCCTGGATATCCCAGCGGGTACCATGGTGGGACTGATTGGCCCCGATGGCGTTGGCAAATCCAGTCTTTTATCTCTTGTTGCGGGTGCCCGCGCCATTCAGGCAGGCAGTGTCCAGGTGTTAAATGGCAGCATGGCCGATGCGGTACACCGTACCCAGGTCTGCCCTCATATTGCCTACATGCCCCAGGGGTTGGGCAAAAACCTCTATCCCACCCTGTCCATTGAAGAAAATCTGCAATTTTTTGCCCGCCTGTTCGGTCACGATGAACAGGAAAGGCGCCGGCGAATTGATGACCTTACCCGTAGCACTGGCCTATATCCATTTTTATCCCGGCCTGCTGGCAAACTGTCTGGCGGCATGAAGCAAAAACTGGGTTTGTGCTGCGCGCTCATTCACGACCCCAATTTATTGATTCTTGATGAGCCCACCACCGGTGTTGACCCGCTTGCACGCAATCAATTCTGGGATCTGATCAATCGTATCCGGCAAAGTCGGCCACAAATGAGCGTCATTGTTGCCACCGCCTATATGGAAGAAGCCGATCGCTTCGACTGGCTGATTGCCATGGACGATGGCAAGATATTAGCTACCGGTACGCCCCATGAACTACATGAAAAAACCGGTTCCCGCTCTCTTGAAGAAGCGTTCATCAGGCTGCTACCCGAAGAAAAACGGGCCGCTCATCAAGCCATTGTCATTCCCCCCTTCAATAAGGAAAACACCAATATTGCCATTGAAGCGCAAGATTTAACCATGCGCTTTGGTGATTTTGTGGCCGTTGACCATGTCAATTTCCGCATCAGGCAAGGTGAGATTTTCGGATTCCTGGGTTCCAACGGTTGCGGTAAATCCACCACCATGAAAATGCTCACGGGCTTGCTTGAGGCCTCTGAAGGAAAGGCCTGGCTGTTTGGCCAAGAGGTTAACCCCAAAGATATCGACACCCGCCGTCGGGTTGGCTATATGTCGCAGGCCTTTTCCCTTTACTCGGAGCTCACGGTCAAGCAAAACCTAGTGCTCCATGCCCGCCTGTTCAAAGTCCTTGAAGCGCAAATACCGGCCCGCGTCAAGGCCATGATCCAGCGTTTTGACCTTGAAGATACCATTGACGCCTTGCCCGACAACCTGCCCATGGGCGTGCGCCAGCGTTTGTCCCTGGCCGTTGCCGTGGTTCACGGGCCCGAGTTGCTGATTCTTGATGAGCCTACCTCAGGCGTAGATCCCATTGCCCGGGACCTGTTCTGGCAACTCATGATAGACCTGGCCCGCAAAGATGGCGTCACTGTTTTTATTTCTACCCACTTCATGAATGAGGCAGAACGCTGCGACCGGATATCCTTCATGCATGCAGGTAAGGTATTGGTTAGCGGCAC
Organism: Advenella mandrilli; assembly: GCF_016595155.1. Lineage (GTDB taxonomy): Bacteria > Pseudomonadota > Gammaproteobacteria > Burkholderiales > Burkholderiaceae_B > Advenella > Advenella mandrilli. The sequence continues at coordinate 275,134 of NZ_JAENGP010000003.1, forward strand.
ACCGGCAGAACTGGTGCAACAACGTGGCACCCAAACGCTGGAAGATGCGTTTATTGCCTATCTGGAAGATGCGGTTCGTGAAGAAAACACCGCCAATCAACCTCCCTCTGAAGACACGGCAGAACCCGCAACGCCTGCCCAAACACCTGCCCATGATCCTATGCCAGAGCCGGCCATGGCAACAGGTTTCAGTTTTTCAAGGGCCTTCAGCTATACCCTGCTGGAAACCCTGCAATTGCAGCGTGATCCCGTACGCCGGACCCTTGCCCTGCTTGGCACCGCCCTTCTCATGTTTATTATGGGTTACGGTATCAGCATGGATGTGGAAGATCTGACGTTTGCCGTCCTGGACCGGGATCAAACCACCCTTAGCCAGAACTATACGCTGAATCTGGCCGGCTCCCGGTACTTCATAGAAAAGCCCCCTATCAAGGACTATGCCGATCTTGACCGGCGCATGCGAAGCAACGAGATCGTACTGGCTTTAGAAATACCGCCTGGTTTTGCCCGTGACATCAAGCAAGGGAAAAACGTCCAGATTGGTGCCTGGGTAGATGGCGCCAACCCGCAACGGGCAGAAACCGTCCAGGGCTATATCAGCGGCATGCATCAGGGCTGGCTGGCCACCATGGCGACCGAGCGCCTGGGCATCAACCCGGCCAGCACGGTACCGGTCTCTATCCAAACCCGCTTCCGTTATAACCCCGATGTAAAAAGTCTGCCCGCCATGGTGCCCGCCGTCATCCCCCTGTTGCTACTTATGATTCCGGCCATGCTTTCCGCCCTCTCGGTAGTCCGCGAAAAAGAGCTCGGCTCAATTATCAACCTGTACGTAACACCGGTTACCCGCAGCGAATTCCTGCTGGGCAAACAGGTGCCTTACGTTATTTTGGGCATGATGAACTTCCTGCTCATGACTTTTCTGGCGGTCACTGTTTTCGATGTTCCCATCAAGGGTAATTTCCTGGCGCTTTTACTGGCTGCTTTTTTGTACGTCCTGTTTGCAACCGGGGTGGGTCTGTTCGCTTCCACCTTCACCAAAAGCCAAATTGCCGCCATGTTCTTCACGATGGTCGGTACGCTGTTGCCCGCCATCCAGTTCTCGGGCCTGCTTAATCCGGTTTCCGCCCTGGAAGGTTTTGCGGCATTCATTGGCCATATATTTCCAACCACCTACTTTCTCATGATCAGCCGGGGAATCTTTAACAAGGCACTCGATTTTCAGGATCTGATGATTTATTACTGGCCCCTGCTGGCAGGCGCTATGGTGATTCTATTATTGTCCATTTTATTGCTGAAGAAGCAGGACGCCTGATCATGCCCAACTTCAAAAACATTTATCGCCTGGGAATCAAGGAATTCTGGAGTTTAATCAGAGATCCGATTCTGTTATTCCTGATTGTCTATACCTTTACCGTTTCTGTTTATACCGCCGCCACGGCCATGCCCGAAACCCTGCATGGCGCACCCATCGCGATTGTTGATGAAGACCGTTCCCCGCTATCGGGCCGGATTGCCAGTGCATTTTTCCCGCCACGTTTTACGCATCCGGAAATGATTTCCATTAATGAGATGGACGCTGGCATGGACGAAGGCCGTTTCACCTTTGCCCTTAATATCCCCCCTAACTTCCAGAAAGACGTGCTGGCCGGCAAACAGCCCGAAATCCAGCTAAATGTGGATGCCACCCGAATGTCACAAGCCTTTACCGGCAGCGGATACATCCAGCAGATTATCAATAGCGAAACGACAGAATTCGTCCAGGGCTATAAAGCCACCGAGGCGCCCATGGTTGATCTGGCCATGCGCATGCGCTTTAATCCAACGCTTGAGCGTGCCTGGTTTGGTGCCTTAATGGAAATCATCAACAGCATCACCATGCTTTCCATTATCCTGACCGGGGCCGCGCTTATTCGCGAACGCGAACACGGTACGATTGAACACCTGCTGGTCATGCCCGTAACACCCACCGAAATCATGCTGTCCAAAATATGGTCAATGGGCCTGGTTGTCCTGGTCTCGTCAGCCTTTTCACTGCAGATCATTGTGCAAGACGGGTTGGCTATTCCCATTGAAGGTTCAATTCTGCTTTTTCTTGCTGGTGCGGCCCTGCATCTGTTTGCCACTACGTCGATGGGTATATTCATGGCCACCCTATCACGCAATATGCCCCAGTTCGGACTGTTAATGGTGCTTGTCCTGCTGCCGCTGCAAATGCTTTCGGGCGGCAGTACGCCACGGGAAAGCATGCCACAGTTTGTCCAAGACATCATGCTGCTGGCCCCTACCACGCACTTTGTCTCATTAGGCCAGGCCATCCTTTATCGAGGCGCAGACTTTGCTGTTGTATGGCCCCAATTTCTGTCCCTGTTTATTATTGGCTTGATCCTGTTCCTGTTCTCGCTTAATCGTTTCCGGAAAATGCTTAGTCAAATGTCCTGATGTTACCCTGTATTGGACCTGATAACGACGACCTATTTCTTGTCCAGACCTACCGTAGCACGATCGGAATCAGACTGTATTATGAACTACCGCCACCTAACCAGTAAGGTTCAGGTGGGGGAATGCAGCGGGACTTATTCAAACTGTGCCCGTAACATTTTAAAAATATGTAAAACCAATGGGTTGATCGTGTCTTTTCGAGTCAGCAACCGGTAAGTCACCAAGGGTAATGCCGGCAAACCTTCTGATTCAGCCAGAACCCTCATATCAGGCCCAAGAAACTCGACACTGCGGGCCGTTACACCCAACCCGGCCCGAACAGCCGCCTTGATACCTGCCAAAGATGGCGCCAGATAATTAATACGCCATTGCGTCTGGCTTTGCGTAAGCGCGGTTAATGCAAGTTGCCGGAAGATGCTGGGTTCATCGGCCAGAATCAAAGGCAAGGTGGCCCCCCGGCTAAAAGGAAAATCTGCCGCGCATATCCACACCGTCGGAGAGGTACGCACCACAAAACCACTCAATCCAGGCGCTTCGCGTGTGGAAATCGTCATGTCAATATCACCGGATGCCAGCTGCTCCATCAAGGCAGGACTACGATCAACCTGAATATCCAGTTTTACTTTAGGCGCATGACGCGCTATATGGGTAAGCACGATTGGCAAAATGGTATCCGCCACATCAAAGGTCGCACCAAAACGAATATGCCCTTCCACTTGCTGCTGCCCTAGCGTGCGTAAGACTTCATCATTAATCGCCAGCAAACGCCGGGCATACATGGTCAGTTGTTTGCCTTGAACCGTCAGCTCCCTGTGCCGGCCCCGTTTTTCAAATAACGGATACCCTATCTGGGATTCCAGCCTTTGCATTTGCTGGCTGATGGCAGATTGTGTTTTGAACAATACCGCTGCCGCACCAGAAAATGTATTAGTTTTTTCGACAGTAACCAGTGTGCGCAACAAACCCAGATCCAGGTTATTCATAGGGAGTAGTAATATAAAAAATCATTAAAAAAAGAAAATACCGGGTTAATTCATTAGGATCCCTAATATATTAACCAAGATTTTTAATTAGTCAATGCTTGCGAAAATTACTATACTTTATAAAAGTCACAGGAGAACCACTCATGAGCAGTAACAATGGCAAGCAAAATGCCATCAATGCTTTCATAACCCTAGCCAAACAGCAAACAACCCCAGAGCCAAATCGTCAAGGTCTGGAGTCCGTGCGTGAAGGCCTGATCAATCTGGCCGCCAATAAAAGCTGGTGGTCAGAAGCAGACTATCCAGCGCCAGAAGGCGAAGAATTGCAAGCCCGCTATTTAATTCATTCAGAACCCGACAACAGCTTTGCCCTGTATCTTAATGTGATGAAGCCTGGCAAGAAAATCGTGCCGCATAACCATACAACATGGGCCTGTATTGCCGCTGTAGAGGGCACCGAAAGCAATTATTTGTACGACCGCACCGATAATGGCAGCATTAGCGGAAAAGCCAATCTCGTTCAAACGGCCATCAAAAGCATCGGCCCCGGTGAAGGCATCGCCTTAATGCCTGATGACATTCACGCCGTTCGCATTGAAGACAGCCTGATCCGCCACCTGCATATGTATGGCAAGGCACTGGAAACACTTACCGAAAGGCTGGCCTTTGATGTAGAAAACAATAGCTGCAAAATCATGGATATCGGTGTTAAAACCCGTTAGGGCAATTAACACCTGCAAAACCTTTCACTTCCAGATTCACCTTTCTATGAACAATGAAAACAATTGATGCCAAATTGCTGAAAAGCTGGATTCATGATGAACATGAAATAGCCGTACTGGATGTGCGTGAACACGGCCAATACGGAGAGAACCACCTTTTCTTTGCCGTTTCTTTACCCTATAGCGTGCTCGAACTGCATGTCAGAATACTTGTACCCCGTAAAAACACGCGTATTGTTGTTTATGCAGACCATAGCGGTGAATCAGTCGTGAAGGCTGCTGCCCAGGCCTTACAACGACTGGGCTATGCCCATATTCATATCCTGCAAGGAGGTATTCAAGCTTGGCAAGCGGCTGGATACGCCACCTTTGCCGGGGTCTACTTACCCAGTAAAACTTTTGGTGAACTGGCCGAGCACATCTATCAAACACCGCCTATTAGCGCCCGGCAATTGTATGAGCAGATACAATCCGAAAAGTCCAACCTGGTTATTCTGGATGGTCGCCCCATACAGGAATACCAGAAAATGAATATACCGGGCTCTATCTGCTGCCCCAACGGAGAGCTTGCCCTGCGCGCCCGTCAAATTGCACCTGATCCATCAACGACAATCGTCATCAATTGCGCGGGGCGCACTCGCAGCATTATTGGCGCCCAAACCCTGATCAATCTTGGCATTCCCAACCCCGTTTATGCACTTGAAAACGGCACTCAGGGTTGGTATCTGTCAGGCTATGAACTGGAACACCAGTCAGACCGGTTTTATCCGGAGCAAATCAATCCAGACTTGCTCGCTGATGCCAAGCAAAGCGCAAATAATCTGCTCAAAAAATTCGAGCTGCAAACAATTTCATTCCAGCAACTAAAAATCTGGCAAGAAGAATCAAATCGAACCACATACCTATTTGATGTGCGAACCGCTCAGGAATATGATAAAAGCCAGCTATCATCCGCTATACGGCATGCCCCAGGAGGGCAGCTGATTCAGGCAACCGACGAATATATTGGCGTCAGGAAGGCCCGCATCGTTTTAGCCGATTTTGACCAAATTCGGGCTCCTGTGATAGCCAGCTGGCTCAAACAGCTTGGCTGGGAAGTATATCTACTGGCAGACACCGATAAACTGGCAACAATAACGGTACAAATGGATGAAGGCCCTGTTGTGGTACATTCCCAAGCACTTTCTTCCGAGGATACCGTTAACTTCATCAAACGGTATCCGCAGGTTAGTATCCTGGACTGCAGGTCCAGTACGCAATTCCGTTCTGTTCATTTAAAGCATGCACAATGGGTCATTCGCCCCACCCTGTTCAAGCATGCCCCCAGTAATAAACAGGCACCTGTACTGTTACTGGGTACTGACAATAATACAACGGCACTATTGGCCACTGATATGGTAAACGCAGGGTATCAGAATATTCAGCAGGCAATATTTAATCCTTCTTTTTTTGAAGCGGCAGGCCTACCCCTGGAAAGGCAAAGCAACGTCCCACCCGATGCGGAATGCATTGATTTTCTGTTTTTTGTTCATGACAGACATAACGGCAACAAAGAGGCAGCCAAAAAATATCTAGAATGGGAAACCAATCTTGTATCGCAAATAGATGAAGAAGAAAGAAATACCTTCAATTTTAATTTGTCTGCTTAAGGAAGCAGTACGTTTGAAATAAACAAACTGCCTAGCACGCACCTGAAGTAAGCAAGCTAGGTAGCACAAGCATAAAAAAACGGGCACGGGCCCGTTTTTTTATGTCTGATTTTTACTAGCGCTGTAAGCGTTCGGTAATCCCACATTGACTTGGCCGCGTAAGCGGCCAATATTCTTTCAAGCACCCGTTGCCGGTGCCCAGTGGTGCGGCAACAATTCCTCAATATCGCTGTTCTGTTGCGTCGGTAAACGCATCAAGACATCTTTCAGATAGGCATACGGATCGTGGCCGTTGAGCTTGGCCGATTGAATCAGGCTCATGACGGCCGCCTCCCGTTGGCCCGCCCGCAAGGAACCGGCGAAGAGCCAGTTCTTGCGACCAATCGCGATGGGCCGAATCTGATTTTCAATCCGGTTATTATCAATCGGTAACTGGCCATCATCCAGATAACGGGTCAGCGTCACCCAGCGTTTCAGGCTGTAATCCAGCGCCCTGGCAATGCCGGTATTATCAGGCACTTTCTGGCGATGTGCCAGCACCCAGGCATGCAGGGCATCGGCCACTGGCCGAGCCCGCTGTTGGCGTAATTGCAAGCGTTCTGCTGCTGACAGGCCTTTGGCCTGTCGCTCCACCTCGTAGAGCTGACCCATCAATTGCAGGGCCTGTTCGGCCAACTGGCTTTGATTGGCCTGCTGTAAATCAAAGAACTTGCGGCGGGCATGCGCCATGCAACCCACCTCGGTAATGCCCTGGGTAAAGCAGACTTTATAACCGGTGTAATCATCACAGACCAGATGGCCTTGCCAATCCCCGAAGAAGCGGCGGGCATGTTCACCGGCACGCCCTTCGGTAAAGTCATAGATCACGGCATTCAAGGGTGCGGTGTCGCTGCTGGTATAGGCCCACAGGTAAGCGCGTTTCGTATTTTTCTGGCCCGGTTGCAGCATTAAGACTGGGATCTCATCGGCGTGCAAGACAGCTTGCTCCAACAACAAACGCCGTAACGCAGCCACCAGCGGTTGCAGGCGTACACCACACACACCGACCCATTCAGCCAGGGTAGAACGCGCCAGCCTAACACCGGCACGGGCAAAGATCTGCTCCTGCCGATACAACGGCAGATGATCCGCATATTTGGCCACCAGCACCTGGGACAGCAAGCCCGGCGTCGGGATGCCCTTGTCGATGATATGGGCGGGCAATGGGGCCAGGGTTATTGGCTCGCAGTCACGGCAGGCCCATTTGCCATGAATGTGACGCTCAACCGTAAAGTTGCCCGAAAACCGCAATCTCATGCGTGAGCTTACGAATGTGGGCGTCTTTAAACTGATTATCCTGACCCAAATAAGTCACATCTTTGGTGAGGTGTTCGACGTTCCCCATCAATTGCCGAACCAGCGCGCGTAGTGCGTGCTCGTCCAGTTGATCCAGATCGGGAGGGGAAACAGTCGTCTTTGTCATGGGGTGCAGTATGCCATAACGGGCCTGCCTGAACCATCGGTATCTCACCGGATTGCCAGCCGGTTTACAGCAGCGTGATCGCCGCATCAGCCCCCAGGCGTTGCCAGGGCAGCCCCATCAGCAAGGCCTGTACCTGTTCAGTGCTTAACGGGCATTGCGTTGTGTCCGCCTGCGCCCAGTTAAAGCGTCCCTGGTGTAAACGCCGCACGGTCAGCCAGATGCCCAGGCCATCATGCACCAGCACCTTTAAACGGGTGCCCCGTTTATTACTGAACAGATAGGCCTGATGCGGTTGTGCGCTACCGAAAACCTGTACCACCCGGGCCAGCAAAGTGTCCATACCCGCGCGCATGTCAATGGGCTCCACCGCCAGCCAGACTTGGTCGATACGGATCATCGCAGTACTTCACGAATAAATGTAGCGCAACCTTGGGCATCATGCAGCGGCCACTGCATGCTCAGGTTGATCTGCTTGCCTTGCAGCGTTACTTGAATATGGCCGGCGCTATCTTGTTGGATGGGACGAACCACTTCGGCCGACGTTGGCAAGGCGATAAAAGACGGGGTTGCCGGTGTCTTTGCTTGCGCCTCGCGTATCCAGCGATGAAGCATGTTGTCATTAATATTGTGTGCCCGGGCAATGGCCGCCACGGAGGTGGCCGGGTCTTGGCACAAGGCAACCAAATGGGCCTTGAATGCCGGACTGTAAACCCGTCGACGGGATTGCCGTGCCGGTTCTGCGGCAGGTGTCTCTGTTAGATAGTCCATACGTGTCCATTTAATGATCGTGGACACGTATATTCTCGCTTAATAGCGTGTTTGAAAAGGTGGTTTTACCGGAGGCTTACATTACTTGGGCAATCATGGTTGCATGGCCTTGATGGATACAGCGCCAAAAGCGACAGGCAATAAAAAACCCCTTCAGATATCTCTGAAGGGGTTTTTTTGAATAAAGAGCCTGACGATGACCTACTTTCACGGATGTCCATCCACTATCATCGGCGCGAAGGCGTTTCACTGTCCTGTTCGGGAAGGGAAGGAGTGGGTCCACCTTGCTATGGTCGTCA